>NZ_JQKD01000042.1 GCF_000745855.1 Xenophilus azovorans DSM 13620
GCACTTCGTCGACGACGGCGACGTGCCGATCTCGAACAACTGGGTGGAGAACCACATCAGGCCCATCGCCCTCGGAAGGTCGAACTGGTTGTTCGCCGGCAGCCTGCGCGCGGGCAAGCGCGCAGCAGCGATCATGAGCCTGCTGCACTCGGCGCGCATCAACGGGCACGAGCCCTATGCGTACCTCAAGGACGTGCTGGAACGACTGCCGGCCCACCCGGCCAGCCGCATCGACGAACTGCTGCCGCACCGCTGGTCGCCTTCCGCTTGAGGGCTGTCACCGGCGACGCACTGGCGGTCAAGGTGACTTCGCCGGACGCATACGTTCAAGCAGACGGCCGGCATCTTCGCCACCCACATCCCCTACCGCGGCGCGGCGCCGGCGATCCAGGACGTGATGGCCGGCCAGATCGACTACGCCCTCGTGCCCGGCACCGTGTTCCCGAGCGTGAAGGCCGGCAAGCTCAAGCTGCTCGCAGTGGCCAGCCGCCGGCGGCCGGCCTACTACACCGCGGCGCCCACCGTCGAGGAGGCCGGCTTCGGCAAGGTCTACGTCGACACGCCCTTCGCCGTCTACGCGCCGGCCGCCATGCCCGCGGCCCACGTCGAGCGCATGAACCGCGAGCTGAACAAGCTGCTCGTGCAGCCATCGGTGCGCGCGCGCTTCGCCGAGGTGGGCGCCGAGCCGATGGCGCTGTCGCCGGCCGAGGTGGCGGCGATGGTGAAGGAGGAGGTGGCGCTGTTCGGGCCGATCGTGAAGGCGCGGGGCATCCGGGCCGACTGAGCCGGATCGCGTTCAATCGACAAGCACCGTTCGGGCTGAGCCTGTCGAAGCCGGAAGCTCAGCCCGGCGGACGGTGCAGCTCGATGATGCGCCGCAGCGTGACCTTGAGCGCCTCCGCCCGCTTCAGCCCGAAGGGCTGCAGTACGCGCCGCTCGTGTTCCTTGGCCTGCTGGATCAGGCTCGCCACGATGGCCTGGCCGGCGGGCGCGATGCGCACCATGGTGATCCGGCGGTCGGTGTCGTGCGCGAAGCGCTCCACGTAGCCCTTGGCTTCCATGCGGTCGAGCAGGCGCGTCACCGTCGGCTGCTTGCTCACCGAGATCTGCGCCAGCCCGCCGATGCTCAGGCCCGGCTTGCCGGTCAGCGTGGCGAGGATCCGCCATTCGGTCACCGAGAAGCCGGCCGCCTGCACCACGGCGTGGAACTCGGTCGAGATCAGCTTGCTGGCCTGGGCCAGGAGCGCGGGCAGGTAGTCATCGACGAAGGGCAGGACGGGTTCTGCGTCCGCCGTCTCCTCATCCATGTCGGTACGAGGGCTGGCTGGGAACATGGCGAAGAGGCATTCCGCAGGCCGTCGGCCCGGGACGTGTCAGTGCTCGAAAAATGATCCGAAATCATACATGGCGCGCCTGCGGAGCCGGGCCTGTTATTGTTTTCCCCGCCATGCGCCGCAGCCCCACGCCCGCCCACGCCCCGACCACCGACAGCCTGCTCGAAGGCTCGGCCTGGTTCCCTGCACTCGGCCCCGAGGCGCGTGCGCGCGTGCGTGAAGAGACGCGCGAGGCGCAGGTGCCTGCCGGCGCCGCGCTGTGCCGCATGGGCGACGCGCCGCAGCACTGGTACGGCACCGTCGAGGGCCTGCTGAAGTGGTCGGTCAGCAGCGCCGACGGCCGCTCGGTCACGCTGGGCGGGCTGTCGGTGGGAAGCTGGTACGGCGAGGGCACGCTGCTGCGCGGCGTGGCGCGCACGGCCGACGTGATCGCGCTGCGCGACAGCCGGGTGGCGCTGATGCCGGCCGAGGTGTTCGAGTGGCTGCGCGTGCACGAGCGCAGCTTCGGCGAGTTCCTGCTGCGCCAGATCAACGAGCGCATGCACTGGTTCCTGGGCAACTTCGCGGCGCACCATCTGTTGGACACCGACAGCAACGTCGCGCGCGCGCTGGTGGGCCTGTTCCACCCCTGGCTGCACCCGGGCAGCGACCCGCACCTGCAGGTCTCGCAGGAGGAGATCGCGCACCTGTCGGGCGTCTCGCGCCAGCGCTGCAATGCCGCGCTCAAGCGGCTGGCGGCCGACGGGCTGATCGAGATCGAGTACGGCGGGATCACCGTCACCGACCTGGCAGGCCTGCGCCGGCGCGCGCCGGACTGAACGTGCTACACGCCCAGCCGCTGCGCCAGGGCCTCGGGCTGCGCCAGCAGTTCGGCCGAGCCGCCGGCCAGGGTGATCAGGCCCTTCTCCATCACCATCGCGCGGTCGGTGTGGTGCAGCACCTTGCGCCAGTCGCGGTCGACGATCAGCGTGGCGATGCCGGTGGCGCGGATCTCGGCGATCACGCGCCAGATCTCGGCCACCACCAGCGGCGCCAGGCCCTCGGTGGCCTCGTCCAGGATCATCAGGCGCGGGTTGGTCATCAGCGCGCGGCCGATGGACAGCATCTGCTGCTCGCCGCCCGAGAGCTGCTGACCGCCGTGCGACAGCCGCTCCGAAAGGCGCGGGAAGGTCGCCATCACCCGCTCGAAGGTCCAGTCGCGCCGGCCGTCGACGCCGGCGCGCGCGGCCATCACCAGGTTCTCGCGCACCGACAGGTTGGGGAAGATGCCGCGGCCCTCGGGCACGTAGCCGATGCCCAGCCGCGCCATGCGCTCGGGCGCCCAGCCCGTCACGTTGCGCCCGTCGGCCAGCACCTGGCCCGAGGCGGGGCGCACGTAGCCCATCAGCGTGCGGATGAAGGTGGTCTTGCCCATGCCGTTGCGGCCGAGCAGGCCGACGGCGGTGGCGCCGGGCAGCTGCGCGTCGACGCCGCGCAGGATGTGGCTGTCGCCGTAGTAGGTGTTGAGCTCGCGCGTCTCGATCATGCCGGGGCCTCGTCGCCGAGGTACGCGGTGCGCACTTCGGGGTTGGTGCGGATCGATTCCGGCGCGCCGGTGGCGATGACGGTGCCGTTGACCATCACCGTGATGCGGTCGGCGATGCGGAACACCGCGTCCATGTCGTGCTCCACCAGCAGGATCGCGTGGCTGGCCTTCAGGCGCGACAGCAGGGCCAGCATGCGCTCGGTCTCCTCGGCGCCCATGCCTGCCAGGGGCTCGTCCAGCAGCAGCACGCGCGGGCGCGTGGCCAGGCACATCGCCACCTCGAGCTGGCGCTTGGCGCCGTGGCTCATGGTGCCGGCGATGCGCTGCGCCTCGGCCGTCAGGCCGGCGGCCTCCATCGCCTCGTGCGCGGCCTGGTTGCTGGCCGCGCAACGCGCCGCCGACTCCCAGAACGCCCAGGGCCGCGGCGTGGCGGCCTGCGCCGCCAGGCGGCAGTTCTCCAGCACGGTGAACTCCGCGAAGATGGTGTTGCGCTGGTAGCTGCGGCCCACGCCGGCCAGGGCGCGGCGCGGCTGCGCCAGGGCGGTGATGTCGCTGCGCTCCAGCGCGATGCGGCCCTCGCTGGCGGCGATCTCGCCCGAGAGCATGTTGATCAGCGTCGACTTGCCGGCGCCGTTGGTGCCGATGACGGCATGCACCTCGCCGACGCGCAGGTCGAGCGAGACGTTGCCGACCGCCACCAGGCCGCCGAAGCGGCGCGTCAGGCCGTCCACTTTCAGCAGTGCGTCTGCGTTGCCGCTCATCGCGAGCCCTCCGGCGAGATGCGCTGCACCAGCCCGATCAGGCCGCGCGGCAGCCAGGCCACGAAGGCGATGATCACCAGGCCCAGGCTGAGCTGCCAGTGGTCGGCCAGCGGGCCCACCAGCGCGTGGGTGGACAGCAGCTCCTTGAGCAGCGTGAAGGCCACCGCCCCCAGCACCGCGCCGCGCAGGTGGCCCAGGCCGCCCAGGATGATCATCAGCAGCACCTCGCCCGAGTTGTGCCAGGCCAGCAGCTCGGGGTTGACCACGCCGTCGCGCGCGGCGACCAGGCAGCCCGCCAGCCCGGCCAGCGCGCCTGCGATGACGAAGGCGGCCAGCTTGTAGAAGTAGGTCGGGAAGCCCACCGCGCGCATGCGCTGCTCGCTCACGCGGATGCCGGCCAGCGCGGCGCCGAAGCGTGAGCGGCGGATCAGCGCCAGCAGGCCGTAGGTGCCCGCCAGCGCGGCCAGCACCACGTAGAACAGCGTCAGCCGGTTCTCCAGGTCGATCGGGCCGATGGCGGGCCGCACGTAAAGGTAGATGCCGTCGCTGCCGCCGCCCACCGGCGTGTCGTGGAAGACGAAGAAGGCCATCTGCGCGAAGGCCAGCGTGACCATGATGAAGTACACGCCCTTGGTGCGCAGGCTCAAGGCGCCCACCACCAGCGCATACAGCGCGGCCAGGCCCATCGACGCCACCAGCAGCACCAGCAGGTTGCCGCCCTCGTCGCCGGAGGCGAGCACCGTGACGTAGGCGCCGATGCCGTAGAAGGCCGCGTGGCCCAGGCTCACCAGGCCGGTCATGCCGACCAGCAGCTCCAGGCTGAGCGCGAAGATGGCCAGGATCATCACCTTGACCACCAGGTCCGAGGCGTAGCCACCCAGGAAGGGCGCGGCCACGGCCAGCACCGCCACGGCCAGGGCCGGCACCAGCAGGCCGCGCGTGAGGCGGTCGGCAGGCAGCGAGGCCGATGCGGGAGGAGAGGAAGTCATCGGGGCCGCCGCGCTCATTGGACAACCTCCGTGCTTCGCACTGCGGTGCGAGCCCCCTTCGGAACGGCCGGGCGCGGGCTCATGTCTTCCTCCCCATCAGCCCCTCGGGCCGCCAGATCAGCACCACGGCCATCAGCAGGTAGATGCCGATGCCGCTGATCTCGGAGAAGAAGACCTTGCCGAAGGTGTCGACGAAGCCCACCAGCAGCGAGGCCACCAGCGCGCCGGTGATCGAGCCGATGCCGCCGATCACCACCACCACGAAGCAGATGATGAGCACGCTGGCGCCCATGTTGGGATACACAGAGGACATCGGCGCCGAGATCATGCCGGCCAGCGCCGCCAGCGCCACGCCGCCGGCGAAGACGATGCGGTACAGCCGCCGGATGTCGATGCCCAGGCCGCGCACCATGTCGCGGTTGCTGGCGCCGGCGCGGATCATCATGCCCAGCCGCGTGCGGTTGACCACCGCGTACATCGCGATCGCCAGCACGATGCAGGCGGCCGAGGCGAACAGGCGATACCACGGGTAGCTCATCACCCCGCCCAGCGCGAAGCTGCCGTCCAGCCAGGCCGGCACCGGCACGCCGTGCACGTCGTTGCCCACCAGGATGGAGCGCAGCTCCTCGAACACCAGGATCAGGCCGTAGGTCATCAGCACCTGCTGCAGGTGGTCGCGCTGGTAGAGGTAGCTGAAGAAGGCCCACTCCAGCAGGTAGCCCAGCACGGCGGCCAGCGCCACGCCGGCCAGCAGCATCAGGAGGAAGCTGTCGCCGAACAGCGGCGACAGCGAGAAGGCCATGTAGGCCCCGATCATGTAGAAGCTGCCGTGCGCCAGGTTGATGACGCCCATGATCCCGAAGATCAGCGTCAGCCCCGAGGCCAGCAGGAACAGCAGCAGCCCGTACTGCACCGAGTTCAGGCACTGGACGAGAAAGGTTCCGAAGTCCAAGCGATGGCCCTTGTGTGGGAGAAGGGGGATGGAAAAAGGGGCCTGTGCAGGCCCCGGCGGTCACATCCTGCAGCCGCGCGCCGGGTCGGCCAGGGCCTTCACGGCCACGCCCACCACCTTGTTCTCCTTGCCTTCCACCTTGCGCAGGTACATGTCCTGCACCGGGTTGTGCGCGCGGCTCATGGTGAAGGCGCCGCGCGGGCTGTCGATCTTGGCCTTCTGGATGGCGGCGGACAGCTCGGCCTTCTTGCCGAAGTCGCCCTTGGTGGCGGCCAGGCCGGCGCCGAGCATCTGCGCGGCGTCGTAGCCCTGCACCGAATACACGTCGGGCTGCAGCTTGAAGGCCTGGGCGTAGGCGGCGCGGAAGGCGTTGTCCTTCGGCGTGTTCAGGCCGTCGGCGTAGTGCAGGGTGGTCAGCATGCCCTGCGCCGTGTCGCCCTGCGCGTCCAGCGTGCCGTCGGTCAGGAAGCCGGGGCCGTACAGCGGGATGCTCTTGTTCAGGCCCGCCGCCGCGTAGTCCTTGACCAGCTTGACCGCGCCGCCGCCGGCCATGAAGGAGTACACCGCGTCGGGCTTGGCTGCCGCGATCTCGGTCAGCAGGGCCTGGAACTCCACGTTGGGGAAGGGCAGCGTGAGCTGCTTGACCACCTTACCGCCGTTCTTCTCGAAGCCTTCCTTGAAGCCGTTGACCGACTCGTCGCCGGCCGCGTACTTCCAGGTCAGGGTGATGGCGGTCTTCTTGCCTTCCTTGGCGGCCACCACGCCCATGGCGTAGGCCGGCTGCCAGTTGCTGAAGCTGCTGCGGAAGATGTTGGGCGCGCACATCGGGCCCGTCACCGCGTCGGCGCCGGCGTTCGGGATGATGAGCAGCGTGCCGCTTTCCTTGGCGGCCTTGGCCATCGCCATCGCCACGCCCGAGTGCACGGTGCCGACGATCACGTCCACGTTGTCGCGCTTGATCAGCTTGTTGACGTTGTCGGTCGCCTTGGCCGGGTCGGACTCGTCGTCGACCTTCACGTATTCGATCTCGCGGCCGCCGAGCTTGCCGCCCTGCTCCTGGACGTACAGCTTGAAGCCGTTCTCGATGGCCACGCCCAGCGCGGCGTAGGTGCCGCTGAAGGGCAGCATCAGCCCCACCTTGATCTTGTCGCCGCCCTGAGCGGCGGCGGTGGCGGCAAGGCTGGCCAGCGCCAGGGCGGTCAGGGTGGTGCGTGCGATGCGGATGCTCATGCCTGTCTCCTCGAGTGGTTGAAATTACTTTAGCACTAAACTATTCACGGCTCAAATAAGTATTTGCCCGGGGCGGGCGCCTCAGGCGCCCGCGGGCTGCGCCATGAACCCGGCGGCGGCCGAGATTACCGCCCCGGGCTGGTCGCGATGCGGGGAATGCCCGCACTGCGGCAGTTCCAGGACCCGGGCGCCGGGCACGCGCGCGGCGATGCCGTGCACCTGGGCCAGCGTGCCGTATTCGTCGTCCAGCCCCTGGATGGCGAGCACCGGGCAGCGGACGCCCTCCAGCTCGCCTTCGATGTTCCAGCTGGCGAAGGGCGGGTGCAGCCAGATGCGGTTCCAGCCCCAGAAGGCCGAGTCCACGTCGTCGTGGTAGCGGGCCAGGCGCTCGCGCAGGCCGGTCTCCAGGTAGGCCTGGCGCGCGATCTCGATGTTCTTCACCGTCACCTCTTCCACGAAGATGTGCGGCGCCAGCAGCACCAGGCCCTGCACGCGCTGCGGGAAGCGGGCCGCGTACAGCAGGCCGATCGAGCCGCCGTCGCTGTGGCCGAGGAGCCAGGGCGGCTCGGCCAGGCCGATCGCGTCGAAGAAGGCGGGCAGCACCTCGTGCGCCTGGCGGTGCATGAAGTCCACGTCCCACGCTTCGTCCGCCGCGCGGGGCGTCGAGCGGCCGTAGCCGGGGCGCGAGAACACCAGGCCGCGCACGCCGGCCTCGGCGCACAAGCGGTCGGGGAAGTCCTTCCACATCGCCACCGAGCCCAGGCCCTCGTGCAGGAAGACCACCAGCGGCGCGCCGCCTTCGCCCGCCTCGCGCGGGCCGATCCAGCGGTGCTCGATGCGCACCGGCCGGCCGCGCCAGTCGATCTGCGCGAACTGCGTCGTCCCCGCCTCGCTCACTGCGCCGCTTCCTTCTCGCGCAGGCGGAAGCGCTGGATCTTGCCGGTGGCGGTCTTGGGCAGCTCGTCGAGGAACTCGATGATGCGCGGGTACTTGTAGGGCGCCAGGCGCTCCTTGACGAAGGCCTTCAGCTCGGCGTCGGTGGCCTGCCGGCCGGCCTTGAGCACGACGAAGGCCTTGGTCTTGGTCAGCCCCTCGGCGTCGGGCGTGCCGATCACGGCCGCCTCCAGCACGGCGGGGTGCTGCATCAGCGTGGCCTCCACCTCGAAGGGTGAGACGTAGATGCCGCTGACCTTGAGCATGTCGTCGCTGCGGCCGGCGTAGGTGTAGTAGCCGTCGGCGTCGCGCACGTACTTGTCGCCGCTCTTGGTCCATGCGCCCTGGAAGGTCTCGCGCGTCTTCTCGCGGTTGCCCCAGTACATCAGCGCGCTGCTCGGCCCCTGGATGTACAGGTCGCCCACCTCGCCGTCGGCCACCGGGCGGCCGTCCTCGCCGCGCAGCTCGATCCCGTAGCCGGCGACCGGCTTGCCGGTGGTGCCGTAGCGCACGTCGCCCGGCCGGTTGGAGAGGAAGACGTGCAGCATCTCGGTGGAGCCGATGCCGTCGATGATGTCGCAGCCGTAGTGCGCCTTGAAGCGCTGCGCGATCTCCGCCGGCAGCGCCTCGCCGGCCGAGGAGCCCATGCGCAGGCGCACCGCTTCGCGCGGCGGCAGGGCGGGCGAGGCCAGCATGCCCGCATAGCCGGTGGGCGCGCCGAAGAACACGGTCGGCGCATGCTCGGTGTTCGTCCAGCGCTTGAAGACGGCGTCGGGCGTGGGCCGCTCGGCCATCAGCACCACCTTGGCGCCCACCGAGAGCGGGAAGGTCAGCGCGTTGCCCAGCCCGTAGGCGAAGTACAGCTTGGCGGCGGAGAAGCACACGTCGTCCTCGGTGATGCCCAGCACCGCCTTGCCGAACAGCTCGGCCGTCCACCACAGGTTGCCGTGCGTGTGCACCGTGCCCTTGGGTTTGCCGGTGGAGCCGGAGGAGTACAGCCAGAAGCCCGGATCGTCCGCCGCCGTGGGCGCGGGCGCGGCCTGCGGCGCGGCGGCGCCCAGCGCCTGCGCGAAGTCCTGCATGCCGTCGGGCAGATCGCCCGCGGGGTCGGCGACGAAGGCCGCCCGCAGCTCGTGCGGGCCCTTCTCCATCGCCGCCTGCAGCGTGGGCAGCAGCGCGCCCGACACCAGCGCCGCCTGTGCCCGGCTGTGCTCCAGCATGTAGGCGTAGTCGTCGGCGGTGAGCAGGGTGTTGACGGCCACCGGCACCACGCCGGCGTACAGGCAGCCGAGGAAGGCGACCGGCCAGTCGTTGGTGTCCAGCATCAGCAGCAGCACGCGCTCCTCGCGCCGGATGCCGGCCGCGGCCAGCGCGGCGGCCAGGCGGCGCGAGCGCTCCTCCAGCTGCGCATAGCTGAGCGTGCCGCGGTCGTCCACGTAGGCGATGCGCCCGGCACGCCCGCGGTTCAGGGCGAACAGGTGCTCGGCGAAGTTCAGGCGGCTCGGGGGGGTCATCAGGAAGTCTCCAGTTCGTCTCGTTCGATCGCGGGGCGCGCCGCTCAGGGCTGCAGTGCTTCCAGCACGGCGGGGCCCGCCTGCACGGCCGCGCGCCGGTGGTAGAAGTCCAGCGCGCGCAGGCCGCCCAGCTCGGCGCCGCCGCCGGCGCGGCCCGGGCCGCCGTGCAGCGACATCGGCATCACGTTGCCGTGCCCGGTCTGGGCCTGGGCCACCTCGGGGGTGATGACGTGCACGCGGCCGTGGCTGGCCGCCAGCGCCGTGGCGAGGCGGGCCAGCTCGCCCGCGTCCTCGCCGTACAGCGAGGCGACCAGCGAGCCCTGGCCGCGCTCGGCCAGCGCCTCGGCGTGCGCCAGGTCGCGGTAGGGCATCAGCGTGGCGACCGGGCCGAAGACCTCGATGTCGTGCACCGCCTGCGCCGCGTCGGGCGTGCGCGTGCCCAGCAGCACTGGGCCGATGCAGGCGGCCACCTGCGGGTCGGCGTCGATCAGCGGGGCGGCGCGGCCGTCGTGCAGCACCTGCGCGGCGCCTTCCAGCGCCTGCAGCCCTTCGCGCACCGATGCCAGCTGCGCGCGGCTGACCAGCGCGCCCATGCGCACGGCTTCGTTGCGCGGGTTGCCCACGGTGGTCTTCGCCAGGCGCGCGCCGATCGCCTCGGCCGCCGCGTCGTAGGCCGCCTCGGGCACCAGGATGCGGCGGATGGCGGTGCACTTCTGGCCCGACTTGACCGTCATCTCGCGCACCACCTCCTTGACCAGCAGGTCGAAGGCCGGCGAGCCGGGCGCGGCGCCGGGCGCCAGCACGGCGCTGTTGAGGCTGTCGGCCTCGATGTTGGTGCGCACCGAGTGGCGCGCCACCGCGTCGTGGCCGCGGATCGTCGCCGCCGTCTCGGCCGAGCCGGTGAAGGAGAGCACGTCGAAGGGCTTGAGCTGGTCGAGCAGCCCGGCCGAGCTGCCGCACACGACCGATAGCGCGCCGGCCGGCAGCACGCCGGCCTCGACCACGTCCCTGACCATGCGCTGCGTCAGCCAGGCGGTGGCCGTGGCCGGCTTGACGATCACCGGCACGCCCGAGAGCAGGGCAGGCGCCGCCTTCTCCCACAGCCCCCACGAGGGGAAGTTGAAGGCGTTGATGAACAGGGCCACGCCGCGCGTGGGCACCTGCACGTGCTGCGAGAGGAACACCGGCTCCTTGCCCAGCTTCGCCGGCTCGCCGTCGCGCAGCGCGCGGGCGTCGCCCAGCGCGTCGCCCCACTTCGCGTACTGGCCGATCGTGAAGATCGCGCCGTCGATGTCCACCGCCGAGTCGTTCTTCACCGTGCCCGCGTTGGCAGTGGCGATCTCGTAGTAGGCGTCGCGGTTCGCCTGCAGCACCTTCACCACGGCGGCCAGCAGCCCGGCGCGCTCGCGGTAGGTGAGCGCGCGCAGCGCGGCGCCACCGGTGTCGCGGGCGAAGGCGAAGGCGCCGGCCAGGTCCAGGCCCGTCGCGTCGACGCGGACCAGTTCGGTGCCCAGCACCGGGTCGAACAGCGGCGTGCCGGCGCCGGTGCCCGGCTGCCAGCGGCCGCCGACGTAGTTGGAAAGAAGCTCGGTCATGGTTCAGGCACCCTTGGTGAATTCGATCTGCCCTTCGGGCAGGAGATAGAGGACGAGCGCGCGGCCCTGGCGCACGGTGGGCCGGTGCGCGCTGCCGGGCGGGTAGACGCACCAGCCGGCCGGCCGGCCGTCGAAGGTGGCCTCGCCGCCCTGCGGCAGGATCAGGTCGATCTCGCCGCCGGGATGGGTGTGGTGCGGGCCGGCGATGTCGTTCATGTCGACCACGTCGACGGAAAAGCGGTGCAGCGCGTCCTCGGCCTTGAACACCCGCCCGTAGCGGATGCCGCCGCCCTCGCGCTCGCACAGCCAGCCTTCGGCCACGCCCTGCTCGCAGGCGGCCTTCAGGCAGGCGTAGGTGGTGCTGCCGGGGCCGTGCTCGCGGTTGAGCCAGGCGTCCAGCTCGCCGTCCAGCGGCCGGCCGGCCAACTGGGCGGTCAGGGTGGCGACCAGCGCATGAAAATCTTCCTTGGCCATCGTGGTGTCTCGCGGGGTTGACACGCCGGCTTGTGGCTTCCGGCGATGTGCAGTATCTTGCTTGCACGCGAACCATAAAAGTCGCCGGACCCCCTGTCAAGCAATATAGTGCATGTTTGGTGTTAACCCTAGGCCGGACGACCCCGAGGAAATGACTTCATGACGGACCAGGAATCCGCCCTTGCCGTTCGGCCGGCGCAGGAGCACGCCGCCGCCGAGCCCGCCGAATCGCGCGACCCGCTGCTCACCGCCGTGGGCGAGCGGGTGCGCAGCCTGCGCGCGCGCCGTGGCCTCACCCGCAAGGCGGTGGCGCTGGCGGCGGACGTCTCCGAGCGGCACCTCGCCAACCTGGAATACGGCACCGGCAACGTGTCGATCCTGGTGCTGCAGCAGGTGGCCGGCGCGCTGCAGTGCTCCATGGCCGAGCTGCTGGGCGACGTGACCACCAGCTCGCCCGAGTGGCTGCTGATCCGCGAACTGCTGGAAAACCGCTCCGAGCCCGACCTGCGCCGCGTGCGCATGGCCATCGGCGAGCTGCTGGGCACCGCCGCGGTGGACCCGGCCCGCTCGCGCCGCATCGCGCTGGTCGGCCTGCGCGGCGCCGGCAAGTCCACCCTGGGCCAGATGCTGGCCGACGACCTGGAGCTGCCCTTCATCGAACTCGGCCGCGAGGTCGAGAAGCTCGCCGGCTGCAGCGTGCGCGAGATCCACGACCTGTACGGCACCAACGCCTACCGCCGCTACGAGCGCCGGGCGCTGGAAGAGACGGTGCAGATCTACAGCGAGGTGGTGATCGCCACCCCCGGCGGCATCGTCTCCGACCCGGCCACCTTCAACGAACTGCTGGCGCACTGCACCACCGTGTGGCTGCGGGCGCGGCCCGAGGAGCACATGGGCCGCGTGGCCGCCCAGGGCGACGTGCGCCCCATGGCCGCCAGCCGCGAGGCCATGGACGACCTCAAGCGCATCCTGGACGGGCGGGCCGCCTTCTATTCCAAGGCCGACCTGCAGGTCGACACCAGCGGCCGGACGCTGCAGCAGGCCTTCGAGGCGCTGCGCACGGCGGTGCGCCAGGCGATGGCCGAGGCCGGATAGGCCGGCCCGCCCTTCTTTGAGAGACAAAAAAACGCGGAAGGGGTTGACGTGCCCGATGACATGCACGATGATGCATGTCATGGATGCACAAAAATGCATGTCGCATCCGGCCTGACCCCCACCGCCGCCACGCAGGAGACTTTCCATGACCCAGACCGCCGCCCCCCGCGTCGACTACCGCACCGACCCCACCCAGTACAAGCACTGGAAGCTCAGCACCGAGGGCCCGGTGGCCCGGCTGGCGCTGGACATCGCCGAGGACGGCGGCCTGCGTCCCGGCTACAAGCTCAAGCTCAACAGCTACGACCTGGGCGTGGACATCGAGCTGCACGACGCGCTCAACCGCATCCGCTTCGAGCACCCCGAAGTGCGCACGGTCATCGTCACCAGCGACAAGGACCGCATCTTCTGCTCGGGCGCCAACATCTTCATGCTGGGCGTCTCCAGCCACGCCTGGAAGGTGAACTTCTGCAAGTTCACCAACGAGACGCGCAACGGCATCGAGGACTCGTCGAAACACTCCGGCCTGAAGTTCATCGCCGCCGTCAACGGCGCCTGCGCCGGCGGCGGCTACGAGCTGGCCCTGGCCTGCGACGAGATCCTGCTGGTGGACGACCGCTCCTCCTCCGTCAGCCTGCCCGAGGTGCCGCTGCTGGGCGTGCTGCCCGGCACCGGCGGCCTGACCCGCGTGACCGACAAGCGCCACGTGCGCCACGACCTGGCCGACATCTTCTGCACCAGCGTCGAGGGCGTGCGCGGCCAGCGCGCCGTCGAGTGGCGCCTGGTGGACCAGGCCATCAAGCCCGCGCAGTTCGCCGCCGCCGTGCAGGAGCGCGCCGCCGAGCTGGCCCAGGCCAGCGACCGGCCCGCCGACGCCAAGGGCGTGGCGCTGACGCGCGTGGAGCGCCAGGAGAACGGCGACACCATCGAGTACGCCAACGTTCGCATCGAGATCGACCGCGCCAAGCGCACCGTCACCCTGACCTTGAAAGCGCCCGCCGGCGCACAGCCCGCGGACGCGGCCGGCATCGAGGCCGCCGGTGCCGCCTGGTGGCCGCTGGCCCTGGGCCGCGAGCTGGACGACGCCATCCTGCACCTGCGCACCAACGAGCTGGACATCGGCACCTGGCTGCTGCGCACGGAAGGCGACGCGCAGGCGGTGCTGGCCGCCGATGCGCTGATGCTGGCGAACCAGGACCACTGGCTGGTGCGCGAGACCCTCGGCCTGCTGCGCCGCACCTTCGCGCGGCTGGACGTCTCCTCGCGCAGCCTGTTCGCGCTGATCGACGAGGGCTCCTGCTTCGCCGGCATGTTCGCCGAGCTGGCCTTCGCCGCCGACCGCGCCTACATGCTGGCCCTGCCCGACGCGCCCGAGAAGGCGCCGCGCATCGTGCTGGACGAGTTCAACTTCGGCCTGCTGCCGCTGGTCAACGACCAGAGCCGCCTGCAGCGCCGCTTTTACGAGGAAGCCGCGCCGCTGGAGGCCGCGCGCGCCGCCGCCGGCCGCGAGATCGACGCCGACGAGGCCGTGAAGCTGGGCCTGGTGACGGCCGCGCCCGACGACATCGACTGGGCCGACGAGCTGCGCATCGCCATCGAGGAGCGCGCCGCCATGTCGCCCGACGCCCTCACCGGCATGGAGGCCAACCTGCGCTTCGCCAGCAAGGAGAACATGCTCACCCGCGTGTTCGGCCGCCTCACCGCGTGGCAGAACTGGATCTTCCAGCGCCCCAACGCCGTCGGCGAGAAGGGTGCGCTGAAGGTCTACGGCACCGGCGAGAAGGCCGGCTTCGACATGAACCGCGTTTGACCGAACCGAGAGGAGATTCCCCATGAGCAGCATCAACTACAGCGAGAAGATCCCCAACAACGTCAACCTCTCGGAAGACCGCACGCTGCAGCGCGCGCTCGAGGGCTGGCAGCCGAACTTCATCAACTGGTGGGACGACGTCGGCCCCGAGGGCTCCACCAACTACGACGTCTACCTGCGCACCGCGGTGAGCGTGGACCCGAACGGCTGGGCCCAGTTCGGCCACGTGAAGATGCGCGACTACCGCTGGGGCATCTTCCTGAACCCCGGCGACGCGGAGCGCAAGATCCACTTCGGCGACCACATGGGCGAGAAGGCCTGGCAGGACGTGCCCGGCGAGCACCGTGCCAACCTGCGCCGCATTATCGTCACGCAGGGCGACACCGAGCCCGCCTCGGTCGAGCAGCAGCGCCACCTGGGCCTGACGGCGCCCAGCCAGTACGACCTGCGCAACCTGTTCCAGGTCAACGTGGAGGAAGGCCGCCACCTGTGGGCGATGGTCTACCTGCTGCACAAGCACTTCGGCCGCGACGGCCGCGAGGAGGCCGAAGCCCTGCTGGAGCGCCAGAGCGGTGACGAGAACAACCCGCGCATCCTGGGCGCCTTCAACGAGAAGACGCCCGACTGGCTGAGCTTCTTCATGTTCACCTACTTCACCGACCGCGACGGCAAGTTCCAGCTTTCCGCGCTGGCCGAGAGTGCCTTCGACCCGCTGGCGCGCACGACGAAATTCATGCTGACCGAGGAGGCGCATCACATGTTCGTGGGCGAGTCCGGCGTCAGCCGCGTGGTGCAGCGCACCTGCCAGGTGATGAACGAGTTGAAGACCGACGACCCGAAGAAGGTGCGCGAGGCCGGCGCGATCGACCTGGAGACCATCCAGCGCTACCTGAACTTCCACTACTCGGTGACCATCGACCTCTTCGGCGCCGACCAGTCGAGCAACGCCGCCATCTTCTACAGCTCGGGCCTGAAGGGCCGCTACGAGGAAGGCAAGCGCACCGACGACCACGTGCTCAAGGGCCAGACCTACAAGGTGCTCGAAGTGCAGAACGGGCAGCTCGTCGAGAAGGAAGTGCCGATGCTCAACGCGCTGAACGAGGTGCTGCGCGACGACTTCATCAAGGACTCGGTGGCCGGCGTCGGCCGCTGGAACAAGGTGATCGAGAAGGCCGGCATCCCCTTCCGCCTGCAGGTGCCGCACAAGGCATTCAACCGCGCCATCGGCGCGCTGGCCGGCATCAGGATGTCGCCCGACGGCCGCGTGGTCAGCCAGGCCGAGTGGGACGCGAAGAAGAAGGAGTGGCTCCCCACCGACGAGGACCGCGCCTTCGTCGCCTCGCTGATGGGCCGCGTGGTCGAGCCCGGCAAGTTCGCCAACTGGATCGCGCCGCCCGTCATGGGCATCAACCGCCAGCCGGTGGACTTCGAATATGTCCGTTTCGGCTAAGGTCGGCTGACGCGCCGCCGCCCCGCCTGCACGAAGGAGGAGGGGCGCGCGCCGCACCACAAGGAGAGACACGATGGACATGGCTGTCGACGCGGCGGTGATCAGGCAGCACCTGATCGACCCCGAGATCTGCATCCGCTGCAACACCTGCGAGGCCACCTGCCCGGTCGGCGCGATCACCCACGACGACCGCAACTACGTGGTGCGGGCCGATGTGTGCAACAGCTGCATGGCCTGCATCTCGCCCTGCCCGACCGGCTCGATCGACAACTGGCGCACGATGCCGGTGGTCCGCGCCTACAGCATCGAGGAGCAGCTCACCTGGGACGAACTGCCGGCCGAGTTGACGCCCGACCAGCTGGCCGCCGAGGGCGTCGCCGCCGACGAGGTGGCCGTCGCCGCGCCCCCCATGCCCGAGCCGCAGCCCGCCGAGCCCGGCACCGCGCCGTTCAACTCCGCCAGCTACGGCGCCACGCGCCCGCCGTGGTCGGCCGCGCATCCGTACACCAACCTGCACGCGCCCAAGAGCCCGGTCGTCGCCACCGTCACCGGCAACTTCAACTGCACCGAGGCCGGCTTCGACAGCGAGACGCACCATGTGGTGCTCGACTTCGGCGCCATGCCCTTCCCGGTGCTGGAGGGCCAGTCCATCGGCATCATCCCGCCGGGCCTGGACGCGCTGGGCCGGCCGCACCAGCCGCGCCAGTACTCGGTGGCCAGCGCGCGCAACGGCGAGCGGCCGGGCTACAACAACCTGTCGCTCACCGTGAAGCGCGTCACCGAGGACCACCAGGGCCAGCCGGTGCGCGGCATCTGCTCCAACTACGTGTGCGACCTGAAGGTGGGCGACGAGGTCAAGGTGGTGGGCCCCTTCGGCAGCAGCTTCCTGATGCCGAACCACCCGAAGTCGCACATCGTCATGATCTGCACCGGCACCGGCAGCGCGCCGATGCGGGCCATGACCGAGTGGCGCCGCCGCCTGCGCAAGAGCGGCAAGTTCGAGGGCGGCAAGCTGATGCTCTTCTTCGGCGCGCGCACCCCGCAGGAGCTGCCCTACTTCGGCCCGCTGCAGTCGCTGCCCAAGGACTTCATCGACATCAACTTCGCCTTCTCGCGCATGCCCGGCCAGCCGAAGAAGTACGTGCAGGACCGCCTGCGCGAGCGCGCCGCCGACCTGGTGGCGCTGCTCCAGGACGGCGCCAGCCACTTCTACGTGTGCGGCCTCAAGAGCATGGAGGAAGGCGTGGTGCTGGCGCTGCGCGACGTCGCCAACGACGCCGGGCTGAACTGGGAGAGCGTGGCCGCGCAGCTCAAGCAGGAAGGGCGGCTGCACCTGGAGACGTACTGAACCGGCAACCGTGCCCGGGCCTGCGCGTCCATGCAGGCGCTGCTATTCGGGTGGCGCGAGCGCTTCCACCCTGGCCGCGACGGCACGGCAGGCCGTCAGCAGGTCGGCCACGATGCGCTCGTCGATGTTCAGGTCGCCTTCGTATTCGCCGAGGTTGCGGATGTCGTGGCACTTGGACAGCACACGCCACACCTCGGGGCCGAGTCCGACCGTGTGCGGCAGCATCTGGAAAACGATGTAGCGGTTGCCCGAGCGGTACCCGTGCCAGCGCAGAGCGGCGAGGCTCAGCGCATGGGCGGCGTTGTAGGCCAGGTCGAAGCGGCTTTCGAGCGACAGGGTGCGGGTACCGGCATCGGCCAGCCGGGCTTTCCCGGAACGCAGCAGGCCCCCGAACTCCACCGCATCGGGTGGCTCTGCCCGCAGCGGCTTGCTGGGGCCGCACAGATTCTCAAACGCTGAAGGCATGCTCGTCTCCCATCAACCAGATCTTCGGCTGCTGCAGGATGCGGGTGGCGAATGCGTCCTTGCGCACGACGCGACGCGCCAGTTCCTCGCGCGTGTAGATCGTCGGGTTCACGGGGCGGCCCAGTTGCCGGCCTACGGACTCCAGCGCGCCGAACAGATCGGCGTAGCTCAGCGCGTCGCTGACCACCATCAGGTCCACGTCGCTGCTGGCGGTGTCCTGCCGCTTCGCCACGGACCCGAAGACGAACGCTGCGTGGATCCGGCTGGCCAGCGGCGCCAGCGCGGCGCGCAAGGGCCCGGCCAGACCCACCGTCTTCTGCACGATGCCGTGCAGTTCCTCGTAGATCGGCGCTTGCGGATTGGCTTGGTAGTACTTCTGCCGGCCGGACTGCTGCACGGTGACCAGTCCGCTCTGCGCCAGGCGCGCCAGTTCACGCTGCACCGCGCCCGAACCGCTGCGGGCCAGGGCGATGACCTCGCTGGCGTAGAAGGCGCGTTGCGGCTGTCCGAACAGAACGGCCAGGACGCGCTGCTGGGTGCCGGTGAACAAGGCATCTGCCAGGCTCATGCCGCCTGCCGGCGGCGGCGCCTTCGAAGACGAGGACAGGTCTGTTCCCATGACGGGCACATTATGCCCAGAATGGGTTGGTAGATGCCCATTCTGGGTTGGGTCGTCACCATCCTCCGACATTAAGCTGACATCCCATGCGTTTTGCCGATTTCTTCGCCGGCCAGGTCATCGAGGCCGGCCCCCATCAGGTCACCGAGGACGAGCTGACCGGCTTCGCGCGCCAGTGGGACCCGCAGTGGTTCCACACCGAGGCCGCGGCCGCCGCCGAGGGCATCTTCGGCGGCTTGATCGCCAGCGGCTGGCACACCTGCGCCATCGCCATGCGGCTGGTGGTGCAGGCGGCGCTGGAGGGCTCAGAGTCCTTCGCCTCGCCCGGCCTGCGGTACGTGCGCTGGCCCAACCCGGTGCGGCCCGGCGACCTGCTGCGCCTGCGCGCCGAGGTGATCGAGGCGCGCCGCTCCGAGAGCAAGCCGACCCTGGGCATCCTGCGCTGGCGCTGGCGGCTGTTCAACCAGCATGGGGCCGAGGTGCTGGACACGGAGGTGACCAGCCTGTTCCGGCTGGCGGCGCCCTGACGATTCACTTCACGTCTGGCGCGCGTAGCGCCCCGGCGGTTCGCCCACGTGGCGGCGGAAGGCCGTGCTGAAGGTGCTCGCCGAGCCGTAGCCGACCCGCTCCGCGACGGCCGCGATGCCCGCCTCGCCGCGCCGCAGCAGGTCCTTGGCGACCGCCATGCGCCACGCGAGCAGGTATTCCATCGGCGGCAGCCCCACCGCGTGCGTGAACCGCTCGAAGAAGGCAGAGCGCGAGAGCGCCGCCTTCTTCGCGAGCTGCGCCACGGTCCAGGGCCGGCCGGGGTCGGCGTGCATGTGCCGCAGCGCGGCCGACAGCCTCGTGTCGGCGAGGCCGCGCAACAGCCCGGGAGGGGCGTCCGCGGCGGGCGCGGCGCGCAGCGCCTCGATGAGCAGCACCTCCACCAGCCGCGTGAGGACCAGTTCGCGGCCGGCCCGCCGCTGGCGCGACTCGTCGCCGACCAGCCGCACCAGCGTCGAGAGCCGCCCGACGCCGCGCACGTGCACCAGCACCGGCAGCAGCGCCACCAGCAGCGCCGTGTCGGGCGAATCGAAGAGGAAGTAGCCTCCGAGCAGACGCACGTCGGGCCGCCCGCCGCGCCTGCCGTGGCGGACCTCGCGGGCCGGCGAGGCGCTCGCCTTCGGGTCGATGCGCAGGGGCGTGACCGCCTCGAAGCCCGACAGCGTGAAGCCGGGCGTGGCCGGCAGGAAGACGAAGTCGCCTGCCTCCAGGGTGCAGGCCTGCTGGCCCTCGACGGCCAGCAGGCAGCGGCCTTCGAGCACTGCGCAGAAGCTCGGCTGCGCGAACTCGGCGTACCGCACGCCCCAGCGGCCGGCGCCGCTGATGCCCTTGGCGAACACGGTGCGCGGCTTGAGGAGGGTGACGATCTCCGACAGCGGGTCGCCCATGTCTGGACGATGGCAAATCAAATGTGGACGCTTCATTGTAGAAAGTCCGAAGACCGAGGCCTATCGTTGCTTCATCGAAACCAACCTTCCATGAAGCACATGAAGACCGTCCTCATCACCGGCTGCTCCTCGGGCTATGGCCTGGAGACCGCCCGCCGCTTTCTCGGCCAGGGCTGGCAAGTGGTCGCCACCATGCGCGCGCCGCGCCAGGACCTGCTGCCCGCCTCGCCGCGCCTGCGCGTGCTGCCGCTCGACGTGACCCGGCCCGAGAGCATCGCGGCCGCACTGGAGACCAGCGGGCCGATCGACGCGCTCGTCAACAACGCCGGCATCGGCCTCTTCGGCGCCTTCGAGGCGACGCCGATGGCGACGGTGCGCGACGTGTTCGAGACCAACACCTTCGGCGTCATGGCGATGACGCAGGCCGTGCTGCCGCAGTTCCGCGCGCGGCGCTCGGGCGTGGTGGTGAACGTCACCTCCAGCGCCACGCTAGCGCCGATGCCGCTGGTGGCGGCCTATACCGCGAGCAAGACGGCCATCGAAGGCTTCACCGGCTCGCTGGCGCACGAACTGGCGGGCTTCGGCATCCGCGTCAGGCTCGTGGAGCCGGGCTATGGCCCCACCACGCGCTTCGCCCACAACGGCGCCTCGCGCATGGAAGGGCTGATCCCCGAGGCCTACGGGCCCTTCGCGCAATCGGTCTTCGCCGGCTTCACGCAGGCGGCCGCCGTGACGACCGAGGCCGACGTGGCCGAGGGCGTCTGGCGGGCCGTGAACGACACGGCCGGGCAGTTGCGCTTTCCCGCCGGGGCCGATGCCGTGGCGCTGGCGCAGCGCCATGCGGCGGCGGGCGCCGAGGGCTAGCGTGCCGGCGCGGCGATCGCCGGCAGCACCTGCCCGCGACTCTCTCCGAAGCCGATGCGCGCGTGCCCCGGCCCCTCGCACCAGCCGCGCAGGATCACCGCGTCGCCGTCTTCGAGGAAGGCGCGCCGTTCTCCGGTCGAAAGCGCCACCGGCGCCTGGCCGCCGCGCGCCAGCTCGATGATGGCGCCGGCCTCGCCCGCGCCGGGGCCGGAGACGGTGCCGCTGCCGAACAGGTCGCCGGGCTGCAGCGCGCAGCCGCCGACGGTGTGGTGCGCCACCATCTGCGCCGGCGTCCAGTACTGGTGGCGGAAGCTCGTGGCCGACAGGCGCGTCGGGCCCTTCGCGCCGCGCCGCGCCTGCTCGCTCTCCAGCCACACCTCCAGCCGGATGTCGATGCCGCCGGCGGCACGCTGCGCCGCGTCGTCGAGATAGGCCAGCGGCTGCGGGTCGCCGGCGGGGCGCGGGAAGGGCGTGCGGTAGGGCGCCAGCGCCTCCATGGTCACGATCCACGGCGAGACGGTGGTGGCGAAGTTCTTCGCCAGGAAGGGGCCCAGCGGCGCCATCTCCCACATCTGGATGTCGCGCGCCGACCAGTCGTTGAGCAGGCCGATGCCGAAGATGTGCTCCTCGGCGCGCGCCAGCGGGATCGGCTCGCCGGCGGCGTTGCCGGTGCCGACCCAGATCGCCAGCTCCAGCTCGTAGTCGAGCTTGGCGCAGGGCTGGTAGACGGGCGTGCGGCCGCCGGGCGGCAGCGCCTGGCCCATCGGCCGGCGAAAGCGCTGGCCGCTCACACCCAGGGTGGAGGCGCGGCCGTGGTACGCGATCGGCAGCCAGCGGAAGTTGGGCGTCACGTCGCCGTCGGGGATCATCAGCCGCGTGATGTTCAGCGCGTGGTCCAGCGAGGTGTAGAAGTCGGTGTAGTCGCCCACGCGCGCGGGCAGGGCATGTTCGACTTCGGCCTGCGGCACCAGGCAGGCGCGCACGGTGTCGGCCTGCGCGGCACCCTCCTTCAGCAGCGCGAACACGCCGTGCCGCAGCGCGCGCCAGGCACCGGCGCCGAGCGCGAAGAGGGCATTGAGTTCGGGCTGCACCGCCGCCTGCGCGGCCTGCTGCGCCGCGCCGTCGAGCAGGCCCGCGCCGGCCAGCGCGCCCAGGTCCAGCACCTGGTCGCCGATGGCGACGCCGCCGCGGAAGGCCTCCTGCGAGCCCTTGCACCGGAACACCGAGAAGGGCAGGTTCTGGATCGGAAAGTCGCTGCCTTCCGCGTTGGCGCTGTCCACCCAACTGCGCGCGGTGGGGTCGTGCGTATGGTTCAGTGCCGTGCTCATGCTGCCGTTCCCATCAAGGCATCGTCGAAGATCGCCACCGCCCGCGTCCAGCCGGCCGAGGCGCCGCGGATCTTGTGCGGGAAGCAGCTGATGAAGAACCCATGAGGCGGCAGCGCCTCCAGGTTGTGCAGCTTCTCGATGTGGCAGTAGCCGATGTCGCGGCCGGCCTTGTGGCCTTCCCAGATCAGCGATGCGTCGTGCGTCTCGCCGTACTTCTTCGCGGTGTGCACGAAGGGCGCGTCCCAGCTCCAGGCGTCGGTGCCCGTCAGGCGCACGCCGCGCTCCAGCAGGTACATGGTGGCCTCGTAGCCCATGCCGCAGCCGGCGCTCACGTAGTCGTCGTGGCCGTAGCGCGAGCCGGCGCGGGTGTTCACCACCACGATCTCCAGCGGCTTGAGTTCGTGGCCGATGCGCGCCAGCTCCGCCTCCACGTCGGCGGCGGTGACGACATACCCGTCGGCGAAGTGGCGGAAGTCCAGCTTCACGCCGGGCTGGAAGCACCATTCCAGCGGCACGTCGTGGATGGCGATGGCGGGCTTCTTCCGGCCCAGCGCCTTGTCCATGGTGGAGTGGAAGTGGTAGGGCGCGTCCAGGTGCGTGCCGTTGTGGGTCGAGAGCTGCACCAGCTCCACCGCCCAGCCCTCGCCGTCGGGCAGGTCCTCCTTCTTCAGCCCGGGGAAGAAGGGCTCGATCTGCTCGAAGGTGTGCTCGTGCGTGAAGTACTGGATCTTGGGCGCGAAGGCGGGCGGGTCGCTCATCACGTCGTTCTCGAGGAAGATGGACAGGTCGACGAATCGGCGGGGCATGGCGCTTCTCTCCTTCGTGGGTTCGGTGTCAGGGCCGCTGCCAGCGCAGCAGCCGTTGTTCGGCCAGGGCCAGCAGCGCGTTGCTGGCGAAGCCGATCAGCCCCAACAGCACGATGCCGGCGAACAAATCGCTGGCGCGGAAGGCCCGCGCCGCCAGCAGGATGGCCTGGCCCAGCCCGCCTTGCGAGGCGATCATCTCGCCCACCACCGCGACGATGAGCGCGATGGTCAGCGCCAGCCGCGTGCCGGCCAGGATGTCGGGCAGCGCGTGCGGCAGGCCGATCTTGAAGATGAAGGCGGCGCGCGACAGCTGCAGGCAGCGCGCGGCTTCGGCCAGCCGCGCGTCCACCGTCGCCAGCCCGTGCACCGTGGCCAGCAGCACCGGCCACATCGCGCCGAAGGCCACCACCGCCAGCACCATGCGCGGGCTCAGCCCGAAGATCGAGATGGCCAGCGGCAGCACGGCCGAGGCCGGCAGCGGGCGGATGAATTCCAGCATCGGCTGCAGCCAGGCGCGCGCCGCGGCCGAGGCGCCGATCAGCACGCCCAGCACCACGCCCAGCAGCGAGGCCAGCAGCCAGCCCTGCAGCATGCGCGCCACCGTGTCGCGCGTCCATGCGGCCAACTCGCCGTGGCCGCTGCCGGTGAAGTTGAAGCCTTCGGCCAGGCTGGCCCAGGTGGCCTGCGGCGTGGGCAGGAAGACGCGGCTGACCCAGCCGCCGTTGCTGGCCGCCCACCACAGCGCCACCAGCGCGGCCAGCACCAGCGCCGAGCCGAGCCAGCCGCCGCGCGCCGCGGCCTTCATGCCGCGGCTCCCATGCGCCGCGCCACGCGCTGCTGCAGCCGCAGCATGCCGGCGTTGACCGCATAGCCCACCACGCCGATCCAGCCCAGCCAGGCCAGCATCAGCGCCGGGTCGAAGCTCTGCTGCGCGATCATCATGGCGTAGCCCATGCCGTGCGGGTTGGCGGCGATCTCCACCGTCACCGCCACCACCAGCGCCACCGCGACGCCCAGGCGCAAGGCGACGAAGAGGCGCGCCGCGATGGCCGGCAGCACGATCTTGACGGCCCGCTCGTGCACCGAGAGGCCGAGCACGTGGCTGACTTCCAGCAGGCGCGGCTCCACCTGCCGCACCGCCGCCTGCACCAGCAGCAGCAGCGGCCAGAAGGTGGCGAAGGCGACGATCGCCAGTTCCATGCGCACGCCGAAGCCGAACATCAGCATCGCCAGCGGGATCAGCGCCACCGAGGGCACCGTGCGCAGCAGCTCGGTGGTCATGAAGCCCATGCGCGCCGCGCGCGGCGACAGGCCCAGCGCGATGCCGCCGGCCAGCGCCAGCGCGCCACCCACCAGAAGGCCGAGCGCCGCGGTACCGAGCGTGAAGGCGGTGGCCTGCCACAGCGAGCCGTCCATCGCGGCGCCGGCGAAGGCCTTCACGGCCGCGCTCACCGGCGCCAGCGCATCGCTGCCCAGCGCCGCCGCGTGCCGCGCGTACAGCTCGAAGGCGAGCAGCAGCACGGCGGGCACCACCCACGGCCGCAGGCGCGCGAGGAGGCTGCGCCGCCCATGCGGATTCGCGCTCGATGAACCAGGAGCCGTTCGGGCTGAGCTTGGCCTGTCCTGAGCCTGTCGAAGGATCGAAGCCTCGCGCGGCGCTTCGACAGGCTCAGCGTGAACGGTGGGTGGGGCTGAACGCGGCGCCGTATCAGGCATGGCCCTGCTCGATGAAGGTGAACAGCTCGCGCCGCAGGCGCAGGAACTCGGGATGCTCGCGCGTCGTGAGCTGGTCGCGCGGCCGCGGGATCGCCACCTCGATCATCCTTGCCAGGCTCGGCCGGCCCGGGCCGGGGTTGGCCTGCAGCGCGATCACGCGGTCGCCCAGGTAGATGGCTTCCTCCAGGTCGTGCGTCACGAAGATCACCGTCAGGCCGTCCTCGCGCACCAGGCGCGCCAGCTCGTCCTGCAGGCCCTGGCGCGTGAGGGCGTCCAGCGCGCCGAAGGGCTCGTCCATCAGCATCAGCTCGGGCCGCTGCGCGAGGCAGCGTGCGATCTGCACGCGCTGCTGCATGCCGCCCGAGAGCTGCAGCGGGAACTTGCCGGCATGCGCGGCGAGGCCCACCTTCGCCAGCACCTCGGCCGCGCGCGCCGCGTGCTCGGCGGCCGGCACGTGCGCGGCCTCCAGCGCCAGGCGCACGTTGCCTTCCACCGTGCGCCAGGGCAGCAGCGCGCGGCCGTAGTCCTGGAACACGAAGGCGATCTCGCGCGAGGGCTGCGTCACCGGCACGCCGTGGCGCAGCACGCGCCCGCCGCTGGGCACGACCAGCGCACTGGCGGCGCGCAGCAGCGTGGTCTTGCCGCAGCCGCTGGCACCGACGATGCACACGAACTCGCCGCGCGCCACGTCGAAGCTGGTGGGCGAGAGGATCTCGCGCCCGCCCAGGCGGATGTTCACCGCATCGAAGCGCAGCAGCGGCGCGGCCGCATGGCCGGAAGGCGAATCCGCGGCCGCGGCGCGGGCCGTCACGAAGTCCGAGGCACCCATGGTCGGCCGGCGCGCTTCAGCGGGCGATCAGGCGGGCGACGTCGGGCGCGGACTTCAGCATCTCCTGGTCCTTCATCAGCCCGACCCAGTAGGCCAGTTGCCTGTCCGTCACCACCGGCCCCGGCGGCGAGATCTGCACCTTGGCCAGCACGTCCGGCGGCAGCTTGATGTACTTGCCGATCGCGGCGCGCACCTTCGCGTCGTTCTTCGGCTGCTGCATGAAGGCGGCCGCCTCCAGCAGCGATTCGCGGAAGGCGCGCACGGCCTGCGGGTTCTTCTCGGCCCAGTCGCGCCGCGCGGCGTGCACGATGGTCTGGTTGCCCTCGGGCAGGAAGGTCGAGTAGTAGCTGGCCACGTAGCCCGCGCCGGATTCGGTGATGCGGCTCATGAAGGGGTCGGCCGACACCACCGCGTCGACCGAGCCGCCGCGCAGCAGGTCCGCATGCTGCGGGAAGGCGGCTTCCACGAAGTTGACCTTGCGGTAGTCCACGCCCTGGTCCTTCAGCCAGGCGCGGAAGGTCACGTGCAGGAAGGCGCCCAGGCCCGGCACGCCGATCTTCTTGCCGACGCAGTCCTGCGCGGTCTTGATGCCCGAGCCGGCGCGCGCCACCAGGCCGAAGCCGGTGATGGTCTTGGAGGTGAGGCCGCCGCCGGCCACCAGCACCAGGTCGAGACCGCCGTCGACCGCCTGCAGGAAGACCGAAGGCGTCGGCCCGCCGATGGTGAGCGAATCGGACTGCAGCGCCGCAGGGATGGTGGAGTTCAGCGGGATGAACTTCGGCTCCACGTCGAGCCCGCGCTTGCCGAAGTAGCCCTCTTCCCTGGCCACGAAGACCGAGGCGAAGTCGGTCACCGCGGTGTAGCCGAACACGATCTTCGTCGTGCCCTGCGCGCGGACGGGCAGGGCGGCGGCGAGCGAGGCCGCGCCGAGCGCGGTGAGGGCGGTGCGTCGTTTCATCAGGCTTGTCTCCGTGGGATGGTCTTCTTGGGGGGCGTGGCGGCGGCACGGCCGGCGCGCGGCCGCGGCAGCGCGGCGCGCAGGCCGCCGACGATGAAGTTCACCAGCAGCGCGCCGGCGGCCGGGTCGGCGGCGTGGTCCTCGCCGCCCGAGAGGCGCTCCACCCGCGTGTCGGTCAGGTGGTGCAGCAGCGCGCCGAGCGCGAACTGGTAGCCCCACGCCACCTGCCCGCGCGTGGCATGCGGCAGGGCGCGGTGCAGTGCGTCGATGAAGGCGGTGGCCAGCGGGTCGAAGTAGCGGCGCAGCACCTGGTCGGCCTCGGGCGTCGCGTGGTACAGCTCGCGCGCCACCAGCAGCGCGTAGTACTCGCCCTCGCTGCTCGCGCGCAGCGCCAGCACCGGCGCGGTGAAGGCCTCGATGATGCGCGGCAGCGTGCGCGCGTCGGCCGGGTCGATGCGCACGGCGGCCAGCGCGGCCAGGCGCTCCTCGATGGTGTGGTTCCAGTGCGCGAAGATGGCCTCGAACAGCTCGTTCTTGGGTCCGAAGTAGTAACCCACCAGCGCCAGCGGCACGCCGGCCTCGTCGGCGATCTGGCGGATGCTCACCGCGTGGTAGCCGTGGCGGGCGAACAGCTTCTCGGCCGCCAGCAGGATGGCCTGGCGGCGGTCCGGGCGCGGCTCGGCCGAGGCGGCGCGGGCGCGGCGCGTAGGGCGTGGCACGGTGGGCGGCCGAGCGTTCATGGCATATATTGAACGTCTGTACAAAAGACTTGTACACGCGTGCAAACCCGAAGTCGCGCAGATGACGGTGCCCGGGGGAATCCGCATTGAGCGCCCTGCTGCGCCGCACTACCCTGGCGCCATGACCGCTCCTGCCTACGTCCCCCAGATCCGCCTCTTCCAGAACTGGCTGCGCGACACGCGCGGCCTCGCCTTCGACAGCTACGACGCCCTGTGGCAATGGTCGGTGACCGACCTCGACGCCTTCTGGCAGAGCCTGTGGGACTACGCCGGCATCCAGTCGCCCACGCCGCACACGGCGGTGCTGGCCGAGCGCCGCATGCCCGGCGCGGTGTGGTTCCCCGGCGCGCAGGTCAACTACGCGCACGAGGTGTTCAAGCACGTCGACAAGGCCCATGCGGCCGGGCTGCCCGCCGTCATCAGCGAGAACGAGCGCGGCGAGGTGCGCGAGCTGTCGTGGCCCGAGCTGAAGCGCCAGGTCGCCTCCGTCGCGCTCACGCTCAAGGGCATGGGCGTGCAGCGCGGCGACCGCGTGGCGGCCTACCTGCCCAACATCCCGGAGACGATGGTCGCCTTCCTGGCCTGCTCCAGCATCGGCGCGGTGTGGAGCGTGTGCGCGCCCGACATGGGCACGGCCGCCGTCGCCGACCGCTTCAGGCAGATCGAGCCGAAGGTGCTGATCGCGGCGGACGGCGTGCACTACGGGCAGAAGGCGATCGACCGCAGCGCCGTGCTGCGGGAACTGCGTTCGCAACTGCCGACGGTGGAGAAGCTGCTGCTGCTGCGCACGCCCTACGCCGCGGTCGAGGTGCCGCACGACATCGACTGGGCCGCCGCCACGTCGCGCGGCGGCGCCGAGGTGGCCGCCTTCGCACCCGAGTGGCTGCCCTTCGACCACCCGGTGTGGATCGTCTACTCCAGCGGCACCACCGGCCTGCCCAAGCCCATCGTGCACGGGCAGGGCGGCATCCTGCTGTCGATGGCGGTCTCGCAACTGCACTACGACACGGGAGCGAGCTACGCGGCCAACAGCCTCGGCGAGCGCTTCCACTGGTACAGCTCCACCGGCTGGGTGATGTGGAACGCGCAGCTCGCGGGGCTGGTCTCGGGCACCACCTGCGTCATCTACGACGGCCACCCTGCGCACAGCAAGGAGCAGCCCGACTGGTCGGTGCTGTGGCGCTTCGTCGCGCGCCACCGTGTCACCTTCTTCGGGGCCGGTGCGGCCTACTTCACCAACTGCATGAAGGCCGGCGTGCAGGCGCGCGAATGCGGCGAGCTGTCGCAGGTGCGCGTGCTGGGCAGCACCGGCTCGCCGCTGGCGGAGGACGTGCAGCGATGGGGCAGCGCGCAGCTGCGCGAGGCCGGCGCGCCGAATCCCTGGTGGTGCAACATCTCGGGCGGCACCGACTTTTGCGGCGCTTTCGTCGGTGGCAACCGCGAGCTGCCCGAGGTGCCGGGCCAGATGCAGTGCCGCTTCCTAGGCGCCGCCGTCTACGCGTGGAACGAGAACGGCCAGCCCGTGGTGGACGAGGTGGGCGAGCTGGTGTGCACCGAGCCCATTCCCTCGATGCCGCTGTACTTCTGGAACGACCCGGGCAACGCGCGCTACCTCTCCAGCTACTTCGACACCTATCCCGGCGTGTGGCGCCACGGCGACTGGCTCAAGGTCGGCCGCGACGGCGGCTGCGTCATCTACGGCCGCAGCGACGCCACCATCAACCGCCAGGGCCTGCGCATGGGCACCAGCGAGATCTACAACGCGGTCGAGGCACTGCCCGAGGTGCTCGACTCGATGGTGGTCGACCTGGAGTACCTGGGCCGCGACAGCTACATGCCCCTGTTCGTCGTGTTGCGCCCCGGCGTGGCGCTGGACGACGCGATGAAGAAGAAGCTGGGCGACGCCATCCGCGCCAGCCTGTCGCCGCGCTTCCTGCCCGACGACATCTTCCAGGTCGCCGAGATCCCGCGCACCCTCTCGGGCAAGAAGCAGGAGCTGCCGATCAAGAAGCTGCTGCTGGGCCAGCCGATCGAGAAGGTGGTCAACCGGGAGGCGATGGCCAACCCGGGCTGCCTGGACTGGTACGTGGACCTGGCGGCGCGGCACCTGGCGGGCGCCGCGGGGGCGAAGGCATGAACCGCCGGCGCCGTGCGCTCTGCGCGGCCGTGCCCGCCGCGTCGATGCTGGCCGCCTGCGGCACACCGCCCGCCTCGGCCCCGGCCAGCCGCGTGGTGCGCGGCAGCGTCGCCTGGCGCGAGCGCATCGCCGTGCCGCCGGAGGCGGAACTCATCGTCCGCGTGCTGGACGTCTCGCGCGCCGACGCGCCCGCCGTGGTACTGGCCGAGCAGCGCCAGCGCACCGGTGGCCGCCAGCCGCCCTTCGCCTTCGAACTCGCGGTGGACGCGGCGCGCCTCGACCCGCGCATGCGCTGCACCGTCGCGGCGCGCGTCGAGCTGGCGGGCCGGCTGCTCTTCATCAGCGACACGGCGTACCCGGTGCTCACCCAGGGTGCGGGCGAGACGGCGGACCTGATGCTCGTGCGCGTGCCGGCGCGCTGACCCAGGCGAGGTGCCGGCTCAGGCGCCGCCCGCCGGCGGCTTCGCCGGAACGCGGTAGCGCAGTTCCGCGAAGCCCGTGCCGATCTGCCTGGCCGAGACCAGCACCAGCGGCGGCTGTGTGAGCCGTCGCGGAAACAGCGGCTTGCCCCTGCCCAGCGTGACGGAGCCGACCTGGACGATGATCTCCTCCAGCAGCCCGGCGTCGTGGAACTGGCCGGCCAGGTCGCCGCCGCCGACGATCCACAGGTTGCGGCCGCCGGCGGCGGCGCGCATGGCGTCGTGCACGGGCCGCACGTCGCCGCGCACGAAGCGCAGGTCCGCGCCCGGCACGGCCGGCAGCGTCCGGTGCGAGAACACCCAGGCCGGCTGGCTGTACGGCCAGGCCGAGCCGGTCTGGTCGGCGACCGCCTGCGCGTGCCGCAGCATCCATTCGTAGGTGCTCGCCCCCATCGCCAGCGCGCCGACCTCGGCGATGAACGCGGGGTAGCCCGTGTCGTTGATGTCGCCGAGCGGGAACAGCCAGTCGAGGGCGTCGTCCTCGGTGGCGATGAAGCCGTCCAGGCTCGCGGCGGTGTAGTACTGGGTCGTCATGGCGGTGCGCAGCGATCCCGCCCTACAGCCACGTCCCCGGCCCCTGCGGCATCTGGATCTGCATGGCCGGGTCGGGGCCGCTGACGAAGGCGCCGATCAGCAGGCTGAGGATCGACACGAACAGGCTGGCGAACAGCGCGGTCCAGAAGCCCGAGACGCGGAAGCCCCGCACCAGCGCCGCCACCAGCAGGATCATCAGCGCGTTGATCACCAGCAGGAACAGGCCGAAGGTGAGCAGCGTGAGCGGCAGCGTCAGCACGATCAGCAGCGGCTTGACGATGGCGTTGGCGAAGCCCAGCAGCAGCGCGGAAATGACCAGCGCGCCGGTGCTGTCGAACTTCAGCCCCTTGAAGATGTGGCTGGCGACCCACAGCGCCAGCGCCGTGATGGCCCATTGGACGAGGAAGGGAGCGAGGTTGGACAGCATGGCGGCCATCCTAGCGGAGACACGGGCTGTCGATGCCGGCCTACGCCGCCGCTGCGGCGGCAGGCGCAACCTGGGGTGTCGTGCAACCATCCAAGGAGCCCACCATGCCCCGAGGCGAAAAGTCCGCTTACACCGACAAGCAGAAGCGCAAGGCGCAGCACATCGAGGAGGGCTACGAGCAGCGCGGGGTCGGCAAGGAAGAAGCCGAGCGCCGCGCCTGGGCCACCGTCAACCGCGAGTCCGGCGGCGGCAACAAGAGTGGCTCGGGCCGCGGCCACGCCGACACGAAGGTCGCCGCGCGCAAGGGCGGCCGCCTGGGCGGCGCGGCCTCGGCGTCGCGCAGCGCCGAGGAGCGCTCCGCCTCCGCCCGCAAGGCGGCGGCCACGCGCAAGCGCCGCGCGGCGCAGCACTGATCGACGAACGGAGCGCGCCCCGCGCCGAAAGGCACGCGCCGGCGGCCCCGGGCGGGCCCACAATGGCAGCACCATGCAAGCCGTCCGCGTCCGCACCGCTCTCCCGCCGGCCACGCTGCTGGCGGCGCTGCTCCTGGCCGGGTGGACGGCGCCGGCCGGTGCCGAGGTCGTGCGTTGCACCGACGCCGCCGGCCGCACCAGCTACACCGACGGCAAGTGCCCCGCCGGCACGCGCCAGGCGCAGCGGCTGCCCGAGGTGGAAGTGCCGCCTGCGCCGCCCCCGTCCGAGGACGCCGCGCCTGCCCCTGCATCGGCGCCAGTTCCAGCGCCCGCTCCCGCTCCCGCCCCCGCGGCAGCCCCGGGCGACGGCCTGGTGATCCTCGACAGCCGCGGCACCGCCGCACCGCCGGCCGCGCCGGCGCCGTACGTGGACGAGCCCTACCCCTACCCCGGCCATGCCTATGGGCCGGGCTACCGCGGCGCGCCGCCGCCGCGCGACATGCGCCCGCGCCTGCGCAACTGCGACGCCACCGGCTGCAACGACAGCCTGGGCAACCACTACGACCGCCGCGGCCGCATCGACCGCTACACCGGCCCCGACGGCAAGACCTGCCGGCCGGTGGGGTCCACCACCATCTGCCGCTGAGCGCCGCCCGGCGTGTTCAGGGCTTGCAGCTGCCGCCCATCGAGACCGAGCCGTCGCGGCATTCGGTGAGGATGCGCTCCTGCGCGCCGCCCGGCCGCGGCGCCGGCGCGGCGGCGGGCAGCGGCTGGCTGGGCTCGCGCACGTAGACGATCTTGCGCGAGCCGAGTTCGCAGGTGCCGACCACGCGGGCCTCGGTCGCCGCGTCCATCGGCAGCACGGTGACGCTGAAGCGGCTGACCCCGGCCGAGGCGATGCGTGCCTCGATGCTGGCGCGAAGCTCCTCGCAGGAGGTGCCCTGCGCCTGCGCGCCGGCGGCTGCGGCCAGCAGCAGCAGCGGTGGAAGGAGCCGCGGGGCGGGGAGGGAGCGGTCGGCGTGCATGGGCCCTGCTTTTACACCGCCGCACGGCCGCTGTCTGCCGGCCGGCGCGCGCAGCCGCGCCCGACCGACAGGCGATGCAAGAGGCGGCCTACGCAGCCGCCCGGGCAGGCGCGCAGCATGGAAGGCATCTCCTTTCCCGAGGAACCGCCATGCCACATCGATCCCCTCGCGGGCAGCGCGCGGGCGCGCGCCAGGGCCGGCGCTGGTCGCAGCACGTCACCGGGACCAGCGATGCGATGGACCTCGAACACGGGGTCTTCGCGCAGCCCAGCGCCCAGGCCATCGCGCGCTCGCTCAAGCGCTCGGCCGAGCACAGCCGGCGCCGCAAGAGCGACCCGTTCCGTTCGGCCATGTCCATGCTGAACTTCTACATCAACCGCGCCGGCCGGCGGCTGCCGGCCGCGCGCAGGCGCCGGCTCGAAGCGGCCAAGCGCGCGCTGCGCGAGCTGTTCCACCGCCCGCAGCCGCAGCGGGCCTCGCGCTGAGCACCTCCGCCGGTCAGGCGGCGGGCGGCGCGGCCTCGAGCAGCTCGTACACCAGCAGCGGCTGCTGGCGCCCGCGGATCTGCATCGCGTCCAGCCGGCGCGTGGGCAGCGCGCCGCCCAGGCCCTCGAAGGTGGTCTGCGAGATGAGGATGCGCGTGCCCAGTTCCTTGTTCAGCCCCTCGATGCGGCTGGCCACGTTCATCGTGTCGCCCACCGCCGTGTAGCTCAGCCGGTCGTTGGAGCCCAGCACGCCGGTGATGGCCGGGCCGGTGTGGATGCCGATGCGCGTGGGGAAGGGCGCGCGCCCCTGCGCCTGCCACTGGGCGTTGAGCGCGTCCAGCTCGGTCTGCAGCTCCAGCGCGGCGCGGCAGGCGCGCAGTTCCGCGTCGGGCCACTCGGTGGGCGCGCCCCAGAAGACCAGCATGCCGTCGCCGATGTACTTGTCGATGGTGCCGCCATGGCGCGCGACGACGGCCGCCGCCAGGTTGAAGTACTGCGTGAGCTGGTCCACCAGGCCGCCGATGGGCGTGGTTTCGGCGATGCGCGTGAAGCCGCCCACGTCGGTGAACATGACGGTGATGCGGCGAGGCTCGCCGCTGGGCGCCAGGTCGTGCCCGCGGTCCACCAGCTGCGTCACCACGTCCACCGGCACGAACTTGCGGAAGGCCTTCAGGCCGCGCGCCGAGTCGTCCAGCGCTTGGTCCAGGTGCTGGATCTCCAGCACGCGGCTGTGCACGCGCGGCAGCCGGTCCAGGTCGAGCCGGCCGATGCGCCGCGCGATGCGCGACAGCTGCTCCACCGGCGCCGTCACGCGCTGCGCCAGCCGCAGCGAGACCATCACGATCAGCCCCAGGAAGCCCAGCACCAGCGCCAGCGCCCACAGCACGGCGCGGCGCAGGCCGCCGAGCAGCTTCTCTTCGGGCACCCAGCTGATCAGCCGCCAGTGGGTTGAGGGGATGCGCGAGGTCTGCACCAGGTAGCGCCGGCCGTCCACCTCGATCGGGAAGTGGGTGGCGATGGTGCCGCGCGCGCTGCCGTCGGCCAGCATGTGGGCGTGCACGGCGCCCAGCACGCCGCCTTCCGGCGCGTGCAGCGCATGGGCGCGGCCGGGCTGGTCGCTGCGGGCCAGCACCTGCCCGTCGGCGCTGAGCAGGGCGCTGTCGCCGTAGCCGGCGCGGCTGAACTGGCGCACGAAGTCCGCCAGCCGGCCCAGCGTCACGTCGCCGGCGGCCACCAGCACCTGCGCGCCGCTGGCGTCGCGGCGGCGGCTGGGGATGGCGTAGGTCACGCCCAGCTCCTGCGCGGCGGCGAAGACGTAGGGGCGCGTCCACACCGGTGCCTGCTTCTGCAGGGCCATCGAGAACCAGCTGCGCGAGAGGGGGTCGTAGTCGCTGCGGAAGGCCGAGATGCGCTCGGTCAGGTAGCGCTGCTGCACGTCGCCGCCGGTGCCGTCCTCGGGCGGCCTCGGCTTGAACTCCCAGGTCTCGACGGTCGTGCCGTGCTCGCGCACGATGTGGCGCACCGCCGGGTCGGGGTAGCGCTGCACCATCAGCATGCGGCCCAGGTCGTTGGCCACGTACAGGCTGTCCAGCTCGGGCGACTGCTGCAGCAGCACCCACAGCAGCTCGGCCGTGGGCACGGCGCCCTCGCCGGCCGGACGCAGGCTGGGCGCGGCAGCCATCGCCTGCACCACCGAGGTGGCCTTGGCCAGGAAGGCGTTGACCTTGTCCTCGATGCGCAGGTGGTCGGCCCGATGGGCCGATTCGCCGATGGCCGTCACCAGCCGCTGCGCGCCCCAGTAGCCCAGCCCCACCAGCAGCAGCGACTGCGCCAGCACCACGGCCGTGATGATGGTGCCCACGTCGACGCGGAAGCGCCGCAGGCGGCGGGGGCTGGCAGCAGCAGGGGAAGGCGTGGGGGATTCGGAGGCCATGGCGCGGACGCGGGCACCGCGCGGCCGCGCGGACAACCCGCAATCTTCGCCCTACGCGCGCCGGCGAGGTAGGGCTGAATGCACACAGGAAACAATGCAATAACAATCCATGGCGCTTACGACACATATTTCGCATTCCGGGCGCCGGCGGCGGCGTCCGGCGCGGCCGGATGCGCCTGCAGCCAGGCCTGCGCCTGCCCGAGCAGCCAGTCGCGCCACAGCGCCAGCGCGGGGCGTTCGTCCTGCACCGCCGGGCTGACCAGGAAGTAGCTGCGTTCGCCGCGCAGCGGCCGCGGGCAGGCGACGACCAGCTCGCCGCGCGCCAGCTCCGTCTCGATCAGCATTGCCGGCATCAGCGCCACGCCCAGGCCGTTCGCGGCCGCCGCGGCGAGCATGGAGAACAGCTCGTAGCGCGGCCCGCTGCGCGCGCGCGGCGCGGCCACGCCCTGCGCCTCGAACCACGGCACCCAGCCGTCGGGCCGCGTGCTCTGCTGCAGCAGCGGCAGCTTCGCCACCGCCTGCGCGCCGACCTGCCGGCGCGGCGCGATGAGCTGCGGGCTGCACACCGGCACCACGTCCTCGTGCATCAGCACGGTGGAGCGGGTGCCGGCCCAGTGCGCCGCCTGCTGCGGCGTGCCGGCCCACAGCGCGGCGTCGAAGGGCGTGTCGGCGAAGAGGAAGGGCCGCGTGCGCGTCTCGATGTGGATGGTGACGTCGGCATGCAGCCGCGCGAAGCCGGGCAGGCGCGGGATCAGCCAGCGCGTGGCGAAGGTCGGCACCGCCGCCAGCTGCAGCGCGCCGCCCGTGCCCTGGCGCGCCATCGCGTCCAGCGTGTCGCGCTCCATCGCGTCGAGCTGGCGGCGGATCTGGCGCGCGTAGTCGGCGCCGGCGGCGGTGAGCTGCACGCCGTGGCGCGTGCGGCGGAACAGCGCCATCCCCATGAACGCCTCCAGCGCGCCGACCTGGCGCGAGACGGCGCTCTGCGTCAGCGCCAGTTCCTCGGCCGCGCGCGTGTAGCTCTCGTGTCGGGCCGCCGCCTCGAAGCAGGCCAGCGCCTGGGTGGAAGGGATCTTGCGTCGCATGGTATGCCCCGGCTGCATGGTTGGATCGGCGCGGTGCTCCCTTGCCGGAAGCAGGGAGAGGCGTCCGAGATGTGCGAATGTCGCATATCTGGGTGCCGAATTCTCGTTTGCCGGGCCCCCGTGGCGGACGTACCATGCCGGCCATTCCCCCGCATTCCACCTTCCACGGAGACTCCACATGGCCACCACCAAAGCCGCCTTCCACTGGGACGACCCCCTGCTGCTGGACCAGCAGCTCAGCGACGACGAGCGCGCCGTGCGCGACGCCGCCAACGCCTACTGCCAGGGCCGGCTGGCGCCGCGCGTGCTGGAGCAGTTCCGCCACGAGAAGACCGACGTCGCCATCTTCCGCGAGATGGGCGAGCTGGGCCTGCTGGGCCCCACCATCCCCGAGCAGTACGGCGGCCCCGGCCTGAACTACGTCTGCTACGGCCTGATCGCCCGCGAGGTCGAGCGCGTCGATTCCGGCTACCGCTCGATGGCCAGCGTGCAGAGTTCGCTGGTGATGGTGCCGATCAACGAGTTCGGCACCGAGGCGCAGAAGCAGAAGTACCTGCCCAAGCTGGCCAGCGGCGAGTGGATCGGCTGCTTCGGCCTGACCGAGCCCGACCACGGCTCCGACCCCGGCAGCATGGCCACCCGCGCCTACAAGACGGACGGCGGCTACAAGCTCAAGGGCAGCAAGATGTGGATCACCAACAGCCCCATCGCCGACGTGTTCGTCGTCTGGGCCAAGGAAGTGATCAAGGGCGCCGACGGCAAGGACGTGGTGGGCCCGATCCGCGGCTTCGTGCTGGAGAAGGGCATGAAGGGCCTGACCGCCCCCGCCATCCACGGCAAGGTCGGCCTGCGCGCCTCCATCACCGGCGAGATCGTCATGGACGACGTGTTCGTGCCCGATGAGAACGCCTTCCCCGAGGTGCAGGGCCTGAAGGGTCCCTTCACCTGCCTGAACAGCGCGCGCTACGGCATCAGCTGGGGGGCACTGGGCGCGGCCGAGGACTGCTGGCACCGCGCCCGCCAGTACGTGCTGGACCGCAAGCAGTTCGGCCGCCCGCTGGCCGCCAACCAGCTCATCCAGAAGAAGCTGGCCGACATGCAGACCGAGATCACGCTGGGCCTGCAGGGCAGCCTGCGCCTGGGCCGCATGAAGGACGAGGGCATCGCCGCGGTGGAGATCACCTCCATCATGAAGCGCAACAACTGCGGCAAGTCGCTGGACATCGCCCGCATGGCGCGCGACATGATGGGCGGCAACGGCATCAGCGACGAATTCGGCGTGGCGCGCCACCTGGTCAACCTGGAGGTGGTCAACACCTACGAAGGCACGCACGACGTGCACGCGCTGATCCTGGGCCGCGCGATCACGGGCATCGCAGCATTCAGCTGACAACCCCCATGCCGCTTCGCGGCTCCCCCTTCTGCTTCGCGAAGGGGGCGCACCCGGTGGCCCGGCAAAGCCGGTTCCACGGGTGCCCTGGGATGGGTCCACGGCCTCGCCGGCGAGTCGATCCAAAAGAAGGACCGGACTTCCTCACATGACAAACGCGCCCATTGCATCCCTCGACGGCATCCAGGTCCTGGACCTCTCCCGCGTGCTCGCGGGCCCCTGGTGCACCCAGATCCTGGCGGACCTGGGCGCCGACGTGATCAAGATCGAGCGCCCGGGCACGGGCGACGACACGCGCACCTGGGGGCCGCCCTTCCTGAAGGACGCCGAGGGCCGCGACACCGCGCAGTCCACCTACTTCACCGCCTGCAACCGCAACAAGCGCAGCGTGACGGTGGACATGGCCACGCCCGAGGGCCGGCAACTGCTGCAGCGGATGGCGCAGCAGGCCGACGTGGTGGTGGAGAACTTCAAGACCGGCGGCCTGGCGCAGTACGGCCTGGACCACCGGAGCCTGCGCGCCCTCAACCCGCGCCTGGTGTACTGCAGCGTCACCGGCTTCGGCCACGACGGCCCGTATGCCGAGCGCGCCGGCTACGACCTGATGATCCAGGCCATGACCGGCATGATGAGCATCACCGGCCGGCCCGACGCCGAGCCCGGCGGCGGCCCGCTGCGCGTGGGCGTGGCGCTCACCGACCTGTTCACCGGCTGCTATGCCGCCACCGCCATCCTCGCGGCGCTGCGCGTGCGCGACCAGACCGGGCAGGGCCAGCACATCGACATGGCGCTGCTGGACGTGGGCATGGCCATCCTCGCCAACCAGGCCAGCGCCTTCCTCAACACCGGCGCGCCGCCGCAGCGCCAGGGCAACACGCACCCCAGCCTGGCGCCCTACCAGGACTTCCCGACGCAGGACGGCGCCATGCTGCTGGCCATCGGCAACAACGGCCAGTTCGCGCGCTTCTGCGAGGCCGCCGGCAAACCCGAATGGGCAGCCGACGAGCGCTTCGCCAGCAACAGCCTGCGCGTGAAGCACCGCGACGCGCTGATCCCGCTGATGGAGACCGTCACCCGCACCCGCACCACCGCCGAGTGGATCGGTCTGCTGGAAGACAAGGCCGTGCCCTGCGGCCCCATCAACGACATCGGCCAGGCCTTCGCCGACGCGCAGGTGAAGGCGCGCGGCCTGGCCGTCACGCTGCCGCGCGAGGCCGGCGACGGCATCGCCGCCATCACCGGCGTGGCCAGTCCGCTGCGCCTGTCGGCCACGCCGCCGGTGCTGCGCCGCGCGCCCCCGGCGCTGGGCCAGCACACCGACGAGGTGCTGGCCGAGCTGGGCCTGGACGCGGGCGAGATCGCGGCGCTGCGCGAGCGCGGCGTGCTGTAGCGCGCGCCGGGACCTGCAAAGCACCGTTGCACGCCCTGCACATCTGCAGGGCGGCCGCGTCCCTAGACTGCGAGCGCACCGTCCCGCGGGCCGGCGGCGGCGCGTCGTCGTCGCCCATGCGGGACGACACGACGCGCGAGCCGACGACATGAACCGATCACCCCTGCAACCCCTGGCCGGCGTGCGCGTGCTGGACCTGTCCCGCGTGATGGCCGGGCCGCTGTGCGGCATGGCGCTGGCCGACCTCGGCGCCGACGTCATCAAGGTCGAGCACCCCGAGCGCGGCGACGACACGCGCGACTGGGGCACGCGCATCGGCCGCCACAACACCTCCTACTTCAACAGCTGCAACCGCAACAAGCGCTCGATCTGCGTCGACCTGCAGGACGCGGACGGGCAGGCGCTGGTGCGCCGGCTGGCGCAGCAGAGCGACGTCGTCATCCAGAACTTCAAGTACGGCGGCGCGCAGAAGATGGGGCTGGGCTACGAGGACCTGCGCGCGCTGAACCCGAAGATCGTCTACTGCTCGATCTCGGGCTACTCGGTGCTGAGCCAGGAGAAGGCCCGGCCCGGCTACGACCTCGTGATCCAGGGCGAGACCGGCCTGATGGCCATGAACGGCGAGGAAGGCCAGGGCCCGCTGAAGTTCGGCATCGCCGCCGTCGACATGTTCACCGGCATGTACGCGGCGCAGGCCATCCTTGCGGTGCTGTACGAGCGCACGCGCACCGGCGAGGGCCGGCACATCCAGATGTCGCTGTACGACAGCGGGATGATGATCACCTCCTACTACGGGCTCACCGCCTGGCTCCAGCAGGGCGACCCCGCGAAGTTCGGCAACTCGCACCCGTCGATCGTGCCCTACGGCGTGTTCGACGCGGCGGACGGGCCGCTCGTGATCGCGGTGGGCAACAACGGCCAGTTCAGGAAGTTCTGCGAGGAGGTGATCGACAGCCCCGCCCTGGCCGCCGATCCGAAGTTCGCGACCAACACCGAGCGCTCGAAGCACCGGCACGCGCTGCTGCCCGTGCTGCTCGGCAAGGTCCGGCAGTTCACGCGCGCCGAGCTGATCGCGCGCATGAACCGCTGCGGCATCCCCTGCGGCGAGGTGCTGGGGCTGTACGAGGCGCTGCAGTCCGAGCGCACCGCGCAGACGCAGGTGTGGCACCGCTACGAGGACGACGAGGCCGGACCCCAGGCCGTCCACGCGCCGCCCTACGTCATCGACGGCGCGCGCTCGGACGTGCGCCGCCCGCCGCCGCACCTGGGGCAGCACACGGCCGAGGTGCTGCGGGAGCTGCTGGACATCGGCGAAGGCGATCTCCACGCCCTGAGCCGCCGCAACGTCATCAAATAAGAAAGCCGCCCTGCAAGGGGCGGCTGCATCCGGGGCCGGCGGCCCGTTCAGTGCGACTGCTTGGGCAGGTCCAGGCTGCGCAGGATGGGCAGCCACCGGTCGGCCTCCACCTGCACGAACCGGTCCAGCTCCTCGGGCGTGCTGCCGCGCGGCTCCATGCCGATCGCGCGGGCCCGCTCCACGAAGGCCGGGTCGGCGATCACCTTGTTCACGGCCTTGTTCAGCCGGTCGATCACCGGCCGCGGCGTGCCGGCCGGCACCGACAGCGAATACCACAGCGTGGCCACCATGTCGAAGCCCTGCTCCTTGAAGGTGGGTGCGTCGGGCACCTGCGGCAGGCGCTGCGAATCCATGACGCCGAGCACGCGCAGCTTGCCCGACTTGACGTAGGGCAGCGAGCCCGTGATGGACGTGCCGTGGATGTCGATCTGGCGGCCCAGCAGCGCCTGCAGCGCGGGCGCGTCGCCGTTGAAGGGGATGTGCAGCGTGCTGAAGCCCTGTTCCTTCTCGAAGGCGATCGGGGCGAGGTTGGTCAGGATGGCGGCGCCCGGCGAGCCGCGGTTGATCTTGCCGGGATGGGCCTTGGCGTAGTCCACCATCTCCCGGATGTTGCTGTAGGGCAGGTCGGTGCGGCCGACGACGATGGCCGGCTGGTAGGCGATCTGCGTGACGGCGGCGAAGTCCTTCGCCGGGTCGTAGGGCAGCTTGTCGTAGAGCACGCTGTTGTTGGCCAGGATGCCCAGGGACGAGACGAGGACGGTCTGCCCGTCCGGCCTGGCGCGCGCCACGTGGTCGGCCGCGACGATGCCGCTGGCGCCGGGCTTGTTCTCGATGATGACGTTCAGCCCCTGCTTGTTCAGTTCCTGCGCCAGGATGCGGCAGTACTGGTCGGTGCCCCCGCCCGCGGCGAAGGGAACGACGATGCGGGTCATCTGCTGGGCGAGGGCCGGCGCGAGCGCGCAGGCACCCAGCGCCAACCCGAGGACGAGTTTGCGGTAGCTCATGCTGTCTCCTGTGGTGGACGGGCCCGGGACCGGGCGCTGCAATCCAGTCTAGGAGCCGGTCCCCGGCCCCGGTGCGCAGGGATTGAAAAGCAGCTTTCCGCCTCCTGCACGCACCGCCGGGCTCAGGCCGCCGCCGGCTGCCGCGGCGCCTCGCGCCGCACCAGGTACAGCCCGCTGGCCACGATCACCGCCGCGCCGGCCAGCGTCCAGCCGTCCGGCACGGCCCGCCAGACCAGCCAGTCCAGCGCGATGCCCCAGGCCAGCGCGCTGTACTCGAAGGGCGCGATCGCCGCCGCCTGCCCGTGGCGGAAGGCCTCGGTGATCGCCAGTTGCCCCAGGAAGCCAGAGACCGCCAGGCCGGCGAGCATCGGCGCGTGCTCCGGGCGCACCGGCGCCCACTGCGGCAGCGCCAGCAGGCCGGCCAGCGCCAGGCTCACGGTGGTCCAGAAGACCAGCGTGACGCTGGGCTCGGTGCGGCTGGCCAGCCGGCCCAGCACGTTCGCCAGCGCATAGGCCGCGGCCGCCGCCAGGATCGCCAGCGCGCCGGTCGAGACCAGCGCCGCCTGCGAGGGCCGCAGCGCCACCAGCACGCCGCCGAAGCCCGCCGCGATCGCCACCCAGTGCCGCGGCCGCACCCGCTCGCCCAGCAGCGGCACCGACAGCATGGTGATGACCAGCGGCGCCACGAAGCTGAGCGTGTAGGCCTCGGCCAGGCCCAGCGTCTTCAGCCCGGTGGTGAACAGCACCAGCATGACGATGGTCAGCACCCCGCGCAGCAGGTGCAGTCCCCAGCGCAGCCGGCGCGAGAACAGCGCGCCCGCCTCGCGCCGCCACAGCACGTACAGGCACACCAGCGGCAGCGAGGTCAGCCCGCGCAGGGCGGTCACCTGCAGCGGCGGGAAGTGGCCCGCCAGCGCCTTGAGCAGCGCGTCCATGCAGGCGAAGCAGGCGCAGGCCGCGAGCATCGCGACGATGCCGCGCAGGGTGCCGGCGGTCATGGGTGGCGGGTGGGCGCAGCGGGCATGGGCCCGATCATCGCCGCAGCCCGGCCGCGCAGCCGGCGCCCGGTCATTGCATGGGCAGCAGCCCGCTGTCGTCCCAGGCGGCCGGCGGCCGCGACGAGGGCGCCGTCTCCACGAAGGGCGGCAGGCTCGCCTCCTCAAACGCCGCCGCCGCCTCCAGCGCCAGCCGGGCGGCCTCGCGCGAGCGGGCGGTGGCCTGGCGCCAGGCGCTGGCGCCCGGGTTCTCGTGGGCCGACCGCGAGGCGATGATGCGCAGCGACGCGTGCAGCGCCTCGAAGGCCGACATCAGCGCCAGGCGCGCGCCCCAGTGGTCGGGCGCCACGTCGTAGCTCGCCACCTCGGCGCGCTCGGCAGCGGCCCGCTCGGCCGGCGGCAGCTGCCACAGCTCGGCCAGCGCGCGTTGCGGCCGCACGTCCTCTGCCGCGTTGGCGCGCACGAAGGCGCTGTCCAGCGCGCGGATGGCCAGTTCGAGCGCCCCGATGTAGGCCTGCAACTTGTTCACTCTGCCTCCCCCCGCCGGCTGCGCCGGTGCAGTGCTTGGTATTACTTGCCGATCATCGCATCCGGCGCGGGGCCGGCAAGGGCGGGGGCGCGCATTCCTGCCGCCCGCGCATGAAAAATGTCCGCTGTCAAGTCTTTGATGTAGACGGACAGTTCCGTAAAAGGTCTTATGGAATAACAGGTTAGTCCATATTTTGGTCGCTACGCATCCTTGCTGATTTGCGAGCTAGGTGCCACATAGGCGCTTTGCAGTGGCAAACGTAAGGATGTCTCAGCGAGCAAAGTCGCATCATCAAAGTTTCGGTCTATCACCATCTTCCTACAGAAGGCAGTTCGAGAAGGGCGTTTATCGTGTTTGCCCCCCCAATCTGCCAATCGATAGCTCGCACCGTCGAAGCCGATGATGCGGGCGATCCATTTCGATGTGGCATTTGCGCCTGCGTCCGGTGATGTTGGCCGCGTGTGTCCTGTGCCAATGGGATCGCGCCCATGGGGCGCTTGCGCAACGCGAAGGCTGAGGCGGGCGGTAGGATGCTCTCGAAGCGTTCGCCCCAACGAGGTCTGCTTCTATGGGGCATGCCAGTGCAAGCGACTGCTGGAGGCGCAGTAATCACATGGGAGCCGTGTCGATGGGTTGTTCAGGCTCGGCACGCGAGCAGTACTGCTCTACCCACTTCACGGACTGAGCGATGCCTCCGAATGGAAAGAAATGCAGGCTCACCTTTCCATGTGCTTCGGTCAGGCGGGTGGTCAGACGATCCACAAAGAGATCCGGGCCTGCTATGCCGAACAGCTTGCTGATCGAGATGCCGTACTTGGACAACATCGACGCGCATGCGCTAACGCCACACAAGGCGGCATAGCGCGCCAGCACCGCCACGCCTGCAGGGCCCGGCACGCCCACGCGTACGGGATGTTCGACGCCACGCCCGCGCAGGGCTTCCAGCCAGGCCAGCACGATGTCGGCATCGAAGGCAAATTGCGTGACGATCAAGGGCGCCATGCCGCGCCCTTCGATGCAGCGACACTTGTGTTCGAGCACTTTCCAACGATCAGATGTGCTCATGACCGGATGGCCCTCGGGATGGCCACCCACGCCGACCATCTGAATGCCCGAGCGCTCGAACACGCCTGATTCGATCAGTGAGGAGCTGTCGGCAAACGGCCCCAGCGGGGTGGACGGATCTCCAGCGATCACGAAGCAACGCTTGACGCCGGCTTCCGCGACCGCGCGCTGGATGAACGACTCCAGTTTTGCGAACGAGGCGATACGGCGTGCAGCGAGGTGAGGCATGGGCTCAAAGCCGAGTCCGCGAACGGCCTGCGCTGCGGCCAGTCGCGCGTCGTTGTCCTGGTTCGCCAGGTAGGGAATGGAAATGGTTGACCCGGGCAATACACGCGGCGCCGCTGCGGTCAGCGCAGAGATATCCTTCGCGTTGACCTCTAACGAATAGGCGTCGGTGATGTTGCCGATGGGCTTGGACTTGTCGGAATGAAGCAAGGGGCTTGCCATATCTGGCGACTGTTGGGAGAGTTCCGACCCGCCAGCGCTGATCGGGTCGGTTGGAAGCCATGGAGCGGCATCGCTCACCCGGCAAGGCGCGTCAATCTTTGGGGGGCTGTTCGTCACCGTAGAACGTCACGCCGAGCTGGATGCGCTCGCGGCCGCTTTCCACGCGGTGGCGGTTCGTGTCGCGCAGCGAGTAGACGCAGCCGCAGTATTCCTGTTGGTAGAAGTTCTCGCGCTTGCTGATCTCGATCATGCGCGCCGAGCCGCCGCCCTTGCGCCAGTTGTATTCCCAGTACATCAGGCCAGAGTACTTGGCCGCCGCACGCACGCCGCAGTCATTGATCTGCTGCATGTTCTTCCAGCGCGAGATGCCCAGGGAACTGGTGATCACCGGAAAGCCGTGCTCATGCGCATACAGCGCCGTGCGCTCGAAACGCATGTCGAAGCACATGGTGCAGCGCACGCCGCGTTCGGGCTCGTGCTCCATGCCCTTGGCGCGCTCGAACCAGTTGTCCCGGTCGTAGTCCGCATCGACGAAGGGCACGCCGAACTGCTCCGCGAAGCGGATGTTCTCGTTCTTGCGCAGCTCGTATTCCTTGAGCGGATGAATGTTGGGGTTGTAGAAAAAGATGGTGTAGTCAATGCCCGAGGCCAGCATGGCCTCCATGACCTCGCCTGAGCACGGCGCGCAGCACGAATGCAGCAGCACCTTGTCGTGGCCTCCGGGCAGCGCAAGCGCTTTGCGTTCGACGGTGGTGTTCATCCCTTGGCTCCTTGGGCAATAGCGGTGGTGGCAGTTGCAGGCTGGCGGGCCAGTTCGACGAAGGCCCGCACGTAGTCAATGGCGGTATCCGCCTCGCGTGCGCCCAGGAAGATCTGCTTGGCAATACCGCGCGCGCCCAGCCGCACAGGCACCACGTCCATCCTGGCCGCATATTCCTCGACCAGCCAGCGCGGCAGCGCGGCGACACCGCGGCCGCTGGCCACCATCTGCACCATGATGTCGGTGGTTTCGATGGCTTTGTGGCGCTTGGGCGTCACGCCGGCCGGCAACAGGAACTGGCTGTAGATGTCCAGGCGTTCGATGTCCACGGGGTAACTGATGAGCACTTCCCGGGTCAGCTGCTGGGGCTTCACGTAGGCCGTAGAAGCCAGGGGGTGGTCTTTGGCCACGACCAGCACCTGCTCGTAGTCGAACACGGGTTCGAACTTCAGCCCCGGCTTGAACAGCGTGTTGATTTCCACCCAGAAGTGACCCACTAGCCCCCGGTGGGGGTGCGGATAAAAACTTGGACTGGTTTTATGCGGCTAGGCCAAGTTTGTGCCGGTATTCCACAGGACTTAAACGTCCCAGAGATACCTTGATACGTTTTTCGTTGTACCAACGAATGTACGCATCGACAGCTTCAATGAACTGCTCAATCGTTGTTGATTGCCAGTTGTTGGGATAGAACAGCTCCATCTTTAGCCTTCCAAAAAAGCCTTCGCACGCAGCGTTGTCTGGTGAGCACCCTTTGCGAGACATCGAGCGAGTCAACTTTGCATCATGGACCCTCGAGAGCCAGCCTGGCCAGCGGTAGTGAGCTCCACGATCAGAATGAATCACAGGGCGGCTCTCGCTGCCTTGAACAGCATCAATGGCCGCATCCAGCATTGTGTTGACGAGATGTGCGTTGGGATGAGTCCCAATCGACCAGCTCACCACCAGCCCGTCAAAGCAATCAATGACTGGCGACAGGTAAACCTTGCCAGCAGGAATCTGGAGTTCAGTAATGTCGGTGAGCCACTTCTCATTGGGCGCAGCGGCACGGAAGTCTCGATTGATGAGGTTTTGCGGGGCGGCACCTATCTCTCCAAGGTAGGAGTTATATCTGCGGCGTTTGGGCTTGGCCACGATCAACCCCTCCTGCTTCATCAGCCGACGAACCACCTTCTCTGAGATGCCCGTGCACTCCTTGAGCAGAGATGCCTGCACCCTGCGATATCCATAGCAACGGTAGTTGTTGTCGAAGATCTCTGTGATGCTTCGGCGTAAATCAACGTATTTGTCAGCCAGCTTCAGCCGAGCACGATGGTAAAAATACGAGCTTCTAGCAAGGCCAACAAGAGAAAGCAGTTCTGGCAATTCATACTGCCCGTGCAACGCTTCAACCAGCACAGCCTTATCTTTGTTTGCCAGCCTATGCAGATCAATGTCAGCCCCATTTTTTAAGATTTCATGGGCCTGCTTGAGAAGCTCACGTTCTATCTTCAGCCGCCGAACATCCTGGCGCAATGATTCAACTTGGCGCCTGAGTGCTGCTTCATCCAACACTGGCGATCGCTTTGGACTGTGTTTCATTGAGGCTGGGGCACAAGGGCCAAGCAACTGATTTTTCCAGTTGTACAAGGTCTGAGGTTACCCCTGAAAAGTGGAGTTCTTAACCCTTGTTGAAAATACCGACGAGGAGTTGAGCAATGAGTGACAAGCAGGTGCGTGCGCAGTACACGCGTGAATTCAAGCTGGAGGCGGTTCGACAGGTCCGCTCGGGTCGGGCGATTGCGGTAGTGGCCAAGGTGCTGGGCATTCCCAAGGCCAGTCTGGGGAACTGGGTGAGGCTGGCGGCCAAGGGCGAGCTCGGCGGCGCTGATGGCGGTGACAAGGTCGCCAAGGTGTCTGCCGAGCAGATGGAGATAGCGCGGCTGCGCGCTGAGAATGCTCGCCTTCGCATGGAGCGCGACATCGCAAAAAAAGCCGCG
>NZ_JQKD01000043.1 GCF_000745855.1 Xenophilus azovorans DSM 13620
AAATACTGTTCAGATACGAAGCACCGGCACTGGCTGATGCCGCAAATGGAGCGCTGCGCCGCGATGCCGAACATTGAAGTTGCTCATCTTGCGCTTGACGCCGCGCGGGTTCAGGCGCCCACGACTGCTCACGCAGCGCCCGCGCGCGATCTCGGCCAGCAGGGCCTCGCGCCAGGCAGGCAAACGCTCAGGGGGAAACGGCCGCAGCTTGCGGCATCTTGCGCTTGATCACGCGCACGGCGTGCATGAAGCTCAGGCGATCCGGATCGAGTTCGCGCGCCCAGGCCGCCTGCGCCATCAACTGGCGAATCGCAAAGTGCGCCAGCAGCAGCCCCCACAGCTCCTGCTGCACCAGCTCGGGCGTCTTGCTGCGCAGCACCGTGCTGTTGGCGCGCAAATGCGTCTTGAACTCATCGAACACCCCCTCGATCTCCCAGCGCTCGTGGTACAGCGCGGCCAGCTCCAGGGCCGGCGCCGCATCGGGGTCCAGGAGGTTGGTCAGCAGCCGGTAGCTGCCCTGCGCCGGCGTGGCCGAGCCCTCGAGCGCGTAGTCGATCACACGCACCGTTTGCCCTGCGCGCCGCGCGCGGTCGTCGCTGTCGAACACGCGGCTCAGGTACGAGCCATCGGGCAACATCTGCTCTACCGGCAGCTTGAGGTTGGATTTGACCCGCCAGGCCAGCTTGGCGCCCGTAGCGCAGGCGGTCTGCCAGAGCTTGAAGCCGTAGAAGTTGCGGTCGGCCAGCACCAGCATCTCGGGCGTGAGCTTGGCGGGCAGCAACTGGGCGGCCATGACCTGCTCGCTGTGGCCGTAGGGTGCGATGCCGGCTGCCACCACCGCGTGCGTGCCGCATTCCACCAGGCCCAGAACGCGCGCCTGCGGGAAGGCGCTTTGGCCGCGCGAGGCGCCCGGGTAGCCGAAGAACTTGGCGTTGGCCGCCTCGTCGGCCACGTCCATGCAGCTGCCGTCCAGGGCCATCACGCGCAATCCCCGGTACCACGCCCCTGGCGCCCCCGGCGCGGCCAGCGGGCGCAGCACCCGATCGGCCAATTGGCGCATGACCTCGGGGCCCAGCCGGCTGCGCGCCTGCGAGATCGCGGACTTGCTGGCCTGCACCGCCTCAGTGTGGCCGCCGCCGAGCCATTGCAGGCCTTCGCACACCACGCGCAGCACTTCCTCCAGCGGCGCTTCGCGCCACAGCGCCAGCGCCATCACGTAATACACCACTGCCGGCGCGGGCAGCAGCCGCTCCCGCTGGCTGGCCTTGCCGGTCTCGGCCAACACTTCTTCGATCAACGTCCGTGGACACACGCTGGCCAGCACCCCGGCGCTGATCAAATGCGCAACGTCAACTCTCGACGGCAGCGTCTTGCGTGTTCTGGCCATCACCCTCATCCATTGAAGCTTCGATGGATGAGGATTATGGCTTTAAAAATACTATCTGAACAGTATTGGGGCAAGGAGTCGATCGCGTTGGAGATACGCACGCCGGCCGGGCGCGCGGTGCTGGAGCGGCTGATTTCAAAAGCCCAGGTGCTGGTGCACAATTTTCGCCCCGACTTTGCCGAGGCCCATGCGCTGAACTACGACGCGGTGCGGCGCATCAACCCGACGCTGGTGTATTACATGGTCAGCGCCTTCGGTGAGCAGAGCGACTACCGGCTCAGGCCCTCGGTCGACAGCGTGGTGCAGGGCATGACGGGGGCCTTTTATGCCAGTGGCGAGGCCGGGGACCCACCGGTCCGCATCGGCTTGCCGATCATCGATGTGGCGTCCGGCATGTGCGGCGCTTTGGGCGTGCTGGCCGCGGTGATGCACCGGCAGCAGACCGGCCTGGGGCAGCGCGTGGAGCTGTCGCTGGTGGACACCATGTTCAATTTCATGGCGAGCAAGGTGGGTGAATATGCGATTGAGCAGCGCGAGCCGATTCGCTCGGTGAACCTGCCGATTGCCGTGCCGAGCCGGCACTTTCGCGGCACCGACGGTGCCTGGTTCAGCGTGTCGGTGGTCAATGAAGCGGCGTTCAAGCGGTTTTGTGGCGTCATCGAGCGGCCCGAGTGGCTCACCGATCCGCGTTACCAGCGCAACGCCGCGCGCATTGCCAACCGGCCGGCGCTGCTGGCCGAACTGGAGTCGATTTTCATCACCCGTCCGGCGGCCACCTGGTTGGCCGCCTTCGCGACGGCCGACGTTCCCTGTGGCCCGGTGAACACGGTGTCCCAGGCCATGGCCGACCCGGTGCTGGCCGCCCGCTTTGTCGAGCATCCGGCGCTGCCGGGCCTGCCGCTGATCCCCTTTCCAGCGCAGCTCGCCGCGGGCATGCGCCGACCCGACGCCATGGCGCCACCGCCCAAGCTGGGCGAGCACAGCCGGAACATTCTCGGCGAGCTGGGTTACAGCCCGGCCGAGGTGGATCAATTCGTGAAAGACGGCGTGGTGGCACCCGAATTGAACCATCGTCATCAGTAGATCCCCCAACTTTTACAGGAGCGCCAGGCATGTCGGACCAGGAAGTCATTTACGAAGTCAAGAACTTCGTCGCCACCATCACCATCAACCGGCCCAAGACGCTCAATGCCTTCACCGGTGACACGATCAAGGACATGGAGCGGCTGCTGGCCCAGGCCGGCAACGACCCGAAGGTCGGCGTGATCGTGCTGACCGGCACCGGCGAGCGCGCCTTTTGCGTCGGCGGCGATGTCAACTGGGAAAAGGGCGAAGGCGGCAAGAGCGGCCTGCAGGACCTGGAGTTCAACTTCAACCGCCAGATCGCCGAATGCCCCAAGCCGGTGATCGCGCGGGTCAACGGCTATGCCATTGGCGCCGGCCACCACATCGCCTACTTTTGTGACTTCACGATTGCCGCCGAGCACGCGATCTTCGGTCAGAACGGGCCCCGCGTCGGCTCGCCGGCGGGTGGCTACATCGTCGCGCACGCGGCCAACGTGCTGGGCCACAAGCGGGCGCGCGAGCTGTGGATGCTGTGCCGCCGCTACAGCGCGCAGCAAGCCTTTGACTGGGGTCTGGCCAACGCGGTGGTGCCGATGGCTCAGCTCGACGCGGAGGTGCGGAAGTATTGCGACGAACTGCTGTCGCTCTCCCCCACCTGCCTGAAGATTGTCAAGCGTTCGTTCTACCACCACATGGCCCCGATCATGGGCCGGGACATGAACGACCTGATCCAGGAAGTGGCGCCCAACTATTTCAACACCGGCGAGCAACAGGAAGGGGCCAGCGCTTTTCTGGAAAAACGCAAGCCCGATTTCAGCAAATTCCGTTGAAGGATATGCGCACTCCAGCCGGCGCTGCCCGGCTGGATCTCTAGAGATTGAACATGACGAACCAAGAACGCCATCCCGAGTTGCGCCAGGCACTGCGCGATCTCTTCAAACGCTTCCCCGATGAGTATTTTCGCAAGATAGACGACGCCCGTGCCTACCCCGAGGCGTGTGTCGACGCGCTGACCCGGGCCGGCTGGCTGGCGGTGATGATTCCGCAGGAATACGGCGGCGCCGGCCTGGGTCTGGCCGAAGCCTCGGTGGTGATGGAAGAGGTCAACCGCTGCGGCGGCAACGCCGGCGCCTGCCACGGCCAGATGTACAACATGGGCACCTTGCTGCGCCACGGCTCGGAAGCACAAAAGCGCCTCTACCTGCCCAGAATCGCCAGCGGCGATCTGCGGCTGCAGTCCATGGGCGTGACCGAGCCGACCACGGGCACCGACACCACCAAGATCAAGACCACCGCCGTCAAGCGGGGCGACCGCTATGTGGTCAATGGCCAGAAAGTCTGGATCTCGCGCATCCAGCACTCCGACCTGATGATTTTGCTGGCGCGCACCACCCCGCTGGCCGAGGTCAAGCGCAAATCCGAAGGCATGTCGATCTTCATCGTTGACCTGCACCAGGCGATTGGCAAAGGCATGACGGTGAACCCAATCCGCAATATGGTCAACCACGAGACCAATGAGCTGTTTTTCGACAACCTCGAAATCCCGGCCGAGAACCTGATCGGCGAGGAGGGCAAAGGTTTCAAGTACATCCTGGACGGCCTCAACGCCGAGCGCACCCTGATCGCCGCCGAGTGCATCGGCGACGCCCGCTGGTTCGTCGAGCGCAGTGCCCGCTATGCCCGCGAGCGCCGCGTGTTTGACCGCCCGATCGGGCAGAACCAGGGCGTGCAGTTCCCGCTGGCCGAAGCCCACATCGAGACCGAAGCCGCCGACCTGATGCGCTGGCGTGCCTGCGAACTGTTCGACGCCCACCAACCCTGCGGGGCCGAGGCCAATATGGCCAAGTACCTGGCAGCCAAAGCCTCCTGGGAGGCGGCCAACACCGCCATTCAGACACACGGCGGTTTTGGCTTTGCCTGCGAATTTGACGTCGAGCGCAAGTTCCGCGAAACCCGGCTGTACCAGGTGGCGCCGATCTCCACCAACCTGATCCTGAGCTACGTGGCCGAGCACGTGCTCGGGCTGCCACGTTCATTCTGAAAGCCATGACCATGCGCCCATTGGAAGGAATGTTGATCGTCACGCTGGAGCACGCGATTGCCGCGCCGTTCTGCACCCGTCAGCTCGCGGACCTCGGCGCGCGGGTCATCAAGGTCGAGCGCCCGGGTGAAGGCGACTTCGCCCGCGCCTACGACACCCGGGCCCACGGCCTGGCCTCGCACTTCGTCTGGTGCAACCGCTCCAAGGAAAGCCTGACACTCGACCTCAAGCATCCCGGCGCCCGTGCCGTGTTGCAAAAGCTGGTCGAGCGGGCCGACGTGCTGGTGCAGAACCTGGCGCCCGGCGCCGCCACGCGCATGGGACTGGACCACGCCAGCCTGGCGCCGGTCCATCCGCGCATCGTGGTGTGCGACATTTCGGGCTACGGCGACGGCGGGCCCTACACCGAGAAAAAAGCCTACGACCTGCTGATCCAGAGCGAAGCCGGTTTCGTGTCGGTGACCGGCACGCCGGAGCAGCCGTCCAAGGCCGGCCTGTCGATTGCCGACATCGCCGCCGGCATGTACGCCTACAGCAGTGTTCTGGCCGCCCTGCTGGAGCGCGGCCGCACCGGTCGTGGCCAACGGCTCGAAATCTCCATGCTCGAAGCCATGTCCGAATGGATGGGCTTCCCGCTCTACTACACGCTGGACGGCCAGCCGCCGCCGCCGCGCGCTGGCGCCTCGCACGCCGCCATTTACCCCTACGGCCCCTTTACCTGCGGCGACGGCAAGCAGGTGGTGCTGGCGGTGCAGCACGACCGCGAATGGGCCACTTTCTGCAACCAGGTGCTGCAACTGCCCGATCTGGCCACCCGGTACCTGGGCAACGCCAAGCGACTGGCCCAACGCGAGACATTGCGCGGCATCATCGAAGGCGTGTGCACCACCTTGACGGCGGCGCAATTGGTCGAACGGCTCGATGCGGCGCAAATCGCCAATGGCCAGCTCAATGAGCTGGCTGACCTGTGGAAGCACCCGCAATTGGCGGCGCGCGGGCGCTGGACCGGGATTGACTCGCCCGGCGGCCCATTGCCGGCGCTGTACCCGCCACACCATCTCAGCCACGGCGAGCCACCGCCCATGGGGCCGGTGCCCGCCCTGGGAGAACACACCGAAGCCATCCTCACCGAACTCGGCTACGGCGCGCCCGACATCGCCCGGCTGCGAGCGGACAAGGCCATCTGAGAAGAGGTGTGAACGAATCATGACCCAAGACAAAACCCCGAGCGCGACGCTGGCCGCCTTTGCCGCCGGTCTGCAATTTGACGCGATCCCGACGCCGGTGCTGCGCCGCGCCGAAGACCTGTTCCTCGACTGGTACGCCTCGGCACTGGCCGGCAAGGGCGCGCGGCCGGTCGAGGCCATCGAGGCTTACGCCCGCGCCATGGGACCGGACTCGGGCCGCGCCGAAGTGTTGATCTCGCGCCGCGCCACCTCGCCCCATTTCGCCGCGATGGTCAACGCGGCCGCCTCGCACTTCGCCGAGCAGGACGACGTGCACAACGGCTCGGTGTTCCATCCCGCGGCCGTCGTGTTCCCGGCGGCGCTGGCCATGGCGCAAGACATCGGCGCGAGTGGCCGTGAGTTTCTGGCCGCCGTGGTGGCGGGCTATGAGGTCGGCATCCGCGTGGGCGAGTTCCTCGGCCGCTCGCACTACCGCATCTTTCACACCACCGCCACCGCAGGCACCCTGGCCGCCGCTGCGGCCGCCGGGCGGCTGCTCAGACTGGACGCGCCGACCATGCTGCATGCCTTCGGCAGCGCCGGCACACAAGCCGCCGGCCTGTGGGAGTTCCTGCGCGACGCGGCCGACTCCAAGCCACTGCACACCGCGCATGCGGCGTCCAGCGGTTTGGCCTGCGCCTGCCTGGCACGAAGTGGCTTGACCGGCGCGCGCCAGATTCTGGAAGGGCCGCAAGGCATGGCCGCGGGCATGTCCAGCGATGCCGATCCGGCGCGGCTCACCGACCGGCTGGGGCAGCGCTGGGCCACGGCGGATACCTCGTTCAAGTACCACGCCTCGTGCCGTCATACCCACCCCAGCGCCGACGCGCTGCTCGCGCTGATGCAAACGCATGGGCTCAAGGCCGACGATATCGCCGCGGTGACCACCCATGTGCATCAGGGCGCCATCGACGTGCTGGGCCGCGTCACCGTGCCCGCCACCGTGCACCAGGCCAAGTTTTCGATGGGCACGGTGCTTGCGCTGGCGGTCGAGTACGGCCACGCCGGGCTGAACGAATTCGAGCAGCATTTCCTCGCGCCGCGCGTGGCGGCCCTGCGCGATAGGGTCACGATGCAGCTGGACGCCGAGGTGGACCGGGCCTATCCGCAGCGCTGGATTGGCAAGGTGAGCGTGGCGACGCGCGATGGCCGCACGCTGAGCGCGCGCGTCGACGAGCCCAAGGGCGATCCCGGCAACACCCTGACACGCGGCGAACTGGAAGACAAGGCACAGCGCCTGGCGGCCTACGGCAAGGGCGCCACGCCGCAAGAAATGGAGGCGCTGATCGCGCGCGTCTGGACCGTGGCCGAGGCGCCGCGCATGGGCCGCTGGCTGGAAGCGCGCGCATGACAGCCAACACCGCCGCCCCGCGCGCCGTGCCACGCGCCTACCTCTTCGTGCCCGCCGATCGACCCGAGCGCCATGCCAAAGCCCGTGCCAGCGGAGCGGACGTGGTCATCGTCGATCTGGAAGACGCCGTGCCCCCCGAGGCCAAGGTGCGCGCGCGCGAGGCGCTGGCGGCGCAACTGGACGAAGCCACGCCGCTGGTGGTTCGCATCAATGCCGCTGGCACCCCCTGGTTTGAGGACGACCTCGAACTGTGTCGTCATCCTGGCGTGGCGGCGGTGATGCTGCCCAAGGCCGAGGGCATCGACGCCGCCTGCACCGTGGTCGAGGCCACCTACAAGGACGTGTTGCCGATCATCGAGTCGGCGCGCGGTCTGCAGGACATGCACAGCATTGCGCGCGTGCCGGGCGTGATTCGCCTGACTTTTGGAAGCGTCGATCTGGCGCTCGATCTGGGCATCGACTGCGCGCCCGATGGCGGGGAGACCGAGCTGCTGGCTTTCCGCTCCCAAATGGTGCTGGCTTCGCGGCTGGCCGGGCTGGCCGCGCCGGTCGATGGCGTCAGCACCGCGATCGACGACCTGCACCGCTTGCAGGCCGACACCGAACGCGCGCGGCGACTCGGCTTTGGCGCCAAGCTGTGCATCCACCCGAAGCAGGTGCTTGCCGTTCAGGCGGTGTTCACGCCCACCCCCGAGCGGCTGGACTGGGCGCGCCGCGTCTGCGAAGCATTTGCATCGGCTGGCGGCGCCGCCGTGGCCGTGGACGGCCAGATGGTGGACCTGCCGGTGGTCCAGCGCGCGCGCGCCGTGCTGCGCAGCGCCGGCTTGAAAGCCTGATTTTCATTGACCCGACTGGAGCCCCTCATGGCCCGCAAAAACAAGCCCATCCGCTCCGACATCGCCTGGAGCACCCCCGACCGCATCGAAGTGCACGGCAAGAGCCTGCCCGACGAGATCCTCGGCCATCTCAACCTGGGTGACATGGCCTTCCTGCAGATCCTCGGGCGCATGCCGACGCCGCAGGAATCAAACGTGTTCAACGCCATTGCGGTGACGCTGGTCGAGCACGGCATCACGCCGAGCGCATTGGCCGCGCGTCTGACCTACGCCGGTGCGCCCGAATCGCTGCAGGCGGCGGTGGCGGCCGGCTTGTGCGGCCTGGGCAGCGTGTTCGTCGGCAGCACCGAAGGCACCGCCAAAATGCTGTACGAGGCACTTCCGCCGGGCACCCAGGGCGCCGATCTGGAACGCATCGCCCGCGACACCGTGGCCGCCTTTCGTGCCCGCGGCCAGATCATTCCCGGGCTCGGCCATCCCTTGCACAAGCCGGTCGATCCGCGTGCCCCGCGCCTGTTCCAGATCGCCGCCGACAACGGCTTTTCTGGGGACTACATCCGGCTCGAACAACTGATCTGCGCCGAGGCCGAACGCGTCGCTGGCAAGTCGCTTCCCGTCAATGCGACCGGCGCCATCGGCGCCATCAGCTGCGAACTCGGGCTGCCATGGAAAATCGTGCGCGGCATCGGCGTCTTCGCGCGCGCCATCGGGCTGGTGGGCCATATCCTCGAAGAGAGCCACAACCCGATCGCGGTCGAGATCTGGCAACGTGTCGAAGACGAGGCCACCCAGCACATCAGGCCACAAGGCGCCTGAAGCGCCGCGGCTAGCGGCCGCGCTTGCCCTGCGTGGGGCGTACCACTGCATGCCACGGTCCAGCAAGATGGTCAGTGACTCTCGGGATTTGAATGCGGCGTTGTACTCGCTCCAGTTGGTGGTCTTGTCGTGGGGCTGGACTCGATTGGGCTGAAGTGACACTCAACCACAGATCAAGCGGATTCAACGTGGACGGTGTACCTGCCTTGGGCTGGGGATTTGTTCAACAAAACCCTTTCACAAAAAAAAGTTAGATCCCGGCCCGAACAGCGCGGCGATTCTGTCTCTGAACCAACGATGACGGGGGTCCTTGTCATAGCGACGGTGCCAATGTTGCTGGATCGGAAATTGAGGGATGTCGTAGGGCGGAGGGACGAGTTCAACCTGACCAAGCTTTGCAAAGTGTGCGCCGACTGCGGTCGGGACTGTCGCGACAAGATCCGTGGCGGCAACAATTGCTGGAAGTGTGAGATAGTGCGTGGTGCGCATGCGAATTCTCCGGACAACGCCGCGACGATCCAGAAAATTGTCCACGAGTTCCTGACTCCTGATCGGTGTATCGACCAGCACGTGGTCGAGTTCCGAGTACCTGGACTTGCTCATTTGTTGAGCCGCAGGATGTCCTTTGCGCAGCATGCATGAGAAGCCGTGCATCCTCAGCCGCTGCTTGAAAAAGCGGTTGCTTTTGAGGTCAGGAAAATAGCCGAGCGCAATGTCCACCTGCCCCGACTCCATAGCCTGTTCCAGACTTTGCGGATCGTACGAAGAGGTGCGCATTGAGGCATGAGGTGTTAGCTGCTGCAAGGCTTGGATGAGCCCTGGCGCAAAGATCATTTCGGCCACGTCTGGCATCGCTAGGCAAAACTCCGTGGTCGTCTCGGCCGGCGTGAATCGCGGGGCGTCCAGTACGTTCTCATAGACGCGCTGCAGGATGTGGCGAGCCTCCTTTGCTGCTGCCACACCGCGTGGAGTCGGCTGCATACCTTCCGGAGTGCGAACGAACATCGGGTCGTCGAAGTGCTTACGAAGGCGCCCGAGCGCCGTACTGAGGCCCGGCTGACTCATGCCTAAACGCAGCGCGGCGCGGGTAACGCTGCGGCAGTCGTCCAAAGCGACCAAAAGAGACAGCAGATTCAAGTCGAAGGTCTTGGTCATAAGCCCAGCAAAAGCATCCTCATCTGTAGAAACAATACTTGAAATTCTTCGTATTGTATTGGCGGATAAAGCAACGAATCCTACACTGCTTCCAATCAGCATGCGACAGACGCTGCAGATGCCAGGAGACTACGATGAGTACAACTGAAATGATGGCCAGACCCACTGCGCCCGGTAGCAGGTTCGACCTATTCAACCTGCCGGACGCGTATTACCGCGACCCGGCCCCGTTCTATAAAGCCTTGCGTGATAACGAACCGCTTCTCTGGAACAGCGATGGCTCGGTATTGCTGACGCGCTACGACGACGTCAAGGCGGTGTGGCGCGACCTGAGCGGTCGGGTGAACCGCGCCGAAGCCTATGCGAAGAAGTTCGGCGAGGGGCCGCTTCTTGAGCATCACACCTCGTCGATGCTGTTCCGCGACCCGCCCGATCACGACCGGTTGCGCGACATCGTCAATCCGTTCTTCACGCCGTCATCGATAGAGCGGCTGCGCACGGCGGTTCGAGAGATCGTCGAACGGCTCATCGAGGAGGTGCGCGAGAAGCGCGAGATCGACTTCGTCGCCGAGTTCTCGTCACGTATCCCGATCCAAGTGATCTGCGACATCTTCGGTGTGCCGCGCAGCGACGGCCCATTGATCCGGGACCTCGGCGCGCAGGTACTGTTTCCCCTCAATCCAGCCGTCAGCGCCGAAGCGATCGCCGCCGGCCACGAAGCGACTCGCAAGTTCAAAGACTACCTGTCCGAGCACTTTAACTATTGGCGCCGACAGCCAGTGGAAGACATGCCGACGAACATTATCAGTGCACTGGTCGCCGCCGAGAAGCGCGGCAACCCGCCAATCAGTGAAGTGGAAATGGCACACATGTGCATCCTCGTTCTCAATGGAGGGCACGAGACCACGACCAACCTGATCGGGCTTTCTACTCTGGCATTGATGAAGCATCCCGACCAAATGGCCCTGCTGGCCAAGGAGCCGTCCGTCATTGGCCCGGGGGTGGAGGAGTGCCTGCGCTACACCACGCCGCTGCAGTTGCAGGGGCGGCGCACGACGCAAGAGGTACAGGTGCCTTCTGGGACGATCCCTGCCGACACTGAAGTCATCTTCGCGCAAGTGTCCGCCAATCGCGACGAGCGTGTGTTCGCCGATCCGGACCGCCTGCAACTCACGCGGCAACCCAACGCCCACTTGGCCTTCGGTGCGGGTATCCATGTGTGCCTCGGCCGACCGCTCGCCCGCATGGAGGCGGCCGAGGCATTGCCGGCGCTCGCACGGCACTTCCCGAGCATGCAGCTCATCGATGAGCCCGTCTTCGCCCGAAGCGCGCGGTTCCGCGGCATCCAGTCGATGCGCGTGCGACTCTATTGACTGCGCCATGAGTGCCGGGATAGTGGTGGTGGGCGCAGGGCAGGCAGCCTGCCAGTTGATCGCATCGCTGCGGCAGCTGGGCCATGCCGAGCCGCTGACCCTCGTGGGGGCCGAGCCTTATTTGCCGTACCAGCGGCCGCCTTTGAGCAAGGACTGTTTGCGCCGCGGAGCGACCTTGGCGGATCTGTTGCTGCGGCCCACGTCCTTCTACGATTCGCAGCGGTGCCGGCAGATTCTCGGCCGCCGCGCTATCGAACTGGACCGCGCCGCGCGCGTTCTGCGACTCGACGATGGTCAGGCTATCGAATATGAGCACTTGGTGCTGGCGACGGGTGCGCGCGCGCGTCGCTGGCCGGGCTTGGCCGACGTTTCGCCACACGTGTTCACACTGAGGAGTTGGGACGATGCGCAGGCCCTCGGCGAGCGGCTCACGAACGTGCGGCGACTTGCCGTGCTCGGTGCGGGTTATGTTGGACTGGAGGTGGCGGCATCAGCGGCGCAGCGGGGCATTGAGGTAGCTGTCTTCGAAGCCGCTCCACGCGTGCTCCAGCGGTCGGTCGGGACAGCCATGTCTGTGGCCGTGCAGCGGCTGCACGCGCAGCATGGCGTGCGGCTGTGCCTGGGGGCCACCGTGCGGGCCGTCGAGGTCTCCGCTGCGACCAATGCCAGGAACCCTGTCCGTTTGACGACCACCGACGAAAGCTTCACCGCCGATGCGCTCGTGGTGGGTATAGGCGCCGCGCCGCGCATTGAACTGGCGCAGCAGGCAGGAATTGCATGTGGGCAAGGAATACGCATCGACGCTGCGTGCCGTACGAGTGATCCGCATGTCTGGGCCATCGGTGACTGCACCGAGCAGGTTCTTGGTGATGGCGAGCCTCCGATAAGGCTGGAATCCGTGCAAAACGCGACGGATCAGGCCAAGTGCGCTGCCGCTGTATTGGCCGGCAAGCCGATTCCCCCAGCCCCGGTGCCATGGTTCTGGTCGGATCAGTTCGGCTGCCGGATCCAAGTAGCAGGCCGCTCGGCTGCCGGCGACGAGATCATTCTTCGATCCGTCGCAGAAAAGCGGTTGGCGTTTGCGGCTTGGCACCTTCGGGATGGGCGCGTCACCGCGGTCGAGACACTTGACGCGCCGGAAGACTTCATGGCCGCTCGACAGCTCATCCGCAGCGGCCGTTTCATCGAACGCGCGACCCTGTGCGACGACCGTGTGTCGCTGCGCGAGCTCGTTACTCAAACTTGACAAGGATCATCCACTCACATGACGACTCTTTACTTTCAAACGGCCGAGGGCGAGACCATTGAGTTGCAGGCCAAGGACGGCGCTTCGGTGATGGAGGCTGCCGTAGCCGCGAATGTGCCGGGCATCGACGCCGAGTGCGGCGGCGCCTGCGCCTGCGCCACCTGCCATGTCTACGTTGACGAAGCGTGGACCGAACGTCTGCCGGCCAAAACAGAACTTGAAATCAAGATGCTTGATTTCGCGGTCATGGTCAAGCCCACCAGCCGTCTGAGCTGTCGTCTCATCGTTGGCCCCGAGATCGACGGCCTTTCGATGTCTATTCCTGAATCGCAACATTGACACACATCCCATGAAGATTTGCCGCTTCGATAACGACCGCCTGGGCTTGGTAGACGGGGACACAGTGCGCGACGTCACTGCCGCGCTCGACGTTCTGCCAAATCACCGCTATCCGCTGCCCATTTTCGATCCCCTGATCGCGCACCTGCCCGAGGTACTCCAAGCAATTCGCCGAATCGCCCCGTCGTCGCCCACGCTGCCGCTCGCGGGGCGCCGGCTGCTGGCTCCGGTTGCGAATCCCGGGAAAGTCATCGCGGCGCCCGTCAACTACAAAAAGCATCTCGAAGAAGCCCGCGAGCAGGCCGAGATCCACCACAACGGCCAGGTCGCCGAAATCCAGAAGATCGGACTCTTCCTCAAGGCGACAAGCTCCGTTGTGGGGCCGGGTCACGGCATCGAGATCCAGCATCCTGACCGCCGAAACGACCACGAGGCCGAACTCGTCGCTGTCATTGGCAAGGCCGGACGCAACATTCCGCGCGAGCACGCGTTCGATCACATTGCGGCCTACATGATCGGCCTGGACATGACAGTTCGCGGCCCGCAGGAGCGCAGTCTGCGCAAGTCCATCGACACGTATTCCGTGGTGGGGCCCTGGCTCGTCACTGCTGACGAGATTGACGACCCGCAGGCGCTCGATTTCTGGCTCACTGTCCAAGGCGAGCCGCGCCAAAAGGCCAACACGCGCGATCTCGTGCTGGACATCCCAGCGTTGATCGAAATGGCCTCGTCCTATTACACGTTGCAACCAGGTGATCTGCTGTTCACCGGCACGCCCGAAGGCGTTGGGCCGGTGGTGCACGGTGACGTGATCACGGTCGATATCGAAGGCATCGGTCGCATGACGGTCGACGTCCGCAACGCCAGGAGAGACACGTGAACACACTAAACCTCCCGACGTCTGCTTATGCAGGCGGCGCAGCAACAGCCGACGTCGCTACCCAGCGCGAGGCCTTCTACGAACGCATCGGACGGGCCCATTGCACGCCGCTGTGGGAAGTTCTGCATGACATCGTCACCAAGGAGCCGATCACGCCGTGCTTGCCCCACCTGTGGCAATGGAAGCAAGTTTGGCCGTGGCTGCAGGAAAGCGGCCAGTTGATTTCAGCCCTGGAAGCGGAACGCCGCGTACTCGTGCTGGAAAACCCAGGCCTTCGCGGAAAAACGCGCATCACGCACAGCCTCTATGCCGGTCTGCAGTTCATCCTACCGGGCGAGATCGCACCGTCGCACCGTCACTCGCAATCGGCCCTGCGTTTTATCATGCACGGCGCGGGTGCCTACACGTCCGTGGATGGCGAGCGCGTCACGATGAACGTAGGCGATTTTGTGATCACGCCATCGTGGACATTCCACGAGCACGGCAACGACAGTGGCGAGCCGATGGTATGGATGGATGGACTCGATCTGCCTATTGTAGAGTTGCTTGATGCCCAGTTCCGTGAGGACGGCCCGCGCACCACCGTGCAGGCGGTTGACCGCGAGGCGGGCCTCACGCTGTCCCGCTTCGGCAACACGATGAAGCCTGTAGGCTATAAGAGCCGGACACGCACGTCACCGCTGTTCTGGTATCCCTACGAACGCACGCGAGGGGCGTTGGAGACGCTGCGCCGCAGCGAAGCACCGCACCCGTGCTGGGGTCACAAGTTGCAATACACCAACCCGGTGACGGGCGACTGGGCGATGCCCACCATTGGCACCTTTATGCAGCTGCTGCCCGCAGGCTTCGTGGGCGAATCCTATCGCGCCACGGACGCCACGGTCTATACCGTAGTGGAGGGCTCTGGCCGCTGTGTGGCCGGTGACAAGGTGCTGACGTTCGGACCGAAGGACGTGTTCGTCTGCCCCTCCTGGCTGCCTTACCGGCTGGAGGCATCGGCCGATACCGTGCTCTTTAGTTTCTCGGATCGTCCCGTCCAGGAGGCGCTGGACCTCTGGCGCGAGCGGTTTTGATTCTTGATCGAACCACCAACACAAACACACCAGGAGACACCAAATGACTTTCACGATGACTTCGGTCAAGACCGTGCTGCTATGCGCCAGCCTGGCCGTCGGCCCCTCCCTGCAAGCACAAACTCCCATCAAGATCGGCTTCCTGGCCGAACTGTCGGGCCCACAAAGTGCGCTGGGGCAAGACCAATATGACGGATTCATGATGGTCGTGCAGCGCAACGGCGGGAAGCTTGGCGGCGTGCCGGTGGAGTTGTTCAAGGAGGATTCGCAACTCAAACCCGACGTGGCGGTGCAGGCCACGCGCAAGCTGATCGATAAAGACAAGGTGTCGATCATCACCGGCATCACCTTCTCGAACATCATGATGGCCGTCCACAAACCCATCACCGAAAAGGGCGTCTTCTTGGTCGGCTCCAATGCGGGACCAGCGCCCATCGCTGGCGCGCAGTGTTCGCCCTATCAATTCATAGTCTCGTGGCAGAACGATATGTTGTCGGAGGTGGTGGGCAAATATGCCGCCGACAAGGGCTACAAGCGGGTCGTCGCGCTGGCACCTAACTACCAGGCCGGCAAGGACTACATCGCCGGCTTCAAGCGCTTTTACAAATCTGAACTTGCCGACGAAGTCTATACGCCGCTGAACCAGCTGGACTTCTCGGCCGAACTCACGAAGCTTGAAGCTATTCGGCCCGATGCCGTGTTCGTGTTCTACCCAGGCGGACTCGGCGTCAACTTCGTACGCCAGTACCAACAGGCGGGCCTCATGGGCAAGATACCTTTGCTGTCCACGGGCACCACCGACGGGGCAACTCTGCCAGCGCTGCGCGACACTGCGCTCGGCGCGATCTCCGGCTCGTTCTGGGGGCCCGATTTCGACAACGCCGAAAGCCGGCGCTTTGTCGAGGAGTTCGAGGCCAGCTACAAGCGCATCCCATCGCAGTACGCGGCGCAAAGCTACGACGCCGCCATGCTGCTCGACGCGGCAATCGCCAAGGTGCGAGGCGACGTAGCCGATAAACCGGCATTCATGGCGGCCCTCAAGAACGCGGATTTCAAATCAGTACGAGGAGCGTTTCGGTTCAACAACAACAACTTCCCGATCCAGGACATACCCGTTTTCGAGATCGCGAAGGATGCAAAAGGCCGCGTCAGCATGCGGACGCTGACGTTTCCCTTGCGCAATCACAAGGATGCGTACCACCAGCAGTGCCCACTGAAGTAGGAGTGATGCGATGAGTGTAAACCTGCTGCTCGCGCAGTTGCTCAATGGGTTGCAGTACGGCGTCCTGCTCTTCCTGCTGGCTGCCGGACTCACGCTCGTGTTCGGAATCATGAGTTTCGTTAATTTGGCCCACGGTTCGCTTTACATGTTGGGCGCCTACTTCTCTGCGACCGTATACAACGCGACGGGCTCGTTCGCGCTGGGTCTGATCGCAGGGTTGGCCGGCACACTTCTCCTGGGCCTTGTGCTCGAGTGGGTGGCCGTCTCGCGGCTCTATCTGCGTGACCACCTAGACCATGTTCTGGCCACCTTCGGCCTGGTACTCTTCTTCAACGAAATCGTGCAGATCATCTGGGGCGCACAACCCTATTTCACGCAGGTCCCCGAAACACTCGACCGTACGATCAACCTGTTCGGTTTTTCCTATCCGGCCTATCGCTTCGCAATCATTGTGGTTGGCGTTTCGGTTGCGGTCGGCGCCTACCTTCTGATCCACAAGACGCGAATCGGCATGTTGATCCGCGCCGGCACAGTGAACCCCAAAATGGTCGCGGCGCTCGGCGTGAACATCAAGCTGCTCAACGCCATGCTGTTCGGACTCGGCGCCATGCTCGCGGGTCTAGCGGGTGTGATGGCCGGCCCGATCCTGTCCGTGCAGTCCGGCATGGGCGAGCCGGTGCTGATAACGACACTTGTCGTGATCGTCATCGGGGGGATTGGATCGGTCGGCGGCGCATTCTATTCGGCACTCATCGTGGGCACAGTCGACACACTCGGGCGCGCGTTCCTGCCAAGCGTTTTGCGCCTCGTGACCGAGCGCTCTTTCGCTGACGCCGCAGGGCCAGCACTTGCATCGATGCTCATTTACGTGCTCATGGCCGCAGTGCTCGCCTGGCGCCCGCAAGGCCTCTTCCCTTCCAAGGGGGGCTGACCATGTTGCAACATCCTCTGGCTCGACCGAGCGCACTGGTGCCGCTCGTCCTTTTCGCAGTGCTGGCCCTGGTGCCCTTCATCGCGCAGGCGATCGGCGAGCCCTTCTATATTGCGCTGTTCGCGCGGATCATCATCTATGCAATCGCGGCAAGCGCGCTGAACCTCGTGCTGGGCTATGGCGGGCTGGTCAGCTTCGGCCATGCGCTCTTCTTTGGCATAGGCGCATACGGCGTCGCGCTGCCGGTCTTTCACGGAATCGACAACGGCTGGGTCCACTTGATCCTCGTGTTTGGAGTATGCGGTGTTGCCGCGGCGGTGACCGGCGCGATAAGCTTGCGCACCTCCGGCATAGCGTTCATCATGATCACGCTTGCCTTTGCTCAGATGGGCTTCTTCCTCTTCGTGAGCCTGAAACGCTACGGCGGTGATGACGGCCTCTCGATAGCCCAAGCCAGTCGATTTGGGCCGCTGAACCTTGGCGACACCGGCGCTGTATACGCTTGCGCCTTCTTGGTGCTGGCACTTGCGACCTGGTGCCTCGCTCAATTGCGCGCAGCACCCTTCGGAATGGTGCTGCGCGCCGCGCGACAAAACCCTCGTCGCGTCGCCACTGTCGGACTGCCGGTCTCGCAGTATCGGCTCACGGCTTACGTGATGTCCGGGATGCTGTGCGGCTTGGCAGGTTTCCTGCTTGCCAACCTGAACGCCTTCGCTTCGCCGAGCACGATGGCATGGACCGTGTCGGGCGAACTCATAGTCATCGTCGTGCTGGGCGGCATGGGCACCGTCTTCGGCCCTTTGCTCGGTGCTTTCGTGCTGCTAGGGCTTGAGGAGATCATCAAGGGGTACACCGACCACTCCATGGTCGTCCTGGGCCCCATGATCCTGTTGATTGCCCTGGCAGGCAAATCCGGCATCATCGGCCTGCTGCAGAAGCTCGACCACGCCGCCGCGCGGCCAGCCCCCGTACCTGCGAAACCCACAAGGGCGACGCACGCAAACGGCGGGGAGGGTTGACATGGCCACCATGCTTCAGACCGAGTCTCTGGTCAAGCGCTACGGCGGCCTGCTGGTGACAGACGCCGTCTCTCTGGACGTCGAGGAGGGCGAGATCCACGCGGTGATCGGCCCCAACGGCGCGGGCAAGACCACCCTGATCAACCAACTCTCTGGCGAACTGGCCTCGAACAGCGGACGCATCGTGTTTGGAGGCTTCGACATCACCAACCTGCCCTGCCACGAGCGAGCCCGCGCGGGACTGGTGCGCTCCTATCAGATCACTTCGGTCTTCGAGGAGTTCACCGTGCTCGAGAACACGGTGCTTTCCGCCCTCGGCGCGCGCGAGCACGCGTTCCGGTTGTGGCGACCCATGCTGTCGCGCACCGAGGCGTGCGGCGCTGCGGAAGAAGCGCTCGAATCCGCTGGTCTCGGTGACCGCGCCAATGTCTGTGCAGGCGACCTGGGCTACGGCGAGCGCCGTCAGCTCGAGCTGGCGATGAGCCTCGCAGCCCGTCCAAAGCTGTTGTTGCTCGACGAACCGATGGCGGGCATGAGCCCGCAGGAATCGTCTTCAGTGATTGCGTTGCTGAAGCGGTTCAAGCGACGCTACTCGATTCTTCTCATCGAGCACGACATGGACGCGGTCTTCGTACTCGCGGATCGCATCACCGTGCTCGTCTACGGCAAGGTCATGTTCACTGGGAGCCCTGCCGAGATTCGCTGCCATCCCGAGGTGCGCGCGGTGTATCTCGGCGAGGAAGCGGTTTGACGGCGCGGGACAACGATATGAGCACTTTCTTCTCCGTCCTTGGGCTGCAGGCCTCCTACGGCCACGCCCAAGCCCTCTTTGACATCTCTTTTGACGTACGAAAGGGGCAGGTAGTCACGCTGCTCGGCCGCAACGGCATGGGTCGGTCGACGACAGTCAAGTGCATCTTCGGGCTGTTGCCCGTCTCGGCCGGCACGGTGTCGATTGACGGCATTCGACTCGACCGACTGCCCATCCACCGCGTGGCGCGCAAAGGTCTCGCATTGGTGCCCGAAGGCCGGCAGGTCTTCCCGAACCTCACTGTAGAGGAGAACCTCGTCGCGACAGCCCGAGTCGGTGAGTCGGCGCCCTTGCCACATTGGACGCTCAGCCGCGTCTACGACCTCTTTCCCCGGCTCCGGGAGCGCCGGCGGAACCTTGCCTCGCAGCTATCGGGCGGCGAACAGCAGATGCTCGCGATTGGCCGCGCGCTGATGACCAACCCACGCCTGCTCGTGCTTGACGAGGCCACCGAGGGCCTGGCACCTCTCATCCGCCAAGAGATCTGGCGTGCGCTCGGCGAATTGAAGGCCAATGGACTCTCGCAGATCGTTATCGATAAGAACGTCGGTGCACTGCTTGATCTGGCAGATCACCACTACGTGATTCAAAAAGGTTGCGTTGTTTGGCAGGGCGGGTCCGAGGCACTTCGCCGCACGCCTGATGTCATCCATCAATACCTGGGAGTGAGCTGATGAGTGCGACCATGAAGACTGCGCTCCCCGCTTGCACATCCACGGAGTTTCGACTCGGGATGGGTTCTAAGGAGCAATCATGAATACACACCGTAAAGACAGCGCACGGTCAAACCTTTCGAAGGATGCTGAGCGAACTGACGGTTCGGATGACACAACCATGAAGAAAAAATCGACCTCTCAGGAGAACGATGAGAGCAAACCTACGTCGGATGTAATGCCGCTTGCGGGCGTCAAGGTACTTGAACTCGGCTCGCTGGTAGCGGGGCCTTACGCCAGCGCGCTGCTGGCTCAGTTCGGCGCGGAAGTGATCAAGATCGAGCCGCCGAAGGACGGGGATCCGTTGCGCAAATGGCGCAAGCTCCACGAGGGTACCTCGCTGTGGTGGTACACGCAAAGTCGCAACAAGAAGTCGGTCACGCTCGACCTCAAGCGCGACGAGGCGCGCGAGATCGTACGTCGCCTGGCCGGCGAAGTCGACATCGTGATCGAGAATTTCCGTCCCGGGACGCTGGAGAAGTGGGGGCTGGGCTGGGAGCAATTGTCGGCCCTCAATCCGCAACTTGTCATGGTCCGCATCTCCGGCTACGGGCAATCGGGCCCGTACAGCCAGCGACCGGGCTTTGCGGCCATCGCCGAGTGCATGGGCGGGCTGCGTCACGTGACCGGATTTGCCGATCGTCCGCCCGTACGGGTGGGTGTAAGCTTGGGCGACACGCTGGCCTCGCTGTACGGCACGATTGGTGCCCTGGTGGCGATGCACCATCTCAAGGCCAACGCGGGCAAGGGTCAGTTCATCGATGTCGCGTTGTACGAGTCGGTATTCGCGGTGATGGAAAGCCTGATTCCAGAGTACGCGGAGTTCGGCTTCGTGCGGGAGCGGTCCGGCGCCAGTCTCCCGGGCATTTCACCATCGAATACCTACCGTTGCGGCGATGGCCACTACGTGGTTATCGCAGGCAACGGCGACGCCATCTTTAAGCGGTTGATGCACGCGATCGGGCGCGACGATCTCGGCGCTGACCCCGCGTTGGTGCGTAATGACGGCCGTGTCAGACACAATGATCGGCTGGATGCCGCTATATCCGATTGGACCGGACTGCACCCGCTTGACGAGGTCTTGAAGGTCCTGGAGGCGGCCGAAGTGCCCAGCGGGCGCATCTACACCGCAGCCGACATCGCGGAAGACCCGCACTTCCACGCGCGCGACATGATCGAGCGCCACGCGCTACCCGACAGCACACCAATCGACTTTCCGGGCATCGTGCCCAAGTTGAGCGCGACTCCCGGGCGCACGAAATGGGTCGGCCCCGAGCTCGGCGCGCACACGCAGGAAGTGCTGGCCTCCCTGGGCATTGATGCCGACGAGCTCGCCCGACTGCGCGCCGATGGCGTGGTTTGAGGGGCAACTCATGCAAAAGGCTAACGGCCAGCGGCTGTACATCCAGGAAGTTTCTGTGCGCGACGGATTCCAGATCGAGTCTCGCTTCGTGCCCACCGAACAGAAAATTGACCTGATCAATGGCTTGAGCCGCACAGGACTGGCCAAGATAGAGGTCACATCGTTCACCTCGCCCAAGGCCATCCCGGCGCTGGCGGATGCCGAAGCCGTGATGCGAGGGATCGAACGGATTCCCGGCGTTGAATACGCCGCACTGGTGCCCAACATTCGCGGCGCTGAGCGCGCGCTCGACTGCGGCGTCGACGAACTGAATCTCGTAATGTCTGCGAGTGAGACACACAACGCCGCCAACCTGCGGATGACCCCTGCGCAGTCGTTGGCGCAGTTTGCCGAAATCGTGAGGCTGGTGGACGGCCGTAAGCAGGTCAACGCCTCGTTGTCCACGGCCTTCGGCTGTCCGTTCGAAGGTGACGTGCCGGACGCGGTCCTGCTGGCGCTCGTAGAGCGCATCGCAGGGCTGGGCATCGCGCGCGTGACGCTGTGCGATACGACCGGCATGGCCCATCCGGGGCAGGTGGAGCGCCTCTGCCGGGCGGTGAAGACTGGTTGGCCGCAACTGACCTTGACGGCGCATTTTCATGACACCCGTGCCATGGGACTGGCGAATGCGTTGGCGGCGCTCGAGGCCGGCATCGACCGCTTCGATGCCTCCCTCGGCGGGCTGGGGGGCTGTCCCTTCGCGCCGGGCGCCAGCGGGAACGTCTGCACCGAAGACTTGGTTCACATGTTCGAGGCCATGGGCTATCGCACCGGCGTCAATCTGGAAGCGCTGCTGGCGCAGGCGCGCCGCATGCCTGAGATCGTCGGCCACGATGTGCCCGGGCAGGTCATGAAGGCGGGTCCATCGAGTCGGCGGTATCCCGTACCGGATGGCGTGCACTCACGCGAACCGCAGCAGCGCCTGGCCGGCGTGGGTTGCCTTGCCGGAAGCCCGGCCAGTCCGGTCCTGAGGGGAACGTAATGGCCGCCGCGACACTTTTCGAAAAGCTGTGGCAACGGCATGTGGTGCACGAGCCCGAGGCCGGCCCTCCGCTGCTGTACATGGACCGCCATCTGGTCTACGAGGTCACCAGCCCGCAGGCGTTTGAGGGGTTGCGCATGGGCAAGCGCAGGCTGTGGCGTCCGCAAACGGTACTGGCGACCGCGGACCACAACGTGCCGACGACATCGCGCTCCGTGGGCATCATAGATCCCTTGTCGCGTATCCAGGTCGAACAGCTCAGCCGCAACTGCAAGGAGTTCGGTGTCACCGAGTTCGGACTCTCGGACCCCCGTCAGGGCATCATCCATGTCGTCGGTCCGGAACAGGGCGCAACCTTGCCGGGAATGACCGTTGTCGCCGGCGACTCGCATACCAGCACGCATGGCGCCTTCGCCGCCCTGGCCTTTGGTGTCGGTACTTCCGAGGTCGAGCATGTGCTCGCGACGCAGTGCCTGTCCGTCAACCCGATGAAGCCCATGCTCGTGCGCATTGAGGGAGCACTGGCGCCTGGCGTAACGGCCAAGGACTTGATCTTGGACGTGATCGGCCGCATCGGCACGGCAGGCGGAACCGGCTACGCCATCGAGTTTGGCGGTGGCGCGGTTCGCGCCTTGTCCATGGAAGGCCGAATGACTTTGTGCAACATGGCGATCGAAGCAGGCGCTCGCGTTGGATTGGTCGCGGTCGATCAAAAAACGATCGACTACCTGAAAGGGCGTCCGTACGCGCCGCGCGGCGAGCGATGGGAGCAGGCGGTGGCGTACTGGCGCACACTGGTCAGCGACGAGGGTGCGCACTTCGACAGAACGCTTGAGATCGATGCGGCTCTTGTGCAACCCATGGTGACTTGGGGCACATCGCCCGAAATGGTGCAGCCGATCGGCGGCCAGGTGCCCGATCCTGCGCGTGAACCGGACCCTGTCAAGCGCTCCGGAATGGCCAATGCGCTGGCGTACATGGCAATCGAGCCGGGCATGCCAATCAAGGCCATTCAGCCGGACAAGGTGTTCATCGGATCGTGCACCAATGCCCGCATCGAGGATCTGCGCGCTGCGGCCGCCGTGCTGAAGGGCGGACATATTGCTCCCACGATCAAGCTAGCCCTCGCGGTCCCGGGCTCGGGGTTGGTCAAGGCGCAGGCCGAAGCCGAAGGCCTTGACCGCGTGTTCACCGACGCGGGTTTCGAATGGCGTGAACCGGGCTGTTCGATGTGCTTGGGTATGAACGAAGACCGGCTGGCGCCCGGAGAGCGCTGTGCCTCCACCTCGAACCGCAATTTCGAGGGCCGTCAGGGGGCGGGAGGGCGTAGCCATCTCGTGAGTCCGGCAATGGCGGCGGCGGCCGCAGTTGCGGGCCACTTCGTTGATGTCCGTAAGGAGTTCAGCTGATGGAACCTTTTACGTTTCTCGACGGCATCGTGGTGCCGCTGAATCGCGCCAACGTCGACACGGACGCCATCATCCCGAAGCAGTTCATGAAGTCGATACGACGCACAGGCTTCGGGGGCAATCTGTTCGACGAATGGCGCTATTTGGACAAGGGCGAGCCCGGGCAGGATTGCGCCGCGCGGCCGACGAACCCGGCTTTCGTGCTGAACCAGCCCCGCTACCAAGGTTCCTCCATCCTGTTGGCGCGAGCGAACTTCGGCTGCGGCTCCAGCCGCGAACACGCGCCGTGGGCGCTGCACGACTATGGCATTCGTGCGCTCATCGCCCCCAGCTTTGCCGACATCTTCTACGGCAACTGCTTGAAGAACGGCATGTTGCCCATCGTGCTGCCCGAGGTTGAGGTGCAGTATCTGTTCGAACAGGTAAAGAGCCAGCCTGGTTACCGCCTGCGCATCAACCTCGAGAGACAGTCTATCGAAGCACCGATCGGCCCTGCTCTCGGCTTCGAGTTCGATCCGTTTCGCAAACGCTGTCTGCTCAACGGCATCGACGACATCAGCCTGACGCTGGAGCATGACGCGGAGATTCGCCGCTACGAGGCTAGGCGGCAATTGGCGGAGCCATGGGTATTTGGAGGGGCTTGAAAAAGCTGGCAATTTCATTCATCAAGCCCAAGAGGATCAACCGTGACCATCGTTCTTCAAATTCAGAGCTCGTTCAGAGCTCGTGCGCAATGTGCTGCGGCACCTTACCAGCATAACCGTCTTACTGGCGACAGTCGTCATCACGGTGCCTGCGGACTCGGCAGAACAGTTTCCCACCAAACCGATCAAGATCCTGGTCGGCAGCCCGGCAGGCAACCTTTCTGACGTGCCTGCTCGTTTCATCGTGCAGAAGGTACCCTTTCCACTGAAGGAACACAACCCATGCCCCAATTCACCCTGCGCCAGAAATTCTTGTTCGGCATAGTCGCCGTGCTCACGGTGTCGCTGCTGGTGATGCTGGGGGGGCGATTCCTCGGCAAGGCCGCGCGCTTCCACCACCTGGAGCGAGACCATCTCAACGTGGTCATGCAGATAGAGCTCGCCATGCAGCGGGCGAGTTCGGGTGACACGGCCCCGGCGGTTGGCAAGGACCTGCTGCTCAAGCCGATCGAGCACGGGCAGTGGCTTGCCGCGCAGGTCGATGTGGAGTTGTTCAAGGTCGAACAGGGGCTGTTCCGCCTGCTCGGCTTCAATGACGTCATTGACTTGCCGCGCAAGGGCATTGACGATCTGGAGCGCATGAAGAAAATCATCGAGCTCGAGCCTGGCAGCACCGTGAGCCCGGCGCTGGTCGAGCGGCTGCGGCCCGACATGGCGGTGGTACAGGAAAACGCCGACCGTTTCGCCCCGCTGGTGGCCGAGGCGGTCGGCTTCATCAAGGCGCTTGTCTTCAGCATCAACCTGCTGGGCGGTCTGGTGCTGCTGGCCTCCTTTTGGGCTATCCGCAAAGCGGTGCTCGGGCCGCTGGAGGAGGCGCTGCGGCTGGCGGGCCAGATTGCCCAGGGCGACCTCACGGGGCAGATCGTGACGCGTTCGAACGACGAAGTCGGCCAATTGATAACCGCCCTGGCGGACATGCAGGGCAGCCTGTCCAGCATGGTGGCCCATGTGCGCCAGAACGCCGAGAGCCTGGAGGCGGCCAGTTCCGAGATTGCCCAGGGCAACCACGACCTGTCGGCGCGCACCGAAAGCCAGGCCAGCTCCCTGGAAGAAACCGCCGCCAGCATGGAGGAGTTGGGCTCCACTGTGCGCCAGAACGCCGACAACGCGCGCCATGCGAACCAGCTCGCGCAAAGCGCCAGCACCGTGGCCGTCCAAGGCGGTGAAGCCGTGGCCCAGGTGGTCAACACCATGACAGGCATCAACGAAAGCTCCCGCAAGATCGCCGACATCATCAGCGTCATTGACGGCATCGCCTTCCAGACCAACATTCTGGCCCTGAATGCCGCCGTCGAGGCCGCCCGAGCGGGCGAACACGGTCGCGGCTTTGCCGTGGTGGCCACCGAAGTGCGCAGCCTGGCCCAGCGCAGCGCCGAGGCCGCCAAGGAAATCAAGACCCTGATCAACGACAGCGTGGGCCGGGTCGAGCAAGGCAGCGCCTTGGTGGACCAGGCCGGCACCACTATGAGAGAGGTCGTGGACAGCATTCGGCGCGTGACCGACATCATGGGCGAGATCAGCGCGGCCAGCACCGAGCAGAGCCAGGGAGTAGCGCAGGTGGGCGAGGCCGTCACCAATATGGACCAGGCAACGCAACAGAACGCGGCGCTGGTCGAGCAGATGGCCGCCGCGGCCTCCAGACTGAAGGGTCAGTCCGAAGAGCTGGTGCAGACGGTGGCGGTGTTCAAACTGGCGGACGATGGCAGTTCCGACCCGGCTGCCTACGCACAAGACCAGTCGCATGGGAGAACTGCGCCGCACCGGTTGGCAGACCACCGACATCCTGATCCTCAGCTATGGCCGCCCGCGGCAGTCAATATGGGCTTGCTGGACGCTTATGCTTCAGAGAAAAGCTCGACGAACAACTGACGTAGCCACATGTTGCCCGGATCCCGGTTGTACTTGGCATGCCAAAACAGGTTGATGGCGATGTCAGGCAGCTTGGCCGGGTGCGGGGATGTCGTCAGACCAAAAGGCACTTCGCAGCGAACGGCAAAACGTTGCGGCACGGTCGCGATAAGGTCGGTGCTGTGCAGAATGGGGCCGACCGCAATGAAATGCGGCACCACCAGTCGCATGCGCCTTTTGATGCCTGCGCGTTCAAGCAGGCCATCGACCTCACCGTGTCCGGTGTTGAGTGCGACCACGCCGACATGCTCCAATTCACTGAACTGCCTCAGGCTCATGGGGGATTTGGCGCTTGGATGGTCCTTGCGGAACATGCATACGTAGCGGTGGCGAAAGAGGCGCCGCTGAAAGAATCCGGTCTGTAGCTCTGGCAGAAGACCCAAGGCAAGATCGACCGCACCCGACTCCATATCCTCCTTCAGATTGCCTGCATTCGGGCGCAGCGTGCTGATCTGGATATGAGGAGCTCGTTGCGCAAGCGCTTCCATCAGTGGAGGCATGAAGTACATCTCGCCGATGTCGGTCATGGCCAAGTTGAAGGTGCGCGTGCTGATAAGCGGGTCGAACGAGTCACGGGTCGTCAGCGCCGTCTGCAGCGTGTTGAGCGCATAGACCACGGGCTCCGCAAGATGCAGTGCATACGGTGTCGGCTCCATGCCTTTTGACGTGCGCAAGAACAAATCGTCCTTTAGCGCCGCACGCAGCCGTTTAAGTGAATTACTGACGGCAGGCTGCGTCAGCCCCAGTTTTTCGCCGACCGTCGATACGCTCCGGTCGAGCAGTAGCTGTTTGAAGACCACCAGCAGATTCAAGTCGATGTCGCGCAGATCCATGATGTCTCACCATTATTCATGCTGGTGATTTTAACTATCAGATTTGATCTATGGCGCTATACCGCTCGACGGGCCAGAATCGCAGCCATTCGGAGACAACTGAAAAAGAGCTTGCATGGAACTGGTAGTAGAACCCCTCAATTTGCATCTGAACGCGGAGACCGGCAGCACCCTGCTTGACGTGCTCAGGTCCAACGAGGTCCCCATTTCTTATAGCTGCATGTCGGGCCGCTGCGGCACTTGCCGTTGCCGTGTGATTGCCGGCCATCTTCGCGATAACGGCCCCGAGACAGGGCGCCCGCAGGCAGGAAAGGGAACCTACGTTCTGGCCTGTCAGGCGGTACTGATCGAAAACTGCACGATTGAGATCCCTGAATCTGACGAGATCGTGGTTCACCCGGCGCGCATCGTCAAGGGGACGGTCACAGCGATAGACGAGGCCACCCATGACATCCGGCGCCTGCGCATCAAACTGGCCAAGCCGCTTGAGTTCAGCCCCGGCCAGTACGCAACGGTGCAGTTTACGCCCGAATGCGTCCGCCCCTATTCGATGGCCGGGCTGCCTGGCGATGCAGAAATGGAGTTTCAGATTCGCGAGGTTCCGGGCGGGCACGTCAGCAACTACGTTTTCAATGAACTGTCCGTAGGCGCTTCGGTGCGGATCAGCGGCCCCCTCGGAACGGCCTATCTGCGGCGCACGCACACGGGCCCCATGCTTTGTGTGGGGGGTGGAACCGGTCTGGCGCCCGTCCTTTCGATCATTCGAGGCGCACTGGAGGGAGGGATGAGCAACCCCATCCATCTGTACTTCGGTGTGCGGAGCGAGCAGGACATCTATGACGAGGAACGCCTTCACGCATTGGCTGCAAGGTTTCCGAATCTCAAGGTGAATGTCGTTGTTGCAACAGGCCCTGCCGGCCCTGGTCATCGATCCGGCCTGGTCACCGATCTGATCGAACGTGACCTGCCCAATTTGGCGGGATGGCGCGCCTACCTGTGTGGCGCTCCGGCCATGGTAGAGGCCCTGAACCTGCTCGTTGCTCGCCTGGGCATAGCACCCGGGCATATCCATGCCGATGCGTTCTATCCCAGCGGTGTCTGAGCGAAGGCGCCATGCGAGCCCAATTTAATCCAAGGAAACCATGCCATGAATGAACCCCAACCCGTGTTTCCCCAAGATCCGAAGTGGCCGGGCGACGGCAGCAGCCGCGTTCCCTTCTGGGCCTACACCCGCGAAGACCTGTACAAGCGCGAATTGGAGCGCCTGTTCTATGCAAACCACTGGTGCTATGTAGGCCTGGAAGCCGAGATTCCGAATCCAGGCGACTTCAAGCGAACGGTGATCGGTGAGCGCTCGGTCATCATGGTGCGTGATCCGGATGGCGGCATCAACGTGGTGGAGAACGTCTGCGCCCACCGTGGCATGCGCTTTTGCCGCGAGCGCCACGGCAACGCCAAGGACTTCTTCTGCCCCTACCACCAGTGGAACTACAGCCTCAAGGGTGACCTGCAGGGCGTGCCCTTCCGCCGTGGCGTCAAGCAGGACGGCAAGGTCAACGGCGGCATGCCCAAGGACTTCAAACTCGAAGAACACGGCCTGACCAAGCTCAAGGTGGCCGCCCGAGGCGGTGCAGTGTTTGCCTCTTTCGACCACGATGTCGAGCCTTTCGAGGACTTCCTGGGCCCAACCATCCTGCACTACTTCGATCGCGTCTTCAATGGCCGCAAGCTCAAGATCCTGGGCTACCGCCGCCAGCGCATCCCGGGCAACTGGAAGCTGATGCAGGAGAACATCAAGGACCCCTACCACCCGGGCCTGCTGCACACCTGGTTCTCGACCTTCGGGCTCTGGCGCGCCGACAACAAGTCGGAACTGAAGATGGACGCCAAGTTCCGCCACGCCGCAATGATCTCCACGCGCGGTCAGGGCGGCAAGAACGAGGAGGTCGTGTCCGGCGTGGACAGCTTCAAGGAACAGATGAAGGTGAACGACCCGCGCCTGCTCGACATCGTGCCCGAGCCCTGGTGGGGCGGTCCGACTGCGGTGATGACCACGATCTTCCCCAGCGTGATCATCCAGCAGCAGGTCAACAGCGTATCGACCCGCCACATCCAGCCCAACGGTCACGGCTCCTTCGATTTCGTCTGGACCCACTTCGGCTTCGAGGACGACAACGAGGAGTGGACCCAGCGCCGCCTGATCCAGGCCAACCTGTTCGGGCCGGCGGGCTTCGTGTCGGCCGATGACGGCGAGGTGATCGAGTGGTCGCAGGAAGGCTTTGAGCAAAAACCGACGCACCGCACCGTGATCGAGATGGGCGGTCACGAAATCGGCGACACGGACCACATGGTCACCGAGACGCTGATCCGCGGCATGTACGACTACTGGCGCAAGGTGATGGGGGAATAAACATGGTCGACTTCAAAACCTATTTCGAACTGCTGAACCTGTACAGCGACTACGCCATGGTGTGCGACTCCGCCAATTGGGAGAAGTGGCCTGATTTCTTCATCGAGACCGGCACCTACCGCCTGCAGCCGCGCGAGAACTTTGAGCAGGGCCTGCCGCTGTGCCTGCTGGCGCTGGAGAGCAAGGCAATGATCCGCGACCGGGTGTACGGCGTCAAGGAAACCATGTACCACGACCCCTACTACCAGCGCCACATCGTGGGCACGCCGCGCGTGCTGTCAGTGGAGCGTGACGCGGATGGCGAGCGCATCACCGCCGAAGCCAGCTATGCCGTGATTCGCACCAAGTACGACGGCGATTCCACGATTTTCAACGCCGGCTATTACCGAGACGTGATCGTGCGCACGCCCGAGGGCCTCAAGCTGAAGTCGCGCCTGTGCGTTTACGACAGCGAAATGATCCCCAACTCTGTGATCTATCCAATCTGAGAACGAATCCAATGAGCGAGAACTGGATCGACGCCGCCGCCCGCGACGAGGTGCCCGAGGGCGACGTGATCGGCATCAATATCGTCGGCAAGGAGATTGCCCTCTACGAGGTGGCGGGCGAGATCTACGCCACCGACAACACCTGCACTCACGGCGCCGCCCGCATGAGCGATGGCTTTCTCGAAGGCCGGGAAATTGAATGTCCTTTGCATCAAGGCCGATTCGATGTTTGCACGGGTAAAGCCTTGTGCACACCCCTGACACAGGACATCAAAACCTACCCCGTAAAAATCGAAAACATGCGCGTGATGCTCAAGCTGGACTAAAACTCTTTGCAGGAGGAAAGCCAAATCCGGAAATCACCCCACCCAACCCAATCACTACCCGTTTTCAAACAAGAGGAGACAAGCAATTATGAGTTACCAAAACTTAGTGAGTGAAGCAGGGCTGACGCAAAAGCACCTGATTCATGGTGACAAAGAACTTTTCCAGCATGAGATGAAGACCATCTTCGCGCGGAACTGGCTTTTTTTGACCCATGACAGTCTGATTCCCTCCCCCGGCGACTATGTCACAGCAAAAATGGGCGTCGATGAAGTCATCGTCTCCCGTCAGAACGATGGCTCCGTGCGAGCCTTTTTGAATGTTTGCCGCCACCGGGGCAAGACACTGGTGAACGCAGAAGCCGGAAATGCGAAAGGCTTTGTGTGCAGTTACCACGGCTGGGGTTTCGGCTCCAACGGTGAACTTCAAAGCGTTCCCTTTGAAAAAGAATTGTACGGAGATGCGATCAAAAAGAAGTGCTTGGGCTTGAAAGAAGTCCCGCGCGTCGAGAGCTTTCATGGCTTTATTTACGGCTGTTTTGATGCAGAGGCTCCCCCGCTCATGGATTATCTGGGTGATGCAGCCTGGTACCTGGAGCCCATCTTCAAGCACTCAGGCGGTCTGGAACTTGTAGGCCCCCCGGGCAAAGTGGTGATCAAGGCCAACTGGAAGGCGCCCTCGGAAAACTTTGTGGGTGACGCATACCACGTGGGCTGGACGCACGCATCGTCTTTGCGCTCAGGTCAGTCGATATTTACCCCTCTCGCGGGCAACGCCATGCTGCCGCCCGAAGGCGCGGGCTTGCAAATGACCAGCAAATACGGCAGCGGCATGGGGGTGTTGTGGGACGCTTATTCCGGCGTTCACAGCGCCGACCTGGTGCCGGACATGATGGCATTCGGCGGCGCAAAACAGGAAAAGCTCGCCAAAGAAATCGGTGATGTTCGGGCGCGGATTTACCGCAGCCATCTGAACTGCACGGTTTTCCCGAACAACAGCATTTTGACCTGCTCCGGCGTTTTCAAGGTCTGGAACCCGATCGACGAGAACACGACCGAAGTTTGGACGTATGCGATCGTGGAAAAAGACATGCCGGAGGAATTGAAAATCCGCTTAGCCGACGCGGTTCAGCGCACGTTCGGACCTGCAGGCTTCTGGGAAAGCGACGACAACGACAACATGGAAACCGAGTCGCAAAATGCCAAGAAATACCAATCCAGCAACAGCGATCTGCTTGCCAACCTGGGTTTCGGCAAGGACGTCTACGGTGATGAAGTATATCCCGGCGTCGTTGGCAAGTCGTCCATCGGTGAAACCAGCTATCGCGGCTTCTACCGCGCCTACCAAGCGCACATCAGCAGCTCCAATTGGGCCGAGTTCGAAAACAGCTCACGCAGTTGGCATGCCGAACTCACCAAGACGACTGATCGCTAATCCAGGAGTCAACCATGATGATCAACACCCAGGAAGACAAGCTGGTCTCCGCGCACGACGCTGAAGAATTTCATCGCTACTTCATCGGACACGATAGCGCTTTGCTGCAAGAAGTCAACACGCTCCTAGCCAGGGAAGCACATCTGTTGGACATTCAGGCCTACAACGCCTGGCTTGAACACTGCGTTGCCCCCGAGATCAAATACCAGGTGATCTCGAGAGAACTGCGTTCCACCTCTGAACGCCGGTACAAGCTGAATGACGCAGTGAACATCTACAACGAGAACTATCAGCAACTGAAAGTTCGAGTTGAGCATCAGCTCGACCCGCAGAATTGGGCCAACAGCCCGAAGATGCGTTTCACTCGCTTCGTCACCAATGTCATGGCAGCCAAGGACACGGGTGCACCGGATCTGCTGCATGTCCGCTCCAACCTCATTCTCCACCGCGCCAGGCGCGGAAACCAGGTTGACGTGTTCTATGCAACGCGAGAAGACAAATGGAAACGTAACGAAGGTGGTGGCATCAAATTGGTCGAACGCTTTGTGGACTACCCTGAGCGCATTCTCCAAACCCACAACCTGATGATCTTCCTGTGAGCCCTGGGGATGCCTGCCTGGATGGCGGGCATTCGTGATTATTTTTAACAGAAATTTATTGCCATGAACACACAGCAAGTTGTTGCCATCACTGGCGCCGGCACGGGCATTGGTTTCGAGTTGGTTCGCTCTTTTAAGGCAGCCGGTTATCGCGTATCTGCACTCGTTCGCAACGAGGAGCAAGAGGCGGGTCTTCGCAGTGAATTCAAAGACGACATTGAGATCGTGGCGGGCGATGTCCGTGATCACGCCACCAATGAGAAGCTGGTTAAACAGACGGTTGCCAAGTTCGGGCGCCTGGATTGCTTCATCGGAAATGCCGGGATATGGGATTACATGCTGAGCATCGATGAGCCTTGGGAGAAATTCTCGGGCAGTTTCGACGAGATATTTGACATCAACGTCAAAAGCTATTTCAGCGGCATCAGCGCGGCCTTGCCGGAGCTCAAAAAGACGAACGGATCGGTGGTGGTGACGGCTTCCGTTTCTTCCTATGCGGTCGGTGGCGGCGGTTCTTGCTACATTGCCAGCAAACATGCGGTGCTGGGCATGGTCAAGGCTTTGGCCTACGAATTGGCTCCGCACATCCGGGTCAATGGCGTTGCGCCAGGTGGCACGGTCACTTCTTTGGCTGGCCCGGCAAGCGCTGGCTTCGACAAAACCAAAATGAAAGACATGCCCGGCATCGATGACATGATCAAAGGCCTGACTCCCCTGGGGTTCGCGGCAAGGCCCGAGGACGTGGTGGCACCGTACCTTTTGCTGGCCTCCCGAGAACAAGGGAAGTTCATCACTGGCACGGTGATCAGCATTGATGGCGGCATGGCGCTCGGCCGAAAGTGAATTTTCAATCAAATCAGATTTTTCAACCCCATTCCCAGGAGACAACCCATGAAGACGAAATTGTTCATCAACAACACCTGGAGCGCTTCGAGTGACAAAAAGTCATTCGATCGCAAGCACCCTGTCAGTGGCGAGGTCGTGACCCAATGCGCGAACGCCACGGTGGACGATGCGGTCAATGCGGCTCGAGCCGCTCAAGAGGCGTTCAAGTCCTGGAAGGCCGTCGGACCCTCGGAGCGGCGGCGCCTTCTTTTGAAGGTGGCAGACGTCATGGAGAGCAAAACGCCCGAGTTCATCGAAGTGATGGCCAAGGAAGTGGGCGCCTCCGCGCTATGGGCGGGGTTCAACGTGCACCTGTCGGCCAATGTGTTCCGGGAAGCCGCCTCACTGGCCACGCAAATACAAGGTGAAACCATTCCGACGGACAAGGCTGACACCCTGTCGATGACGCTGCGTCAACCGGTCGGCCCCATCTTGAGTATCGCGCCATGGAACGGCACCGCAGTGCTCGCGGCGCGGGCCATCGCGTATCCGTTGGTCTGCGGCAATACCGTGGTGTTCAAAGGCTCCGAGTTCAGCCCCGGCACGCACGCGTTGATCGCGAAGTGCGTACAGGAGGCCGGCCTGCCCGCTGGCGTGCTCAATTATCTGAACTCGTCCCCGGACCGCTCGCCCGATATCGCCGATGCGCTGATTTCGTCTAAAGAGATTCGTCGCATCAACTTTACGGGCTCCACTCGCGTGGGGCGCATCATCGCCCAGAAAGCGGCCCAACATCTCAAGCGCTGCTTGCTGGAGTTGGGTGGCAAGTCCCCGCTGATCGTTCTGGACGACGCGGACATCGACGCGGCGGTCAAGGCAGCGGTGTTTGGCAGTTTCCTGTTCCAAGGCCAGATCTGCATGTCCACCGAACGCCTGGTGGTCGACGAGAAGATCGCGGACGAATTTGTCGCGAAGTTCGTCGAGAAAACCAAGAAGTTGAGTGCAGGCGATCCGTGCGTGACCGGGGACTGCGTCATTGGTCCGATGGTGTCGTCCAACTCGGGGGACCGGATCAATGGCCTGTTGAAAGATGCCATCGACAAGGGTGCCAAGGTCGTGTGCGGTGGTATGGCCGAGGGTGCGGTCATGCCCGCCACGATCCTGGACCACGTGACAGCCGACATGCAGATCTACGATGAGGAAACCTTTGGTCCCATCACTGTGGTTGTTCGTTGCAAGGGCGAAGCCGATGCCATCCGTATTGCCAACGACAGTGCATATGGCCTGTCATCGGGCGTGTTTGGCCGGGACGTGAACCGGGCCCTGCGCGTGGGCATGGCGATCGAATACGGCTCGGTCCATATCAACGGGTCCACCGTACAGACCGAGGCGCAGGCGCCTTATGGCGGCACAAAGGCCACCGGTTATGGTCGCTTCGACGGACGCGCGGTGATTGACGAGTTCACGGAGATCAAATGGCTAACCATTGAACCGTTCGAGCAGCAGTATCCCTTCTAAGCCGAAGCAACAAAGGAGTTAAACCATGAACAAGCCGGCAGCAGTCATTGAATTGGGGTACATGGGCATTTCGGTCAAGGATCCTGCAGCGTGGAAATCCTTTGCCGCAAACATGCTGGGACTTCAAGTCCTCGATGAGGGTGACAAGGATCGCTTCTATCTGCGAATGGACAATTGGCACCATCGGATCGTGGTTCATCACAACGGTCAAGATGACCTTGAATACCTGGGCTGGCGTGTCGCCGGTCAACCGGAATTCGAGGCATTGGGTCAAAAGCTCGTGGACGCAGGCTACAAAGTCCGCGTGTGCGACAAAGCCGAAGCACAAGAACGGATGGTACTGGGCCTGATGAAGACAGAAGATCCGGGGGGCAACCCGACCGAGATTTTCTGGGGACCTCGGATTGACCTGAACAATCCCTTCCACCCCGGTCGTCCCTTGCACGGAAAATTTCTAACCGGCGATCAGGGCCTAGGCCACTGCATCGTGCGTCAGAATGATGTTGAAGCGGCGCGTAAGTTCTATAGCTTGCTGGGATTTCGTGGAGATGTCGAGTACCGCCTTCCTTTGCCCAACGGCATGACGGCTGAGTTGACGTTCATGCATTGCAATGCTCGCGATCATTCCATCGGTTTCGGTTCAATGCCTGCGGCCAAGCGCCTCAATCATCTGATGATTGAATACACTCATATCGAAGATTTGGGTTACACACACCAGCTTTTCACGAAGGAAAAGATTGACATTGCCTTGCAATTGGGCATCCATTCCAACGATAAGGCGCTGACGTTCTACGGGGCAACACCTTCCGGCTGGCTGATCGAACCTGGGTGGCGAGGCGCCCCCGCCATTGCTGAATCGGAATATTACGTCGGCGACATTTTCGGTCACGCCATCGAGGCCACCGGTTATGGATTGGACGTCAAACTGAGCTAGCCATGCAAAAGATGCGAAATCGATCGCATCTGTTTTTCCCATTCTGTTCCATATAACAAAAGGAGACAATGATGATCAAAGAAGCCATTTCCCTCGCAGGACTTGGGATGCTGATGCTCAGCACCGCATATGCCGAGGATTCCCGTTGGTCATATCGCATCGGCGCCACCAACGTAGCCTTCGATGCGAGCGCCAAAGTTTCGATTGACGGAACAAGGGTTCCGGGTGGAAGCGCTGACGCTAGTGACAACAACGCTTTGACATTTGACTTCGGCTACATCATTAACGATAACTGGAACGCGCGATTAATTTTTGGCATTCCACCCACCACAAAAGTGACAGGCGCAGGCACGCTGCCTCCGATTTTGCTCGGTCGTGTTCAATATGCTCCTGCGGTTTTGTCGGCGACCTACAACCTGCCGCAGATGGGATTGATTCGCCCGTACGTGGGGGCGGGGATCAACTACACCCGAATTCTGAAAAGCAAAGATGCCAATCTGACCTCATTCGATGCAGATCATGCGTGGGCACCTGTGCTCCACATCGGCGCGGAAGCCGACATCAACCGCGACTGGTTTGTCAGCTTTGATCTCCGCAAACTTTATTTGAAAACAGATGCATCTGGGTTTCTTGGCCCGCAAGTCGCCACGGCCCGCGTAACATTGAATCCGTTGTTGACCTCGATTGCGATTGGTCGGAGATTTTGATCGGCCCACTTTGATTCCCAAGTTCTATTTACACCACCATTTTTAAAGGATATTTGAATGACAAGAAAGACCAGCAAAGCGACGCGCCTGACTGCAGAGGATATTCAAGGCGCATGGGTCATTATGCCGACCCCGTCCACGCCGGATGCCTCGGACTGGCGCAGCACGCACACGGTTGATCTCGACGAGACGGCCCGGATTGTCGAGGAGTTGATTGCGGCCGGCGTCAATGGCATTCTGAGCCACGGCACCTTTGGCGAATGCGCGACGCTGACGTGGGAGGAGAAGCGGGATTTTGTTTCAACGGTCGTCGAAACCGCCCGTGGTCGAGTGCCCTACTTCTGCGGCACAACAGCCTTGAATACCCGTGAAGTTATACGCCAGACCCGCGAAGTGATGGACATTGGTGCCCAAGGAACCATGCTCGGCGTGCCGATGTGGGTGAAGATGGATCTGCCCACCGCCGTGCAGTTTTATCGCGATGTGGCGGAAGCGGTGCCAGATGCTGCCATCGCTGTTTATGCCAACCCGGAGGCTTTCAAATTTGATTTTCCTCGCCCGTTTTGGGCCGAAATGTCCAAAATCCCGCAAGTTGTTACAGCCAAGTACTTGGGCATCGGAATGCTGGACTTGGATCTGAAATTGGCTCCAAATATTCGCTTCCTTCCGCATGAGGATGACTATTACGCTGCGGCCCGAATCAATCCTGAGCGCATGACCGCCTTCTGGTCCAGCGGCTCCATGTGCGGTCCAGCGACTGCCCTCATGCTTCGTGATGCGGTGACACAGGCCAAGACGACCGGTGACTGGACCAAGGCCAAGGCCATTTCAGATGACATGCGCGCTGCCGACGCCACACTGTTTCCACGCGGCGATTTCTCGGAATTCTCGAAATACAACATTGGTCTCGAAAAAGCACGAATGGACGAGGCGGGTTGGCTCAAAGCGGGGCCGTGCCGGCCACCCTATACGCTGGTACCAGATGAATACCTTGCAGGTGCTCGAAAATCAGGCAACGCCTGGGCCGCACTGCATACCAAGTACGCCGAGGAATTGAAGAAAACCAAAACGGCAACCGGCTCGAAAAAGAAGTGAGGCGAGGCCAGGTCCTGAGTCAGATATCTCCGATCAGCAAAGCTGGCTGATCTGGGCGTCCTCTGGATTGGAGGAATCGGCGAGTATCAAATATGCGAGTACGCCGTAAAAGCGCCAAGAGCGCGGGATGTGGCGCTTGCCCTGAAGCAGCTCCACATTTCTGCCGTCTTTTTTTGGGAGAGCCTGAGCATGATGGTTGATTTTTATTTCGATTTTTTGAGCCCCTTTTCGTACCTGGCAAACCACCGTTTGTCGGTGCTAGCGGGGCGTTATGGATTCCCCATCCAGTATCACGCCATTGATTTGGCGCGAGCAAAGACGGCCATTGGCAACATCGGGCCGTCCAATCGGGATCTCAAGGTCAAGCTTGACTACTTAAAGGTGGATTTGCAGCGATGGGCCGATCTCTATAGGATTCCGTTGGTTTTCCCCCCTAACTTCAACAGCCGCCGGGTGAATGCCGGACTGTATTACCCGGCAGCCAGGGAGCGAGCCGCTGAATATGTTCGCCTTGTTTTCGATTCGGCTTGGGGGAAAGGGTGGGCACTGGATGCTGATAGCTTGCTGGCTGAGGTATGCGACAAGCTAAACTGGGATCTCGGTGAATTTGAAGATTTTTTGAACAGCGAAAATGCCGCCAAGGCATACGACGAAGAGACGCAGGCGGCCATTGACCGAAAGGTTTTCGGGGTTCCCACCGTGTTTTGGGATGATCAAATGTGGTGGGGAAATGACCGCCTTTTCATGCTTGAGAGCAGGTTGCAAAAGGAAACGCAACCATAAATTCTCAGTGCATCGATTTTTCTGATTTTTCAACCACGCCTTGATTTTAAGGAGTCTCATGAAGCTTTATTACAGCCCCGGCGCATGTTCATTGTCGCCTCACATCATCCTTCGTGAAGGTGGATTTGACTTTCAGCTAGAAAAGGTTGATCTCGGCACCAAGGTGACTGAGACTGGTGTTGATTACAAGACCGTCAATCCCGTGGGCAGTGTCCCCGCTTTGCAAATGGATGATGGGCAGGTGCTCACCGAAGGGCCGGCCATCGTTCAATACCTCGCTGACCGTGTGCCAGAAAAATGCCTGGCACCGGCAGCTGGCTCGCTGGAGCGTTACCGACTGATGGAATGGCTGAATTTCATCTCCACCGAATTGCATAAAAGCTTCGGAGCGCTGTTCAGCCCGGTGTTTCCACAGGATGCCAAGCCAGTCATCAAGGCCCAATTGGAAAGCCGTCTTGCCCATACCGAGCAGATGCTCGGTGACAAGGTTTGGGCCATGGGGAACGACTTTTCCGTGGTGGACGCCTACTTGTTTACTGTGCTTGGCTGGGGGGCTTACGTGAATGTGGACCTTTCGCCTTGGCCCGGCCTGCAAGGCTACCTCAACCGCGTGGCTGAACGTCCAGCAGTCCGGGCCACATTGTCGGCTGAAGGTTTGATCTGATTTTTTTAGAGAAATAAATAAAGCATGGCCAGCCTCCATGAGCGGCCAGCCATGCCGCGGGGCAGCCGTGGGCAGCGGCCTCGATCAAATTTCGATGCACACAGATTACGAGCCCCTTTTTCCGACTGCGGTCGGATTCAGAAATTGCCGATACTTGCTTTGGTCTGATCGAAGCGTGAGGGATATCGGCTTCCCCTATCCACATGCTTGATGAAGAGGAGCGTATCACCATGAGTCACGAACTTGGCCGACTGGAAGACCTGCCGCAGGACTACCGAGACGAACTCAAACAACTTAACCTGGTGCCGCTATGGCCCAGCCTACGCGCGGTGCTGCCGCCCAATGTCCCGACCCGCCAGACGCAGCCGACTTACTGGTCCTACCAGACGCTCAAGCCGCTGCTGCTCAAGGCCGGTGAGCTGACCCCCATTGAGAAGGCCGAGCGCCGCGTGCTGGTGCTGGCCAACCCCGGCCACGGCCTGGAGAAGATGCAAGCCAGCGCCGCCATATACCTGGGCATGCAGTTGCTGCTGCCCGGCGAGTGGGCGCCCAGCCACCGCCACACCCCCAACGCGGTGCGCATGATCGTGGAGGGCGAGGGCGCCTACACCACCGTGGATGGCGAGAAGTGCCCCATGAGCCGGGGTGACCTCATCCTCACGCCCACCGGCCTGTGGCACGAGCACGGCCACGACGGCAACGAGCCCGTGGTGTGGCTCGATGTGCTGGACCTGCCGCTGGTGTACTACATGGAGGCCAGCTACCACATCGACGGCGAGCGCCAGCAGGTCGACCCCGGCCGGGGCGACTGCGCCTGGACCCGTGCGGGCGTGGTGCCAACCCCCGTGTTCCAGCGCAGCGACAAGCGCTATCCTCTCTTGCGCTACCCTTGGGCCGACACCCGTGCCGCCCTGCTGTCGCTGGCGGCCGACCAGCCTGAGCAGGAATGCGTGCAGGTCACCTACGTCAACCCCGAAACGGGTGACGACGCCGAGAACATCCTGGGCTTCTACGCCCTGATGCTCAAGCCCGGCCAGACCCTGCGCCTGCCCGTGCGTTCGCCCGCCGTGGTGTTCCACCAGATCGAAGGCCGCAGCGAGGCGCGCATCGCCGAGTCCACCTTCGCCCTGAGGGAAGCCGATACCTGCTGCGCCCCCGGCTACACCGAGGTGACGCTGAAAAACCTCTCAGCCGACCAGCCGTCCTTCATCTTCATGGCCGACGAATCGCCCCTGCACCGCAAGCTGGGCGTCTTTGAAAACCGCGGCTGAGCCGCCGCGAAGCACCACACAACAGGAAAGCAAGTGAGCAACTACCTCTGGAACCCGCCTCCCGTCCAGTCTCTGCCCGTTCGTGGCAAGACCGAGCGCTTCCCCATCAACCGCATCTTCTGCGTCGGCCGCAACTACCACGCCCACGCGGTGGAAATGGGCCGTCCGGTCGACAAAAGCGTCGAACAAGCGTTCTACTTCACCAAATCGCCACAAACCCTGGTGGAAAGTGGTGCGACCGTGGCCTACCCGCCGCGCACCAGCAACTACCACTACGAGATGGAGCTGGTGCTGGCGATCGGCAAGCCCGGCTTCCGCGTCAGCGAAGACCAGGCGCACGAGTTGATTTACGGCTACGCCGCCGGCCTGGACATGACCCGGCGCGACCTGCAACTGGTGGCACGCGACAAGGGCCGCCCCTGGGACACCGGCAAGGACATCGAGGAAGGCTCGGTCTGCTCCGAGATCGTGCCGATGCAAGGCGTGGTGGTGGAGCAGGGCGCGATCGCCCTGGAAGTCAACGGCCAGACCAAACAGTCGTCCAACGTGGACAAGCTGATCTGGAACGTCCGCGAGATCATTGCCGACCTCTCCACCTACTACCACTTGCAACCCGGCGACCTGATTTACACCGGCACGCCCGAAGGCGTGGGCGCCGTGGTGGCGGGTGACAAGATCATCGGCCGTGTGGAAGGCATTGCCGAGATCAGCCTGACCGTCGGCCCGGCCGAGTGAGCCTGCACGCGATGAAGCTGTACAACTTCTGGCGCAGCGGCACGTCACACCGGCTGCGCATCGCGCTCAACCTCAAGGGCGTGCCCTACGAGTACCTGGCCGTGCACCTGGGCAAGGAAGAGCACCTAAAGGACGCCTTCAAGGCGCTGAACCCACAGCAGTTGGTGCCCGCGCTGGACACGGGCGCGCAAGTGCTGATCCAGTCGCCGGCCATCATCGAATGGCTGGAGGAACAGTACCCCACGCCCGCGCTGCTGCCGGCCGACGCCGACGGCCGCCAACGGGTGCGCGCGCTGGCCGCCATCGTGGGCTGCGACATCCACCCCATCAACAACCGCCGCATTCTGGAGTACCTGCGCAAGACGTTCGGCGCCGACGAGGCCGCCATCAACGCCTGGTGTGGCACCTGGATCAGCGCCGGTTTCGATGCCTACGAAGCACTGCTGGCGGTCGACCCGAAGCGCGGCCGCTACAGCTTTGGCGACACACCCACGCTGGCCGACTGCTACCTGGTGCCGCAGGTGGAAAGCGCCCGCCGCTTCCAGGTGGACCTGACGCCCTACCCCCTGATCCGCGCAGTGGACGCGGCCTGCGGCGAGTTGGACGCATTTCGGCGCGCCGCGCCAGCTGCTCAACCTGATTCGGCTTGACGAAAAATACGCCGCCTTCGCCCTAATAAACAGTTCGTAGCCCTGCCCAGTGACAAGTATCAATGAGCAATAGTGAAAATGTAAGGGGAAAGATTATGAAACATATTCTGACCCGACGAGCAGCCCTGAGCACTTTGGGCTCCCTTGGAATCGGGGGCCTTCCGGGCATGAGCTTGGCGCAATCCGGCCCTGGCGTGGCCACGATCGTGATTGGACTCGCCGCAGGCGGAGCGACCGATATGGCTGCCCGCCGGTTGTCTGAGGGAATGCGCGGTGCCTATGCTTCCAGTGTGCTCGTCGACAACCGCACGGGGGCGGGTGGTCGAATTGCGATCCAGCATGTTAAGGCCGCGGCACCAAACGGCGCGACACTTCTGCTGACGCCTGCATCCATGATGACGCTATACCCTCACACGTACAAAGATCTGGGATATGACCCGGTCAAGGACTTTGTGCCGGTCGGTATGGTTTCGACAAGCGAGGTTGGGTTTGCGATCGGGCCCGCTGTCCCGGAATCGGTTGGTAGCCTCAACGACTACTTGGCCTGGATCAAGAGTAACCCTGATTCTGCCACGTTTGGCCATGGTGCCACCGGCTCTGGACCGCATTTCTTGGGCGAGCTGCTCGGGCGGCTTTTGGGCGTGAAAATGGTGCAGACAGGCTTCCGCGGTTCCCAGCCTGCGATTGTGGACCTGTTGGGGGGGCACATCCCGGCGGTGGCCGCGCCCTTGGGTGAGTTCCTCCCTCACATGAAGACCGGCAAGATCCGGGTGCTGGGCGTGACTGGCGCCAACCGCTCTCGTTTCCTGACCAACGTCCCGACCTTCAAGGAGCTCCACATCGCCTTGAGTGAGATGACCGAGTGGTTCGGGGTATTCATGCCCGCAGGCACGCCCGCGCAAGCGGTCCAGCAAGCCAGCGCTGCCATGAAGTCGGCTGTTGCAAACCCGGAACTGGTCAAGGCCTACGCCATGATGGGCATGGAGGCTGGTTGGAGTTCGCCTGAAGGCTTGTCCGATCGATTGAAAAACGACATCAAACGCTGGCAAGCAGTCGCTGAGAAAATTGGTTTTACCGCGCAGTCTTGAGCAGAGGGGGGGCACCATGATCAAACGCCGTGAGTGGATGAAAGCCGCGGGATTTGCCACCTTATCGCTCGGCACTGTAAGAAGCGTCAAAGCCCAACCGGTACCAAAATTACTCAAGATCATCAACGGCTTCCCACCCGGAGGAGTCGTCGATGCGGTTGCACGCCGGGTGGCAGAAGGATTGGCGGTGACGGAACCCGGGGTTAACGTGATCGTTGACAACCGTGTCGGAGCGGGTGGGCGGATAGCTGTGTCCGCCGTCAAGGCAGCCGTCGACGATGGCAGCACCTTGTTGTTCACACCAGACGCCGTGCTGTCCTTGTACCCTTTCGTCTACAGCAAGTTGGACTACGATCCGTTCGCGGATCTGGCTCCCGTAGCCACCGTAGCCACTACGACTGACGCCCTTGCGCTGGGTCCCTTGGTACCGCCTTCCGTGCGTGGGCTCCGGGATTTCCTGGCCTGGGCCAAGGAGCACCCTGAACACGCAAGTTTCGGATCTCCCGGTACCGGTACACCATTGCATCTCTTGGGGGCGCTGGTAGCCAAGGAGGCTGGCGTCTATCTCAGGCACGTGGCTTATCGTGGCGCCGCGCCTGGAGTTACCGATCTGATCGGTGGGCAGATTGCATGCATGGCTGCGCCTACGGGGACGTTCTTGTCTTTCCAAAAGGCGGGGAAATTGCGCATCATCGCAACCTCTGGGCCGCAGCGAACACCCTTCACGCCCGACACTCCCACATTTGCAGAGCAAAAGTTCGGTGCAGACTACTGAGGTTACCCCTGAAAAGTGGAGTTCTTAACCCTTGTTGAAAATACCGACGAGGAGTTGAGCAATGAGTGACAAGCAGGTGCGTGCGCAGTACACGCGTGAATTCAAGCTGGAGGCGGTTCGACAGGTCCGCTCGGGTCGGGCGATTGCGGTAGTGGCCAAGGTGCTGGGCATTCCCAAGGCCAGTCTGGGGAACTGGGTGAGGCTGGCGGCCAAGGGCGAGCTCGGCGGCGCTGATGGCGGTGACAAGGTCGCCAAGGTGTCTGCCGAGCAGATGGAGATAGCGCGGCTGCGCGCTGAGAATGCTCGCCTTCGCATGGAGCGCGACATCGCAAAAAAAGCCG
>NZ_JQKD01000044.1 GCF_000745855.1 Xenophilus azovorans DSM 13620
AACCGCACGCCGCTGGTGCCGCAGGACCGTTTCGCCATCGGCGGGCGCTACACGGTGCGCGGCTTCGACGGGGAGACCAGCCTGATGGCCGAGCGCGGCTGGCTCGTGCGCAACGACGTGGGCTGGGCGATGGGAGCGAGCGGCGCGGAACTCTACGCGGGGCTGGACTACGGCCACGTGGGCGGCGCGAGCGTGAAGTACCTGCTGGGCAACCACCTGGCCGGCGCCGTGATCGGCGTGCGCGGCGCCTTCAAGCGCCTGAGCTACGACGTGTTCGTCGGTGCGCCGGTGTGGAAGCCCGAGGGGTACCGCACGGGCAGGGTCACGGGCGGGGTCAATCTGAATGTGAGCTTCTGACGGCGCGGGAAGCATCGCGATCCAGCGCATGGGAAAGGGGCGGCTCCCAGGTTGCAAGTCCGCCCATTTCAATCATCACTCAGGGGGAAAAATCGATGAACTCAAGACGCGCTCTCGCTGGCCACATGCCAGCCCATGTGAAGTCGGCCTTGGCGTTGGCCATTGCCGTGCTCGGTTTGGCCGGCTGCGGGGGAGGAGGCGGCGGCGGGGGCGTGGCATTTCCGGGGATTGCGGCAGCGCCCGTTCCGGCGCCTGCTCCGGCCCCTGCGTCATCACCGGCTCCGACGCCGACGCCTTCACCGGAGCCTTCGCCCGAACCCGAACCCGAACCTGCGTCGGATCCGAGTACCTGTATCGCAGCCCCACAGGCCGGTTCGACGGCCGAGGTCGGCAATGCGACCGAGGGCATCTGGTACCAGGCCGGCGTTGTCAACGGTTTCGCTGCCAAGCTGGGTCTGAGCTTCGTGGAGCCTTCGGATTCGGCGATGGGCCTGTACGTCGAGGAACAGGACAATCCCGCAAGCATCGGCGTGTATTCGGGGCAGATGGCATTCGATGCGAATGCCGGCACTTGGCAGTTCAGCTCGGGAGTCATCAGGGCGCCCGGCACCGGGGCCAGCCAGGCGCTCACTGGCGGCGGCGCCTACGTTGGGCGCAGTTCGATCACCGGGACGTACGCTGCGGGCGGCGGGGCACAACAGACGTTCATTCCCTGGACCTACGACCTGGAATCGAATTCGCTGGCGATGACGCCCGAATTCCTGGCCCGTCATTGGGGTGGCTACGGGCTCGGAGACTTCGTCATCGCGGCCGACGGATCAGCCAGCGGCAGCACCATGAGCGGCCATCCCTACGGTGCATGCTCGTTCACGGGAACGGTCCGGCTCGCCGAGCCTTCGACGAAGAAGAACCGGCTGGAGGTCGCCCTGACCTTCACCAATGCCGCCCAGTTGGGCCAGCAGGCTTGCATTCTGAATGGGGCGCTGACGGGGCGGGGATTTGTCCACGTCAATCAGAACTTGAACAACGGCACATGCACCCGCAGCAACTACATCGATATCTTCCTGAGAGCGCCTGACGGCCGCTTTTCTTCCAGTTTGTTTTTCGTGATGCTCTGACCATGCTGGCATATCAGGCCGCATCGGCGATCAAAACAGAAGGACTTGGAGGGAGGCCCATGAGAAAGATGACCGTGACTTTGATCTTCTCGGCTGCCGCCGCGCTCGCAGGCTGCGTCAGCCCGACGCCCTACCGCGCCGCCGGCGCCGAGGGCCAGGCACTCGGCTACACGAGCGCGAAGCTGTCGGACCAGCTCTACCGCGTGCGCTTCGACGGCACGGCGCGCACGCCGGCGCGCTGGGCCGATGCTTTCGTGCTGTTCCGCAGCGCGGAGGTCGCCAGGGAGGCGGGCGCCCCGGCGTTCAGGATCATCGAGGGCACGGTCGATCCGGCGGTGCTGTCGGGGGACGATGTCTTCGGCCGCTCCGATCCAGAAGCCGATGTGCATGTGAGCGTGGTCGCCCGGGCGCGCGAGCCGATGGGCGACCGCGTGGTGACGGCCCCGCCGCTGCCGCTGCAGCGCACGGCCGGCGCGATGCCGGTGTTCCGCGCCCCGGCGCCCGTCTTCCGGATGCCGCCGCCCGCGCTGCCCAAGGCGCGGGCGCCGGTCTACATCTACACGCCCGGCTACTACGGCGGACCGCCGCCCCTGCAGGCGCGGTCGGTGCTGATCGAGCTGCGCGCCGATCTCAAGGACCGGGACGACAGGACCTTCGACACCGAGGAGGTCCTGCAGAAGCTGGGGCCGCGCATCAAGCGTCCTGCACCCGCATCGGAGGCCGGCCGCCCGGCTGTGTCCGGCGCATCGCTGTAACGCTCGCCCCTGCGGGCTGTGGCGGGGTCGGCGGCGATTCCTCGCAACTTGCCCGTGCGCGCGGCGCTCTTGCTCTTGCCGGACGGGAATGAGCTCAGAATCGTTCCTGACCGCGCAGGCAGCGCCACTGCCCCGCCGCCAGCCCCGCCAGCGGCAGGCGGCCGATGCGCAGGCGCTTGAGCGTGGCGACGGCCAGGCCCGCCGCGCGGCACAGGGCCTCGATCTGGCCGGGATCGGGGCCGTGCAGGACCACGCGCAGGCCGGTGCGGCCCTCGCGCCGGCTGCCGATGCTGGCGCGCGCCGGGCGCAGGCGCGGCAGCAGGGCCGGGTCCGCCTCGCCGTCGATCTCCACCGTGTACTCGTGCTCCACCAGCGGCGCGTCGTCGAGCAGGCGCCGGGCGACGCCCGGCACCTGGGTGAAGACGACCAGCCCGCTTTCGTGCGTGGCCAGCGGCGCCACGCAGCGCTGGCCTATGAACAGGCCCGGCACGGCGGGCCGCCCGTGCAGCGCGTCGGCCGCGTCGCGCTGCAGGCGCGACCACAGCTTCGGGTCGGCGCAGTCGATGCCGGCCGGCTTGTGCAGCAGCAGGGTGGCCGGCGCCGGCGGGGCGGCGGACGCGCCGGGCGTCACGCTCACGCGCTGGTGGGCCATCACCCGCTGCTGCGGCGCGGTGGCCGGCTGGCCGTCGATGCTCACCGCGCCCTGCGCGACGAGCTGCTCGGCCTCGCGGCGCGAGCAGCCCAGTTGCGCGGCCAGGCGCTTGGAAAGGCGTTCGCCGCCGGCGGCCGCGGCGTCTGCGGTGGCGTCGTTCACAGGCGCGTGGGCCAGGTTTCGGGCTGCGTCGGCGGCCCGTGGGGCGATTCGGGCAGCGCGCCGGGCTGGGAGGGCAGGGCGCCGGGCTGCGAGGCCAGTTCGCGGATGCGCTCGACGTGCGCCTGCAGCGAGCGCGCCGCCACCGGCCACAGCTCGCGCGGCGTGTCGGCGTAGGCCAGCGGCAGCCAGTCCTCCACGCTGCCCAGCGGCAGGCGGCGCATGGCGGCCGCCACCTTGGCCTCGCGCTGCAGGCGGTGCGACTTCAGCCGCGCGATGGCGCCGCGCGCGAAGCCCAGCACGTGGCCGTGCGCCGGCAGGATGAACTCGACGCGCAGCTCGGCGCACACGTCGTCCAGCACGTCCAGCGACTGCAGGTACTCGTTCATGTTGCCGTCGGGCGGGTCGATCACCGTGGTGCTGCCGTTGAGGATGTGGTCGCCCGAGAAGAGCAGGCCGTCTTCCTCCAGCGCCAGGCACAGGTGGTTGGCGGCGTGGCCGGGGGTGTGGATGACGCGCAGCGTGTGCGTGACGCGGCGGCCGGAGCCGTCTTCCAGCAGCCGGCCGTTGAGCACCAGCCGCTCGTGGTTGTGCAGCACCTGGTCGGGCGTGAATCGGGCGCTGGCGCGTGCCGTGGGCGCCGAGGGCAGGCCGAGGATGGGCGGGTTGGTCTCCTTGCACATCGCCTGCAGCGGCGCGGCGCCGGGCGAGTGGTCGGCGTGCGAGTGCGTGCAGACGATGGCGCGGACGTTGCCGCCTGTGGCGCGCCACAGGCGCCCGACGTGGCCGAAGTCGTTCGGCCCCGGGTCGATGACGACGTAGCCGCTCTCGGGCTCGCCGACGATGTAGCTGTTGGTGCCGGGCCCGGTCATCGCGCTCGGGTTGGGCGCCGTCAGGCGCTGCACGTTGCGCAGCAGCGGCACCGGCTGGGCGGTCTGCCAGTCCAGGCCGTGCAGGAGCTGGCCGTCGGGGCACACCAGGGCCAGCTCGCCGTAGGGGTTCTCGTGTTCCATGTAGCGCGTGGTCTGGCCGCGCAGCAGGCCGCCGCGCGGGCAGCTGTTCCACAGGGGCTTCTCGCGCTGGCAGGCGTCCAGCACGTCGTCCACGCGGGCGAAGGCGGCCAGCCGGCGCAGCGTGCGCACGGTCGGGAAGATCATGCTGAACGCGCCCTCGTCGTGGCGCGCCAGCGCCTCGGCGGGGCGCACCCAGCAGGGCTCGAACTGCTCGGCCTCGTCCGCCGCGGGCTGCTGGCCCTCGGGCATGCGCGCCACCAGGAAGAGCACGTCGAAGCGCTTGGGCAGGTCGCGGTCGGTGATCCAGTGGGCCAGCGTGAAGACGCGGTCGGTCGTCAGGTGCAGCCCGCGCGCGGTGCACTGCTGCTCGAAGCGGCCGGCGGCGGTGGCGGCGCGGTCCATCGCGGCCACCTCGGCGGCGCTCACGGCGCGGCCGTTCTCATGCTCGGCCAGCAGCACGCCCAGTTCCTCGAAGCATTCGCGCACGGCGGCCACGGCGTGGGTGAGCTGGGCCCGCGGCTGGGTGCGGCGGCGCAGCGCGATGCGCCGGGCCCGCTCGTCGGCCCCGTCGACGCGCCCGCCGGGGAAGACGTAGGCGCCGGGCGCGAAGCTGGCGCGCTCCGAGCGGCGGGTCATCAGCACCTCCAGCCCGGCCGGCGTGTCGCGCAGCAGCAGCAGGGTGGCCGCGGCATGGGCGGGCGCAGGCTCGCGCAGCGCGTGGAGCTGTTGGGTGGGCCGGACCATCGGCGCATTATCCGCAGGCCCGGTGACACGCGCTGGCCGGCGGGCGTTCGTCAGCGCGCGCCGTCTGCGGCGCAGCCGCGGCCGGCGCGCAGGGCCTCGGCGCGGGCGGCGGTGTCGGGGTGGCTGCTGAACCAGTCGGCGGCGCCGGGGCTGCGCGGCTGCGGCGTCTCGGGCGCCTCCTCCTGGCCGGGCGGGCGCCCGGCCACGGCGGGCGGGCCGTCGATGTCCATCAGCAGGTCGGCCATCGGCGCGATCGGCAGCCCGGCGCGCGCCATCATCGCGACGGCGAAGCAGTCGGCCTCGCGCTCGTGGCTGCGCCGGTAGGCCAGGCTGGTGAGCACGGTGCTGGCGGTGGCGACCATGCTCGACACGTCGCCCAGCGCCAGCCCCAGCCCGATGTTGAGCACGCCCTGCTCGACCACCAGCCGCGTGCCGTGGCGGTGCACCACGTGGCCGATCTCGTGGGCCAGCACGCCGACGAGCGCGTCGTCGGTCAGGCCGGCCTTGTCGGCCGCGCGCACCAGCGCGTCGGTCATCACGATCTGCCCGCCGGGCAGCGCGAAGGCGTTGGGCGGCATGCCGGAGCGGAAGGCGAGCTGCAGCTTCGGCGCGTAGCCGCGGTAGCGGCGCAGTGCGGGCGCATCGCCCGCGCCGGCCCGGCCGAGCACGGCCGCCAGCGCATCGAAGCGCGCGCGCAGCGCCGCCTGGCGCTCGGCCGGCAGCCGGCTGGGGCGCAGCCAGCCGTCGTCCAGTTGTTCCATCGCCTCGCGGCTGATGGTCTCTTCCCAGCCCAGCGGCACGAAGCGCGTGAGCTGCGTCGCGGCCCAGGGGGTGCCGTAGCGGTAGAACAGGCCCAGCCCCAGCACCGCCGCCAGCAGCACGGCGACGAAGACCTGCCAGCGCGTCTGCATGCGCTGCGCCAGGCCTGGCCGGGCGCCGGCGGCTTCCAGCGCCGCGTGCCAGCGGGCGCCGTCGTCGATCTCCAGGCTGCCCGCGCCATGCAGGCCCACCACCACGGTGGCCTGCGCGCGGCTGGGGCGCCAGGCCTCGGGCCAGTCCACCGCATCGTGGGCGAAGGGCGAGGGCGGCACCGCCACGCCGGGCGCCAGCGCATGCAGGCGCAGCGACGGGCCGCGCGGGCCGGGCTCCAGGCCCACCAGCACCGGCTGCGGCCGGCTGCTGACGCCGTCGTACCAGCGGGCGCGCAGCAGGTCGGGCGCGAGGTCGTTCATGCGGCGACTGGGCAGTGCATTGCGGGACGGGTCCGTGCCCGTTGCGGATCGAAAGGCCGCGGAGCAGGCCGTGCGGGAACATCCGCGGAACTGGCTTCGCCAGGCCGCAGGATGTGCCCCCGTGAGGGGGTGCCGAAGCGGAACGAAGTCCGCGCAGGCTGGGGGTGGGCCATTTCTAACCGATCATGTCCAGGCCGAGGGCATCGGCCACGGCGTCGCCGAAACCGCCGCGCTGCTGCTCCTGCTCCAGCGCGCCCACCAGCGGTTCCAGCCCGCCGCGGACGTGCAGCGTGACCGATTCGGTCTTCATCCGGTATTCGGCCACGCGGGCGAAGGGGCGGTAGAAGCCGCCGGTGATCATCGACAGCAGGATGTTCCGGATGCGCAGCCAGACGAAGGCGCTGGTGCGCAGGTCGGTGCGGAAGCGCGCCATGTGGCTGACGCCGATGTTGTTCCACATGAGCTGGAACATGCGCGCCTCGCGGTAGGCCAGGGCGGGCGAGGCCGCCAGGAAGAAGGCGAAGCCCAGGATGACGAAGCCGACGATCACCAGCAGGATCACCGTCGTCCTGCCGCGCGAGGCGCCCAGCGCGGACAGCCCGCCGTGGGCCAGCGCGGCGATGCCGGCGATGGCCGCGGCCAGCACCGCCAGCGCCAGCAGCGTGGCCAGGAAGAAGCCCAGCGTGGCCAGCCAGATGCGCACGAAGTCGCCGAAGGTCGGCTTCCAGCGCCCGGCCTGCCCGCCGATGCCCGCCCGCTCGATCAGCAGGCGCTTGTAGTTGAACTCCAGCCGGACGAAGCACAGCAGGCTCAGCACGGCGGCGGCGAGCGCGACGCCGGCCATCGCCCAGGTGGGGCGGGGCAGCGGCGGCGTATCGGCCTCGGGCGGCGGCTCGTCCTCCTCGTCCACGTCGAGGTCTTCGTCGTCGGCGGACGGCGCATCGCCCGACGGCGCCTGCGCTGCGTCGGCGGACACGGCCTGCTGCGCGGCCGGGCCGGCAGGCGGGTCTTCCGTCATCCGCGACATGGCCAGCCCCGCCGCCAGCCACACCGCCGCCACCGCGAACACCGGCCAGCTGGCGCGGTACACCTCGCCCCAGCCGGCCGTGAAGCGCAGCCGCAGGCCGCGCCAGCGCGTGTGGCCCAGGCGGAATCGCATCGCGCTGCCCCAGAGGAAGGGCGCGAGCAGCACGCCGCCGGCGACGATGACGCCGTACAGCAGCGCCTGCCCCGTCTCGGAGGCCACGTTCAGCGCGATGTAGAAGGCCGCGAACAGCAGGAAGCCGAACACCATGCTGCGGATGCCGGCGGTGAACTCCAGCGGGCTGCCGGCCACCAGCGTGTGGCCGTAGAAGTAGCGGATGGTGCGCCGCCGCGCCCAGGGCGTGAACAGGCCCAGCGTCACGATGGTCAGCAGGATGTTGACGATCCACACCCCGAAGTACACGCCGCCGTCGCCTGTGAAGGCCATCGGCCACGACTCGATGCCGCCGGTCTGGGACAGCGGCGGCGCTTCCTGCGGAGCGAAGCCGGGCTCCGTGCGGTGGTCCTCTTGCATGCGTGCGTTCCCCTTCCTTCTGTCCTTCGTCTTCCGCTCCCCTCCGGGAACGGACGCAGTGTAGGGGCGGGCGGCCGGGGCTCCCGGCCTACGCGCAGCCGGCGGCCGCGGTGGCACGATGGCGCCCTCGACACTTTCGCGCACCACCATGCTCATCAACTGCGTCGCCTACCAGCACGGCCGCAAGCTGGCCGACATCGGCGTCGCCGACATCCCCCGCCACCGGGGGCAGCCCGGCGTCTTCGTCTGGGTGGCGCTGCAGGACGCCACGGCCGAGGAGATGACCGCGCTGCAGAAGGCGCTCGGCCTGCATCCGCTGGCGGTGGAGGACGCGCTCACCGGCCACCAACTGCCCAAGGTGGAGGAGTACGGCGACGCGCTCTTCGTGACGATGCACCTGCTCGACCTGGACGGCGAGGGCGAGCGCCGGCGCCTGCGGGTGGGCGAGGTGAGCGTGTTCGCCGGGCCGGACTACCTGCTCTCGGTGCGCAGCCGCAGCACGCAGAGCCTGGCGCGGGTGCGCGAGCGCTGCGAGCGCGAGCCCGACCTGCTGGCGCACGGCCCGGGCTTCGTGCTCTATGCGCTGATGGACGAGGTGGTGGACCGCTATTTCCCCTTCATCGAGCGGCTGGAGGACGAGATCGAGGCGATCGAGAAGACCATCTTCACCCAGGACGCGGGCCGCCAGACGGTGCAGCGGCTGTACGGCCTGAAGCGCCGGCTGCGCGTGCTCAAGCACGCGGTGGCGCCGCTGCTGGAGGCGGCCGGCCGGCTCTACGGCGGCCGCGTGCCGCCGCTGTGCCTGGGCGTGCAGGACTACTTCCGCGACGTGGTGGACCACCTGCTGCGCATCAACGGCTCGGTCGAGACCATCCGCGAGGGCATCACCACGGCGATCCAGGTGAACCTGTCGCTGGTCACCATCGAGGACGGCGAGGTGACCAAGCGGCTGGCGGCCTGGGCGGCGGTCTTCGCGGTGTGCACCGCCTTTGCCGGCGTGTGGGGCATGAACTTCGAGTTCATGCCGGAGCTGAAATGGCACTTCGGCTACCCGGCGGCGCTGGGGCTGATGGCGTCGGTATGCGGGGTGCTGTACTGGCGCTTCCGCAAGGCGGGCTGGCTGTGAGCCGCGCCCTGCTGGTGCGCGACGTCCGCCCCCACGGCGCGGCGCCGGTCGACGTGCTGGTGCAGGGCGGCCGCATCGCCGCCGTCGGCCCCGGCCTGGCCGCGCCGCCCGGCGCACGGGTGGAGGAGGGCGGCGGCGCCTTGCTGCTGCCCGGCCTGGTCGAAAGCCACACGCACCTGGACAAGACGCTCTGGGGCTTGCCCTGGTACCGCAACGAGGTCGGCTCGCGGCTCACGGACAAGATCGACAACGAGCGCGCCTTCCGCGCCGGCAGCGGCCACGACGCCGCCGTGCAGTCGATGGCGCTGGCCCGCGCCTTCCTGGCGGCCGGCACCACGCGCATCCGCACGCACGTGGACATCGACACGCAGGCCGGCCTGCAGCACCTCGAAGGCGTGCAGCGCACGCAGGCGGCGCTGGCGCCCTGGCAGCAGATCCAGACCGTGGCCTTCCCGCAGTCGGGCCTGCTCGGCCGGCCCGGCACGGCGGAACTGCTCGATGCCGCCCTGGCCGCCGGCGCCGACGTGCTCGGCGGCCTGGACCCCTGCGCCATCGACGGCGACCCGGTGCGCTCGCTCGATGTGCTCTTCGGTTTGGCCGACAAGCACGGCAAGCCGCTGGACATCCACCTGCACGAGCCCGGCGCGATGGGCGCCTTCTCGCTCGGCCTGATCCTCGACCGCACCGCGGCGCTGGGCCTGCAGGGCCGCGTGGCCGTCAGCCATGCCTTCTGCCTGGGCGAGCTGCCGGCGGCCGAGTGCAACGCGCTGCTGGCGCGCATCGCGGCGCTGGGCGTGGTGCTGGTCACCAGCGCGCCGCCCTCGCGGCCGGTGCCGCCGCTCATGGCCTGCCGCGCCGCGGGCATCGCCGTGGCCGGCGGCAACGACGGCATCCGCGACACCTGGACCCCCTACGGCACGCCCGACATGCTGGAGCGCGCCATGCTCATCGGCCTGCGCTACAACCTGCGCCGCGACGACGAGATCGACGTGGCCTTGGACTGCGTGACGCGCGCCGGTGCGCTGGCCTGCGGCTTCGAGCGTCACGGCCTGGTGCCCGGCGACCGGGCCGACCTGGTGCTGCTCGACGCGCAGACCGTCGCGCACGCCGTGGTGGCGCGGCCGCCGCGGCGGCTGGTGGTGGCGGGCGGGCAGGTGGTGGCGCGCGGCGGCGCACTGCTGCCCGGCCTGCCGGGCGCCGGATAATCCCGCCATGCGAATCCGCTTCACCAAGATGCAGGGCGCGGGCAACGACTTCGTCGTGCTCGACGAGACGAAGGGCCCGCTGGGCCTCTCGCCCGGGCAGTACCGCTTCCTGGCCGACCGGCACTTCGGCGTCGGCGCGGACCAGATCCTCAGCGTGCGTCCGGCCACGGCCGAGGGCATCGACTTCCAGTACGTCATCCACAACGCCGACGGCGGCGAGGTCGAGCAGTGCGGCAACGGCGCGCGCTGTTTCCTGCGCTTCGTGCGCGAGCAGGGGCTGACCGACAAGGACGTGGTGCGGGTGCAGACCCTCTCGGGCGTGATCGCGCCGCGCATGAACGCCGACGGCCGCGTCACCGTGGACATGGGCGCGCCCGTCTTCGAGCCGGCGCGCGTGCCCTTCGACACCGCCGGGCTGGACCCGCGGCCCGAGGGCGGCTGGCAGACCTGGCACCTGGCCCTGTCCACCGAGGCCGAGGGCGCCATCGTCGCCGTGGCCGTGCTGTCGATGGGCAACCCGCACGCGGTGCAGGTGGTGGACGACATCGAGACCGCCCCGGTGGCCGAACAGGGCCCGCTGATCGAGCACCACCCGCGCTTCCCGCAGCGCGTGAACGCCGGCTTCCTGCAGGTGGTGGACCGCAGCCATGCGCGGCTGCGCGTGTACGAGCGCGGCGCCGGCGAGACGCTGGCCTGCGGCACCGGCGCCTGCGCGGCCGTGGTGGCGGGCATCCGCCTGGGCCGCTTCGACCGCCGCGTCGACGTCGAGACGCGCGGCGGCATCCTCACCATCGAGTGGGCCGGCGGCGCGTCCGACCCGGTCTTCATGACCGGCCCGGCCGTCACCGTGTTCTCCGGCGAGATCGACGTGCCCGAGGGCATCTGAGCGCCTGAGCGTCTTCCGCCCATGCGCCGCCTGCCCCTGCGCAAGCTCCTGCTGGTCGCTGCCCTGGGCGCGACGCTGGCGCTGGCCGGCTGCTTCTGGCTGGCGCTGCGCACGCGCACGCTGGACGCCGGCGCGATGGAGCCCTTCGCCTCCGTCGTCGGCCGCGACCTGCCGCTGCTGCGCGAGGTACGCATCGTGCGCACCCGCGCGCCCGACGTGATCGAGCGGCCCTTCCGCCTGATCGCGGACCCGCGGCAGCCGGCGTCCGACGACGAGCCGGCGCCCATCGCCGTCCCCGCGGGCACCGTGGTGCGCTTCGACGCGGCGCGGCTGGTGCGCGGCGGCGTGAGCGGCGCGACGCATCCCGTCTTGCTGGGCACGCTGCGCCTGGGCGACACGGCCTACCCGCTTGAATACAGTTGGGGGGAGCGGCGCTTCCTGGACGCCGAAGGCCGGGTGTCGCAAGGCCCCCCGCTGCGCTTCCTCTTTCCGCTGGCGCCCTGGCAGCAGGCGGCCGATCCGACGATCCACACCTTCCCGGAACCATGAACCCGATCACCGAAGACGACATCGCCAACTACCTCGCCAACACGCCCGACTTCTTCGAGCGCCACGCGCAGCTGCTGGCCCAGGTGCAGCTCACCAGCCCGCACGGCAGCCGCGCCGTCAGCCTGCAGGAACGGCAGGCCGAGATGCTGCGCGACAAGATCAAGGCGCTGGAGCACCGGATCATCGAGATGGTGCGCGCCGGCACCGAGAACGTCGTCACCGCCGACCGCCTGCAGCGCTGGACGCGCGACCTGCTCACCTGGCGCGACCCGCGCGGCCTGCCCTGGGAGATCATCAACGGCCTGCACACCCAGTTCATGGTGCCGCAGACCGGCATCAAGCTGTGGGACCTGGACCCGGCCTACGCCGACGAGAGCTATGCGCAGAACGTGAGCGACGACCTCAAGGCCCTCACCGAATCGCTGACCACGCCCTACGTCGGCCTGAACTCCGGCTTCGAGGCGGCGTCGTGGCTCAACGACCCGCAGCAGGCCGTCTCGCTGGCGCTGGTGCCGCTGCGCGCCGAGCCCGGCCAGGGCGCCTTCGGCCTGCTGGTGCTGGCCTCGCCCGATGCCCAGCGCTATCACGCCGACATGGGCACCGACTTCCTGGAGCGCATCGCGCAGCTCGCCGCGGCGGCGCTCACCCGGCTGCGCGCCGCTTGAAGCCGCGCCGGGCCGCCGCGCTGCTGCTCGCCCTGGGGCTCGCGGGGTGGGGCGGGATGGCCCTCGTGGTCGCGCGCCACGGCGAGGCGGCCCTGCGCCATCCGCCCGCGCGCCCCGCCGACGCCGCGCTGGTGCTGGGCAACCGCGCCTGGCTCGACGGCGCCCCCAACCCCTGCCTGGCCTCGCGCGTCGAGGCGGCCGTGGCGCTGGCCCGCGGCGGCCTGGTGCGCCAGCTCGTGATGAGCGGCGGCGAGGACAGCGAGGACGGCCGCATCGAGGCCGACGAGATGGAAGGCATGGCCCGGGCGGCCGGCTACGCCGGCGCGGTGCTGCGCGAGCGCGCCTCGCAGTCCACGCGCGAGAACCTGCGCCTGGCCTGGCCGCTGCTGGTGGACGCCGGCGTGCGCAGCGTCATCGTCGTCACCGAGCCGGGCCACCTCTGGCGCACCGAGCGGCTGGCCCGCGCCAGCGGCTTCGACCGCGCCTTCGACGTGCAGTACGCCGCCACCCCTGTTGCCTGCCGGCGCAGCGCCTGGCGCGCCGTGCAGGCGGTGCTGCGCGAGCCGCTGGCCATCGTCCACAATGCCCTGCATGGCCATTTCTGACGCCGATGTTGATGCCGATGCGGCGCTGATCGAGCGCTACCTGGCGCATCAGCGCGTGCAGCGCCGGCTGGCCGAACGCACCACCGAGCTGTACGCCGTGCACCTGGCCGACCTGGCGCGGCGCGCGCAGGAGGCGGGCCTGGCGCTGGCGCAGGTGCAGCCGGCCCAGGTGCGCCGCTGGATGGCCCAACTGCACGCCGCCGGCCATGCGCCGCGCGGCATCGCGCTGGTGCTGTCGTGCTGGCGCGGCTTCTACCGCTGGCTGGGCCACGAGGGCCGGATCGCCGCCAACCCGGTGCAGGACGTGCACGCGCCCAAGGCCGCCCGCCCGCTGCCCAAGGCGCTGGGCGTGGACGACGCCGTGCGCCTGGCCGAGCACCGCGATCCCGAGGCCGACCCGTGGACCGCCGCGCGCGACGCGGCCATCGTCGAGCTGCTCTACGGCTGCGGCCTGCGCGTGAGCGAACTGGTGGGGCTGGACCTGCAGCCCGGCAAGGAGGCGAAGGGCTGGGTCGACCTGGAGGCCGGCGAGGCCAGCGTGCTGGGCAAGGGCGGCAAGCGCCGCGCCGTGCCGGTGGGCGGCAAGGCGGCCGAGGCGCTGCGCGCCTGGCTGGCGGTGCGCGGCGAGGCGGCCGGCAGCGCGGGCGCGGCGGCCCTGTTCATCGGCGCGCGCGGCGCCCGCCTGTCGGCCCAGGCGGTGTGGAAGCTGCTGCGCGCGCGCAGCCTGCGCGCCGGCCTGGCGGCGCCGGTGCACCCGCACATGTTGCGCCACTCCTTCGCCAGCCACGTCCTGCAGTCCAGCGGCGACCTGCGCGCGGTGCAGGAACTGCTGGGCCACGCCAGCATCGCCACCACCCAGGTCTACACCCGGCTCGACTTCCAGCACCTGGCGCGCGCCTACGACGCGGCGCATCCTCGCGCCAAGCTCAAGAAATGAAATACCGCTCCCACGCTTCGCACGTCGTGTCGTCGTTGCCCCCCGAGGGGGCGCTTCAGCGCCCACGGGCGGCCGGGCGGCGCTGAAGATGAAGACCCTGCGCCTGAAGCCCGGCAAGGAGCGCTCGCTCCTGCGCCGCCACCCGTGGGTGTTCGACGCCGCCATCGCCAAGGGCGGCGGCGACCCGGGCGAGACGGTGCGCGTCGAATCGCACGACGGCCGCTTCCTGGCCTGGGCGGCGTGCAGCCCGCACTCGAAGATCCGCGCGCGGGCCTGGAGCTTCGACGAGGTGCAGCGCATCGACGCCGCCTTCCTGGCGGGGCGGGTGGCCCGCGCCGTGCAGGCCCGGGCGCTGTTCGGCATCGACAGCGACGGCGTGCGGCTGGTGCACGGCGAGGCCGACGGGCTGCCGGGCCTGATCGTGGACCGTTATGGCGACACGCTGGCGGCGCAGTTCCTCTCGGCCGGCGCCGAGCGCTGGAAAGGCGCGCTGGCCGACGCGCTGCTCGCGGCCACCGGGCTGGACAGGCTCTATGAACGCTCCGACGCCAGCGGCCGCGAGCGCGAGGGGCTGCCGCCGGCCATCGGCTGGCTGCGCGGCAACGGCGCCACCGAACTGGCGATCCGCGAGCACGGCTGGCGCCTGACGCTGGACGTCGCCACCGGCCACAAGACCGGCTTCTACCTCGACCAGCGCGACAGCCGCCGCCGCTTCTCGGAGCTGGCCCGGCTGCGGCATTTCCGCAGCGTGCTGAACTGCTATTGCTACACCGGCGGCTTCACCGTCGCGGCGGCCCACGGGCTGGCGGCGGCGGGCGCGCTCGAGGGCGCGGAACTGGTCTCGGTCGATTCCTCGCGCCCGGCGCTGGAGCGGGCCGAGGCGCACCTGGGGCTCAATGGCCTGGCGGGCGCGAAGGCCGAATTCCTCGATGCCGACGTCAACGCCACCCTGCGCCGCTTCATCGACGAGGGCCGGCGCTTCGACGCCATCGTGCTCGACCCGCCCAAGTTCGCGCCCACCGTGGCCCATGCCGAGCGCGCCGCCCGCGCCTACAAGGACATCAACCGCCTGGCCTTCAAGCTGCTGCCGCCGGGCGGCGTGCTGCTCACCTTCTCGTGCTCGGGCGGCATCTCGGCCGACCTGTTCCACAAGATCGTGGCCTCCGCCGGCATCGACGCCGGGGTGGACGGCTACATCGCCGAGCGCCTGGGTGCCGCGCCCGACCACCCGATGACCATCGAGTTCCCCGAGGGCGAGTACCTCAAGGGGCTGGTGGTGGTGCGCAAGTAGCCTGCCAGCCGGCCGGCGGCGGAGAAACCGCGCGCCGGCAGGGCTGCGGCGGCGGGCCTAAACTTTCCGCCCTTTCCCCGCAGATCCCCGGAGCATCTCCCATGGCCCTCATCCCCGCCACCATCCTCACCGGCTTCCTCGGCTCGGGCAAGACCACGCTGCTCAAGCGGGTGCTCACCGAGGCCCACGGCCAGAAGATCGCCGTGATCGAGAACGAGTTCGGCGAGGAGAACATCGACTCGGACATCCTCGTCACCGAGTCCAAGGAGCAGATCGTCCAGATGAGCAACGGCTGCATCTGCTGCACCATCCGCGAGGACCTGCGCGAGACGCTGCAGCTGCTGGCCGCCAAGAAGCGCAAGGGCCTGCTGGACTTCGAGCGCGTGGTGATCGAGACCACCGGCCTGGCCGACCCCGGCCCGGTGGCGCAGACCTTCTTCATGGACGACGAGATCGCCGAGAGCTACCTGCTGGACTCCATCCTGACCCTGGTGGACGCCAAGCACGCCGCCCAGCAGCTCAACGACCGGCAGGAGGCGCGCCGCCAGGTGGGCTTCGCCGACCAGATCTTCGTCAGCAAGACCGACCTGGTGAGCGAGGAGGAGGCCGACGCGCTGATCCATCGCCTCAAGCACATGAACCCGCGCGCGCCGATCGAGAAGGTGCACTTCGGCGAGGTGCCGCTCGCCAAGGTGTTCGACCTGCGCGGCTTCAACCTCAACGCCAAGCTGGACATCGACCCCGACTTCCTCAAGGAAGACGAGCACGAGCACCACCACCATGACCACGACCATGCGCACGGCGAGCACTGCGACCACCCCTCGCACCAGCACGAGCACGGGCATGGCCACCACCATCATCACGACGACGACGTCAAGAGCTTCGTCTACAAGGCCGACCGCCCCTTCGATCCCGCCCGGCTGGAGGACTTCCTGGGCGCCGTCGTCAACATCTACGGCCCGCGCATGCTGCGCTACAAGGGCGTGCTCGACATGAAGGGCACCGCGCGCAAGGTGATCTTCCAGGGCGTGCACCAGCTCATGGGCAGCGACCTGGGCCCCGAGTGGGCCGAGGGCGAACCGCGCATCAGCCGCATGGTCTTCATCGGCATCGACCTGCCGCGCGACATCCTGGAGCAGGGCCTGGACCAGTGCCTGACCTGACCACCCCCAGCCTGCGCGGACTTCGTTCCGCTCCGGCAACCCCCTGCGAGGGGGCACATCCTGCGGCCCGGCCGAGCGCGGGGTCCCCGCGAAGCCTGTTTCGTGGGGTGCTTCGGTTCCGCGGATGTTCCCGCATGGCCTGCTCCGCGGCCTTCTGACGAGAGACGCAGGCGCGGGCCGCGCTGGAGACTTTCTCTATACAATCGCGCGCCTGTTTGGGACCCCCCTGGCCGCATCCCGCGGCCGGGCCGGTGTTCCGGCGACGTCCGGCATGCGCCCGGCCTCCCGGTTTCGGCGGTATAACCATCAGCCGCCGCCACCGGGGCCTTGCGCACCGGCGGCAGCGGCCCCTCGGGCCCCCACCAGTGCCCTTGGGAGGAGACCACCCCGTGAAAGCGCGATCCAGCCAGACCCAGGAGCCTGCGACCGTGAAGAAATCCGCCGTCAAGGCTTCCCCCGCGCCCGCCGCCGCCAAGGCGGCGCCTGCGCGCAAGACGGCCGCGGCGCCCACGGCCGCACCCGCCCCGGCTCCGGCCGCCGCGCCTGCTGCCGATGCGCCCGTGCCCCGTGCCCGCGCCTCGGCGCGGCTGGCGCAACTGACCGTTCCCTCCATGCCGCAGGCGGTGGCCTCGACCGCCGCCAAGGCCAGCTTCTCACAGACCATGTCCACTGCACTCGTTTCCCCGCCGCCCGTGGCCATCAAGAAAGACCCCAAGCTCGCCAACAACTGGAAGACCAAACCGGCCGAGGAACTCACCGACGCCGAGGTCATCGCCATGCCCGACGGCGAGTACATGAACGAGAAGCAGATGGCCTTCTTCCGCCACAAGCTTCTGATGCTCAAGAAGGGCATCCTCGAGAACGCGGGCGAGACCACCGAGCACCTGCGCGAGGACACCGTCGTCGTGCCCGATCCGGCCGACCGCGCCACCATCGAGGAAGAGCACGCGCTGGAGCTGCGCACGCGCGACCGCGAGCGCAAGCTGCTCAAGAAGATCGAGCAGTCCATCGCGCGCATCGACGCCGGCGACTACGGCTACTGCGACGAGACCGGCGAGCCGATCGGCGTCGGCCGGCTGCTGGCGCGTCCCACCGCCACGCTGTCGCTGGAGGCGCAGCAGCGCCGCGAGCTCAAGCAGAAGATGTTCGGAGACTGAACGGCGCGGCTTCCGCTTCCGATCACGCGCGCATGGCCAGGGAAGAAGGCAACCGGCTGCTGTCCAAGGTGGCCAAGTTCGTCCGCAATCCGCTCAAGGATTGGTCGGAACTGGATGCGCCCGAGGGCGGCGGCGCCGCAGCGCCCGACACCGGCTACAGCCGCGAGGCGCTCAAGGAGATGATCGAGCGCCGGCAGCGCAACGACTTCGTGCGCCGCCGCGAGTTCGACATGCTGCGCAAGCTGCGCCAGCGCGAGGCCGCGGGCACGCGCGAGGGCGGCACGCCGTCCTCCTTCCAGCTCAACAGTTCCGGCAAGACCGACGGCCGCGCCCTCACGCTCAAGAAGATCGACGAGATCGAGGAGCAGATGTCGCAGCAGTGGTGGAAGGGCCGCGCCGGCGGCGAGGCTGCCGCGGCCGGCGCCTCGCAGCCGGACCCGCTGGCGGCCCAGCATGCCCGCGCCTATGCCGACACCGCGCCCGGCGCGCCGCCGCTGGACGAGGGCGAGGGCGGCGAGGCTGTCGCCGCCGTGCCCACCCATGCCCATGCGCTGGATTCATCCCGGCTGGTGTGCGATACCCCGGCGCAGGAGGCGGCGCTGCGCTTCGCCCAGGGCGACGACGCCGGGGCCGAGGGCCTGCTGCTGCAGGCCGTGGCCGGCAGCGGCAGCCATGCCGACGACGACGAGACCTGGCGCGCGCTGCTCGACCTGTACCGGGCCACGGGCGACGCCGAGAAGTTCGCCGCCAACAGCACGCGCTATGCGCAGCGCTTCAAGCGGCCCGCGCCGGAGTGGAGGTCGCTGCGCCTGCTGGCGCACCACAGCCAGCAGCAGAGCGCGGACGAGGGCACGGTCGACTGGTATGCGCCCGAGCAGCTGGGCCGCGAGGGCCTGCTGCAGCTCACGCGGGCCCTGTCGCAGGCCGGCGCCGTGTGGCGGCTGGACTGGCGGCTGCTTCGCGGCATCGACGGCGACGCGGTCGCCCCGCTGGGCACGCTGTTCGCGCACTGGGCCGATGCGCCGGTGCAACTGCGCTTCGCCGGCGCCGAGCGGCTGGTCGCCGTGCTGGCCGAGGCCACGCCGCTGACGGTGCGCGGCACCGACCTGGCGTGGTGGCAACTCTACCTGTCGGTGCTGCGGGTGATGAACCTGCCCGACGACTTCGAGCTGGTGGCGCTGAACTACTGCATCACCTACGAGGTGGCGCCGCCGGCATGGCGCGACCCGGCAGGCAGCTATGCCTCGCTGGACGCGCCGCGCGCGAGCCGGCCGGGCGGGCTGCGCCTGGCAGGCGACGCCACCGGGCCCGAGGTTCTGCCCGGGCAACTCTCGGGCGAACTCGCCGGCGACCTGGGCGCGACCTGCCAGCGGCTGGACGCCGAGCTGGCGGGCGCCGATGCGCCGGTGGTGTCGTGCGCCTCGCTGCTGCGCGTGGACGTCGCCGCCGCGGGCAGCCTGCTGAACTGGGTGAAGGCCTACGACGCCAGGGGGCGCCGCATCGAGTTCGTCGACGTCCATCGCCTGCTGGCGGCCTTCCTCGGCGTGGCCGGCATCGCCGACCATGCCGTGGTGACGCCGCGCCACTGACCGCCGCACCCCCCGGGGCCGCGCGCCGCGGGCCTTGCATCGGGGCGTTCCGGCCCCATCATGCTCCGATGGAACAATTTCACGGCACCACCATCGTCAGCGTGCGCCGCGCCACCCCGCAGGGCGACCAGGTCGCCATCGGCGGCGACGGCCAGGTCACGCTGGGCAACATCGTCATCAAGGGCTCGGCGCGCAAGGTGCGCACGCTGCACCACGGCAAGGTGCTGGCCGGCTTCGCCGGCGCCACCGCCGACGCCTTCACGCTGTTCGAGCGCTTCGAGGCCAAGCTGGAGAAACACCAGGGCCAACTGGCCCGCGCCGCCATCGAGCTGACCAAGGACTGGCGCACCGACCGCGTGCTGCGCCGCCTGGAGGCGATGCTGGCCGTGGCCGACGCCACCACCTCGCTGATCATCACCGGCAACGGCGACGTGCTGGAGCCGGAGCAGGGCATCGTGGCCATCGGCTCGGGCGGCGCCTACGCCCATGCCGCCGCCAAGGCGCTGCTCGACAACACCGAGCTGCCGGCCGCGGACATCGTGCGCAAGTCCCTGGAGATCGCGGGGCAGTTGTGCATCTACACCAACATGCACCACACGATTGAAACGCTCTAAGGAGCGCGTCCCCCCAGTCTGCGCGCCGCGCGCTCCGCCAACCCCCCTTCTGCTGCGCGAAGGGGGGCGCACCCAGCGGCCTGGCAGAGCCAGTTCCGCGGGTGCCCTGGCGAATGCCTGTCCATCCAGCCCTCACAGAGTCGAACACACCATGTCCATGACACCGCAGGAAATCGTCTCCGAACTCGACAACCACATCGTCGGCCAGCGCGATGCCAAGCGCGCCGTTGCCATCGCCCTGCGCAACCGCTGGCGCCGCCAGCAGGTCGACGAGAAGCTGCGCGGCGAGATCACGCCCAAGAACATCCTGATGATCGGCCCCACCGGCGTGGGCAAGACCGAGATCGCGCGCCGCCTGGCCCGGCTGGCCGACGCGCCCTTCGTCAAGGTGGAGGCCACCAAGTTCACCGAGGTGGGCTACGTCGGCAAGGACGTGGATTCCATCGTCCGCGACCTGGCCGAGGTGGCCGTCAAGCAGACGCGCGAGGCCGAGGCTGCCAAGGTGCGCATGCGCGCCGAGGACGCGGCCGAGGAGCGCGTCCTCGACGCGCTGCTGCCCGGCGCCCGCGGCGCCGACGGCTCGGCGCAGGCCGACGGCGGCAACGCCACCCGCCAGGCCTTCCGCAAGAAGCTGCGCGAGGGGCAGCTCGACGACAAGGAGATCGAGATCGAAGTGGCCGAGCAGCGCGCGCCGCTGGAGATCATGGGCCCCGCCGGCATGGAGGAGATGACCGAGCAGCTGCGCGGCATGTTCAGCCAGCTCGGCGGCGGCCGGCGCAAGGCGCGCAAGCTGCGCATCGCCGAGGCGATGCGCCTGCTCACCGACGAGGAGGCGGGCAAGCTGCTCAACGAGGAGGAGGTGCGCGCCCAGGCCATCGCCAACGCCGAGCAGAACGGCATCGTCTTCATCGACGAGATCGACAAGGTCGCCACCCGCAGCGAGGCGCAGGGCGCCGACGTCTCGCGCCAGGGCGTGCAGCGTGACCTGCTGCCCCTGGTGGAGGGCACGGCCGTCACCACCAAGTACGGCGTGGTGCGCACCGACCACATCCTGTTCATCGCCAGCGGCGCCTTCCACATGAGCAAGCCCAGCGACCTGATCGCCGAGCTGCAGGGGCGCTTCCCGATCCGCGTCGAGCTGCAGTCGCTGTCGGTGGCGGACTTCGAGAGCATCCTCATCCAGACGCGCGCCTCGCTGGTCAAGCAGTACCAGGCGCTGCTGGGCACCGAGGGCGTGACGCTGGAGTTCACGCCCGACGGCATCACCCGGCTGGCCACCATCGCCTTCGAGGTCAACGAGCGCACCGAGAACATCGGCGCCCGGCGCCTGTCGACCGTGATGGAGCGGCTGCTCGACGAGGTGAGCTTCGACGCCGCGAAGCTGGAAGGGCAGACCGTGCGCATCGACGCCGCCTACGTGGACGCGCGGCTGGCGGCACTAAGTCACGACGAGGACCTTTCCCGTTTCATCCTCTGAGGCGAGGTGCGGGCGGCGCCCACGCTTCACGAAGCACTTTCAGTGCTCTCGCTAAGTGCTTACTTCTAAACGACTTTCGAGGTGATTTGCTTCGCAGATTGCCTCGCTAAGTCGTTGATTCCATTACAAAAAATAGCGACGTGCCGCGTTGCGCGCCCATCCTTTCCTGCTACAGTGCAAAAAAGTGCAGTTAAGTGGGAAAAAGTGACGGCAGCCTCGCCTTCACGCCCCGACAACTGCCGAATCGGGGTTTCGGGGTCGTGTTTCAGGGCGCTTCATCGCTGAGTCTGGATGCCAAGGGGCGGTTGTCGGTGCCGACCCGGCATCGCGACGTCCTGCTGGCGACGGCCGGCGGCCAGCTCACGATCACCCGCCACCCCCACGGCTGCCTGATGATCTTCCCGCGCCCCGCGTGGGAGCAATTCCGCGAGAAGATCGCCGCGCTGCCCATGAACGCGCAGTGGTACAAGCGCCTGTTCCTCGGCAACGCCATGGACGTGGACATGGACGGCACCGGACGCGTGCTGGTGTCGCCCGAGCTGCGGGCCGCCGCCGGCATCCAGCGCGAGACCCTGCTGCTGGGCATGGGCAGCCACTTCGAGCTGTGGGACAAGGCCACGCACGACGCCAAGGAGGCCGAGGCGCTGGCCGCCATGGATCCCCAGTCGCTGCAGGACCTGGCCTTCTGATGGGGCGGCCGCTTGAATACGCCCCTCGTCCACACCACGGTGCTGCTGCAGGAAGCCGTCGACGCCCTGCTGGGTGGGGCTGCGGCGCCCGGCGGCACCTTCGTGGACGCGACCTTCGGGCGCGGCGGCCACGCGCGCCGCATCCTGGAGCAACTGGGGCCGCAGGGCCGGCTGATCGCCTTCGACAAGGACCCGGAGGCGGTGGCGGAAGCGGGGCGCATCGCCGATGCGCGCTTTGCCATCCGGCACGAAGGCTTCACGGGGCTGGGAGCGCTGCCCCCGGGCAGCGTGGCCGGGATCCTCATGGATCTCGGCGTCAGCTCCCCCCAGATCGACGACCCCGCACGGGGTTTTTCTTTTCGTTTCGACGGCCCCCTCGACATGCGCATGGACACCACGCGCGGCCAGAGCGCGGCCGAGTGGCTGGCGACGGCCGACACACAGCAGATTGCAGAGGTGATTCGTGACTATGGCGAAGAACGGTTTGCTGTTCAGATTGCAAAGGCGATTGCTGCTCGCCGACAGGAACGGGGCCCAGTTTCAACCACCGCCGAGCTGGCCGAGCTCGTGGCTGGCGCGGTCAAAACCCGCGAGCCGGGCCAGAACCCTGCAACGCGCACATTTCAGGCTCTTCGGATTCACGTCAACGCCGAGCTTGAAGAGCTGCAACAGGCGCTAGGAGCGAGCCTGAACGTGCTGCAACCCGGAGGCCGGCTGGCGGTGATCAGCTTCCACTCGCTGGAAGACCGCATCGTCAAGCAGTTCATCGCCGCCCATTCGCGCGAGGTGTTCGACCGCCGCGCGCCCTTCGCCGCGCCCAAGGCGATGAAGCTGCGCGCGCTCGGGCGCGTGCGCCCGTCGGCGGCCGAGGTGGCGGCCAATCCGCGCGCGCGCAGCGCGATCCTGCGCGTGGCCGAACGCACGGAGGTGGCGGCTTGATCACGCGCCTGAACCTCTTCCTGCTGCTGGCCGTGATCGTCACGGCCATGGTGCTGGTGCACACCCAGTACCGTTCGCGCCAGCTCTACACGCAGCTGTACCGGGCGCAGAGCGAGGCGCGCACGCTGGAGACGGAGTTCGAGCGGCTGCAGGTGGACAAGCGGGCCCAGGCCACGCCGCTGCGCATCGAGAAGCTGGCCAAGGAGCAGCTCAGGATGCGCACCACCACGCCGGCCATCACCCAGTACGTGCGCGCCGACGGTACGGTGATCCCGGGCGTCGCCCCGCTGCCGCCGGAAGAGGCCGCGCGCCAGGCCGCCGCGGCGGCAGTCGCCGGCCGCGCCGGCGCGGCAACCGGCAGGAGCGGGCGATGAGCACCAGCCGCAGCGTGCGCTACACCACCAGCCCCCTGCTGGCGAGCAAGACGCCGGTCTGGCGCAGCAAGTTCATCGTCGCCAGCATCGCGCTGGGCTTCGTGGTGCTGGCCGGGCGCGCGGTGTACGTGCAGGTGATCGGCAACGACTTCTTCCTGCGCCAGGGCACGGTGCGCTTCGAGCGCACGCTGGCGCTGCCGGCCAACCGGGGCCGCATCCTCGACCGCAACGGGCTGATCCTCGCCTCCAGCGTCATCGCGCCCAGCATCTGGGCGATTCCCGAGGACATCGAGCGCGACGATCCGGACACCAAGGCCAGGCTGCGCCAGGTGGCCAAGCTGCTGGGCATGGCGCCCAAGGACCTGGACAAGAAGCTCGCCGACGAGGACAAGACCTTCGTGTGGATCCAGCGCCAGGTGGACGAGCCCATCGCCAAGCAGATCGCGGCGCTGAACATCAAGGGCCTGCACCAGACGCGCGAGTACAAGCGCCAGTACCCCGAGGGCGAGGCGGCCGCGCACGTGGTGGGCTTCACCAACGTGGAGGACCACGGCCAGGAAGGCATCGAGCTGGCCTTCGACAAGGCGCTGGCCGGCCAGCCCGGCTCGCAGCGCGTCATCAAGGACCGCCTCGGCCGCGTGATCGAGGGCGTGGGCGAGGTGGTGCCGCCGGTGGACGGCAAGGACATTCAGCTCGCGATCGACAGCAAGGTGCAGTTCTTCGCCTACCAGAAACTGCGCGACGCCGTCACCGCCAACAAAGCCAGGGCGGGCAGCGTGGTGGTGCTCGACGCCGTCACCGGCGAGGTGCTGGCGCTGGCCAACTACCCCAGCTACTCGCCCGACAGGCGCCAGAACCTCACCGGCGAGCAACTGCGCAACCGCGCCCTCACCGACACCTTCGAGCCCGGCTCGACCATGAAGCCCATCACCGTGGCGATGGCGATGGAGGCGGGCCGCATCAGGCCGCAGACCGTCATCGACACCTCGCCCGGGCGCTACCAGCTCGGCGGCTTCACCATCCGCGACACGCACAACTACGGCGCGCTCACGGTGGAGGGCGTGATCCAGAAGTCCAGCAACGTGGGCGCGCTGAAGATCGCGCAGAAGATGAGCCCGCACGAGATGTGGGACGTCTACACCGCGCTGGGCTACGGGCAGAAGCCGCAGATCGCCTTCCCCGGCGCCGTCAGCGGCCGGCTGCGCCCCTGGAAGACGTGGAAGCCGGTGGAGCAGGCCACCATGTCCTACGGCTACGGCCTGTCGGCCTCGCTGTTCCAGATGGCGCACTCGTACACCGCCTTCGCGCACGACGGCCGCGTCATCCCGGCCACCATCCTCAAGAGCAGCGAGCCGGCGGTGGGGGTGAAGGTGTTCTCGGCCGAGAACGCGCGCGCCGTGCGCAAGATGCTGCAGATGGCCGCCGGCCCCGGCGGCACCGGCCAGCGCGCGCAGACGGTGGGCTACTCGGTCGGCGGCAAGTCCGGCACGGCCCACAAGCAGGTGGGCAAGGGCTACGCCAGCAACAAGTACCGCGCCTGGTTCACCGGCATGGCGCCGATCGACAAGCCGCGCATCATCGTGGCGGTGATGATCGACGAGCCCAGTGCCGGCCAGTACTACGGCGGCGCGGTGGCGGCGCCGGTGTTCAGCGAGGTGGTGCAGCAGACGCTGCGCATGATGAACGTGCCGCCGGACCTGGCCGTCAAGCCCCTGGTCGTGACCGAGGGCGTGGAGGAGAGCTTCTGATGGCCCTGCAGATGCTCCGCAGCCCCGACGAGGCCGCGCGCTGGCTACACCAGCGCGTGCAGGGCGACCTGTTCGCCGACAGCCGCCGCGTCGGCCGCGGCGACGGCTTCATCGCCTGGCCGGGCGCGGCCGTCGACGGGCGGCAGTTCGTCGGCGCGGCGCTGGCGCAGGGGGCGGCCGCCTGCCTGGTGGAGCACGAGGGCGCGGACGCCTTCGGCTTCGCGCGGGAGGGCGGCGCCGGCGGCGCGTCCGTCGCCGCCTATGCCGGCCTGAAGGCCGCCACCGGCCCGATCGCCGCCGCCTACTACGAGCAGCCCTCGCATGCGCTGGACGTGCTGGCCGTCACCGGCACCAACGGCAAGACCTCGACCGCCTGGTGGCTGGCGCAGGCGCTCACCGCCTGCACGGGCGCGGGGCCCTCGCCCTGCGCCGTCGTCGGCACCCTCGGCATGGGCGTGCCGCCGGCGCTGGAATACACCGGCCTGACCACGCCCGACCCCGTCATGCTGCAGCGGGCGCTGCGCCACTTCGTGCGCGCCGGCTTCGGCGCCTGCGCCATCGAGGCCTCCTCCATCGGCCTGGCCGAGCGGCGGCTGGACGGCACGCGCATCGCGGTGGCCGTGTTCACCAACTTCACGCAGGACCACCTGGACTACCACGGCAGCATGGAGGCCTACTGGCAGGCCAAGGCGGAACTGTTCCGCTGGCCGGGCCTGCGCGCGGCGGTGGTCAACATCGACGACGTGAAGGGCGCCGCCCTGGTGAAGGACCTGCTGGACGCCGGCGCGGCACCGGGCCTGGACATCTGGACGCTCTCGTCCGCCGGCCACGGCGCGCGGCTCGAGGCGCGCGACGTCGGCCACGGCGGGCAGGGGCTGGCCTTCACCGTGGTGGAGGACGGCATGGCGCCGGTGCGCCTGGCCACCGGCCTGATCGGCGACTACAACGTGGCGAACCTGCTGGGGGTCATCGGCACGCTGCGGGCGCTGGGCCTGTCGCTGGAAGCGGCCGTGGCTGCCTGCCGCGACCTGGGCAGCGTGCCCGGCCGCATGGAAATCGTGACAGCCCCCGGAAGCCGGCACGCCGGCTTCGTCCCCCAAGGGGAGCAGGAAGACTCGGGAGCGGCCCAGCGTCTTCCCGGGGGCGGCCAGCACGCGCCGCTGGCCGTGATCGACTACGCTCACACGCCCGACGCGCTGGACAAGGCGCTGGCCGGCCTGCGCGCCTTCGCGGCGCAGCGCGGCGGGCGGCTGTGGTGCGTCTTCGGCTGCGGCGGCGACCGCGACCCGCTCAAGCGCCCGATGATGGGCGCCGTGGCCGAGGCGCGCGCCGACGTGGTAGTGCTCACCAGCGACAACCCGCGCGGCGAGTCGCCCGATCGGATCCTGAGCCAGATCCTGCGCGGCCTGGCACGGCCGGAGGCGGCCCGCGTGCAGGTCGACCGCGCAGCGGCCATCGCCGAGACGATCGCCGAGGCCGACACGGCCGACGTGGTGCTGATCGCGGGCAAGGGCCACGAGGCCTGGCAGGAGATCGCCGGCCGGCGCCAGCCCTTCTCCGACCGCGTGCACGCCGAAGCGGCGCTGCGCGCCAGGAGCGCAGCATGACCGGCACGATGCTCTTCACCCTGCAGCAGGCGTTGGCCTGGGTGCCCGGCGCTCGCCTGGTGGGCGACGGCGCCACGCCGGTCGCCCGCGTCCACACCGACAGCCGTAGCCTCGCCGCCGGCGACCTGTTCGTGGCCCTGAAGGGCGAGCGCTTCGACGGCCATGCCTTCCTGCCCCAGGCGCGCGCGCACGGCGCCGTGGCGGCCGTGGCGCAGGCCGGGCTGGCACAGGCCGGCCTGCCCGGTCTGGAGGTGCCCGACACGCTGGCCGCGCTCGGCGCCATCGCGCACGGCTGGCGGATGCAGTTCGAACTGCCGCTGATCGCCGTCACCGGCAGCAATGGCAAGACGACGGTGACGCAGATGATCGCGGCGATCCTGCGCACCTCGGCCGGCGCGCGCGCGCTGGCCACCGAAGGCAACTTCAACAACGAGGTCGGCCTGCCGCTGACGCTGATGCGCCTGCGGCCCGAGCACCGCCTGGCGGTGGTCGAGCTGGGCATGAACCACCCCGGCGAGATCGCGCGGCTGGCCGCCATCGCGCAGCCCACGGTGGCGCTGGTGAACAACGCACAGCGCGAGCACCAGGAATTCATGGCCACGGTGGAGGCGGTGGCGCGCGAGAACGGCAGCGTGTTCGCTGCGCTGCCGCCGCAGGGCACCGCGATCTTCCCGGCCGGCGACGACTACAGCGAGCTGTGGGAATCGATGGCGCGCGAGGAGGCCGGGCGCCGCTGCATCCGCTTCGGCACTTCGGCCGATGCCGACATCGCGCTGGGCGAGGCGCACTGGCAGGGCGAGGCGTGGGCGCTGGAGATCCGCACGCCGCTGGGGCCGCTGGCGACGCACCTGCACATCGCGGGCCGCCACAACCTGCACAACGCGCTGGCGGCCACCGCCTGCGCGCTGGCGGCGGGCGTGTCGCTGGACGAGATCGCGCGCGGCCTGGCGGCCTTCGAGCCGGTCAAGGGCCGCTCGCGCAGCCGGCTGGTGGCGCGCGCCGGCGCCGCGCCGCTGACGCTGGTGGACGACAGCTACAACGCCAACCCCGATTCCGCACGCGCCGCCATCGACGTGCTGGCCGAACTGCCGGGCCCGCGCCTGCTGGTGCTGGGCGACATGGGCGAGGTCGGCGACCAGGGCCCGCAGTTCCATGCCGAGGTGGGCGAGTGGGCGCGCCGGCGCGGCATCGACGCGGTGTACGGGCTGGGCGAGGCCTGCGCGCATGCCATCGCCGCCTTCGGCCGCGAGGGCCGCCACTTCGCCGACATCGATGCGCTCAACGCCGCGGTGCGCGAGCAGCTGCCCGCGTGGGGCAGCGTGCTGGTCAAGGGCTCGCGGTTCATGCGGATGGAGCGCGTGGTGCAGGCCGTCGAGGCGGCGCTCGCGCCCGCCCGCGACAACGACGACAACGAGGAGGCCGGCCATGGTGCATGAACCCGGCGCGCGCGCATGCTGCTGAGCCTGACCCAATGGTTGCAGACCCTCTCGCCGGAGCTGGGCTTCCTGCGCGTGTTCCAGTACCTGACCTTCCGCGCGCTGATGGCGGCGGTGACCGCGCTGCTGTTCGGCCTGGCCGCGGGCCCCTGGGTGATCGGCCGCCTGACGGCGCTGAAGATCGGCCAGCCGGTGCGCGGCTACGCGATGGAGACGCACCTCTCCAAGAGCGGCACGCCCACCATGGGCGGCGTGCTGGTGCTGTTCTCGATCGCGCTGGCCACGCTGCTGTGGTTCGACCTGTCGAACCGCTTCGTGTGGGTCGTGCTGTGGGTCACGCTGGGCTTCGGCGCCATCGGCTGGGTGGACGACTGGCGCAAGGTCGTCAACAAGGACCCGGAGGGCATGCGCTCGCGCGAGAAGTACTTCTGGCAGTCGCTGATCGGGCTGATAGCGGCCTTCTACCTGCTGTTCGCCATTTCCGAAAGCTCCAACGGCCGCGTGCTGGAGCTGTTCGTCAACTGGGTGAGTTCCGGCTTCGACATGGACTTCCCGCCCAAGACGCACCTGCTGCTGCCCTTCTTCAAGGAGATCAGCTATCCGCTGGGCGGCATCGGCTTCGTGATCCTGACCTACCTGGTCATCGTCGGCGCCAGCAACGCGGTCAACCTCACCGACGGGCTGGACGGGCTGGCCATCATGCCGGTGGTGATGGTCGGCTCGGCGCTGGGCGTGTTCGCCTACGTCACCGGCAGCGCCGTCTACAGCAAGTACCTGCTGTTCCCGCACATTCCCGGCTCGGGCGAGCTGCTGGTGTTCTGCTCCGCGATGGCGGGCGCGGGCCTGGCCTTCCTGTGGTTCAACACGCACCCGGCGCAGGTCTTCATGGGCGACGTGGGCGCGCTGGCGCTGGGCGGCGCGCTGGGCACGGTGGCCGTCATCGTGCGCCAGGAGATCGTGTTCTTCGTGATGGGCGGCATCTTCGTGGTCGAGGCCATCTCGGTGATGGCACAGGTCAGCTACTTCAAATACACGAAGAAACGCTATGGCGAGGGCCGGCGCGTGCTGAAGATGGCACCCTTGCACCATCACTTCGAGAAGAGCGGCTGGCGCGAGACCCAGGTGGTGGTGCGCTTCTGGATCATCACCATGCTGCTGTGCCTGGTGGGGCTGTCCACCCTGAAGCTGAGGTGAACCGGCGATGAAGCACCTCCAGGATCTGCACGTCCTCGTCCTCGGCCTCGGCGCGTCCGGGCTGGCGATGGCGCGCTGGTGCGCGCGCCACGGCGCGCAGGTGACGGTGGCCGACACGCGCGAGGCGCCGCCGCAGTTGGCCGTGCTGCGCGAGCAGTTGCCGCAGGTGAAGTTCGTCGGCGGCCCGTTCAGCGCGGCGCTGGTCGAAGGCACGCCGATCCGCGCCGTGTACCGCTCGCCCGGCCTGTCGCCGGCCGCCATCGCGCCGGTGGCCGACGCGGCGCGCGCCATCGGGCTGCCGGTGGGCGGCGAGCTGGACCTGTTCGTGCAGGCGCTGGCCGATCTGCGCGAGGCCGACGAGACGCCGCAGGCCGACGAAGTTCCGGAGGCCGAGGCACCGGCCGAAGCGCAGGCCGAGGAGGCCCCGGCCGCCGCCGAACCCGCCCCCGCATCCGACGACGAGGCGCCCGCGCCCGTCATCGCCCCGCCGCCGGCCGAAACCGGCTACCGCCCCGCCGTGCTCGCCGTCACCGGCACCAACGGCAAGACCACCGTCACCTCGCTCACCGGCCTGCTGGTCGAGCGGGCCGGGCGCACGGTGGCCGTGGCCGGCAACATCGGCCCCAGCCTGCTCGACACGCTGGCCGAGCGGATGGACGCGGGCGACCTGCCGCAGGCATGGGTGCTGGAGCTGTCCAGCTTCCAGCTCGACGGCGTGCGCGGCTTCGAGCCGACGGCCGCCACGGCGCTCAACATCACGCAGGACCACCTGGACTGGCATGGCGACATGGCGGCGTATGCGGCGGCCAAGGCGCGCATCTTCGGCGAGCGCGGCCTGATGGTGCTCAACCGCGACGACGAGGCGGTGATGGCGATGCTGCCGCCGCCGGTGCGCGCGAAGCTGCAGCGGCCGCAGCAGCGCGCGCACGTCACCTTCGGCAGCGGCCTGCCGCAGCGCCCGGGCGACTTCGGCATCGAGCGCGTCAACGGCATGGCCTGGCTGGTGCGCGCGCACGAGGCCGACGAGACGCAGAAGCGCAAGCGCGGCGCCGCGCGCCGCGCCGGGCCGCCCCAAGCAAGCGCGCACCCCCTCGGGGGGCAGCGAGGACACGCAGTGCCGAATGTGGGGGCTTCAAGTGATGAGGAAGAGATCCACCTGCAGCGCCTGATGCCCGCCGACGCGCTGCGCATCCGCGGCCAGCACAACGCCATGAACGCGCTGGCCGCGCTGGCGCTGGCCGTGGCCGCCGGCTGCCCGCTGGCGCCGATGCTCTACGGCCTGCGCGAGTACGCCGGCGAGCCGCACCGCGTGGAGCCGGTTGCGCTGGTCGACGACATCGAGTTCTTCGACGACAGCAAGGGCACCAACGTCGGCGCCACCGCGGCCGCGCTGCTGGGCCTGGGCGGCGAGCGCAGCGCCGGGCCGCCCCAAGCAAGCGAGAGCCCCCTTGGGGGGCAGCGAGGACACGAAGTGCCGAGCGTGGGGGCCGTCGTCCAGCGGCGCATCGTGCTGATCGCGGGCGGCGAGGGCAAGGGCCAGGACTTCGGCCCGCTGGCCGAACCGGTGGGCCGCTACGCCCGCGCCGTGGTGCTGATCGGCCGCGACGCGCCGATCCTCCGCGCCGCGCTGGAAGGCACCGGCGTGCCGCTGCTGGACGCCGCGTCGATGGACGAGGCCGTGCTGCTGGCTGCGCGCCGCGCGCAGCCCGGCGACGCGGTGCTGCTGTCGCCCGCCTGCGCCAGCTTCGACATGTTCCGCGACTACGCGCACCGCGCCGAGGTGTTCCGGGGCGCCGTGCAGGCGCTGGCCGACGACCCGGCGCCGATGCGCGAGGGCGCCGCCGCGCCCGTCGAGGGAGAGGACGCGACATGAGCAGCCCCGCCGCCGCCACGCCCAACGCCCGTCCGGGCTTCCTCTCGGGCCTCTCCGGCCTGTTCGGCCGCGCCCGCCGCGGCATGGACGCGCTGCCCATGCACCTGCCGGTGCGCCTGGGCGGCAGCGACTTCACGCAGACCAAGGCCGCGCCGGTGCGCGTGCTGGGCTTCGACCAGGCGATGCTGTGGGTCATCGTCGCGCTGCTGGCCTGGGGCCTGGTGATGGTGTATTCGGCCTCCATCGCGCTGGGCGACAACCCGCGCTTCGCGCGCGCCAACTACGGCCAGGGCTTCTTCGTGCTGCGCCACGGCGCCTTCATCGCCATCGCCTTCATCGCCGGGCTGCTGGCCTTCCAGGTGCCGATGCGCCAGTGGGAGCGCATCGCGCCGTGGCTGTTCATCGTCTCCATCCTGCTGCTGGTGCTGGTGCTGATCCCGCACATCGGCCGCGTCGTCAACGGCGCGCGGCGCTGGCTGCCGCTGGGCCTCATGAACTTCCAGCCCTCGGAGCTGGCCAAGCTGGCGATGGTGCTCTACGCCTCCAGCTACATGGTGCGCAAGATGGAGATCAAGGAGCGCTTCTTCCGCGCCGTGATCCCGATGGCGCTGGCGGTGGTGGTGGTGGGCATGCTGCTGCTGGCCGAGCCGGACATGGGCGCCTTCGTGGTGATCGCGGTCATCGCCATGGGCATCCTGTTCCTGGGCGGCGTGAACGCGCGCATGTTCTTCCTGATCGCCGCGCTGGTGGTGGTGGCCTTCGCCATCATGGTGGCGGCCAGCCCCTGGCGGCGCGAGCGCATCTTCGCGTACCTCGATCCCTTCAGCGAGGAGCACGCGCTGGGCAAGGGCTACCAGCTCTCGCACGCGCTCATCGCCATCGGCCGCGGCGAGATCTTCGGCGTCGGCCTGGGCGGCAGCGTCGAGAAGCTGCACTGGCTGCCCGAGGCGCACACCGACTTCCTGCTGGCCGTGCTGGGAGAGGAGTTCGGCCTGGTCGGCCTGCTGCTGATCATCTGCCTGTTCTTCTGGCTGACGCGCCGCATCATGCACATCGGCCGCCAGGCCATCGCGCTGGACCGCGTCTTCGCCGGCCTGGTGGCGCAGGGCGTGGGCATCTGGATGGGCTTCCAGGCCTTCATCAACGTGGGCGTGAACCTCGGCGCGCTGCCCACCAAGGGCCTGGGCCTGCCGCTGATGAGCTTCGGCGGCTCGGCCATGCTGCTGAACCTGATCGCCTTGGCGCTCGTGCTGCGGGTCGACTACGAAAACCGCGTCCTCATGCGCGGAGGCCGCGTATGAGGATGCGGTTTCACCAAAACCGCGTGCAGCGCGTAGCGCTGCGAGGCGCGTCAGCGCCGCTGATGCGCGGAGGCCGCGTATGAGGACAGCCCTGGTCATGGCAGGCGGCACCGGCGGCCACATCTTCCCCGGCCTGGCCGTGGCGGAAGAGCTGCGCGCGCGCGGCTGGCGCGTGCACTGGCTGGGCGCGCCGGGCAGCATGGAAGAGCGGCTGGTGCCGCCGCGCGGCTTCGCCTTCGAGCCGGTGCAGTTCGGCGGCGTGCGCGGCAAGGGCCTGCTCACGCTGGCGCTCCTGCCGCTCAAGCTGCTGCGCGCCTTCTGGCAGAGCATCGCGGTGGTGCGCCGCGTGAAGCCCGACGTGGTGGTCGGCCTGGGCGGCTACATCACCTTCCCGGGCGGGATGATGGGCGTGCTGCTGGGCCGGCCGCTGGTGCTGCACGAGCAGAACTCGGTGGCCGGCATGGCCAACAAGGTGCTGGCCGGCGTGGCCGACCGGGTGTTCACCGCCTTCCCCCATGTCATGCCCAAGGCGAAGTGGGTGGGCAACCCGCTGCGCGAGGAATTCCTGCGCCAGAGCCCGCCCGCCGAGCGCTTCGCCGGCCGCAGCGGGCCGCTGAAGCTGCTGGTGGTCGGCGGCAGCCTGGGCGCCAAGGCGCTCAATGCCGTCGTGCCGAAGGCACTGGCGCGCATCGCGCCCGGGGAGCGGCCGATCGTGCTGCACCAGAGCGGCGAGAAGCAGATCGACGAACTGCGCGCCAACTACGCGGCCGCGGGCGTCGAGGCCGAGCTGACGCCCTTCATCGACAACCCGGCCGAGGCCTATGCCGAGGCCGACCTGATCGTGGCGCGCGCCGGCGCCAGCACGGTGACCGAGATCGCTGCCGTGGGCGCCGCCGCGCTGTTCGTTCCCTTTCCGTCGGCGGTCGACGACCACCAGACCACCAACGCCCGCTTCCTCGCCGACGCGGGCGCGGCCTGGCTGGTGCAGCAGACCGACCTGACCCCTGAACTGCTGTCCGACTTGCTCCTGAAAACCGAACGCCCGGCGCTGCTGGACCGCGCGCTCAAGGCCAAGACGCTCGAAAAGACCGAAGCCACCCGGGAGGTGGCGAATGCCTGCGAGGAACTCGTGAAGGGAGGCCGCGCATGAAGCACGCGATCCGTCACATTCACTTCGTGGGCGTGGGCGGCTCCGGCATGAGCGGCATCGCCGAGGTGCTGCTGAACCTGGGCTACGCCATCTCCGGCTCCGACCTGGCCGACAGCGCGACGCTGCGCCGCCTGGCCGGGCTGGGCATCCGCACCTTCGTCGGTCACGCGGCGGCCCACATCGAGGGCGCCGACGCGGTGGTGACCTCCACCGCGGTCAAGCCCGACAACCCCGAGGTGGTCTCCGCGCGCGAGCGCCGCATCCCGGTGGTGCCGCGCGCCCTGATGCTGGCCGAGCTGATGCGCCTGAAGCAGGGCATCGCCATCGCCGGCACGCACGGCAAGACCACCACCACCAGCCTGGCGGCCAGCGTGCTGGCGGCGGCGGGGCTCGATCCGACCTTCGTCATCGGCGGGCGCCTGAACAGCGCCGGCGCCAACGCGCGGCTGGGCGGCGGCGACTACATCGTGGTCGAGGCCGACGAGTCCGACGCCTCCTTCCTCAACCTGCTGCCCGTGATGGCGGTCGTCACCAACATCGACGCCGACCACATGGAGACCTACGGCCACGACTTCGGCCGGCTGCAGCAGGCCTTCGTCGACTTCCTGCACCGCATGCCCTTCTACGGCGTGGCGATCCTGTGCACCGACGATCCGGCGGTGCGCGGCATCGTGCCCCAGGTCACCTGCCCGGTGACCAGCTACGGCTTCGCCGAGGATGCGCAGGTGCGCGCCATCGACGTGCGCGCGGCCGGCGGCCAGATGCACTTCACCGCCCAGCGCCGCAACGGCGTGGTGCTGCCCGACCTGCCCGTCGTGCTCAACCTGCCGGGCGAGCACAACGTGCGCAACGCGCTGGCGATCATCGCGATGGCGGTGGAGCTGGGCATCCCCGACGAGGCGGTGCAGCGCGGCCTGGCCGGCTTCAAGGGCGTGGGCCGGCGCTTCCAGCGCTACGGCGAGATCGCGGCGTCCGCCGGCGGCACCTTCACGCTGATCGACGACTACGGCCACCATCCGGTCGAGATGGCCGCCACCCTGGCCGCGGCGCGCGGCGCCTTCCCCGGCCGGCGGCTGGTGCTGGCCTTCCAGCCGCACCGTTACACCCGCACGCGCGACTGCTTCGAGGACTTCGTCAAGGTCATCGGCAGCGCAGACGCGGTGCTGCTGTCGGAGGTGTATGCCGCCGGCGAGGCGCCCATCGTGGCCGCCGACGGCCGCAGCCTGGCGCGCGCCCTGCGCGTGGCCGGCAAGGTGGAGCCGGTCTTCGTCGACGACATCGCCGCCATGCCGCAGGCCGTGCTGGACAACGCGCGCGACGGCGACGTGGTGCTGTGCATGGGCGCCGGCTCCATCGGCGCGGTGCCGGGCAAGGTGGTCGCGCTGGCCGACGGCGCATCCATGCAGGAAGGACGGGCAGCATGACCCCGATCGACCCCAAGGCCCTCGGCAAGGTGGCGGTGCTCTTCGGCGGCAGCTCCGCCGAACGCGAGGTGTCGCTCATGTCCGGCAGCGGCGTGCTGCTGGCGCTGCGCTCGCGCGGCGTCGACGCGCATGCCTTCGATCCCGCCGAGCGCGACCTCGCCGACCTGAAGCGCGAGGGCTTCGCGCGTTGCTTCATCGCGCTGCACGGCCGCCACGGCGAGGACGGCACGGTGCAGGGCGCGCTGGAACTGCTGGGCATCCCCTACACCGGCTCCGGCGTCATGGCCTCCAGCGTGGCGATGGACAAGGTGATGACCAAGCGCCTGTGGCAGGCCGACGGCCTGCCCACGCCGAAGTACGTGCGCCTGGCCGAAGACCAGCAGTCGCGCGAGCAGGTGCGCGCCGTGCCCGACGTGCTGGGCCTGCCGTTGATCGTCAAGCCGCCGCGCGAGGGCTCCTCCATCGGCGTGACCAAGGTGCGCGGCTATTCCGAGATGCAGGACGCCGTGAAGCTGTCGGCGCGCTACGACCCCGACGTGCTGTGCGAGGAGTTCATCGAGGGCGAGGAAGTGACCTGTCCCGTGCTCGGCAGCGGCCTCGATGCCGTGGCGCTGCCGGTGGTGCGCATCGCCGCGCCCGAGGGCGCCTACGACTACCAGAACAAGTACTTCACCGACGAGGTGAAGTACCACTGCCCGGCCGGCCTGCCCGACGCGCTGGAAGAGGAGATCCGCCACATCACCCTGGCCGCCTACCGCACGCTGGGCTGCCGTGGCTGGGGCCGGGCCGACCTGATGATCCGCGCCGGCGACCGCAAGCCCTTCCTGCTGGAGATGAACACCTCGCCCGGCATGACCAGCCACTCGCTGGTGCCGATGTCGGCGCGTGCCGCCGGCATCGACTACGAGGAGCTGTGCCTGCGCGTGCTGGCCACCGCCACGCTCGATTCGGCGCGGCCGACCTCCGCAGAGGAGGGCGCTGCCTGAGGCGTTCGACCATGGCCGACACCCTGCCCGCACCCTTCGACGTCCGGCTCATGAACGTGCTGGCCACGCTGCTGTTCGCCCTGTTCGGCGTGATGCTGCTGGCCGCCGGCGCATGGTGGGTGCTGCGCCAGCCCTTCTTCCCGCTGGGGGGCATCAAGGTGGACGGCGACGTGACGCACAACAACGCCGTGACCCTGCGCGCCAACGTGACGCCGCAGTTGCGCGGCAACTTCTTCACCGTGGACCTGGCCCAGGCGCGCGCCGCCTTCGAGTCGGTGCCCTGGGTGCGCAAGGCGGTCGTGCGGCGCGAGTTCCCCGACCGGCTGCGCGCCACCCTGACCGAGCACCGGCCGGTGGCGCACTGGGGCGACGAGTCGGAGTCGCGCCTGGTCAACAGCTACGGCGAGGTGTTCGAGGCCAACAGCGCCGAGGCGGGCGACGACCTGCCGCGCCTGGCCGGCCCCGACGACCAGGCCGGCCACGTGCTGGGCATGTACCACGAGCTGGCGCCGCTGTTCGCGGCGGCCGAGCTGGACGTCGAGCAGCTGAGCCTGTCCAGCCGCGGAAGCTGGCAGGTGCGGCTGGACAACGGCGCCAGTATCGAGCTGGGGCGGGGCGACAGCGACGAGGTGACGGCGCGCGTGCAGCGCTTCCTGCGCAGCGTGCGCCACGTGGCGGCGCAGTACGGCCGCACCGTGGACGCCGTGGAAAGCGCCGACCTGCGCCATGCCGACGCCTACGCCATCCGGCTGCGCGGCGTGACCGTGGCGCCGGAGGGCGGCACGCCCCCGGCACGGAAGAAATAGCGAGAAGAGCGAAAGAAGGAACCGCGAGGACATCTCACAATGGCCAAAGACTACAAAGACCTGGTCGTCGGACTCGACATCGGCACCGCCAAGGTGATGGTGGTGGTGGCGGAGGTGCTGCCCGGTGGCGAGCTCAAGCTGGCCGGGCTGGGCGTGGCGCCGAGCAACGGCCTCAAGCGCGGCGTGGTGGTCAACATCGACGCCACCGTGCAGAGCATCCAGCAGGCGCTCAAGGAAGCCGAGTTCATGGCGGACTGCAAGATCAGCCGCGTCTACACCGGCATCACCGGCAGCCACATCCGCGGCATCAACTCCAGCGGCATGGTGGCCGTCAAGGACAAGGAAGTCACCGCCACCGACGTCGCCCGCGTGGTCGAGACGGCGCGCGCCATCAACATCTCCAGCGACCAGCGCCTCCTGCTGGTGGAGCCGCAGGAGTTCGTGATCGACGGGCAGGACGTGAAGGAGCCCATCGGCATGAGCGGCATGCGGCTCGAAGCCAAGGTGCACATCGTCACCGGCGCTCAGAGCGCGGCCGAGAACATCATCAAGTGCGTGCGCCGCTGCGGGCTGGAGGTGGACCAGCTCATGCTCAACCCGCTGGCCTCCAGCCAGGCGGTGCTGACCGAGGACGAGCGCGAGCTGGGCGTGGTGCTGGTGGACATCGGTGCCGGCACCACCGACGTGGCCATCTTCACCGGCGGCGCGATCCGCCACACGGCCGTCATCCCGATCGCCGGCGACCTGATCACCAGCGACATCGCGATGGCGCTGCGCACGCCCACCAAGGACGCCGAGGACATCAAGGTCGAGAACGGCTTCGCCAAGCAACTGCTGGCCGACCCGGAGACGCAGGTGGAGGTGCCCGGCCTGGGCGACCGCGGCCCGCGCCTCCTGAGCAAGCAGGCGCTGGCCGGCGTGATCGAGCCGCGCATCGAGGAGATCTTCTCGCTGGTGCAGCAGGTGGTGCGCGAGTCGGGCTACGAGGAAGTGCTCTCGTCCGGCGTGGTGCTCACCGGCGGCAGCGCGGTGATGCCCGGCATGGTCGAGCTGGCCGAGGACATCTTCCTCAAGCCCGTGCGCCGCGGCATCCCCAAGTATTCGAGCGCGCTGTCGGACATGGTGGCCCAGCCGCGCGCGGCCACCGTCATGGGGCTGCTCGAGGAAGCGCGCCACGCCCGCATGCGCGGCTACAAGGTGGCACAGAAGAGTGGCTCGGTGAAGACGGCCTTCGGCCGCTTCAAGGACTTCATCGTGGGGAACTTCTGATGCTCTATCCGCACGATCTCTGGTTGATGAACCGAGCCCCCAGGGCTGGGCGTTGCCCAGCCCGCCCCCCGAGGGGGGCAAGAAAACTTGGGGCGGCCCGGCGTTTTCTTGTGCGCAGTCCACCGCGCCATTTCAACGAGCGATGGCGAAGGCGCGGTCCACCGCCTTGATGCCCGGTGCGTTCACTCACGAATCACGAGCAAGACCAAAAAGCAACCTCTCTTTTCATACACGGCAACTGCAAGCAATCAAGGAGTCCATGATGCCCATCGAAATGATCGAAACCGAAGAGTTCAACCGGGGCACGCAGATCAAGGTGATCGGTGTCGGCGGCGGTGGCGGCAACGCCGTCGCGCACATGATCGAGCGCGGGGTGCAGGGCGTGGAGTTCATCTGCGCCAACACCGACGCCCAGGCGCTCAATCGCGGCCACTCGCACAAGTCCCTGCAGCTCGGCCTGACCGGCCGCGGCGCCGGCAGCAAGCCCCAGATCGGCCGCGAGTCGGCCGAGGTGGCGGTGGACGACATCCGCCAGGCCATCGAGGGCGCGCACATGCTGTTCATCACCGCCGGCATGGGTGGCGGCACCGGCACCGGGGCGGCGCCGGTGATCGCCCGCGTGGCCAAGGAGATGGGCATCCTCACCGTCGGCGTGGTGACCAAGCCCTTCGACTGGGAAGGCGGCAAGCGCATGACCAACGCAGAGCAGGGCCTGGCCGAGCTGGAGGCGAACGTCGATTCGCTCATCGTCATCCTGAACGAGAAGCTGCTCGACGTGCTGGGCGACGACGTGACGCAGGAAGAGGCCTTCGGCCACGCCAACGACGTGCTGAAGAACGCCGTCGGCGGCATCGCCGAGATCATCAACGAGTACGGCCACGTGAACGTCGACTTCGAGGACGTGCGCACGGTGATGGGCGAGCCCGGCAAGGCCATGATGGGCACTGCCTCGGCCAGCGGCCCCGACCGCGCGCGCATCGCCTCCGAACAGGCCGTGGCCTGCCCGCTGCTGGAGGGCATCGACCTGTCCGGCGCCAAGGGCGTGCTGGTGCTGGTGACGGCGTCGAAGGCCTCGCTGAAGCTGTCGGAGTCGAAGCTGGCGATGAACACCATCCGCGCGTACGCCTCGCCGGACGCGCACGTCATCTACGGCGCCGCCTACGACGAGCGCCTGGGCGACGAGATGCGCGTGACGGTGGTGGCCACCGGGCTTTCGCGCCAGAACGCCGGCCGCGGCCAGCCCGAGCTGCAGGTCATCCGCACCGGCACCGACAACATCCCCTTCGGCGTGCCGAACGTGGGCACGGGGATGGGGCAGCAGCCGGCGTACGACCCGCTGACGGTGCCGCGCGTGTGGGGGACCAACCGCACGAACGCCGCCGCGAAGATCGATGCGCTGACGGCCGGCGGCATGGACGACTTCGAGATCCCCGCCTTCCTCCGCCGCCAAGCTGACTGACGGGGCATCAAGCTACTGCGCGGCCCGATCTTGCGCCTGCGGTCCTCGCCGTACGCGAGTACGGCTGCGGTCCTCGGCGCAACCTCGGGCCGCTCGCTACGCTTGCTGCCCCATCAGTCGGTCCCGTTGGGCTTGCCCATGCTGACTATCGCTGCCATAGACAGGCTGAGGACGCGCCAGGAGAGGCCGGCACCTAAAATCGGCCGGATGCTCCAGCAACGCACGCTCAAGTCCATCTCCCGCGCCGTCGGCGTGGGGCTGCACAGCGGGCAGCGGGTGGAGCTGACGCTGCGGCCGGCGCCGGCGGACACGGGCATCGTGTTCCGGCGGGTCGACCTGCCGGAGCCGGTCGACATCCCGATGAACGCGGAGGCGGTGACCGACACGCGGCTGGCCTCCACCGTCTCCAACGGCGGCGCCAAGGTGCAGACGGTGGAGCACATCATGTCGGCCTGCGCCGGCATCGGCATCGACAACCTCTACATCGACATCACGGCCGACGAGGTGCCGATCCTCGACGGCTCGGCCGCCTCGTTCGTGTTCCTGCTGCAGAGCGCGGGCGTCGAGTTGCAGAAGGCGCCGCGCCGCTTCATCGAGGTGCTGGCGCCGGTGGAGGTGCGCGAAGGCGAGGGCGCCAACGAGAAGTGGGCGCGGCTCGATCCGTACCACGGCTTCAGGCTCAGCTTCGAGATCGACTTCGACCACAAGGTCGTCAACTCGACCGGCCAGCGCTTCGAGTTCGACCTCGGCAGCGGCCAGTACAACCGCGACATCGCGCGTGCGCGCACCTTCGGCTTCACCAAGGAGGTGGAGTACATGCGCAGCAAGGGCCTGGCGCTGGGCGGCGGGCTGGACAACGCCATCGTCATGGACGACACCAAGGTGCTCAATGCCGGCGGGCTGCGCTACGACGACGAGTTCGTCAAACACAAGATCCTCGACGCGATGGGCGACCTGTACATCGTCGGCAAGCCGCTGCTGGCGGCCTACAGCGCCTTCCGCTCCGGCCACGCGCTGAACAACAAGCTGCTGCGCGCGCTGCTGGCGCAGCCCGAGGCGTACCGCGTCGTCACCTTCGACGACGAGCGCGCCGCGCCGCGCGGCTTTGCCGAGGTAGCGCGCGCCTGGTAGGGCGCTGCCGGCCGCCTCCTTCGCATGCTGCTCTTCCGCTGGGCCATCCTGCTCCTGCTGCTGGTGGCGGGCGTGTGCTTCGCCTTCTACGCCGCCACCGGCCAGGTGAAATATCGCCGCATCGGCTGGGTGGTGCTCAAGTGGACGCTGCTCGCGGCGCTGGGCTTCTTCGCGGTGCTGATCGCGGAGCGGGTCGCCTGAGTCCGTTCTTCAGCTCTGCCGGCTTGGGACGCACGGCAACTGCTTTCTCCAGTTCCGGCGCAAACGATGCAGAGGACCCTATGCGCCATCCTGTCGAAATGCTATTCGCTGAACTGACCTCTGTTCAGCCATTTCCCACAGGAGTCGTTGTGGTGCCTGAACGGATTCCTGGCACGGCATTTTTTCCGGGTGGAGCAGGGCTTTGGGCGACCGCGCCTGGTCGGCCGTGGCCGTCTATGCCCACCGAGGGTGTGATGGTCCTGGGGCATGACTTCCACTCGCTGAATGCCTTCAAAGAAACGCTGGCGAGAGGTGGCGAAGTCGTCATTGGCGCTGACGGTGAGCCGCAATCGCATGTGCCAAGTTGGACAAACCTCTTGGGCATGTTGAAGGAATTCGGTATTCCGCCTGAACGATGCTTCTTTACCAATGCGTATATGGGCCTGCGCGACGCGAACTTGGCGACGGGAAAATTTCGGTCGTGTCCCAATTCGTGGTGTAAGTCCACAGCCCGGACGAGGCTGAGATGCACGGTACTCAGCGAGCCACAGCGGACAGCCGAGTGGGCGCAGTGTCGCTCAGGGTCTGCAGGCCTTCAAGTTGCATGTAGCGCCGGTTGAGCGACCACTCGTCGTTCTGCTCCAGCATCATGGCGCCGACCAGGCGCACGATGGACGCATCGTTGGGGAAGATGCCCACGACGTTGGTGCGTCGCTTGATCTCCGCGTTCAGCCGCTCCAGCGGGTTGGTGCTGTAGATCTGCGCCCAGTGCGCTCGCGGGAAGGTCATGAAGGCCAGCACGTCGT
>NZ_JQKD01000045.1 GCF_000745855.1 Xenophilus azovorans DSM 13620
ATCGGCCTGGGCGTGCCCATCCAGCGCGTGCTGACCGACAACGGCATGGCGTTTCGCTCGGGCCTGTTCAGCCAGGCTTGCCTGGAGATGGGCATCACCCAGAAGTTCACCCGGGCCTACCGACCCCAGACCAATGGCAAGGCCGAGCGCTTCATCCAGTCCGCCCTGCGCGAGTGGGCCTACGGCCACGCCTACGCCAACTCAGACCAGCGCCGTGCGGCCTTGTCCTTGTGGAATCACTTCTACAACTGGCACCGCCCCCACCACGGTATCAACTTGGCTGCTCCAATCACCCGTCTATCGATTCCTCGAAAGAACCTGTTGACACTTCACAGCTAGGTGCGGCAGAGGTCCGGGCTGATGCAGGCCGACTTTGCAGAGCGCATCGGTATGCCTGTGGCGACGCTGCGCGACTGGGAGCGGGGCCGATGTCGTGGCCTTTGCACGAAACTCAGATCGTTGCCTCAAAGACCAAAGGCCTCGGCCATTTCATCGATCAGCTCTCTTTGAAGGCGTTCGAAGCGATAAGAGGGTTGCTTTTCAGCGAAGCTGGGCATGAACGGGTCAGGCACGCCTGTCCGATGGCCAGAGAGCGCTTCGAGCGTCGCGAGGCCGCAGAATGGCACGCATACCTGCGAATAGCCGCCCTCATGCACCATGGCCAGCCGCCCTTTGCACAGGGCCGAAGCGAGTTCCCGGACTTGCAGGGTCATCTGCCGGAATGACTCCGGATAGAGTTGCATGCGGGCCAGTGGATCCATGCAGTTCGCATCAAGTCCGCTGGCGACCACGATGAGTTCCGGCTGAAAGCGCTCGACGGCGGGAAACACCAGCCGCTCGAGGGCGTACAGGTAGGCCGCATGGCCGCCGCCCGCCAGCAGAGGGACGTTGAGGTTGTGATCGAGACCCTGATTCTCGCCACGCTCGGCGAAGGCGCCCGAGCCTGGCGGATAGCAGTTTTCCTGGTGCAGCGACACGGTGAGCACGTCGTTGCGGGCGTAGAAGATCTGCTGCGTTCCGTTGCCGTGGTGCACGTCCCAGTCGATCACTGCGACCTTGCCGAGACCGTGGCGCTCCTTCATGGCTTCGATCCCGATGGCGATGTTGTTCAGCAGGCTGAATCCCATGCCGGTATCGCGCGATGCATGGTGCCCGCATGGCCTGGTAAGCGCATAGGCATTGTCGAAGTTCCCGGAAACGACCGAATCCATTGCCGTAGTGGCCAGTCCGGCCGAGAGCGCGGCGATCTCGTAGCCGCCCGGCCCGTATGGCGCGAGCGGGCCCAATTCGCCGCCGCCCGCGTCGCTGCCGGCCTTGAAGCGCGCGAGGTAGCTCCTGGAATGGACCCGGGACAGGTCTTCTTCGTCAGCCGCTTGTGCGCTCGTGACGGTCAGGCGACTTGTCAAGCCGGAGACGTCCATCAGTGCCTTGATGCGTCGCTTGGATTCGGGCGAATCGATGAAGCCCTCGACAGCCGACGGCTGGACCCACCCGCCGGCACGCATGGTCGATACGTAGTTGTGGGCCGGCTCGTGCCAGAGCGTGCGTTCGTCGTGAAAGAAGGCGGTGCTCATCCGACGCCCTCAATCTGACGCCGATGAACTGCGGTGCTGCGCGGGAACCATCAACAGCAGGACGATGCCGCTCGCAGCCACCACCATTGCGCAGGCGAACATGCCGTAGCTCAGCCTGCCGGTGGTGGTGGCAAGGGCGCCCACGCCGGCCGGCGCGAGTATCCCGGAGAGGTTGCCTACGCTGCTGATGATGGCGATCCCCGCGGCGGCCGTCTGGCGCGACAGGTGGCCGGTGGCGGCCGCCCAGAACACCGGCAGGCCTGCAACGTTGCCACCCACGGCCAGAGAGAGGAACAGCATTGAAAAGGCGAGTGGCATGGCAGGCGTCTGCGCCAACGCGAGACAAGCTGCACCGGCCATCACGGCCACCGCGAAGTGCCAGCGCCGCTCGCCGCGGCGGTCGGACCGCCTGCCGTAGAAGATCATGCCGAGGCCGCCGGCCACGTACGGCAGCGTCGAGAGCAGCCCGATGTGTACCGTGTTCGAGATCCCCATACCCTTGATCAGGCTCGGAGTCCACAGGCTGGTGACGTTCGCGCCGGACAGCACCATCATGTACGTCAGAGAGAACAGCCAGACCTTCAGGTCCCTGAAGGCAGCCCACACCGACGGCGCTGCCCGGTCTTCACCGGCTTCGTCGCGTGCCAGCACGTCGGCCACCGTGCGCTTCTCACGTTGAGACAGCCAGCGTGCGGACTTCACATCGTCGTCGAGATAGAAGTAGGTGAAGACACCTATGATCGACGACGGCAATCCCTCGATCAAGAACAGCCATTGCCATCCATCGAGCCCGCCGACTCCTCCCATGTTGTGCAGGATCCAGCCCGAGACGGGGCCGGTGATGATGCCGCCGACAGAGGTCGCAGCCATGAACAGGCCGATCACCTTGGCGCGGCGCGCCTTCGGGAACCAGAAAGTCAGGTACAGCAGGATGCCCGGCAGCAGGCCGGCTTCGAAGGCACCGAGCAGGAAGCGCACCACGTAGAACTGCATGGGCGTCTGTACGAACATCGTGCTGGCCGACACAATGCCCCAGCAGAACATGATCCGCAGGATGGTCTTGCGCGCTCCGATGCGCTGCAGGATCAGGTTGCTCGGCACCTCGAAGAAAAAGTAGCCGATGAAGAAGATGCCGGCGCCCAGCCCGTACACGGCGTCGCTGAATCCCAGCGCATGCTTCATCTGCAATTGCGCAAAGCCGATGTTGATGCGATCGACGAAGTTCAGCACGAGGCACAGGAACAGGATCGGGATGATGCGCCGCGTGATCTTGCCGAAAACGCTTTCCTCGTCTTCATCCCCGGCCGCCATGGTCAGCCCATCGGCTGGCAATGTGCTTTGCATGCTTCAGCCCTCCTTGTCGGCCAGCGCCACCATGGCGCTGAGCACTTCACTCGCAGAGGAACAGCGGCCCACGGTGTTGGCTTGTTCGAAATATCGGTACCAGCCCGAAGCTTCGACACCGGCCATGAAGGCGCGAACAGCCTCGGCGCTGTCGGCCTGCCACACGGCCCAGAAGTCGTGAGCGATGCTCTGCGGCGCATGCCGGTCAACCAGGCCCCATGCGATCACGCGAACGCCGCTGGGGTGTCCCCCGGCGCTCGCCAGCCTGATCTGGTCCGCATAGTCCTGGCGTGCCCGTGGCGTCAGCTCATGCCACGTGTGCTTGAATGTCCAATGTTCGATGAAGATGTGTTTGTCGGCCATGAAATCGCCTTCGATGGAGGCTGTGGATGCGGTGCAGCGGAAGATAGGCAGCTCTCTGCACGCCGAGTTGACCGACGGTGCACCCCGCATTGACCGTGGAGTCCGCGAGCGCCGAGCGGCCGACCCATGCACCCTCGATCAACCCCTGATGCGTGAACAGTCAATGTCACGAGGCAGGCGCTCTGACAATCCGCCGATGCATTCACCAGCCGGTATCCGGTTCTCTGACCTGATTGCCCCCCCGCGCGCATCGGCGGCGCCCGCGATCGACCGTGCGGCCGATGGCGCGAAGCGTTTGTCTCCGGCCTGCTTGTGTACGGCGTCGCGCGAGAACTTCCTTTCGCGCGTCGTGGAATCCGATCGGCATCGCATTGCCCCGGATGGCGACTGGCGCCGCCCACGCCGCCTCACGCGCCCGCTGGACTGGACTTGTGCTGCAGACGCATGGCATGCGATGAGCAAGCAGGCGGATGATGCCGCGCTGTCCGACGGGGCTCCTGCCGCCGTTGTGTCCCTCGTGCGCTGGCTGCAGCAGGACGGCGAAGGCATTGCTGCCCCGGCAGATGCTTCTCCCGGTGTCCCGCCGTCGCCCTCGCGTCACGCTGCAGCCTGCGAATCGTCCGAAGACGATGAGATCCTGTTGCGCGGGGGTCGCATCTTCACCAACGATCCGGATCAGCCATGGTGCGATGCGCTGCTGGTGCGGGGACGGCGGATCGTTGCGGCCGGAACCGGAGAAGCACTGGCCATGCAGGTGCGCCCCGGTGCGCGCGTGGTGGAACTGGCCGGCCGTACGGTGATACCGGGCTTCAACGACGCACACATGCACCACACGCCCGACCCCACGGGTGTGCGGCTGCCCATCGACCATTCGTTGAGTTGGGACGAGGCGCACGCGCGCATCGCAGAGGCCTGCGCTGCTGCGCCGCCGGGCACCTGGATCTTCGGAACGATGAGCGAGGCCGTCACCAACGCGCGCGACGCAACGCGTACCGTGCTCGACAGGATCGCCCCGAAACACCCAGTCATCCTGCTGGGTATCACGAACCACACGAACGTGGTCAATACCGAGGCCATGCGCCGACTCGGCATCGACGACCGTGCGCCGGATCCGGTCGGCGGCTGGTTCGAGCGCGTGCCGCCGTACGGACGCCTGAACGGGCGCATCCACGAATACGCCCAGTGGGCGCCGCAGCGTTGCTTCGCATCGATGGCCAGCGTGGAGGAGGGTGCCGCAAGCCTGCGCACGCTCGGCGCCGAGTGCCTTCGCCTAGGTATCACCACGCTGCAGAACATGTCATGGACGCCAGTACGGCGCTATGTACAGATGCTCGATGCGGCCGCATTGCCGATCCGTGTCCGCGTCATTCGCTTCCCGCCTTCGGGGCCGGCCGGCCGCCTGGTGCACGAGGACATCGATGTCGGTGCGCCCGCGAGCCCGCTGGTGACGGTGGAAGGCACGAAGTGGATCCTCGACGGTACCTGGGTCGAGCGCGGCGCGGCGCTCGGGCGTGGTTATGCGGATGCGCCTTGGCAGACAGGCCGTGAGAACTTCTCCCGGGCCGAGATCATGCAGATGCTCGCCGAAAGCTTGCGCTCGGGCGAGCACTTGCTCCTGCATGCCATCGGCACCGCGACCATCGAGAGCGTACTGTGCTGCCTCGAGGCCTTCGAGCCGCCGGTCGACTGGAAGCAGAGCGGCTTTCGCCTGGAGCATGGAGACGGGTTCACCGACGTGCAGATGCCCCGGGCGCGGAGGCTGGGCGTGCTGGTGGTGCAGAACCCCTCCCACTTCGTGCTGGCCGGACAGTATGCGAGCCGTTTCGGCACGGGCACGCGCTACGCGTCTTTCGGTTCACTGTTTGCGAACGGGATGGACGTGGCCATCGGATCGGACGGACCCCTCAACCCCTTCCTCGGCATTTGGGCCGCGACCACGCATCCGGCGAACCCGGAGGAAGCCGTCGATCGCGAGACCGCCGTGGCGGCCTACACCTGGGGCAGCGCCGTGGCCGAAGGCCTGCAGGCGGAAAAGGGCCGGCTTGCGCCCGGCTACCTTGCCGATCTGGCCGTGCTCTCGGCCGACATCTTCAGCGTTCCCGCCGAACGTCTCCCTGGCATCGAGAGCCAACTGACCATGGTCGACGGCCGGATTGCCTACGAGTCGCCGGTGCGTTGAAGTCAGGCCGCCACTCACGGCTGCGCGCTGAAGTGCTGCCGGTACCGTGCCGGCGGCATGCCATAGCGAGCCTTGAAGGCACGTATGAAATGCGCATCGCTGTTGAAGCCGTGATCGAAAGCGATCGACCCGATCGATCGGGCCGCATTCTTGGGGGCGAGCAGGGCCTGGCAACTGCGCTCGAGCCGAAGCTGCCAGATCATCTTCTCCGGACTCAGCATCTCGCCCGAGAAGGCCTTGTAGAGGTAGCGGCGCGAGCAATGGAGTGCCTTGGCGAGTTCGTCCACGGTGAACTCCGGATCGCAGGCTCGTGCGCGAACGAATTTTTCAGCCCGCAGACGCAGGCCGGCGAGAGAGTCTTCGGCCCTCGCGGGGACGCGGCGCTCGTCTTCCAGCATCGCGGCGACCAGTCCGAGGGAGGTATCCGCCAACAGGATGGCTGCTTGCTCTGCGATCCTTCCGATCTGCGCCTCCAGTGTGCGCAGATATCCGCTCAGGACGCTCTTCATGCCGCCTGTCTCCGGCTCGGTGCTCTGCGAGCTGAGCATGGCCGGCAGTTTCATTCCCGTGAGCCGCGCGCGGGGAATTTGAAGACCGAAGAGCTTCGAGTCGGCCGGCGATTCCCAGGTATAGGGCCGGCGTTGATCGAGTGCGATCCAGTCGCCGGCGTCGAGGCGTACGGTTTCACCGTCGACCGTCACATCGGCGCAGCCCCTGAGCTGCATCGAGAGCTTGAAGTAGTCTCCGCCCTTGTCGATTGCATCGCGCGCCAGGCGCGTCACGCGCGAGCGCGAGATTTCCATGCGGATCGCGGCGATGCCGCCCATGTCGTAGACATCGAGGTGCGCATCGAGACTGTCGCCACCTCCGGTGTCTCGATGCAGCCGGCCGAAATAGGGACTCAAGGATGCTTCCCAATGGCGCCGCCGCTCGAGGCGAGGCACGTCGGAAGTTCTGAAGGAGTGCGCGCGCATGTCATCCCTCGAATGCTGAAACAGTATGCGTGCGAGCAAGTTTTGCGCCAATAGGGAAAGCCTTATGGACGCCGCTCGGGCGGGCGTTGCCGCGTCGGTGCGGCCGCGCATCGCGGTCGACGGGCCGGTCGCATCCGTTGCCGTGGTGCATGCCCAGTCGATCACCGCGACCCTGCCGGGACCGTGACGCTTCTTCATGGCTTCGATCGCGACGGCGATGTTGTTCAGCAGGCTGAATCCCATGCCGGTATCGCGCGATGCACGGTGCCCACATGGCCTGGTAGGCGCATAGGCGATGCCCGTAGCCTGAGGTTGCCGTCCGCAAGAAGCTCGACCCGCAAGCGAGCAGCTGGATCGAATTGCCTCAAGGTCGCGCTGCAACTGCTGTAGATGGCCTGCCTGCGCTTCGAGAATTGCTTGCCGCGAGGACATGTGGGGGCGCTCGCTTGTGCCATGTGATTTGAACGCAGGCGCCATGGCGGCCGCGTGGGCGCCCTGCTTCAATCGAACAGTGTTGACATGCCAAGGCGGTGCATGTCCGAACCGCGAGAAGCACACCCATGGATTTCGAACTCTCTCCTGATCAACTTGACCTGCAGCAACGCGCGCGCACCTTCGTCCATAGAGAAGTCCTCCCGTTCTACCGTGAGTGGCCAGTTGCCAACTCCGACTACAGCCCCGAACTCAATGCGCACCTGAAGGCCAAGCTGGCCGAGTACGGCCTCGCCAAGCTGATCGTGCCCAAGGAATTCGGCGGGCAGGGCCTGGGGCCGATGGAGGACGTGATCGTGCTGGCCGAGTTCTCCAAGTCGCCACGCCGCATGCCCGGCGGGCCGTTCGCGCCGTGGCCGGTGCTCTACAAGGCGCCAGAGAAGATCCGCGAGAAGTACCTCTATCCGGTGCTCGAGGGAAAGACGGGCTGGTCGATGTGCTTCACCGAACCCGAAGCCGGCTCGGACCTCGCAGGCATCCGCACGACGGCTGTGCGAAAGAGCGACCACTGGGTGCTCAATGGCACGAAGATGTGGCGCACCGGCCATCACTTCGCGTCGTACACGGCGGTCGCGGCCGTCACCGACCCGAGCAAGGGACCGAAGGGAATTAGCGTCTTCCTGGTCGACAACGATACGCCGGGATTCACAAAATCGCGCGACATCCCCGTGATCGCGCGGCAGTGGGGCACGGAGCAGGAGGTGCGGCTCGAGAACGTCATCGTGCCCGCCGAGAACCTGCTGGGCGCGGAGGGCGAGGGCTTCTCCATCGCCCAGCACCAGTTCAACCGCTTCCGTCTTCGGCTGGGCGGCACATCGCTCGGCATGGCCGAGCGCAGCCAGGAGCTCGCCGTCGAGTACGCGCGAGAGCGCAAGGTGTTCGGCAAGGCGCTCGGCGACAACCAGGCGATCCAGTGGATGCTGACCGACAACCAGTACGACATCGAATCCATCCGCCTCAACACCTACTACGCGGCATGGATGGTCGCGCGCGGCGGCTACTCGGCCTCGCGGCTGCAGGCGGCCATGGTGAAGGCCTACTGCGTGGATGCGGGCCTGCGCGTGATCGACCGCTCGATGCAGGTGTTGGGTGGCCGCGGCCTCGCGATCGAGGACTACCCGTTCTTCGACTTCCACAACCTGCTGCGCATGTGCAAGCAGATGGAGGGTTCGACCGAGATCATGAAGATCGTGATGGCTCGGGAGATTCTTTCGGGCGAGCTGAACTGAGGCAGGGGACGGCGGCCCAGGCGGCCGCCGTCCTCATGCGACAACGACGATCTTCCCGAGTGCACCACGCGCATCGAGTCGAGCGATGGCCAAGGGCGCGTCGGCCAGGCTGAAAGTCTCGGTCACTTCCGGCTGCAGCAGGCCCTCGCGCCACATCGCGAGCAGCGATTGCATGTTGCGGTCGTTGAGCTTGGGGTCTTCCTGCACGAAGCTGCGCCAGTCGACACCGACAATGTGGCGGCTCTTGAGCAGCGCCAGGTTGAGGGGAATGCTCGGTATGCCGGCTGTGAATCCCACCACCAAATGGCGGCCGCCCCGGCGCAGGCTGCGCAATGCCGGTTCGCTGTAGCCGCCACCGACCGGGTCGAACACCACGTCGCAACCGTCGCCGCCCACCGCATCCTTGATGCGCCGCGCGAGTGCCTGCTGCGCTTTCCGGTCCTCGACCCGCTCTTCATAGACCAGGCCGTCCGAGGCCCCGCGCGCCATCGCGAAAGCCAGCTTGGAGGGTGACGACACGGCGGCCACCACGCGGGCTCCCAGCGCGCGCGCGACCTCGACCGCGGCCGATCCGACGCCGCCCGCGGCACCGAGCACAAGCGCCGTCTGCTTTGCGCGCAATTGAGCGGCGTCGCACAGGGCGTGGTAGGCGGTGGCATAGGCGAACATGAAGGCCGCCGCCTGCGTGCGCGGGGTGTCGGCTGGAACGCGCACGCAGCGTTGCTCGGCCACGGCGATGCGATCGGCCATGGCGCCCCAGCCGCAGCGGCCGATGACGAGGTCGCCCTCGCGCAGGCCCGATACGCCGCGGCCCGCCTGTTCCACCACGCCGCAGAACTCGCTGCCGGGAATGAAGGGCCGCTCGGGCTTGACCTGGTAGAGGTCGCGGATCAGCAGGCCGTCGGGGTAGTTGACGCCCACCGCGGAGATCTTCACGAGCACCTCGCCGTCGGTGGGCACCGGATCCGGCAACTCCTGCCACACCAGCGTCTCCGGTCCCCCGGGGCGATGACTCACCCATGCTTTCAATTTCGGCTCCTGTAGTTGGCGCCATGATGAAAGGCCGGCCGCCCTGGCGCCATGACCCCTCCGAGCAAGCCGCATGGCGCGGCGCGCCATGGTCATGGAGAACGAGCGCGACGGTCATCGCGGTGGCGTGAGCCCGAAGGCACCATGGCGCGATGAACGACACGTCGAAGCACGCGCCGCCACAGCCCACCGGTCCGCTGCGGGGCGTGCGGGTCGTCGAATTCGCGGGCCTGGGACCGGTCTCCTTCACCGCCATGCTGCTCGCCGACATGGGGGCGCGGGTGGTCCGCATCGAGCGCCCCGGGGCGATGGAGATGGAGCGCGGCGCGACCATGCGCGGGCGGGAGCGCCTCGCGCTCGACCTGCGCTCGACCGAAGGCCTCGCGACGGCGCGCGAATTGCTGCGCCATGCCGATGTGGCGATCGAGGGATTCCGGCCCGGCGTGATGGAGAGGCTGGGACTCGGCCCGGCGGAGTTGGTTGCGCTGCGGCCGGCGCTGGTGTTCGGCCGCATGACCGGATGGGGGCAGGAGGGTCCGCGCAGCCGGCAGGCAGGCCATGACATCGACTACCTCGCGGTCGCGGGCGGCCTGCATCCCATCGGTCCCGCCGAGGGCCCGATCGTGCCGCTGAACCTCGTCGGCGACTATGGCGGCGGCGCGCTCTACCTGGCCGTGGGCGTGCTCGCGGCGCTGCACGAGGCGATGCGCAGCGGGCGCGGCCAGGTGGTCGATGCCGCGATCTGCGACGGCTGTGTGTCTCTGCTGTCGCTGATCCATGGCCTGCGGGCCGCGTCGCGCTGGCGGGACGAGCGGCAGTCCAACACGCTCGATGGTGCGGCACCGTACTACCGCAGCTACCGATGCGCGGACGGACTTCATCTGGCGGTGGGTGCGATCGAACCGCAGTTCCATGCCGAGTTCTGTACGCGGCTGGGCCTGGACCTCAAGGCGTTCGCACAGAGTGATCGCGCACGCTGGCCCGAACAGGCGCGCGCGCTGGAGCAGCTCTTCGCGGGCGAGCCCCGCCGGCATTGGGAGGCGCTGTTCGAAGGAAGCGATGCCTGCGTGGCGCCCGTCCACTCTCTCGCCGAGAGCACGCGCGATCCGCACCTCGTGGCGCGGGGCACCTTCGTCGAACTCGAGGGGGAACTGCAGCCGGCGCCGGCGCCGCGTTTCAGCCATTCGCCGGCGGTGCCGCGGCCCGCGATGCCTGTGATGGCCGATGCGCAATGGCTGGCGGACTGGGCGCGACCCGCGGACCTCGGAAGCTGAAGGCCGGCCTCAGGATGCGGGCGGATTGGCCCGGTACTCGGTGGGGCCTGTGCCCGTCCAGCGGCGAAAAGCGCGGTGGAAGGTGCTGTACTCGGCGAAGCCGAGTCGCAGCGCGATGGTCTCGAGCTTCACATGGCCCTGGCGCACCATGTCGAGCGCCGCGCGGCGTCGCACGTCGTCGCGCAGTTCCGAGAAGCCGCAGCCCTCGTCGATCAGGTGCCGCCGCAGGGTCACCGGTGTCATGTGCAGGCGGGCCGCCACGTCGTCCAGGCTCAGCGGCGAGCCCACCTGCGCGCGCAGGATGGACTTGACACGGTCGCTCGCGCGGCTCTGGTCGTAGTAGCGGGTGATGAGCGTGCGAGGCGCCTCGGAGAGAAAGCGGATCAGGCGCTCCTCGCCGCCGATGATCGGCAGTGAGGCGAGATGGCTTTCGAGCCGCAGGGCGGTGAACGGCTGCTCGAAGCGGATCTCGCGCGTGTCGTAGGTGCGCAGCGTCTCGGCGCTGGTCGGCCGGCGCGGATACGAGAACTCCACTGCGGTCAGCGGAATGCGTCGGTCGACCAGCCAGCACATGAACTGGTAGAGCAGGAAAATGGTTGCGCCATGCAGGCTCACGCGCCGCTCGGGCGAGAGCTTGCGCAAGGGCTTGAGCCAGACGACGGCCTCGCCGCCCTCGCGGCGCAGCTTGAGCGAAAAATCGTCGACCACCAGCGCATAGAAGCGGCCGATGACAGCCAGCGCCTCGCCGAGCGTGCGGCAATTGACGATCAGCCGGCACAGGGTGTGGAAGGTGCCCGGCGGAATCGGCCGCGAGGCAATGCCCCAGGCTTCGTCGCGCGCGCGCCGTGCCAGCAGGATCAGAAAGCGGGTGAATGCCTGCTCGGTGACGCGCAGCCCGCTCGCGTTCAGTTGCCGCGGATCGATGCCGGAGCGGCGCAGCACCGCGTGGGCCCGCTCCGGCGGCAAGTTCGCGCTACGCAAGAACAACTGGACGAACCAGCCGGCGATCGGCGGCGGCGTGGCGCTCGGCAGAGGGCCGGAGACGGCGGTCATAAGGCGGGCTTGTGCGGGGAAAGCGCGGGCATGCGTTTCGCATTGTCGCGCCTCCCGCACGAGCAGCGGCGTCATTCCGCCGTGATGTTGAAGCGTCGGCTCAGCGCCTCCCAGTGGCGGTACTCGTTCTGCATCGCGGCCGTGATCTGCTCGGGCGTCTCGCTGCTGGGCTCCAGGCCGGCCAGCTGTAGCCGGCCGATCATGTCGGGCTCCTGCAGGATGGCGCGGATGGCGCTTCGCAACCGGTCGGCCAACGGCGCCGGCGTTCCCGCGCGCAGGAACAGGCCCCACCAGCCGGTGTGCTCGAAGCCGGCGTACCCGAGCTCGGACAGCGTGGGCACCTGCGGCAGTGCGGTCAGCCTTCTGCCGTGCGCCACCGCGATCGAACGCAGTCCCTTGTCGCCCTGCCGCTCGATCGCGGTGGCGGCCGAGACGAAGGCCATCGGCACGCGCCCGCCCAGCATGTCCTGCAGCAGGGGGCCGGTGCCGCGGAAGGCCACGTGCGGCATCTCGATGTTCCAGGCCGCACGCAGCTGCTCGCCATAGATGTGCGAGGTCGAGCCTGCGCCGTAGGAGCCGAACGAGAAGTTGCCGGGGTTGGCCTTGGCCGCACGCGCGAGTTCGGCCAGGCTCTGGTAAGGGCTCGAGGAGGGTACCGCCAGGACTACTGCCTGGCGACCCAGCAGCACCAGCGGCTCAATGTCCTTCACGAAGTCGTAGGGCGGCTTGCCGCGCGACAGCGCGATGTTCTGGATCAGGCTCGTGATGTGGAACAGCACTGTCAAGCCATCGGGCGGTTGGCGCAGCAGGTATTGCGTGCCGATGAGTCCGTTGGCGCCGGCTCTGTTGTCGACCAGTACGGTGCGCGAGAGCACCTCCTGCAGGCGCTGCGCGAGCGGACGCACGACCGGGTCGGCCGCGCCGCCGCCTGCGTAGGGCACGAGCAGCGTCAGCGGTTTGGTCTCTTGCTGCGCCCTGGCGGCTTTGGGCAGAACGGCCAGCGATACCAGCATGGCCATCGTCCAGTGTCTGCGTCCGATGTCGATTGTCATGGTCGGGTTTTCGTCACGGTTTGGAAGCGGGCGTCGCGAGTGCGCGGTAGCGGTCGCGGACGGCGCGCTTGAGCAGCTTGCCGGTCTCGGTGCGCGGCAGGTCGGTCGCGAAGTCCACGCTGCGTGGACACTTGATGGCCGAGAGATGGGCGCGGCAATGGTCGATGAGCTGCTGCGCGGTCGACGCGTTGGCGAGCGCTGGGTCATTCAGTTCGACGACGGCCTTCACCTCTTCGCCGAACTCGGGGTGCGACACGCCGATCACGGCTACCTCGTGGACCAGCGGGTGGTCCTGCAGCAGGTTCTCCGCCTCCTGCGGGTAGATGTTCACGCCGCCGGAGATGATCATGTTGGCACGGCGGTCGGTGAGGAAGAGGTAGCCCTGCGCATCCACGTGCCCGATGTCGCCGAAGGTGCCCCAGCCCTGCGGCGTGTGGGCTTCGGCGGTCTTCACCGGATCGTTGTGGTACGCGAAGGTGGGGCCGCCCTCGAAGCAGACAAGGCCATCGACCATCGGTGGGCACTCGTTGCCGTCGTCGCCGACGATGTGCAGCACGCCCTGCTTTGCGCGGCCCACCGAACCCGGGCGTGCCAGCCACTCGGGTGCCGAGATCGCAGTGGCGCCGGCGCGCTCCGAGCCGGTGTAGTACTCCCAGACTATCGGCCCCCACCAGTCGATCATGCGGCGCTTGACCTGGATGGGGCAAGGCGCCGCAGCATGCAGCGCCAGACGGTGGCTCGACAGATCATGGGCCGTGCGGCGCTCGGCAGGCAGCGTGAGCAGGCGGATGAACATGGTTGGCACCCACTGCGAATGGGTGACGCGCCAGCGCGCGATCGCCTCGAGCGCACCTTCCGCGTCGAAGCGGCGCATCAGCACCACCGTGCCGCCGAGTGCGACGCAGCGCATGCTAAAGCGCAGAGGCGCCGCGTGGTAGAGCGGTGCGGGCGAGAGATAGACGCTGTCCGAGTCGAAGGAGAAGAATGAGAGCCAGTCACCCGCCAGGGCCTTGCGCAATTGCCGGTCCTCGAGCCTGTGCTTGATGCCCTTGGGCCTGCCGGTGGTTCCCGAGGAGTAGGCAAAGTCCAGTCCGATGGGCCTGTCGGGCAGGGGCGGGACCGGGCCGTCGCGCTCGACGAGCGCGCGGTAGCTCGCAGCACCGGCGACGGGGACGTCGGCATCGATGCAGAGCACGTCGTCGAGCCGGGCTGGCCGGGGCGAGTGATCGGGCCAGGGAAAGAGTGCCGTCTCCGTCACGAGGACACGTGCATCGGAGTCCTGCAGGATGTATTCGATCTCGCCGCGCGTGAGGTGTGTGCTGATCGGGACGTAGTAGAGGCCGGCGCGGCGCGCGGCGAAGGCGACCTCGAAGTACTCGAGCCGGTTGCCCAGCAGGATCGCAATCACTTCACCGACCGTGAGGCGCGCGGCGAAGAATTGCGCGAGCCGCGCCGAGCGTTCGTGCAGTGCCTGGTAGCCGAGCGTTTCGCCGGTCTCGGCCAGAATGGCGGCAGGCCGCGCGGGAGTCTTGACGGCGAATTGCGCCAGGTCGTCAAGGACAGGTTCGTTCGATGGCAAGGCGGTCTCCGTGCGGCCCTTGCCACCCGGGACGGCTCGGACCTTGTCTCTCTTTCAATGGTCCGAGCATACGAAGCGGGGGCGGCGCGCGGCATGACCGGGCCGATCAAACTGCATGACGCTCCGGCGGCCGGTACGGCGACGCCGGCGGCATGTTAGGCGGCTGGGCCGCTCTTGCTCCAGCCGTCCACCATGCTCGTGACCAGGTGCTTGACCATGAGACGCGTGTCGGACCAGTCCATGGTCCGTGTCATGCAGGGAAAGACGATCGTGCCGTGCACCGCCGCGATCAGGATGTCGGTGGCCAGTCGCGCATTCATGGGTGGACGCGCCAGGGTCTGGAAGAACTCGTCCACCGTGTCGTAGTAGAGCTTGAGGCTGTCCTGCACCACGGGCGACCGGCCGAAGGGCACGCCGGCACTGCCGATCGCCGGCGCCCGGCCCACGCTGGGCGCGGGAAAGATCACCAGGAATTCCTCCATGTGCTCGAGCCAGTAGTCGGCCGTGCCGATGAAGAGCTTGAGGACCCGCCGCTGCGGACTGCGCACGCGCGCGATCAGCTCGCGCAGCTGCTCGGTGGAGGCCTGCATGTCGTGCGCGCGGATGTGGAAGAACAGGTCCTGCTGGTCCTGGAAGTACTGGTAGATGGAGCCCGGCGCGTAGCCGGCGGCCGCGGCGATGCGCCGCAGGGAGACGGTCGACGGTTCCTCGTCGGCGAACAGCTTGCGACCCGCGGCGATGAAGGCCTCCCGGACCTTGGCCTTGTCCTCGGGAGTTCGCGCACGGCTGAGGACCTCGGGTTTGGATGGGCGGAATGACATGGGGTGGCGTGCTCTGGGGCTGGGGTTCTTCCGCGCAGAGCGGTGGGCCAAAAGTATAGGGCCGGGCACGGGAAAACCCGGTTCATAAATGAACATGTGTAATTAATATGCGCGCATGACGACACAGACCTCCCCGGCGCCGGTGCGCGCCTGCTGCGGCGGCGCAATGGCCGCCCAAGCTGTCCAGGTACCGGAGGCCCGTCCGGTGCCCATCGATGGCCGTTTCGATCTGGTCGACCACCACGGCCGCGCCGTCAACGAGCGCAGCTTCGGCGATCGCTACCTGCTGGTCTTCTTCGGCTTCACGCATTGCGCCGTGGTCTGCCCGCGCGAACTCGGCAAGCTGAGCGCCGCCCTCGAGCGCCTCGGGCCGCTGGCCGATCGAATCCAGCCCCTGTACGTCACCGTCGATCCGCAGCGCGACGACCCGTCGACCATGCGTGCCTATGTCGCGCGCCAGCCCGGCGGCTTCATCGGGCTCACCGGGACGCCCGCGCAGGTCGAGGCCGCCAAGAAGGCATTCCGCGTGTTCGCGGAACCGGTGCCGGATGCCGGCGCACCTGGCGGCTACGTGGTTCCGCACACGGCCTTCGCCTATCTGATGGCGCCGGGCGGGTGCTATGAAACCCATCTGCCAGACGCGCTCGACATCGCCGCCGTGGTCGAGCGCCTGCGCCGGCACATCGTGTGACCGGCCGCAAGGCGTATTCCGCGGTCGACAGGCGGCGGGTGCGCCAGGCCTTCATCGACGCGGGTCGCCGCATCCTGGTCGAGCAGGGCGCGAGTGCGATGTCGATGCGCCACATCGCGGCCCGCGCCGGCTACTCGCCGGGATCGATCTACCAGTACTTTCCCGACCGGCGGGCGCTGCTCGTCGCCATCCGCGAGTTCGACATGAACGCGGCCACCGACGCCATGGAGGCCTGCGCGCAGGCCACGGCCGAACCGGCGCGGCGCGTGCGCGCGGTGTTTCTCGAGGCGGCGCGCTACTGGCTCGCGCATCCCGATCACTTCGACGTGCTGTTCGCCGGCTCGCGCGAGCGCGCGGCGCTGCACACACCCGAGGGGCTGCCCTTCGGGCGCTCGTCGAGCGTCGTGCGTTCGCTCGCGCTCTACCGGCAGGTCGTCGACGACTTCCTCGCCTCGCTGCCGCGCCGGCCCATCGACACGACGCTGGCCATGGACTCGCTGATCGCGGCCACGCACGGAGTGATCGCGTTCCCGCGCGTCACGCCGAGCATGCCCTGGTCGGCGACCGCCACGATGGTCGAGACCGTGGTGAGCGCGCTGATCGGACAGTGGGCTTGCGACGCCGAAACGGCGCCCAAGGGAAAACACCGATATTTAAATGAACGTGTTTAATTAAAGTCCGCCACCAACGAAGCGCGTCCTTCAGAACGGACGCGTCTTCTTTCGGTAACGCGCTCGAAGCGCACTCTGGAGAGCATCCGTGGCGAAACTCAATGGCGGCCAGATCCTGATCGACGTCCTCCGGCGCTTCGGCACCGACACCGCATTCACCCTGCATGGCGGCCACCTCGATTCGGCCTACCAGGCCGCGCGCGACGCCGGCCTGCGCGTGGTCGACACGCGCCACGAGCAGGCCGCCGGTTTCGCCGCCTCGGCCTATGCCCGCAGCACCGGCCGCATCGGCGTGGCGCTGGTGACGGCTGGCGGCGGCATCACCAACGTGGTCTCGCCGGTGGCCAATGCGCTGGCGGACTGCGTGCCGATGCTGGTCATCGGCGGGGCAGCGCCGCTGCAGGACCTCGACGCGCTGCCGGTCAACGGCGGCGTCGATCAAATGGCGGTGATGCGCTCGGTCACCAAGTGGGCGGTGCAGGTGCCGCACATCAATCGCCTGGCCGATCTCGTGGGGCAGGCGATCCGCAAGGCGACCACAGGACGTCCCGGACCGGTGTATGTCGAGATCCCGATCGATGTCATGTTCGGCCTGATCGCGCCCAAGGAGGTACGGCACCTCGATCCGGCGGGCGCGCCGACGCGGCCCGCGCCCACGGCCGATGCGGTGGCGCGCATCGTCGCGCTGCTGCGCCGTGCGCAACGCCCCGTGATCCTCGCCGGCGGCGGCACGCTCTATGCCGACTGCGCCGCCGAGCTGCGAGCCTTCGCCGAGCGCTCTGGCATTCCCGTGCTCACCAATGCCAAGTCGCGCGGCGTGCTGCCCACCGACCACGCGCTGTGGGGCCGCGGCTACGCGACGCTGGCGCCGGCGCGCGGCCAGGACCTGGTGCCCGACCTGCTGCTGGTGCTGGGCGCTCGCTTCGGCATCTATACCGGCGGTCGCCGCAAGTCCTTCCTGCCGGACGAGGCGACGATCGTGCAGGTCGACATCGAGCCCGGCGAAATGGGGCGTATCCGCGAGCCCGACCTGTCGGTGGCGGCCGACTGCGGCGAGACGCTGCGCGCGCTGCTGGCCGCCACCGAGGTCGCGCCGCTGCCTGACACCACCGCATGGGCGCATCGCCTGTGCGCCGTCGGTGCGGCGTCGAAGCGGAACTTCGCGCAGGTGGCGGCGGCCGACTGCGGCCCCGTGCATCCCTACCGCCTCGCGGCTGCGGTGGCCGCGGCGCTGCCGCGCGATGCAGTCGTCTGCCTCGATGGCGGCGAGTCGCATTCGTGGATCGATTTGACGGCGCACAGCGACGCGCCCGGCCGCTGGCTCGGCCACGGCTACGTGGGCTGTATGGGCGAGGGCCTGCCTCTGGCGGTCGGCGCGCAGGTGGCCAACCCCGGGCGGCGTGTCGTGCTGTTCACCGGCGACGGCTCGATCGGTTTCAACTTCGCGGAGTTCGACACCCTGGTGCGGCACGAGCTGCCGGTGGTCGTGGTCGTCAACAACGACCAGATGTGGGGCATGTCGGCGCACGGGCAGGACCTGATGTACGGCGAGGGCCGGCGCATGGTCAGTGACCTTGGCCGTACGCGCTACGAGCAGGCCGCTGCCGGCTTCGGCTGCCACGCGGAGTTCGTCGAGGACGTGGCACAGCTCGACGCGGCGCTCGCGCGTGCACTGGCGTCGAACCGACCCGCCTGCGTGAACGTGATGACGGACCCGGGCGTGATGCACCCGATCACGCAGCGCTTCGTCGGCCGCATGGCCGAGCGCGACGCCGAACGGAACTTTGTTCCCTATGCCGATGACCTGGAGGCCTGAGATGACGCCGCCAAGCAAGAGACTCGAGGGCCGCGCGGCCCTGGTCACCGGCGCAGGCTCCGGCATCGGGCGCGCCATCTGCATGCGCCTGGCCGAGGAGGGCGCACGCATCGCCTGCCTCGACCGCGATGCAGCCGCCGCGCGCGCGACCGCCGATGCGATCGGCGGCGGCGCGCTGGCGATCGCCGCGGACGTGGCGAACGCCACCGACATGCAGCGCGCCGTCGAGGCCACGGCCGCCGCGTTCGATCGGCTCGACATTGCCGTGAATGCGGCTGGCGTGGGAGCCAGTGCGCGCCTGGTCGACACCACACTCGAAACCTGGCGGCACGTGCTCGACGTGTGCCTCACGGGCGTCTTCGTCTCGCTGCAAGCACAGGCGCGGCAGATGATCGCGCAGGGCGGTCCGGCGGTGATCGTCAACATCGCCTCGACCAATGCGCGGCAGCCCGGCGAGGGGCTGGCGGCCTATTGCGCGGCGAAGGCCGGCGTGGAGATGCTCGGACGCGTCGCGGCGCTCGAGCTCGCGGCGCAGGGCATCCGCGTCGCATCGGTGGGGCCGGGCCTCACCGACACGCCGATGGTGGCGCGCCTGCTCGCCGACCCGGTCGCGCGCGGGGCCTTTCTCGACAACATCCCTCTGCAGCGCCCGGCCCGGCCCGAGGACATCGCGGCGGCGATCGCCTACCTCGCGAGCGACGACGCGGCCTACGTGACGGGCCAGACCCTCTACGTGGACGGCGGTGCCTCGATGCAGCGCTACCCGAGCCTCGCCGCGCGCAAGCCGTCGGCACCGGCCGCCTGACCCCGGAGACACGCATGAAGGCACTGGTCTACGTGGGCGACGCGACGGTCCGGCAACTGGAGATTCCAGCGCCGCGTGCCGGCAGCGGCGAGGTGATGGTCCGCGTGCTGCAGGCAGGCGTCTGCGGCACCGACATGTGCGTGGTGCGCGACGAGCGACCCAAGGCCGAGGCGCCGGTGACGCTCGGCCACGAGTTCGTGGGGCTGCGCGAGGACACCGGCGAGCGCGTCATCATCAATCCGCTGCTGGCCTGCGGCCGCTGCCGCGCCTGCGGCGAAGGTCGCGCCCACCTGTGCGAACGCCGCCAGGTGATCGGCGTGCACCGCGACGGCGGCTTCGCCGAAGCGGTCGCGGTGCACGAGGGCAACCTCGTGCCGGCAGGCCGCGCGACGATCACGCAGGCCGCGATGGCCGATCCGGTCGCCACCGCGTTGCACGCCTACCGCCTCGGCGCCCAGGCGATCGGCAGCGGTCCGGTCGCGATCCTCGGCGCGGGCTCGATCGGGCTGTCGCTGCTGTTCGTGCTCAAGCGCTTCGGCGTGAAGGACGTGATGGTGACCGACCTGTCGGTCGAGCGGCGCGCCTTCGCCGAGGCAGGCGGCGCCGACCGCACGGCCGAGGCCATCGAGGGCAGCTTCGACGTGATCTTCGATTCGGTGGGCGCCTCGGCCACGCGGCGCGACGCCGTGCTCAAGGTGCGCCCGGGCGGCATGGCCGTGCTCATCGGCCTGCACAGCGCCGACATGGCGGTCCCCGCAGGGCCGTTGATCGGCGGCGAGCGCACCGTGAAGGGATCGTTCGGCTACACGCCCGACGAGTTCCGTGAGGCCGTCGCGATGCTGCCCGGTCTCGACACGCGCTGGGTGCATGCCGTGCCCTTCGAGCAGGCCGAGCAGATGTTCACGCGGCTGCTCGAAGGCCGGCTGCCACCTGGCCAGATCAAGCTGCAGATGCGCATGAGCGCCTGACCCCACAACCAGACGGAGACAACCATGAGACCCTTCATTCGCCATGCCCTTCTCGCCCTCGCGGGGCTCACCGCCAGCCTCGCCGCGCAGGCCCAGGGCGAGCCGATCCGCATCGGCGCCATTCTGTCGGTGACGGGGCCGGTCGGATTCATCGGCGATCCGCAGCAAAAGACACTGGAGCTGCATGTCAAACGGCTGAACGAGCGTGGTGGCCTGCTGGGCCGCAAGATCGTGCTCACCGTCTACGACGACCAGTCCGACCCGAATAACGCGAACACTTTCGCCAAGCGCCTGGTCGACACCGACAAGGTCGATGTGCTGCTGGGCGGCACGGTCACGCCCACCGCGATGGCGATCGTGCCCTACGCCGAGCGCGCCGGCGTGCCCTTCGTCTCGACGGGGGGCGGGCTTGCGCTCGTCGATCCGGTGAAGAAGTGGGTCTTCAAGACGCCGCACTCCGACCGCATGGTGGCCGAGCGCATCCTGCAGGACATGCAGGAGCGCGGCATCAAGCGCATCGCGCTGCTCTCGGAAACCAGCGGCTTCGGCCAGTCCGGGCGCAAGGAGGTCACGGCGGCGGCGGCCCGGTTCGGCATCACGGTCGTGGGCGAGGAAAGCTACGGGCCGAAGGACACGGACATCACGCCGCAGTTCACCCGCCTGCGCAACCTGCAGGACCTCCAGGCCATGCTGATCTTCTGCGGCGCGGGCACCAGCCCGGCCGTCGCGATCAAGAACTACGCGCAGATGGGCTTCAGGCTTCCGGTCTACATGCCGCATGCCGCGGTCAACCAGGAGTTCATCAAGCTCGGCGGCGCGCCGACCGAAGGCGTGCGCATGCCGACCACGGGCTTCGTCGTGCCGGACGCACTGGAAGACGGCGATCCGCAGAAGGCGCCCTCGCTCGACTACTACCGCAGCTTCAAGGAGGCCTACAAGGTCGACGCCTCGCCCTTCGGCGGCAACGTGGCGGATGCGCTGGCCATTGCGGTCGACGGCATCAGGCGCGCCAACGGCACCGACAGGGCGAAGCTGCGCGACGCGATCGAATCGACCAGGGGGCTGGTGGGACTGAACGGCACCTTCACCATGACGCCTGCCAACCACAACGGCCTGAAGACCGACTCGCTGCGCATCATCGAAGTGCGCGACGGCCGCTTCGAGCTCGTGAAATGAGCATGCCGGCGCGCCGGCATGGGAGCGACCATGTTGTCTGAACTGCTGCAGTTCCTCTTTTCCGGCCTGACGGTCGGCGCGATGTACGCGCTCGCGGCGCTCGGCTACGCGCTGATCTACAACGCGAGCCACATCGTGAACTTCGCGCAGGGCGAGTTCATCATGCTCGGCGCCATGACGGCGGCGGCCATGGTCGAGGCCGGCAGCGGCCTGCCGCTGGCGGTCGCCGCGGCCATCCTCGCATCGGTGCTCACCGGCGCCTGCATGGAACGGTTCGCGGTACGGCCGGCGCGCGGCGCGCCGCTGATCACCCTGCTGATCATCACGCTGGGTGTCGCGCTCGTGATCCGCGGCGTCGTGCAGGTCGTGCTCGGCAAGGGCAATCACGCGCTGCCCGCATTCTCGGGCGACGCGCCGCTGCGCGTCGCGGGTGCCACGCTGGTGCCGCAGAGCCTGTGGGTTCTGGGCGTGACGCTGGCGGTGGTCGTGGTGCTGGCCTGGTACTTCGGCCGCACGCTCTCGGGCAAGGGCATGCTCGCGACCTCGCACAACCCGCTGGCCGCCGCGCTGGTGGGCATCGGGACCGACCGGGTGATGCTCGTGTCGTTCGCGATGTCGGGCGCGCTTGGCGCCATCGGCGGCGTCATCACCGCGCCGATCACCTTCACGAGCTACGACGCTGGCGTGGTGCTCGGCCTCAAGGGCTTCGCGGCCGCGGCGCTCGGAGGCATCGGCAGCGGGCCGGGCGCGATCGTCGGCGGCCTGGTGCTGGGCGTGATGGAGGCGCTGGCCGCGGGCTATGTCTCCGCCGCCTACAAGGATGCGGTGGCCTTCGTGCTGATCCTGCTGGTGTTGATGTTCTTGCCGCGCGGCCTGTTCGGCGCGCGGGTGACGGAGCGCGTATGAGATTCTCAAACCGCCATGCAGGCCTCGCGCTGCTCGCGGCGCTGCTGCTGCTGTTCCCGCTGCTGGGACCGAGCAGCTTCGCCTACGACATCGCGATCCGCATCGCCATCAACGCGGTGGTTGTGATCGGCCTCAACCTGCTCTTCGGCTACGCGGGGCAGATCAGCCTGGGGCACGCGGCCTTCTTCGGCTTCGGTGCCTACGCGTCGGCGATCCTGACGACGCATTTCGACTGGCCGCCGCTGGCCGCGCTGGCCGCCGGCGCGATAGCGACAGGCGTGCTGGCCTTCGTCATCGCGTGGCCGATCCTGCGCCTGGCCGGCCATCACCTGGCGATGGCCACGCTGTCGCTCGGCCTCATCGCGGCCATCGTCTTCAACAACGAGACCCGCTGGACCGGCGGCTCGGACGGCATGGTGGTGCCGGCGCTGTCGGTGCTCGGAACGTCGCTGTCGGGTGAGCCGGCCTGGTATGCGCTCACGGCGGCGCTGCTGCTGCTGGCGACCTGGGCTGCGTCCAACCTGGTCGACTCGCCGGCCGGCCGCGCGTTGCAGGCCATCCGCGGCTCGGAAGTGGCAGCGCGCACCGTGGGCATCGAGGCCGGCCGTTTCAAGACGCGCGTGTTCGTGCTGTCGGCCGTGATGGCCAGCGTCATGGGCAGCCTAATGGCGCACTACGTCGGCTTCCTCACGCCCGCCGCCGCGGGCCTGACGCGTTCGGTCGAGTTCGTGATGATGGTGGTGCTGGGCGGTACCGCCTCGGTCTTCGGATCGATCGTCGGCGCGGCGATCATCACGCTGCTGCCGCAGGTGCTGCATGCCTTCGAGTCCTTCGAGACGCTGCTGCTCGGACTCATCCTCACGGCAGCAATGATCTTCATGCGCGCGGGCATCGTGCCGACCCTGAAGGGGCTGTTCGCCAGGAGGTCGCCATGAGCACGCCGGCGGCCGATGCGCTGAAGGTCGAGGGCCTGTCCATCGCCTTCGGCGGGGTGAAGGCGATCCAGGACCTGAGTTTCGAGGTGCGCGCGGGCACGGTGCACGCGATCATCGGTCCCAACGGCGCCGGCAAGACCACGCTGATCAACCTCGTCACCGGCATCTACCGGCCCACGGCCGGCCGCATCGCGCTGTTCGGCCGCGACGTCGGTGGCATGCCGCCCGAGAAGCTCGCGCGCCTGGGGCTGAGCCGCACCTTCCAGAACCTGCAGGTGTGCATGAACATGAGCGCGGTCGACAATGTGATGATCGGCGCCCACCTGTCGCTCGGCACGGGCCTGCTGCGCGGCATGTTCCGTCCGCCCGCGCTGCGCCGCGCCGACGCGGAATGCCGTGCGCGGGCGCACGCGCTGATGGATTTCGTGGGCGTCGGCGCGGACGCGAAGGCGCAGGCAAGCCAGCTGTCCTACGGCGCGCTCAAGCGGCTGGAGATCGCCCGCGCGCTGGCCACGTCGCCACGGCTGCTGCTCATGGACGAGCCTGCCGCCGGGCTCAACCACACGGAGACGGCGCAGATCGAGGTGCTGATCCGCCGGATCGCCGAGAACGGCACCACGGTCGTGCTCGTCGAGCACGACATGAAGCTCGTGATGGGGGTGTCGGACCGCATTCTGGCGCTGCACTATGGCCGCCGGCTGGCGCTCGGCGGCACGGCCGAGGTGCGCAACGACCCCGAGGTGATTGCCGCCTACCTGGGTGCCGAGGCATGAACGCGGGACCCGCGATGCATGAAGACCTGTCGATGAGCAAGCTGCTCGAGGTGAAGGGCTTGACCAGCCACTACGGCCGCATCCAGGCGCTGTACGCGGTCGACCTCGCGGTGAGCGAAGGCGAGCTGGTGGCGCTGGTGGGCGCCAACGGCGCGGGCAAGACCACGCTGCTGCGTGCCATCTCGGGCGTGCAGCCGGTATCGTCAGGCGCCATCGTCTTCGATGGCGAGCCGATCGTGCGCGCGCCCTGCGCCCTGCGCGTGAAACGCGGCATCTGTCAGGTGCCCGAGGGCCGGCAGGTGTTCGGGCCGATGACGGTGGAGGACAACCTGCGGCTCGGCGCCTTCGTGCGCAACGATCCCGCGCAGGTCGAGGGCGACCTGGCGGCGATGTATGCGCTGTTCCCCATCCTCGGCGAGTTCCGGCGCCAGGCGGCCGGCACGCTGTCGGGCGGGCAGCAGCAGATGCTGGCCATGGCGCGCGCGCTGATGGGCCGGCCGCGCCTGCTGCTGCTCGACGAGCCCTCGATGGGGCTGGCGCCGCTGATCGTGAAAGAGATCTTCGGTGTCATCGGCCGGCTGCGCGACGAGGGCAAGACCATCCTGCTGGTAGAGCAGAACGCGCGCGCCGCGCTGGCCGTCGCCGACCGAGGCTACGTGATCGAGACCGGCCGCATCACGCTCGAGGGCCCGGGCCGAGCGCTGCTCGCCGACCCCGCCGTGCAGGCCGCCTATCTCGGCATGTGAGGCAGGCGGACATGCGGCATGAGATCACCGTGCGCGAGTGCGCAACCCCGAGGCACACCACCCGCTACCTGGCGGCTGGACTGGCAGACGGGCCGTTGATCGTGTTCGTGCACGGTTGGCCCGAGCTCGCCGTCAGCTGGCGCCACCAGATCGAATGCTTCGCCGCGCTCGGTTTTCGCGTGGTGGCGCCGGACATGCGCGGCTATGGCGGCTCGACGGTGCATCCGGCATGCGCGGACTACGCGATGGCGCAGGTCGTGCATGACATGGTGGAGCTGCTCGCGCACCTGGGCCGTGACAAGGCCATCTGGGTCGGTCACGACTGGGGCTCGCCGGTGGTCTGGAGCATGGCGAGCCACCATGCGGAAAAGTGCCTGGGCGTCGCGAACCTTTGCGTTCCCTACCTGCCGCGCGGCTTCACGCTCGACAGCCTGTTGCCGCTGGTCGATCGCAACGTGTATCCGCAGGCCCTGTATCCCGCGGGCCAATGGGACTACCAGTGCCACTATCAGGAAAGTTTCGAAGCGGCGCGCGCCGCGCTCGAGGCCGATCCGTTGCGTACCGTCAAGGCGCTGATGCGCTCCGGAGACCCCGAGGGGCGCGGCAAGCCCTACCGCACCGCGACGATGCGGCGCGACGGCGGCTGGTTCGGCGGCGCGGGCATCGCCCCCGACCTGCCGCGCGACCCCGCCGTGCTCTCCGAGGAGGCGCTCGCCGAGTACGCCGACCGGCTGCGATGCAACGGCTTCTTCGGCCCCGACGCCTGGTACATGAACATGGAGCGCAACGCCGCGTTCGCGGCCGCTGCGCCCGATGCGGGGCGCCTGGCGGTGCCGGTGCTGTTCCTGCATGCCGCCTTCGACTGGATCTGCGAAACCCGCGACTCGCAACTGGCCTCGCCCATGCGCGCCCTGTGCAGCGACCTCAGCGAGGCAGTGGTCGACAGCGGCCACTGGATGCAGCAGGAGCAGCCCGAACGCGTCAACGCCTGCCTGGCGACCTGGATCGCCCGGCGTATCGACCTGGAGGAAAGAACCGCATGACCATCGACGCAGCCCATGACGAGCTCACCGATCGCCAGGTGGGGCACCTGCGCCACTTCGCCAACCTCTCGCGCCAGCCGCCGAACGACTGGTCGCTGATGCAGGGGCGTGGCGCGGGCCAGGACGACTTCGGCGGCTACCGCTTCCAGATCGCGTACATGGCCTACGCCCTGGCCCTGGCGCATCGGCATCGCCTGCCGGCTGCGCCGGGTGTGTTCAAGCCGGTCTTCGAGCGCCTGATGGACAAGATGCTTCTGCCCGAGGTCTGGATGTACTGGGCGCGCGTCAGCCGCGGCGGCAGCGTGTTCAACATGCACCTGGCGGATCGGCTCCAGGAAGAGTGGGACCCGGTCGCGCGCGACAACATCATGTACAGCGCCTACGTGCAGTCGATGGCGTTGCTCTACGACTACTTGTTCGACGACCACCGCTACGCGGCCCCCGGGGCACTGACATTCAGGTATTGGTCCTTCTTCTGGGGTGGCAAGGAGCGGCGCTACGAATACGACCAGAACAGCCTGAACGAGACCGTGTACTGGCAGATGGTGGAGAGCGGCTACCTGGGCGTGGCCTGCGAACCGAATTGCGTGTTCCAGATCTGCAACCAGCCGGCCATCCTGGGCTTTCGCATGCACGATCTGGTCAACGGCCGGTCGGTCGCCGCCGAGGTGACCGATGCCTACCAGAAGGCTTGGGAACAGTTTGGCCGCCTGGGTGCCAACGGCCACTACAACATGATGATCATGGAAGACTCGAAGGCCGTGCGCGACAACGCAGGCCCTTCGCCCTGGGCCGACGCCTGGTGCGGCACGCTCATGAACATGTGGAACCGCGACTTCGTCCGCAACCACTACCCGGCGCAGGTGCGCAGCTGGCTCATCGAGGGGGAGGATGGCGCGCTGTCGGTGCGTTCGGCCGAGCGTCCGCCGATCATGGGCCAGAAGGTGGTCAACGACGACTCCGATTTCGGCTGGACCGCGACCTGGGCCTCGGAGATGGGCGACGAGGCCACGCTGGCCGGGCTGCAGCGCCATGCCGAGCGCTACATGTCGCCGACCTGGCGCGACGGCGGCTATTACTTCCCGCGCAATGACGCGCCGGAGGACGCGCGAGGCCACCGCACACTGATGGAGCCGATGTGCGGCAACGTGCTGATGGGCTATGCAGCGCTCAATGTGCCCGACGGGCTGTGGAAGCTCTACAACGAGCCCATCGACGGCGAGCAGCGCCGCCAGCCCGCGCTGGTGGAGGTGGGTGACGCAGTGGACGTGCTTCAGGCGCGTTTCGACCCGGCAGCGGCGCGATTGCATTTCGCACTGCGCCGCTGCGCCGGTGCGCACGGCGACCTCGAGGTCGCAATCGGACGGCTTGCCGAACGGGGGCGCTGGACGCTCGCGCTCGATGGCTGCGAGGTGGCAGAGGGAAGCGGCATCGTCTTGAACCGCACTACCTTGCCGGCGTTGCGTGCGAACGAGTGCGGCTTGCTGCTCGATTGCAGCCGCCTGGTGGAAGCCGGGCGCTTCGTGCTGAGCTTCCACGCCGGCTGAGACATTGGCGACCGCGGCCTTTGGAGGAGCCCGGGCGGCAGACGGTTTGGGGCTTGGGTGAGAGGATGTGAGGGCGGGGGCCTCGGCCGCTGCACACAGCGATTGCGCGGGTTGCGCGCTTGGAAGGCGTGGCTTGCGAGGGCGCGCTGGACCCTGGATTGATGTCTGCGCCGGCTGCATTGCAGCCATGGGGCCGCAGGTTCGACGCCATGCGCGCCGGCTTCCACTTCGGCCTTCACCCGATGCCGCCCGCGCACGCTGAACCGCCGGAAGCCCAGGAACGCCCGCCTGCATGACTCGATGCACGCGGAAACGAGGCAGGTCCACTCCGGCCTCCATGCGAATCTGTAGCTGATCATCCCTGCACGGAGTCTCCCAGCAGGCTTTCGCGGCTGCGCATCGGCGTGCGTGCGGCCGCAGCGCCCGGTGGATTGATGCCATCGGATCAACACGATGGTCCTGGCGAGGGCCCTTCTGCCTTGCCACTCCCGAACCTAGGATTTCGACGCATGGCGCTCTCCATCTCCGCGTCCTCGCCGGACTCGGAGACGCCCGCCGAATCCATCCACCCTCCAACGCACACCATGCCACCGCAGTCATCGGCACGCCGTCGCTGTTCCGTCGTTGCCAGGGCATCCCGGATGGACATAGCGGCTGCCGACGCCGGATGCACAGCACCGCGCAACGCCGTGGATCGCCTGTGCAGTTGGAGCTACATCGCGCTTTGCATCCTCACCGTGACCGCCACGCTGGGAGCGGTCGCCCGCGAGGGTACGAACCCGTTCGGCGCCGCGCTCGCCGCGGCCGGCGACGCCGGCGCGCGCATGCCGGCGAAGGCCTGCACGGTGGCCGGTGCGCGTTTCGACTGACGGCGCAACGACAGCCCGAGATCCCTTGCCGATCGGCGGCAACGTGCCTGCGCCGCCGGTCCGGCAACCCCTCCGCACAAGCCGGAATCCCTGGCAGGCCAGACAGACCGAAAGGAACCAACGTGAAACCGATCCATCGCCTCATGCGCGTCCTCATGATCCTCGCCCTGTGCGCGTGGCAGCTCGCCACGCCGGCCAGCGCGGCCGCGTCCGCCGGACCGCCGAAGCCGACCGTCATCCTCGTGCACGGCGCCTTCGCCGAGTCGGCGAGCTGGAACGCCGTCGTGCGCTATCTCCGCGCACGGGACTATCCCGTCATCGCGGCCGCCAATCCGCTGCGCGGGCTGGCATCGGATGCCGCCTTCGTCGGCGCGCTCGTGTCTTCCGTCGAGGGGCCGGTGGTGCTGGTGGGCCATTCGTACGGCGGCTCGGTGATCTCCGTCGCCGCGCATGGGCAGGCCAACGTCAGGGCGCTGGTGTTCGTCGCGGCGTTCGCGCCGGACACGGGCGAGTCGGCGGTCGAGCTGTCCTCCAGGTTCCCCGGCAGCACGCTGGGACAGGCGCTGGCCCGGCCGGTCGTCCTGCCCGACGGCGCCCGCGACCTCTACATCGCACAGGACAAGTTCTGGAGCCAGTTCGCGGCGGACGTGCCCTCCGACGCCGGCCGCCTGATGGCGGCGTCGCAGCGCCCCGTCACCGAAGGCGCCCTTGCGGAAGGGGCGGCCCAGGCCGCGTGGAAGACCATTCCGTCCTGGTTCGTCTATGGCGATGCCGACAAGAACATTCCGCCCGCGGCCCTGGCGTTCATGGCGCAGCGCGCGAAGGCGGTGAAGACCGTGGTCGCCAGGGGCGCGTCCCATTCCGTCCTGGTCTCCAGGCCCCACAGCGTGGGCCGGATCATCGTCGAGGCCGCTTCCTCGAAGGCCGGCGAACCCTGAGCGCCCTGCGGTGGCACTGCATGCGCCGCCGCGGCCGCGGCCGCGGCCCTGCCGATTGGTGCATTCGATGCAACACCGAGCGGCCCGGATCGAGGCTACCGCGGCGCAGGGCCGAAACCTACGATGAATCCACGTCCGACGCTCACGCCGGACGCGCACCCTTCCACCTCGAACAGCCGGGACCGAAGGCCCCGGAAAGGACATCGCCATGACGCAACGAGTCGACTACGCCAAGCAATCACCCGAACTCCTGAAGAAGTTCGTCGAGTTCCTCAACGCCATCAAGGAGGGCGCCATCGAGGAGCCGATCCGCGATCTGGTGGTCATCCGCGCCTCCCAGATCAACCGCTGCGCGTTCTGCCTGGACATGCACGTCAAGCAGGCCAGGCTGCACGGCGAGCGCGAGCTGCGCCTGTACCACCTGGCCGCGTGGCGCGAGTCGACGCTGTTCGCGCCGCGCGAGCGGGCCGCGCTGGCCTGGACCGAGGCGCTGACCCAGCTGTCCGACCAGGGCGTGCCCGACGAGCTGTACGAGCGCGTGCGCACGCAGCTGTCGGAGAAGGAGATCTCGGACCTCACCTTCCTGGTGATGTCCACCAACGCATGGAGCCGCCTGAACATCGGATTCAAGAGCGTGCCCGGCTCCGCGGACAAGCTCTTCGGCCTCGACAAGGCCGCCCTGGCCTGAACCCGCACAACCACAGGAGAAACATCATGAAGATCGTCGTCATCGGGGGCTCCGGCCTCATCGGGTCCAAGGTCGTGGACCGGCTGCGCGCCGGCGGGCACGACGTGCTTGCCGCCTCGCCGGCCTCGGGCGTGAACACGCTCACCGGCGAGGGGCTGGATCAGGCGCTGGAAGGGGCGCAGGTGGTGCTGGACGTGGCCAACTCGCCGTCCTTCGAGGACAAGGCGGTGCTGGAGTTCTTCCAGACCTCGGGCCGCAACCTGCTGGCGGCGGGCAGGAAGGCCGGCGTGCGCCACCACCTCGCGCTGTCGGTGGTGGGCACCGACCGGCTGACCGAGAGCGGCTACTTCCGCGCCAAGATCGCGCAGGAGGCGCTCATCCGCGAGTCGGGCCTGCCCTACACCATCGTGCACTCCACCCAGTTCTTCGAGTTCCTGGGCGCCATCGCGCAGTCGGCCACGCAGGGCGGCAGCGTGCACCTGTCGCCCGCCTTCGTCCAGCCGATCGCCTCGGACGACGTGGCGGCCGCCGTGGCGGAGTACACCGTGGGCGCGCCGCTCAACGGCGTGGTCGAGATCGCCGGGCCGGAGCGCGCGCGCCTGTCGGACCTGGTGCAGCGCTTCCTGGCCGCCTCGAAGGACCCGAGGACCGTGGTGCCCGACGTGCACGCGCGCTATTTCGGCGCCGAACTGAAGGACGAGACCCTGGTGCCCGGCCCCGGAGCGCGCACCTGCAGCATCGGCTTCGATGCCTGGTTCGCCATGCCGAAGGCGCCGCGCTGAACCGCTGCGGCATCCGCTCCCGCCTGCGCCGCGCGGCGCAGGTGGGGCGTGTCCGCGCCGTCGTCCCGATTCCCGCCCATCATGACCCGCCTGCAGCCTCCATTGCCCAGCCTCCTCGACAAGTACCACGGTGCGCAGTTCGATTCGATCTACTCGACGGCGGTGACGGTCACCGGCGGCGAGTGCGAGCACGCCCGCGCGTCGGGCGTCGCACGCTCGGACGACGGCAGCCTCGCCTGCGACCTCCGGCTGCCGGTGGAACTCGGCGGCCCCGGCGGCGGCACCAACCCGGAGCAGCTCTTCGCGGCGGCCTACGCGGCCTGCTTCCACGGCGCGCTGAACCTGCTGGCGGCGAGGCGGAACATACCGGTCCACGGCGCGAGCGTCGAGGTGAAGGTGACGCTGGGCCGCGATCCGGTGGACGGCCTCTTCGCGCTCGCGGCCGATGTCAGGATCGCGCTGCCGGGTGTCGAGAGGAGCGTGGCCCAGGCGCTGGTGAGGAGCACCGAGCGCTACTGTCCCTACACGAAGATGGCCAGGAACGGGATCACCAGCATCGTGGCCCTGGCCGGCGCGGCGTAGTGCACCGGCGATGACGGCAGCGGCCACGTGCGATGCGCGGATCCGGGTGGCGGTCGTCCACCGGAGCCCGTGCATCGCCGCGGGCATCGAAGCCGTGCTCGGCGCGCAGGCAGGGTCCGCCGGCGTGCTCGTGGCGGACCATGCGACGGCGCTGCAGGTGCTGGAAGACCCGCTTCGGTCCGCGCGCGCCGCGCGGCCGGTGCTCGTCGTCGCGGAGTCCCACAGGACCTGGCAGGTCCGCAGCGCGATCGGCGCGGGTGCGCGCGGCTACCTCGGCATGGACTGCACGGCGGAGGAACTGCAGGTGGCGGTGCGGCGCGTGGCCGAGGGGCGCAGGTACCTGTCGGTGGGCGTCGCCGACCAGTTGCTGGACGACCTCGCCCGGGGAGCGCCGACGCCGCGCGAACTGGACGTGCTGCGGCTGCTCGCGCGCGGCCTGGACAACCGTGAGATCGCCCGGAGACTCGGGATCGCCGAGGGCACCGTGCGGGCGCGGGTCCGCTCGGTGCTGGGCCGGATCGCCGGCCCCGACGGGGCGCCTCGACTTGCACGCGCCCTGCGCCGCGGCGCGTTGCTGGCAGCGGACGCTGCGCCGGGCGCCGCGATGCCGGGGCTGCGCACCGCGACGCGCAGGCCGGCCATCGCGGTCCGCGTCCACCACAGGGACGCGCTGCTGATGGCCGGGCTGCGTGCGCTCGTTGGGCGTGAGCCCGGCCTGATCTTGCAGGCCGGGCCGGACGGCGTGGAGACGCCCGTCGACGTCGTCGTGTGCGATCCCGACCACGCGTCGAACCGCCCCGCCGCCGCGCCGGGCGGGCGAGCACCGAGGCTCGTCGTCGTGGCGCGCAGCGATGCCGACGTGAACGTCCGGCGCGTCATCGACGGCGGCGCCCACGGCCTGCTGTTCCAGGACGCTTCCGCACGCGAGCTGCTGGACGGCATCGCCGCCGTGGCGCGGGGCGGCAGCGGCGCCTTCTGCGGCCGGGCTGTGCGGCTCCTTGCGGCGTGCCCGCGGCGCGGCGGGCTGACGGCGCGGGAAGAAGACCTGCTCCGGCGGCACATGGCGGACGGCCAGGACGCGCCGGCCGCCTGCATGGCTGGCGCGTGTGCCGGGGCGATCGATGCGGCGCCGCCGCGGCGCGGGCCGCTGCCGCTGGGCGTGATGGCATAGAGGCGGCCGGCGCCGGCCCCGACGATCGCCTTGAGAGGAAGGACGCCGGCCCATGAAAGCGCCATGCCGGGAGATGCGCCTGCCAGGCCACGGACCGCCCGCCCGCGCGGCCGTACCGCAGGCCGGTGAGGTCATTCGCGTCCATCGATTGCGGGGGCCGCACCCGGGCCATATAGTGCGCGCGCAGGTCCTTCGCCGGATGCCTGCCAGGCGCCGCGGGAAGGGCGCATCGGGCCACCCGGATGCCGGGCATGCGGCCGGTGGCTGCTGCCTGCGGGTCGCGCTGCCGCGCCGAAGCGTGCCCGGCGACCGCACGTCCCAGGGTTGACCACGCCACACCATGCAAGCACCGGCCGAGCGACCGCCGCCCGCTTCCGCCTCCCCCGGCATCGAGGAGGCGCGCTGGCGCTTCGGTGCCTTCACGCTCAGCGAGGCGCAGCGGCGCCTCGAGCGCGAAGGCCGGCCCGTGCGGCTCGGGCAGCGCTCGTTCGACCTGCTGCTGCAGCTCATCAGGCGGGCCGGCGAATACGTGAGGAAGGACGAGCTGCTGTCCGCCGTGTGGGCCGGCGTGGTGGTCGAAGAGGCGAGCGTTCGCGTCCACATGTCGACGCTTCGCAAGGCGCTGGGCGAGCCGGGCGAGGGCGACGGCTGCCTGGAGTGGATCTCCAACGTGCCCTTGAAGGGCTACCGGTTCAATGGGCGCGTGCGCCGCGAAGCGCTCGACGGCGGCGCGGCCGTGCAGGAGCGTGCGGCCGAGCCGTCCTTCACGCCCCTGCCGGTGCGCCTGACCGAACTCGTCGGCCGGGACGACGACGTCGCCGGCATCGTGCAGTCGCTGGCCTCCCATCGCCTGGTCACGCTGGCCGGCGCGGGCGGCATCGGCAAGACGAGCGCGGCGATCCGGGCGGCGCAGCGCTACGGGCAGGCGCACGGCGCGCGGATCGCCTTCATCGACCTGTCGACGCTGATCTCCGGGGACCACGTGGTCGGCACCATCGCGCGGTCGCTGGGGGCGGCGGCCGACATGCCGGACACCATCCAGGCCATCGTCCAATGCCTGGCGGAGCGCGACGTGCTCCTGCTGGTCGACAACTGCGAGCACGTCATCGAGTCGCTGGTGATCCCGATGACGAGCCTGCTGGCGGCGCTGCCCCGGCTGCGCATCCTGGCAACGAGCCGCGAGGCGCTGCGCGTGACGGGCGAGTACGTGATCCGGCTCGCGGCCCTGGCGGTGCCTGGCGCCGAGCGCCTGACGTTGGAGGAGGCCCTGCGCTGGCCCTCCGTGCAGCTTCTGGTGGAGCGGGGCCGGGCGGCCGGCGCCGGCGCCTTCGGCGAAGCGCACGGCTGCGTGCTCGCCAGGATCGCGCGCCAGGTCGATGGCATTCCCCTGGCCATCGAGCTCGTCGCAGCGCGCCTGGGCGCCCAGTCGATCGACGATCTGGCGCGGCGGCTGGACGACCACCTGCGGCTGTATGCCTTCGGCAGCAGGGCGGTGTTCCCGCGCCACCGGACGCTGGCCGCCGCGCTCGACTGGAGCATCGCGCTGCTGAGCGAGGGCGAACTGCGGCTCTTCCGCCGGCTGTCGGTGTTCCGCAGCCGCTTCGACGTCGACCTGGCGCTCGGCCTGGTCGACGGCGACATGGACCCCGACGAGGCTTTCGACGCGCTGATCTCCCTGGCCAACAAGTCGCTGGTGTCCTTCGACAGCGGCGACGCGATCGCCCCCTACCGCCTGCTGGAGACGACGCGCAGCTACGCCTCCATGCTGTTGTCGCGCACCGACGAGCGGCCGATGCTGATGAAGCGCCATGCGGCGCTGATGCTCGAATTCATGAAGGCGGCGACGGCGGAGCTGACCGTGCGCGACGAGCGGGCGTGGAGCATGCGCTACGCCTTCCACCTGGACGACCTGCGCTTCGCGCTGAAGGCCTGCCTGGCGGAGCAGCCCGACGCGAAGATGGCCGCATCGCTGGTCTCCGCGTCCGCGGCCCTGTGGTTCCACGTCTCCCAGGTCGAGGAGTACCGCGACGGCATCGCGGCGGCCCTCGAGCTGGTCGACCGCCAGTTGCCGGAGGACGTCGAGACCGCCACCTGGCTGTGCACTGCCCTGATCAGCGCGCTGCTGCACACGGGCGGATCGATGTCGGAACTGGCCGCCGTCTCCGAGCGCGCGCTGGCCGGCGCACGGGAACTGAAGGTGCCCATGCTGGAATTGCAGGCCCGCTGGGGCAGGTGCACGCACGACATGTTCCGCGGCGAGTACGCGGTGGCCCTGCAGGAAGCCGATGCGCTCCTGGCGGTCGCGCAGACATGGTCCGACCCGTCGGCGCTCAACCTCGCCCATCGCGTGAGCGCGATGGCGAACCACTTCTGCGGCCGCTTCGAGGTCTCCAGGCAGCACAGCGAGGCGTCGATCGTCATGATCGGCGGCACGGTGCACACCCGGGCGAGCATGGTGGGCGTGGACCCCGTGGTGGCCGCCATGGCAGTGCTCTGCCGGACGCTGTGGATCCAGGGCCGCACGGCCGAGGCGCTGGAGGCGGCCCGCAGCCTGGTGGCGCGCGCCCAGGCGGTGGGGACCTCGGTGACGATGTGCGCCGGCCTGTATGGCGCCTGCCCGGTCGCCGTGTGGACGGGCGAGTCGGACCTGGCGCGCACGTGGATCCATATGATGAAGGACGAGGCACAGCGCAAGGGCCTGGTGGGATGGCTGCGCTACGCGCAGTGGTACGAGCAGGGCCTGCTGCCCGATGCCGACGAGGACCGCGGCAGGCACGTGCGCGAGGTGGCCGCGCGTCTGCCGGCGTACGACGCGCCGCGCAAGGAAATGCTGGTGACCTTCTGCCCCGAGTGGATCGACGACGGCCTGTTCGAGCGGGTGTCGCAGGGCAAGGCGCAGTGGTGCGCGGCCGAGGTCCGGCGGGCGGCGGGCTGGCGCTGCGAGCGCGACGGCATGGCGCGCGAGGCCGAGGCGCACTACCGCGGCGCCCTCGAGACGGCCAGCCAACAGGGCGCGGCGAGCTGGGCGTGGCGCGCGGCGCTGGACCTCGCCCGGCTGTGGGTCTCCACCGGGCTGGACGCCCGGGCGGCGCAACTGCTCGCCGAGACGTGCGAGCAGGCCGGCGACGGCGCCCAGGGCCGCGACATCGAGCGGCTGCGCCAGCTGCTCCGGCAGCTCGCGCCGGCGGCGACGGGCTCCAGGCGCGCCGCCGTGCGCGGGCGCCCTGCGCACAGCAGGTAGAGCCGGGCTCCACCGATCGCGCTGCGGCGCGGGCCGGGATGACCGCAGCGTTGCATGGCAGGCACCGATGCAGGGGCGCATTCAGCCCGCGCTCGGCTGGGGGCCTTCTCGCCCTCGGCGGACGGGCGTTCCGTCGATGTGCCCCGCACGCCCGACCGAGAGCCCCAGCGCGCACATCGCGATGCACAGCGCGATACAGGCGCCCAGCGGGAGGCTCCAGCGTCCGCTCCACTCGCGCAGGGAACCCGCCAGCGTCGGACCGACGGCGGCGAGCAGGTAGCCGATGCACTGCGCCATGCCGGACAGGGACGCGGCGACCTGAGGCGAGCCGGCGCGCAGGCCGACGAAGGCCAGGCTCAGCACCAGCGAGGCGCCCATGCCCATGCCGAAGGCGAACGTCCACAGCGCGGCCCACTCGGGCCGCGCCAGCAGCCCCGCGAGCCCGCATGCGCCGAGCGCCGGCGAGGCGAAGGCGATCCAGCGCTGGTCGGGCAGGCGCTGGAGCAGCGGCACCAGCGCCAGCGCGGGCACCGCGCCGGCCAACTGCATCCAGCCGTGCAGCGCGCCGGCGCGTGCGCCGGACGCACCCGCTTCCTGCAGGATCGCCGGCAGCCATGCGATGGCGGCGAAGTGGATGAAGCAGGTCAGGCCCAGGTAGGCCGCGACCTGCCAGGCCAGGGGCGCCCGCCACACCGAAGGGCGCGGCGCCGCGGGAGACGGCCGCGGGGCGGCGTCGGCAGGCAGGCGGACCCGCACGAGCCAGGGCAGGGCCGCCAGCAGCGGCAGCACCGCGACGGCCGCGAGGGCGCGCGCCCAGCCGCCGCCCCACGCCTCGGCCAGCGGAACGGCCACGGCCGAGGCCAGGGCCGCCGCCACGATCATCGTCGCGGCGTAGCCCGCCGTCAGCCGGGCCATGTGCAGCGGGAAGTCCCGCTTGAGCAGGCTGGGCAGCAGCACGTTGCCGACAGCGATGGCGCCGCCGGCCAGGCCCGTCCCCGCATACAGCGCCCATGCCGGGCCGGCCGAGCGCAGGACGATGCCCGCGCACATCAGGGCCAGCGCGGCCAGCAGCGTGCGCTCCAGCCCGAACCGGGCCGCGCACGGCGCCGCGACGGGGGAGACCAGCGCGAAGGCCAGCAGCGGAAGGGTGGTCAGCAGGCCGGCCTGCGCGGCGCCGAGGCCCAGGGATTCGCGGATCGGCACGACCAGCGGGCCGACCACGGTGATCGGCGCGCGCAGGCTGGCGGCGATGAGCAGGATGCCGGCGAGCGCCAGCGCCGGATGGTGCGCCGCGCGCGGCGGTGTCGGTGATGTCATGGGGAGGCGGCCGAGGCGGTGTCGATGTCGCGATCGACTCTATCGGCGGGCCTGGCCGCGGCGTCCCTCGATGCCGACGTTCGATCCCTCGTTCCTGCCAGAATGGCGCCCGCCCATGTCCGTCCGCCCATCCAGTCCCTGGACATTCGACTTCGGCAGGATGAGCACGGAGGTCGCCGCCGTGATCGTGCATGCCGGCGCGCAGCACGAGGAGATGCCGCAGCACCGGCACGTCCAGGGCCAGCTTGCGATGGTGCTGGAGGGCTCGATGACCTGCGAGGTCCCCGGCGCGATGTGGATGGCGCCGGTGCACGGCGGCCTGTGGATACCGGGCGCCACGCCCCACGGCAACCGGGTCGCGCCGAACAGCCGCGTGTGCTTCGTCTTCCTCGGCGTGGAAATGGACGCCCTGCCGCGGCACTGCTGCACGGTCGGCATCAGTCCCCTGCTGCGCGAGCTGGCGCTGCATCTCGCCGGCCTGCCGCACGAGCGGCAGCATGGCGTGCAGGCCGGGCGGCTGCGGGCCGTGCTGCTGGACCAGCTCGAGACCGTCGCTACCGGCCCGCTGCATCTGCCGATGTCGGCCGAGCCGCGGGTGCGCCGGATGGCGCAGGCGTTGACGGCCGATCCGGCCGACCGCAGCACGGCCGCGCAGTGGGCATCGCGGCTTGCCGTCAGCGAGCGCACCTTCGCCCGCCTGGTCCGCGCCGAGACCGGCATGTCCTTCGGCCACTGGCGCCACCGGCTGCAGGTGATGGTGGCGCTGCAGTGGCTCTCTTCCGGCGCGACGGTGCAGCAGGTGGCCGCCGACCTCGGCTACAACTCCGTCAACGCGTTCATCAGCATGTTCAAGAAGTCCATGGGCGTGCCGCCCGGGCGCTACCTCGCGCAGCGGCACGCGCGGCCAGCTCAGGCGCCGAAGGCCGACAACTGAGCGGCGACGAAGTCGATGAACAGCCGTGCCCGCGCCGGCGTGTGGCGTCCGAATGCGTGCAGCGCGTACACCGGCACCGTCGGCAGGGCGTGGCCGGGCAGCACGAGGGACAGGCGGCCGGCGTCCAGGTCCTCCTGGATGGCGAGGCGCAGCATGTAGACGATGCCCAGGCCGTTCAGCGCCGCGATGCGCATCGCCATGCTGCTGTCCGTGTCGAGCACGCCTTCCGGCGTGAAGACGCTCCCGTCGGCGAACCGCACGGGATAGGGCCGCCCGCCGACGACGTAGCGGACGTGGTCGTGCCGGCGCAGCGCCGCCACGTCGTCGGGCACGCCCCGGGCCGCGAGGTAGGCCGGCGAGGCGGCCAGGGCCATCGGCAGCCGCGCCAGCAGCCGCGAGTTCAGGTCCGAGTCGGCGATGTCTCCGGCACGCAGCGCGACGTCGAAGCCCTCCCGGATCAGTTCGACAGGCCGGTCCGTCAGCCCGATGTCCAGCCTTGTATCTTTAAGCCTCGGACCGGCTCGGGTAGCCCGAGCGGCCTCTGGGATGCGTGAAGCCCGTGACTGAGCACTGGGCGCCTGAGCCGGACCGTCCTTTCTTGCAGCCCGAACGGTTGTAGGAACTTGAAGTTCGCATAGACAAGGATGGGAGTGAGAGGACGTGTCCGACTGTGTTTTTATCGGTATCGATGTCTCCAGCCAGACGCTGGAGGTCGCCAGCAGCGACCAGGCCAAGACCTGGCAGCTCGCCAATGACGTCAGCGGCATCGAGCAACTCGTCCACCAGGCCATGGCCCTGGCGCCG
>NZ_JQKD01000046.1 GCF_000745855.1 Xenophilus azovorans DSM 13620
AGCCGCGCGGCGGTGGATGCGGGCTACGCCCCCAATGACCTGCAGGTGGGTCAGACGGGCAAGATCGTGGCGCCGCAGCTGTACATCGCGGCGGGGATCTCGGGGGCGATCCAGCATCTGGCGGGGATGAAGGACTCGAAGGTGATCGTGGCGATCAACAAGGACCCGGAGGCGCCGATCTTCAGCGTGGCCGACTACGGGCTGGAGGCGGACCTGTTCGCCGCCGTGCCGGAGCTGGTCAAGGCGCTCTAAGGCCGCAGGCCAACCTCATCCGTATGGCATCCCGGGGCATCGTTCGCGATGCCCTTTTCACGTCCCATGTCCGCAGGCAGGCGGGCGACAGGAAGGAGACCCCATGAGCTACACCGCCCCCCTCAAGGACATGCTGTTCGACATCGAGCACCTGGCGCGCATCGACGAGATCGCGAAGCTGCCCGGCTTCGAGGACGCCGGCCTGGACACCGCCAAGGCCGTGCTGGAAGAGTGCGCGAAGTTCACGCAGGACGTGCTGGCGCCGCTGAACGTCAAGGGCGACCAGGAGCCCTCCGCCTTCCAGGCCGGCGAGGTGACGGCCACGCCCGGCTTCAAGGAGGCCTTCGCGCAGTACGCGGCCGGCGGCTGGCAGGGGCTGCAGCATCCGGCCGACTTCGGCGGCCAGGGCCTGCCCAAGCTGATCGGCGCGGCCTGCGGCGAGATGGTCAACAGCGCCAACCTCAGCTTCGCGCTGTGCCCGCTGCTGACCGACGGCGCCATCGAGGCGCTGCTCACCGCCGGCTCCGACGAACTGAAGGCGACCTACCTGGAGAAGCTGGTCAGCGGCGAGTGGACCGGCACCATGAACCTCACCGAGCCGCAAGCCGGCAGCGACCTGGCGCTGGTGCGCAGCCGCGCCGAGCCGCAGCCCGACGGCACCTACAAGGTCTTCGGCACCAAGATCTTCATCACCTACGGCGAGCACGACATGGCGCCGAACATCGTCCACCTGGTGCTGGCCCGCGTGGCCGGCGCGCCGGAGGGCGTGAAGGGCATCAGCCTGTTCGTGGTGCCGAAGTTCATGGTGAACGCGGACGGCAGCCTCGGCGCGCGCAACGACGTGCACTGCGTGAGCATCGAGCACAAGCTGGGCATCAAGGCCAGTCCCACCGCCGTGCTCCAGTACGGTGACAACGGCGGCGCCGTCGGCTACCTCGTCGGCGAGGAGAACCGCGGCCTGGAGTACATGTTCATCATGATGAACGCCGCCCGCTACGCCGTGGGCGTGCAGGGCATCGCGGTGGCCGAGCGGGCCTACCAGCACGCGGCGGCCTACGCCAAGGAGCGCGTGCAGAGCCGCCCGGTGGACGGCTCGGTGGCCGGCAGCGCCGCCATCGTCCACCACCCCGACGTGCGCCGCATGCTGATGACCATGCGCGCCCTCACCGAAGGCTGCCGCGCCATGGCGACCGTGGCCGCCGCCGCCTACGACGCCGCCCACCACCACCCGGACGCCGACGCGCGCAGGCAGAACCAGGCCTTCTACGAATTCCTGGTGCCGCTGGTCAAGGGCTACAGCACCGAGATGAGCATCGAGGCCACCTCGCTGGGCGTGCAGGTGCACGGCGGCATGGGCTTCATCGAGGAGACGGGGGCCGCCCAGTACTACCGCGACGCGCGCATCCTGCCGATCTACGAGGGCACCACCGCCATCCAGGCCAACGACCTGGTGGGCCGCAAGACGGCGCGCGACGGCGGGCAGACGGCGCTGGCCATCGCCGCGCAGATCGCCAAGACCGAAGCCGAGCTGGCCGCCGGCGGCAGCGCCGACGCGAAGGCCGTGGCGCAGCGCCTGGCCGCCGCGCGCGAGGCCTTCGCCGAGGTCGTGAAGTTCGTCGCCGGCGGCGCCAAGGGTTCGCCCAACGACGTCTTCGCCGGCAGCGTCCCCTACCTGCTGCTGGCCGGCAACCTGGTGGCAGGCTGGCAGCTGGCGCGCTCGCTGCTCGCGGCCGAGAAGCTGGCGGCGCAGGGCGAGGACGCGCCCTTCATGCAGGCCAAGATCGCCACCGCGCGTTTCTACGCCGACCACATCCTCACGCGCGTGCCCGGCCAGCGCGACGCCATCGTCGGCGGCGCCGCCAGCGTGATGGCGCTGCCGGTGGACGCCTTCTGACTTTTCCCCTCATCGCCATCCCGGAGACCCTGTCCATGTCCAGACTGCCCGGCGCGCTCGCGCACCTGCCGCTGCCCATCATCGGCTCGCCCCTGTTCATCATCAGCAACCCCAAGCTGGTGGTGGCGCAATGCAAGGCCGGCGTGGTCGGCTCCATGCCGGCGCTCAACGCCCGGCCGGCCGCGCAGCTCGACGAATGGCTGGCCGAAATCACCGAGGAACTGGCCGCGTACAACAAGGCCAACCCCGACAGGCCCGCCGCGCCCTTCGCCATCAACCAGATCGTGCACAAGAGCAACGACCGGCTCGAGCACGACATGGAGATGGTGGTCAAGTACAAGGTGCCGATCGTCATCACCTCGCTGGGCGCGCGCACCGACGTCAACGACGCGGTGCACAGCTACGGCGGCGTGACGCTGCACGACATCATCAACAACACCTTCGCGCAGAAGGCGATCGAGAAGGGCGCCGACGGCCTGATCGCGGTGGCGGCCGGCGCCGGCGGCCACGCGGGCACCAAGAGCCCCTTCGCGCTGGTGCAGGAGATCCGCCAGTGGTTCGACGGGCCACTGGCGCTGTCGGGCTCCATCGCCAACGGCGGCGCGGTGCTGGCGGCGCAGGCGATGGGGGCGGACTTCGCCTACATCGGCACCGCTTTCATCGCCACCGAGGAGGCGCGCGCCAGCGACGCCTACAAGCAGGCCATCGTCGACGGCACCTCGGACGACATCATCTATTCCAACCTCTTCACCGGCGTGCACGGCAATTACCTGGCGCCCAGCATCGTGGCGGCCGGCATGGACCCGGCCAACCTGCCCGAGGGGGACCTGAAGACCATGAACTTCGCCACCGGCGACGGCAGCAAGGCCAAGGCCTGGAAGGACATCTGGGGCTCGGGCCAGGGCATCGGCGCGATCCGCGAGGTGAGCAGCGCGCAGGCCTACATCGAGCGGCTCAAGAGCGAGTACGCCGAGGCCCGCCGGCGCCTGGCGCTCTGAGCGTCCTTCCGGCTGACCGTATGAAGGTCATACGGCGGCGCCGTATGACGCGGGCAGAGACCGGCGCTACGCTTGCCCCCGCACGATGAAAAAAGCCTACCGCGCCTCCCTGCTGCGCTTCGACGCCGCCGGCCAGCCCCTGTACGACGAGGACGGCCTGCTGGTCGTCGGCCCCGACCCGGACGGCGGCCAGCGCGTCATCGACGCCGGCCCCTTCGCGGCCGTCGCGTCGCGCCATGCCGACGCGCCCGTGACCCACTGGCCGGGCCGCATCATCGCGCCGGGCTTCATCGACATGCATGTCCATTTCCCGCAGACGGACATCATCGGCGCGCCGGCCGAGGGCCTGCTGCCCTGGCTGGAGAACTACACCTTCCCCACCGAGTCGCGCTTCGCCGAACCGGCGCACGCGGCCGAGGTGGCCGGTTTCTTCCTCGACGAGCTGCTGCGCAACGGCGTGACCACCGCGCTGGTCTTCGCTACCTCGCACCCGGCCTCGGTCGATGCCTTCTTCGAGGCGGCCCGCGGGCGGGCGCTGCGCATGATCGCCGGCAAGGTGCTGCAGGACCGCCACTCGCCCGACGGCGTGCGCGACGACACCGAGCAGAGCCTGATCGACACCGAGGCGCTGATCCGCCGCTGGCACGGCATCGGCCGGCTGGGCTATGCCATCACCCCGCGCTTCGCGCCCACCAGCACCGATGCGCAGCTGCGCGGCGCCGGCGAGCTGGCGGCGCGCTACGGCGACACCTGGATCCACACCCACGTGGCCGAGAACAAGGACGAGGTGCGCTGGGTGCGCGAGCTGTTCCCCGCCGCGCGCTCCTACCTCGACGTGTACGTCGGTTTCGGCCTGATGCGCCGGCGCGCCGTGTACGCGCACTGCATCCACTTCGACGACGCCGACCGGCAGCTGATGCGCGAGACCGGCGCCGCCGCGGCCGTCAGCCCCACCAGCAACCTGTTCCTGGGCAGCGGCTTCTTCGACTTCGAGGGCGCGCAGCGCGTCGGCTACCACCACGCGCTGGCCAGCGACGTGGGCGGCGGCACCAGCTTCAGCCCCTTCCACACCATGATGGCCGCCTACTACGTCGGCCGCGAGGGCCAGACCAAGCCGGGCCTGAGCCTGGCGCCCTCGCAGCTGTGGTGGCGCCACACCGGCGCGGCCGCCCAGGCGCTCGGCCTGGAGGGCGTGGTGGGCAACCTGCAGCCGGGCTGCGAGGCCGACTTCGTCGTGCTCAACCCGCAGGCCACGCCGCTGCTGGCGCGCAAGACGGCGCGGGCGCAGAGCCTGGAGGAACTGCTCTTCGCCATGATCGTGCTGGGCGACGACCGGCTGATCGAGCGCACGGTGGTGTCGCAGGCGCTGCTGCCGGCCTGAGCGGCCGCTGGCCGGCGCTGGGCGCGCCGGACCCTAGAATCCGCGCCTCACCCGGGAAGCGCACATGAGCATCAAGAGCGACAAATGGATCCGGCGCATGGCCGAGCAGCACGGCATGATCGAGCCCTTCGAGCCGGGGCAGATCCGCGCGCAGGACGGGCGCAAGCTCATCAGCTACGGCACCAGCAGCTACGGCTACGACATCCGCTGCGCGCCTGAATTCAAGGTCTTCACCAACATCCACAGCACGGTGGTGGACCCGAAGAACTTCGACGAGAAGAGCTTCGTGGACATGCACGGCGACCACTGCATCATCCCGCCCAACAGCTTCGCGCTGGCGCGCACGGTGGAGTACTTCCGCATCCCGCGCAACGTGCTGACCATCTGCCTGGGCAAGAGCACCTACGCACGCTGCGGCATCATCGTCAACGTCACCCCCTTCGAGCCCGAATGGGAGGGCTACGTGACGCTGGAGTTCAGCAACACCACGCCGCTGCCGGCCAAGATCTACGCGGGCGAGGGCTGTGCGCAGGTGCTGTTCTTCGAGAGCGATCCCGACGACGTCTGCGAGACGAGCTACAAGGACCGCGGCGGCAAGTACCAGGGCCAGCACGGGGTGACGCTGCCCAAGGCCTGAAAAAAGGAGGCGTGCCATGAAGTGGGAAGGCAACCGGCAGTCGGACAACGTGGAAGACCGCCGCAGCGGCGGCGGGGGCGGCTTCATCGGCGGGCGCTCCATCGGCATCGGTACGGTGGTGATCGCGCTGATCGGCTGGGGCGTGTTCGGCATCAACCCGCTGACCACCATCGGCGTGCTCTCCGGCGGCGGCGAGCCGCAGGTGCAGCAGCAGGGGCCGGCCTCCGCGCCGCCGGCCGGCGACCGGCAGGCCGCCTTCGTCTCCACGGTGCTGGCCTCCACCGAGGACGTGTGGGGCCAGATCTTCCGCCAGGGCGGGGCGCAGTACCGGGCGCCCAAGCTGGTGCTGTTTCGCGGCGCCACGCCCACCGCCTGCGGCACCGGGCAGAGCGCGATGGGGCCCTTCTACTGCCCCGGAGACCACAAGGTCTACCTGGACATGGGCTTCTTCGACACCATGAGCCGGCAGCTCGGCGCGCCCGGCGAGTTCGCCCGCGCCTACGTGATCGCCCACGAGGTGGGCCACCACGTGCAGGCGCTGCTGGGCACCACGGCTAAGATCGATTCGATGCGCGGGCGCGTCAGCCAGCGCGACCAGAACCAGCTCTCGGTGCGGCTGGAACTGCAGGCCGACTGCTACGCGGGGGTGTGGGCCAACCACTCGCAGCAAGCCCGCCAGTGGCTCGACCAGGGCGACATCGAGTCGGCCATCAACGCCGCCGAGCAGATCGGCGACGACACGCTCCAGCGTCAGCAGACCGGCACCGTGCGGCCCGACGCGTTCACCCACGGCTCCAGCGCCCAGCGCGTGCGCTGGTTCACGCAGGGCTTCAAGACCGGCAGCGTGCAGAGCTGCGACACCTTCGGCGCCCAGGCTCCGTAGGGGTTTTCGCCAGGGCTGCAGGGCGTTTCGTCGCCGGGCCGCCACAAGACGAAAGCATCCCCTCGGGGGGCGGGCAGATGCGAAGCGGTTGACCGAAGGGCCATTTTTGCGCCTTGTCACTGCCGCTTTTTGCGGCAGTGCGACAATCGAGGGCTTCATGAGTACCCTCTATTCCGACCTCGCGCTGGCGGAACCCCTCAAGCGCGCCGTAGCCGACATGGGCTACGAGAACATGACGCCGATCCAGGCACAGGCCATTCCGGTGGTGCTGGCAGGCCAGGACGTGATGGGCGCCGCCCAGACCGGCACGGGCAAGACGGCGGCCTTCTCGCTGCCGCTGCTGCAGCGCCTGCTCCAGCACGAGAACGCCTCCACCTCGCCCGCCCGGCACCCGGTGCGCGCGCTGGTGCTGCTGCCCACGCGCGAGTTGGCCGACCAGGTGGCCCAGCAGGTCAAGATGTACGCCAAGTACACCCAGTTGCGCAGCACGGTGGTCTTCGGCGGCATCGACATGAAGCCCCAGACGGCCGAACTGAAGAAAGGCGTGGAGGTGCTGGTGGCCACGCCGGGCCGCCTGCTGGACCACATCGAGGCCAAGAACGCCGTGCTCAACCAGGTCGAGTACGTGGTGCTGGACGAGGCCGACCGCATGCTGGACATCGGTTTCCTGCCCGACCTGCAGCGCATCCTCTCGTACCTGCCCAAGCAGCGCACCACGCTGCTGTTCTCCGCGACCTTCTCGCCCGAGATCAAGCGCCTGGCCGGCAGCTACCTGCAGAACCCCGTCACCATCGAGGTGGCGCGGCCGAACGAGACGGCCTCCACCGTCGAGCAGCATTTCTACAGCGTGCCCGAGGACGACAAGCGCCGCGCGCTCAAGCAGATCGTGCGCCAGCGCGGCATCACGCAGGCCTTCGTGTTCTGCAACAGCAAGCTGGGCACCGCACGCCTGGCCCGCACGCTGGAGCGCGATGGCCTGCGCTGCACCGCGCTGCACGGCGACAAGAGCCAGGACGAGCGCCTGAAGTCGCTGGCCGCCTTCAAGGCCGGCGAGGTGGATCTGCTGGTGGCCACCGACGTGGCCGCCCGCGGGCTGGACATCAAGGACGTGCCGGCGGTCTTCAACTACGACATCCCCTTCAACGCCGAGGACTACGTGCACCGCATCGGCCGCACGGGCCGCGCCGGCGCTTCGGGTCTGGCGGTGAGCTTCGCGGCCGGCGGCAACGACGTCCGGCTGGTGTCGGACATCGAGAAGCTGATCAAGAAGAAGATCGAGCTGGAGCCGCTGGAGTTCGAGGACGACCGCCCGCGCGGCCGCATCAACGACGGCCGCCGCCGCTGGCGCGAGGAGGGCGAGGCCGGCGACGCGCGCGATGCGCTGGACGCCGCGCCGCGCGGCGGCCGCGGCAGCGACGGCTACCGTGCGCCGCGTCCGCAGCACCGGGCGCCGGCCGCGCCGCGCGACCCCTTCTTCGACCAGCCCTACGAGCCGGGCGAGCGCGATGCCGCGCCGGCCTGGGAGGCCGCCGCCAAGGCCGCCGGCGCGCCGCTGCAGCGGCGCATGTCGACCAACATCCGCAGCCGGCGCAAGGTCGCGGCGCTGTTCAAGGCCAAGGTGGCCGAGCCGCAGGCGGACGATCCCGCCGCTGCTGCCTCGCCGGCCACGGCGCTCACCGAGCCGCAGGCCGCCGAGCAGGACTGACCCCTTCCTTCGGCCCTCAGCCGGGCTTCTGCGCCTGGGGGCAGTGCACCTGGATGCGTTCGCGGTCGGCCAGCGTGGCGCCGATGCGCACCGCCGTGAGGCAGCCGCCCCACACGCAGCCGGTGTCGGTGGCCAGCAGGTCGGGGCGCGAGACGTAGCCCAGGGTCGACCAGTGGCCGAAGGCGACGGTCGCGCCGGCGGTGCGTCGGCCGGGCACGTCGAACCACGGCAGGTGGCCGGCGGGCGGCTCGGCCGTCCCGTCCTTGGCCTCGAACTCCATCTCGCCCGCCGGCGTGCAGAAGCGCAGCCGGGTGAGGGCGTTGACGATGACGCGCAGCCGGGCGCTGCCGCGCAGGTCGTCCCGCCAGGCGGCGGGCGCATTGCCGTACATCTCGTGCAGGAAGGCGGCCAGCTGCGGGCCGCGCAGCACGGCCTCCAGCTCGCCGGCCAGCGCCAGCGTGTCCTGCACGGTCCATGAGGGCAGCACGCCGGCGTGCACCATCAGCAGGTCGCCGCCCCCCACGCGCCGGTGCAGCGCCATCGACTGGCGGCGCAGCCAGTCGAGCATCGCCTCGCGGTCGGGCGCGGCCAGCAGCGGCGCCAGCGTGTCGCGGCGCCCGGCCTTGCGCACGCCGTGCGCCACGCCCAGCAGGTGCAGGTCGTGGTTGCCCAGCAGGCACTGCGCGCTGCCGCCCAGGCGCATCGCGCGGCGCAGCACGGCGGCGGAGTCGGGGCCGCGGTTGACCAGGTCGCCCAGCAGCACCAGTTCGTCGCGGCTGGGCGAGAAGGCGATCTCGGCCAGCAGGCGGCCCAGGGCTTCGTCGCAGCCCTGCACGTCGCCGATCAGATAGAGTCCCATGCTTCGCATTCTCCTTTCCCCTCGATGGATGTCTTCCTGCTGGCCTTGCTGACAACGTGCAACGCGCTGTTCGCAATGTCCGAAATGGCCCTGTCCACCAGCCGCCGCGCCCGCCTGGCGGCGCTGGCCGAAACCGGCGATGCCGGCGCCGCCGCGGCGCTCAAGCTGATGGAGTCGCCGACCCAGTTCCTCTCGACGGTGCAGATCGGCATCACCTCCATCGGCATGCTCAGCGGCATCGTGGGCGAGGCGGCCTTTGCCGGCCCGCTGGGCGAATGGATGGTCGCGCAGGGCATGAGCGCCGGCGTGGCGAGCGTGGTGTCCACGGCGCTGGTGGTCAGCGCCATCACCTTCTTCACCATCATCTTCGGCGAGCTGGTGCCCAAGCGCATCGGCCAGCTCTACCCGGAGGCGGTGTCGCGCTGGGTCGCGCGGCCGATGAACGCGCTGGCCCGCGGGGCCAAGCCCTTCGTGTGGCTGCTGTCGGGCGCCACCGCAGCGACGCTGCGGCTGCTGCGCATCGACTCGAGCGCCGCGCGCGCGGTGACCGAGGAGGAGATCTCCGCCAGCCTGGAGGAGGGCGTGGACGCCGGCGTGATCGAGCGCCACGAGCACCAGATGGTGCGCAACGTGTTCCACCTGGACGAGCGCCGCCTGTCCTCGCTGATGGTGCCGCGTGCCGACATCGAGTGGATGGAGGCCGGCCTGACGGTGGCACAGGCGCTGGACAAGGTGGCCGAGGCGGCCAAGCTGAACCTGGTGCACTCGTGGTACCCGGTGTGCCGCGGCTCGCTGGACGACGTGGTGGGCGTGGTCGCGGTGGCGCAACTGCTGCAGCTCGGGCGCGACCATGCGGGCACGGTCAGCGGCGTGGCGCAGCCGGCCTCCTTCGTGCCCGAGACGCTCTCGGGCCTGGAGCTGCTGGAGCAGTTCCGCACCCGCGCCGGGCGGCTGGTCTTCGTGGTCGACGAGTACGGCGTGGTGCAGGGCCTGCTGACCCCGCGCGACCTGCTGGAGGCCATCACCGGCGAACTGCAGCCCGGCATGCCGGCCGATGCCTGGGCCACGCCGGGCGAGGACGGGAGCTGGGCGCTGGACGGCCTGATGCCGGTGTCCGAACTGCGCGCGCGCCTGGACATCCGCGAGCTGCCCGACGAGGAGCGCGGCCGCTACAACACGGTGGCCGGGCTGCTGATGGCCGTCTCCGGGCACCTGCCCGAGGTGGGCGAGCAGATCGAGGTGAGCGGGTGGCGCTTCGAGGTGCTGGCGCTGGAGGGGCGCCGCATCGACCGCGTGCTGGCGCGCCCGCTGCCGCAGGAGGACGCCGAGGCCTGAGTCTCAGCGCGGGCCGTGCACCGGCGGATGGCTGCGCCGCCACTGCCAGGGCGGCACCGCGCGGTCCGCGTCGCGCCAGAGGCCGCTGCCCGCGCGCTGCGCATCCTCCTGCGCCCGGGCGTAGCGGGCCTGGTCGGCCGGCGTCTGCGCGCCGGCATAGCGCTGGTACCACCAGGCCAGACCGCTTCGCACCTGTGCCAGTCCGACGTCCTCGGCCGGCCGCCCCGCCGAGGCGACGGTGCTCACCTTGCAGACCAGCCGCGCGTAGGCGTCGGTGTCCACGCAGTCCAGCCGCACCGTCCGGCGGTACACGGCCTGCCGCAGGGCCTGGCGGGCGCGGTTGCCGAAAGGCTGGCGGTATTCGGGCGCGTCGATGGCATGGATGCGCACGCTGCGCACGGCCGGCGGGCTGGCATCGGCGTCGGGGCATCGCACGCGCAGGCTGTCGCCGTCCTGGACGGCGATGACGGTGCACAGCAGGAGCAGGGGGGTGACGGGCATCGGGAATCGGCGGCGGCAGCAGCGGCGGCCGGGGCGCCCTACACTGGTGCGGCCCCGGCGGGCCCGCGAGTATCGGCGAGCCGCCGCACCGACTTTCCTTCCCCTTCCAGTACACGGAGACAGCCCATGCCCGGCCTTCTGCCCGACATCGACCCCGACGGCCTCCTCGAGTTCTCGGTGGTCTACACCGACCGCGCGCTCAACCACATGTCCAAGCGCTTCACCGGCGTGGTGCAGGACATCCTGGGCATGCTCAAGGAGGTCTACCACGCGCACACGGCGGTGCTGGTGCCGGGCAGCGGCACCTTCGGCATGGAGGCGGTGGCGCGCCAGTTCGCCAACCGCGAGAAGGTGCTGATCGTGCGCAACGGCTGGTTCAGCTACCGCTGGAGCCAGATCTTCGACGCCGGCGGATTGGGTCTGCCCCCAGGGCAGGGCGATGCCCTGCCCGGCCCCCAAGGGGCGCAAGGAAGCTCGGGGCGGCCCAGCGCTTCCTCGGGCGGCGGCGCCGTGGTCTGCAAGGCCCGGCCCCAGGGCGAAGGCCCGCAGGCGCCCTGGGCGCCGTGCCCGGCCGAGGAGGTGGCCGCCGCCATCCGCGCCGAGAAGCCCAAGGTCGTGTTCGCGCCGCACGTCGAGACGGCCAGCGGCATCCTGCTGCCCGACGACTACCTGCGCACCGTGAGCGCCGCCGCGCACGAGGTGGGCGCGCTGTTCGTGCTGGACTGCGTGGCCTCCGGCGCCGTGTGGGTGGACATGCAGGCCACCGGCGTGGACGTGCTCATCAGCGCGCCGCAGAAGGGCTGGAGCAGCTCGCCCTGCTGCGCCATGGTGATGCTGAGCGAGCGCGCCCGCGAGGCCATCGAGGGCACGACCAGCAGCAGCTTCTCGTGCGACCTGAAGAAGTGGATGCAGATCGCCGAGGGCTACGAGAAGGGCCAGCACGCCTACCACACGACGATGCCCACCGACGCGCTGGTGCGCCTGCGCGACGTGATGCGCGAGACGCGCGACTGGGGCTTTGCCACGGCCAAGGCGGCGCAGGAGGAACTGGGCGCCAAGGTGCGCGCGCTGCTCGAGTCGCGCGGCTTTCCCAGCGTGGCGGCCGAGGGCTTCAAGGCGCCCGGCGTGGTGGTCAGCTACACGCTGGACCCGGACATCCAGAGCGCGAAGAAGTTCATCGAGGCGGGCCTGCAGACCGCCTCCGGCGTGCCGCTGCAGTGCGGCGAGGGGCCAGACTTCCGCACCTTCCGCATCGGCCTGTTCGGGCTGGAGAAGTGGCGCCACGTCGACCGCACGGTCGGCCACCTGGCAGCGGCGCTGGACAGGGTGGCGCCGCGGCACGCCGCCTGACGCGCCGCCCGCCGGCATCCCCGCGCCGCAGGGCGGCCACACCCATCCTTGCGGTGGGTCAAATTTGAAGATGAGAATCGATCTTATTTGATCGGGTATGCTCGGGGTTTCCCCTCGATCGGCGGGGTGCGCGTTCCGCGCACCGGCCGCGGGGGGTTGCCTTTTGTGCCGTCCCGATGCTCGTTCCCTTTCTCATCATGCTGCGCGAAGGCATCGAAGCCGCGCTCATCGTCGGCATCGTTGCCAGCTACCTCCAGCAGACCGGCCGCGGCCGCCTGATGCCCGCCGTGTGGGTGGGCGTGCTGCTGGCGGCGGCGCTGTCGCTGTTCGCCGGCGCCGGCCTGCAGCTCATGGCGGCCGAGTTCCCGCAGAAGGAGCAGGAGCTGTTCGAGGGCGTGGTGGGCCTGATCGCGGTGGTGCTGCTCACCTCCATGGTGTTCTGGATGCGCAAGGCGGCGCGCAGCATCAAGGGCGAGCTGCAGGCCGGTGTCGACAAGGCGCTGGGCCATGCCGACGGCCAGGGCTGGGCGCTGATCGGCGTGGTCTTCCTCGCCGTGGCGCGCGAGGGCCTGGAGTCGGTGTTCTTCCTGCTGGCCATCTTCCAGCAGAGCACCGGATGGGAGGCGCCGGTGGGTGCGCTGGCCGGCATCGCCGTCTCGGTGGTGGTCGGCTGGGGCCTCTATTCGGGCGGCGTGCGGTTGAACCTGCGGCGCTTCTTCCGCCTGACGGGCCTGTTCATCCTGCTGGTGGCCGCCGGGCTGCTGGCCGGCGTGCTGCGCAAGTTCCACGAGGCGGGCCTGTGGAACCACCTGCAGCAGGTGGTGTTCGACATGAGCGCCACGCTGCCCATGGACAGCCCGCTGGGCGCCGTGCTCTCCGGCCTGCTGGGCTACCAGGCGGCGCCGGTGGTGGGCGAGGTGATCGTCTACCTCGCCTTCCTGGCCGTCGCCCTTTTCTTCTTCCTGCGCCCCGCGGCGCCTGCGCCGGTGGCCGCCGCGGCCCGCTGAGTCTTTCCTTCCCCCGATGTCCGATCCCTCCAAGAAATCCTCCGCCGCGATGCGCGCGGCCGTCGCCGGCTCGGCGCTGCTGGTGGTGGCCGGCCTGGCCGCCTTCTGGTGGGCCGCCGGCGTGGCGCGCAAGGCGCCGCCCAAGGCGGCCGACAACGCGGTCACCGTCACCATCCAGGGCAACGTGTGCGAGCCCAACGAGATCACCGTGCCGGCCGGCCGCACCACCTTCACCATCGTCAACAACTCCAAGCGCGCGCTGGAGTGGGAGATCCTGGACGGCGTGATGGTGGTGGAGGAGCGCGAGAACATCGCGCCGGGCTTCTCGCAGACCATGACGGTGAAGCTGCAGCCGGGCGAGTTCGACATCACCTGCGGCCTCCTGAGCAACCCGCGCGGCAAGCTGCGCGTCACGCCATCGGCCGCCTCCGAGGCCGAGGCGGCGCGGCCCTCGCTGGTGGCCTACGTCGGGCCGCTGGCCGAGTACCGCGTCTTCCTCGCGCTGGAGGCCGGCACCCTGCAGGACGCCGTGCAGGCCCTGGCCGACGCGATCCAGGCCGGCGACCTGAAGCAGGCCCGGGCCCTCTACGCGCCGGCCCACCAGGCCTACAAGCGCGTGGAGCCGATGGCCGAGCTGTTCGCCGACCTCGACCAGCGCCTGAACGCCCGCGCCGACTACTTCGAGAAGCGCGAGGCCGACCCGGCCTTCACCGGCTTCCACCGCATCGAGTGGGGCCTGTTCGGCGCCGGCCAGGGCGACCTGAAGGCGCTGACACCGGCGGCCGGCCAGCTCGTGGCCGACGTCGGCCAGCTCAGGGAGCGGCTGCGCGGCCTGGACATCCCGCCCGAGCGCATGGCCAGCGCCGCCGCCAAACTGCTGCGCCGCGTGGCCGACAACCTGCCCGCCGGCGGCGAGGACCGCTACGGCCCCGCCGAGGCGGCCAGCCTGCAGGGCACGCTGGAGGGCACGAAGAAGCTGGCCGACCTGCTCTCGCCGCTGCTGGCCAAGGCGGCGCCCGACCTGGAGCAGGCCGTCGGGCAGCGCTTCGCCGCCTTCTCCGCCGCCCTCGACCCCTACCGCGACGGCGAGGGCTTCAAGCCCGCGCCGCTGGACGACGCGCAGCGCCGGGCCATCGCCGAGCCGGTGCGTGCCCTGGTCGACGACCTCGGCAAGGTGAATGCCGCGCTGGGACTGGAGCAGCCATGAACGACAACAACGACAAGAACGCCCCCGCATCCTCCGAACGCCGCCGCGTGCTGGGCGCCGCCGGCGCCGCGCTGGCAGGGCTGGCCGCGGCCGGCCGCGCCGCCGCGGCGCCGCCGGCCGGCCCGGCCGAAGGGCCCGGCCCCGGCGCGCAGGTCACCGACGCGCCGCTGAGCACCCACACGCAGGACCGTGTGCCCTTCCTCGGCGCGCACCAGGCCGGCATCGTCACGCCGCGGCCGAGCCACGGCATGGTCGCCTCCTTCTTCGTGCTGGCCGAGCACCGCAAGGACCTGAAGCGCCTGTTCCACGTGCTCACCGAGCGCATCGCCTTCCTCACCCAGGGCGGCAAGGAGCCCGAGCTGGACCCGAAGCTGCCGCCGCCCAGCTCCGGCCTGCTGGGGCCGGTGGTGCAGCCGGACGCGCTCACCGTCACCGTCTCGCTGGGCGCTTCGATGTTCGACGACGAGCGCTACGGGCTGGCCCGGCTCAGGCCGAAGCACCTGCTGCAGATGAAGGCGCATCCCAACGACGCGCTGGACGCCGCGCTGTGCCACGGCGACCTGTCGATCCAGTTCTGCGCCAACACGCCCGACACCAACATCCACGCCCTGCGCGACATCATCAAGAACACGCCCGACCTGCTCATCCTGCACTGGAAGCAGGAAGGCAGCGTGCCGCCCATCCCGGCGGTGCCCGGCCAGCCGGCGGAGAGCGCGCGCAACTTCCTGGGCTTTCGCGACGGCTCGGCCAACCCGGATGCCGGCGACGCGAAGCTGATGGAGCAGATCGTCTGGGTCGGCCCGCAGGACGGCGAGCCGGCCTGGGCGGTCGGCGGCAGCTACCAGGCGGTGCGCATCATCCGCAACTTCGTCGAGCGATGGGACCGCACGCCGCTGCAGGAGCAGGAGGCGATCTTCGGCCGCCTCAAGGCCAGCGGCGCGCCGCTGGAAGGCGGCCGCACCGAGCACGACGTGCCCGACTACCGCAAGGACCCGGAAGGCAAGGTCACGCCGCTGGACGCGCACATCCGCCTGGCGAACCCGCGCACCGCCGCGTCGCAGGCCAACCTGATCCTGCGCCGGCCCTTCAACTACTCCAACGGCGTGACCAAGTCCGGCCAGCTCGAGATGGGCCTGCTGTTCATCTGCTACCAGGCCGACCTGGAGAAGGGCTTCATCACGGTGCAGAAGCGCCTCGACGGCGAGCCGCTGGAGGAATACATCAAGCCCGTCGGCGGCGGCTTCTTCTTCACCCTGCCCGGCGTGCGCGATGCGCGCGACTGGCTCGGCCGCCCGCTGATCGAGGCTGCCGCCCGCCTGGCCTGATCTTTCCGCTTCCAACATACAACACGCCAAAAAAAGGAACGTCATGACCGAACCCATCCGCCGCCGCTTTCTCGCCGCCCTGGTCGCCGGTGCCGCCGGCCTGGCCGCCGCCGGTGCGCAGGCCGCCGTCTCGCCGCAGGAACTGGTCGGCCCCCTCGCCGACTACAAGCTGTACGTGATCGAGAACGTGCGCAAGCTGGCGGCCGACACCCGCGTCTTCGTCGCCGCCGTGAAGGCCGGCGACGTCGAGAAGGCCAAGGCGCTCTACGCGCCCACCCGCACCAGCTACGAGAAGATCGAGCCCGTGGCCGAGCTCTTCAGCGACATGGACAGCGCCATCGACTCGCGCGCCGACGACCACGAGAAGGCCGAGAAGGACCCGGCCTTCGGCGGCTTCCACCGCATCGAGTACGCGCTGTGGACGCAGAAGAGCACCAGGGAGGTCGGCAAGGTGGCCGACAAGCTGCTGGCCGACGTGCTGGAGTTGCAGAAGCGCCTGGGCGCGCTGACCTTCCCGCCCGAGAAAGTGGTGGGCGGCGCCGCGGTGCTGATGGAGGAGGTGGCCGCCACCAAGATCTCCGGCGAGGAGAACCGCTACAGCCACACCGACCTGTGGGACTTCCAGGCCAACTTCGAGGGCGCCTACAAGATCGTGGAGCTGCTGCGTCCGCTGGTCGTGAAGGAGAACAAGGCCTTCTCGGACAAGACCGACGCCAACTTCAAGACCGTGTTCGACACGCTGGCCAAGTACCGCACGGCCGATGGCGGCTTCGAGACCTACGCCAAGCTGACCGAGCGCGACCGCAAGCTGCTGGCCGGCCGCGTCAACACGCTGGCGGAGGACCTGTCCAAGCTGCGGGGCATGCTGGGCCTGAACTGAGCCTGACGCCCGCATGGCGGGGCCGGGCGGCCTCGCCGTCGCGAGTGCGAATTGCTAGCATTCGGTTTTCATCGAGGCGCTCCCGCTGCAGGGGAGCGGACGTCCCACGTGCCACACATCGAACCGGGTGCCGGCGCCGCGCCGACCACGCTGCGCCTGGACCAGCTCCCCGACCGCCAATGGGCGACCGTCCTGGACGTCGCCCGCAGCGCGGCCCCCCAGGACCAGGACCTCGTCCTTCGCCTCACCGAGATCGGCTTCGTGCCCGGCGAGGCGGTGCGCATCGTGGCCAGCGGCGTGCCGGGCCGCGAGCCGCTGGCGGTGCGCCTGGGCCACACCACCTTCGCGCTGCGCCGGCACGAGGCGGCGCTGATCCACGTGGTGCCGGAGCACGGGCGTGACTGAGGCGGTGCTGAACTTCCGGCCCGCCGCCGCGGCGGTGCCGCCGGCGCGCATCGCGCTGCTGGGCAACCCCAACTGCGGCAAGACGGCGCTGTTCAACCTGCTGACCGGCAGCCGCCAGAAGGTGGCCAACTACGCCGGCGTCACCGTCGAGCGCAAGGAGGGCGAGCTGCGCACCCCGGCCGGCCGGCGCGTGGCGGTGCTGGACCTGCCGGGCGCCTACAGTCTCAACCCGCTCTCGGCCGACGAGGCGGTGACGCGCGACGTGGTCACCGGCCGGCGCGAGGAGCCGCTGCCCGACCTGCTGGTGTGCGTGACCGACGCCACCAACCTGCGGCTGAACCTGCGCCTGGTGCTGGAGGCGCGCAAGCTCGGCCTGCCGATGGTGGTGGCGCTGAACATGACCGACATGGCGAAGCGCCAGGGCATCGAGATCGATGCCGCGGTGCTCTCGCGCGAGCTGGGCGTGCCGGTGATCCCCACCGTGGGCGTGCAGCGCGGCGGCGCCCAGGCGCTGCTGGCCGCGCTCGACGCGCCGGTGCCGCCGGCCGCGCCGGTGCCGTGGGAGGCGCCGGCGCTGGACGAGGTGCTGGACACCCAGCGCGAGGTGCGCCGCATCCTCTCGCTGGCGGTGCGCGAGCCGGCCGGCAGCCTGGCGGCCAGCGACCGCATCGACCGCGTGGTGCTGCATCCGGTGTGGGGCCTGGTGGTGCTGGCGCTGGTGCTCTTCCTCATGTTCCAGGCCGTGTTCAGCTGGGCGGAGGTGCCGATGGGCGCCATCGAGGCCGCCACCGCCGCGGTCGGCGAAGGCGTCAAGGCGCTGGTGCCCGAGGGGCCGCTGCAGAGCCTGCTGGTGGACGGCGTCATCGCCGGCGTGGGCGGCGTGGTCGTCTTCCTGCCGCAGATCCTGATCCTGTTCCTGTTCATCCTGGCGCTGGAGGATTCGGGCTACCTGCCGCGCGCGGCCTTCCTGCTCGACCGGGTGATGGGCACGGTGGGGCTGTCGGGCCGCTCGTTCATCCCGCTGCTGTCCAGCTTCGCCTGCGCCATCCCCGGCATCATGGCCACGCGCACCATCAGCAACTGGCGCGACCGGCTCACGACCATCATGATCGCGCCGCTGATGACCTGCTCGGCCCGCCTGCCGGTGTATGCGCTGCTGATCGCCGCCTTCATCCCGCAGCGCCGGGTGGCGGGCCTCGTCAACCTGCAGGGCCTGGTGCTGTTCGGCCTGTACCTGTTCGGCATCGTCTCGGCGATGGCGGTGGCCTGGGTGATGAAGCGCTTGCGCACGCAGCAGGGCCACTCGCCGCTGATGATGGAGCTGCCCGCCTACCGCTGGCCCAACCTGCGCAACCTGCTGCTCGGGCTGTGGGAGCGCGCCTGGATCTTCCTGCAGCGCGTGGGCACCATCATCCTCACGCTGACCATCCTGCTGTGGTTCCTTTCCAGCTTCCCGTCGCCGCCCGAGGGCGCCACGGGCCCGGCCATCCAGTACAGCCTGGCCGGCATGCTGGGGCGCGGGCTGGAGCACGTCTTCGCGCCGATCGGCTTCAACTGGCAGATCATCATCGCGCTGGTGCCCGGCATGGCCGCGCGCGAGGTGGCGGTGAGCGCGCTGGGCACGGTGTACGCGCTCTCGGCCTCGGGCGACGATGCGATGGCGGGCGCGCTGGCGCCGCTGATCGCCGGGAGCTGGTCGTTGGCCACGGCGCTGTCGCTCTTGGTGTGGTACGTGTTCGCGCCGCAGTGCCTGTCCACGCTGGCGACCGTGAAGCGCGAGACGGCCTCGTGGCGGTACGTGTTCATCATGGCCGCCTACCTGTTCGCCTTGGCCTACGCGGCCTGCTTCGTCACGTACCGGGTGGCGCTGGCCTTCACTTCCGGGGGGTGAGCATGACGCAGAACCTCATCGTCTTCGCCATCGTGGCCGTGGCCGCGGTGTACGCCGTGTGGCGGTGGATGCCGGCCGCGTGGCGCCGCGGCGCCGCGCGCCGGCTGGCGGCCGGCTCGCAGCGCGCCGGGCTGGTGGACGCACAACAGGCCGAGCGCATGGCCGCCTCGCTGGCGAAGACTTCCGGCTGCGGCGACTGCGACAGCTGCGGGAGCTGCGCCGCGCCTCCCGCCGGGGCGCAGGAAAAGAACACCGGCCTGCCCCGGCACTGAGCGCAGCGCGCAGCGGAGCGGGCATCATTCCGGCATGAGCATCCGTCCGGCCGTTCCGAAGGGGGCTCGCACCGCAGTGCGAAGCACGGAGGTTATCCAGTGAGCTTGCAGATCCTCGTCGCCGGCGCCGGCATCGGCGGGCTGGCTGCCGCCCTGGCGCTGGCGCGCAAGGGGCATCGCGTCGAGGTGCTGGAGCAGGCGGCCGCCTTCGGCGAGGTCGGCGCCGGCATCCAGCTCGGCCCCAATGTCACGCGGCGGTTGCATGCCCTCGGCCTGGCGCCGGGCCTGGCGAGCATCGCCGCCCGCCCGGCGATGCTGTGCGTGCGCGGCGCGCACGACGGCCGCGAGCTGGCGCGCCTGCCCTTCGGCGAGGCGGGCGAGCGGCGCTACGGCGCGCCCTACCTGTGCGTGCACCGCGCCGACCTGCACGGCCTGTTGCTGGACACCCTGAGGCACGCCGATGGCCCGGCTTCTGCGGTGACGCTCAACACGAATGCCCGGGTGCGCCTCGTCTCGCTGCGCGGCGGCGAGGCGGTGGGCGTGGAAAGCGCCGACGCCCGCGCCTGGGAGGGCGATGCGCTGGTCGGCGCCGACGGCCTGTGGAGCCGCGTGCGCGCCGAGGTGGTGGAGGACGACCCGCCGCCGCGGTCGACGGGCCACACGGCCTGGCGCGCGCTGGTGCCGCAGCGCGACCTGCCCGGGCGCCTGCGCAGCGACCGCGTCGACGTGTGGCTCGGCGCACGCCTGCACGCTGTGGCCTATCCGGTGCGCGGCGGCGACTGGCTCAACGTGGTGGTGCTGGCGGAAGCCCCGCCGCCCCCGGGCGACGCCCGGGACTGGGACCAGGCCGCCAGCCTCGCCTCGCTGCAGCAGGCCACCGGCCGCGTGGGTGCCGGCCTGCAGGCGCTGCTGGAGGCCGTGCCCGGCTGGCGCGCCTGGCGTCTGCACGACCGCGACCCGCTGGCCGGTCCGCAGGCGATGGCGCGCGAGCGCATCGCGCTGCTGGGCGATGCCGCGCATCCGATGCTGCCCTACCTGGCGCAGGGCGCCGGCATGGCGATCGAGGACGCGGCGGCCCTCGCCGAGGTGCTGGCCGATGCCGATGGGGAGGCGGTGCCGGCCGCGCTGGCGCGCTACGCGCAGGCGCGCTGGGAGCGCAATGCGCAGGTGCAGGCGCGCGCGCGGCGCAACGGCCGCATCTTCCACGCCACCGGGGCGCTGCGGCTGGGGCGCGACATGGCGCTGCGCGTCGGCGGCGCGAGGGTGCTGGACGTGCCCTGGCTGTACGCCGGCTGAAGCGAGGAAGGCGCGGTCGCGCCTGCGTTCACCACTCGAAGGCGCGCAGGTGCTCGGCGCGCCGCATCAGCCCCTCGGCGCCCAGGTAGTGGCTCAGCTTCCCGCTGCGCACCTCGGCCAGCGCGCCCTCGAGCTCCTGCAGCAGGGCGGCCCGCGCGGGCTCGAAATCGGCGAGCACGTCCGCCCCGCCGGCCTGCAGCGCCTGGCCGATCACACGCGCGCTGGCCGGCGCGCCGCAGGCCACGCAGCGCGCCATGGCCTCGGCGCTGGGCGTGGCACCGGCGGCCAGCAGGCGGGCCGTGAGTTCGGGCGCCAGGGCCAGGTCGATCTCGGTCAGCACGTCGGCTGGCACCGGCGCACCGGCGTCGAGCAGCGCATTCGTGGCCTCCCAGGCGCCGTGGCTGACCGCCAGGTCGATCGCGTTGGCGCTGCCCTGCAGCGACGCGCCCAGGTCCACGTCGGCGGTAGCCAGGGCCTGCACCAGCGCGGCGTCGTCGGTGACGGCGGCATGGCGCAGGGCGGTGTGGGCGAGGGCGGTGTCCTGCGCCAGCGTGCCGTCGCGCAGCGCACCGCGCCAGTCGCGCAGGGCCTGGCGGTAGAAGGCCACCAGCTTGTCCGACAACTCCAGCGGCAGGCCGTGCGAGGTGTGGCGTTCGTCGAGGTATTCGAGCAGGGCCTGGCCCGAGAAGTAGTCGGCGGCGGGCGCCAGCGGGTCTTCCTCCAGGTGCAGGGCGGCGAAGGCGCCCTCGACGCTGCCGGCCACGGTGGCCAGGCTGTCTTCGTGCAGCCGGTGCCGCCAAGCCGGCGGCAGGCCCTTCTTCCAGGCCAGCACCGCGCCATGGTCGGGATGCTGCGGGTCCACGATCACGTAGATGCGGTCGAGGTACTCGAAGCCGCCGAAGGGCAGGTAGTCGAGGCGCCCGCTCCAGGCGGCGCCGTTCCCGGCGGCCGCTTCCTGTGCCAGTTCCAGCTCGTGGTCGATCCAGCCCTGCAGGTCGTGGTAGCCGTCGCTGCCGTTCCAGAACAGCTCGGTCCAGCTGATCGCTTCGTCGTTGCCGCCCATGCGCAGCCGCAGGTCGTAGTCGAGACGGCCGCCGGCCGTCTCGCGCCACAACGCCAGCAGGCCGGGCGGCAGCGGCCCGGCGCAGACGGCCTGCACCGCTTCGATCTGCGCCTCGGGCATCGGCGGCTGCGCGTCGAAGATCACGCGGCCTGCGAAGAGCGCGATGCCGTGTCCGCGCAACGTGGCGCGTTCGCTGTCGGTGAAGAAATCCTGCCAGGCGGCCATGCTCGTCTCCTCGGTCTTGCGTCGGACCATGCTAGCGAGAGAGGACGCCGGCGGCGACAAGGTAATCCTCAGGCCCGCAGGTGTTTCAGAGGTCGGTGCGCAGCTTCCACAGCTCGGGGAACAGCACCACGTCCAGCATCTTGCGCAGGTAGCTCACGCCGCCGGTGCCGCCGGTGCCGCGCTTGAAGCCGATCACGCGCTCCACCGTGGTGACGTGGCGGAAGCGCCAGAGGCGGAAGGCGTCCTCGATGTCGGTGAGCTTCTCGCCGAGCTGGTAAACGTCCCACCAGGCGTGCGGATCGCGGTAGGCGACGAGCCAGGCCTGCTCGACCGCCTCGCTGGCGGCATAGGGCTGGGTCCAGTCGCGCTGCAGGCGGTCGGCGGGCACGGGCAGGCCGCGGCGCGCCATCAGGCGCAGCGTCTCGTCGTACAGCGACGGCGCGTGAAAGGCGGCCTCCACCCGGGCCAGCAGGTCGGCGCGGTGGGCGTGGGGCTTGAGCATGGCGGCGTTCTTGTTGCCCAGCATGAACTCGATGCAGCGGTACTGCCAGCTCTGGAAGCCGCTGCTGCTGGCCAGCCAGGGCCGCATCGCGCTGTACTCGGGCGGCGTCATGGTCGAGAGCACCGTCCAGGCGCCGACCAACTGCTCCATGATGCGGGTGACGCGCGCCAGCATCTTGAAGGCGTCGGGCATCTGGTCGGCGGCGATGCAGCGCCCGGCGGCGGCCAGCTCGTGCAGCATCAGCTTCATCCACAGCTCGCTGGTCTGGTGCTGCACGATGAACAGCATCTCGTCGTGCGCGGGCGAGAGCGGATGCTGCGCGCCCAGCACCTCGTCCAGGTGCAGGTAGTCGCCGTAGCTCATCGACTGGCTGAAGTCGAGCTGCGCCTTTTCCTCGTGGACGATCTGTTCGGGCAAGGCTGCGCCCTCCGCGGCGCCGGCGGATCGTTGCGGGGTCATCGTGGAACTCCTCGGGGCGGGGCTTCGCGTCAGTCCAGCACGGCGGCCATGGCCTCGGCCACGTACTCGACGTTCTTCGTCGACAAGCCGGCGATGCACATGCGGCCGGAGCGCACCAGGTAGACGGCGCGCTCCTTGAGCAGCCGGTCGACCTGCTCGGGCGAGAGCCCGGTGTAGCTGAACATGCCGCGCTGGGTGAGGAAGTAGCCGAAGTCGCGGCCGGGCAGCTTCTTCATCAGCGCGGCGTGCAGGCGCTGGCGCATGTCCTTGATGCGGCCGCGCATGGCGCCGAGCTCGGCCTCCCACTTCGCGCGCAGCTCGGGCGTTTCGAGCACCTGGGTCACGATGCGCGCGCCGTGCGTGGGCGGGCTGGAGTAGTTGGCGCGCACGGCGGACTTGAGCTGGCCCAGCACGCGGTCGGCCTCTTCCTTGTCCTTGCACACGACCGACAGGCCGCCGCAGCGCTCGCCGTACAGCGAGAAGCTCTTGGAGAAGGAGTTGGAGCAGAAGAAGCGCACGCCCGCGTCGGCCAGCGCGCGCACGGCGAAGGCGTCGTCGTCCACACCGTCGCCGAAGCCCTGGTAGGCCATGTCCACGTAGGGGATCAGCTCGCGCTCGGCGATCACCGGGATGATCCGCTTCCACTGCTCCTGCGTGAGATCGACGCCCGTGGGGTTGTGGCAGCTCGCGTGCATCAGCACGATGCTGTGCTTCGGCAGGCCGCGGATGGTCTCCAGCATCGCGTCGAAGCGCAGGCCGCCGGTGGCCGGGTCGTAGTAGGGGTAGGTGTTCACCTTGAAGCCCGCGCCCTCGAACATGGCGCGGTGGTTCTCCCACGTGGGGTCGCTCACCCACACCTGCGACTCGGGGAAGTAGCGCTTGAGGAAGTCGCCGCCCACCTTCAGGCCGCCGGAGCCGCCCAGCGTCTGCAGCGTGGCGATGCGGCCGCTGGCGACGGCCTCGTGCGCGGCGCCGAAGACCAGCTTCTGCACCGCCTGCCGGTAGGGCGCGAAGCCTTCCATCGGCAGGTACGAGCGCGGGCCGATGGACTGCAGCAGCGAGGACTCGGCCTGGCGCACCGCCTCCATCACCGGCAGCTTGCCGTCGTCGTCGAAGTAGATGCCGATGGACAGGGAGACCTTGTTCGGCCGGGGATCGGCCTGGAAGTCCTCCATGAGCGAGAGAATCGGGTCGCCGGGATAGGCAGGAACGTGCGAGAACATGGCGTGCGTCTTGTGGGTGAAAGAGGAATGGCGCGGAACTTAACACCGCGAAAAATGGCGTGGTGTCGGTTATTCCCAACGCTCCTGCATCAAATTCTGCGCCCGTTTCGCCGCAGGAACAGCCCCAATGGAAAGAGCCCTATGAAACAAGTCATCGACGTCGGCCTGCCGGCGCTCAAGCAACCCTTCTCCTGGGCCGTGAAGGCCACCGGGGCGATGCTCTTCACGGCGCACGGCCCGGTGCGGGCCGACGGCAGCATCGACACCGGCACGGTGGAGCAGCAGGCCCGCATCACCTTCGGCAACCTGCGCGGCGCGGTGCAGGCCGCCGGCGGCACCATGGCCGACGTGACGCAGGTGCTGATCTACATGACCGACGTGGCCGACATGCCGGCCATCGACGCCGTGTACCGCGAATTCTTCGAGGCGCCGTACCCCAACCGCTCCAGCGCGGCGGTGGCGGCCCTGGTGGTGCCGGGGATGAAGATCGAGATCGTGGCCTATGCCATGGTGCCGGCCTGACGACGTTCAGGCACTCAGCCCAGCGCCCGCAGCACGGCCCGTACCGGCGAGGCATCCGCCGCCACCAGCTTCAGCGGCAGGGCGATCAGTTCGTAGTCGCCTTCGGGCACCTCGTCGAGCACCAGGTTCTCCAGCACGCGCATGCCGTGGCGGCGGATGGTCTGGTGGCTGGGCAGTTCCTTGCTGTCGGCCGGGTCGATGCTGGCGGTGTCGATGCCGATGAGCCTGACGCCCTTCGCGGCCAGCCGTTCGACGGTGTCGGCGGCGTAGGCGGCCAGGTGCGGGTCCCAGCGGTCGACCGGCATGCGCTCGTAGGTGCGCACCAGCACGCGGGGCGGCAGCGTGTCGTCCACGGCATGCGCGATGTGCGCCCATTCGATCAGCGGCCCGGTGCCGATGGCGTGGATCACGCGGCAGCGGCCGAGGAAGGCGTTCAGGTCCACCTCGCCGATCGGCGCGCCGTCCGGCGCATAGTGCAGCGGCGCGTCGGCGTGCGCACCCACGTGCGGCGACATCGTGATCTGGCTGACGTTGACCGGGCAGCCGGGGCCCAGCGTGGCAGCCCACACCTGGCTGTACGGCGTGTCGCCGGGGAAGACGGGCGTGCCGGCATGCACGGGCGGAGAGATGTCCCACAGCCGGCGTGCGGTGCCGGGCGGGGAAGCGGCGAGGGCGGTCGCGGGAGGCATGCCCGGGATCATGCCGCCGAACCGGCCCCGGATGCCAGCCGTCACGCCGGCAGCGACGGCAGGCCGTGGCGTGCGCGGGCCCGCGCGCAGGCGTCGCTGCCTTCCTCCAGCTCATGGCAGGGGCCGGGGCGCCACTCGTAGATGCCGCAGCCCACGGCCTCGCCGATGCGGCCCGTGAGGGCTGCGCAGCGCGGCTGCACATGGTCGGTGCCGCGCAGCCGCGCCAGCGTGTCGTTCAGCGCGAGCGCCAGGCCCGCGGGCACATGGCCGCCATGCTCGTTCAGCTCGTGGATGCTGAAATCGACGCGGTAGGCGGCGCAGCAGGCGCCGCAGGATCGGCAGGCGGACATGGGAGGGCGGGGAGGGAGCGGCGATCTTGCCACGGGCCGCGCCGCCATCTGCCGGACAAAAGAAAAACCCGGCCACGCCTTCGCGTGCCGGGTCCGCCGTCAGGCGTGCTCCGTCGCCGGGATCAGAGCGACGCGCTGCGATGGGCCAGGCTGCCGCGCGTGTACTGCTCGGGAATCTGGCTGTTCACGAACGCCTTGGCGTCCAGGTTCGACGTCGGGTTGTGCGCGGCCTGCACGGCTTCGGCACGCACCGTCGCGCGGTCGAGCTGGCCGGCCATCTGTGCGCGCAGCGCGTCGCCAGCGGCTTCGCCGTAGGCGTTGCTCTGGCGTGCGGCCGCGATGGCCTGCTGCTGCACTTCGGCGCGGCTGTACGTCGAGTCGACGCTCAGCACGCCCTGGTATTCCTCCGCCTGCGCGGCGCCCACGGCGGCCAGCAGCGACACGGCGGCAACGGCGATGATCTTCGAGGTCTTCATGGTCTTACTCCTTCTTGCTTGGACAGCGTTTGAACAAGGGAGCGAACGGGGCACCTGCCGGGTTCGCTTCGGGTCTGCGTTCAAGCGCTGGCCCGTGAGAAGAATTGTGGGCCGCGGGCATGGCTGGAAACCGCGCGCTTTTCGAACGCGGCGTTCCCGGGATGGAAACAATCGCTGGGTGCTCAGGACGCCTGCCGCGTGCGCGCCTGCAGCGCGAGCAGCAGGTTGTTGGCCGGCATCGCGACCCGCTCGGCCAGGTGCAGGCCCGCCGCTTCGGCCGCGGCGCTCACCGAGGCGAGCGTGCGCAGGCCCCATGCGGGGTCGCGGCGGCGCAGGTCCGCGTCGAAGGCGGCATTGCCGGGCGCGAGTGCTTCGCCCTCCACGATGAAGGGGCCGTACAGGATCAGCCAGCCGCCGTCGCGCAGGCAGCGGCCGGCGCCCTGCAGCAGTGCCTCGCAGCAGGGCCAGGGCGCGATGTGGATCATGTTCGCGCAGTACACCGCGTCCAGCGTGCCCGGCGCCGCCGGCCAGTCGGCGCTGCGCACGTCCAGCTGCAGTGGCGCGGCGACGTTGGGCAAGCCCGCGCAGCGCCGCGCAATGGCAGGCAGCAGGGACGCATCCGGTTCGGTCGGCAGCCAATGCCACGCGGGCAGCGCGGCGGCGAAGTGGGCCGCATGCTGGCCCGTGCCGGCAGCCACCTCCAGCGCCTGGCCGGCGGGCGGCAGCAGCCGCTGCAGTTCGGCCAGGATGGGCGCCTTGTTGCGGTCGGCCGCCGGGCTGTGGGGCAGCGGCGATGCGTCGGAGGGTGCGTGCGGGATCATGAGTGCATTCTGGCCGCTCGGCCCCTCGCAGTCCGCGATCACGGCGCCAAGACGCAGCACGGCCCCGCGGCAAGAACGCACCGCGGGGCCGTGGCTCGCTGCGAGGCGGCTTACCTGCCGACCTTCACGCCGCCCGAGCCCTGGGCCTGGCCCTGGGCGTTCGCGCCCGTGCCCACCCCCTTCAATGCGCCGGTGGCCGAGCCGGCCGCGCCCGTGGCGGCGCCCACGGTGTTGCCGACGGCGCCCGTCGCGCCGCCCACGGCATCGCCCGCACCCTGGACCGTGTTGTTCACCGTGCCCACGGTGCCACCCACGGCCTGCGTCGCGCCGCCCACGGTGCCGGTGACGCCGCCGAGCACATTGCCCACCGTGTTGCCCAGGCCCGCGCCGCCCCCGGCCTGGCCGGCGACCTGCGCATCGGCACCGGCGCGGGCACGCGGCTGGGCCTGCACCTTGGCGCCGCCATGCGCGCTGCCTTGCGCGGCGGCCTGCGAGGGCGTGGTCCGCGCCTTGGTGTCCGCGCCGCCGGAGACGCCCACGCCGGCCTGCACGCCGACGCCCACACCGACGTTCGGCGCTGCGGTCTGCGCCTGCACGACGCCGCTTGCGGCGAGCAGGCCCGCCAGCAGGGCACCAAGGGCGATGCGATGGTGTTGATGGTTCATGGTCAAGGTCCTTCCTTCTTTCGTTGTCGAGCGTGAACAGGTCACGCGGAACGGCGAGACGGCCCGTCTGCCGGCTCGGGACGAACCTTAGGTGCGGCGCCGCGCCGGCCGTGTGCGCCGGTGTCCTGCGCTGTCGTGCGACACCTCCGTCGGCGCAGACGCCGCCTCGTGCGTTGGGCCGGAAGGCATGGATATGAGGGGAAAAAGAAGGAAGATGACGGGAGAAGCGAGATGAATCGCGTTCGGTGCAGCATCTCGAAACGTGGCCCAACGGCAGCTTTGCACGGGCGATACGGCCGGTTTGCGTCAACGCTCTCGCGAGGCGGCAGGGGCAAAAAAGAAAGGCCCCTGACCATCAAGGTCAGGGGCCTTCATCTGGTGCCGGAGAGAGGAATCGAACCCCCGACCTTCTCATTACGAATGAGCGAGATTGAGCATTCATGGGTGTTGATGAATGTTCCGATTCTCGCTTCCTCAGAGGGAAAAATGCGAAATGACGGGGTTGCAGTGTTGATCGAAGCATAGCGATATTCCAAAAATACCCGTACATCGGTCTTACATCTGACCTTCTCATCGCACAATGGCGGGATGGCAAAGATTGCTTTCACTGCTCCTCGCGTAGCCGGCTTCAAGTGCCCCGACGACAAAGCTCAGGCGTTCCTGTGGGACGCGAAATGTCCCGGCCTGGGCCTGCGGGCAACCAGGAATGGCCGCCCTGCCTTCATCTTTCAATCGGAGTTCGACGGCAAGACGATTCGCATGACCATCGGTGACCCGGCGACATGGCGCATCCCGGACGCGCAGGTGAAGGCGCGCGAGCTGCAGCAGATCATCGACGCTGGCCGCGATCCTCGGGCGGTCAAAGCGGAGGCGGTCGCCCGTGATGTAGCTGCTCGCGAGGTCGCGCGCCAGGAGGCCGTGCTGTTCGGCGAAGCTTGGGCCGCCTACATCGAGCGCGGGAGTCCGCGCAAAAAGCTGTCGTGGAAGCCGCGCTACCTTGCGGACATGAAGAAGATGGCGGCGCCTGGAGGCGAGCCGAAGAAGCGAGGGAAGGGCCTGACGCTGCCCGGCCCCATCGCGCCGCTGATGGGCAAGCGCCTCAAGGACATCACCCCGCGCGCCTTGAAGGCATGGCATGAGGAGCAGGCCAAACGAGGGGTCGCTCAGGCTGCGCGAGCGGTCCAGATCGTGTCCGGCTTCCTTCGCTGGTGCTCCGCTGAGGACGCCTACGAAGGGCTGGCCGATCCGCTGGCCGCACGTGACCCGAAAGTCCAAGACCGACTGCCGTCTGCGGCGGCAAGCCATCGCACCGACGCTCTGGGGGAGGGGCAGCTCGCGGCATGGTTCGGCGGGATTGGGCAGATCACCAACCGGACTGCTGCAGCATACCTGCAGGGGCTGCTGCTGACCGGCGCGCGGCGCGAGGAACTGGCGGCATTGAAATGGTCCGACGTGGATTTCCGCTGGAAGAAGATCACGATTGCAGACAAGGTGGGGGACACCCGCACGCTTCCCTTGTCGCCATACCTGAGCGCGATCCTGGAGCAGCTTCCCCGCCTTGACGGCAACCCGTTTGTCTTCGCGTCGCCAGGAGCGCGCTCTGGACGGATAGCCGATCCGCGCTCCGCCCATGCTGCGGTGCTGAAGCACGGCGGCATCGACCATGTGACTCTGCACGGCTTGCGGCGCACTTTCGCTCTGATGGGCGAGCAGGCGGGATGCCCGGCCGGCGCCATCGCCCAGGTGATGGGCCACCGCCCGGGCAGCATGTCGGAGCGGTACAAGCCGCGCACCGTAGACCAACTGCGGCCCTACCTCGAACGGCTGGAAGCGTTCGTGCTGGAGCAGGGCGGTGTGTCGTTCGTTCCGACCTCTGAGCCTGGAAAGCTCCGAGTGGTGTGAATGGGGGCGGAGACGTGAAATCGCAAAAAAGAGATAATGAACTACCTTGGACGGTGGCGCTTCACCCGTTGGCCGAACTGGAACTATTCGCCCTTCCTGCTGACATGCGGGCGCGCTTTGTGCGCATCGCTGAACTGCTGGAGAGCTTCGGCCCGCAGAACGTGGGGCTGCCCCATGTCCGGCCGTTGGAGCGCAAGCTGTGGGAGATGCGCATGCAGGGGCAGGACGGCATCGCGCGTGCGGTGTACGCCGCCATCCAGGGCAGGCGACTGCTGGTGCTGCACGTCTTCGTCAAGAAGGCCCAGACCACACCACGGCGCGCCATCGAAACCGCCATTCAACGCTTGGAGGCACTGCCATGAAGACGCTCGCGCAACTGAAACCCCGGATGCTGTCCGACAAGGCCACCCGCGCAGCCTATGACGCCCTGGATGATGAATTCGCCGTGGCGGCCGAACTGATCGCGGCGCGCACCCGCGCGGGGCTGACCCAGGCGGATGTAGCTGCGGCCATGGGCACCACGCAAAGCACCGTGGCCCGGCTGGAGGGCGGCAAGGCCGTCCCGTCCCTGCGAAGCGTGCAGCGCTATGCCCATGCGGTGGGCGCGCGCGCTGTGCTGCGGATCGTGGCGTAGGGCTGCCATGACCCCGGCACAACGGTTCGCCAGCGTGTTCGACGCGATCGCGGACACGCCCCAGGCGGCGGCCAGCATGCGCGCGCGCTCCGATCTGATGATGAACCTGGCCGAGGTGATCCGGACGCAGGGCATGACGCGGACCCAGGCGGCCTGACGCTGCGTGACAGCAGGGCGCGAAAGTCAAGAGATGGAAGTTGCTGTATCAGCCAAACACCGCGCCGCCATGAGGCAAGAGGCCGCGCTGGCTCTGCGAAGGGCCGGCGGCAGCCCGCCCGAGCACTCCGTGATGCTCGTCCTAGCCGAGTGTTTGCTGTCGGGTACACCCGTCGAGCCCGAGTTTCAGGCGTGGGTGAACGCCATTGCAGCCAAGGCCGTGCTGTCGGGAAAACTTCCCGAGCGGAAACGAGGGGTCAAGCCGGGAAGCGGCCGCGCGCAGTCGGCCGAGCAGGTCGCCGGCATGTACTTCGACTTCATCGACAGCGGAATGGCGAAGGGGGAGGCCATTCGGCGCCTTGCCAATCAATTGCATCTGGTGGATCGGCAGGTAATACGCCGCGTGGAGGACGGCCGTGTGTGGCATGGGGCTTCAAAGGAGGCGCGTGATCAACAGCGCATTGAACGCCGGTATCGCGAGCACTTGCCCACTACGGACCATGGCACTGACGAAGCCCCCCTCGGATTCGCCGGACTCGACACGGCGGATGCGTTGGCGCGCCTCGCCGACATGATCAAGGGATAGCGCCGGCAGTCCGCCGGGGCGCAAAGCCTTGTCGGCGGGTGGAATTGGCCTTTGACATCAAAAGGCCGGGGAATTGAAGTCCTCGTCGATTTGGGGGTGGCTCGGGGACAGTTGCTGCATCGACAACGCCACACGTTGATGCAGTGACCCAAACCAATACCAATACCCAGCAGAGCCGCCCGCACTTTCCGCTGCTTGACTCCGTCACGAAGCCCCACGCGACGACGACCGAGGCGGCCTACTACCTGAACCGCAAGCCGCAGACCCTGCGCGCCTGGGCGTGCTCGGAGGCTGGGCCGCTTCGCCCCATCCGCATCAACGGCCGTCTCGCGTGGCCGGTCGCGGGCCTCAAGGCTCTATTGGGGGTGGCGTGATGCAGAAGGTGCTGGTCATCGGCAACATCGGCCGCGCCGAAGAAGAAAACCCCGCTGGGCACGGGGCGCCAGCGGGGCGAAGCGGCATTGCTGCCGCGCGGAACCAGAGCAATACGCCCGACGACCAGCCGGGCCATGCCAGTGTGGCCGGCTCCCGCGCCGCACCCGATCTCGACTTTTCCCGCCCGGACGTTCACCGGATCGCGCAGGCTCGCTCGCATCTCTCGCTGCTGGGACTCGGCCTCGCCCGGGAGACGACGGCATCGGGCAGCGTGCGCTATCTGGTCACTCATCGCGGCTGGTTCCGCCCCTTCGACACGCTGGACGACGTGTTCGAGTTTCTCCGGGGCTGCTGGTCGATGAAGACCGAAGCGCCCATCAAGAACGTCCCTCTGCCGCGCCGAGGTCGCTGATGCTGGCGCCGCAGATCAAGACCGCGCTGCAGGCGCGCGGCTTCAATGTTGTCGCCTCGCCGGGCGGCGGCTGGTTCATCAGCCGCTGGAACAGCGCGCACTTTTGCCGCGTGCCGGCCGACGTGTCCAGCTTCGCGCGCCGCCTCGGCATCGAACTGGACGACGGCAAGCGCCTCGCGACGGCGCGCGCGCAGGCCGCGCTGCGTGGCGCCCGCCTGGAAGTTGAGACCGCCATCGACGGCCGCGTCCGCTTCCGCCTGGACTGCGCTGATGGCCGCATCCGCTTCGCCGACCACCTTACCGAGATCGAGGCGCTGCTGGCGCCTTCCTCCACCACCGCCGCCCCACTGGCGTCCTGAAATCGCGACCCCCGAAGGAGAACTTGATGATCGTCCTGATCGACAACACCACGACCGCCACCGGCCTGAATGGCGCCAGCTACCTCAATCCGCTGGCGCGCGACCCCAAGGACGCCGACTGCGCGAGCGTGTTCATCGAAGTGCGCCAGAGCACCGCCGTTCAGGAAGCGGCCGCCGCTCTGGTGAGCCGGGTGGCCGACCTGTATGCGCAGCACGGCATCAGCCGCGCCATCGCCGCCGCTGTGCAGCGCGTTCAGGCTAGCGGCCACCACCCGACGCTCGACCTCGTGCTGCAGGCCGTGGAGGACATGGCAGGCGAGGTCAGCATCCTGGCCGAGAACGTCGGCCACGCCGCGCGCCTGGAGGCCCGCCTCGCGGCCGAGTTCGAGCGTGAGCGCCAGAGCGCCATCGGCATCGTGGGCCTGCGCCTGGGGGAAATCCAGCGCGCGCTTTGCGGCGTCGAGCGTGAGGCAGCGCAAGACCTGGCCGACGAGGCCGAGGCGCTTCACGAATGGCTCGACGAGCCGTGGCGGCATCCGCGCGATCTCGTGTCCACGGGCGGCTACTTCGCCGCGCTGTTCGGCGAATCGGACGAGGGTGGCGCCTCTACCGCGACCACCGAAGCCGCGCCCGCGGCTTGATGGCGCTGACCGCCACCCTGCCGCCCCAGCGCCGCTCGCGCATCGCGGCGGCCGCTCAACACCTACTGAACATGAGCATGTCCACCCTCAGTCGCAAGACCCCTGTCCCGTCACCCGAAGCAGCAGCTCTGCGCGCCAATCGCGCGGCCGCATGCATCCAACTCGACGAAATTGCCCAGCACGCCGGCATCAAGGCCGCCGACCTGTACATGTTCGAGATCGGTCGCGGCGATATCAGCGCCGACGACTACGACCGCGCGTGCGTCGCCATCCAGGAGATTTCGGACCGCGCGGTTGCTTCTGTTGGCGAGACCCCTGATCCTGACTACGAAGACGTGCGCGAGTCATCCGCATCCCATTGGACCGGCCTGGAGCGTCAGGAAGACGATCAGAGTCAGCAGAAAGGGGAGACTGGCGACACCGACACCGACACCGACACCGACACCGACACCGACATCGCCACCGCGAGGGGCGAGACCCTGCCCGAGGGCCAGCGCCTGCGCGCCGCGCGCGAGGCCGCCGGCGTTTCGCGCATTCGTGTCGCCCGCCGTACTGGCATTCCCTCGGGCGCGCTGGCGGCGCACGAGGCGAGCGCTCGCCCTCTGCCCCCCGGCGAGTTCGAGCGCATCTCCGAGGCCATCTCCGCGCTGGCCGCCATCTCCAACAGCCGCGCGTCCAAGGCCGGCGAAGGCACCGACGTGGGCGCGGACGCGGACGATGATGCAGAAGCAGAGGCCCCGAGCGTCGCCAGCGAGGGCCATCCGCCTGCCGAGCTGCCGACGGTGGGCGAGAACCATGCCCTCAAGGCGCGTCCCTGGCTGTGGTGGGGGCGTGTTCAGAAGGGCCTGACCCTCGAAGAATTCGCCAAGCTGCTCGGCGTCCCGTGGAAGGTGCTCGATGCCCAGGAGCGCGGCGCTCGCGTCATGCGCATCGATCAGGTGGAGGAGGCCGCCGCGCTACTGGGCGTCCCGCTTCAGGTCGCGCTGGGCGAGGTCGATCCGCAGTCCCCGCTGGACGGCGACGGCATGGACCTGCAGGAGGCGATGGTGCGCTGGCATCGCCCGGTGGCGAACGACGAGGCGGCGCCTGAGGAGGCCGTGCTGCGCTCGCTGGCGGTCCCCGTACGCGAACGAATGATCGCGACGCGCAAGTCGCTCGGGTGGGGTCAGACGGAGGCCGCACGCCGCATGGGCTTCCAAACCTCGGCGCAGCTTTGTCTGATCGAGGGCGGCAGTCGAAAAATCACACTGGAGCACGTCGCGCGCGCGGCCCGCGCGTATCGGACAAGCACCGACTTCCTGCTCGGCCTGCGCGCCGACCCGGACGGCGTCTCGGCGAAGGACCGCATCGTGGAGCGGGTCGGCGAACTGATGCAGGTCGCAGTCAACGAGATGGCCGGCGCAGTCGAGCGCCACGAGGCGGTCGTCGGCGGCCCGACCGTCTCGACGGTGCGCGAGCTGGTCGCTCGCGGGCAGGCATTCCTCGACGCGCTGGCGCGCTTCACCCACATCAACAACGAGATGTTCGTGGAAATGCGCGCTGGCGCCTCTCTGGAGCGCGCCGCCGAGGACTTCGGCACGGTCATGCTGCGCGCGAAGCGGGCGGTGGTCCTGCACGAGGCGGCCGAGACGCAGATGCGCGACGCGATGCAGGCGGCGCTGCGCACGGTCGGCGAAGCGGCGAACGATGCGGCCTGATGGGAAAAAAGACCCTCCGCACGTATTCGCTGGTCGCCGACCATCTCCGGCCATGAACACCGACACCTTTTCGACCACGGCGCCCATCGGCTGCACGGTGCCCTCAGAACCCGAGCAGCCGGTGAGCGAGCGCGAGGCCGGCCGCATCGTCGGCCTGAGCCCGCACGACCTCAAGGCCCGCCGCCTTCGCGGCAATCCCGACCGGCCCTCGCACCTGCGCTACGGCCGCGCCGTCCGATACCTGCCGAGCGAACTGGTTCGCTGGCGTGCCAGCCACGTGGTCGATCCGACGACGTGAACCACAACAGCCCGCGCCGCCAAGTGGGGCGATGCGGATTCGGAATCAACCAGAGGAATACATCTTGAACTTCCAATCGACCAACCCCGCCGCCGACGCGGCCCTGGCGGCCTTCGACCGTGAAAGCGGCATCGGCGCCGCCGCTCGCGCGGTCCTCACGGCGCGCCGCCGCGCTCAGGAAGCTGCGTCGCCCCGTGCCATCCTGGCCGAGGCCCTGCGCATCCTGGCCGACGCCGGCAACAACGAACCGACCGTGGAGGAGGTCGTCGCGACGATGGAGGGCCTCACGGCATCCGCCATCGCCGAGGGCGCGCAGGTGGCCGCTGCGATGGATGCCGTCGTCCAGGCGCTTCGCCGTCACGCAGCCATGATGGAGCCGGTGACCACGGCGCTCACCGCGACGATCCGCGAACTCACCGAGCGCCGGGAGCGCAGCATCCGCGAGCGTGACTCGCTGGTGTTCCAGCCGCCCGAAGGCGACGTTCGATCCCAGCTCCTGCGCCTGCCGGGATTCGACCCGAGCAACCTCCAGCACCTGCTCCTGCCCGAGGCGCCTGCCGCGAAGACCGATGACAAATACGACAAGCTGAACCAGGCGGTGTTTGCGCTCGGCAACATGATCGCGCGCCTGGAGGCCGCGACCGCGCATCGCGTGCTCGATCTCGACCGCCTGGTGGCAGTCGCCAAGGCCGACGGTCACGCCGACATCCTGGCCGCCATCGACAAGGCGCGCACCGCCCTTGGCATGGTGCCGGCTGCCGCCGAGCTGGAGGCCGCCTGATGTCCGTCTCGCAGAAGACCGCCCGCCCAGTGCGCGGAACCGATGCAGAGGACTCCGCGCCGGTCGGCCTGCTCCCCGAAGTGCTGGCGTTCGCTTGCACGCTCCCCGCCAATCTGGCCGGCCTCGTGAGCGCGATCCACTCCCCCGATGCATTTCGGTGTGGCGCCCCAACTGTCGATCCGCTTGCCTTCGCCCGTGCCATCGAGGAGCAGGCAGAGGATGTGACGCTCGGCAGCCTCGAAGGGGTGGAGCGGTCGCTGGTCGCGCAGTCCATCGCGCTGCAATCCATCTTCACCGAACTATCCGTCAAGGCGGCGCGTAAGGGCGACGTGGAGGAGAAGGCCACGTACTACGGCCTTGCGCTGCGCGCCCAGGCGCAGGCCAATGCGACGCTGAAGACCCTGATCGAGCTGAAGCAACCCCGGCAGGCAGTGTTCACGAAGAACGCGGCCGTCAATCAGGGCGAAGGCCCGCAGCAAGTCGTCATGGGCGTGTCCGGAGCCTCGCGCGCCCACGCCCGCGAGGACCGCATTTCGCCGAACGAACTGGAAGCCCTGGAGAACGAACATGGCGGCACGCCGCTGGACGCCGGAGCAGCGCGCCCGGCAATCGGAAATCGCCCGAGCGGC
>NZ_JQKD01000047.1 GCF_000745855.1 Xenophilus azovorans DSM 13620
CAAACACCCGCTCCCAGACACCAGCGGCGGCCCAGCGCGTGAAGCGCTTGTGCACGGTCTTGTACTTGCCGTAGCGTTGCGGCAGGTCGCTCCAGCGCGCACCCGAGCGCAGCACCCACAGCACGCCATTGACGAAGGCACGGTTGTCTGCGCCACTGCGCCCAGGGTCCGAGGCTTTGCCGGGCAGCAAACCCTCAAGACGCTTCCATTGGTGATCTGTCAGTTCGTAGCGGATCGGGCGAGACATTCAGGCTGGCTTCCTCCTGCCCGTATCGTCTCATCTCCCATGTTCGTCGCCCTGAATGTCGATTCAGCCTAGCGTATAGGACTTCATCCTTCCATGCCGCTTCTTTCGCGAGGACGATCTCCGTATCGTTGCGCCATGCAATCGCCTGCCGCCGGATCTCCTGCAACGCCCGCCCCCTCACGCCTGCTGGGCGACACCCCGCATGGCGGCTCGGTCCTCGCCTTCTACAGCCCCAAGGGCTCGCCCCGGCCTCCGCGCGTGGGCCGCGGCGAAGGCGTCTACCTCTGGGACGCCGACGGCCGGCGCTATCTGGACGCGACCGCGGGCGCGGTGGTGGCCAACATCGGCCACGGCAATCCCCACGTGCTCGCGGCCATGCAGGAGCAGGCGGCGCGGGTGAGCTTCGCCTATCCGCGCTTCTTCGAGAGCGAACACAACATCGCGCTGGCCGACCGCGTCTGCGCGCTGGCCGGCGAGGGCTTCGACCGCGCCTTCTTCGTTTCCGGCGGATCGGAGGCGAACGAGTCGGCGCTCAAGCTCGCACGCCACTACGCGGTGGTGAGCGGCCAGGGCAGCCGCTGGAAGGTGATCTCGCGCAACCCGAGCTACCACGGCTCGACCCTCGGCGCACTCGCCGTCACCGGCGACGAACACACGCTCTCGATCTACGGCCCGATGACCAGGCCGATGCCCAAGGTGCCGGCGCCGCTGTCGTACCGGCTGCCGGAAGGCCACACCGAGGAGAGCCATGCCATGGCCTGTGCCGACGAGCTCGCGCGGACCATCGAGCGCGAAGGGCCCGAGACGGTGCTCGCCTTCATCCTCGAGCCCATCGGCGGCCTGTCCACCGGGACGGTGGTGTCGCCTGCGGGCTACTTCGAACGCGTGCGGCAGATCTGCGACCGCCACGGCGTGCTGCTGATCTATGACGAGATCATGAGCGGCGCCGGCCGCACCGGCGAGTTCCTGGCGGCCCACCACTGGCGCGCCGCGCGGCCCGACATGGTGACGCTGGCCAAGGGCCTCGCGGCCGGGTACACCCCGCTGGGCTGCCTGCTGGCGCCCGACCGCATCGTCGATGCGGTGGCCGGCAGCGGCGGCTTCGTGCACGGGCACACCTACTTCACCAACCCGCTGTCGTGCGCGATCGCCAACGCGGTGATGGACGAGGTCGAGCGGCTCGACCTCGTGGCATGCGCCCGCGAGCGCGGGCTGAGCCTGCGCCGGCGGCTGGATGCGCTCGCGCAGCGCTCGCCGCTGGTGGGCGACGTGCGCGGGCTGGGCCTGCTCAGTGCCATCGAGCTGGTGGCCGACAAGGGCTCGCGCCGCGCGCTGCCGCCAGAGTTCAACGCCCCCGCGAAGCTCACCGCGCACGGCCTGCGGCACGGCATCGCGCTGTACAACCGCCGCGCCAACCTGGGCGCCTTCGGCGACTTCCAGATGATCACGCCGCCCCTGACGATCAGCGAGCCCGAGCTCGACGAGCTGGTCGAGCGCCTCGAACTCGCCCTCGCCGACCTCGCCGACGAGGCGGCCCGCCTCGGGCTGGTCTGAGGCCGTGCTGCGGGCGGCCCGGAGCCGCGCCCGGCCCGTGCCGCACGGCCGTCTCCCTCCCTTCCTGCCACCCCGCCTTCACCAAGGACGACCCATGATGCTGACCGCCCTGCCTCGATTCACGCTCGCCTGCGCGAGCCTCGCCTTTGCCTGCGCGGCCTTCGCGCAGGTGCCCTCGGGCAAGGGGCCGCTGCGGCTGATCGTCGGCTACCCCGCGGGCGGCTCGGCCGACGTGCAGGCCCGCACGCTGGCCGACAAGCTCTCGGCCGAACTGGGCGCGCCGGTCGTGGTGGAGAACCGCAGCGGCGCCGGCGGCCAGATCGCCGCCGACTACGTGCGCGCCGCGCAGCCCGACGGGCTGACCGTGCTGCTGGCCAACATGCACATGATGGTGATGCTGCCGCTGACGTCGAAGTCAGTGCATTACGACCCGGTGAAGGACTTCCGGGCCGTGGGCCGCATCGCCAGCTTCTATGAAGGCATCGCCGTGCCGGCGACGCTGCCGGCGAGCAACGTGCGCGAATGGCTCGCCCTCGCGAGCAGCGACAGGTCCAGGGCCAGCTACGGCGTGCCGGCCGCCGGCAGCGTGTCGCAGTTCATGGGCTTTCGCCTCGGCAGCGACGCCAGGGTCGAACTCACCCCCGTGCCCTACCGCGGCGCGGCGCCGCTGGTCCAGGACCTGCTCGGCAATCAGGTGGCGGCCGGCATCACGCCCATCGCCGACCTCGTGCCGTACCAGCAGTCCGGCAAGCTCAAGGTGCTCGCCGTCAACGGCGTCAGGCGCACCGCGCTGCTGCCGGACGTGCCCACGCTCAAGGAACTGGGCCAGCCCCATTTCGACAACCTCGAATGGACGGGCCTCTTCGTGCCGGCCGGCACGCCGCGCGCCACCGTCGTCCAGTTGCACGCCGCGCTGGGCAAGGCGCTGGCGCTGCCCGAGGTGCAGGAACGGCTGGCCAAGCTCGGCAGCGACGCGAGCCCGAGCACGCCCGAGGAACTGTCCGCGCTGATCGCCGACGACCTCAAGCGCTGGGGGCCGGTGGTCAAGGCGTCGGGCTTCACCACGGAATGAGCCGGCCGATCCCGCCGCACCGCGCACTGACCGTGCCGGGCGTGCACGGCTACGCGAGCGCAAAGACTGTGCATGCCGGCGAGCGCATCGATTTCCACGTCAGCAGCGATCGGCCCTGCCGCATCGCGGTATGCCGGCTGGGGCCCGACGCCGACAGCCGCGACAGCGACACGGTCGTTGCCGACCTGGGCGTCTTGCCCGCACGGGTGCAGCCGATCCATCCCGGCTCCTACGTGCACGTCGAGCGCGGCCTGCCCGCCGCGCTGCCGCTGCCGGGGCTGACGCTGGAGTGCTGGGTGATGCCCTGGCGCTGCAGCGGCGAGCGGCAGGCGCTGATCACGCAGTACGACGCGCCGGCGGGATGCGGCTTCGGCCTCTTCATCGAGACCGACGGCACGCTGTCGCTGTACCTCGGCGACGGCGGCGCGAAGCAGGAAGCCGCGCTGCATGCCGGCACCCGCCTGGCCGCCCGGCGCTGGCAGCACGTGGCGGCGACATGGGACGGCCGCTCGGCGGCCCTGTGGATCGACGGCGCGTGCGCCGGCCGCTGGCCCGTGGCAGGCCCGGTGCGCCCGGGGCCCGCGCCGCTGCGGCTCGGCGCGGCCGGCGGCCCGTTCGGCGCCGACGCATTCGCCGACGTGGACCTGGCCCTGCCGGTCATCTACGAACGCGCGCTGTCGGCCGCGGAACTGGCCGTGCGGGCAGGATCGCGCGCACGGCAGTTGCCGGCAGACCCCTCGGTGCGCGCCTGCTGGCCGCTGCGCGAGGGGCGAGGCGACCGCGTGGCCGATGCCAGCGGCCACCAGCGCGAGGGCCGCATCGTCAACCACGGGACCTGGATGATCCGCGGCCCCGCCTTCGACGAAGACGCGCCGGAGGCCCGTCACGACCCGTTCGCCGCGCCGGGCCAGCGCCAGGGACTGCGCCTCGCCGGCGACGATCTCTACGACTGCCGATGGGCCGCCACGCACCGCCTGGCCGTGCCGGCCGACGCGCGTCCCGGCCTGCACGTGGCGCGGCTGCGCTTCGATTGGGAAGGGCGGGAAGCGGTCTACGACATCACCTTCCTCGTCAAGCGCCCCGCCGATGCGAAGCCGGCGCCGCTGCTGGTGCTCTGCGCGATGAGCAGCTGGCTGGCCTACGCCGCGACGCCCTTCGCGCGCAACCAGGTGGAAGACCCGGTCTGGCCGCGCCGCTCGACCGGCCTGCCCAACAGCCACCCGCACGCACCCGCCTTCTGCAGCTACACCTACCACCGGGCAGGCCAGCCCAGCTACTTCACCGGGCTGCGCATGCCCTGGCCCCATGCGAGTCCGGCCGCGCTCTACGACCCCGCCGGCAGCGGCTTCTCGCAATGGACGCGGCTGGAGCGCCGCCTGCATGCCTGGCTGGAGCGCGAAGGCTACGCCTTCGACCTGCTGGCCGACCTCGACGTGCACGCCGATCCCGGGCTGCTCGCGCACTACCGCACGGTCGTCGTCAACGGCCACAGCGAGTACTGGTCCACGCCCGTGGTGGACGCCTTCGATGCCATGCTCAGGCGCGGCGGACAGGCCCTGGTGCTCTCCGGCAACACCATGTACCTGCGCGTCAGCTTCGACGAAGACATGGGCGTGATGGAGCAGCGCAAGAACGAAGAGCGCGGCGCCGATCCCGACAGCGCCGAACTCCGGCCGCCCGCGGGCCCGTTCGGCGAAGAGTTCCACAGCCAGGACTGGGCACGCGGCGGACAACTGCGCGCCGTGGGCCGTTCGGCGGCAGGCATCATCGGCCTCGAAAGCGCCGGCTGGGGTTTCGCGGACGCGGACGACTTCGGTGTGTATCACGTGGCCGAGCCGGCCCATCCGCTGTTCAACCATCCCCATCGGCTCGGCCTCGAACACGGCACGACCTTCGGCCACGCGCCCGGCGGCGGCCTGCCGCGCGCCATCGGCCACGAATGGGACCTGAGCACCGCGACGCTGCTGCGCATGACGCGCGAGGGGCCGCCCGGCGCCGTCCTGCCCGAGCCGCCGCCCGGCCTGACCGTGATCGCCCAGGGCATCCGCCGGGTGCCGGGCGCGCTGGACACGTACCTCGACTGGCACTCGCGCGCCACCGACCCGCTCGGCGGCCTGTCGGCGGAGATGATCTACTGGGAGCGCCCCCAGGGCGGCCGCGTGTTCCATGCCGGTGCCGTCGGCGCCGCGTGGGTGGTGGGCAGCGACCCGGTGTTCGACGGCCTGCTGCGCAACGTGCTGCATCACTTCGGATGCCAGCCCAGATAGAACCCGTCTCCCTCGGGAGACATGCCGGAGCCGTCCTGATGCCAGCCCATTCCGCCCCCGAAGACCTCGGCGAACTGCTGTGGTCTCCCTCGCCCGCGCAGATCCGCGCGAGCCGCCTTCATCACTACCGGCAATGGCTGGCCGACGAGCGCGGCGTTCGGGCCGCCGACTACGAGGACCTGTGGCGCTGGTCGGTCGACGCGCTGGAAGCCTTCTGGCAGTCGGTCTGGGACTACTTCGACGTCGTCGGCGAGGGCGAGCGCGAGCCGGCGCTGTCGAGCCGGCAGATGCCGGGCGCGCGCTGGTTTCCGAACATGCGGCTGAACTATGCCGAGAACCTGCTGCGCAACGCCACCGGCGAGCGGCCCGCGATCATCGCGCGCACCGAGAACGCACCGCCGCGCGAAGTGAGCTGGGCCGAGCTGGAGCGCGACACCGCCGCGCTGGCGGCGCGCATGCGCGCCTGGGGCATCCGCCCCGGCGACCGCGTCGCGGGCTACCTGCCCAACTGGCCGGAAACCGTGGTGGCCTTCCTCGCCTGCGCGAGCATCGGCGCGATCTGGTCGAGCTGCGCGCCGGACATGGGGCCGTCGGTGGTGCTGGACCGCCTGCGCCAGATCGAGCCCTGCCTGCTGATCGCGTCGGACAGCCACGGGTACAACGGCGGGCTGCACGATCGCGCACCGCAGGTCGACGAGCTGCTGGCCCAACTGCCCAGCGTGCGGCGCGTGGTGCACGTGCCCGGCCCGCTGGCAAGCGGCCGGGCCAACGGCTGGCGCGACCGCGTCGACTGGGCGGATGCGGTGTCGGAGGCGGCGCCGCCGCGCTACGAGCGGCTGCCGTTCGACCACCCCCTGTGGATCGTCTATTCCTCCGGCACGACCGGCTTGCCCAAGGCCATGGTGCACAGCCACGGCGGCATCGTGCTCACGCACCTGAAGACCATGGCGCTGCAGCACGACCTGCGCCCCGGCGACCGGCTGATGTTCCTCGGCAGCACCGGCTGGATCGTGTGGAACCTGCAGGTGGGCGCCCTCCTCACGGGCGCGAGCATCGTGCTCTTCGACGGCCATCCCGCGTGGCCCGACGGCGAGTCGCTCTGGCGCTTCATCGACGCGCAGGGTGTCACGCTCTTCGGCTGCGGCGCGGCCTACCTCGTCGACTGCATGAAGGACGGCCTGCGCCCGCGCGACCAGGTGCGGCTCGACAGACTGCGCGCCATCAACGCGACCGGCTCGCCCCTGCCCATCGATGCCTACCGCTGGGTGTACGGCGCGGTCAAGCCGGATCTCTGGCTGGCTTCCATCAGCGGCGGCACGGACATCGCCTCCGGCTTCGTCGCATGCGCCCCGACGCTGCCGGTCCATGCGGGCGAGATCCAGTGCCCCGAGCTCGGCGTCGCGGCCTTCGCGTACGACGAGGAGGGCCGGCCGGTGGTCGACCAGGTCGGCGAGCTGGTGATCACGCAGCCCATGCCGTCGATGCCGGTGTTCTTCTGGGGCGATCCGGGCGACAGGCGCTACCGGGAAAGCTATTTCGACACCTTCCCGGGCGCATGGCGCCACGGCGACTGGATCCGCTTCACGCCGCGGCGCAGCTCGGTGATCTACGGCCGCTCCGACAGCACCATCAACCGCTTCGGCATCCGCATGGGCACGGCCGAGATCTATCGCGTGGTCGAGGCGCTGCCCGAGGTGCGCGACAGCCTGGTGGTGGACCTGGAGTACCTGGGGCGCCCCTCGTTCATGCCGCTGTTCGTCGTGCTTCAGGCGGGCGCGACGCTGGACGACGCGCTCAGGGAACGCATCCGCGCGCAGATCCGGACCAAGGCATCCGCGCGCCACGTGCCCGACGACGTGGTGCAGGTCGACGAGATCCCGCGCACACTGAGCGGCAAGAAGATGGAAGTGCCGGTGCGCAAGCTGCTGCTCGGCGCCCCGGCCGACAAGGTCGCGAGCCCCGACGCCATGCAGAACCCGGACAGCCTGCGGTTCTTCTTCCGCTACGCCGATGGCCGGCGTGCGTGAACCGGGGCGCGCGTCCCCGGCCGCCCTCCGTCACTCGATCTTCATGTCCAGCGCCTTGATCACCCGGCCGTAGCGCGCGGCCTGCCGGTCCAGGCGCTCCCGGGCCTGCGCACCCACCAGCGACTCGACGGTCATGTCCAGCCGCGACAGCGAGGCGCGCACGTCCGGCTGGGCCAGCGCGTCGACCACCGCGCGCTGCAGAACCGCCATGATCGGCTCCGGCGTGGCCGCCGGCACCATCATCACGTACAGCACCTCCACCTCCAGCGCCTTCAGGCCGGACTCGGCGGTGGTCGGCACGTCGGGCGCGAGCGGCGAACGCGCCGGGCTCGTCACCGCCAGGGCAGCGACTCTTCTCGCTGGCCGGCGCACCGGTGATCCGCCTGTGCGAGGGGCGCTACGGCGTGACACGGCGCGAGTTCCGGCTGCTCAGCCTGGTGGTCGAAGGCGGTGCCATGTCGCCGTCGAGGCTGAGCGAACTGGCGCATCTGGACGCCACGCGCTCGTCGCGGGTGGTCGCTGCGCTCGTGCACAAGCAACTGGTGCTGCGGGACGTGCAGCACGCCGATCGCCGGTGCGCCCTGATCGCGGCCACGCCCAAGGGCCGCGAACTGCATCGGCAACTGTTCCCGCAGATCGCCGAGATCAACCGGCGCATGGTGTCGGTGCTCGATGCGGCGCAGCTCGAATCGCTCGACGAGGTGCTGTCGACCCTCACGCACCATGCACAGGCGCTCAGCGATTCGATCTTCCTCGATGTCAGCGCGGACCGTGGACGGTGGCGAGGGCGCCGCACCGAGGACTGACGGCGGGCGGCGCCGCAGCGGATCGATGCAGGCCCATTGCCCATGCGGCTGGACACGGCGCGGCAGAGGGCACATCCGCGCACGAGGACCGCGCCGTCATCAGTAGAGGTTGCGCCGGTAGTCCTCGTCCAGCCCCTTGCGCATCAGGCCGGGGATGGACACCACGCCGCGGGCGAGCACCGCGCGCAGCCCGCGGGTTTTGTTGAGCCGGACGTGCGCCGCGAAGACGGCCGCGGGATCGATGTCCGCAGGCGGCGTGGCCGGCAGCGCCCAGGGCCGGGCGCGCGCCAGCGCCGCGCTCTCGCGCAGCGCGATCACCGGCGAGGCGAGGCTGGTCACGAGCCTGGGCATCTTGTCCTGCACCGCGAAGGCCTGCCGCTGCCGCGGGTCCGCGCCGAGCGATGCGCCGCCCTGGATCACCGCCACCCGCGCATGCCCGGGCACGACCAGCAGGGCGGCTGCGCTCGGCCGTGCAAGCAGGTTGCGCAGGCTGTCCGTGCGGCGGTTGCCGGGCCGGTCCGCGAAGCGCAGGCCGCCGTCGAAAGGCTGCGCCAGCAGGCCGGCAGGATCTCCCTTGGGGCTCAGGTCCGCATGCAGCTGCGCATCGGCGGTGGCCAGCGCCATGAAGCGGCTCTCGCGCACGAAGGCCTCGGCGTCGGCCGGCACGGCCGTGCCCGTGGGCCGCCAGAAATCCGAACGCAGCAGCGCCTTGGCGCAGTGCGCGTAGCACTCCTGGACCGCGACCACGGCAGCGCCGCCGTCCACGGCCGCCACCACGCCGTTGACGCGCAGCGTCTCGCCCAGGCCGGGCACCAGGAACAACAGGCCCGCGCCGCGCCCCGGCGCCGCCTGCTCCGGATCGTCCAGCGCCGCGCGCGGCAGGCGCAGCCGGCCTTCGTCGAGCGCCGTGGCGAAGCCCCGTTCACCGCCCGCGATCGTCACGTCGATCCGCTGCGCGTCGGCGAAGCCGGCAAAGGCCAGCGGAGACTCGGCGAGCCAGCGCCGCGCATGGGCATCCAGGTGATCGATCACCTTGAGGTCCACCGCCGCCGGCTTCGCGCCGACGGCCGCCTCCAGTTCGTCGATCGTGCGGATCGGTCCCTCCATGCGCGCCGCCTCAGTCATCGCCGGCACGCAGTTCGTACAGCGCGTAGAACGGCACGCCCAGCAGCAGCCGGGAAGCGGGCCCGATCACCGAGTACGGCCAGCCGTAGCCTTCCATCACCTGGTGGGTCGCCGCCAGCCGCAGGCGCGGATGCGGCCGGGTCAGATCGCGCGCACGCCTCGGCCCCCAGGCGATCTCGGCCCGGGTGTGCCGTACCGACGGGTGCTGCTTCGCCCGCCCTGCCGCCAGCCAGCACATGGCGTCGAAGGCGAACACCGAGCCCGGCGGCGCGCGCTCGCCGAACTCGGCGAGGATCGAGGACACGGCATCGGGCTGCAGGTACATCAGCACGCCTTCGCTCATCAGGAAGACCGGCGCTGCGCCGCGTCCGGGAGGCAGGCCGAGGCGGTCCCACCAGCCGAGCCGGCACAGGTCCACTTCGAGCAACTCGTGCCGCGGGCCGGGCGGCCCCAGGATCTCCCTGCGCAGCGCGATCACGTCCGGCAGGTCGGCATCGGTCATGCGGGCCTCGCCGTTGTCCAGCCACTGGAAGTAGTGGCTCAGGCCGCAGCCCAGGTTGACCACGCGCCCTGCCGGATGGCGCTTCAGATAGGCCTGCGCCAGGTCGCGGAAGACGCGCGTGCGGGACAGGATGCCGTAGACGCTGTGGCGGTCCTTCAGCCAGAGGCTGCCGTCGTCGCCGAGGCGGGCCAGCGCGTCGGCCGCGCAGGCGTCGTGGACGGCCATCCGCGGGAACAGCGTCTCGCCCAGGGCACGGGCCGCCAGGGGAATGCGCAGGGTGTCGCTGACCGCATGCGCCGCCACGGCGGCACCTGCCGGCAGCGGCGCAGCGTCGTGCGCAGAGGTGGGATGTATTCCGGCAGGGGCGTCACCCATGGGTGCTCCGAGAGGAGTGAGTGATTTGATTTTAAATGAGAATCGTTGTTATTTACCAGTGTGATCGGCTTCGGCCATGCCACGCGCGGCGCTCATGGCTCTCTGCTTCTCAGTGCCGTCCCTCCACCAGTTCGTCCAGTTCGCGATAGTCCGGCAGCGTGGTGTCGATGGCCCGGCCGCGCCGCAGCACCGTGCGGTCGAACTGGTGGCGCGCCAGCATTTCCGAATAGCTGCGCGCGCGCAGCACCATCAGGTCGGCCGGCATGCCGGCCTTCAGCACGCCGCGCCCCTGCAGTCCCATGATGGCGGCCGGCGTGGCGCTGGCGGCGCGGATCCAGTCTGCGAAGGGATGGTCCAGATGCAGGATCTTCACCGCCTGGGTGTAGGTGTCGAGCATGTCGTGGTCGCCGTAGGCGTAGAAGGGGTCGCGGCAGTTGTCGCCGGCGACCGCCACATCCAGGCCCGCGGCCTTCATCTCGTGCAGCACCGTCACGCCGCGCCAGCGCGGGGTGCGCACGGCCTCGCGGCTGCGGTCCTGCAGGTACATGTTCACCGTAGGCAGGCTCACCACGGCGATGCCCGCATCGCGGCAGGCGGCCAGCGTCTCGGCGATGAACTCGTCGGTCTGCAGCGCCAGCGAGGTGCAGTGGCCGCACAGGATGCGGCCCTTGAATCCCTGCGCCAGCGCCGCGCGCGCCACGCGGATCAGCGAGCGGGCGCGCGGGTCGGTGGATTCGTCCACGTGCAGGTCCACGTCCAGTCCGCGCTCGGCGGCCAGCCGCAAGAGGCGCGCCAGGCCCTCGTCCACCTCCGGCGGCGTCGGCTCGGCAGGATGGCGCAGCGAACGTGTGACGCAGCCCAGGTTGCCGCCGCTTTCGGCCACGATGTCGGCCAGTTGCACGCCCTCGTCGGTGAGGAAGATGTCCACCGGCGCGATGGACGAGGCCTGCAGATCGATGCGGCCGGCCCACGCCTCGCGCATGGCGCGGAACACCGGGAAGGAGATCTGCGCCTGCGGCGCCAGTGAATCGAGGTGCGTGCGGATCGCAACCACGCCCTTGGCATACGCGGTGCGCAGCGCGAAGTCCATGCGGCGCCGCACGTCCTCGGCGTGCCAGTGGGCGGTGCGGTCCTGCATCGTGGCCAGCGCGGCGCCCGCACCGTCGCCGGTCGGGTTCTGGCGGCGCGGCCAGATGTGGCCCTTGTCCAGGTGCGTGTGCAGGTCGACGAAGCCGGGCAGCACCAGCGAGGCGTCCATGTCCGGCCCGCGCGCTGCATCGGTGGCGCCGGCCGGTGCTATCGCGGCGATGCGCCCGTCTTCGACGGCGAGGTCCAGCGCCACCAGGTCGCCGTCGCCCGCGGGGCGCAGGTCGGCGGCCAAGGGATCGTCGACCAGGCAGCGCGGCGCGCGCGCATTGCGCAGCACGTAGCGCCCGCCGGCGGGGGGCGTGAAGAAGGCGTGCGTCATCCCGCCTTCCTGCCGCCGGAGACGAACTGCATCGTGTAGACCTCCTTCACGTCCAGGCCGGGCTTCTGCGCGCCGGCCGCGACCATCGCGTCGTAGAAGCCCTTCCAGCGCGCCTCGCTCATGGTGCCGATGCCCCGGGCCTTGGTCTCGGGTGTCTCGACGATGCCGTACTTCTTCATCGCGTCGATGGCGTAGGCGATGGTGTCGCTGCCCATCTGCGGGTTGTGCTTCTGGATCATGGCGTTGGCGGCCGAGGGGTCGCCGTTGAGGTAGCCGGCCCAGCCCTTGGCGGTGGCATCGACGAAACGCTGCACCAGTTCGGGCCTTTCCTTCACCATCTTCGGATTGGCGATGGTGACGTTGGCGTAGTTGTCGAAGCCCTGGTCGGCCAGCAGGTGCACAACCGGCTCCACGCCCGACTTGCGCGCGTTGAAGGGCTCGCTGGTCAGGTAGCCCTGCACCGTCACCTGCTTGTCCACCAGCCAGGGCGCCAGGCTGAAGGCGTAGGGGCGCAACTGGTCGTCGGTCATGCCGTACCTGGCCTTGAGCCACAGCCAGTAGGTCTGGCGGCCGGTGGTGGCGACCATGATCGGCTTGCCCTTCAGGTCGGCCAGCGTGTCGTTGCCCGTGCCGGGGTGCGACATCAGCACGCGCGGGTCCTTCTGGAAGAAGGCGGCCACGGCGACGGCGGGCATCCTGTCCTGCGCGAAGGCGAAGGCGCGGTAGCTGTCGGCGTCGGCGAAGTCGCAGGTGCCGGCCACGAAGAGCTGCACCACGTTGACCTGCGGGCCGCCGGGGCGGATCTCGACGTCCAGCCCGTGCTCCTTGTAGATGCCGGCGGCCAGCGCCTGGTACAGGCCGCCGTGCTCGGCCTGCGCCAGCCAGCCGGTCTGCACGCTGATCTTGGTGAGGCCCTGCGCCGTGGCGCGCGGCAGGAAGGCGGGCAGGTGCGACACCACGGCAGCGCCGCCGATCGCGGCGATCGCCTTGCGGCGGGAGAGGCGCGCAGCGCCGGAAGAGAAGACGTTCATGGCGGTTCCTTTCGTGGATGGGGGCCTCAGGCGGCGGCCTCCTCGGCGGACTGCGGCGCCTCGGCGCTGCGGAAGCGCCAGCCGCCGCTGGGCAGGTCGCCGCCGGTGCTTTCCTTCGCGGCCGCGGCGTCGAAGCGCAGCTTGCCGGGGTTCATCAGGCCGTGCGGGTCCATGGCGCGCTTGAAGGCGGCGTCGGCGCCGTCCAGCGACTTCATGCCGCCTTCCTTGACGAGGAAGGTGTGGTTGTTGGCGACCATCGCGCCGTCCTCGGCCATGCCGCGCATCACCTCGGCCAGCTGCGCCTCGCCCTCGTAGCGGAAGAAGGGCGAGCCCTGGAAGCTGAGCTTGCCGTCGAAGCGCTTGGCCTCGAAGTGCATGCCCGGCATGTGGGCGAAGCGGCGGTGGCTGCGGCCGATGGCGCCGACCAGGTCCGGGTCCAGGTACAGGCCGACGTTGCTGACCACCTCGGGGTGGTCGCGGTTGACGTGCATGCGGGTGTGGCCCCAGCTCATCTCGTAGAGCGGGATGCGGTAGGGCCCCTCGCCTTCCGGCGCGTCGCTGGTGACGGTGCCGCCGAACTCCGCCACCAGCGCGGTGAACGCCTCCATGAAGGGCGCCGCGACCATCGCCAGCACCATGCCCTCGCAATCGTCGCGACCGTAGGGCCTGAGCACGCGCATCATGCGCCAGATGGGCCCGCCGATGACGCTGACCAGCTTCTTCGGGATGCCGTCGCTGGTGGCCAGCGCATGCGCGAAGCGCACCGAGGTCATGAACTCGGGGAACACGACGACCTGCTCGCGCCAGGGCCAGGCCGGCGCCAGCGGCATCTCCAGCTCGGTGATGATGCCGTTGCTGCCGTAGGCGTGGTGCACGCGGTTCACGTCGTCGCCGCGCAGCTGCACGATGCGCGGTTCTTCTTCCACGCTCACCACTTCGAGGCCGAGGATGTTGCCGCGGTCGCGCAGGATGCCCCAGGCGCAGCTTCCCACGCCGGCGTGGCCTCCGCCGACGAAGCCGCCCAGCGTGGCGACCTTCCTGGTGGAGGAGTGGATGCGCAACTCCCAGCCCTGCGGCCGGGTCGCCTCGTCGATGGCCGCCAGGCGCGCGCCGGCCTCGGCGCGCACGCTGCCGGGCTGCTGCCACAGCACGCGCGCCAGGCCCGTCATGTCCACCATCGCGCCGCCGGCCAGCGGGATGCCCTGGCCGAAGTTGCAGGTGCCGGCGCCGCGCATCACCAGCGGCATGCGGGCGCGCGCGGCGGCGGCGGCGACGCGCAGCACGTCGGCCTTGTCGCGCGGCTGCACGATCACGTCGGCCACATGGCCGAGCGCGTCGTCCTTCATCACGGGGCTGAAGTTGGCCGTCATGTCGCGGCTCTTGCGGCGCACCACGGCGGGGTCGGAAATCGCGGGGACGTCGCCCAGCGCGGCGAGGAAGGCAGCGGTGTCGTTCATGCCTGGGTTCTCTCTCGGTGAAAAGGGGTGGAACGGAAGGCGCCGTCGCTGCGGGGCGGTCGTCGCGGTCCGGCGGCGGTCGCGGGCACGCACCACCGTGGACGCGAACCCTGGGCTGGTCACGTCGTCGGTGCGGACGGTGCAAGGAGCGTGCCCATGCGTGAAATTGCACGCATCAGGCGAAGGCCGCGCTACAGTGGATGCCGGGCGCCGGCGGGAGGGGCGCCGGCGCCATGGAACTCGAGGACCACATCTTCTTCCTGTGCACCCAGGTGGTGTACCGGCGCGACCGCGCCATCAACGAGGCGCTGCGCCCGCTGGGGCTGCTCAACACCGAGTGGCGCACGCTGGGCACGCTGGTGCGCAAGGGACCGCTGACGATGCAGGCGCTGGCGCAGTGGACGGCCTACGAGCGCACCCGCCTCACGCGCATCCTGCACGGCATGCAGGAGCGCGGCTGGATCGAGCGCACCGGCACCGAGCACGACGGCCGCGCCGTGCTGGTGCGCATCGCGCCGCGCGGGCGGGCCGTCCATGCGCGGGCCGAGAAGGCGGTCGATGCGCTGACCGCGCAGGTGCTGTCCGCCTGCACGCCGGCGGAGGTCGCCCGGGTGCGCAGGTCGCTGCGGGCGATGCGCGAGCGGCTGATCGCATCGGGCTACTAGGCAGGCACGACGGAGGCGCGGCAGGCGCCGCGTGTATTCTCCGGCTGCCACCATGATCCCCGACCCGGCCTCGCCCAGCATCGACTTCCCTGCAGCGGCCGTGCCCGGCCATCCGCGCTCGCGCGTGCGCCAGGGGCGCGAGCGCATCCTGGCCGACATCCGCGCGGCGGCCATCTCCGAGTTCAGCCGGCACGGCCTGAAGGGCACCTCGACCCAGGCCATCGCCGACCGCGCGGGCCTGACCAAGCCGCAACTGCACTACTACATCGCCGGCAAGGAGGAGCTCTACAACGAGCTGCTGATGCAGGTGCTGCACGACTGGAAGGTGGTGTTCTCCTTCGACGAGAGCGCCGGCGACCCGGGCCGCGTGCTGGCCGCCTACATCCGCCAGAAGCTGGACCACGCCTTCGACAAGCCGGAGATGTCGCGCATCTTCACCCGCGAGGTGCTCGACGGCGGAAGCAACCTGGCGCGCTTCTGGCCCATGTCGCGGCAGTGGACGCAGAAGAAGATCGACATCATCAACGGCTGGATCGCGCGCGGGCTGATGCGGCCGCTGGACGCGCGGCTGCTGCTGCAGCACATCTGGGCCATGACCCAGTACCACGCCGACTACGCCCTGCAGGCGCGCGCCATGGCCGGCCTGCCCGAGGACGCGCACCTGGACCGCGAGCCGGTCGCGCGCGAGCTGATCGCCTTCGTGCTGGCGGGCTGCGGCATCCAGGCCAGGGCCTGAGCATCCGCCCCTCTTGGGCGATTCCCCGTCCCGGTGCGTCCGGGCTGGCACATGCCTTGCGTAAGTCTGACCACTTGCTCTGATTAAGCGGTCAACATTCCATGCGCGTGCTCGTCGTCTACTGCCACCCGGTCGAAACCAGCTTCCACGCCGCCCTGCACCAGGAAGTGCTCGCCAGCCTGCGCGCCGCCGGCCACGAGGTGGACGACTGCGACCTGTACGCCGAGGGCTTCGACCCCGTGATGTCGCGCGAGGAGCGGCTGGGCTACCACGACGTGCCCGCCAACCGCGCCGCATTGCAGGGCCACATCGACCGGCTGCACCGCGCCGAGGCCATCGTGTTCTGCTTTCCGACCTGGTGCTTCGGCCTGCCGGCCATGCTCAAGGGCTGGTTCGACCGCCTGCTGATGCCCGGCGTGGCCTTCGACATCAGCGACCCCGCCCGCGTCCGGCCGATGCTGACGAACATCAAGCGCATCAGCGCCGTGGTCACCTACGGCCGCCCGCGCTGGCAGGCCTGGTACATGGGCGACCCGCCGCGCAAGATCGTCACGCGCTACATGAAGCGGCTCACCGCCGCGCAGGCGCGGGTGGACTTCCATGCCCACTACCACATGAACGTGGCCACGCACGAGCAGTTGTCGCGCTTCAAGGCCCGCGTGGGCCGCGCGATGGCGAAGTTCGCCTGACATCTCTCTCTCGACCCCGCGCGAGGTTCCCATGCTCCACGGCTACATCCCGCCCCACCGCTTCCTGCCCTACCTGAGCTGGACCGAGATCAACCAGCTGCCCGACCGCGAGAACACGGTCATCGTGCTGCCTTGCGGCGCCATCGAGCAGCACGGGCCGCACCTGCCCTGCTCGGTCGACAGCGTGATCGCCTCCGGCGTGATGGGCGAGGCGCTGCGCCGCCTGCCGCCCGAGGTGCGCGCCTTCGCGCTGCCGCCCATCACCTACGGCAAGTCCGAGGAGCACCTGCACTTCCCCGGCACCATGACGCTGACCGGCACCACGCTGCTGGCCACCGTCGTCGAGGTCGGCGAGTCGGTCTACCGCGCGGGTTTCCGCAAGCTGCTGTTCGCCAACGGCCACGGCGGCCAGCCGCAGGTGCTGGAGATGGCGGCGCGCGAGCTGCGTCTGCGCCACGGCGACTTCGTGGTGGTGCCGCACGGCGTCTCGCGCCTGCCCAGCGCGGCCAGCCGCCAGGTGAGCGAGCAGGAGAAGAAGCTCGCCATGCATGCCGGCCATTCCGAGACGGCGCTGATGCTCGCGCTGGCGCCCGAAACGGTGCACATGGAGCGCGCCGTCGCCAACTTCCCGCCGCCCTTCCCGATCAAGCTGCTCTCGGCCGACGGCCGGCCCGCGTGTGCCTGGACGGCGCGCGACTTCGGCCCCAGCGGCGTGATCGGCGACCCGACCTCGGCCACGCGCGAGCAGGGGCTGGAGATCCTGGACACGCTGGCCGCGAGCTGGGTGCAGGCGCTGACCGAGCTGTACCACCTGCGCTGGCTGGTGCGCGAGGAGCCCACCTGGGAGCGCGGCCACCAGACCGGCTTCATCCAGCCGTCCTTCGAGCCGAGCGCCGCCTGAGGGCGGCCCGGTCCTTGCAATCGCTTTTCGTCGCCTTCCTCAAGCCCCGGAGAACCCCGCCATGCGCCACCGCCTCGTTCCCCTGCTCGCCACCGCCGCCCTGGCCGCCGCGTCCGCCGGCGCGCAGGCCCAGGAGAAATTCGTCTACATGACCAACTGGTACGCGCAGGCCGAGCACGGCGGCTTCTACCAGGCGGTGGCCACCGGCATCTACAAGAAGTACGGGCTGGACGTCACCGTCAAGATGGGCGGCCCGCAGGTCAACATCCTGCAGATCATGGGCGCCGGCCAGGCCGACTGCATCATGGGATCGAGCGACCTGCAAATGCTGCGCGCCCGCGACAACGGCCTGCCGGTGGTCACGCTGGCCGCCATGTTCCAGAAGGACCCGCAGGTGCTCATCGCGCACGAGGACGTGAAGACGATGGAGGACATGAAGGGCAAGACCATCCTCATCGCCGCCAGCGCGCAGCAGGGCTACTGGGCCTGGGTGAAGTCGAAATACGGCCTGACCGACGCGCAGACCAAGCCCTACACCTTCAACATCCAGCCCTTCCTGGCAGACAGGAACGCGGTGCAGCAGGGCTACCTCACCTCCGAGCCCTACGCCATCCAGAAGGCCGGCGCCAAGGCCAACACCTTCCTGCTGGCCGACCACGGCTATCCCTCCTACGCCACCACCATCTCCTGCCTGGAGAAGACGGTGAACGAGCGCAGCCAGGCGGTCGCCAACTTCGTGAAGGCCTCGGCCGAAGGCTGGAAGAGCTACCTGGCCGACCCGGCGCCCGCCAACGCGCTCATCAAGAAGGACAACCCCAACATGACCGACGACCAGCTCGCCCACAGCGTCGCCGAGATGAAGAAGATGGGCATCGTCGTCTCGGGCGACGCGGCCCGGGGCGGCATCGGCGTCATGAGCGAGGCGCGCATGAAGGCGAACTACGACTTCCTGGTCAGCCAGAAATTCATCGACCCGGCCAGGGTCGACATCGCCAAGGCCTACCGGCTCGACTTCATCAAGGACGCGAAGGTGATGCCGTGACGCCGGGCACCCCCACCGAGTCACCGGCCGCCGCCGTGCCGGCCATCGAGGTCCTCTCGGCGCAGAAGACCTACCCCAACGGCACGCTGGCGCTGCAGCCGGTGGACCTGAGCATCCAGGAAGGCGAGTTCGTCACCCTGCTGGGCCCCTCGGGCTGCGGCAAGAGCACGCTGCTGAAGATGATCGCCGGCCTGCTGGAGCCCACCGACGGCCGCCTGCTGCTGTGGCGCAAGCCGGTGGCGGCGGCGCTGGAAGGCGAGGGCAAGAACCAGGAAACGCCGGGCCGCCCCAAGTTTCCTGGCTCCCCTCGGGGGACGGGCGGGGCGGAGCCCCGCCCTGGGGGCCGCAGGATGGCCTTCGTCTTCCAGTCGCCCACGCTGATGCCCTGGGCCAGCGTGCAGGCCAACGTGCGGCTGCCGCTGGACCTGGCGAAAGTGCCTCGCGCCGAGGCCGACGCCCGCGTGGCCGAGGCGCTGGAGCTGGTCGGCCTCACCAAATTCGCCAAGGCGCTGCCGCGCGCGCTGTCGGGCGGCATGCAGATGCGCGTGTCGATCGCGCGCGGCCTGGTGGTGCAGCCCAACCTGCTGCTGATGGACGAGCCCTTCGGCGCGCTCGACGAGATCACCCGCCACAAGCTCGACGCCGACCTGCTGGAGCTGTGGCGCAAGAAGAAGCTCACCGTCGTCTTCGTCACGCACTCGATCCACGAGGCGGTGTTCCTCTCCAGCCGCGTGGTGATGATGGCCGCGCGCCCGGGCCGCATCGTGGAAGAGGTGCGCATCGACGAGCCCTATCCGCGCAGCGAGGAGTTCATGGTGTCCTCGGAGTTCCAGCACTACGCCAAGCACCTGCAGCGCAGCCTGCGGGCGGCCAGCCTGCACACCGACGAGGAGGCCACCGTATGAGCATCACCTGGAACACGGCGCCCGCGCCGGCCCCGGCGGTCATCGCACCGGCCCCCGCGCCCGCCCAGCCCGCCGCGCCGCGCCGCCCTTCGGTGCCGCTGCTGCACCGCCCGCGCGTGCAGCGCCTGCTGCTGCCCCTGCTGGTCGGCCTGCTGCTGGTCGGCGGCTGGCAGGCGCTGGTGGTCGGCATGGAGCTGCCGCCCTACCTGGTGCCCTCGCCGGCGCTGATGATGAAGACGCTGGTCGCCGACTGGGCCGTGCTCGGCGGTGCGCTGCTGGTGACGCTGAAGATCACGGTGCTGTCCTTCATCGTCGCCACCATCGTCGGCGTGCTGGTCTCCTTCCTCTTCGTGCAGAGCCGGCTGATCGAGACGGCGCTGTTCCCCTATGCCGTGCTGCTGCAGGTCACGCCCATCGTGGCGGTGGCGCCGCTGATCATCATCTGGGTGAAGGACCCGACCGCCTCGCTGGTCATCTGCGCCACGCTGGTGGCGCTGTTCCCCATCATCAGCAACACCACGCTCGGGCTGCGCAGCATCGATCCGGACCTGCAGGCGTACTTCAGGATGAACCGCGCCACGCGCCTGCAGACGCTGGTGCGCCTGCGCGTGCCCAGCGCGCTGCCGTACTTCTTCGGCGGCCTGCGCATCTCCAGCGGGCTGGCGCTGATCGGCGCGGTGGTGGCGGAGTTCGTCGCCGGCACCGGCGGCAACGCGACGGGGCTGGCCTACCAGATCCTGATGGCCGGCTACCAGCTCAACATCCCGCGCATGTTCGCGGCGCTGCTGCTGATCTCGCTCACCGGCGTGGCGCTGTTCGCGCTGATGGCCTGGGCCACGCGCGCGGCGCTGGGCTCGTGGCACGCCAGCGAGCTGTCGCATGACTGAGGAGATCGCCGCCGTGAACGCCCCCGTTTCCGCCATCGAGCGGCTGCAGCTCGAACTGCCCGAACTGGACTGGATCACCGACCCGAACCGCATCGAGCGCCTGTCGCAGGACTTCTCGTGGTTCAGCCCGGTGCTCAAGCGCCGGCTCGAAGGCAAGGTAGCCGACACCGTGGTGCGCCCGCGCACCGAGGACGAGATCCGCCGCCTGGTGGCCGCCTGCGCGAAGCTGAAGCTGCCCCTCACCATCCGCGGCAGCGGCACCGGCAACTACGGCCAGACGACACCGCTGGCCGGCGGCGTGGTGCTCGACATGACCGGCTACAACGCGATGCTGTGGGTGCGCCCCGGCGTGGCGCGCGCGCAGGCCGGCATCCGCCTGGCCGAGATCGAGAAGGCCACGCGTCCCGGCGGGCAGGAACTGCGCTGCCTGCCCTCCACCTACCGCAGCGCCACGCTGGGCGGCCTGTTCGGCGGCGGCTTCGGCGGCGTGGGCTCGATCAACCACGGCCCGCTGGGTGCGCCGGGCAACGTGATCGGCCTGAAGGCCATGACCATCGAGCCCGAGCCGCAGGTGGTCGAACTGCGCGGCGCCGAGGCGCTGCGCATGCACCACCTGTGGGGCACCAACGGGCTGGTGCTGGAGCTGGAGATCGCCCTGGCGCCGGCCCAGCCCTGGCTGGAGACGCTCGCCACCTTCACCGGCTTCGACGCCGCGCTGGCCTTCGCCGATGCGCTGGCGCGCGCGCCGGGCCTGGCCAAGCGCGAGGTCGCCTTCTTCGCCAGCCCGGTGCCCGACCACCTGACGCAGCTCGCCGAGCACCTGCCGCGCGGCTGCCATGCCGTGCTCTCGCTGGTGGCCGAGGCCGGCGAGGAGGCGATGAACGAACTGGTCGCGGCGCACGGCGGCAGCGTCACCTACCGGCGCACGGCCGAGGACGTGGCGAAGTCCAACCGCACGCTGATGGAGTACACGTGGAACCACACCACGCTGCACGCGCTGCGGGTGGACAAGGGCCTGACCTACCTGCAGACCAGCTTCACCCCCGGCGAGCACGTGCGCCAGATCACCGAACTGGCGAAGCGCTACGAGGGCGAGGTGCTGATGCACGCCGAGTTCCTGCGCACGATGGACGGCCTGCTCACCTGCAGCGCGCTGCAGCTGGTGCGCTTTTCCACCGAGGAGCGGCTCGCGCAGATCATCCGCGAGCACCGCGACTACGGCGTGCGCATCAACGACCCGCACACCTTCATCGTCGAGGACGGCAAGGCCGGCGGCGAGCTGCCCGAGGAGGTGGTGGCGCTCAAGCGCCGCTTCGACCCGCTCGCGCTGCTCAACCCGGGCAAGCTGCGCCACTGGCCGGTGCGCAGCGCGCCATGAGCACGGGTGCGCCGATGGCGCGCTACGCGGCGGCGCGGCGCGTGGGCGACTTCGTCTTCATGAGCGGCGTGGTGGCGGTCGATCCGGCCACGCGCCGCGCCATCACCGGCTACGAGGACCTGCCGGAGGACGCCCGGGCCGAACTGCGCCGCATCGGCTACCTGACCGGCCAGATGTCGGTGGACGTGTTCGAGGCGCCGATCGTCGCGCAGAGCTGGTTCGTCCTCTCGCGCGTCCGCGAACTGGCCATGGCCCACGGCGGGAGCATGGCGCAGGTGTTCAAGCTGGTGCAGTACTTCCGGCGCCTTCCCGACTACGCGCACTTCAACCGCGTGCGCGGGCTGTTCTACCCCGGCGAGCCGCCCGTCAGCACCGTGGTCGAGGTGAGCCGCTTCCTGCCCGGCGACGAGGTGCTGGTGGAGGTCGAGGCGACGATGCATCTGTAGCGACACCGGCCCGGCGTCGGGTCCGGTGCGAGCCCGGAATCCGTCGCCATCGCCTTCGAGTCCCTGGAGTCCCGGCACCGCCGAAACGGATTCGCTCGGCAGGGCCGCCCTGGCATGTCCGTCCCGCCCCGGAGGCTCAACGCCCGTGCCCGGAAGATACTGGATAAAACAACAGTTATTCGATAAAGTGGCCGGCCTTCAAGAGCAAACGTCGAGACATCCTCATGGCCCTGCCCACCCGCCTTCTGCGGCCAGTCGCAACCCTTGCCGCGCCATGCGCTGGCTCGCCCGCGAGCCAGCCTTCCCGGCCCTGCACCTGGCCGTTTGCAGTGCTCACGCGGCGCCTTCCCACGACCGTCGCATCGGACACGCCCCGCAGCGACGACATCCTGGCGCACGCCGTACGGATCCTGTCGACCACGGCAAGGCATTGGCGGATCTCCCGCAACGGTGGGCGCGCTGCCGGGCCCGGAATGCGCACGCCCGAGCAAGGATGATCGGCAGATGCGGACCATTCTGGGAGGGATGCTGTGGTTGCCGCTCACGGCCCTCGCGCAGTGCCTGGTGGTCGGCGTGAGCGATGGCCATACGCTCACGGCCCGATGCGGCGTGCCGGGGCGCCATGAACAGGTCAGGGTGCGCGTGGCAGGCATCGACGCACCGCGGAAAGGGCAGCCCCATGGCCAGCGCTCCAGGCAGTCCTTGTCCGATCTGTGCCATCGCCAGACGGCCAGGCTGACGCCACGCGACTGGGACCGCCACGGCCGCACCGTCGCTTCGGTGGAGTGCCAGCGGATGGATGCGGCCAAGCACCAGGTGCGAACCGGCATGGCCTGGGTCGACGACAGGTATGCACGAGGTTTCGAAGGGCTGTACATCCTGCAGGACGGCGCCAGGCAGCAGCGGCTCGGTCTGTGGGCGGACAAGGCGCCGGTGCAGCCGTGGCTGTGGCGCCAGGCCGGACGCGCGCGCAAGGATGCCCGCGTCCTGCCCGAATCAGCCCCTTGAGGCACCGAGTCCGCCACGCGTTCGTCGCTCACGACACGGGGCGCTGCGGAATCCAGTACGCCAGGGCTCCTGCCGCAGCGAAGGCGACCAGCCCGGTGACGGCAATGCCCGCGCCCAGGGACAAGCTGGCCGCGAGAAAGGACAGCAGCGCCGGGCCGCTGGAGGATCCGATGTCCGACATCAGCCGCCATACGCCGAGGAATTGCGCGCGGCCATGGCGCGGCGAATGATCTGCACCGAGGGTCATGATCATCCCGGAGCCGATGCCGTTGCCGAAGCCGATGGCCAGCGAGGCGATCAGGAACGCAGCGACACCCGATGTCAGCGGCATCAGCAGCATCGCCAGCCCCATGACCAGCATCGAGGGGACCGCGACCCAGCGCCTGCCCTTCTGGTCCATCACCTTGCCGGCCGGGTAGAACACCAGCATGTCCACCCCGCCGGCCAGGCCATAGACCAGCGATGCCGTGGACGGCGCCAGGGCGAGGTGGTCTGCCCACAGCGGGATCACCGCCTGGCGCGACGCGCGCACCGCGCTGACCAGCAGCACGCCGAGGCCCAGGGTGAGGAACACGCGGCGGTGGTCGCGCAGCGTCGAGAGAATGGTGGTCCTGGCCTGCACCTGTCCGGGCGCGGCTGGCGGTACCTCCAGGTCGGGGATGCGCGCGCCGATGGCCGCCGCACCCAGCACGGCGGCGATGCCCACCCAGTAGGCGGCCGCCAGCCCGAACGCATGCACGGCGGCGGCGGCGAGAAAGGGGCCGCCGAACATGCCGATGCGCATCACTCCGCCCAGCGTCGAGAGGGCGCGCGCGCGGTAGGCGAAGGGCACCGCCTCGGTCATGTAGCTCTGGCGCGCCAGGTTGTAGACGGCCTGCGACATGCCCACCATGAAGCAGCCCGCGGCGAACAGCCCGAGGTGCGAGGTGCGCACGCAGATCAGCATGCCCAGGCCGCTCCACACGCCCGCGGCCACGATGGCCCAGCGCTCGCCCCAGCGCATCGTGATCAGCGAGGCCGGGATGTTGCTGAGCAGCGAGCCGATGCCGATCAGCGCCACCATCAGCGCCGCGATCGGGACCGAGGCGCCGAGGTCGCGCGCCGTGAGCGGCACGATGGGCAGGATGGCGCCCTCGCCCAGCCCGAACAGCAGCGATGGACCGAAGGCCGGAACGGCGATGCGCCACAACGAGAACGGCGACGGGGAAGATGAGGTCGAGGCAGCGGAGGGCGAAGGCATGCGGCGAAACGGTGGCGCGCGCCCGCCTGACCCGCGTCAGGAACGGACGAGGCGATTGTCTTGCCGATGTCCGATTCCTGCAGGAGGCACATCTCAGTGCCCCACCCGCAGGGCCCTGCGCCCGAATGGCCGTGACGACAAAGGTGGCGCGGGGCGCTGTCCGAAAGCCTGGCGGCGCCTCGCGCCGACACGCCCTACCATGACGAGCATGAACAGCGATGGCGCACGCCCATGGAGCACCCATGAAAGAACAGCGCATCCATGAGTTCTTCAAGCGATACCAGGACTTCTTCCGCCAGGGCCTGAAGAACGAAGCGGACCTGGAGCAAGTCGCCTCGTCCTACGCCACCGCCTTCATCGCGGCCTCGCCGGCAGGGGTCATGACCGGCCGGAACGACGAGCAACTGAAACAGGTCATGCGCCAGGGGTTCGAGCGCTACCGCCGGATCGGCACGAAGGACATGACCTTGCGCGGTGTTCGCATCGACGCCATCGACGAACACCATTGCCTTGCGCACGTCGCCTGGACGGCCACTTACGACCGGGGCGCGGACCCGGACGTTGCCGTCGACTTCGACGTCCACTACCTCATACAGCAGCTCGATGGCGAGCCGAAGATATTCGGCTGGGTGTCGGGCGATGAACAAGCGCTGCTGAAACAGCACGGCGTTCTCTGAGCTTGACGAGCCGTTGCGAGAGAAGGCGGCGCCCGGCCCGATGGCCGGCCTTCAGCACCGGGCGCGGTCACCGCCGCCTCGCACCCGATCGGCAAGGCGCTTCTGCAGCGCCGTCGAAGCAAATTAAATCCGGGCAATATCTCTGAAAAACCAAGATTGAAGGCGCATGGACCGAAGATCCGTGCCCCGCCGCATCCGTCGAATACCGCGCCAGGGGGCTTGAAAGCGGCAGCGATGCCCTTATGATTAGCACTCGCTGGCGATGAGTGCTAACAATGCTCTGGCACCCGGCGCCAAGTGGACGGGGAGGTCCCCTCGCGGACCGCCTCCCCTCGGATTCCAACCTGTCTCATTTCCATCAGGAGATTCAATTGAAACTTCGTCCTCTGCACGATCGCGTGATCGTCAAGCGCGTTGAAAGCGAAACCAAGACCGCCTCGGGCATCGTGATCCCCGACAACGCCGCCGAGAAGCCGGACCAGGGTGAAGTCCTGGCCGTCGGCCCCGGCAAGCGCAACGACAAGGGCGACTTCGTGGCCCTGAACATCAAGGTCGGCGACCGCGTGCTGTTCGGCAAGTACTCGGGCCAGACCGTCAAGGTCGACGGCGAGGAACTGCTGGTCATGAAGGAAGACGACCTGTTCGCGGTCGTCGAGAAGTAATCAATCCCCCCTGAATTTCGGAGAACAAACACATGGCAGCAAAAGACGTGGTCTTCGGCGGCGACGCCCGCGCCCGCATGGTCGAAGGCGTGAACATCCTGGCCAACGCCGTCAAGGTGACCCTGGGCCCCAAGGGCCGCAACGTGGTGCTCGAGCGCTCCTTCGGCGCCCCCACCGTGACCAAGGACGGTGTCTCGGTCGCCAAGGAAATCGAACTCAAGGACAAGCTGCAGAACATGGGCGCCCAGCTCGTGAAGGAAGTGGCTTCCAAGACCAGCGACAACGCCGGTGACGGCACCACCACCGCCACCGTGCTGGCCCAGGCCATCGTGCGCGAAGGCAGCAAGTACGTGGCCGCCGGCCTGAACCCGATGGACCTCAAGCGCGGCATCGACAAGGCCGTCGCCGCCCTGGTGGAAGAGCTGAAGAAGGCCTCCAAGGCCACCACCACCAGCAAGGAAATCGCGCAGGTCGGCTCGATCTCGGCCAACAGCGACGAGACCATCGGCAAGATCATCGCCGACGCGATGGACAAGGTGGGCAAGGAAGGCGTCATCACCGTCGAGGACGGCAAGAGCCTGGACAGCGAGTTGGACGTGGTCGAGGGCATGCAATTCGACCGCGGCTACCTGTCGCCCTACTTCATCAACAACCCCGACAAGCAGAGCGCCGTTCTCGAGAACCCGTTCGTGCTGCTGTTCGACAAGAAGATCAGCAACATCCGCGACCTGCTGCCCACGCTGGAAGCCGTGGCCAAGGCCGGCCGTCCGCTGCTGATCATCGCCGAGGAAGTCGAGGGCGAAGCCCTGGCGACCCTGGTGGTGAACACCATCCGCGGCATCCTGAAGGTCGTGGCCGTCAAGGCGCCGGGCTTCGGCGACCGCCGCAAGGCCATGCTCGAAGACATCGCCATCCTGACGGGCGGCAAGGTGATCGCCGAGGAAGTGGGCCTGACGCTCGAGAAGGTGACCCTGGCCGACCTGGGCCAGGCCAAGCGCATCGAAGTGGGCAAGGAAAACACCACCATCATCGACGGCAACGGCGCTGCCGCCGACATCGAGGCCCGCGTGAAGCAGATCCGCGTGCAGATCGAGGAAGCCACCAGCGACTACGACCGCGAGAAGCTGCAGGAACGCGTGGCCAAGCTGGCCGGCGGCGTGGCGGTGATCAAGGTCGGCGCTGCGACCGAAGTCGAGATGAAGGAAAAGAAAGCCCGCGTCGAAGACGCCCTGCACGCCACCCGCGCTGCGGTGGAAGAAGGCGTGGTGGCCGGCGGCGGCGTGGCGCTGCTGCGCGCCAAGCAGGCCGTGGGCGACAAGGTCAAGGGCGACAACGTGGACCAGGACGCCGGCATCAAGCTGGTGCTCAAGGCCATCGAGGCGCCTCTGCGCGAGATCGTCGCCAACGCCGGCGGCGAGCCGAGCGTGGTGGTGAACAAGGTGCTGGAAGGCAAGGGCAACTTCGGCTTCAACGCTGCCAACGACACGTATGGCGACATGCTGGAGCTGGGCATCCTGGACCCGACCAAGGTGACCCGCACCGCGCTGCAGAACGCCGCTTCCGTGGCTTCGCTGCTGCTGACGACCGAAGCCATGGTCGCCGAGGCGCCGAAGGACGAAGCACCGGCCGGCGGCATGCCTGGCGGCATGGGCGGCATGGGTGACATGGGCGGCATGGGCATGTAATTCACAAGAAGCGCTTCGCGCTTCTTGTGGTTCTGTTCAGTCAGATCAAAAAAGCCGGGCAGAGCCCGGCTTTTTTATGGGCGCACGGCTTTCGCGCTGCTTCGCCGTGCGGGCTTCGCGCGTTGCGCTCAGCCTCAGTGGCGACCGCTGAAGCGGTGGTCGGCCTGGCGGCGGAACTCGGTGGGGGTCATGCCCTTGATTTCCAGGAAACGCCGGTTGAAGTTGGCCACGTTGTTGAAGCCGACCTGGTAGCAGATGTCCGTCACGTAGTGGTCGGTCTGCATCAGCAGGTGGCAGGCGCTGTTGATGCGCACGCGGTTGACGAAGTCGGTGAAGTTGTTGCCGGTCGATCGGCGGAAGAAGCGCGAGAAGCGCGACTCGCTCATGCCCAGCTCGGCCGCCAGGTCGCCCGCACTGATGGGCTCGGCCACGTTGGCGGTGATGCGGTTGACGATGCGGTTGATCTGCTCGGTGCCGGCATCGCCCTCCGCGCCCTGGATCTGCACGGACGACAGCAGCCGGTAGTCGGTGCAGCGCGCCAGGTCGTCCAGGAATTCGCAGAAGCGCGCGAAGCGCATCATCCCGCGGCTGGACTTGACGGCCGTCCAGTGCTCGCGCGCTCGCTCCGAGAGACCGAAGAACTCGATGCCGTTGCGCGCGCGCTCCAGCAGGTGCATCACCTCGCGCAGCTCGGGCACGTGCTCGGCCGCGCGGGCCAGGGGCTCGTGCCGGAACTGGATCACCAGGTCGCGCTCGGGCACGCCCTCCTCGCCGGCGTCCAGCGAGACCCAGTTGTGCGGCAGCCGCGGCCCGCACAGCACCAGGTGGCCCGGCTGGAAGGGGCCGATCCAGTCGCCGATGAAAGCCTTGCCCGAGGTGGCGACGATCAGGTGCAGTTCGTACTCGTCGTGGAAGTGCCAGCGCGCCAGCGGCGTGGGGTAGCCGTGCGCCAGGCAGCGCACCAGGCCGGCCTCTTCCGGCGCCTCGTAGCCCAGCGCGGGCGAGCGCGAGAAGTCCTGCTCCATCTCGGGCTGGCGCTGGCGGGGCCGGACGGGCTGGGATCGCATGGCGGGCATGAGGGAACCGGATGCGCGGAAGGACACGGGCAGGCTCGGCATGGGGATTTCAGTTCATCACATTACCACCGTCGACGTTCAGCGTCTGCGCGGTGATGTAGCGCGCCTCGTCGCTGGCCAGGAAGACCGCGGCGCCCGCCACGTCCTGCGGCAGCCCCATGCGGCCCAGCGGCACGGCCAGGCCGACCTGGCGCTTCTTCTCACCCCGGGGCAGGTTTTCGTGGCGGGCGAACAGGCCGTCGACCTGCTCCCACATGGGCGTGTCGACCACGCCGGGCGCGATGCCGTTGACGCGGATGCCGTGCGGCGCCATCGCCAGCGCGGCGCTCTGGGTGTAGCTGATGACAGCCGCCTTGGTGGCGCAGTAGTGCGAGACCAGCGCTTCGCCGCGGCGGCCCGCCTGCGAGGCCATGTTGATGACGGATGCGCCCTGCGTGCCCGCCTCCACCATGTGCCGCAGCACGGCCTGCATGACGAAGAACATGCCCTTCACGTTGACGGCGAACAGGCGGTCGAAGGAGGCCTCGTCGGACTCTAGCAGCGGCGCGAGGTCGAAGACGGCGGCGTTGTTGATCAAGGTGTGGACCGGCCCGAAGCGGGCCACCGCCTCGGGCAGCAGGCGGTCGATGTCGGCGCGGCGGGTGACGTCGGCGGCGACGTAGTGCAGCGCCTGCGGGTGCGACGCCAGGGCCGCGGCGGCCTCGGCCGGCGCCTGCGGTGCGCGGTCCACCAGGGTGCAGCGCGCGCCCTCGGCGCGGCAGGCCAGCGCCATCGCCAGGCCGATGCCGCCGCCGGCGCCGGTGATCAGCACGTGGCGCTGGTCCAGGCGCGGCGTCATACCTGCCCCTCGAACCGCGCGACGCGGCCCGACGCCCGCTGCACAGCATCCACCAGCCGCGCGTCGCCGGCCAGTCCGCCCCACAGGCCCGCATCCGCGCACAGCGCCGCCACCGGGTCGGCGGCGTCGCAGATGGCATGGGCCACCGCCGGGTCCATGGCCTGGTCCTGGTAGGCGTAGGTCAGTCGCCCGCGGTGCCAGCGCTGCAGGAAGGCGAGGAACAGCGCCGGCAGCATCGCCACCGCGTCGATGCCCTCGCCGGCCGCCAGCCGCTCGCGCACCGTGGGCGCGATGAAGCCGGGGATCTTCGAGAAGCCGTCCATCGCCACGCGCTGGTTGGTGTCGCGGATGGCGGGGTTGGCGAAGCGCTCCAGCACCACGTCGCGGTAGGCCGGCAGGTCGACGGGGCTGCCGGAACGCCGGGCCGCCCCAAGTTCCGGCGCCCCCCCCGGGGGGGCGGTCGGGCGCAGCCCGGCCGTGGGGGCTTCGGTTCTGCCGGGGCGGCTCAGGCAGGGGATCACGTCCTGCGTCACGTAGTCCCAGGCCATGCGGCGGATCTCCGGCATCTGCACGCCTTCGTGGATGTACGTCAGGCCGCGCAGCGTGCCGGCCCAGGCGATGCAACTGTGGCTGGCGTTGAGCACGCGGATCTTGGCTTCTTCATAGGGCTGAACCGACTGCACCATCTGCACGCCCACGGTCTCCCACGCCGGCCGGCCGGCGATGAAGTCGTCCTCGATCACCCACTGGATGAAGCTTTCGCCCATCACCGGCGCGGCGTCGTCCCAGCCGGTGGCGGCGCGCACGCGCTCGCGCAGTTCGGGTGGCGGGCGCGGCGTGATGCGGTCCACCATCGCGTTGGGCGAGGTGGTGTGGGCGCGGGCCCAGTCCAGCAGCGCCGCGTCGCCGACGTGCGCCAGAAAGTCCAGCAGCGCGGCGCGGAAGCGCTCGCCGTTGTGGCGCAGGTTGTCGCAGTTGAGCAGCGTCACCGGGCCGGCGCCGCGCCGCATGCGCGCGCGCAGGATGGCGGCGACGGCGCCGTAGATGGTCTCGCCCGCCTCGCCGCGGCGCAGCCGCGCGACGTCGGCCACGATCTCCGGCAGGCCGGCGTCGAGGCGGTGTGCGCTGTCGAGCGAGTAGCCGGCCTCGGTCACGGTGAAGGACACGATGCGCACGGCCGGGTCGCTGCCGTGCTCGACCATCGCGGCCAGGCCCGGCGCCCAGGGAATGACCTCGCGGATCGCGGTGATGCGCTGGTAGCTGCATGCGCCGTCGGGCGAGACCGTCTCCAGCGTGTAGGCGCCGCCCTGCGCCGCCAGCGCGGCCAGCACCTCGGGCATGTCGGGCCGCAGGCTGGTGCCGGCCAGCGACCAGCGCGTGTCGCCGGCATCGGCGAGGCGCTGCAGGTAGGCCGCCTGGTGGGCGCGGTGGAAGGAACCCAGCCCCAGGTGCAGGATCACCAGGCCGCGGGCGCGGAAGGAACTCAAGATCGGACTCCGGGGGGAACAGCTGCGGGCGTCAGGCGGCAGGGAGGGCTCGGCCCTCGCGGTTGAACAGGTGCAGCACGGCGGGATCGATCTCCACGCCCACCGCGTCGCCGTGCGCGAGCGAGGTGCGCTCGTTCTGCCGCGCGATCAGCATGCGGCCGGCCACGTCGACGTGGATCAGCGTGTCCGAGCCCAGCGCCTCGACCAGGTCGACGCGGCCGGGCAGGCCGGCGCCGGCGCCGGCGCCCGCATGCACGCGCACGCCCTCGGGCCGCACGCCGAGGTAGCCGTCCTGCGGCAGCCGGCCGCCGGTCAGCTCCGACAGCACCGGCAGCGCGCCGGCCGGCAGCATGTTCATCGAGGGCATGCCGATGAACTGCGCCACGAACTGGTTGGCCGGCCGGTCGTACAGTTCCAGCGGCGAGCCGACCTGCTCGATCAGGCCGTCCTTGAGCACCACCACGCGGTCGGCCAGCGTCATCGCCTCCACCTGGTCGTGCGTCACGTAGATGGTGGTGGCGCCCAGCGCCTCGTGCAGCTTCTTGATCTCCACCCGCGTGTTGCCGCGCAGCGCGGCGTCGAGGTTGGACAGCGGCTCGTCGAAGAGGAACACCTTGGGCGCGCGCACGATGGCGCGGCCGATCGCCACGCGCTGGCGCTGCCCGCCCGACAGCTCGCGCGGCGTGCGCTGCAGGTAGCTGGAGAGGTTCAGCTTCTCGGCCGCCGCCTCCACCTTGCGGCGGATCTCGTCGGCCGGCACCTTGGCCAGCTTGAGCGCGAAGGACATGTTGTCGTACACGCTCATGTGCGGGTAGAGCGCGTAGCTCTGGAACACCATCGCCAGGTCGCGCTTGCCCGAGGGCGCATGCGTGATGTCGCGCCCGTCGAGCATCAGCGTGCCGCTGGTGATGGGCTCCAGCCCGGCGATCAGGCGCAGCAGCGTGGACTTGCCGCAGCCCGAGGGGCCGACGAAGACGATGAACTCGCCCTTCTCGATCGCCAGGTCGACGCCCTTGATGATGTGCGCGTCGCCGAAGCTCTTGCGGATGCCCCTGAGTTCGAGGAATGCCATGGTCTGCCTCCTTGTTGTCGTCGTCACTTGACCGCGCCGAAGGTGAGGCCCTGGACGAGCTGCTTCTGCGAGAACCAGCCGAACACCACGATGGGCGCGATGGCCATCAGCGAGGCGGCCGAGAGCTTGGCCCAGAACAGGCCCTCGGGGCTGGAGTAGGACGCGATCAGCGTCGCCAGCGTGCCGGCCTTGGCCGAGGTGAGGTTGAGCGCCCAGAAGGCCTCGTTCCAGGCCAGCACCAGGCACAGCAGTCCGCACGAGGCCAGCCCGCCCACGGACAGCGGCATGACGACGTGGCGGAACTCGGTCCACAGCGTGGCGCCGTCCATGCGCGCGGCCTCCAGGATCTCGGGCGGGATGTCCTTGAAGCTGGTGTAGAGCATCCACACCATGATCGGCAGGTTCGACAGCGTGAAGACGATGATCAGCGCGGGCAGCGTGTCCAGCAGGCTGGCGGTCTGCGCCAGCACGTAGATGGGCAGCAGCGCGCCGACGGCCGGCATCATCTTGGTGGAGAGCATCCACATCAGGATGTCGCGCGTGCGCTTCGTGCGGAAGAAGGCCATCGAGTACGCCGCCGGCGCGGCGATCAGCAGGCCCAGCAGCGTGGACACCACGCTGGTGATGAGCGAGTTGCGCGCGAACAGCAGGTAGTCGCTGCGGCGCTGCACCTCGGCGAAGTTCTCCAGCGTGGGCTCGAAGACGAAGAGCGGCGGCACCGCGATGGCCTGCAGCTCGGTCTTGAAGGCCGTCAGGCACAGCCAGCCCAGCGGGAAGAACAGCAGCAGCGCCGCGGCCCAGGCGCCCGCGGTGCGGGCCGCCAGCGGCAGCAGCTGGCTGGGGGGTTGCGAGGTGGACATGGTGCTTTTTCTCCCCTCAGTCCAGGTTCTTGCCGATGATGCGGATGAGGAAGGCCGCCACGACGTTGGCCAGGATCACCGCGAACAGCGCGCCGGCCGACGCGATGCCCACGTCGAAGTTCATCAGCGACTGCTTGTAGATCAGGTAGGTCAGGTTGGTGCTGGCGTTGCCCGGCCCGCCTGCGGTGGTGATGGCGATCTCGGCGAACACCGAGAGAAGGAAGATCATCTCGATCATGATGACCACCGCCATCGGCCGCGCCAGGTGCGGCAGCACCAGGTAGAAGAAGCGCTGGAAGGGCCCGGCGCCGTCCATGCGGGCGGCCTCCATCTGCTCGCGGTCCAGCGACTGCAGCGAGGTCATGAAGATCAGGCAGGCGAAGGGCAGCCACTGCCAGGCCACCATGATGATCACCGACAGCAGCGGCCAGTCGGCCATCCAGTCCACCGGCTCGGCGCCGAAGAAGCGCCACACGTCGGCCAGGATGCCGTAGATCGGGTTCATCATCATGTGCTTCCACAGCAGCGCGTTGACCGTGGGCATGACGAAGAAGGGCGAGATCAGCAGCACCCGCACGATGCCGCGGCCCGGGAAGGGCGCGTCGATCAGCAGCGCCAGCCCGATGCCCAGCACCACCGTGGCGGCGATGACGCTGCCGATCAAGAGCAGCGTGTTGCCCACCGAGGGCCAGAAGTCCGGGTCGGTGACGAAGTAGTGGAAGTTGTCGATGCCCGCGAAGGGGTGCTCGCCGGGCTGCATGAGGTTGTAGTTCACGAAGGAGAAGTACAACGTCATCGCCAGCGGCACGATCATCCAGAGGAAGAGCGTGAGCACGGCCGGCGCCATCAGCGCCCGGGGCAGCAGTCGGTTCATGGCGGCACTCCCTGTGCGTGCGGGTTCGCGGAGAAGTCGGAACAGGACGCCGCGCGATGCGGCGCCCGTGGCGTCACTTGTAGTAGCCGCCCTTCTTCATCTCACGCTCGGCCAGCGTCTGCGAGGTCTTGAGCGCCTGCTCCACCGTCACCTTGCCCGCCAGGGCCGCGCTCATCTGCTGGCCCACGCCCACGCCGATGGCCTGGAACTCGGGGATGGCCGCGTACTGCACGCCCTGGTAGGGGCTCTTGGGCAGCGTGCTGTCATTCGGGTTGGCGCTGTCGATGGCCTTCTTCTCGGCCTCGGCAAACTTCGCGACCTTCTGGAACTCGGGGTTCGCGTAGGTGGACTTGCGCGTGCCGGTGGGCACCGCGTGCCAGCCGTGCTCCTTGGCCACGAGCTGGATGTAGTCCTTGGAGGTGGCCCAGCGGATGAACTTCTGCGCCGCCTCGTCCTTGGTCGAGCTGGCCGGGATGGCCAGGTTCCACGACCACAGCCAGTTGGCGCCCTTGGGCGTCTTGGCAATGGGCGCCTGCGCGAAGGCCACCTTGTCGGCCACCTTCGACTGCTTCGGGTCGGAGATGAAGGAGGCGGCGATGGTCGCGTCCACCCAGGCCGCGCACTTGCCCTCGTTGAACAGCGCCAGGTTCTCGTTGAAGCTGTTGGCCGAGGCGCCCGGCGGGCCGTCCTTCTTCATCAGATCGACGTAGAAGGAGATGGCCTCCTTCCATGCCGGGGTGTCGAGCTGCGGCTTCCACGCCGTGTCGAACCACTGGCCGCCCCAGGTGTTGGCCAGCGTGGTCAGGAGCGCCATGTTGTCGCCCCAGCCCGGCTTGCCGCGCAGGCACATGCCGTACACGCCGGCCTTCGGGTCGTTGGCCTTGTCGGCGAATTCCTTGACCTGCTGCCAGGTCGGCTGCTCCGGCAGCGTCACGCCCGCCTTGTCGGCCAGGTCCTTGCGGTACATGAGCATCGAGCTCTCGCCGTAGAAGGGCGCAGCGTAGAGCTTGCCCTCGTGCGAGAGGCCGCTGCGGATGGCCGGCAGCAGGTCGTCCACGTCGTAGGCGGCGTCGGTGGCGATGGGCTTGAGCCAGCCCTTCTTCGACCAGATCGGCGCCTCGTACAGGCCGATGGTCATCACGTCGAACTGGCCGCCCTTGGTGGCGATGTCGGTCGTCACGCGCTGGCGCAGCACGCCCTCCTCCAGCGTGACCCACTTGAGCTTGATGTCCGGGTTGGCCTTCTCGAAATGCGGCGTGAGTTTCTGCATCTCGATCATGTGGCCGTTGTTCACGGTGGCGATGACCAGTTCGGTGGCGGCCTGGGCGGCCAGGCCGGCGGTGGCGAGCGCGAGCACGAGGCCCGATCGGGCGAAACGCTGCATGGTTGTCTCCTTGGCTGGGGTTCCACGGCACCGGGGCCGCTGGTGCCGCATTGTTCGATGCGCCGCATTGCGCGGCTGATAGCTCTCTTGCCCATTTCGATACCGATTTGCGTATGTTTATCCGTGAATTCCCTTAGATCAGCAAAATCGGATGCAAATGGCCTGTCCGTGGCCCCATGAAAAATGGCCCCCACGCTCCCCCGCTTCGCGTCGTCCGCTGCCCCCCGAGGGGGCGCTTTTCATCTTGGGGCGGCCCGGCGATGAAAAAGGCCGCCCGGGGGCGGCCTTGCAAGGCGTGGCGGCAGCGCCCGCTCAGGCGGCGACCGTGGGCGGCGCCCCGAAGCTGTTGGACTCCGGCTGGCTGGGCTGCACCATCAGGTAGATCAGGTAGAGGTTGACCAGCGGGATGATGCACAGCAGCAGGAACCAGCCCGACTTGCCGATGTCGTGCAGGCGGCGGGCGCCGGCGGCCAGCGCGGGCAGCAGGAAGGCCAGCGCGGCCAGCAGGTACACGTACTCGTGGATGAACTGCGCCACCACCAGCACGATCACCTCGAACAGCACGAACCACCAATACTCGGAACGCGATGCGCGGCCCGAGAAATCGGCGTACTTGGCAAAGCAGGTCTTGACTGCGGTCATGAAATCCATGGAATCACTCCTCTTCTGCGTTGAATCGCCGCGGATCATATAGGCCACCGCCGGCCGCGCGATGACAGCGGGGCCAGCCTAGATGTGAAGTGTCAACAGGTTCTTTCGAGGAATCGATAGACGGGTGATTGGAGCAGCCAAGTTGATACCGTGGTGGGGGCGGTGCCAGTTGTAGAAGTGATTCCACAAGGACAAGGCCGCACGGCGCTGGTCTGAGTTGGCGTAGGCGTGGCCGTAGGCCCACTCGCGCAGGGCGGACTGGATGAAGCGCTCGGCCTTGCCATTGGTCTGGGGTCGGTAGGCCCGGGTGAACTTCTGGGTGATGCCCATCTCCAGGCAAGCCTGGCTGAACAGGCCCGAGCGAAACGCCATGCCGTTGTCGGTCAGCACGCGCTGGATGGGCACGCCCAG
>NZ_JQKD01000048.1 GCF_000745855.1 Xenophilus azovorans DSM 13620
CTCGTTGGCGCGGCGAAGCTCGCGCACTTCGCGCTCCAGTTCCTTGACGCGCTTGGCCTCGGCCGTGGTCGCGCCTTCGCGCTGGCCCGTGTCACGCTCGTGCTGACGCACCCAGTTCAGCAGCGTCTGCGGCGTGCTGCCGATCTTGCCGGCGATCGATACGACCGCCGCCCATTGCGACGCGTGCTCTCCTTGATGCTCGAACACCATGCGCACCGCACGCTCGCGCACTTCCGGCGAAAACTTCACTGACTTCCTCATGATGGCTCCATCTTCTCAAACGAGGGAGCCTCCGCGAAAGCCGGGGCGGTTCATACTGCACCAACGCGATTGCGGCAAGTTGCCACGGCCGTACGGTACGAGAGCGAAGCCCAAGGGAAAGCTTGGGAAGTTTGGCGGTTGGCTTGAGGTTCACTCTGTGACGCAAGCTCAACATGTCGTACAGGACCTCACTCCGCATTTCCCTTTGCGGTACTGCTCCAACTGCATGGTCGCCAATCGATCGGTCGGCCAGGTGCCAACTGCGGCAGCTTGGTTCCCGGGAATCGTCTTGGGCTGTTGAAAGCACATGCCCCATGCCATAGGGTCTGGACGAGCGTGATGTCCCGTGTGGAGGGACTCGAACAGCCAAGCGCAGTTGCAGCCTGTCGCGCGAGCGTGTGTTCGGCAACTCACATCGTGATCGGGCGGGCTATGGCGGACGGGCGCGGCTCCAAGAGAGGTAGACTTTGCTCAAGCACCGTGTACTCTGCCTGTGTAACAGCGGTCAGGGATCAAGTGGTCTTCCCTCTGGGCAAAGAGTGATTCGGGACCGTCCCGTCCACTCCGCCAAAATTTCCTAGTGAAATCAACGGGCTGCAATCGAGAGGTTGCAGCCCGTTGTTCTTTTTGGAATTCGATTCGGCAGTCCTTGAAACATGGCTCACGCTGCGGGATGGCCTGATTTCCGCAACGAGACGTTCCAATCTTCAACCTATCCGGTCACCGGCTCGAACGGTATTCTGGCGCTGGCACTCAACATGGAAGAGACCCGCGCTATGAATCGAGATCTGACGAGCACCCCCGAGGGACGGCAATGGCTCTCCTCGTCCCGTGAAGGAACATCGGGTTTCCGGTTCCAGCTCAATCTGATCGGGGCCGAGTACACCGACGCCTACAGCGTCGACTTGGTGCAGATCGATCAGGGCGGCGGTTCGGAGACGCACATCGACGACTACAACCATGCCTTCTACTTCCTGGAAGGCGAGGGCGAGGTGTGCATCGCCGACGAACGCATCGCCACCGCGCCGGGGGTAGTCATCAAGATCCCTGCCGGGGTCGTGCACAGCGTCGGCAACATCGGCGAGGCGCCGCTGCGCTTTCTCACCATCTACGATCCGCCGCGCATGCGTGTCGCGGAGGTGGCGACGGGAACCTACACGGAGACACGCTGATGAAGGTCAAGGCTCGCCTGATCGACGACGGCCCACTCGTTCTGAGCGGGGACACGGTCCTGATCGACGGGGCCGGTGCGCCTTACCCTCCGGCGCCCGTGGTCAGCATCTGTCGTTGCGGTCTCTCGGACAAGAAGCCGTTCTGCGACGGATCGCATCGCGTCAGGCGCTTCTCTCATCAGGCCAGGGCGCCCCGGTTGGACGAGAACAGCTAGGCCCGGACGGCGGCGTGGCGTGATCGGGGAGCCAGGATGGGAACGGTCGACGATCTGATGCTGCTCATCGCCGTCATCGAGGCCGGCAGTTTCTCCGGTGCCAGCCGGAATTCAGGCATCCCGAAATCGCGGCTGAGCCGCCGGATCAGCGAACTGGAGACGCGGCTCGGCGTGCAGTTGCTCAGCCGCGGCTCCCGGCGGTTTTCGGCCACCGAGGCAGGCCTGGCGATCTACGAGCGCGGCCTCAAGATCAAGGCCGAAGTCGACGCCATCAGCGCCATCGCCGAGGATCGCATGCAGCGTCCGACAGGTGCGCTCAGGATCGCGTGCCCCGCGCTCATCAGCGAGCGGCTGGTGGCGGCATTCGCGGTCAGCTTCAGTACGGCCCATCCCGACGTGAAGCTCTGCCTGGAAACGTCGAACGGGACATTCGATCCGAAGATCGATCACTACGACCTGAGCATCCATCCGGCGCAGTCGGACGGCCTGGCGGACTGCGACCTGGTGCATCAGAAGCTGGTGACGGCGGATTTCTGCCTGGTGGCTTCACCGGAGGTTGCCGCCATGATCGGAAAGGCGGCCGGGCCGAAAGACCTCGAAGGCGAGCCCGGCATCGGCTGGTCGGCTGACGGTTTCACATCGCGCTGGCAGGTGCAGGATGCACGCGGCGAAACGGCCACCTTCAACGTGTCGGCCCGGTTCAGCGCATCCAGCCTCGCCGTCATCCATCAGGCCGCACTCACGGGCCTGGGGCTGGCGCGGTTGCCGCGCTCGATCTGCGAGGCCGATCTGGCCAGGGGAACGCTGGTTCTGCCGCTGCCCGCCTGGTCCCCGCCATCCATCACGATCTATGCGCTGTACCCTTCGCGGCGTTCGCTGACGCTGGCCGGCAGGTTGTTCGTCTCCGGGCTGGCGCGTCATCTGCAGGAGAGCATGCACGGTTCGACGGCCGGCCTGCCGCCGATCGAAGGCCCCGGGCAGCGTCATGAAGGGATCGACCAGGGCGCACCCTTGCGTCCGATGTAGCGTTCGCGAAACCATGCGTTCCAGAGACGCGACTTGTCCGCCGCGCGACGCGAGGCCAACATGCAGGACATGTGTGGTCGATCAAGGAGACACCGGTGCTCGACGCTGAGGAATTTCGCAAGGCCATTCGGACGTTCACCACTGGAATCACCGTCATCACGGTTCCGACCGGTGGCGCAGGCGGCGGCATGCACGGGATGACGGCGGGTTCGTTCGCGTCGGTGTCACACAAGCCCCAGCTCGTCTCGATCAACGTGGCGAAGACCGCCCGAACCCACGCCTTCATCGAGAAGGCCAATCTCTACACGATCAATCTGCTCAAGGCCTCGCAAGGCGAACTCGCGGACTACTTCGCCGGCCGTCTTCTCGGCGTGGCGCTGTCTCCGTCCTATGGCTGGGAGGGCGAATGGCCTGTTCTGAGCGAGTCGCTGGGCTACTTCGCCTGCCGGAAGTGGGCCCAGTACGACGGGGGCGATCATTCAATCTTCGTGGGCGAAGTCGTGAAGCTCGTGCGGACCGACGAAGCGCCGCTTGTCAATTCGAGAGGCCGCTTCCATGTCCTGGGCGATCGCATCCAGCACCGGTTCTTTCGCGAGCGTCAGTTGTACGACGAGCAATTGCGTGAGGCATCGAAAGCCTCCTCGTGAATCTTCTCGCGGCCGGCCTCATTGCAGGGCCGGCGTTCAATAGGCTGCCCACGTCGGAGGACGACACGATGCTTTCCTTGGTTGTCCGCTGGGCCGTTGCGCTGCTGGCCGCTGCGGTCGTCGCGCCTGCTGTTCTGGCGGCGTCTGCCTTTCCTTCCAGGCCGGTCACGATCGTCGTGCCCTTTCCGGCGGGCGGCTCGCTGGACGCCGTGGCCCGCATCTGCGCCGAGAAGCTCTCCGCGAAATGGGGGCAGCCGGTGGTGGTCGACAACCGCGCGGGCGCGGGCGGCCTTGTCGGCGCGCAGCGAGTGAAGGTCTCACCGCCGGACGGCTACATGCTGCTGCTGACCAACTCCGCGATGGTCCAGAACGTGGTGGGCGCCGCCGCCGCCAACGCGCCGTACGACCCGGTCAGGGACTTCAAGCCGGTGGTGCAGATGACGGACGCGGTGGCCGTCTTCATCGTGAACCCGAAGCTGCCGGCGAAGAGCCTTCAGGAGTTCATTGCGCTCGTGAAGCGCGAGCCGAAGCAGCACTCCTATGGCTCCGCCGGCGTGAACCAGACGCTGCACTTGCTGGGCGCGACCTTCAACGAAGCCGCCGGGCTCGACATGGTGCACGTGCCGCAGAAGGGCGACGGCCCGCTGCTCAACGACATCGTGGGCGGCCAGGTCTCGGGCGGCTTCGCCACCATCGCCGCCGCCGGGCCGCACATCGCCGCCGGCACGGTGCGCGCGCTGGGCGTCGCGGGCCCGCGATCGCCGTTGCTGCCGGACGTGCCGAGCTTCAAGGAGATGGGGTTTCCGCAGCTGGACGTGGTGGGCTGGTTCGGCATGTTCGCGCCGGCCGGCACGCCGGAGCCTGTCGTGGACAGGCTTGCGGACGACATCGCCGGCGTGTTGAAGATGCCCGAGGTCGTCGCCAGGCTGCGCAGCATGGCCCTCACGCCCACAGGCTTGCCCTCCGCCGAATTCGGTGCAGCGGTGAAGCGCGATCTCGGCTACTGGGATACCGTCGTTCGCAGGGTGGGCGAGAAGTGAGAGGACGTGGGCGGCAGCGTGCAGCCCGGAGCCGGTTGCGCGACTCCTTGGAGCGCGTCAGTGCGCCAGTTCAACGTACTGTGCCAGCAGGCGGGCCGCATTCCGCGCATTGGCCTCGGTAACCGAAGCAAAACCCACGACGAGCGCGGGTGGAAAGTGGCCGGAGGAGGAATATCGGGAGAGAGGCTCCGGCGCGAACCCCTGTTCCCGAAGCATTGAAAGAGCGGATCGATCCGGCAGGCTGCGCAAGGCGACCAGCATGTGCAGGCCAGCATCCGGGACATAGGTTCGCGCGCCCAGTTCGGCGAACGCTTCTCTCAAGGCTTCCCGGCGCCGCGCGCATGCCGCATGCGAGGCAGAGAAGAAGCGAAGAATGTGGCCACGGCGCACAAGGTCTGCCAGCGCGCCCTGTTCAATGGGACCTGCCATCGATGGAAGTTGCGCGCAGGCGGCCCTGAAGCTCTCCACAAGCTCCAGAGGAACGGCGACACAACTGATGTGGAGTGCCGGAAACACGATTTCGGAGAGATGCAGGGCGTAGATGACGCCGTTCCCCTCGGCTTCGCTCGCCAGCGACCGCACCGCCGACCCCGAGAAGCGATAGTCCGTCTGGATGTCGTGCTCGAATGCATAGGACCCGGTTGAGCGAAGCAGATCCAACAGGATCTTTCGCCGGCGAACGGACAAGCTCACACCCATCGGATACTGACAGCCCGGCGTCACGATCGTGAGCCGTGGCAGAGGACATGAAGCCAATCCCTCCTCGATGCGCATGCCATCGGCGTCCACGGGCACGGGAATCAGCGCCGCGCCTGCGGCGCCCACCGCTCGGACGCAGCGCGGATCGGAAGGATCCTCGACGAGGACGCGATCTCCGTTCCGAATCATCGCTGCCGCCGTGAGTGCCGTCGCTCCCGCCATGCCGGCCGTGACGAATATCTGATCCGGTGTGCAGAAAATGCCACGCGTGATGGCAAGGCGGTTCGCCAGCGCCCGACGCAGCGTCATGCTGCCTTGCGGGTCCTGGGGCAGGAGATCGCTCGGCGACATGCCGCCATATCGCCGCTTGACGAGGTTGACCCAGATCTTGCGGGGAAAGAACTCCACAGGCGCGAGACCGACCGAGAACATCGGGGCACTGGTCGCGGATGGCCTGGGAACCGATGGATCGGCTCTTCCACCCAGGTGGGCCCGGCGCTCGTGCGAACGTCGCACGAAAGTGCCGGCACGGCCACGGCTGGTGATGTAGCCATCTGCCGCCAGCAGGTTGTATGCATAGGAAACGATGAAGCGCGAGACCGCCAGTTGTCCGGCAAGGAAGCGCGATGGCGGCAGCCGAGCTCCTTCAATGAGCGAGCCGTCATCGATCAATTGAGCCAGGCGCCGGTACACGTGCATGTAGATCGGCCCGTCCTTGCGATGGATCGGGCCAAGGGCGCTCGCGTCGAAGATGGAAGACGCCAAGCGATTGGACTGGTTTTCTTTGCGTGGCATGGACTAACGGAAGACAAGGTGCGCTTGCTAGAGTGATTTCGACGCTGAAATCAAAGAGGAAAGCGATGGAAACCATGCTTGTCGAACAAGGAAAATCTACACCAGTGCCCCCATCCATGCTGATGTCCACTCTCGTGGGTTCGCGGTCCTGGGCGGCTGGCCATCTGAACGATGTCGAATGGAAAGTCGATATCCAGAAAGACGCGCTGGAAGAGCTGGACTTCGCGCTCGATCTTCTTCGCCGTACCGCCGTGCCGATGGAGAAAGCGGACCTGAAGACATTCCGACTCGATGCCTGCAGCGTGATGATGCGCCGAGTGAAGGCCATGCTGGACGACGGCGCCGGATTCGCCGTGCTGGATCGGCTTCCGGCCGCGCGCTACGGCGAAGAGGAACTTGTCCGGGCCTACTGGCTGCTGGCGTCGCTCCTGGCGAGGCCGGTAGCGCAGAACCAGGCAGGCGACCGGATCTACAAGGTGCACAACACCGGCAGGAAGGCGCTCCCGGGCTCCGGCGTGAGGCCGGACCAGACCGACATGGAGCAGAACTTCCACAACGACAATTCCTACAACCGTACGCAGCCCAGCTACATCGGCCTTCTATGCGTGCGTCCGGCGCCGCAGGGTGGGGAAAGCTCGATCCTGAGCATCTCGAGCGCGCACAACCGCCTTCTCGAGACCGAGCCGGAGCTGCTGGCTCGCCTGTACGAGCCCTTCTGGGTCGATCGGCAGAAGGAGCATGCGCCCGACGAGGCGCCCTTGCTGTACGAGCCCGTCTTCACCTATGACGATCGATTGAAGGCGCGCATCGGCCTTCTTCCTATCTACAACGCCTACGCGATGCGGGGCGAGCAGATGGACGCACGCGGCGCAGCCGCGCTGGACGCGTTGAAACGTGTCTTCCGGCAGCCGGAGCTGAGCTTTCATTTCACCATGGAGGCCGGGCAGATTCAGTTCGTCGACAACCTCGGCATCTGCCATCGACGCACCGCTTTCGTCGATGCGCCGGAGGCGAGTCGCAGGCGCCTGCTTGTCCGCACCTGGCTGCGGGACGAGGGCGATGTCGGATACGACGGATAGATGGAGTCCACCCTTATGCGCTCACGAACATTCGTCGTACTGGCCCTGGGACTGCTCGCCGCTGCGCTGTCATTCGCGCAGCCGGCATTCCCGTCGCGTCAGGTTCATCTGGTCGTTCCGTTCCCGCCGGGCGGTGCGTCCGACGCCATGATGCGAATCCTGGGGGCGCGGCTGCAGGAGATATGGAAGCAGCCCGTCGTGATCGAGAACAAGCCGGGTGCGGGCACGATCATCGGCACCAATGCCGTGGCCAAGGCGGTGCCGGACGGCTACACACTCGGGCTGGTCGCCTCGGCGCATGCCATCAATGCTGCGGGTCGCCGCGATCTGCCATACGACACGTTGAAGGACCTCGCGACCGTCTCGCAGGTGGCCGTGGTTCATCAGGCGATATTCATGCGCGCCGACATGCCGGTCCATTCGATGCGGGAACTGGTGAACCATGCGCGAAGCCAGCGCACCACGTATGCGACGGCCGGTGTGGGAACCGCGGGGCACCTCTTCGGCGAATTGTTGAACGCCAAGGAAGGCACCCACCTGGCGCATGTCCCCTACAAGGGGAGCAGCCCGGCCCAGGTGGATCTGCTGGCGGGCCAGGTCGATCTGATGGTGGATGCGCTGTCGGCGCACTACCCGATGGTGAAGGCGGGCAAGCTCAAGGTGATCGCGCTCGCCAGCCCTCAGCCGCACCCTGGATTTCCGCAGATTCCGATGGCTGAGCAGACGTATCCCGGCATCAGCGTCGAGAGCTTCTTCGGCATCGTCGCGCCGGGGAACACGCCCAGGTCCATCGTGAACCAGTTGAGCGGCGATATCGCCACGGCGCTCTCCGATCCGGGTGTCAAGAACAGGATCGATGAATTGGGTCTGCTGCCGATGAGTACGACACCGGCACAGTTCGATGCACTGATCCGAGCCGAGGTCCGGAAGTGGACCGAGCTGTTTCGTGCCGGCAATATCAGGATCGATTGACCGGAGGGCGCCTGCAGGCTGCCGCCGGTCCTGCTTCATGTGTGATCGATGAAGAACGGGCTGGTCCAGGCAAGCTGGCCGTTGAGCTGCCGGACCCGTAGATACGCATAGCGTGCCAGCGTGCGGCCGGGAAGCGCCAGGTCGATGTGCATGCGGTAGTCGGACGGCGTGACGGCGCGGTGAAACTGGAAGCTCTCGGCGCCGTAGGGCCCCGCATGAAAGTTGGCCGATCCCCGCAGCAGGTCGCCCATGCGCACCCGGTGGGCGAGCACGGCCGGCTGGCGGATGTCGATCGTCAGTTCGGTCGCGGCGTTCCCCTCGATCTGCATGACGACGGCATGCGTCGCCACGTCGGCAAAGGCGTTGCGTCGGGAGGTATGGGACTGGATGCCGACGCCGTTGTCCTCGCGGGTGATGCGATGCCTCCGGTCTTCGTCGAAGGGCCCGCCGCCCAGGCACTTGTCGACGCGCAGCAGCCTTCCTCCGTGGATGCCGATGTGCTGCTGCCAGTCGGTGACGCGGTCGAGCCCGAGCTCGCCCCACGGGCCCCAGCCCCATTCGTAGCGCACCAGCACGGCTCCTCCGTCATCGAGCGCGGCGGCATCGGACGGCTTGCGCGGCCAGAAGCGCTCGACGACCTCGCCGTCGACCACCAGTTCGACCAGGTCGATCTCGTCGGCCGCCTCAATGTCCGCCTGGAACCGGTATTCCTCCTTCCCGGGAACCGTCGATCCCATGGGCGCGCCGTCGAGCGTGCAATCCAGCCGGATGCGGTCGCCGGTGAGGGCGTAGGTGCGCCGCGCGCGCAGCGCGTCCATCACGTCGTCGCGCGACAGCGCCGGCGCGTGCACGGCCAGAAGCCCTTCTCCCCAGGCACCCGGAAAACCGGCATGGTTGTCGGTGGATGCGACGAATCCGAATCGCAGGCCGGCGTCCAGCGCGGCGCGCACGGTGTTCTGGGTCTGCCGTCCGCCCGGCGATCCGCGCACCATCGGATGAGGCCCGCGATCGTGTTCGGACAGGCCGTGGAACGAGAAGATCTCGACCACCGGCGTGCAGGCGGGATGGAAGACATCCCAGTTGACGCCGCGGCGGCCCCGGGGGTACCCCAGGTGGTGGGGGATCATGAGCGCGCCTTCCGAGAGGCAGAACTCGCGCAGCGCCTGCAGGCTCGAGGTGTACTTGATGGGGCGATGGTCTCCGGGAAAGATCACGCACTGGTCGCCGTACATGTTCGAGTGCCACTCGAAGCCGAGGAAGGATGCGAAGCGGCCGGGCTCGTTGGCCTGGGCGATGCGTTCCTGCACGCGGGGCCAGGTCTCCTTCAGCCGCCGGAACCCGTCGATGAAGTGCCGCTCGCGGCCGTTCTCGAGCGCGGTGAGGTCGTGCCAGCTCGAATGGCCCGTGAAAGCGAAGAAGTCCAGGTGCTCGCGGGCGATCTCGATGCTGCGTTCGATGCTGCCTTTGCCGTAGCCGTGCGCATTGTGGTTGTGGATGTCGCCGAAATAGATCATGGCCTGTGTCTCAGTCGTTCTTCGCGCCGGAGTACCGGACGGCGCGTCCCCAGAAGTCCTGCTGGACCTTCATGCCCGCACTGACCGCGGTGCCGCTGCGGAACCCGGCCCACAGGCCGAGCCTGTGCATCCGGTCGCGAAAGTCCGGCCGCCCGACGGCCTTCTCCACTTCGGACGCGATCAGCCCGCGCACGGGATCGGGCAATGCCGCGGGCGCCACGAGACTCAGGCTGTTCGCGCCGACGATGTCGGGGAAGCCGAGCTCTCCCAGCGTGGGAACGTCGCGCAGAAAGTCGGACCGCTGCTCGCCGCTCTGCGCCAGCGGAACGATGCGGCCGGCCTGGATGAGGGGCAGCAGCGGTCCGATCGCGTCCACGCCGAGTTCGACCTCGCCGCCCGCCACCGCATTCATGGCCTGGGGTGTGCCGCGGTAGGGCACATGCACGACGAACAGCTTGTCGCGCGCCTTGAACATCTCGAACGAGAGGTGCGCGGTGGTGCCCGTTCCCGGCGACGCGTAGGAGAGCTTCCCCGGCTCTCTGCGCATGGCATCGATGGCCTGCCGCAGGTTCGTGATGCCGGAGGCGCGGCTGGCATAGATCAGGCTCTGCCCCTGCGCGAATTCCCCCAGCGGCACCAGATCGGCATCGGCGCTGTAGGGCAGCCTGGGATAGAGGAAGGAAGCGATGACGAGGTTGGACGTGGTGCCCAGGCCGAGCGTGTAGCCATCGGGTGCGGAACGCGCCACCTCGGCCAGGGCGATGGTCCCGGCGGCGCCGGCCTTGTTGTCGACGACGAGCGTCTGCAGCGCGCCCTGCGACAGCGACTGCACCAGGGCCCGGGTCGCCACGTCGAGCGCGCCGCCCGCGGGAAAGCCGACGACGATGCGGATGGGCTTCGCCGGATAGTCCTCCTGCGCGGCGGCCAGGGCGCCCCAGGGAAGTGCGGCGGCGCCTGCGAGGAGGACGTCTCTTCGGGACATGCGTTTCATGCGTGGACTCGCTCGGGTTGTGATGTCCGGATATGGTGTGACCGGCGCATGAATAAGTAAAATTAAAAGTAGGAATCCACGAATGAGTTCTGCTTATGCCGACCCTGCGACAGCTGCAAGCGCTCGAACTCATCGGCCAGACCGCCAGCTTCACCCGCACCGCCGAGCGGATGTTCGTCACCCAGTCGGCGATCAGCATCCTGGTGCGGGAGCTCGAAGCTGAACTCGGGACCAGGCTGGTGGTGCGCGGCCGCGCTGTGCGCTTGACCGAGGCGGGCGAGCACCTTCAGCGTGCCGGCCAGCGGGCGCAGCGGGAAGTGGCGCGCGCGGTCGAGGAGGTGAGGGCGGGCAGGCATGCGGCCCTGCCCGTCATCCGCGTGGGCGCGGGGTCGCTTTCTGCGGCGACCTTCATTCCCGGCGCGCTGCGGCGGCTGCGCGAAGAAGCATCGCTCGTGCGCATCGAACTCATCGACCGTCCCGTGACGCTCCTCACCGATCTCCTGGCCTCGGGCGAGGCCGACGTCGTGATCGGCTCGACCGAAGCGTCGCCGAAGCTGTCGGGGGAGTTCAAGTCCGAACTCCTGCTCAGCGACACGCTGTGCGCGGTGTGTTCGGCCGAGCATCCGCTCGCGGGCAGGATGCGGGCGTCTGCCAGAGGGATCCGCTGGAAGGCGCTGGAGGGAACGGACCTCATCCTCGTCGGGCGCAACGGCGGGCAGTGGCGCTCGCTGCTGCTGGAGCAATGCGCGCGCGACCACCAGTTGAGCGTCGGCCACGAGGTGCAGTTGTACTCGACCGCGCTCTCGCTCGTCAGGGAAGGCATGGGCGCTGCCGTGCTGCCGCGCTACGCGTGCGAATACCTCGATCGCTCCGTCTACACGGTCAGCCCCCTGGTGTCACCGGGCACGCGCTGGTCGATCTACTGGGTCGTGCGCAAGCGGTCGGCGGTCGACCCGGCGGCGCTGTCGCAATGGAGGCGGGCCGTCGATCTGGCCATCCGGTGAGCCTTGCTCCTTCGAGGATTCAGTCCCGCTCGTTGGCGTCGGAGACGCTTCTGGCGACGTCGAATGCCATGTCGCGCAGCCAGATGTGCGCGGCGTCATGGTCGTTGCGCCGGTGCCAGACCGCACGCGTCGGCACCGTGACGGACGGATAGGGCGGGCGCCGCAGCAACAGGTCCGCGCTGCGCCTGAGCGCCCTGGCGAGCGACATCGGGACGATCGACAGCATGTCGCTCTCCTGCAGGAGCGCGGGGATGGCCAGGGAATGCGGCACCGTGATGCGCAGGCGGGGCGCCTGGCCCATGTCCGCCAGCGCTTCCTGCAGTGCGTGGCGGTCGAACATCTCGGACTGGCGCGCAAGGCCGCGCTCCAGGATGAACCCGTCCACGGCGCCTTCCTCCTGGCCGCCCACCGAGATCGTCACCAGGGGGTACCTGGCGATGTCGCGCAGGGTCAGCGCCCGGCGCGCCGCGGGATGCCCCTTGCGCATCAGGATGGCTTCGCCCTGGGTCATCAGCGTGCGCGCATTCATCCGGGCAGGCACCTGGGAGAAGATGCCGATGGCGAGGTCGATGCGGCCCAGGTCGATCTGTTCGGCCAGGTCCAGCCGCGTGGACGGGCGAATCACGAGGTCCACGCCGGGCGCGGCCCGCTGCAGGTCGCGCGAGAGCGGGGCGACGATGACCGCCGTGACATGGTCGTTCGCCGCGATGACGAAGCGGCGCGTCGACTGCTCCGGAACGAAGCGCTCCACGCCCAGGGTCGCCTCGACGCGCCGGAGCGCATCCCTGAGCACGGGCGCCATCTCCATGGCCCGGCCGGTGGGGGCCATGCCCTTGCCCGTGCGCAGGAACAGGTCGTCGCCGACCAGTTCCCGCAGGCGCGCCAGCGCGTGGCTGACCGCGGACTGGCTCAGGTTCAGCCGGCGCCCGGCCAGCACCAGGTTGCGGTCTTCGTAGACGGCGTCGAAGACCTTCAGCAGGTTGAGATCCATGCGCCCGATGCTCATCGCGGGCCTCCGAATGAGTTGAATCCGGTGCATTTTGCTATTGCAAAGTCATCAGTTCCATTCAACTCGTGCGTACTCCATCATGGCGTCCGTTCCACATCCATCGAGGCCCCCATGACTCCTCTTTCCCGCCGTTCGCTGGTGCGCTTCCTTGCCGCATCGCCCATCGTCGCCCGGCTGGGACCGGCCGTGGCACAGGCCGGTGCAGCCACGGGCAGGATCCTCGTGGGCTATCCCGCGGGCGGCACGCTCGACACGACCGCACGGCAGCTCGCCGAAGCCTGGCGCAAGCAGGGGCGGCCCTACATCGTCGACAACCGGGCCGGTGCGGCCGGGCGTGTCGCGAACAGCCAGCTCAAGCGCGAGCGGCCGGACGGCAGCGCGCTGCTGTGCACGCATGCCTCGGCGCTGACGATCTATCCGCACGTCTACAGCCGGCTGATGTACGACCCCGCGACCGATCTGGTGCCCGTCTCGCCGCTGGTGGCGGCCACCTGCGCGTTCGCGGTCAGCAGCGCCGCGCCGGCATCCGTGCGGACGCTGCAGGACTACGTGGCATGGATCCGGCGGGCGCCGGAGCAAGGCACCTATGCGTCGCCCGCGGCGGGGTCGATGGCCCACTTCCTGGGCTATCAGCTCTCGGAGGCGGCCGGCCTGAAGCTGCAGCACGTCGGCTACCGCGGCTCGGCGCCGGCCATGCAGGACCTCATCGGCGGACAGATTCCCGCCTACTTCGGGTTCGTGGCCGACTTCCTGCCGTACATGCAGCAGGGCCGGATCAGGATCCTCGGCGTCGCCGGCGAGCGCCGCTCCGCCTTCATGAAGGATGTCCCCACCTTCATCGAGCAGGGATTCGCGGGTATCCGCGGAGGCGAGACCTACGGCATCTTCGCCCCGCCCGCGACGCCCGAGGCCATCGTCAGGGGCCTGTACGAGTCGATGGTCGAGGCCAGCAAGGACGCCGCGCTGCGCGCATCCTTCGCCCAGGTGGGCCTGGAGCCCATGACACTGCCGCCGCAGGAATACGCCGGTTCGATCCGCAAGGAGCGCGACGCCTGGGGGCCGGTCGTGCGCGCATCCGGCTTCCGTTCCGAGGAGTAACCACGATGAACACCGAACCCATCAACCAGGATCGAGAAGCGCTGATCGAGCGCAGCATTGCCTTCCTCGACGAAGTGAAGGACATGACCGCCGGCACCGACACGGAGCGCTGGCTGAACCGGAAGTACGGCCCCGATTCCGGGCTGTACCGGGCGCTCGCGCGCCTGGTGACCCAGGGCGTGCAGGACGGCTGGGCCGCGAACGTCGAACTGGACGGGCCGGTCTATCGCCGCAGCCGCATCGCGGATCCGTCGGAGCGCACGCATCACTTCAGCATCACGGCGGTCTACATGGACAGCACGGGCAACCGCCAGGGCCACCCGGATGGACGCTATCGCGGCCAGTACCACGCGCACCCGTACGGCGAGTTCAACATGGTGGTGCCCCTGGGCCCCGATGCGGCGCTCAACGGGCCCAACGGGTGGTGCCACGCCGGGTGGACGGCGCCGGCGCCCGGAAGCCACCACTATCCCGAGGCGAGGGGCGGCGCGGTGATCGCGCTGTTCTTCCTCCCGGCCGGCCGCATCGCCTACCACCCGGCGCCGCAGGAAGAGGTTGCGGAACATGGCGCCGCGTGAACTGCCGCCGGGTCGCCGGGAAGACGTCGACCATGTCCTGAAAGCCCGCAGGTCGGTGCGGGCCTATACCGGCCGGCCGCTCTCGCGGGCGCAGGTGCTCGACGTCCTGCGGGCGGCGGCTGCGGCGCCGAGCAATTCCAACACGCAACCCTGGCGCGTCCACGTGCTGACCGGCACGCCGATGAAGACGCTGGGCGGCCTGCTGGTGGAGGCGTTCCGCAAGGCGGAGCTGCCGCCGTCCAGGCACTTTCCCGATCCCCTGCCGGAAGCGCTGGGCCGCCGCCAGGCGGAGTTCGCGCAGCGCTACTACGGCGCGCTGGGCATCGGCCGGGAAGACGCCGGGGCGCGTGCGCGCCAGACGCAGCGCAACTTCGATTTCTTCGGCGCGCCGGTCGGCCTGATCTTCTCCATCGACGCGCGCCTGGGCCGCCATAGCTGGCTCGATCTGGGCCTGTTCGTGCAGAGCGTGATGATCGCGGCCAAGGCGCGCGGCATCGACACCTGCCCGCAGGTGTCCTTCGCGCGCTTCCATCCGGTCATCGCGCCGTTCCTGGGCATGGCGCCGGAGGAGGTGACGGCCTGCGGCATGGCCATGGGCTTCGGCGATGCGCATGCGCCGGTGAACCGCATGGACATGCCCCGGCAGCCGGTGGAGGCGTTCACCCGCCTGGTCGGCTTCGACGAGGCGGGTCGCGTCGAAGCCTGAGCGGGCCGCTCGTCACGGCCGCGGCGCCTCGCGGCGCTCCGGCCGATGCACGACGATCGGCTTGCCGCCGAAGCGCTGCTTGCACAGCCAGGCCGCCAGGGCCGAATCGAGGTAGTCCGCGTGGCCGGGAAACCAGCGCGCCAGGGCGTCGACGAAGGAGGGCGCCGCATCGAAGCGGCCCTGCCGCGCCAGGTCGAGCACCTCCTGCGAGGACCGGAGCACGGCGGCATGCTCCTCCATGTGGCAGTCGCGCGGCGGGAAGGCCGTCTCGGTCATCCAGCGGTCTTCCGCCTCGAAGTGGCTGCGCAGGTGCGCATCGATCTCCGACAGCAGGGGCAGCCACTCGTCGTCGCTGCCCGCGGGCCGGCGCATCAGGAGCTGCTCGAACTCGGCATGGATCCGGTCCATCGGCGGGAAGCCCAGCTCCGCCGGGCGGTCCGCGGCGGGTGGCGCATCGGGGGCGTGCCTGAGGTCGGTCATGGCCGGATTGTCGCAACCTAGAGCGGCTGGCGGCGGTTCGAGGCGGCCGCCGTGCGTCCGGCTGCTTCATAGACCACCTTGCCGCCGACGATGGTCTGCAGCGCCACGATGTCCTTGATCTGCTCGTCGGGCACGGTGAGGTAGTCGGCCGAGAGCACGACCATGTCGGCGAGCCGGCCGACGGCGATGGCGCCCTTCCTGTCCTCCTCGAAGGTCAGGTAGGGGCCGGCGTTGGTGTACAGCCGCAGGGCTTCCTCCCTGGACACCTTCTGGTCGGCGCCGTAGACGACACCGCGCGGGTCCTTGCGCGTCACCATGAGGTACATGCCGACGAAGGGGTTGAGCAGGTTGACCTCGTTGTCCGTCCCGGCGGACGTGCGCTCCATGCCCAGCACGTCGAGCAGCCGCCGCGTGGGGACGGCCCGGTTGGCGAGCAGCCGCCCCATGTAGCGTTCCACCGTCCCCGCCTTGTCCCACATGAAGGCGTTCTGGGCGTCGACGCGCACGTCCAGCGCCTTGGCCTGGTCGATCTGGTCGGGCGCGATCAGGCTGCCGTGCACCACGCTGAAGCGGCGTCCCCGGATGGATCGGTCCGCGTCGGCGGCGGCATAGGCCTTCAGCGTCAGGTCGACGGCGGCGTCGCCGACCGCGTGGGTGTGGACGCGCCAGCCGTACTGGTTGGCCAGCCGCACGACGCGCTGGTAGGTCGCCGGATCGACGGCCACCATGCCGTGGTTCTGGGGCTCGTTGGCGTAGCTGCTGCGGATGTAGGCGGACTTGAGCGTCATGCCGCCGTCCGAGACCAGCTTGATGCCGGCCAGCCGGGCCCAGTCGTTGCCTTCTCCGTCCTTGAACCGGGCGGCCTTGAGCCTGGCTTCGAATTCCTGGGCACTCCCGACAGGGAAACGCCAGAAGAGACCGGATCGAACCGTGGATTGCCCGCGCTCGGCGACCGTGAAGTAGGCCTTGATCTGGTCTTCGTTCAGTCCGGCGACCACGGTGCTCGTGATGCCCGAGCGGTTGTAGACGCGCTGCCCGGCGATGTTCTGGGCCACGCGCTGCTCGAAGGTCGGCGCGGGGATCTTGTCGGTGACCAGATCGATCGCCGTTTCCTCCAGCACGCCCGTGGCGTCTCCATTGGCATCCCGCCAGATCTTCCCGCCGACGGGGTCCTTGGTCGTCTTGGTGATCCCGGCAAGCTGCAACGCCTTGCTGTTGGCCATGGCGAAGTGGCCGACGGTCTGCACGTAGACGGGGTGGTCGGGCGCCACCGCGTCGAGCTCCTGGCGCGTCAGGTAGCGCTGCTCCTTCAGTTGCGAAGGCGGGTGCCAGCGGCTCGTCTGCACCCATTGGCCGGGCGGAACGTTCTTCGCGCGGATGAAGTCGCCGATGATCGACTGCGCCTCGGCCACCGTTCTCGCCTTGATCACCTGCGCCGTGGTTTCCACCGTGCCGGCGCCGTCCATGTGGGTGTGGGCGTCCATCAGGCCCGGTACCACGGTCCGGCCCTGCAGGTCCACGACCTTCGTGCGCGGGGTGGCGAGCTGGCGGATCGCATCGCTGCTGCCGACGGCGACGAACTCGCCGTTCCTGACGGCCACGGCCTGCGCGACGGAGAAGTCCTTGTCGGCCGTGATGATCTTGCCGTTGACGTACGCGACGTCCGGGTCGGACGCCGCGTTGTGCGCGCACCCGGCAAGGATCATCCCTGCGGTGGCGGCAAGCGCCGCAGCCAGGGTGCGGGAAGGAAGACGGCGTCCTGCGCGTGGTGACCGGTGGGTCAGGCGATGGGTGGATTGAGACATGGCCGATTGGCTCCTTTGTGTGGTGGTTGTCCTGCCCTGAGGCGGCCCGCCCGGGCCGATGCTTGGTTGTGATCCGTTCTTCGCTGCCGGCGCTACGCGCAGCCCTGCACCCAGCGGGCATAGAGCCGCGCCAGCACCGACCGCATCCGCGACGTGCGTGCCTCCAGGTCGTTCAGCAGATCGCCGGGATCGCTGACGGCCGGGTTGCCCTGGGCGTGCTGGCGCACGAGCTGGTGGCCGTTGCGCGCCATCGAGACCTCGACCAGGGCCGGCGTCATCTCCAGATGGGACTGCAGCAGCAGGTGGCGGTCGTGCAGCACGCAGGCCTGGCTCTCGCAATGCCGGCTTCGCGCGATGCGCACCGCTTCGGCCGGGGGCTGGAAGGCATCGGCGTGCCACTGGAAGGTCTGTACCTCGGTGGCCGCGAATTCGCCCCACCAGTCCCGCGCCACGGGGTGGTCTTCCGTCTGCAGCGGCTGCCAGCCGATCTCGGGAACGGGGTGGCGCGCGACGCTGCCGCCCAGGGCCTGCGCGAGCAGCTGGCTGCCGAGGCAGTGGCCCGCCAGCGGCAGGCCGCGGGCCGCGGCATCGCGGATCAGCGCCAGCTCCTGCGCGATCCAGGGGAGGTCGTCATGGACGCCCATGTAGCCGCCCATGAACACCAGGCCGGAGAACGCCGACGCGTCCTCGGGCACGGGCTCTCCGTCGACGATCCGGATGCACCGGACCTCGCGGCCCAGCGCCTGCAGGATGGGGACCACGCTGCCGGGCGCCCCGACCTCCGTGTGCTGGAAGACTGCAATCGGCTTCATGGCTTCCTCAGGACGGCATGCCCACGCCCAGCAGGCGATCGAGCAGGGCGGCATCGGCGGCCAGCGCCGCGCTGGGGCCGGCGTGCACGACGGTGCCGCGCTCCAGCACGATCGCCTGGTGGGTCATCTCCAGCGCCAGCACCGGGTGCTGCTCGACGACGATGGAGGGCAGCCCCTCGCTCTCGCACAGGCGGCGGATCGAGCGGGCCAGCTCCTCGACGACGATCGGCGCCAGGCCTTCCATCGGCTCGTCCAGCAGCAGCAGCACGGGGTTGGTCATCAGCGCGCGGCCGATGGCCAGCATCTGCTGCTCGCCGCCGGAGAGCTGGTTGCCGTAGTTGGCGCGGCGCTCGCGCAGGCGCGGGAAGAAGCCGTAGACCCGGTCGAGAGTCCACGGCCCCGGCCGCGCCACGACGCTCAGGTTCTCCTCCACCGTGAGGGAGGGAAACACCTCGCGCTCCTGCGGCACCCAGCCCAGCCCTGCGCGCACGCGCCGGTGCGCGGGCCAGCGGGTGATGTCCTGCCCGCGCCAGCGGATCGCGCCGCTCATCACGCGGGTGTTGCCCATCAGCGTCTCCAGCACCGTGGTCTTGCCGACGCCGTTGCGCCCGAGGATGGCCAGGCTCTGCCCCTGCGCGAGCGAGAAGCCCAGGCGGTCCAGCACTACCGCGTTGCCGTAGCCGGCGACGATCCGGTCGAGCACGAGCAGTTCAGCCATGCGCCGCTCCCGCGTGTGTCGCCACGTGGCTGCTGCCGAGATAGACCTCGCGCACGCGCGGGTCGCTGCCGATCTCGGCCGGCGTGCCTTCCGTCAGGATGCGGCCGGACACCAGCACCGAGATGCGGCGCGAGAAGCGGAAGACCAGGTTCATGTCGTGCTCGATGAAAAGAACGCTGATGTCGGCGGGCAGCTCGGCGATGACCTCGAAGAGCTCGCCGCTCTCGTCCTCGGGCACGCCGGCGGCGGGTTCGTCCAGCAGCAGGATGCGGGGCCGCGCGGCCAGCGCGAGCGCGATCTCCAGCAACCGCTGCTTGCCGTAGGCCAGCTCGGCCACCGGCACGTGGGCCACCGCGTCCAGGCGCAGCCGCGCCAGCAGCGCGTGCGCCTCGTCGAACAGGCCCGTGCAGCGCCTGAGCGGCCGCCACCAGGTGGCGCCCAGGCCCTCGCGTTCGCCGATGGCCAGCACCACCGACAGCAGCGGCGTCAGGCTGGGAAAGAGCGTGTTGATCTGGAAGGTGCGCACCAGGCCCATGCGCGCGCGCTGGTCGCAGCTCAGCGCCGTGATGTCCTGGTCGCCCATGCGCACCATGCCGCTGCTGGGGCGGTACACGCCCGTGAGCAGGTTGATCAGGGTGGTCTTGCCCGCGCCGTTCGGCCCGATCAGCGCCTGGCGTGCACCGGGTTCGAGCGTGAGATCCACGTCGGCCACCGCGTCGAAGGCGCCGAAGCGGATGCCCAGCCCCCGGGTCTGCAGCGCGCTCATCGGCCGGACTCCTGCACGCGCACGCGCCGCGACAGCACGCCCATGATGCCGCCGCGGCCCAGCATCACCGCGGCGATCAGGAAGATGCCCAGCCAGAACATCCAGTACTGCGGGTTCATGTCGGCGAACCAGTCGTGCACCAGCATGTAGACGATGGCGCCGACCATGCCGCCGTACAGGCGGCCCGTGCCGCCGAGCACCAGGATGATCAGCACTTCGGCCGAGCGGTTGAAGCCGATCGACTCGATGCCGACGAACTGCGTGGTCTGGGCCAGCAGCGCGCCGGCCACGCCGGCCACCGCGGCCGAGAAGGCATAGGCCATGCGCAGGCGCGCGTCCACCGGCGAACCGACGGCCAGCATGCGCTTGCGGCTGTCGTGGATGCCGCGCAGCGCCAGGCCGAAGGGCGAGCGCAGCACCAGCCGCACCAGCAGGAACATCGCCAGCACCACCACGAACGCGTAGCCGAAGGCGGTCCTGCCGAACAGGTCGAACTCGAACAGGCCCAGCACCGGCCACACCTGCATGCCTTGCAGGCCGTCGGTGCCGCCGGTGATGCCCGACAGGCGGTTGACCAGCTCGGCCAGCAGCACGCACACGCCGATGGTGATCATCAGCCGGGCCAGGTCGCTGCCGCGCACCACCAGGTAGCTCAGCGCGTAGCCCAGCGCGGCGCACAGCAGCAGGGCGGCCAGCAGGCCGCTGAAGGGCTCGCCCCAGCCGTGCCGGGCCAGCAGGCCGGCGGTGTAAGCGCCGGCGCCGAAGAAGGCGGCGTGGCCTACGGTCAGGATGCCCGCGTAGCCCAGCGCCATGTCCAGCGAGACGGCGAACAGCCCGAAGATCAGCACCTGGCTCATCAGCGTGAGATGGTCGGGCAGCAGGAAGAAGCTGCCGGCCAGCGCGGCCCAGAACAGGACTTCGGCAACGCGCAGCCGTTGCGGCGAGAGCAGCAGGGTCTTGGTCATGAGAGTCCCTTCCGGGGCACGATGCCGTGGGGCCGCAGCAGCAGCATGGCGATCATGAAGACGTAGATGAGGAAGGCGCCGGCCTCGGGCAGGTAGTATTTGCCGGCCACGTCGACGATGCCCACCAGCAGCGCCGCGACGAACGGGCCGGTGATGGTGCCGGCGCCGCCGACGCACACCACGATCAGGAAGTACACCAGGTACTTCAGCGGAAAGCTCGGCTCCAGGCCCAGCATGCCCAGGCTCAGCGCGCCGCCCAGCCCCGCCAGGCCGCAGCCCAGCGTGAAGGTCAGGAAGAACAGGCGCTGCACGTGGATGCCCGTGCCGCCGGCCACGCGCTGGTTGTCGACGGCGGCGCGCACCATCGCGCCGTAGCGGGTCTTGCCCAGCGCGAGCAGCAGGGCGGCGAGCACCAGCGCGCCGGCCACGATCATGAACAGGCGGTAGCGGCCGACCTGCAGCCCGGCCAGCGAGACCTGGCCCTGCAGCACCGCGGGCAGGGTGAAGGGCTGCATGCCCGGCCCGAAGGCCCAGGTGAAGGCCGCGATGGAGACGAACACGATGCCGATGGACAGCAGCACCTGGTCCAGCGGGTGCGCGCGGTACAGCCGCCGGTAGAACAGGAACTCCAGCACCGCGCCGACCAGCGCCGCCGCCACGAAGGCCGCTGCCAGCGCGGGGAAGAAGCCCAGGCCGGCGCGGCTCATGAGCACGCTGGCGGCGTACCCGCCGACCATCGCGAACGTGCCGTGCGCGAGGTTGACGAAGTTCATGAGGCCCATCGTGATGGACAGGCCGACGCCGATGAGGAACAGGAGCATGCCGTAGGCCACTCCGTCGAAGATCACGATACCCATGGGATTCCCGATGCGAAGCGCACGGCGTTCAGGGCGAACGCCGCGTGCCGAAACCCGCGCCCCGGCGGGCGCGAAAGGGGTGGCTTACCTGGCTTCCTTGGCCGGGTCCTTGACGCGGCCGAACTTGTCGAACTCCACGTTGACGAGCTGGCCGTCCCGGTTCTTCTCGACCTTGCGGATGTAGACCGTCTGCACGATGTCGCGCGTGGCGGCATCGATCTCGATCGGGCCGCGCGGGCTCTCGAACGCCATGCCCTTGAGCGCCGCCATGAGCTTGTCGCCGCTCGCGTCGCCCTGGGTCCTGGCCAGCGCCTGGTCGATCGCCGCCATGGCGTCGTAGGCGGTCACCGCGAAGTAGTTCGGGCGGATGGACTTGCCGTACTGCGCCTCGAAGTCCTTCACGAACTTCTGGTTCTTGGCGCTGGGATGCGCGTAGGAATAGTGGTGGCTGGTGACCAGGCCGAGCGCGACGTCGCCGGTCGCTTCGAGGAAGCTGTCGTCCGTGGCCTCGCCGGTGGCGAACAGCTTGATCCCGGCCTCTTCCATGCCGCGCTCCTTCCAGACCTTGAGGAAGGCCGGGGGCATCACGCCGGAGGGGAAGAAGAAGAACACCGCCTGCGGCTTGCTGTCCTTGATGCGCTGGACGTAGGCGGAGAAGTCGGGGTTGTTCATCGGCGTGCGCACCTCGCCGACCACCTTGCCGCCGCCTTCTGTGAAGGCCTTCTTGAAGGCCGATTCCGCGTCCTGGCCCGAGGCGTAGTCGGCCACGACGGTGTAGGCCTCCTTGATGCCCTGCCTGAGCATCCATCGCGCCATCGGGTCGGTCACCTGCTGCACCGTGAAGGACAGGCGCGCGATGTAGGGCGAGCTGGTGGTGATTGCCGAGGAGGCCGCGTTCATCACGATCGTGGGCACCTTGGCCTGCGTGGCGACGGCGCCGACGGCATAGGCGTTCGGGCTGAAGTCCAGGCCGGTCAGGATCTGCACCTTGTCGCGCACGATCAGCTCCTGCGCCATGCGCTTGGATGCGTCGGGCGCGGGGCCGCCGGTGTCCTTCTTCACGATCTCCACGCTGCGGCCGGCGATCTTGCCGCCGTGCTCCTTGAGGTACAGCGCCACGCCCGCGTCGAACTGGCGGCCATAGTCGGCGTAGGGGCCGGAGTAGGTGGCGATCAGGCCGATCTTCAGCGCGTCCTGGGCCTGCGCGGCCGTGGCGATGCAGGCCAGCGCGGCGGCGGCTGCAGAGGCCAGGAGGGTGCGTTTGGTCATCTTCATCATGGTGCTCCGTGGGGAAGGGTCAGCCCGCAGGCCGGGGGATGGAATACGGCTTGAGGTCGGCGGCCGGATCGGCCAGCGCCTCGGAGGGGATGTGTGCGCGCTGCGCGATCAATTTGCGTGCCAGCATGTGCTCGGCCGGCCGGTTGACCGAGTGCGCGGCGGCCACGGCGCCGTCGCGCAGGTAGAACAGCGTGAAGCGGTCCGAGTCCATGTCGCCGCGCAGCACGACGGCATCGTCCGCCGCGGGCAGGCCGGCCATCTGGAACTTCAGGTCGTGCTGCTCGCTCCAGAACCATGGCACGGCGCCGAGCGGCTGCGGCCTGCCGACCAGCACCGAGGCCGCCGCGCGCGCGCCGTCGTTGGCGGCCTGGATGGATTCGAGCCGCATGCGCGCGGGGCCGCCCGGAAAGGGCGGCTGCGCCATGTTGGCGACGTCGCCGGCGGCCAGCACGTTCGGCGCGCCGGTGCGGCCCAGCGCATCGACCAGGATGCCGCCGGCGCATTCGATGCCAGCCTCCTGGGCCAGCTCCACGTTCGGCAGCACGCCGATGCCGAGCACGACCAGGTCGCAGTCGAGCCGGCGGCCATCGTCCAGCAGCACCGCCTCGACCCGGCCCTGGCTGCCCTGCAGCGCCCGGACGCCGCGGTCCAGCTCCAGCGCGACGCCGCGCCGGCGGTGCGCCGCGGCCACGTAGTCGGACATGGACGCCGGGAAGCTGCGCGCGAGCAGGCGCGCCTGGCTCTCGATCACCGTGACCTGGGCGCCGGCGGTGGTCAGCGCGGCGGCGACCTCCAGGCCGATGAAGCCGCCGCCGATCACGCAGGCGCGCGTGCAGCGACCCAGCGCCTGCTGCACGGCCAGCGCGTCGTCCAGCGTGCGCAACTGGTGCACGCCCTGCAGGTCGGTGCCGGGCACCGGCAGGGGGCGGCAGCGTGCGCCCGTCGCCAGCGCGAGCCAGCCGTAGCCGAGGTGGCTGCCGTCGGCCAGCCGCACGCGCTGCGCCGCCAGGTCGAGCGCCATGGCGCGCACGCCCAGGCGCAGGTCGATGCCCTGCCCGGCATAGAAGTCCGGGCCGCGCAGCGCGAGCTGGTCCACGCCGGTCTTGCCGGCGAGCAGGCCCTTGGACAGCGGCGGGCGCTGGTAGGGCGCGTGCGGCTCGTCGCCGAGCAGCACGATGGGTGCGTCGAAGCCCAGCTCGCGTGCGGCGGCCGCGAGCTGCACGCCGGCGTAGGAAGCGCCGACGATGACCAGGGGCGCGGACGAGGATGCCATCAGACCTGGGTCTCGGGCACGCGCACGGTCAGCCCGTCGAGCTCGGGCGTGACGGTGAGCTGGCAGCTCAGCCGGCTGCCGGGCAGGCGCTCGGAGGCCACGCCGTCCAGCAGTTCGTCCTCCATGTCGTCGGGCGGCGGCAGGCGGTCGATGAAGTCGTCCGCGACGTAGACGTGGCAGGTCGCGCAGGAGCAGCTGCCCCCGCACTCGGCGTCGATGCCGCGCACGTTGTGGTGGATGGCGGTCTCCATCACGCTGGCGCCTGTCCTGGCGTCGATGCTGCGCGCGCTGCCATCCTTGAGGATGTAGGTGATCGTGGGCATGCGGTCGTTCAGAACATGTCGAAGTACTCGCGGTGTTCCCACTCGCTGACTTCGAGGTTGAAGCGCGCGATCTCGGCTTCCTTGATGTGGCAGTAGTAGTCGACGAAGCGCTGGCCGAGTTGCTCGCACAGCAGGCTGTCGGCGCGCAGGGCGGCCAGTGCATCGGAGAGCGAGCGCGGCAGTTGTTCCGCCGCGGTCTCGTAGGGCACGTCGGCCGAAGGGCCGGGATCGAGCCGGCGGCGCATGCCGTCCAGGCCCGAGAAGATCTGCGAGGCCAGGTACAGGTAGGGGTTGGCCGTGGGCTCGCCCACGCGGTTCTCGATGCGCGTCGCGTTCTGGCCGACGCCGCCCAGCACGCGCAGCATGGCGCCGCGGTTGTCGCGCGCCCAGATGGCGCGGTCCGGCGCCAGCGAGAAGGGGCGGTAGCGCCGGTAGCCGTTGATCGTCGGGCTGGCCAGCGCCGCGGCGCCGCGGGCGTGGGCCTGCAGGCCGGCCAGGTAGTGCAGGCCGGTCTCGCTCAGCGCATCGCCCTCGCGCGCCGGGATGAAGGCGTTGCGGCCGTCCGCCTTGCGCCGCAGCGACTGGTGCAGGTGCCAGCCGCTGGACATCACGCTGGGGATCTTCGGCCGGCACATGAAGGTGGCGTGGTAGCCGTGGCGCTGGCAGATCTGCTTGACGGCGCTGCGCAGCAGCACCATGGTGTCGGCCGGCACGAGTCCGGACGTGGGGCCGAAGACCAGCTCGAACTGGCTGGGGCCGAACTCGATCTCCAGCGACAGCAGGGGCAGCTCGAGCGCGGCCAGATGCGAGCGCAGCAGCTCCATCAGCGGTTCGACGCGGTCGTAGCGCAGCTCGGTCAGGTACTGGTGGCCCTGGGTGAGCAGCGACACGCGCGGCGGCTCGCCGGGCTGCCCGGCGTCCGACAGCGCCAGGCTGGGGTCGTCCAGCCGGAACACATGGAACTCGACCTCCAGGCCGGCCACGAACTCCAGCCCCAGCGCGTCGATTTCGCCCACGGCACGCTGCATGATCTGCCGCGTCCCGAACGGGCAGGGGCTGCCGTCCGCCAGGTAGGCGTCGCACAGGATCCAGCCGGTGCGGGGCGTCCAGGGCAGCACGCGGAAGGTCGCCGGGTCGGCCACGATGGTGAAGTCCGCGCCGCCCTGCATGCCGGGGCTGTCGAAGCCGCCGCCGGCCGAGAACACGGGGAACACGGAGCGGTGCGAGGTGTCCTTGGCCAGCAGGGTGGAGGTGAGGTTGACGCCGTCGCGCAGCGCGGCGCGCGCGGCCGAGGCCACCAGGGTCTTGCCGCGCAGCACGCCGTGCTGGTCGGGCCAGGCGAAGCGGACCACGTCCACCTCGCCGGCCTGGAGCCGTTCGGCGACGGCGTCGGCCTGCCGGTGCTGTTCGTCCGACCAGAGGCCGAAGCGTTCGACGAAGCTTTGCATGATGGGCGGGCTCAGGCGGCCAGGCGTGCCGAGGCCCAGTCGGAGGCGCGCCGGCGGGCCAGGTCCGCCTCGCGGCAGTAGTCGTCGGCCTGGGCGGTGGCGGCTACGCCGTCGATGGACGCAGGCCCCGTGAGGGCGCCGGCCTGCGAGGCGTCGATGACCATGGGCGCCGTGTCGCCGGCCAGGGTGCTGTCGATGGCCTCCTGCAGCATGCGCCGGTAGGCGACGATGCCCTTGTCGGTGGTGCCCAGGTGCTCGCGCGTGCGGTCCTGGATCGGGCCCATCGACTCGCAGGCCCACTGGTCGTGCACGTTGATGTCCATGCCCATGCCGGTGTAGGTCTGGGCCATCTGCTCCTCGACGCTGTAGCCGTACTGGTTGCGCTTGTTCTTGCGCGAGGTGTAGTCGGGCAGCTCGATCGTGGCCAGGCGCTGCTCGCGCATCTGCTGCTTGTCCACCGGGCCGGTGAAGCTGGTGAAGATGGCGTACCAGTAGCAGTGCGTGTCGTCCACCGGCACGTGCCACTGCGAGATCGTCATCTCCGAGCTCATCGGGATGACGAAGGCCTGCGGGAAGACGAGGTTGGTCACGCGCACGTGCGTCTGTTCCTCCGAGAGCTTGCGCAGCGTGGTCAACTGCATGCCGTAGGGCGCGGGCGCGACGCGGATCTCGGGGCAGTCGTACTCGCGCAGCACCTGCGTGATCGCCATCTTCGAGTCGGCCGAGGCGCCGCGGAACTGCTTGCCGTAGCTCTCGGAGGTGTCCTCGTCCTCGAAGAAGCGGTGCAGGAAGGAGGCGTGCGCCGGGTCGATGCCCACTTCGAGCGCCTGCAGCCAGTTGCACTCCCACAGGCCCTTGAAGGCGAAGGTGTGGCTGTCGGGCGCGACGAAGCAGTCGAATTCCGGGAAGGCCGGCGGCTCGCCCTCGCCGACGTAGGCGAAGACGACGCCGCTCTTCTCGACGACCGGGTACGCGCCCTGCCGGATGCGCGTGCACAGCTTGCTGCCGGCCGGCTCGGCAGGTGTTTCCAGGCACTGGCCGGTGGCGTCGAACAGCCAGCCGTGGAAGGCGCAGCGCAGGCCGCCGCTTTCCAGCCGGCCATAGGCCAGGTCGGCGCCGCGGTGGGGGCAGTCGCGGTCCAGCAGGCCGAAGCGGCCGGCCTCGTCGCGGAACAGCACGAAGTCCTGGCCCATCAGCTTGACGGGCTTGAGCGGGCGCGGTCCCTGGAGTTCTTCGGCCAGCGCCACCGGCTGCCAATAGCGCCGCAGCAGCCTGCCGGCGGGGGTTCCGGGTCCGACCCGGGTCATCTGGTCGTTCTTCTCGGCACTGATCATGGTGGGGTGCTCCTGCAAGGCAAATCAAGAAATGCATGCTGTTGCATGCAATGGGATTCATTGTTGAATCCATGATGATTCAGGTCAATGGCCTGGCACTCAATATGCGTTTGGAATAAGGGTAAACACCTGATTCAGGGTGCTGAAATCGGGTGATTCGAAGCACCGATGCGGTGCGAACGGGGCGGATTGGGTCATGCTGAAGGCCGCTGCATGCATGATCCGGGCCAAATGGAGCTATTCGCATGCAGTTCGGCGCCGGGGATAGAATGGCTCGGTCTTGATTGCATGCAATCGAACTCATGGACTCTCAACAATCACGGGTGCTGGTGCAACTGCGGGACCTGATCCTCAAGGGCGAATTCGCCCCTGGGGAGCGGCTGGCGGAGATCCCTCTCGCAGAAACCCTCGGCGCCTCGCGCACGCCCGTGCGGCTGGCGCTGGCCAGCCTGGAGCACGAGGGGCTGATCGAGCCCTCGCCGGCCGGCGGCTACCAGATGCGGCGCTTCACCTCCCGCGAAATCGCCGACGCGATCCGGGTCCGGGGGGTCGTCGAGGGTTTCGCGGCCCGGCTGCTGGCGGAAGAGGGCGCGCCGCGCCAGTTGCTGCGGGAACTGCACGAGTGCCTGGAGGCCGGCGACAAGGCGGTCTACAAGCCGCAGATGGAACTGGACGACTACGCCGCCTACGTGGAGATGAACGACACCTTCCACCGGCTCATCCTCGAGGGCTGCGGCAATTCATCGCTGCAGCGCATGATGGATCTCCTGATCGGCCAGCCCTTCGCGTCGCCGAGCGCCATGCTGCCCATGCAGTCGTCGATGCAGGAAGGCCAGCAGTGGATGCAGCAGGCCCACCGGCAGCATCACGCCATCGTGCAGGCGATCGAGCGGGGCCAGGGCTCGCGCGCCCAGGCCCTGGGCGAGGAGCACGTGGAGATCGCGCGCATGAACCTGGAATACGCGCTCGAGCAGCCCGAGCTGGCCGCCAAGCTCATGCCGGGCATGCGGCTGGTGGCCTCGCGGGGCCGGGGTTAGGCGTCTTCGTCCTTTCCCGGCTCAGGCTGCCGCAGCCACTGGCCGCTGCGGCAGCCGCGTGAACGCGATCGCCGACAGGAAGGCCGCGATGCCCAGCGAGAACGCGCCGATGAAAAGCCACGCATAGCTGGAAAACGTGTCGTAGATCAGCCCGCCCAGCACGGGCCCCAGCGCCATGCCGAAGCTGCTGGCCATCGTGGTGCCGCCGATCACCGTGCCCATCATGCGCAGCGGGAAGTTCTCGCGCGCGATCACGGCGAACAGCGGCATCACGCCCGCATAGGTGAAGCCGAACAGCGCCGCGACGGTGTAGAAGCTTCCCAGCTGGCGCGCGGAGATGTAGCCCAGCACCACGACCGCCTGCGCCAGCAGCGCCAGCACGAGGACGCGCGCCGCCCCGAAGCGGTCGCCCAGCAGCCCGAACACCAGGCGTCCGCCCATGCCCGCGAGCCCCTCCATGCTGTAGACCGACACGGCGGCCATCAGCGGGATGCCGCAGGTGACGGCGTAGCTCACCGTGTGGAAGATCGGCCCCGAGTGGGTGGCGCAGCTCAGGAAGCTCGTCAGCACCAGGATCAGGAACGGCGCCGAGCGCATGGCCTGCCCGACCGACAGGGCCGGCGCCTGTGCCGCGCCCGGCGCCGCGGCGGACGCGGCGGATGCGGCCTGCGCCAGCGCGGGCGGACGGCGCACCAGCCATGCCGCCGGCACCATGACGGCCGCCGCCAGGGCCGCGATGATCTGCAGCGAGCTTCGCCAGTCGTGGTGCTGCACCAGCCACGCGGCCAGCGGCGACATGGTCATCGGCGCCATGCCCATGCCGGCCGACACCAGCGACACGGCCAGGCTGCGCCGCGTGTCGAACCAGCCCGTGACGCACGCCATCATCGGCGCGAAGATCCCCGCCGCGCTGAACCCGACCACCACGCCGAACAGCAACTGGAATGCCAGGAGCGACGTCGCCAGGCTGGCCAGCGCGAGGCCGGCGGCGAGCAGCACGGAACTTGTCAGCACCACGATGCGCGGGCCCACGCGGTCGGAGAGGTAGCCCCAGGCGATGCTGCCGAGCGCCAGCGCCACGAAAGCGAGCGTCATCGCGGTGGAGATCCCCGTGGTGGACCACCCGGTGCCCTGCGCGATCGGCCGCAGGAACACCGGCAGCGAGAACAGTCCGCCGATCGCCACGCAGCCGAGCACGCCGCCGGCGGCCACGATGATCCAGCGGTAGTGCGTGCGCAGCGCGTTCGTCCAGGAAGCCATGGTCCGGTCCTCGGTTGATTCGGTTGGGTCTGGGGAGCAGGCTACATCCGCCCGCCGGGCGGCGGGAGTAACAAACGTGGCGCGATGGTCCGCATCGGGGCCGGGCGTCAACAGGCCCTAGCCGTTGCGGACAGTCTGCTTGAGCACTTCGAGGAACGACGCTGCCGCGGGCGAGAGGGAACGATCGCGCCGGAAATGAGCGCCGATCACGCGCTCGATGGTCGGGCGCATGAGCCGCTGCGTCACCAGCTTCGCTTCCTGCGCCACGATGGACGGCGGAACCACCACAACGCCGAGTCCGTTCACCGCCAATGCGACGGCGGTGGAGAGAAGAGAGACCTCGTGCTCGATCCGGAGCTGCACGCCCGCCTCCCTCGCGGCAGCTTCGATGCTGCCCCGGATGCCATAGCCGGAGCGCACCGTCACCATGGGCAGGCCGCCCAGTTGCTTCCAGGTCATCGCGCCGCCGCCGGGAAACGTGGCGGAGGGCAGGGCGGCGGCGACCAATGTCTCGCGGATGAGCACCTCCGCGCGCAGCGCCGGCACCGGCGCCTCGAGCGTACCGACCCCGAAGTCGATGTGGCTCGCTTCCATGGCGGTGACGAATTCCGCCGGGCCGACCTCTTCGATCTCCAGGCTCACGCCGGGATGCCTGTCGAGGAACCGCCTCATCGCCGGAGGAAGCATGGCCTGCGCCACCGCGGCGGTGGCGACCACGCGGACCCGTCCCGCATGCACGCCGGCCAGTTCGCTCATCGAGATCGACAGGCCTTCCATCTCGGCCAGCGCGCGCTGCGCATAGCCGATGGCGCGGGCCGCGGCATCCGTCCGGCGGATCGACCGGGTGCTGCGGTCGAACAGGCTGATCCCCAGCTTGGCCTCGAGTTCGCGCACCAGCATGGTCACCGCCGGCTGCGTCAGCGACAGCGCCTGCGCCGCGGCCGAGATGCTGCCGGTGTGGTAGACGGCGACGAAGGCGCGCAACTGCCGCACCGAAGGCATGGAAGACAAGGGCTGCTTATGAATCGACATGGAAGCATCAATTTCGCATATATGCGTCCTCCGACTTTAATCAGTCCGCCACGGCTTTCTCATCCCCGCGCCGGTTGCCCGGCGCCGGCGACCTCGAGCAGCCTGTCGATCTCCGGCTGCGTGCCGATGCTGATGCGCACCCAGTCGGCCAGCCCATACGACGCCACGGGCCGCACGATCAGGCCGTGCTGCTCCAGCCTGCGCGCGAAGTCGGCACCGCCCTTGACGTCGGCCAGGACGAAGTTGGTGTGCGATTCGAGGCATTGGCAGTCCATCGACGCCAGCCCCTCCACGAGCGCTGTGCGCCCCTGGCGGGTCGCGGCCACGGTGCGGGCAATGAAGTCCTGGTCTTCCAGCGCGGCGATGGCGGCGACCTGTGCGGGCTCGGAGATCGTGAAAGGCGACCGGACCCTGCGCATGACGTCCGCGAGGCCGGGCTGCGCAATGCCGTAGCCGACCCGCAGGCCCGCCAGGCCGTAGGCCTTGGAAAAGGTCCTCGTGACCACGAGGTTGGCATGCTCCCGCACCCAGGCCACCGAGTCGCCGCGCCGGTCGGGCGGCAGGAACTCGACATACGCTTCGTCGAGCAGCACGACGACGTGCGGGGGAACCCGGCCCAGGAAGGACTTCAGTGCATCCGGATCGACGGCGGTGCCCGTCGGGTTGCCGGGATTGGCGACGTAGACCAGCGAAGTCGAGGGAAGGATCGACCCGGCGAGGCCTTCCAGATCGACGGTGAAATCCGGCGAGGCGACGACGGTGGAATGCGCCCCCAGCTTCTGGACTGCATTCACATAGGCCTGAAAGGAATACTGCGCATAGCTGGTCGACCGGCCGGGTTCGAGCAGGCAGGCGGCCACGTTGCCCAGGACGCTCTCCGAACCGGCCCCCACGACGATCCACTCGCGCGGAACGTCGTGAAACCGCGCGATCGCATCCGAAAGCGCTGCGCAGTCGCTGTCGGGGTAGCGGGACAGGTCGATGCCGGCGCTCGACAGGGCGGCGAGCGCCCTGGGGCTGGCGCCCAGCGGGTTCTCGTTGGACGCGAGCTTGACGATCCGGTCTGCGGCGAGGCCCGAGCGTGCGGCGACGGCAGAGATCGGAAGGCCCGGGACGTACGGCTTGAGCGCTGCGACATGCGCCGGGTACGGGATGGAAGAGTTCATCGCCCGATGGTCGGCCGGTCGGATGCCGGTGACCAGCACCGGATGGCGCTTCGCGATCACCTTTGGCGATCAGGCGCGCACGACTACCATCGCGCCATGCGATTGCAGCAGCTGCGTGACCTCCTCGCCGTGGTGTCTCACGGCGGCTATCGGGCGGCGGCGCGGGCGCTGAACGTGTCGCAGGCGGGCTTGACCAAGAGCCTGGCGAAGCTGGAGGAAGAGCACGACGTCGTGCTGATCCAGAGGACGTCCCAGGGCATCGCGCTGACCTCCGCGGGCGAGGAGTTCGTCTCGTACGCCCGCGCCGTGCTTCACGAGGCGGACCGGGCGGAGGCGTGGCTCAGCCGCGCACGGCGGCCTGCACCGAAGCAGGTGAAGGTCGGCGTCTCGGTGGAGCCGTCCCTGAGGCTCGTGCCTTCGGTGCTGAAGGACTTCCGCCAGGCCTTTCCCAAGACCACGATCCACCTGACGCAGCGCTCCTCGAACGAACTCGTCGCAGCCGTCCTCGACAACCGCGTCGACTTCGCGGTGATGCGGCTGCCGCAGCACGTCCTGCCCGACGACCTGCGCGTCGAGCCTCTTTACTCCACCAGCGCGGCCATCATGGCCCGCAGGGGCCATCCCCTGCAGGGCGCCACGACCGTCGGCCAGTTGGTCGACTCTCACTGGATCGTCGTCGGTGATCCGGCGCGGCCCGGGCACCAGGACGAGAGCATCCAGGAACTCTTCCTCCAGCACCGCCTCGGCCAGCCGCGCTTCGCGGCGGTGTCCGATTCGGTCTTCGGCGCGATCTCGATGCTGCTCGAGACGGATTGCGTCGCGCGGCTTCCGGCGCAGCTTCTGCAGCATCCGCTGACGGCAGGCAGCCTGGTCGAGATCCCCGTGCTCGAGCAGGCGCACCTGGCGTATCAGGTCGGCATCGTGTCGAAGACCGCGCGGCGGCTCGGCTCGGAGGCGGCGCAGCTCGCCGCCATGCTGCGGTCCTTCTCGCGCCTGTCGGGCGTGCTGAAGAACCTGGGCGCCGTCGAAGGCGTCAGTCGGGCTTGAAGCCGGAGTCCTTCACGACCGGCGCCCACTGCTGAAGCTCGGCCGCCTGCAGCCGCGTGAAATCCCGCGAGCCGAGATAGGCGGTCTGAAGCACCATCTTGTTCAGCCTGTCCTTCACCTCCTGGCTGGCGAGGGCGCTCGCGATCGCCTGGTCCAGCCGGGCCACGACGGGGCCGGGCGTTCCCGCGGGCAGGAAGGCGCCGAACCAGCCTTCCACGGGGTTCATCCCGATGCCCTGTTCCGCCAGCGTGGGGATGTCGGGCGCCAGGACGTAGCGCTTGTCGCTGAAGACGCCGAGCACGCGGATCTTGCCTGCACGGTGGTGCTCGATCTGGTCGACGAGCGTGTCGATGGCCGCGGGCAGGTGGCCGCCGATCAGGTCGGTGACAAGCGGCGCGCCTCCCTTGAAGGCGACGTGGGTCCATTCCAGCCCCGTCGCCTTGCCGAATACCAGGCCCGCGAAGTGGGCCATGCCGCCGGCGCCCGATGTGCCGTAGCTGGCGTCCTTGTTGTTCTTCATGGCGGACACCAGTTCGGGCGCCGTCCTGACGCTGCTGGTGGCCGGCACCGCGAGTGCCATCGGATAGCTGGCCAGCCGGGCGAGGGGGATGAAGTCCTCCATCACCTTGTAGTCGATCTGGTGGGCGTAGACGAGCGACTGGATGGTGGTCAGCGCATTCGGCGCGATGAGGACCACGCTGCCGTCGGCGGGCGAGCGCTTGAGCAGGGACGCCGAGATGCGGCCGCCGGCGCCCGGCTTGTTGTCCACGACCACGGTGGTCTTCAACTGGTCCTGCAAGGGCTGCTGGATCAGCCTGGCCAGGATGTCGACGCTGCCGCCCGGCGGGTAGGGGACCACGAGCTTGACCAGCGGTGGCAGGGACTGGGCCTGCGCCGTGCCGGACAGGCCCAGCAGGGACATGCTGCAGGCGATCAGAAGACGTCGGGTGAAGGAGGCCATGTGCGGTTGCCGTGAGTTGGTTGTATGTCCGCGATGCTGTCGGCAAGCGGCGCGAACGCCTAGCCGGAATTCCGAATCGCGATTTCCTTTGGAAATCGGGCTCGGGGCCGCAAGGGTTGCCCAAAATTTATTGAAGCGTTCATGAATCGAATTCGTTTGCCTCGTCGCCATGCCTGGCGTTCAATGCGCCCACTTTTCAACGGAGACCGAGGTTTGAACATCCAAGCAACCGCGCGCCGCTTCCTGTGCGGCGTGGCCATCGCCGCCGCCATCGCGCCTGCTGTCGCGCAGGACTACCCCAGCAAGCCGATCGTGATCGTGGTCCCGTTCACGACAGGCGGGGTGCTCGACACGCTGGCCCGCACCATCGGCCAGGAGCTGACGCCCGCTCTCGGCCAGTCCGTCGTGATCGACAACCGCACCGGCGCCAGCGGCAACATCGGCACCGCCGCCTATGCCCGCGCGCCTGCCGACGGCTACACCATCGGCATGGGGACGATCGCCACCCACGGCATCAATCCCAGCCTGTACGGCGACCGCCTTCCCTACGACCCGATCAAGGATTTCAAGCCGCTGGCGATGGTCGCCACGCAGCGCAACGTGGTGCTGGTGAATCCCGCCCTGCCGATCGGCAACGTCCAGCAACTGATTGCCCATGCCAAGGCCCATCCGGGCCGTGTCGCCTACGGATCGGCCGGCAACGGAAGCTCCCAGCACATGGCGGGCCAGATGCTCATGAGGCAGACGGGCATCAAGCTCACGCACGTGCCGTACCGCGGCAGCGGACCGGCCCTGATGGACCTGATCGCCGGCAACATCGACCTCATGTTCGTCGACATGCCGGCGGCCATGCCCCACATCCAGTCGGGCAAGGTGCGCCCCATCGGCGTCACCTCGCTCGATCGCTCCAGCGCATTGCCGGACGTGCCGACCGTGGCGGAGCAGGGCGTGCCGGGCTTCGAGGTCACCGCCTGGTTCGGCGTGCTCGCTCCCGCGCAGACGCCGCAGCCGATCGTCGACCGCCTGAGCAGCGAGATCCTCAAGGTCATGGCCAGGCCCGCCGTGATCCAGAAGATGAAGAGCCTGGGCGCCGACCCGGTCGCCGTGCCGCCGGCGCAGTTCGGCCAGCACATCGCGCGCGAGATCGACCGGTGGACGGCGGTGGTGAACGAGCTCAACGTGAAACTGGACTGAGCAACCGTCTTGCTCGTCAAGCGCAATGCATAGTCGAATCCCACATCGAGCCATGTTTGGCGATGGCGTTGAGCATCGTCAGCAGCTTGCGCATGCAGGCGACCAGGGCGACCTTCTTGCGCTTGCCGGCCATCAGCAGGCGCTCGTAGCACGCCTTGAGCGCCGGGTTGTACCGCACTGCCGTGAGGGTGGCCATGTACAGCGTTCGTCGCACATCGGCGCGCCCACCCCAGATGCAACGCTGCCCGCGCATCTGGCCGGAGTCGCGATTCAAAGGCGCCACGCCCACCAGCGCGGCGAT
>NZ_JQKD01000049.1 GCF_000745855.1 Xenophilus azovorans DSM 13620
AGAGATAGTGTGCACGTGTCCACCAACAGTCGTAGTGGATACGAGCATCCTTTGCTCCTAAGCCGCATTCAAGATGGGTTTGCCGGACGCATACGTCGAGACGATGCTGCGCGAGGCGATGGCCCGACGGTCCGCGTTGCGCCTTGTTGCCACCGGGTGGCTCGGTGCCGAGGTACCCCGTGACGAATTGGTGAATGACCAGCCTGCCTCCAAGACCTTAGTGCTTGACGTCGGCGAGACCCTGCATGGCAGGTCGCTCGGCCCAGTCTTCGGCCCCCTGCACCTTCGTCTTAACTCACTTGCGTTCATTGAAGAGGGTCAGTTCTCGGACTGCATGTTCTTCCGGGACTCGACTCGGCGGGTCGCGGTGGTCGCACCGTTCCCTGGGGTGACGGTTCCGGTCGCTTCACTGATGATTGACAAGGCAGAAGCCGAAGCTATCCGCGTGGTCTTGGCCGCAAAGCTCACCCCTGCCTCGAAGGCAACCAGTTCGATGTCTCCGACTAACGACGTATCAAACGGCGCGCTGGTATCGACCATTACTGATGCGATCAGGCGAACGGTCATGGGACCGGCACACAAGCACTTGGGCACGCGGACGAGCGCAATGCTGGAGGTGTTCTACAGCAAGAAGACGAAATGGGCGCCTTCGACTCGCGAGCAGAACATGCGGATGTGCGCGGTCTTTGTCGAGCTGATGGACGATCCGGTGGTCGGTGCGATTGATCGCGACATGATCTTCGAGTTCACGCGGAAATTGTTGCGCTTGCCCCAAGACCTGAGAAATGTCCGAACCAAGCACCCGGGCTTGTCGCTTAAGAAATTATCGGAATTGGCTGAAAAAGAGGGCTGGCCGACGCAGAACGAAGCCCGCGCTGCGCGCTACATCGCCAAGATCGGAGAGGCATTTGTTTGGGCCACAAAGAATGACTACATGCTGAAAAACCCGGCCGCCAACGCCGCGCCCGAGCAAGTCTCAGCAGTCCGAGGCCAAGACAAGCGGGAGCTTTTTGGAGAAGATGTTTTAGGGCAAATTTTTTCCGCCGACTGGTTTTCGCGCGGAGGCGGCGAAAAAACGACCAGAGGTGTTTATCACTATTTTCAACCCTTTTACTACTGGATTCCGCTTTTGGGCCTTTACACTGGCGCCCGTATAAATGAGCTGAGTCAGCTGTACCTAAAAGATCTTGTTCAAACAAAAAACGGCACTTGGTACATCGATTTCAACCTCGAAGGGGAAGGAAAAATCGATGCTGATGGAGGGCAACCCCAGTCCAAGGCAGACAACAGGGCGAACGACAAGCGGCTGAAAACTGTAGCGGCTCGTCGCATCATTCCACTTCACCCCGCTTTGACCACCTTAGGTCTTCCCGAGTATGCCAAATCCTTGTCTGCGCTTGGAGAGCAACGGCTCTTCCCCGAGCTGAAACATGACCGCCTGAAGGGCTATGGCAAATATGCGGGCCAGTGGTTCAATGAGCGGTACCTTGGCAGGCAGCTGAAAATCACACGAGACTCGACACAGACCTTTCACTCATTTCGGCACACGTTTCTGACCGCGTGCGACAGGTTGGAAATGACGGACCGAATCAGAAATGAGATCGCAGGTCACGTTCGTGGCGAGGGGCAAGGCCCCACCGTGTACATCAAGGATCGCAATGCGGATTTGCTGGCCCCGCACGTCGCGCAGCTGGTTTTCGCACTTCCTCATATAGCGCCCTTTGATTGCGCTGAAGGAATTAAAGCATTGGTCGATGCAAAAAGTAGAAAAGCAAAGGCAGTCGCTCAGAAGCGGCGACATCAATAGGCTGCCGAGACGCGAGGGTGGATTGGGTTTTTGAATTTAATATTTTAAGCTCTTGATGACTACAATTTGATATTCGCTATCGAATCAAATTGCAGCATAAAGGAGCATAAATTGGAGCATACCCAGATCGCCGGTTCGGTCGCAAGATTTATTGAGCGCCGCCTAACTGAATCCAGCTGTGAGCGTTCCCAAATTGCAGCGCGCTGCGGCTTCAGGGACCTCAAAGTTCTCACCATGATCGCAACGGGGGTAGCCAAGTTGCCGATCAAAAAGATCGGCGTGTTGGCTGAGGCACTGGGCGCCGATCCCGCCCACCTCCTGCGCCTCGTCCTGGCCGAGTACCTTCCCGACGTCTGGGAGGCCATCGAGGCGCACCTGCCCTCCACGGTTCTGACCACCAACGAACTGGAGCTTGTGAAGGCATACAGGCAGATCACCGGAGATAGCGACGCATCACCGGCCGCGATCGACCGCAACGCGGCGGTATCCGCCATCGTGGTGGCGTGATGAAGGGCACACGATGAAGTCATCCGACAGGTCCGCTACCGCTGTGCGCTTCGCCGTCCGGTTTCTGCTTGAGGAACCCGACGGGGGATGGTGCAACTATCCACTCACCCAGGGCCTCGCAGCCTACCAAGAAAAGCTCCGGTTGCCCGCCCTCGCCAACGAAACCGTGCGCGTCGCATTCGCTCATCTCGCACGCGGCAACGACGGGATACAGCGCCTCGACCGTCTGAGCGTGGGAACGCTTCGGCTCAACGCGGCCGGTCAGGTCGACGAGGACAACATGATGGCGGAAATCATCGCGCGGATCGACCCGGCCCCCGAGCCGATCGACTTCGGCCTGACGGCGACGGTGCCGGTCAGCGTGCTCGACGTCCAGGCCATCTGCCGCTGTATCGGCGTGGAAGTACCTGCGAGGTTCCAGCTGGCGCCCTGACGCAAGGAAAGGAAGGGGGCTTCTCGCCCTCTGGTCGATCTATAAGGATGGGGCCGGAAGCTCCCGATTGAGGACTGCTGCACCTCCAGCCCTCTCTCGCCGGTCTAGGACTTCCCTCCTCCTGCGACGTGAGTGAATGTTAGCTTTCTGTGAGGGTCCAATCACTCCGGCCACTCACATCCAAGGTACTTGCACTCACTTCCTCGCCGATGCAACACCTTCCTTGGCGCGGCCCCGGCGGCATCCTAGATTCGCTGTTCACACACAGGACGGTCGTCCTAGACCGTGAACACCAAGAGGTCCGATGAGCAAGAACACCGTCGTCACGTACTACCGGGTCAGCACCGCCCGTCAGGGCGCCTCCGGGCTGGGCCTGGAGGCTCAGAAGCAGGCCGTGATGGGATACGTCACAGAACGCGCCAAAACGGTCGTAGGCGAGTTTGTTGAGGTCGAGACAGGCAAGGGTGCCAACCCGCTCGAAAAGCGCCCAGAGCTGCGCCAGGCCCTTGAGCTATGCCGTCGTACAGGCGCGACCCTGCTGATCGCCAAGCTCGACCGGCTCGCCCGCAACGTGCACTTCGTGTCGGGCTTGATCGAGACCGGCGTCGACTTCGTCGCCGCAGACATGCCGTCCGCGAACAAGGTCATGATCCAGATGCACGCCGTAATGAGCGAGTGGGAGCGAGACCAGATCAGCGAGCGCACACGCGCCGCCCTTGCGGCGGCAAAGACTCGCGGGGTGGTCTTGGGCGCCACCGGCCCTGACAATCTCCGCCGGCACACGGCTGAGCGTCAGGCCTATGCTGACGTATTCGCGACTCGACTGTCGGGCGTGCTGGCCGGCTTCAAGGCACGTCGTCTTACTCAGCGGGACATGGTGAAGGAGCTGAACCTTGCTGGCGTCAAGGCACCGGGTGGTGGGCGGTGGCATCTTGCTCAACTGAATCGAGTTCTCCAGCGTATCAACAGGCTCCAAGAAGCTCCCAGCCCCGTTGAGGCTGGCCTAGCTGGTCCAGTCCAGGAGATGGCAAGCAACAAGAAAGATAAGTCAGTGGTGAATTAATAGGTAAGAGGGCGGCGGTTCCATTTCCTGTGTCCAAAGGGACTTAGGCAGCAAGCGGCCCCGGCGAATCCGTGCGAATGACTCGCCTTGAACTGCCCTGCCAGCACCTATCTACGGATCACCAACGACCGCATCCGATGGTCAAGTTCCCGAAGCGCGTCGTACGCCAACGCGTTCAGGATCACATCCGCGCAGGTCGCCTTGGAGTAGAGCCGCTTGCCCCGTCCGGCCCTTGGTCGCTCACGCCGCTCCCCAATCTGGTCAACATGTTCTGCGCCGGCGCGAACGTATGGCGGCAGCTTCGACTTGAGCGTCCGAAACCGGAAGAACTTGGCCAGCCGGGTGAGCGGCCGCGCCTTCCACTCGCTGAGCGGGCGCGCCTCTTGCCCCTGGATTCTCAGCTCGGTCCTAGCTCGGCGCTGATCGACCGGGAGCTGCAATCGCTCGCCGTTGCGCGTATCCGTGTCCTTCACGTACATGTGTTGATATAGGTCATCCCTGTCTCGATGGCCTACCCCGACGTTGAAGTCCTCAATGAGCCGACGAGTAAGCCACGGGTAGGAGGCGATCTCCTGCACCTCGCCTGTCCACCTGAAGACGCGGCAATTGCGAGATACCAGGCACGTCGCGAACTTGTAGAAGCGTGCGGTCATCTCGACCAACTCGTTGCGATCCCCGGACCGGCTGTAGGCATCCAGCGCGATCTCAATGGCGTGGACGACAGGGGGATCGGACAACGGATGATCGTGCGTGAACTTCGCGAGACGCTGGTCGACGTCTGCCCAGCTGGTCGGGTCTTGGAACTTGACGATAAACGACGTTGCCGCGCGCCCTGGCCCTTCGTCCACCGCCGTGACGTGAGATGCGCCCGTCCGCGACCTGACAGTGTCGAAGTTACTGGACCGCTGGCTGGAGATGCGGATCGCGATCCAGTCAACCACGGCGCGGAATCGAAGGTGCTGATAGCAGCACGTGTGGAGTGAATGCTGCGGTGGCGGACGAAGGCTTGGGTGCATGGCGTCGAGTTCTCCGGAAAAATTGAACATGCGCCCTAGTATTGGGAGATCGCCGCTATCTTTACGGTAGTCCGCAATACTGCCTATAAGAAAGATGCTCGACGGCCTAGATCGCCCTATGAGGCTGCCACGAACACAGCATGTAGGGAGGTACCAGCGTGGCTTTGGCGGTCGTTTGGCACCGCCTTTTGGGGCCAGAACGTCGAATCTCCAAGGTGTGACGTCTTCGTCGACGTTGCGCTAGGGTGCCAAGGCTCGCGCCTCCACGGGGCCGCCGCGCGCGACCACCGCACATACGAAGGCTGGCAGGGCCTGGCCCGCTAGTGCTTGGCGATGCTCGTTCAACACGGCATCCAAGAGGTCCACGAAGCAGGCCGACCACTACACTCCCACCGGCGCCGGCCCCCTGGCTCGTTGACCGGCCGGCTCAGGGTGCATCACCTTTGCATCGGCGCCGACAGCGACACAATCATTGAAAAGAAGCCATGATTCGAACGATCCTTCAACAATACCGTGGCGAGTCTGCTTACAACCGCGACCTCGGTGACCGCTTCGAGCGGCCAATGAAGGCGTACCTCAAGCTCGATCCGCAGTACGTCGCCCTGTTCTCGGATGTCTGGCTCTGGAAAGACTGGCCCGAACGCGAGGCCTTGGGCTACAAGGCCCCAGACACCGGTATCGACTTGGTGGCGAAGTTACGTGAGGAAGAGGGCTACTGTGCGATCCAGTGCAAGTTCTACGACGCACCGATCCCCCTGGGCGATCTCGGCAGCTTCTTTACCCTCTCGGGCAAGGGAGGGTGTTTGAGAAAGAACCTGGGCATCACCGTGCTGCCCGCGACCTATCTGAATGACGTGGACATGCGCGGTTTGGTGAGCATCCCGCTGACACCGGTCTCCAGCCGAACAATCGGTACATGCCGGCTGCGCACGCGCAAGCTGTCGCCTGCCGCACAGAAGTTCTGGGACATGCTGCATGCGCAGCGCTGAAGACGCGGTCTGCGACTGCGGCCGCGCGCAAATGCCTTCGTCCGGTGCTCCGTGGAAAGCAACACAATGACCACACTCTAGCTCTGCCTGCCCATTGCCTGGCTCACCGGCCGGCCCGGACAGCCGGGGACGCGGAAGAGACGCTCTCCAATGCATGCCGCAAGGATTGAATTGCGCCAAGTTCAGCCGCACCCTTGCGGTACGCGATACCCAGCGGGATGCTCCCCAGTTCAGTTTCCGTCTTGATGAGCGTCAAATCTCCCTGCGCAAGCGCGCCGCGCACAGTGGACTCGAACGCAGCTGTGAAACCCAGTCCTTGGCGCACCATCGCGAGCGTGCTCGGCACGTTGTGCGTTTCGAAAAACGGGTCCGGCGGCAGAACGCCGGCTTGCAGCATCGCCCGTTGCAGGAGAATCCGGGCCGAGTAGGGACTCGGCGGCAAAATCCACGGCCGCTCCGCCAGCATGCGCCAGGTCGCGCGCAGCTTTTTCTCTCCCCGAGGCGCCACGACCACCAGGCGCTCCTCACAAAAGCGCTCGACCACCACGTTCGGGTCATTCAGAACCTCGACCGCCTCCGGTGTCAGCAGCGCCAGGATGGCGTCGATATCTCCGTGAATCAGCATCTCGGCAAGCGTCACGACGCGCGCCTCGATGAATTGAACCTTCGGAAGCTCGCCTTGCGCTTTCATCACGCTCAGAGCCAGCGGGACGAAGTGCCACGCAATGAAAGGTGCACTCCCGACACGCAGCGTCGACCGTGGAGGTACCGCGTTGCGAGCACTAACGCGAAGACCCGGGACGCGCTCAAGGATGGCGCGTGCGTGGGCGACAAACGATTCGCCGGCTGGAGTCGGCTGCATGCCGTGCGCCGATCTCACAAACAGAGCGGCACCAGTCAACCGCTCCACCTCGCGCAGGCTCTTGCTGAGCGCGGGAGCACTGGCATGAAGCCGCTCACACGCCGACCGGATGCTCCCGGCCTGCGCAATGACGCACACAAGCTGCAACTGACGCAGACGAAGGCGATGGAATACGTTCTCGCTCACGATGCTTCCCCGTCGCGGCCAAGGCAAGTGGATCGACGCGCAGCCAAGTGAGCGCCAAGCCAACGGAAGGCGGCCCAGGATGTGCCTTTGCTTGCCCAACGGCATTAGATCACGAGGGGATGTCCTCACTGGTGCGGGATTTCGCTAACCAGTTCGAAACGGGAGGGTGTTAACGAACTGTCAACGCGCTCGAACGGTTAGCGAATAGCCCTCACGTCCCCCCGAAATTACGATGGCGAACCCTCAACAAGGACATTTATGAAAGACCTCTCCGGCATCATCATCCCAGTCGTAACCCCCTTCGATGCAGCAGGCGACATCGACGAATCCGCCATGCGTGGACAAGTGCGCTTCATGATCGAAAAGGGCGTCCACGGAATCTGCGTCGGCGGCACAACCGGCGAAGGCCACACCTTGAGCAAGGACGATCTTCGCAAGGTCGCCACTATCGCCGTCGACGAAGCCGCCGGACGCATTCCGGTCCTGGCCGGCGTGTTCGCGAACAGCACGCAAGACCTCGTTGCGCGCGGCAAGGCGCTCAGCGATGTCAAACTGGACGCCCTGCAGGTAACACCCACCTACTACCTGTACAACCCGAACGACGAGTCGATGCTGGCGCACTACAAGGCGCTCACCGATGCGGTCGACTTTCCCGTGATCATCTACAACGTCGTCCGGTGGAACATCCTGGGCGCCGACCTGCTCGTGCGCATCATGACGGAGAACGACAAGGTGGTGGGCGTCAAGCAAAGCGGCGGGGAGATCAAGCTTCTGGCCGACCTGCTGGTACGCGCTCCGAAAGGAAAGCTGATCTACTCGGCGCAAGACTCACTGCTTTACCCGACGTTCATGCTCGGCGCGCACGGCGCAATTGCCGCAAGCCCCGCCGCAGCACCCACCGCGGCACTGGCATTGTGGGAGGCAGTCAAGGCCGGAGACCACGAATTCGCGCTCAAGCTGCACAAAGGGATCCTGCGTCTTTGGAACGCGCTCACGGGCAACAACTGCCCCGCGGCCGTCAAGTACGCCCTGTCCCTGCAGGGGTGCCCGACCGGCCTGCCGCGGATGCCGATGCATCCTGCGACGCCCCAACAGCAAGCCGCGATCAAGGGCGCCGTGGATGCCGTGCTCGACATCGTTGCTTCAGGGCCTAGCCGTCGCTGAAACCGCACACCTAAAAAATAGAAGGAGACAAAATGATAAAGCTCGCATTCCTGCTCTTCCTCGCCATCTGCCTGGCGCCCGTGGCGCGCGCCGAATTCCCGGACAAGAATCTGCGCATCGTCGTGGGATATCCACCTGGCGGCGTCGGCGACACCGTTGCGCGGATGATCTCGGACATGGTCAAGACCAAGCACAAGCAAGGTGTGATCGTGGAGAACCGTGCCGGCGTGAACGGTCTCATCGGCGCCCAGAGCGTTGCGAAGGGGGACCAGGACGGGTCCGCGGTGTTCCAGTGCAACATGGGCGTGATGGCAATCGTCCCATTTGTGCCTGGGTCCGTCCTGCCTTTCGACATTGAAAAGGACCTGGTGCCGATTTCGACCATGATGCTGTTGACCTACGCACTCGTCACTGCTGCCGACTCACCTTACAACAGCGTCAGTGACGTGATTGCAGCCGCGCGTGCGACGCCCAATTCCGTCAGTTTCGCATCGACAGGCAACGGTTCCGCCCAGCATCTGGCGGGTCAGATGATGGGAACCTTCGCCGGCGTCTCCATGCTGCATGTCCCCTACAAGGGCAGCGCCGACGCGCTCGTGGACCTGTCCGCGCGCAGGGTGGACTTGTTCGTGACGTCGATTGCGGATGTTGCGTCCTTCGTCAAGAACGGCCGACTCAAGCTTCTTGCCTTCGCTGACTCGACTGGCCATCCCGATTTCCCCGGGATCCCATTCATTTCAGCGACCGTCCCCAATTACGACTTCCAGAGTTGGGCTGCGATCTGCGGTCCCCGAGGCATGCCCGCCTCGGTCAAGAACTCCTGGGCGGAAGCGATCCGTGACGGCATTCGCAGCCCGGAAGTGCAGGCGCGCATCCGCGGATTGGGAGGAATCCCTCACTTCGAAGGCCCAGACGCAATCGCCACGCGCGTGGAAGGCAATCGGCAGCACTTCAAGAAGGTGATCTCGGCCGCGAAAATCCGCGTCGAGTGACATGAATCCGTCCGTGAAGGAAGACTTGTGAAAATCGTACGCGTAAACAAAGCGGGCTTCTTCGCCGAAGTCCACGATATGGATTGTCGCCGTCCGCTGACTTCTCAGGAGGAGATGGAGATCGAGGATGCCATTGCCCGGTATGGCGTCCTCGTCTTCAAGAACCAGTCGCTTCGCAATGATGAGCACATTGCGTTCGCCATTCATTTCGGCGAGGTAGAGGCAGAGCCGGTGAACACGGGACGCACCAGGCTCACCGAGACCAAGCTCAATGACATCTCCAATCTGAACGCCGATGGGTCGCTGATGAAGGCGGACGACCGGCGAAGAATGTTCAGCCTCGGCAACCGGCTGTGGCACAGCGACAGCAGCTTCAAGACCGTGCCGGCGAGCTATTCGTTTCTCTTCGCCCACGTGGTCCCCCCCCATGGCGGCGAGACCGAGTTCGCGGACATGCGAGCCGCGTGGGATGCGCTGCCGGTCGACCAGCGTACGCGTCTGACCAAGCTCGATGCCTGGCACAGCCTGCTTTACTCCCGTGAGCTGCTGGGATTCTCGGACTTCAACGCCGATGAGCGCGCGAAGTACGCGCCGGTGCGCCATCCGATGTCGCGCGTGCACCCGATCTCCGGCCGCCGTTCCCTGTTCATCTCGTCGCACATTGGGCGCGTCGAGGGCATGCTGGTTCCGGAAGGCAAGGAACTCATCCGCGACCTCATGGAAAGCGCGACACAACGCGAGTTCGTCCACAGCCATTCGTGGTCTGTCGGCGACCTGGTCATGTGGGACAACCGTTGCACCATGCACCGTGGAAGACCGTTCGACGATCAACGCCATCCACGCGATCTGCGCCGCGTCACTTTGGTAGACGCCAGTTACGGCAAGACGCCGCAACCCACCAGCATTTTTGCATCCACTGCCTAGCGTCCTATGAAGGGCGAGACGATGGATCATCGCGATCGTCCTGGCCAGCCGTGCTGGCACGCGCATCAAGCAGACGCGTATCCTGCCCAGGAAATCGTGAATCCGTATGTGCCCGGCGGACCCTCAATGAGGGTCCGTCGGCCAGCGGTACCTAGGCCAAACATCGTGAACTGCAGGATCGGGGAGCGAAGACGCCGTGCTTGGCAACGCAGTCTTTCACCGCCTCGCTCTGCGAGGCGGTTTTCTGTCCGGTCTATGAGAACAGCTCGGAGTGCGTCCCGCTGCGAACGAAAACGACCAGCCCGCTCTTGCCCGAGTCATCAAGGGTGTAGATCAGCAGGAAGTCGCCGCCGATGTGACACTCACGATGACCCGCCCAGTCACCCGTCAGCGCGTGGTCGAGCCATTCAGGCGACAGCGGCCCGTCGTTGGCGATGAGCAGCGTCATGGCCTCTTTTAGCCGGTTCATGTCGTACCGGCCGGAGTGAGACAGGCGTTGCCAATCCTTGAGGAAGCCCTTGGTGTAGTCCGATGCGCGAGGCAGGTTCGCCCGCTTACTTGCGGGTGGCTTCTTCGAGGTCATTCAGGAGTGCGTCAGCGGTTGCGAAGCGAGCGCGACGGCTCTTGATGATCTCGTTGGCCTCAGCGATGGCGACGCGGCTGATGGCGTTCGGTGCCTTGAGGGCGAACGGTAGTTCCTTGTCGGCGACGACACGGGTCAGGAACACGCGGATCGCATCGGAGACGGTCAGGCCCATCGAGGCCAGCGTTTCCGCAGCCTGCGCCTTGACGTTCTCGTCCACGCGGACGTGAACCATAGTAGTGGTAGCCATGGTGGCCTCCTGTTGCGACTGTTTGAGATACATTGTATCTTGCGCTATTCGTTTTCGCTCGGTGCGCCCCTGACTCCCCTCTCTACATCTACGCCCCCCCGTCCCGGCAATGCGCGCGGTTCAACCGGCATGCTGGATGGGGGAAGAACAGCGGCATACGCTGCACCCCTAGCTCGACTACCGTGTGCCACAACCCTGTGCCACATGAGTCTTGTTCGCCGCTCTGGTGGGCCACTACACTGAGCGCACAGAGAGCTTCGGCGCCCCCAAAGAGTGTGTGACATTTCCCTTCGCCCGCTCCAGTGGACCACTGCGTCTTAGGGCCAGTGCCGCTGCACGACGGCGGCGTTCAACGGCTCGGTTCCTCCCATATCCCTTGCGAGCGGTCCACGGAGCAGTAGCCCCAGCGCAGCCCCTTCCCGCTATCCCACCCTCTCCCCCAAAAAATCCAGCACCAGCCGCGAGATATACCCCAGCCACGCGTCCTTCGCCTCCGCCTGCAGCATGTCGAACCCCAGGAAGTGCGACATGGTCGCCGAGTTCGACAGGTAGTAGTAGCACAGCGACACGATGGTCAGGTGCACCTCCGTGATCGTCACGTCCCGGCGGAAGTGACCCGCGGCCACGCCGCGCGACATCAGGTCTTCCAGCACCGATAGCAGCGCCCCCGAGCTGCCGCGGATCCGCTTCGAGTCCCGCACATGCCGGGCGCCGTGCAGGTTCTCCGAGTTCACCAGGCTGATGAACTCCGGGTGCTCCTGGTAGTAGCGCCAGAGGAAGGCGATGAAGCGCTTCATGCCGTCGCGCGGGTCGAGCTGGCGCAGCTCGATGCGCGAGACGGCTTCGATGATGTCTTCATGCACCTTTTCGAGCGCGGCGAGGAAGAGGGCTTCCTTGCTCTCGAAATGATAGTAGAGCATCCGGTCGCTGGTGTTCGCGCCCTTGCTGATGCGCTCGATGCGCGCCCCGCCGAATCCCTCCTGGGCGAACTCGCCGACGGCGGCGGCAACGATGGCTTCGCGCGCCCCCGTTCTCGGGCGGCCCACCGGCTTCGCCGTGGGCGCAGGGGCTGCGCGCCGCGCGGATGGACGTTTCTCTTGCATGGCTCCTCCACCCGCGATTGTAGGTAGGCGCTAACAGAAAAGAGATCGGGCCAATCCCGAGGTAATTAGGGAAAACACGGGCTCGGTGGGGGCCAGATTGCAGCGTAGTATGTAAGAAGGCACTTTCAAAACAGCCACCACAGGAGAAATGATGGCCCCCTCCCTGCCGAGAACCTTGGCGCTCTTCGCCGCGACCGCTTCGCTGCTGGCCGGCATCGCGTTCGCGCCCGCGGCGCGCGCCGCCGAGATCACGATCGGCTTCGTCAACCCGCAGACCGGCCCGTTCGCGGCGCTGGGCAAGGCGGCGCGCCGCGGCATGGACCTGGCGCTCGAAGGCGCGAAAACGAATCCGGCGCTCAAGGGCGTGACGTTCAAGGTGGTGGAGCGCGATTCGGCGGCCAAGGTGGCCGACGCCATCCGCTACGCCCGCGAGCTCGACACCCGCGAGGGCGTGGACGTCCTCATGGGCGGCCTGTCGAGCGCCGAGTGCCTGTCCATGCAGCAGTTCGCCCGCGAGGCCAAGCTGGCCTACCTGGTCGCCAGCGGCTGCTGGGTCGACGAGTTCAACGCGCCGGACCGCATCAACAAGTACGCCTTCCGCATCCAGGCGAGCAACAAGCAGCGCAACGTCGCCTTCGTGTCCTGGCTGTCCCAGAACGTCGGCAAGCGCTGGTACGTGATGTACTCCGACACGGCCTACGGCCAATCGGGGCTCGCCGCGTTCAAGGAAGCCGGCGGCAACGTGGTCGGCTCGGTGGGCGTGCCCTTCGGCGCCACCGACATGGCGGCCTACGTGAGCCGGGTCGACCGCTCGGCCGACGGCGTGTACTTCGTCTTCGCCGGCCGCGACGCGACGCTCGCCCTGCAGGAGGCGCTCTCGCAAGGCCTGGGCAAGAAGATGAAGCTCGCCGGCATGCAGTCGCTGGTGATCCCGGAAGTGTTCGCCAAGCTGCCGGAAGCGACCGAAGGCCTCGCCTACATCGGCGGCTACCCGCGTGAAGCCAACGGCCCGCTGGACACGCCCGAGAACCGCGCCTTCCAGAAGGCCTACCGGGGCGCATCCGGCGACCCCATCCCGCTGAACGGCTACGAGTCCTATGTCTCCACCAACGCGCTGCTGAAGGCCATCGAGAAGTCCGGCTTCCGCGGCCGCGACGACACCGACAAGCTGATCTCCGCCCTGGAGACGCTGGACGTGCCGGCCAGCGTGCAGTTCCCCGGCGGCCCGCTGAAGGTCCGCAAGGAAGACCGGCAGGGCATCAGCCCGCTCTACATCGGCACCGTGCGCGGCGGCACCGAGCAGGTGATCCAGCAGATCCCCGCGTCGGACGTGGTCCGCATCAAGTAAGCGCGCTTCCATGTACCTGCTCGAAACCCGGGCGCTGTCGCAGCGCTTCGGGAGCTTCCATGCGCTCCGGAATGTCGCGCTCCAGGTGCGGCCCGCCAGCGTCCACGCCTTGATCGGCCCCAACGGGGCGGGCAAGAGCACCTTGCTGAACCTGCTGGCCGGCGCCACGCGCCCGGTGGGCGGCTCCATCTGGCTCGATGGACGCGACATCACGGCGCTCCCGGTCCATCGCCGCGCCCGCCTGGGCATCGGTCGCTCCTACCAGGTGGTCCGCCTGTTCGAGGGCTTGACCTGCCTGCAGGCGGCGGAACTGGCCGTGCAGCGCGACCTGCCGTGGCGCGAATGGGTCCTGCCCGCGGGCCGCCGCCGTGTGCGGGAACAGGCGCACGCGTTGTTGCAGCAATGGCGGCTGGGCAGCTGGGCCGAGGTCGAGACGAGCTCGCTGGCGCACGGCATCCAGAAGCGGCTGGAGATCGCGCTGGCGCTCGCCAACGAGAGCCGGCTGCTCCTGCTGGACGAGCCCATGGCGGGCCTGACGACGCAGGAGCGCGCCGAGCTCGCCGACGTGATCCGCGAACTGGCGCGCGACAAGGCCATCGTGTTCGTGGAGCACGACATCGACATGGTGATGGCGCTGGCGGACCGCGTGACGGTGCTGCACAACGGCGAGATCCTCGCCGAAGGCACGCCGCAGGAAGTGCGCGCCCATGCGGCGGTACGCGCCGCCTACCTGCACAAGGAGGCCGCGCATGCTTGAAGTTCGCGGGCTGGAGGCCGGCTACGGCGCGTCGCGCGTGGTGCACGGGGTCGACCTGGCCGCCGTCGGCGGCGAGGTCGTGAGCCTGGTCGGCCGCAACGGCGTGGGCAAGACGACCACGCTGAAGGCCATCATGGGGCTGGTGGACGTGCACGGCGGCGAGGTGCGCGTGCGCGGCGAGACGATCACCCCCGCGCCGGCGCTGGCCTCGCGGCGCGGCATCGGCTACGTCGCGCAGCAGCGCGAGATCTGCCCGGACCTGACGGTGGAAGAGAACCTGCTCGTCCCGCTGTATGCGAACCGGCTGGACGTGCGCAAGGTCGAACTCGCCTACAAGCGCTTCGGCCGGCTGGCCGAGCGGCGCGCGCAGGTGGCCGGGTCGCTGAGCGGCGGCGAGCGCAAGCTGCTCGCCTTCGCGCGGATCATGCTGCTGGAGCCGTCGATCTACCTGATCGACGAGCCCACGGAGGGCCTCATGCCCAAGGCCGTCGACGAGATCGGCGGCGTGATCGCGGAGCTGGCCGGCGCCGGCGCCTGCGTGGTGCTCGTGGAGCAGAACCTCGCCTTGCTGCGGCAGCTGTCCACGCGCGTCTATCTCATGAACAACGGTCGCGTCGAAGCGACCGCCGACACGCTCGGCGCGGCGGAAGCGGAACGCTTCCTGGGAATCTGAACATGGAGCAACTCGGCATCCAGCTCACGAACGGCCTGCTGGTGGGGACGACGATCGCCCTCACGGCGCTGGGCCTGAGCCTGGTCTTCGGCATCCTGCACATCGTCAACCTGAGCCACGGCGAGTTCTACATGCTCGGCGCCTACCTGGCCTGGGTGTTCCAGGGCTGGCTCGGCAACTTCTGGCTGGCGGTGGTGCTGTCGGCAATCGCCACCGGCCTGATCGGCGGCGGCATCCTGATGATGTTCTTCCGCCGCATGCTCGGCTCCGGCCCGCTGCGCTGGGCGCTGCTGACGCTGGGCATCGGCTACGTGCTGCGCGAACTGGCGCAGCACGTCTTCGGCGAAGACTTCAAGCTGGTCGACCTGCCGCTCGAAGGAACGCTGCCTTTCCTGGGCGGCAAGTACCGCGTGCTGGTGATGGCGCTGGGCCTGGCGATGATCGCGCTGCTGAGCGTGTTCCTGGCGCGCTCGCGCCAGGGCATCCTGATCCGCGCGATCGCCAGCAACGAGGAGGCGGCTTCGGTCGTCGGCGTCTCCACCTGGAAGGTCTACTTCCTCGTGAGCGTGATCAGCGCGGGGCTCGCCGGCCTGGCCGGCGCCTTCATGCTGCCGGTGACGAGCGCCTATCCGCACATGGGGCTGGAGATCCTCATCATGGCCTTCGTCGTGGTGGTGGTCGGCGGCATGGGCAACGTGCGCGGCACCTTGCTGGCAGGCTTGCTGGCCGGCGTGATGCAGTCGGTGCTGTCGCTCGGCATGAAGCCGACGTTCGCCTCGCTGCTCACGCTGCTGCTGCTGATGTCCATCGTGATCTGGCGGCGCGCCGGGGTGCGGGCATGAACGCCCCGGTGCTTTCCGGCCGCGTGCTGGCGCTGCTCGCGCTGGTGCTGCTCGCCGTGCCGCTGTTCCTGTCGCGCTTCGGCGTCTACATCGCCACCGAGCTGCTGATCTGGGGCCTGTTCGCGGTGTCGCTGGACCTGCTGCTGGGCTACACGGGCTTGCCGAGTTTCGGCCACGCCGTCTTCTTCGGCGTGCCGGCGTACGCCTTCAGCATCGTGCTGCTGCGGCAGGACAGCTTCGCGCTCGCGATCGCGGCGGCCCTGCTGGCCGTGGTGCTGCTGGCGGTGCTGGTGGGCTACTTCGCCCTGCGCACCGGCGGCACGGGCTACATCATCGTGACGCTGCTGGCCTCGTTCGCATTCTTCACCTTCGTGCTGGCCGCGACCGGCCTGACCGGCGGCGAGGACGGCCTGCTGCTGCCGCGCAACCGCTCGTTCGCGGCGCTGCCGCCGAAGCTGGGCTACGCCATCGTCGCCGCCGTGGCGGTGGCCTGTTACCTCGGGGCGCGGGCCCTGGTGCGCTCCAACTTCGGCCTGCTGCTGCTGGCGATCAAGTCGAACGAGCGGCGCGTCGAAGCCCTGGGCTACGACGTGAATGCGGTGAAGCTGCTGGTGACGCTGGCGTCCGCCCTGATCGCCGGGATCGCCGGAGTGCTGTACGCGCTGCTGGTGCGCACGCTGTCGGCCGACCTCGTGGGCCCCGCGCTGTCCACCGAGGTGGTGATCTGGGTGCTGCTCGGTGGCCTGCAGACGCTGTTCGGGCCCGTGCTGGGCGCGGCGCTGTTCATGTCGCTGAAGCAGATCCTGAGCACCTCGACCTGGTACCCGCTGCTGCTCGGCCTGAGCTTCGTCGCCATGGTGCTGTGGGCGCCGCGTGGCGTCGTGTCCCTGTTCCGCTTCCGGCGCCGCGCGCCGGCCGTCCAACCCTCTTCCCCTTCCGGGTCCTTGCAATGAAAGTCGAAGAAAACGAAGAACTCACCCGCGTCGGCGCGGACACCCCCGGCGGCCGCATGCTGCGCCGCTACTGGCACCCCGTCGGCGTCAGCGCCGACCTGCGCGACACGCCCAAGCTGGTGAAGGTGCTCGGCGAAGAGCTGGTGCTGTTCCGCAAGCCCGATGGCGAGTGCGGTCTGATCGACTCGCGCTGCCCCCATCGGGGCGCGTCGCTGGCGGCCGGCTATGTCGACCAGCAGGGCCTGCGCTGCCCGTACCACGGCTGGCTGTTCTCTCCTTCCGGGCAATGCCTGGACCAGCCCTGCGAGCCGGCCGAAAGCCGCTTCAAGGACCGCATCCGCCAGGTGAGCTACCCGGTGGAGGAACTGGGCGGCCTGATCTTCGCGTACATGGGGCCGGCGCCGGCGCCCATGCTGCCGCGGCTGGACGTGCTGGTCGCCAGCAACGGCACGCGCCGCCCCGCCTTCGCGCGCTACGTGCCTTCCAACTGGCTCCAGATGGTGGACAACCACCAGGACCCGACGCACACCACGGTGCTGCACCGGGAAGTGCAGCCCTGGCTGCAGCCGCCGGAGTGCCACTACTTCGACACGGAGCTGGGCTCGATCGCGGTGGCCGTGCGCGACGGCCCCGAGCAGGGCACGCGCTACGTCCGCGAAGTGCACTTCTTCGCGCCCAACGGCATGAAGGTGCCGATCCCGGACACGACCGAGAAGACGATCCAGGGACCGTCGACGATCCGCTGCGTCTGGGTGGTGCCGATGGACGACTACAACTCGGTGGAATGGGAAGTCCTGTTCGCGCCCTTCGACGCGGACGGCCGGCCGACGCCGTTCAACTACGACGCCGATCCCACCCTCTACGAGATGCCGGTGCCGCAGCCGTTCCAGGAATACATCCGGCCGGGAACGCCGGCCTATCCGGATTATTTCTCGGGGGGCGCCAAGGGGGCCACGGTGATCCTGCGCCAGGACACGCTCACCCAGGCGAGCCAGGGCAGGCTGCAGCCGCGCGAGCTCGAGCATCTCGCCTCGTCCGACCGCGGCGTGATGAAGTCGCGGCGCATCATCAAGGAGTGCATCGATGCCGTGGCGCGGGGCGAGGACCCGCGCGGCGTGGTGCGCGGTGCGCCGGCCGATCACGTGGTCGAAGTGGAGATCGCCGAGGAGATCGTGTCCGAGCAGGAGTTCCAGGCGCTGCTGGCCCACGGCAGCCTGTACAAGGCGCGCCGGGCATGAGCGTCGCGCGCACGGCCGACGGCGAGACCCGGCGCGTCCTGGTCCGTGGCATGCGCCTGGAGGCGTGCGATGTCCTCTCGGTCGAACTGGCCGACCCCACGGGCGCGCCGTTGCCGGCCTGGGAGCCGGGAGCGCACATCGACGTGATCATCGACGGCGTCGGCACCGCGCAGTATTCGCTGTGCGGTCCGCTGGGCGCGCCGACGTGGCGCCTCGGGATCCTGCACCAGCCGGAGGGGCGGGGCGTGTCCCGCTACATCCACGGCGCGCTGCGGCCGGGGGCGTCGCTCGACGTTCGCGGGCCGAGGAACCATTTCCGCCTGGACCCGGCCGGCGAGTACCTGTTCATCGCCGGCGGCATCGGCATCACGCCGCTGCTCCCGATGATCGCGCAGGCCCGGGCGCAGGGCGCGCGCTGGCGGCTGTTCTACGGTGGTCGCAGCCGCGGCTCGATGGCGTTCGTCCAGGAGCTGGGTGATGCAGGCGAGGGCGTCCACCTGTTCCCGGTCGACGAGCGAGGCTTCCTGCCGGTCGCCGATTGCCTGCAGTCGGCGCCGGCGGCCGCGGTCTACTGCTGCGGTCCCCAAGGGCTGCTGGAGGCGGTCGAGGAGGGCTGCGCCAGGGCGGGGCGACCGGCGCCGCGGATCGAACGCTTCAGCGCGCCCGTCGCGGCACAGGCCGCCGCGCAGCCGTTCTCGGTGGTGCTGGCGCGCAGCGGCAGGACCCTCGATGTGCCAGCGGATCGAAGCATCGCCGACGTGCTCGACGAGGCCGGCGTGTTCGTTCCCACGTCGTGCCGGGAAGGCATCTGCGGTTCGTGCGAGACGCGCGTCCTGGACGGGGCGGTCGACCACCGCGACGGGCTCCTGTCCGAGGAGGAGCGCCGCAGCGGCCAGACGATGATGGTGTGCGTCTCGCGCGCCTGCGGCACGCGCCTCACGCTCGACCTCTGAGGCGCGCTGCGCGTCACTTCCCCGGCAGCGTGATGCCGGGGAAGATCTTGATCACCGCGCTGTCGTCCTCCCGCCCGTGGCCGGCGGTGGACGCCTGCATGAACATCTGGTGCGCGGTCGACGCGAGTGGCAGCGGAAACTTGGTGGCGCGCGCCGTGTCGAGCACCAGCCCCAGGTCCTTGACGAAGATGTCCACGGCCGACAGCGGGGTGTAGTCGCCGGCCAGCACGTGGGCCATGCGGTTCTCGAACATCCAGCTGTTGCCGGCGCTGTGCGTGATCACCTCGTACAGCGCCTCGGGCGCGACGCCCTCGCGCAGGCCCAGGGCCATGGCTTCGGCGGCGGCGGCGATGTGCACGCCGGCGAGCAGCTGGTTGATGATCTTCACCTTGCTGCCGGCGCCGGCGCGGTCGGCCAGGCGATAGACCTTGCCGGCCATGGCGTCGAGCACGGCGTCGGCGGCGGCGTAGGCCTCGGGCTTGGCAGCGCTCATCACCGTCATCTGGCCACTGGCCGCCTTGGCGGCGCCGCCGGAGATGGGCGCATCGACGTAGTGGATGCCCAGCGCGTTCAGGCGCGCTTCCAGGGCGATCGACCAGTTCGGGTCGACGGTGGAACACATGACGAACACGCTGCCGGGGCCCATCGCGGCGGCGGCGCCGTCCTGGCCGAAGAGGACTTCTTCCGTCTGCTGCGCGTTGACGACCACGCTGACGACGACCTGGCAGGCGCGAGCCACTTCGGCCGGCGTCGCGTGGGCCACGCCGCCGTCCTTGGCGAAGGTTGACGCGACGCCGGGGCGGACGTCGCACACGTGCACTTCGTAGCCGCGCGTGCGCAGCGTCTTCGCCATGCCGGCGCCCATGGCGCCGAGACCGATCAGGCCCGCCTTCTTTTCCATGTGTTCTCCTCCCCAGGGGCTGCCGCAAAGTGATGCCCTGGAGCTATCGCTATGCCAAAGCTGCGGCTGTTTCGCCCGGGTTGCGATCGCTATGGTAAGGGCCCATGCCATCCCTTCTTTCCGACCAAGTCATCGTCGTCACCGGCGCCGCGCGGGGCATCGGCCAGGCCATTGCCCAGGCCGTCCTCGCACAGGGCGGCCAGCTCGTCGCGCTGGATCTGCGCTGGGACGAAGCCGACCCGTACTACCGCGAGCTGAACGCCCACCCGCGCGCGCTGCCGCTGTCCTGCGACATCCTCTCCGAGTCGCAGGTGGCCGCGGCGCTGGACGCCACGCTGCAACGCTTCGGCGCGCCCACCGTCCTCGTCAACAACGCCGCCATGCGGCAACGCGACTTCTTCCCGGCCGATGGCGCCTGCGCCGTCCTGGACGTGACGGACGCGCAGTGGGAGCGGATGTTCAGCGTCAACGTGGTCGGGCAGATGCGGATCACGCGCGCCTTCGTCCGCCCCATGATCGAGCGCCAGCGCGGCCACGTCATCAACATCTCGGCCAAGGGCGGGGTCGGCTACGCCCACGACGGCGAGCGCTGGTCCATGGGGCCGCACCTGCGCCTGAACCAACCGTACGACGCCTCGAAGGCGGCCTTCAGCAACCTGAGCTTCTACCTGGCCGAGGAACTGCGCGAGCACGGCGTGGCCGTGAACGTGGTGTTTCCCGGCGCGATCCGCACCACCGGCGTCGACCAGATGGAGGAGGGCCGCCGCAAGCTGGGCCTGCACATGAAGCTGGGCGAGCCGGGCGAGGTGGTGCCCGTGGTGCTGCACCTGGCCAGCCAGCCAGGCACGGCCATCACCGGCTGCGCCTATAGCTCCGTGGCGTGGAACCAGAAGCATGCCCCCGCGCCGGCCCAGGCGCAGGCGGCCTGAGGCGGCCATGGACGATTGGCTCAGCGTGCGCGTCGACGCCGTCTCGCCGCTCGCGCAAGGCATCGCGCAGTTCGACCTGCGGCCGGTGCAGGGCGGCGAGCTGCCCTCGTATGCGCCGGGCGCGCACATCGACATCGAGCTGCCCGGCAAGATCTGCCGCAGCTACTCGCTGCTCGGCGGAAGGGGCGCCACGGAGCGCTACCAGATCGCCGTGCTGCGCGAGCCGGCCAGCCGCGGCGGCTCCGCCTGGCTGCACGACGAGGCCCGGCCGGGGACCCTGCTGCGCGTCGCCAGGCCGCGCAACCACTTCGCGCTGGACGAGGGCGAGCACGGCAACGTGCTGATCGCGGGCGGCATCGGCGTGACGCCCTTGTGGGCCATGGCCCAGCGCCTCGACGAGCTGGGCCGCGACTGGCAGATGCACTACCGCGCGCGCCGGCGCTCCGGCGCGGCGCTGCTGCAAGGCATGGCGCGGCACGTGGAGGCCGGGCGGATCGCCCTGAGCTTCGCCGACGAAGACAGCCCGCGCCCGGACCTCCACGCCATCGTGCGCAGCGCGTCGCCCGGCACCCATTTCTACTGCTGCGGCCCCACCGCGATGATCGATGCCTTCCAGCAGGCCTGCGCCGGCGTGCCGGCGCAGCGGGTGCACCTGGAACGCTTCTCCGCCGACACCGAGCCGGCGCCCGGCGGCTTCGCCGTGCGGCTCGCGCGCAGCGGCAGGAGCCTGGTCGTGCCGCCCGGCAGCAGCATCCTCGACGTGCTGCGCCAGGCCGGCATCGACGTGCCCGCCGCCTGCGAGCAGGGCATCTGCGGAGCCTGCGAGACGACCGTCCTGCAAGGCATACCCGACCACCGCGATCTGGTGCTTTCGCCCGCGGAACGCGCCGCCAACCGGAGCCTCATGATCTGCTGCTCCGGCGCGGCTTCCCCCGAATTGTTGTTGGACCTGTGAGTAAGCCATGAAGATGAACGAAGAGAAGCCCGTCGCCGTCCTGTCCCGCGCGGAGAAGGACAACATCGACCTCACCCGCGTCGGCCCCGGCACCGTGATGGGCCAGCTGATGCGCTGCTACTGGATCCCCGCCGCGCTCTCCAGCGAGCTGCAGGCCGGCGGCGACCCGATGCGCCTGGTGCTGCTGGGCGAGCGCCTGGTCGCCTTCCGCTCGCCGGACGGGTCGGTCGGCATCATGGACCATCGCTGCCCCCACCGGAACGCGTCGCTCTTCTACGGCCGCAACGAAGAGGGCGGGCTGCGCTGCATCTACCACGGCTGGCAGTTCGATGCCACCGGCGCCTGCGTCGACATGCCCAACGTCCCGAAGCAGCACGCCTGCCCGGAAAAGGTGAAGTCGCAGGGCTACGCGACGCACGAGGAGAAGGGCCTGATCTGGGTCTACATGGGCGACCCGGCGAAGAAGCCGCCGCTGCCGCACATGGAGATCGCCGACGCGAACCCGGAAGACCTGGAAATCGAGTTCCTGCTGCGCGAGTGCAACTACCTGCAGGCGCTCGAAGGCGACATCGACACCTCGCACCTGGGCTTCCTGCACGTGGGCCACGTGGAGCCGGAGCAGCTGAACGAGTCCGACCTCATGCGCTACGTGGTGGGCAACCGGGCGCCGGAACTGGAGGTGTCGGATGCCCCCTGGGGAACGACCTACTGCGCGGCCAAGGAAGCCGGCGACGGCAAGTCCTACCTGCGCTTCGCCAACTTCCTGTTCCCGTTCTGGACGCAGGCGCCGCAAGGCGAGTTCGAGACCAACATCTTCTCGCGCGCCTGGGTGCCGCTGGACGACACGCACACCATGTCGGTCACCATCCGCTGGAAGAAGCGGCCGCCGGTGTTCAAGAAGATGAAGGACGGCAACGACCTACCCGGCATCGCACCGATCCAGTACGCGCCGCGCACCACCGACTGGTTCGGCCGCTGGGCGCCGGTGCAGAACCCGCGCAACGACTACCTGATCGACCGCGACGCGCAGCGCGACGGCCGGATCTACTCCGGCATCCTGTGCGTGCCCATGCAGGACCAGGCCGTGACCGAGTCCATGGGCGAGATCACCGACCGCAGCCGCGAGCACCTGGTGCCGAGCGACGTGATGATCGCGCGCACGCGCCGCCGCCTGCTGCAGGCCGCCCGCGCCTACGCGTCGACCGGCGAGCTGCCGCCGGGCGTGCAGGACCCGTCCATCTACCGCAATGCACGCGGCGGCGAAACGCTCGTCGACAAGGGCAAGAGCTGGCCGGAGCACTACGAGGCGCAGCTGCGCGAAGCCACGCGCATCCCGGCGTAGCGGGATGGAATGCATTCAAGCCACTACAGGAGACAAGACATGATCCGCAACGTTCTCGTGGGCCTCGGCCTCGTGATGGGCCTGGCGGCCACCGCCCCGGCGCAGCAGGAGGCTTTCCCGTCGCGCCCGATCAAGCTCGTGCTGCCTTACCAGCCGGGCGGGCCGACCGACGCGATCGCGCGGGCGGTCGCCAAGCACATGTCGGAGTCGCTCAAGACGCCCGTGGTCGTGGAGAACAAGCCCGGCGGCCAGGGCGTGATCGCGATGCAGGCCGTGCTCGCCGCCAAGCCGGATGGCTACACCATCGGCTGGGCGCCGTCCAACGCGCTCACCACCAACCGGCTCCTGATGAAGAACCTGCCGTACAAGCTGGAGGACGTCCGGATGGTCACCACCCTGTACCGGGGTGGCCTGGTCTTCGCGGTGCCCAAGAGCTCGCCGGCGAACTCGCTCAAGGAGTTCGTCGAGCTGGCGAGGAAGGAAGGCAAGCCGATGATCTACGGCACGGCCGGGCCCGGCGGGACGTCGCACCTGACCATCGAGTACCTGGCGCAGCTGGAACACATGAAGACGCAGATGGTCTCGTACCGCGGCGACGGCCCGATGGCGCTGGACGTGCTCGGCGGCTCGCTGCCCGGCATGGTCGGCACCGTGGCCACGACCGGCGAGCACTACAAGAAGGGCGACCTGAAGATCCTGGGCTTCAGCGGCGACAAGCGCATGGCGGCCTATCCGGACATCCCGACGTTCAAGGAAGCCGGCTACCCGCAGATCGAGTCGTACTTCTGGGCCGGAGCGGTCGTCCCCGCGGCGACGCCGGACCACGTGGTGGTGGCGCTGCGGGCCGCGCTCCATGCGGCGATGCGCGGCGCGGAGGTCAAGGCCGTGCTCACGCCGGACCTGACGCCCTTCCTCGGCGGCGAGCAGGAGTACCGCGACTTCGTCGAACTGGAATACCGCCGCTGGATGGCCCTGATCCGCGACCGCGCCATCACCATCGGTTGATCGCTAGCGGCCCGCCGCTGCCTTGCGGCGGGCCGACACCAGGTAGGCTGCCTCGCGTTCGAACATCGCGCTGAGCGCTTGCGCGGCCGCCGTCAGGGGCGTGTCGCGCCGGTAGATCAGGCTGATCTGGTAGTCGGTGAGCGGCTCGCGGATCGGCAGCACCGCGAGGCCGCCCTTGAGCAGCGGCGTGTCCATCAACAGGCTGGGCAGGAGCGCCAGGCGGTCGGTGCTGCTCACGAAGGCCAGGGTGTCGATCATCGAATCGAGATAGATGTCCACCTTGGGGGACGGCAGGCCGAGCCGCGCGAAGGCGCCGCGCACGCCGGCCCCGGCCACGCCGTACGGCGCGCCCACCACGAACGTGGCCTCGGCCAGCTGCTCCAGGCGGGTGGCGTGCGCCAGCGGGTGGCCCGGCCGCGCAACGACGCAGACCTGGCAGTGCACCAGTTCGACCTGCGCCAGGTCGGGCGCCGGCTGGTCGGGAGCCGGGCACACCGCGAAATCGATCTGGCCTTCGCGCAGCAAGGGCGACAGCGTGTGGAACAGCCCGCTGGACGAATGCAGCTCCACGTCGGGATGCTTGCGGCGAAAGCCGACGACCGCGCCCGGCGCCAGCAGCACCGACGACATCGGCGAGACGCCGTAGCGCACGACCGAGAGCTTGTTGCCCAGGAGTTCGGCCACGCCCTGGCGCGCGCGGTCGCTCTCGGCGGCGATGAGCCGCGCATGGCCCAGGAAACGCTCGCCGTAGGGGGTGAGGCGGATGCCCTTGGCGCCGCGGACGAACAGCGGTGCACCGAGCGATTCCTCCAGGCGTCGCAGCGACTTGCTGATCGCCGGCTGGGCCTGCCCGGTCATGCGGGCGGCCGCATGCAGGCTGCCGTGCTGCGCCACGGCGATGAAGTCCCAGATCTGCTGCAGCGTCACGATGCCTCCAAGTTATCGCACCTCCGGAATCAATACTACCGCCTCGCATGTGCGGTCCGTATCGTCGGGCGCATCGATTTCTGGAGACGCACATGCATGATTCGAAAGACGCCGCGATGTTCGATCGGCGCCAGTTCCTTTCTTCCACCGTGGTGGGCGCCGCGGCATTCGCAGGCGTTGCGCGCGGTGCCCTGGCGGCGCCGGACTGGCGACCGACCCGTGCCGTGACGATCTACGTGCCGGCCGCCGGCGGCGGCGCCACCGACGTCCATGCCCGGTTCCTGGCGGATCGCGCGTCACGCATCCTCGGGCAGCCCTTCATCGTCGAGTCCCGGCCCGGTGCGGGCACCACCCTGCCGGGGGCCACGGTCGCCACGTCCAGGCCGGACGGCCATGCGCTCGCCATCGTCCTTCCCAACGCCTACCGGATGCCGCACATGCAGCCCACGGCGTGGCATCCGATCCGCGATTTCGAGTACGTGTGCGGACTCTCCCTCTACACCTTCGGACTGCTCGCCCACAAGGACAGCGCCTGGAAGAACATCGAGGAGGTCATCGCCGCGGGGAAGGGCGCGCCCGGCAAGTACACGGTGGGCACCGCGGGCAACGGCACCACGGGGCACCTGGCGCTGATCGAGCTCGAACGCCTCACCGGCGCGAAGTTCCTGCACGTCCCCTACAAGGGCATGGCGGACACCAGCCGCGCGCTGATGGCGAGGGACGTCGATTTCATCCTCGAGGCCGGCAGCGTGGTGCAGAACGCCTTCCAGGGCATGTACAAGCTGCTCGCCATCGTCGACGAGGAGCCGTCGCCCGCCTTGCCCGGCATTCCGACCCTGCGCCAGAAGGGCTGGGAGGTGGTGGCCTGGAGCTCCTACGGCCTGGTCGCGCGCAAGGGCACGCCGGAATCCGCCGTGCGGGCGCTGCATGCCGCGTTCGACGAAGCGATGAATGCGCCCGAGCACGACGCGCTCATGGACAAGCTGGTGACGCGCCGCTGGAAGCTCGGCCCGCGCGAGTACGCGGCCTGGGCCGAGAAGTACTTCCGCGAGATGAAGCCGCTGCTGGTGCGCGCCGGGCTGGCCGCCGCCTGAATTCCTTCCCCACGTTCGCCCCACCGGACCCGACACCATGATCGATTTCTCCCTGACCGACGAACAGCGCATGATCCAGGACGCGGTGCGCGCCTTCATGAAGAAGGAGGTGATGCCCTACGAGCAGCCGCTGCTGCACCGCGCGCTCAAGGGCGGTTCCGCCGAACTCGACAAGGGCGAGCTGAAGGCCCTGCAGAAGAAGGCGAAGGAAGCCGGCTTCTGGGGCATCGACACGCCCGAGGAATACGGCGGGGCCAACGTCGGCCCGGTGGCCGAAGCGCTGATCCACATGGAGACGGGCAAGAGCTTCGTCAACTTCAAGTTCGGCGGCTCGGCGATGAACGTGCTGTTCCTGCTGAACGAGGACCAGAAACCCGACTACCTGATCCCGGTGATCCAGGGCGAGCGCAGCGCGGGCTTCGCGCTGAGCGAGCCGGGCGTGGGCTCCGACGCCCGCAACATCAAGGCCACCGCCGTGCGCCAGGGCAAGGAATGGGTGCTGAACGGCGAGAAGACCTGGATCACCAACGGCAACGACGCCGACTTCGTGATCGCGTTCTTCCGCACGCCGGAGGAGGGCGACGCGAACGGCGTCACCGCCTTCCTCGTGGACCGCGCCATGGGCTGGAAGTCGTCGCCGATCCGCATGATGGGCGCGCACGACCCGGCTTCGCTGCACTTCGACAACGTGCGCGTGCCGGACCGCAACGTCGTCGGCAAGGTGAACGACGGCTTCCGCGTCGCGATGGCTTTCATCTACAAGAACCGCGGCTGGATCCTCGGCGGCAAGAACGTCGGCGCGTCCGAGCGCCTGCTGGCCATGGCGATGGAGCAGGCGGAGAACCGGGTGACCTTCGGCAAGAAGCTGGCCGAGCGCGAGAACATCCAGTTCATGATCGCCGAGTCGGAAGCCGAGATCCGCGCGGCCAAGCTGCTGGTGCTGGACTGCGCCTGGCAGGCCAGCGTGGACAAGGACTACCGGCAGGCCTCCTGCGTGTCGAAGTTCTTCGTGGCGAACATGGCCAACCGCGTCGTCGACCGCGTGCTGCAGATCCACGGCGGCATGGGCTACGCCAAGGAGATGCCGATCGAGAAGTGGTACCGCGACCTGCGCATCCAGCGCATCTGGGAAGGCAGCGACGAGATGAACCTCGCCTGGATCTTCCGCAGCCTGCGCGAGGGACGCGCCCAGATCGGCGACGTGCACTGAGGCGTCATGGGCCATTCCGATTCGACCCAGGCTTCCCCTGGCCGGGAACCGGCGGGGCGCGGCAGCCTGGCGCGGCTGCTGGCGCCGCGCAGCGTGGCCTTCGTCGGCGCGAGCGACAACAACAACATGTCGCAGTGCGCCTACCGCAACCTGCTGCGCCACGGCTTCGCCGGAGAGGTGTTCCTCGTCAACCCGAAGCAGGCCGAGGTGCACGGGCAGAAGGCCTGGCCGGACCTGGCCAGCATCGGCAAGCCCGTGGACGCGGTGTTCTCGCTGCTCGGCGCGGCGCGGGTGCCGGCGCTGGCGCGCGAATGCGCCGCGCTGGGCATCTTCAACCTGGTGGTGCTGGCCGGTGGCTTCAGCGAGGAGGGCGAGCACGGCGCACTGCTGCAGAACGAACTCGTCGAAGTCGCCGCCCGCGAGGGGCTGCGGGTGCTCGGCCCCAACACCATCGGCTACCTGAACCTGCACGCCAGGGCGCTGCTGTACGGCTCGCCGCTGGAGCCGCCGGCCTATCCTGACCGCCCCGTCGCTGCCGGGCCCGTCAGTGCCGTGGTGCAGAGCGGCATCATCGCGCACACGCTGATCCGCGGCATGCTCTCGCGCCGCGTCGGCCTGGGCACGGTGGTGGCGGTGGGCAACGAAGCGGACGTCCGCATCCACGACGTGATCGAGCATCTGGTCGACGACCCGCACACGCAGGTGATCGCCGCCTTCATCGAAACCGTGCGCGACCACGTGGCGTTCCGCCGGGCCTGCCTGCGCGCCGCCGCGGCGAAGAAGCCCATCGTCGCCTTGCGCGCCGGCCGCTCGGCCATCGGCGCCGTCACCGCCATCTCGCATACCGGCGCGCTGGCCGGTGACCAGCAGGTCAACGAAGCGGCGTTCCGCCAGCTCGGCGTGATCGCCGTTGCCAGCGTGGAAGAACTCGTCGTGACGGCGGCCTACCTGGGGAACCACGGGGCGCCGACCGGCAAGCGTGCGGCGTTCCTGGCCATTTCCGGAGGCTTCTGCGAGATGTTCGCGGACCGGGCCGAGGAGGTCGGCATCGAGCTGCTGGCGTTCAGCGCGAACGTGCAGGCGGAGCTGCGCGCGATCCTGCCGCCCAGCGCCGCCGTGTCGAACCCGCTCGACACCACCGGCATCGCGCAGACCGACATCACGATCTTTCCGCGCGTCATGGAGACGCTCTCGCGCGCCGGGGACATCGACGTGCTTTTCGTGGGCCGCAACCCCTGGCGCGCGACGCCGGCGGATCCCGCGCCCGTGGTGGCGCGCTACCGTCCCTGGGGTGACGCCGTGGCCAGGTCGCCCGTTCCGATCCTGCTGGTGGCCGATTCGCTGTGCGACATCTCCGACTTCGAGGTGCAATTCAGCCGCGACGCCGGGCTCCCGCCGGAGATCGGCGGCCTGCAGTTCGGCTTGCAGGCCTTCGTGCGGGCCGCCGAGTGGCGCAGTCGCGTGGACCGGCTGGCGCAGCAGCCACCCGCCGCCCTGCCGCCGCTTGCGTTGCCGGGCTTCGCGACCGGGCGGGCCATGGCCGAACACGAGGTGCTGGCCTTGCTGCAGCAGGCCGACGTGCCGACCGTGCCGTGGACGTTGGCGCGCACTGGCGACGAGGCCGTGGCCGCGGCCGAGCGCTTCGGCTATCCGGTGGTGCTGAAGGTCTCCTCGGCGCAGATCGCGCACAAGAGCGCGATGGGCGGGGTGGTCCTGGACATCGCGGACGCATCCGGCGTGCGCGACGCGTGGGCCGCGGTCATGGCAGCGGCGGCCCGGCAACCGCAGGCGGTGGTCGACGGCGCGCTGCTGATGCCGATGCGCGGTGCCGGCCTGGAGCTGATCGTGGGGGTGAAGTCCGATCCCACGTGGGGGCAGGCCCTGGTCGTCGGGCTGGGCGGCGTGTGGACCGAGTTGCTGCGCGACACGGTCGTCTGCCCGCTGCCGGCGGCGGACCAGGACATCGCCGACATGCTGGAGCGGCTGAAGGGCGCCCGGCTCCTCGACGGCGGCCACGGCCTGCCTGCCGTGCACCGGCCGGCGCTGATCGCCGTCATCCGGCAGGTGGCCCGTCTCGCAGCGGCGCTGGGGGACGAACTCGAGGCGCTCGAGTTGAATCCGGTGCGGGTGCGTGGCAGCGTGGTCGAGGCACTCGATGGCCTGATCGCCTGGCAGCGGCATTGATGCACTGGACGCTCGTGGCGGCCATGGCGGCCTGGGGCATCAACATGTCCGCCGTCAAGGTGATGACGGCCTACTTCGATGCGGTGACCCTGGCGGCGCTGCGCATGGGCCTGGCGGCCCTCACGATGTCGTTCATCGTCTGGCGCATGAACCTGCGCGTGCCGCGCCTGTCGTGGCGCCAGGGGGGCGCGCTGCTGGCCTGCAGCGCACTGCTGGTGTACGGCTACCAGGTGCTGCTGGTGCAGGGGCTGGAAACGACCACGGCCAGCAACGCCTCGCTGATCGTGGCGTTCACGCCGGCCGCGGCGCTCCTGCTCGGCGCGCTGTACCGCCTGCGGGCGCCCGGGCGCACGCGCCTGGCCGGGGTCGCGGCCGGGATCGTGGGTGTGGCGTTCATCGTGCTGGGCCGGCCGGGCGCGGGTGTCGGCGCGATCCACACGGGCGATGCGCTGATCCTGCTGGCCGTGTTGTGCTGGGCGATCGGCGGCGAGTTCATCCAGGCGTTGGCCGGACGCGCGCATCCCATGGTGGTGGCCGCGGCGACGCACACGGTCGGCACGCTGCTGCTGGCGATCCACGCTGCCTTGTCTCCGCAGCCAACTGTCCTTCCGGATGCGTGGACGGCGGCGCCCTGGCTGTGGCTGGCGTTCTCCGGCGTCGTCGCAGCGGCGCTCGGCAACTTCGCCTGGTATCACTCCATCGGGCGCATCGGTGCCATCCGCACCACGCCGGCGATGAACCTCGTGCCGCTCTTTGGTGTCGGCTTCGCCGTCCTGGCGCTTTCGGAGCCGCTGTCCGCCGGCCAGGTCCTGGCCGTCGGCCTGGTCGTCGTCGGAGGCCATTTCGCCATGCGGCCGGAACCGTAGGGGCGTGGGCGCGGCAACAAGAAACTCCCTCTCCCGCTCGCGGGAGAGGGTTGGGGTGAGGGTGGTGGCGCGCCTCCCCCTCACCCCCTCCCTCTCCCCCTAAGGGGGAGAGGGAGCAACACCGAAGACTTGCCGCAGATACGCCAGGAAAGTCTCGTCCGTCGCCAGCGCCTTCCCCGGCGTGTCCGACAGCTTCGCCACCGGCTGGCCGTTCGCTTCCACCAGCTTCATCACGATGTTCAGCGGCTGCAGGCCGACGTCGTTGGTCAGGTTGGTGCCGATGCCGAAGCCCAGTTGCACGCGGTCGCCGAAGTGCCGGTACAGCGCGATCGCCTTGCCCACGTCGAGGCTGTCGGAATAGACCAGGCGCTTGCGCTGCGGGTCGATGCGCAGCTTCTCGTAGTGCGCCAGCGCCTTCTCGCCCCAGGCGACCGGGTCGCCGGAGTCGTGCCGCAGGCCCTCGAACAGCTTGGCGAAGTACAGGTCGAAGTCGGCCAGGAAGGCGTCCATGCCCACCGTGTCGGTGAGCGCGATGCCCAGGTCGCCGCGGTATTCCTGCACCCATTCCTCCAGCGCCGCGCGCTGGAAGTCGCGCAGCCGCACGCCCACGGCCTGGAAGGTCTGCAGGTACTCGTGGCCCATGGTGCCGATCGGCACGATGCCCAGGTCGCGCGCCAGCAGCACGTTCGACGTGCCCTTGAACAGCGCCGGCAGCTCGCGCGCCAGCGTGGCCACCACTTCGCGCTGCCAGTCGCGGGCGTAGCGCCGGCGCACGCCGAAGTCGAAGAACTCGAAGGGATTCGCCAGCGGCGGCTCGGCGGCGAAGGCGCGCAGTTGCTCCACCTTGGCGGCGAGGCGCCGGCGGCCTGTCACCAGCGCGGCCGCCGCATCGAAGCGCCGGAAGTACAGCTCGTTGACGATCGCCAGCACGAAGATCTCGAAGCCCATCACGTGCACCTGCGGCCCGCGCGCCTCGATGCGCAGCTGCTCGCCGTCCGCCCAGGCGCGGATGAAGTCGCGCTGGAAGTGGAAGATGCGCAGGAAGTCCACGAAGTCGCTGCGGATGAAGCGCAGGCTGCCCAGGAAAGCCAGCTCGTCGCGGCGGAAACGCAGGTCGCACAGCGCGTCCAGCTCCGCGTTGACCTCGTGCGCCAGCTCGGCCAGCGGATAGTCCGGCCGGTTGCGGCAGACGAAGCGGTACAGCGCCTGCGTCTGCGGGTGCCGGTGCAGCATCGGCTGCCACATCGTGAACTTGTAGAGATCGGTGTCCAGCAGGCTCTGGATCACGGGTTGGGCAGCCATGGCGACCTATGGAAGATCCTGATCGAACTTGAACATCAATTGCCGCTCGTGCTTCAGCGCCAGCAGCAGCACACGGTTCTCATCATGTGCGCAGAGCAGGACATGACGTTTGACGACCAACTCCCGTAGATGGGGGAACCCGTGGGCCGCGGCCAGTGCCATCGCCCGCGCTGCAAGGACGCGGCCCTGCGTGGACTGCGCCTGCAGGAAGCGGGCAGGGCGGCCGGCTGCCGGGTTCCAGCGCAGGTGGCCGCGCGCCTCCTGCAGCCGTTGCAGCAGCAGTTCGTATCGCTCGTCTGCGCTGGCGGGATCCTGCTCGATGAAGAACGCATGCGCGGAACGCACATCGCGGACGAAGGAATGCGCAGCCTGGAGACGCGCATTGACTGGAAACACCACGCTGGATCAGGCCTTCTTGCGAGGCTTCACGCGGGTCACGGCCAGTGCCTGGTCCAGTTCCGAGTCTTCGATCACCCGGCCCGCTTCCAGGTCCGCGAGGCCTTCGAGAGCTCCTTGGGCGAGCACCAGTCCGGCGTGTTCGGCCTCCAGCGCGTGGTAATAGTCCAGCTTCCGGGCATCGACGAGCGCAACATAGCTCGCGCCGTTTTTCGTCAGCACCTTCTCGCTGCCGCGGCCGACGACATCCTCGGCCAGTTCCGTCAACCTGGCACGAGCTTCACTGATCGGGACAACGTCTGCGGCTCGCACACCCATGGTCTTCTTCCGTTAAAGAATGCATTAACGGTTAATGTAATAGTTTCGGACGCCATGGAGTGCACGAGAGCAAGCCCCGGCGTCCCTGACGCGCGGGGCCTGGTTCGGACACGCGAACGTTCAGCCGCCTTCGGCCTCGTGGCGCTTGTCCGCCGGCATCGGCGTGTTGCCGCCGGGCATGCCGCCGCCTTGCGGGTAGCCGCCGGGTTCGGTGCGCTCGCGCGCCTGCTCGCCCATGTTCTCCGCCAGCTGCTTCATCTGGCCCGACTTCTCCTGCCCCTTCGCATACCACTTGTTCAGGATCTCCCTAGAACGGCTCTGGTGCAAATCGTCGCCTCCGGTAGGCTGTGGCTTTCGAACTGAAGGCGGACCGATGGCGCAGAGGCTGCAAAGCATGGACGAACTGTTCAAGGGGCGGCACTTCGAGCGAGAGATCATCGTCCTGTGCGTTCGCTGGTACCTGCGCTTCAAGCTGAGTCTGCGTGACCTGGTGGAAATGATGGCGGAGCGCGGCCTGGCCTTGGCCCACACGACCATCATGCGGTGGGTCCAGCGATTCGTGCCCGAGTTCGAAAAGCGCTGGAACCGTTTCGCCCGCAAGGCCGGTCGCTCATGGCGCGTCGACGAGACCTACGTGAAGATCCGCGGCAAGTGGACATATCTCTATCGCGCCGTCGATCGAGAAGGCCAGACCGTCGACTTCCGACTGAGCGCCAACCGCGATGTCAAAGCTGCCAAGGCGTTCTTTCGCAAGGCGCTGCAGACTCAGGGCCGACCTCCGCTGAGCATCACGCTGGACGGCTACGTCGCCTCGCACCGCGCGGTGCGTGAGTTGCCCGCGCAGAGCCCTCGCTGGCAAGGCACACGGCTGCGATCGTCGCGATATTTGAACAACATGGTCGAGCAGGACCATCGAGGCGTGAAGTCGCGCATCAAGCCCATGCTTGGCTTCAAGGTCTTCGATCGCGCGGCGGTGACGATCGCCGGCGTGGAGTTGCTGCATCGCATCCGCAAGGGACAGTTCAACCTTTGTCGGTTGCACCTCAAAGGCCATGCCGCGCCTGCAATCTGGAACGCGGTGCTTTCGGCCTGACCGGCGCAACGCACACACGACGTCGTTCGCCTGCGCAGAAAATTCGCACCAGAACCCCTAGAACGGCATGTCGTCATCCCGCTCGCTCGCACCGCCTCCCGGGCCGGCCTCGCTCTCCGCCTTGTCCAGCAGGCCGATCTTGTCCACGTACACCTCGGTGACGTAGCGGTCCTGGCCGTCCTTGTCCTGCCACCTGCGGGTGCGCAGGTGCCCCTCGACCAGCACGAAGGCGCCCTTGCGCACGTAGTCCTCGACGATGCGCACCAGACCATCGCCACGGAAGACGAGGTTGTGCCATTCGGTGTGTTCGCGGCGCTCGCCCGACTCTCTGTCCTTCCAGCGCGCGGTTGTCGCCAGGCGCGCATTCGCCACCCGGCCACCGTCAGGGAACGACTTGATTTCCGGGTCGCGGCCCAGGTTGCCGATCAGTTCCACGTAGTTCTTGCTGAACATGCTCTTCCTTCCTTGGTGTGACATGCGCCGTATCCCACGGCGCGAGGGTTGCACCCGCTGGTGCCGCCTGCGATCTGTGTCGCCTGGCATGGGTTGAATTTTATCCATCTGACGCGCGTTTGACAAGTGAAATCGCAGACTTTTGACGTGCGTTATGCTTCATTTTGCATCGGCATCACAGACACATTTGCGGTCGTGACCACCAATTTCGCGCCCGCGAAAGTGCAGCCGAAGCGGCTCGCGCAAACCTCGTGGCAAACCTCCCTTGTGCGGTCGTCGCAGGACAGGCCATAGGTGCGTGCGTAGGCGTCCAGCAGCGCATCCAGCGTCTCCGCCTTGCGCAGCGACGCATCAGCATCGAGCCGTTCCACGGCGATCCTGGCGAACAGCGGCAGGCACTGGTTTCGCTCGGTCTTGATCCTGGCCATCCCCTACCCTTTCCTCAAAGCGCCAACCGGGTTCCAAGATTCCGAGCCCATCAACATCTGAGGTTCGGAGGGCATGCGGCAGCCCCGGTGTTGCTGCCGCCGTACTTCCTGAGTTC
>NZ_JQKD01000050.1 GCF_000745855.1 Xenophilus azovorans DSM 13620
GTTCGCATGGGCAAGATCATCAAGGACAAGTATCCCGAGCTTGACGCCGAAGATCAGGAGGCCGTGCGCCAGCACGCCATCGCCGCCCTCAACCTCACGCAGCAGGCCAAGCGGCTTGTCACCGAAGGCGAGAGCGATGGGTCGCCCAACACCGCCCTGATCGACGGCGTGCGCCGCTTCGCGATGGACGTGCGCGAGTTGGACATCGACCTGATCGACCGCATCAACCCCTTCGGGGAAGCCTACGCCATCCTTGCCAAGACCATGAGCGAGGACAGCTTGAAGCAGGTCGCGGCAGCCATCTCGGCCAAGCGCACCTCGATCACGCCTGAGGATGCCAAAGTGATCGCCAAGCGCGCGGTTGAGTTCAAACGCGAGCGTGGGAGGGCTCCATCGGTTACCTCGCAGGACGCATGGGAAAAGCACCTTGCCGAAGGCGCGGCCGCCTTCATGCGTTTCAGGGCGGAGGGACGCTATGAGTAACTCCGATCTTGACGACCTGGCGGCAGAGCTGGCCGAGTTCGCTCCGGCTGAGAAGAAAAATGGCCGCCCAGCCAGCGAGGAGCGTGTCATTGCAGGCTTCGAGGAAATCCAACGCTTCGTAGAGCAGCACGGGCGTGCGCCGCAGCATGGCGAAGACCGCGACATATTCGAGCGCCTATATGCCGTGCGGCTTGACCGTCTACGCGCGCTCCCGGATTGGCGTGCCTTGCTTGAGCCGCTGGACCATCAAGGCTTGCTTGCTGGAGCACCGACCGTTGCCGCTTCGGCGGACGAAACCATCGACATCGACGACCTGGCTGCCGAACTGGCGGATGTCGCTGGCGCGGACGACATCACGGTCTTGCGCCACGTCCGAACCAGCGCCGAAAAGCGCGCCGCCGAGGAAGTCGCAGATCGTAAGCCCTGCGAGGACTTCGAGACCTTCCAGCCTTTGTTCGAGCGCGTGCAGGCGGAAGTCAAGACCGGCATGCGCCAGTCCCAGCCCATCGAAGCAGGCCGCCGCGCGATTGAAGCCGGGGACTTCTTCGTTCTCGATGGCCTTACGCTCTACGTCGCCGAGGTCGGTGAGCCGCTGAAGACGACGGCCGGGGAAGTGGACCGTCGCCTGCGCCTCATCTTCTCCAACGGCACCGAAAGCAATCTGCTGCTGCGCTCGCTCCAGCGTGCGTTCTACAACGACCCTGCCGCGCGGCGGCTGGCCTCGCCCGAGAGCGGGCAACTTTCTTTTGGCGGCGAGCTTGAGGCCGATGATGTGGAAAGCGGCACGATCTACGTCCTGCGCTCCCTGTCCGACCACCCCTACGTTGCCCAACACCGCGACATCATCCACAAGATGGGCGTGACGGGCGGCAGGGTTGAAACGCGCATCGCCAACGCCGAAAACGAAGCGACCTACCTGCTTGCCAAGGTCGAAGTCGTTGCGACCTACAAGCTCGCGGGGATCAATCGCACCCGGATGGAGAACCTGTTCCACAGGCTGTTTGCACCCGCGCGGTTGAGTATCACCATCAATGACCGCTTCGGCCGTCCTGTGCAGCCAGAGGAGTGGTTCCTCGTCCCGCTGTTCGTCATCGATGAGGCCGTGGCGCGCATCAAGGATGGCAGCATCACCGGCTACATCTACGACCCCGGGACCGCCAAGTTGACAAAGGCCGAGAACAGCGCAAGCGCATGATTGGCGCTGTCCTCCAGCCAGGCTAGCCTATTTGAAGTAGTTCTCCCCTGCACCAGCGCCGCTGCCGGTGCCCAAGCGAGCGAGCAAGCCGGGCATCGGTTTGCTCGGCCGTCTCACTGCCCCGGGTGGCGTGCCGGGCTGCACGGCCATGGCGACATGCCGGGGCGATTTCTGAGAGCTATGCTGCAGCGGTGTAGGGCTGGATCGTCGCCAGCTCCTCGCCGATGGATTGCCGAGTCACGTCGGCGTCATACTGGCTTTGCAGGTTCATCCAGAACTCCACGGACGTGCCGAAGAAGCGGGCGAGCCGCAGGGCCGTGTCGGCGGTGATCGCCCGGCCGTCCTTGACGATGGCGGCGATGCGCGTTTGCGGCACGTGAATGGCCTGAGCGAGCCGGTACTGGGTCAGGCTCATCGGCTCCAGAAACTCGGTCGCCAGGATTTCGCCCGGCGTCGGGATGGGTAGGGGCTTGGTCATGGTCATCACCTCAGTGGTAATCAACAATTTCAACGTCCTGCGGTCCCTCGGGCGTCCACACGAAGCAGATACGCCACTGGTCGTTCACGCGGATCGAGTGCTGCCCGGCACGGTCCCCGCGCAACGCCTCCAGCCGGTTGCCCGGCGGCACCAGCAAGTCCTGCAGAGCATGGGCGGCGTGCAGCATCCGCAGCTTGCGCAGTGCCACGCCCTCGATGTTGCGCCACCGAGGCACGCGCTGGAGCATGAACAGCGTCGCTGTCTCGGGACACTTGAAGGACTGGATTGCCATGGGACGCATAATAACGCTATGCGTTAGTAACGTAAAGCGGGATTATTCATGCGGCTGCGTCGGCGAGGTCGCGCAACGCCTCGGCGAAGGTGTAGGGGCTGGTCCGAGCGCCGACGGCGGCGAGATGCAACGGCTGCCGTCTGGCGCGTGGCAACGTCGCAACGTCAAGGCGGCGACGGTGCAGTGACGGCCTGATCTTTGGTCGAGCCCGCCAAAAATCGTCTTACATCCACCGTTACATCTGCCATGAAAAAGGCCCTGGTGCTACGAAATTCATAGCGACAGGGCCTTATGGGCGTTGGTGCCGGAGAGAGGAATCGAACCCCCGACCTTCTCATTACGAATGAGCTGCTCTACCGACTGAGCTACTCCGGCGAAGCCTGCAATTATAGCAAGGGGATCAGGCGCCGGCGCCCGTGTGGTAGCCGGTCACGCGCTCGACCTCGTTCTTGGAACCGAGGAACACGGCCACCCGTTCGTGCAGCTTGCTGGGCTGCAGGTCGAGGATGCGCTCGCGTCCGTTGGTGGCGGCGCCGCCGGCCTGCTCGACCAGCCAGGCCATGGGGTTGGCCTCGTACATCAGGCGCAGCTTGCCCGGCTTCTCGGGCTCGCGCTTGTCCCAGGGGTACATGAAGACGCCGCCGCGCGTCAGGATGCGGTGCACGTCGGCCACCATGCTGGCGATCCAGCGCATGTTGAAGTCCTTGCCGCGCGGGCCTTCCCGGCCGGTCAGGCATTCGTCGATGTAGCGCTTCACGGGGGCGTCCCAGTGGCGCATGTTGCTCATGTTGATCGCGAATTCCTTCGTGTCGGCGGGAATGCGCACGTGTTCCTGCGTCAGCACGAAGCTGCCCTGCTCGCGGTCGAGCGTGAACATCGCCACGCCGTCGCCCACGGTGAGCACCAGCGTGGTCTGCGGGCCGTAGACGCAGTAGCCGGCGGCCACCTGCTTGGCGCCGGCCTGGAGGAAGTCGGACTCCTGCACGCCGGGCTGCTCGTCGGGCTTCTTGAGCACGCTGAAGATGGTGCCGATGCTGACGTTCACGTCGATGTTGCTGGAGCCGTCGAGCGGATCGAACAGCAGCAGGTATTCGCCCTGCGGGTAGCGGTTGGGCACGACGTAGATGCTGTCCATCTCCTCGCTGGCCATGGCCGCGAGGTGGCCGCCCCATTCGTTGGCCTCGATCAGCACCTCGTTGGCGATGATGTCCAGCTTCTTCTGCACCTCGCCCTGCACGTTCTCGCTCTCGGCGGTGCCGAGCACGCCGCCCAGCGCGCCCTTGTTGACGGCCTGGCTGATGCTCTTGCAGGCGCGCGCCACCACTTCGAGCAGCAGGCGCAGCTGGGAGGGGATGAGCCCGTCGACGCGCTGCTGCTCGACGAGATAGCGGGTCAGGGAGACTTTGGATGCCATGCGTTTCGTTCCTCGGCAGATGTCAGTTTGAGAGCGCGCGGGTGACGACCTCGAGGGTGTCCTTGCTCAGTTCGGGCCGGGCGGCCACGCGGGCGATGGCCTCGCGCGCGGCGCTGCGGTAGGGCTCGGCCAGCTTGCTCCAGCGGTCCATGGCGCGCGCCAGGCGGGCGGCCACCTGCGGGTTGATGGCGTCCAGCTCGATCACGCGCTCGCTCCACCACACGTAGCCGGCGGCGTCGGGGCGGTGGAAGGCGCCGGGGTTGGCGCTGCAGTAGCTGAAGATCACGCTGCGCGCGCGGTTCGGGTTCCTGATGGAGAAGTCCGGATGCTTCATCAGCTGCTTGACCAGCGGCAGCACGTCGCCGCCGCGGTCGGGCGCGCCGGCCTGCAGGGCGAACCACTTGTCGATGACCAGCGCCTCGTCCCTGAACATGGCGTGGAAGCGCACCAGCGCCTGCTGGGCCAGTGCATGGCCCGAGACCACCAGCGCCGAAAGGGCGTTGAAGCGGTCGGTCATGTTGCCCGCGTCCTTGAAGCGCTGCAGCGTCTTGCCGGGCCAGACGGTGTCGCCCGACGCGCGCGCGGCGATGCACAGGTGCGTGAGCGCCATGCCGGCCAGCGCGCGGCGGCCGGCCGAAGCCGGGTCGGGCCGGTAGGCGCCGGTGTCCTTGTGCTCCTCGTAGGCCCAGGCCCAGTCGGACGCCAGCGCGGTGGCGAGCTGGGTGCGCATGGCCTCGCGCACCACGTGCACACGCTGCGGGTCCACCACGGCGAGCTGTTCGGCGATGTAGGTCTCCGAGGGCAGCGTGAGCACCAGTTCCTTGAAGGCGGCGTCCAGCGTGGGGTGGCGCAGCACCTGGCGCATCGCCTCGACGAAGGCCTCGCCCAGCACCGGCGTGCCGGGCGCGGGGACGCCCTCGATGGCCGCCAGCGCGGCGCGCAGCGCCAGGCGTTGGCCGGCCTCCCAGCGGTTGAACGGGTCGCTGTCGTGCGCCAGCAGGGCCAGGAGCTGCGCGTCGCCGTAGTCGAAGTCCAGCACCACCGGCGCGCTGAAGCCGCGCAGGATGGAGGGCACGGGCTCGGCGTCGATGCCGGTGAAGGTGAAGCGCTGCGCGGCCTCGGTGAGCACCAGGGTGCGCGTGCCTGCCACGGCCGGGCCGCCGTCGTCGAGCTGCAGGGGCAGGTCCTGCCCGTCGGGGCCGAGCAGGCCCAGGTTGACGGGGATGACGAAGGGCTGCTTGTCGCCCTGGCCCGGCGTGGGCGGGCAGCTCTGCGTGAAGTCCAGCGTGTAGGTGCGGGCGGCCGCGTCGTGCTGGCCGCGCACCGCCACGCGCGGCGTGCCCGACTGGCTGTACCAGCGCTTGAACTGCGGCAGGTGGCGGGCCAGCGCGCTGTCGGGGTTGGCGTCCGCGATCGCCTGGGCGAAGTCGTCGCAGGTGACGGCCTGGCCGTCGTGGCGCTGGAAGTAGAGCGTCATGCCGCGGGCGAAGCCATCGCGGCCCACCAGCGTCTGCATCATGCGCACCACCTCCGCCCCCTTCTCGTAGATGGTGACGGTGTAGAAGTTGCTGATCTCGATGTAGCTGTCGGGCCGCACCGGGTGGGCCATCGGGCCGGCGTCTTCGGGGAACTGGGCGGTGCGCAGCACGCGCACGTCCTCGATGCGCTTGACGGCGCGCGCCGACGCGTCGGCGCACAGGTCCATGCTGAATTCCTGGTCGCGGAAGACGGTGAGGCCCTCCTTGAGCGAGAGCTGGAACCAGTCGCGGCAGGTGACGCGGTCGCCCGTCCAGTTGTGGAAGTACTCGTGGCCCACCACGCTCTCGATGTTGGCGTAGTCGGCGTCGGTGGCGGTGGCCTGGCTGGCCAGCACGTACTTCGTGTTGAAGATGTTCAGGCCCTTGTTCTCCATCGCACCCATGTTGAAGTCGCTGGTGGCGACGATCATGAAGCGGTCCAGGTCGAGCGCCAGGCCGAAGCGCGACTCGTCCCACACGATGGAGTGCACGAGCGAGTTCATCGCGTGCTCGGTCTTGTCCAGGTCGCCAGCGCGCACGTAGACCTGCAGCAGGTGCTCCTTGCCGTTGCGCGCCTTCACGCGCTGCTCGCGCGCGACCAGCTTGCCGGCCACCAGGGCGAACAGGTAGCTGGGCTTCCTGAACGGGTCGGCCCAGCGCGCGAAGTGCCGGCCTTCGGGCAGGTCGCCGTGCTCGACCAGGTTGCCGTTGGACAGCAGCACCGGGTAGGCGGCCTTCTCGGCGCGCAGCGTCACCGTGTAGCTGGCCATCACGTCCGGGCGGTCCAGGAAGTAGGTGATGCGGCGGAAGCCCTCGGCCTCGCACTGCGTGAAGAAGGTGTCCTGGCTGACGAACAGGCCCATCAACTGGGTGTTCTTGGCCGGGCAGCAGGTGGTGAAGACCTCCAGCTCGAAGCTGTCGGGCAGGCCGTCGAGCACGAGCTGGTCGCCTTCCATGCGGAAGGAGGCACCCTGGCCGTCGACCAGCACGCGGGCCAGGTTCAGCTCGTCGCCGTCCAGGCGCAGCGGCTCGGCCGGCACGTCGGGGTTGCGGCGCATCTGCATGCGGTTGAGCACGCGGGTCTTGGCCGGATCGAGGTCGAAGGTCAGGTCGACGGTGTCGATCCAGTACGCCGGCGGGCGGTAATCCTCGCGGCGGATGGCCACGGGCTGGGCTTGGGCGTCACGCGAGAGCAGCATCGAGCGTCTCCAGGAAATTCGATCGGGCGAGTTGGTGGTAGTCGCGCACGGCGGCGATCACGTGCGCGCCGGCGAGTTCGGCGGGTGAATGGCTGCTGCACACGGCGACGGCGCGCATGCCGCCGCGGCGGGCAGCCTCGATGCCGAAGGGCGCGTCCTCGAAGACGATGCAGCGCTCGGGCCGGGCGCCGATGCGGCGCGCCGCCTCCAGGAAGATGGCGGGCTCGGGCTTGCCGGCCAGGCCCTCGTCGCCGCCGACGATGGCCAGCGGCAGCGGGTCCATCTTCAGGCGCGACATGGCGAAGGCGATGTTGTGTCGGTCGCCGGCGGTGCCCACGGCGATCTTCAGGCCGCGCTGCGCCGCCTGCCGGGCGAAGTCCGTGAAGCCCGCCACTTCGGTGAAGGTGGCGTCGAACAGCTCGCGGTAGATGACTTCCTTCTCGTGGACCAGCGCCAGGCACTCGTCGTCCGCCAGCTCGCGCTCGAACACCTCGCGCATGCACTCGGTGCCGGTGCGGCCGGTGGTGCGGCGCAGGATCTCGTCGGCCGGCATGGTGATGCCGTGGCGCCGCGCGAACTCCACCCACGACTTCGCATGCCAGGGCATGGAGTCGATCATGGTGCCGTCCATGTCGAAGATGAGGGCTTCCGCTTTCATCGTCACACGCCCTGCTTGAGCGACGCCTCGATGAAGGCATCCAGGTCGCCGTCCAGCACCTTCTGCGTGGCCGAGATTTCGACGTTGGTGCGCAGGTCCTTGATGCGGCTGTTGTCCAGCACATAGCTGCGGATCTGGTGGCCCCAGCCGACGTCCGTCTTGGAGTCCTCCAGCTTCTGCTGCTCTTCCTGGCGCTTGCGCATCTCGTGGTCGTACAGGCGCGAGCGCAGGCGTTTCCAGGCCACGTCGCGGTTGCTGTGCTGGCTGCGCCCGTCCTGGCACTGCACCACGATACCGGTGGGGATGTGCGTCAGGCGCACCGCCGAGTCGGTCTTGTTGATGTGCTGGCCGCCCGCGCCCGAGGCGCGATAGGTGTCGGTGCGCACGTCGGCCGGGTTGATCTCGATCTCGATGGAGTCGTCGATCTCGGGGTACACGAAGATGCTGGCAAAGCTGGTGTGACGCCCGCCCGAGGAGTCGAAGGGCGATTTGCGCACCAGGCGGTGCACGCCGGTCTCGGTGCGCAGCAGGCCGTAGGCGTACTCGCCCTCGATCTTGAGGGTGGCGCCCTTGATGCCGGCCGTGTCGCCGGGCGACTCGTCCTCCACCGTGGTCTTGAAGCCCTTGCGCTCGGCGTACTTCAGGTACTGGCGCATCAGCATGCTGGCCCAGTCCTGCGCCTCGGTGCCGCCCGCACCGGCCTGGATGTCGAGGAAGCAGTTCAGCGGATCGGCCGGGTTGTTGAACATGCGGCGGAACTCGAGCGCCTCGATTTCCTTCTGCAGCTCGGCTGCGTCGTCGGCGATGGCCTGCAGCCCGGCCTCGTCGCCTTCCTCCCGGCTCATCTCGTAGAGCTCGGTGTTGTCGGCCAGCTCACGACCCAGGCGCTCCAGCACGAGCACCACGCCGTCGAGCGCCTTCTTTTCCTTGCCCAGCTCCTGGGCCTTCTTCGGATCGTTCCAGACCGCCGGGTCTTCCAGGGCGGCGTTGACGGTCCTCAGTCGTTCGGCCTTGGCATCGTAGTCAAAGATACCTCCGCAGGTCGACCGCGCGCGTGCTCAGGTCTTCCAGGGTGGTGCCGATCTGGTTGATGCGTTCTGCGTCCATGGTGTGCGTGTCCTGTGGTCCCGAAAGGGAAAACCCGCGATTTTCTCATGCACCGCGTCCGTGGCGCCGCGGTTCAGGCGTCGGCGAGGAATTCCTCGATCAGGCCTGCCACCCGTCCGGGCTGGTCGTGGTGCAGCATGTGGCCGGCATCTTCCACGCGGGCCAGGCGCACGTCGCGCACCGACTGCAGGCGCTGCTGGAATTCCTCCAGCGTGTAGCGCCGCTTCCACCAGCCCGAGAGGCTGTCGTCGCTGGCCACCACCGTCAGCACCGGCGCCTCGATCGCGGCGTACAGCGCCAGCATCTCGTCCACGCGGAAGATGTTGGCGTTGACCACCTTGTGTGCCGGGTCGCCGAGGATGCGCCAGCGTTCGTCGCCGCCCTCCCGGGGCGCGGCGCGCGCCCACTGGCGGGCCAGCCAGTCGGCCTTGTCCTGCGTGAGGCGCGGGTTGGTCTTCATCAGGCGGCGCGCCACGCCGTCGGCGGCGCCGTAGTCGGCCAGCGCCATCTCGCCGGCGTGCAGGCGCTTGAGCTCGTCGATCCAGCGCCCGTAGCGCCCGGGAGCCTCGTCGGCGCGGAAGGCGGGCATGCCGAAGCCCTCCAGGTTGACGATGCGGCGCATGCGCTGCGGCCGCACGCCGCCGTAGTGCATGACGACGTTGCCGCCCATGCTGTGGCCCACCAGGTCCACCGGCCGGTCACCGGCGTAGTGGTCCAGCAGCCAGTCCAGGTCGGCCAGGTAGTCGGGCATCCAGTAGTTGTCGACGCCGCCGCCTTCGGTCAGGCCGAAGCCGCGCCAGTCGGGCGCGACGACGAAGCGCTCCTCGCCCAGCGCGTCGACCACGAACTGCCACGAGGCGCCCACGTCCATCCAGCCGTGCAGCAGCACCAGCGGCGGCCGGGCGGCGGAGGGCTCGCCCCAGGTCAGCACGTGGTAGCGCAGGTTGCGCACGGGGACGAACTCGGAGCGGGCAGGGCGGCGGGACTGGTACATGGGCCGGATGTTAAGGAGTGCCCGCGCGGCAGGGAAAAACCCGCTGCACAGGGCCTGCCGTGCCGGGTAGCGTCAGGCGGCAAAGGAGACACGATCCCATGCCCATCCGTTCCGCCCGGGCGGCCGCCCGCCGCTTCCGCCCCGTCATCGCCGCCGCCGCGCTCGCGGCCCTGGGCACGCTGGCCCATGCGGGCACGGTGACCGTCATCACCTCCTTCCCCAAGGATTTGACCGACGCGTACAAGAAGGCCTTCGAGGCCGCGAACCCCTCGATCAAGATCGAGGTGCTGAACAAGAACACCACCGCGGCCATCGCCTACATCAAGGAATTGCCGGCCGGCCAGCGGCCCGACGTGATGTGGGCCAGCGCGCCCGACGCCTTCGAGGTGCTGGCACGCGACAAGCTGCTGACCGCCGCGCCCGAGGTCAAGAACCCGCACACGCCCGCCAAGATCGGCAGCTACCCCATCAACGATCCCAACGGTCTGTACTACGGCCAGGCGCTGGCGGGCTACGGGATGATGTGGAACACGCGCTACCTGCAGGCCAACAAGCTGCCCGTGCCCAAGGAATGGAGCGACCTCGCGAAGCCCGAGTACTTCGGCCACGTGGCGATCAGCTCGCCCTCGCGCTCGGGCACCACGCACCTGACGGTGGAAACGCTGCTGCAGGGCGAGGGCTGGGACAAGGGCTGGACTCAGCTGCTGGAGATCATGGGCAACTGCGCCGCCGTGTCCGACCGCAGCTTCGGCGTGCCCGACGGCGTGAACAGCGGCCAGTTCGGCATCGGCCTGGTGATCGACTTCTTCGGCCTGTCGGCCAAGTACTCGGGCTTTCCGGTGGAGTTCGCGTACCCCAGCGTCACGGCCGTGGTGCCGGCCAACATCGGCCTGGTCACGGGCGGCAAGAACGCCGACGAAGCCAAGAAGTTCATTGCGTACACCCTGTCGGCGCCGGGCCAGCAGATCCTGATGGAGCCCAAGATCAGCCGCCTGCCCGTGCTGCCCTATGCCGACCTCAAGATCCCGGCCGGCTACCCCGACATCCAGGCCGTGGCCAAGCGTGCCAAGGTGCAGTTCGACTCCCATCTGTCGGGCGCGCGCTACCAGGTGGTGGTGAGCCTGTTCGACCAGATGGTGACCTTCCGCCTCAAGGAACTGCAGGCCGCGACCAAGGCCATCCACGACGCGGAAAAGCGCCTGAAGGCCAAGCCCAACGCCCAGGGCAGCGAGTTGCTCAAGCAGGCCCGCGGCTATGCCTATTCGCCGCTGGTGGGCGGCGACACGGTCAAGGACGAGCAGTTCCTCGCGCTGTTCCGCCAGAACCGGCGTGACGTGGCCGTGTCCAAGCAGCTCACGGGCCAGGAAGAGCTCTGGGCCTCGAAGGCGCGCGCCAACTACACCAAGGCCACGGAGCTGGCCAACCAGGCCGCGGCGCTGGCCAAGTGAGCGCGGCTGCCGCGGCGCGCGCCGACCGCCGGGGCCCGGGCTGGGGCGCCTGGGCGGTGGCCGGCGCGGTGCTGGCCTTCCTGCTGGTCTTCCTGCTCGTGCCGGTGGGGCTGGTGGTCTACACCGCCTTCGTCGACGGCTCGGGCGGCTTCACGCTCGGGCACTTCGGCAACTTCTTCGGCCAGAGCCTGTTCACCGAGGCCTTCCTCAACAGCCTGGCCGTCGCGCTGGCCAGCGTGGTCGTCGCCTCGCTGATCGCGGTGCCGCTGGCCTACCTCACGGTGCGCTTCGAATTCCGGGGCGCGCTCCTGATCCAGACCCTGGGCGTGCTGCCGCTGGTGATGCCGCCCTTCGTCGGCGCGGTGGCGCTGCAGCTCATCTTCGGGCGCAACGGCAGCGTCAACCTGCTGCTGGACGAGTGGTTCGGCTTCAAGGTGCCGATCATGGACGGGCTGGTGGGCGTGACCTTCGTGGAAAGCATCCACTACTTCCCCTTCATCCTGCTCAACCTGGTGGCGGCGATGCGCAACATCGACGGGGCGATGGAGGAGTCCGCGCAGAACCTGGGTGCGCGGGGCTTCCGCCTGTTCCGCCGCATCATCTTCCCGCTGGCGATGCCCGGCTTCCTGGCCGGCGCGGCGCTGGTGTTCGTCAAGGTCTTCGACGACCTGGGCACGCCGCTGGTGATGGGCGTGACCAACATGCTGGCGCCGCAGGCCTACTTGCGCATCACCTCGGTGGGCATCGACGACCCGATGGGCTACGTCATCAGCGTGTTGATGATCGGCTTCTCGATCCTGGCGCTGTGGCTGGCCGCGCGCATGACGGCCGGCCGCGACTACGCCACGCTGCAGAAGGGCGGCGGCAGCCTGCAGCGCCGCCGCCTCACGGGCGCCCAGGCGGTGCTGGCCTACGGCTGGATCGCGCTGGTGCTGCTGGTCGTGCTGGCGCCGCACATCGCCATCCTGCTGATGTCCTTCGCGCAGGTGTGGAGCTTCTCGGTGCTGCCCGACGCCTACACGCTGGATCACTACGCCACCGTCTTCACCGAGGCCAGGCCGATGATCGGCAACACGCTGCTGTACTGCGTGCTGGCGGCCGGGCTGGACGTGCTGATCGGCACCGCCATCGCCTGGCTGATCCTGCGCACCACGATCCCGGCGCGGCGCTGGCTCGATTCGCTCGCCTCGATCGCGCTGGCGATCCCGGGACTGGTGCTGGCCATCGGCTACCTGCGGCTGTTCCGCGGGGTGGACCTGCCCTTCACCGACACGCCCGTCATCACGAGCTGGGTGCTGATCATGCTGGCCTACGCGGTGCGGCGGCTGCCCTACGCGCTGCGCGCCTGCATGGCCGCGCTGCAGCAGGTGCACGTGTCGCTGGAGGAGGCGGCGCAGAGCCTGGGCGCCACGCGCTGGCGCACGGCGCGCCGCGTCATGGTGCCGCTGATGGCCGGCGGCATCCTGGCGGGCTTCGTCACCAGCTTCATCACGGCGGCGGTGGAGCTGTCGGCCACCATCCTGCTCACCTCGGCCGAGAGCCAGGCGCCGATGAGCTACGGCATCTACCTGTACATGCAGAGCGCCGCCGGCCGCGGGCCGGGCGCGGCGCTGGGCGTGCTGGCCGTGGTGGTCGTGGCGCTGGGCACCTGGGCTTCGCACCGCTTCGCGGAGAGAACGCGGGCACCGGAAAGGGAATCGTCATGAAGAAGGCATCGCTCGAGGCGCGCCACGTCAGCCTGAGCTATGGCAGCAACGAGGTGCTGCGCGACATCGACCTGAAAGTGGAGCCGGGCGAGTTCTTCGCGCTGCTCGGGCCGTCGGGCTCGGGCAAGTCCACGCTGCTGCGCCTCATCGCCGGCTTCAACCAGCACCAGCGCGGCGAGCTGCTGGTGGACGGGAAGGACATCACCGGCGTGCCGCTGCATGCGCGCCACATCGGCATGGTGTTCCAGAGCTACGCGCTGTGGCCCCACATGAGCGTGTGGGACAACGTCGCCTTCGGGCTGGTGGAGCGGCGCGAGACGCGCGACGCGATCCGGCGCAAGGTGGCGGCCGCGCTGGAGCTGGTGGGCCTGGCCGACTACGCGAAGCGCCGCCCTGGGCAGCTCTCCGGCGGTCAGCAGCAGCGCGTGGCGCTGGCGCGCACCGTGGTGGTCGAGCCGCGCCTGCTGCTGCTGGACGAGCCGCTGTCCAACCTCGACAAGAACCTGCGCGTGCAGATGCGCGACGAACTCAAGCGCCTGCAGCGCACGCTGGGCCTGACGACCATCTTCGTCACCCACGACCAGGAGGAGGCCATGACCACCGCCGACCGCATGGCCGTGCTCGACCGCGGCGTGCTGCAGCAGGTCGGCTCGGCCGCGGGCCTGTTCGACGAGCCGGTGAACCGCTTCGTGGCCGGCTTCGTCGGCACCGCCAACCTGCTCGAAGGCCGCGTCGAGGCGGTGGAGGAGGACGGCAGCGTGCGCTTCGAGGCCGAGGGCATCGGTCCGCTGCGCCTGCCGGCCGCCGGGCTGGCCGGCCCGCCGCCGGCGCCCGGCCCGGCGGCCATGGCCTTCCGGCCGCACCAGGTGCTGCTGCAGGCGCCGGCCGAGCCGACCGACCCGGCGCGCGCGTGGCTCGACGGCACGGTCGAGAGCACCGAGTTCCTGGGCGAGTTCTCGCGCTACCGGCTGCGGGTGGGCCGCGTCTCGCTGGTGGCCGACGAGGCGCACTACGCCGGGCACCCCGTGCTGGCGCCCGGCGCCTTCGTGCGGCTGGGCATCGAGCCGGGGCAGGTGCGCTTCCTCGCGGCCTGATCCGCCGGCGCGCGCAAGGCAGGCAGGGGCGGCGGTAGCATCCGCCCCATGAATCTCCCCCAAGTCACCCTTGGCCGCAGCGACCTGCGCGTCACGCCCATCTGCCTGGGCACCATGACCTTCGGCGAGCAGGTGGACGAGCCCACCGCCCACGCCATCCTCAGCCGCTCGCTGGAGCGCGGCGTCGACTTCATCGACACGGCCGAGATGTACGCCGTGCCCGCGCGCAAGGAAACCTGCGGCGCCACCGAGGCCATCATCGGCAACTGGTTCAAGGCCAACCCCGGCGCACGGCGCAAGCTCACGCTGGCCACCAAGGTGGCCGGCCCCTCGCGCGGCATGCCCTGGGTGCGGGAGGGCCTGGGGATGACGGCCGCCGACATCGCCGCCTCGTGCGAGGGCAGCCTGCGCCGCCTGCAGACGGACGTGATCGACCTCTACCAGATCCACTGGCCCGAGCGCCACGTGCCGGCCTTCGGCAACATCCACTACGACCCGGCCAAGGAGAAGTCGCAGACCTCCATCCACGAGCAGCTGGAGGCGCTGGCCGCGCTGGTGAAGGCCGGCAAGGTGCGCTACATCGGCCTGTCGAACGAGACGCCCTACGGCGTGCACGAGTTCGTGCGGCTGGCGGAGCAGCACGGCCTGCCGCGCGTGGCCACGGTGCAGAACGTCTACTGCCTGATCAGCCGCGCGCTGGAGAACGGCCTGGACGAGACGATGCACCGCCTCGACGTGTCGCTGCTGGTCTATTCGCCCCTGGGCTTCGGCCTGCTGACGGGCAAGTACGACGCCGGCGGCACCGAAGGACCGGAGGCGCCGAAGGGCGCGCGCATCTCCAGCTATGAGTCGGTGCGCAAGCAGCGCTGGGGCCGACCGGACGCGCTGGCCGCGGCGCGCCGCTACAACCAGCTCGCCCGCGAGCACGGCCTGACGCCGACGCGGATGGCGCTGGCCTTCTGCTACACCAAGTGGCAGGTCGCCAGCACCATCATCGGCGTGACCTCGCTGGCGCAGCTCGACGAGAACCTGGACGCGTGGGGCACCACGCTCTCACCCGAGCTGCTGGCCGAGATCGATGCCATCCGCTGGGAGATGCGCGACCCCGCCGCCTGACGCCGATGGCGAAGAAGGACAAGGCCCACGTCAGCGAGACGCCCGCCACCGCGGTGCTGAAGGCGGCCGGCGTCGCCTTCACCGAGCACCCCTACGAGTACCTGGAACACGGCGGCGCGCAGCACAGCGCGCAGGTGCTGGGCCTGGACCCGTTCGCCGTGGTCAAGACGCTGGTGATGCAGGACCAGGATGCGAAGCCGCTCGTCGTGCTGATGCACGGCAACCGCACCGTCTCGACCAAGAACCTGGCGCGCCAGATCGGCGCCAAGTCGGTCGAGCCCTGCCGGCCCGAGGTGGCGCAGCGCCACTCCGGCTACCAGGTGGGCGGCACCTCGCCCTTCGGCACGCGGCGCACGATGCCGGTGTACATCGAGTCCACCATCCTCGAGCTGCCGCGCATCGCCATCAACGGCGGCCGGCGCGGCTACCTGGTGGGCATCGCGCCGCAGGTGTGCGTGCAGCTGCTCGGCGCCAGGCCGGTGCAGTGCGCGCTGGCGATGGAATCATGATCCGGCTGCTGCGCCCGCGCCTCGCGCTCGCCTGGCTGGCCTGCGCGGCCGGCCTGCTGGCCGGCTGCTCGCTGCCGCCGCTGGAAGGGCGCAGCGCCTCGCAGGCGCTGCCGGCCGCCGAGGCCCGCGAGACGCCGCTGGGCCGGGCGATCGAGCCGCTGGCGCAGCAGCATCCCGGCCAGGCCGGCATCCACCCGCTGACCGATCCGCGCGAGGCCTTCGCTGCGCGCGTGCAACTGGCCCGGCAGGCGCAGCGCACGCTGGACGTGCAATACTACATCTGGCGCGGCGACACCACCGGCATGCTGCTGCTGGAGGCGCTGCGCGCCGCCGCCGACCGCGGCGTGCGCGTGCGCCTGCTGCTCGACGACAACGGCATCGCCGGCCTGGACGCCGAACTGGCCGCGCTGGACGCGCATCCGCAGGTCGAGGTGCGCCTGTTCAACCCCTTCGCCTTCCGCGCCTTCAAGCCGCTGGGCTACGTGACGGACTTCGCCCGCGCCAACCGGCGCATGCACAACAAGAGCTTCACCGCCGACGGCACCGCCACCGTGATCGGCGGGCGCAACGTGGGCGACGAGTACTTCGGCGCCACCGACGGCGTCCTCTTCGCCGACCTCGACGTGCTGGCGGTGGGGCCGGTGGCGCAGGCGGTGTCGGCCTCCTTCGATGGCTACTGGGCCAGCGGCTCGTCGTATCCCATCGCCGCGCTGGTGGGCGAGCCCTCGGCGAAGGCGCTGGCCGAGGCCGAGGGCCGCGCGGCACTGGCGCAGCGTTCGCCCGCCGCCGCGGCCTACAAGGAGGCGGTGCAGCGGCTGCCCTTCGCGCAGCAGCTCGTCGAAGGCCGCCTGCCGCTGGTCTGGGCGCCGACCCAGCTCGTGGCGGACGATCCGGCCAAGGGCCTGGCGCGCGCCGGGCGCGAGCAACTGCTGATCCACCACATGGCCGAGGCCGTCGGCGAGCCCGCGCGCTCGCTGGACCTGGTGTCGCCGTACTTCGTGCCCACCGACCAGGGCGCCGACTACTTCGCCGCGCTGGCGAAGCGCGGCGTGCGCGTGCGCATCCTCACCAACTCGATGGCGGCCACGGACGTGCTGGCCGTGCATTCGGGCTACGCGCGGCACCGGCAGCGGCTGCTGGAGGCCGGTGTGGTGCTCTACGAACTCAAGCCCGATCCCGCGGGCGATTCGCCGGCCGGCGCGCCCGCCGAGGCGGGCCGCAGGGAAGGGCGGGGCCTGCTCGGCAGCTCCGGCTCCAGCCTGCATGCCAAGACCTTCGGCGTGGACGGGCGGCGGGTGTTCGTCGGCTCCTTCAACTTCGACCCGCGCTCGGCGCGGCTGAACACCGAGCTGGGCCTGGTCATCGACAGCCCGCTGCTGGCGCAGCAGATGGAGCGCGTGTTCTCCGAGCGGCTGCCCGCCAGCAGCTGGCAGGTGCGGCGCGACCCGGACGCCGGCACGCTGCGCTGGATCGACGCGGCGCAGCAGCCGCCCGCCGAGTTCGTCTCGGAACCGCTCACCCGCGGGTGGCAGCGCCTGGCCGTGATGCTGCTGTCGCTGCTGCCCATCGAGTGGATGCTGTGACGGCGCGCAGGAGGGCCGCTGGCACAATGCCGCAGCCCTTCCCGGAGACATGCTGTTGAATCTGCCCGCCCTCGTCGCCATCGTGGCCGCCTATCTCGTCGGTTCGCTGTCCTTCGCCGTCATCGTCAGCCGCCTGCTCGGCATGGACGACCCGCGCAGCTACGGCAGCGGCAACCCGGGTGCGACCAACGTGCTGCGCTCCGGCCGCAAGGGCGCCGCGCTGGCCACGCTGGTGCTGGATGCGGTCAAGGGCTGGCTGCCGGTGTGGGCCGTCCACCAGTGGGGCGGCGCGTGGGGGCTGGGCGAGGGCACGGCCGCGCTGGCCGGCCTGGCCGCCTTCCTGGGCCACCTGTACCCGGTGTTCTTCGGCTTCCAGGGCGGCAAGGGCGTGGCGACGGCGGCCGGCGTGCTGTTCGGCATCGACTGGCTGCTGGGCCTGGCCACGGGCGCGACCTGGCTGATCATCGCCTTCTTCTTCCGCTATTCGTCGCTGGCCTCGCTGGTGGCGGCCTTCTTCGCGCCGGCCTACTACCTGCTGGGCGGGCAGATCGCCTGGCCCATGCGCCGCACGGTGCTGGCGGCGCTCATCGTCATGAGCCTGCTGCTGGCCTGGCGCCACCGAGAGAACATCCGGCGGCTCCTGGCCGGCACCGAATCGAAGATCGGCAGCAAGGCCAAGGCGCCCGCGGCCGACAAGACACCCTGAAAGGACACCCGCCATGCCCCAGCTCACCCGCTTCCACGTCGGCCCCCGTCTGTCGGAGATGGCCGTGCACAACGGCACCGTCTACCTCGCCGGCCAGGTGCCCGACGACACCACGCAGGACATCCGCGGCCAGGCCGCGCAGGTGCTGGCGATGGTCGACAAGCTGCTGGCCGAGGCCGGCACCGACAAGTCGCGCATCCTGATGACGCAGATCTTCCTGACCGACATCAGCGAGATCGCCGCGATGAACGAGGTGTGGGACGCCTGGATCCCCGCCGGCCACACGCCGCCGCGCGCCACCGTGCAGGCGGCGCTGGCCAATCCGGCCTACAAGATCGAGATCGTGGTCACGGCCGCGCTGCCGTGAGGATCAGAAGCGCTTTTCCAGCACCATCTGGTCGGCGTCGCGCCGCATCGAGAAGCGGCCGATGAAGCTGTTGCCCAGCAGCACGAAGGGCATCGACTGGGGCGAGACCACGGCGTCCACGTCGTAGACCTCCACGTCGCCCACGCGCACCGACGAGAGCTTGATGCGGTGCCCCACCGCCACGCCGTTGGCCGTGTTGATCTGCACCGGCTGGCCCTTGCTGTAGTCCAGCCCGATGCGCTGCGCGTCGGCCGCCGACAGGGCCACCGCGGTGGCGCCCGTGTCGAGCATGAAGTTCACCGTGCGGCCGTTGATCGTGCCCTGCGTCATGAAGTGGCCGCGGCCGTCCACCGGCAGCACGATGCGCGTGCCGCCCGCGCTGCGCGGCGCACCGCCGATGCTCACCGGCTGGTCCATGCGCAGCACCAGGCGCTGGCCGCCGGATTCCACCGTCGCCTGGCCGCCCTGCAGGCTCACCAGGCGCACGCCCTGCACCGTCTCGCCGGGGGCCACGGTGCGCGGCGCGCCGCCGTCGACGACGAGGATCGCCCGGCTGCCGATGGTGCCGGTGAGCATCACCGACTGGGCCTGCGCGGCCAGGCTGGCCGCCAGCAGGGCGAGGGCGGCGAACGGCGGCTTCATCATCGGCGCGTCAGTCCCGGAAGTTGTTGAACGACAGCGGCAGGTCCGCCATGTCCTTGCGGATCAGTGCCATCGCGGCCTGCAGGTCGTCCTTCTTGGCGCCGGTCACGCGCACCGCATCGCCCTGGATGGCGGCCTGCACCTTGAGCTTGCTGTCCTTGAGCAGGCGCTGGATCTTCTTGCCGTCCTCGGTGGAGATGCCGCTGCGCACGGTGATCACCTGCCTGACCTTGTCGCCGCCGATCTTCTGCACGCTGCCTTTGTCGAGGAAGCGCACGTCCACGCTGCGCTTGGTCAGCTTGCCGCGCAGGATGTCCTCCACCTGCGCGAGCTGGAACTCGGCGTCGCCGGTGAGGGTGATCTCCTTGTCCTTGAGCTCGATGGCGGCGGCCGTGCCCTTGAAGTCGAAGCGGGTGCCGATCTCCTTGGCAGCGTTGTCCACGGCGTTGCGCACCTCCACCAGATTGGGTTCGCACACGGTGTCGAAGGAAGGCATGGGCGGGATCTCCTGAAGCGTCGGTGCGCCCTCTGGCGACAGGGCGCGGGTGCGACAATTCTCCCATGATCGTCGAGCGAAACGCCCCCCTGCAGCCGCACAACAGCTTCGGCATCGTCGCGCGCGCCCAGCAGATGGTGCGCATCGAAAGCGAGGACGACGTGCACGCCGTGCTGGCCGATGCGCGCTGGCAGGGCGTGCCGAAATTCGTGCTCGGCGGCGGCAGCAACATCGTGCTCACCGGCGACGTCAAGGCATTGGTGCTGAAGGTCGAGATCCGCGGCCGCCGGCTGGTCGAGGAGACGCCGCGCGCCTGGATCGTCGAGGCCGGCGCCGGCGAGGTCTGGCACGACACGGTGCGGTGGCTGCTGGAGCAGGGCTGGCCGGGGCTGGAGAACATGGCGCTCATCCCCGGCACGGTGGGCGGTGCGCCGGTGCAGAACATCGGCGCCTACGGCGTCGAGCTGCAGGACCGCTTCGAGTCGCTGGACGGCATCGACCTGGCGACGGGCCGGCCCTTCACGCTCGATGCCGCGCAGTGCGCCTTCGGCTACCGCGACTCGGTGTTCAAGCACGTGGCCGCCGGCCCCAACGACTTCGGCCTGGCCGGCCGGGCGCTCATCACCCGCGTGCGGCTGCGGCTGCCCAGGCCCTGGAAGCCCGAGCTGGGCTACCTCGATTTGGCGCGCAGGATGGCCGAGACCGGCATCGCCGAGCCCACGCCGATGCAGATCTTCGACTGGGTGTGCGCGATCCGCAGCGCCAAGCTGCCCGACTGGCGCGTGCTGGGCAACGCCGGCAGCTTCTTCAAGAACCCCACCGTCACGCCCGAGCAGTGCGCCGACATCATCGCGCGCGACCCGAAGATCGTGCACTACCCCATGCCCGACGGCACGGTGAAGCTGGCGGCCGGCTGGCTGATCGACGCCTGCGGCTGGAAGGGCAAGTCGGTCGGCAACGCCGGCGTGTACGAGAAGCAGGCGCTGGTGCTGGTCAACCGCGGCGGGCGCGCGCACCCGGCCACCGGCGGTGAGGTGATGACGCTGGCCAAGGCGATCCAGACCAGCGTGTACGAGCGATTCGGCATCCGGCTGGAGCCGGAGCCGGTGGTGGTTTAGGGCCGGCCTAAGCCCCAGCCAGCCGCGCCTGCGGCCTGCGCGTGCGCAGGTACAGCCAGCCGGTGATGCTCAGGTTCAGCAGGTTCCAGCCGAGGCCGTTGACGAACGCCGCGTGGTAGCCGCCGGTGACGTCGAAGATCCAGCCCGACATCCAGCCGCCCAGCGCCATGCCCAGCATGGTGGCCATGATGACGGCGCCGACGCGCGCGCCGGCCTCGCGCGGCGGGAAGTGCTCGCGCACGATGATGGCGTAGGAAGGCACGATGCCGCCCTGGAACAGCCCGAACATGGCCGAGATCAGGTACAGCGGCACCAGCCCGTCGAAGGGCAGGAACATGAGCAGCGCCAGCCCTTGCAGCACCGAGCCCAGCAGCAGCGTGCGGATGCCGCCGATGCGGTCGCAGATCAGGCCCGAGACCAGCCGGCTGACGATGCCGCAGGCCAGCATCAGCGACAGCATCTCGGCGCCGCGCGCGGCGCCGTAGCCCAGGTCGGTGCAGTAGGCGACGATGTGCACCTGCGGCATGGCCATGGCCACGCAGCAGGCCACGCCGGCCACGCACAGCAGCCACTGCGCGTGCGCGGGCGGCAGGCCGAAGGGGCGGTCGGTCGGCACGGCGCGGCCCGCCGCTGCCGCAGCCACCGGCGCCACCGCCGGCGGCCGTTGGCGCATGTACAGCGCCAGCACCGCCATGCCGATGCCGCACACCAGCCCCAGCACGACGTAGGTGGGCCGCCAGCCGTAGTGCGCGATGCCCCACTGCGCCAGCGGCGGCCAGACGGCGCCGGCCAGGTAGTTGCCGCTGGCGCAGATGGCCACCGCGATGCCGCGCCGCTTGGCCCACCACAGCGTGGTGTCGGCCATCAGCGGTGCGAAGGTGGCCGCGCCGCCCAGAAGGCCCAGCAGCGCGTGCGCGGCGCCGAAAGCCCAGATGCTGCCCGAGAAGGCGGCCCACAGGTAGCCGCCGCAGACCGCTGCCGCGCCCATCGCCAGCACGCGCGCGATGCCGTGGCGGTCGGCCAGCCGGCCGGTGAGGATGCCGCCCAGCCCCAGGCTGACCACCATCAGCGTGTAGGGCACCGACGCCGTGCCCCGCCCGACGCCGAACTCGGCCTGCACCGCCGGCAGCACCACCGATACCACGTACATGCTGCTGTTGCCCAGCGCCACCAGCCCCAGCGTGGTGACCAACCGCCAGGCGGCGGTGCGCGAGTCGATCAGGCTGGCGTCGGCGGGCGCTGCGGCGTGGCGCATTGCCGTTCAGCCGAAGCTGCAGATGTAGTGGTAGGCCTCGGCCACGCGGATGTCGAACGACGAATTGGCGGGTGCGCTGAACCGTTCGCCGGGGCCCGACTTCTTCCATTCGTCGCTGCCGGCCAGCCTGTATTCGCAGGCGCCGGCCACGCATTCCATGACCTCGGCCGCGCCGGTGTTGAAGGTCAGCGTGGAGGGCAGGATCACGCCCACCGTGCACTTGCGCCCGTCGGCGAAGGTGACGCCGTGCGAGACGCACTTGCCGTCGAAGTACACGTTGGCTTGGGTCGAGACGGACACGCCGTCCAGCGAGGTGAGGGCCATGATGCAGGGAGGAGAGAAAAAGAAGAAGCGCCGGGCCCGATCGGGGCCCGGCGCGGAGGCGATTGTAGAAAGGCGCCGACGCCTCAGCGCCAGCCGCGGTGCCAGTGGCGGTGGCCGTGGTGCCAGCCGCGCGCGTAGCCCAGGTTGAGCGACACGCCGACCGGCGGATAGACCCAGGGCGCCGGATAGGCGTAAGGCGCGGCGTAAGCCGGGGCCACGTACACCGGCGCGGGGTAGGCCGCGGGCGGGGCGCCGTACGGCACGCCGGCGCCCGAGACCACCACGCCGGGCTCCGGCACGACCTGCGCCGGATCGGCGCCGGGCTGCGGCGGGGGCATGTCGTTGTCCGCCAGCTCCGGCTGCGGCGCGACGGGGTAGGTGGTGACGCCGTAGGGGCTCACCTGCACCGGAATGGTCGGGCCCGGCGGGCCGTCGGTGCGCGTGGTGTAGGTGCGTCCGGCGTATTCGTAGGTCACCGAGTAGCCGACCGTGCGACCCTGCTCGGTGACCGGCTCACTGGCGATCACGCGGCCCTGCTCGGTGCCGGGCTGCGCCTGGACGCCCAGGCAGGCGCCGGCCAGCAGTGCGGCCGCCAGCAGGCGCGGGGCGGGGAATCTGGCCATGAGGATCTCCTTGTGTGACGAGGCAACGGGGCAATTGGACGCCTGGCAGGCGCCAAGGTTCAACCCCGGCGCCCGGCCAGCGCTTGCCAGGCCTGCGCGTCGAAGCCGGCCGTGACCTGCGCCCTGGGGGCCCATTCGACCACCGGCCGCTTGACCAGGCTGGGGTTCGCCGCCAGCACCCGTGCGGCCGAGTCCGCGTCCACGACGCCCTCGCGCGTGGCGGCGTCCAACTGGCGCCAGGTGGTGCCGCGCCGGTTGACCAGCGCTTCCCAGCCGAGCGCGGCGATCCAGCGTCGCAGCGCGTCGGCCGGCACGCCTTCCTTCTTGAAGTCGTGGAAGCGGTAGGAAACGCCCTGTCCGTCGAGCCATGCACGGGCGCGCTTGACGGTGTCGCAGTTCGGGATGCCGTAGAGGTCGATCATGGCGCCGGATCATCCCCGAAACCGGGCCGGGCCGCTTTGCGACAATGCCGCCCTCCATGAAGACACTGGCCGACTGGCTCGCGCACGCCGAGCGACTGCACGCGAAGAACATCGAACTGGGCCTCCCGCGCGTGCGTGCCGTGGCCGACCGGATGGGGCTGGCCTTCGGCTGCCCCGTCATCACCGTGGCGGGCACCAACGGCAAGGGCTCCACCTGCGCCATGCTGGAGTCCATCCTGTCCGAGGCCGGGTACCGCACGGGCGTCTACGGTTCGCCGCACCTGGTGCACTTCGAGGAGCGCCTGCGTCTGGGCGGCACGCCGGTCGACGCCGACAGCCTGCCGCCGTACTTCGAGGCGGTGGAGCGCGCACGGGGCGACATCTCGCTGACCTACTTCGAGTTCACCACCCTGGCGCTGTTCGCGCGCATGGCCGACGCGAAGCCGGACGTGGCGATCCTGGAGGTCGGCATGGGCGGCCGGCTGGACGCCGTCAACATCATCGACGCCGACTGCGCGGTGATCACCAGCATCGACCTCGACCACACGGAATTTCTCGGCCCCGACCGCGAGCGCATCGGCTTCGAGAAGGCGGGCATCATGCGTCCCGGCCGGCCGGCCGTCGTCAGCGATCCGGTGCCGCCCAAGAGCGTGGTGGCGCACGGCGAGGCGATCGGCGCCGACCTGTGGCTGTCGGGCCGCGACTTCAACGTCGCCGGCGACCGCCAGCAGTGGTCGTGGGCCGGGCGCGGGCGGCGCTATGCCGGGCTGGCCTACCCGGCGCTGCGCGGCGCCAATCAGCTCATCAACGCGGCGGGCGTGCTGGCCGCGCTGGAGGCGCTGCGTCCGCAACTGCCGGTGACGGCCCAGGCCGTGCGCACCGGCCTGGCCCTGGTTGAACTGCCCGGCCGTTTCCAGATCGTGCCCGGCCAGCCGGCGCTGGTGCTGGACGTGGCGCACAACGGCCACGCCGTGGCGGCGCTGGCCGAGAACCTCGACGCGATGGGCTTCTACCCGGTGACGCACGCCGTGTTCGGCGCCATGGCCGACAAGGATCTGGCGGCGATCTTCGCGCGCATCGGGCCGCTGGTGGACCGCTGGTACTTCACCGACCTGCCGACGCCGCGGGCGGCCCGCGCCGCCGATCTGGCCGCCGCCTGGCAGGCGCAGAACACGCGCGCGGACGCGGCCTGCAGCACGCATGCCTCGCCCTCCGAAGCGCTCGCCGCGGCGGTCGCCGCCGCAGGGGCGGCTGATAGAATCGTGGTCTTCGGTTCCTTCTTCACCGTGGGTGGGGTGCTCGAGCAGGGCGTGCCCCGCCTGCAGGCCCGGCACCTCCAGCCGGGCGCCTGATCCGGCCCCGCCTTTCGGGCTCCACCACACGCGACATTCATGGCGTTCTTCAAGTTCCGCTCGCAGGGCCAACCGGGCAACGACGCACGCAGTGCTGCCGCGGCGGCTCCGGCGGAAAGCGTGGAGTCCATGCGCCGGCGCGCGCGGCACCGGCTGCTGGGCGCGGCGGTGCTGGTGCTGATCGGGGTGATCGGCTTCCCGCTGCTGTTCGACACCCAGCCGCGGCCGGTGGCGGTGGACATTCCGATCGAGATCCCCGACCGCAACAAGGCCAAGCCGCTGCCGGTGCCCGAGGCGCCCGTTGCGCAGCGCAGCGGCGCCGCTGCTTCCTCCGACGACGGCGTGATCACCGAGCGGGCCGACGGCAGCGAGGTCGTGGCCAGCGCGCCGCCGCCCGCCCCGGCGCCGCCGCCGGCCCCCGAGCCCAAGCCGGCCCCGCCGCCGGAACCGAAGCCCGATCCCAAACCGGAGCCCAAGCCCGAATCGCGGCCGGCGCCGGAGCACAGGCCGGCGGAGGCCAAGCCCGCCGAAGCCAAGCCTGCTGCCAAGCCGGCCGGCCGCGACGACGGCAGCCGCGCCCTCGCGCTGCTGGAAGGCCGCTCGTCCGCGGCGGCCAAGCCGGCCGCCGAAGCCAAGCCGCCGGCGGCCGAGGCCTCGGGCCGCTTCATCGTGCAGGTCGGCGCCTTCGCCGATGCCGGCAAGGCCAGCGAAACGCGCCAGAAGCTGGAGAAGGCCGGGCTGAAGACCTACACCCAGGTCGCCAAGACGGCCGCCGGCGAGCGCACCCGCGTGCGGGTGGGGCCGTTCTCCTCGCGCGCCGAGGCCGACAAGGCCGCCGAGCGCATCAAGGGCCTGGCGCTGCCCGCCGCCGTGCTCAGCCTGTAGCAGCGCGCGGTGCGGCCGTGGCCTTGTTCGACTGGATCGCGGTGGCGCTGATCGGGGTCTCGATGCTGCTCGGCCTGTGGCGCGGGCTGGTCTTCGAGGTCATCACCCTGGCGGGCTGGATCGCCGCCTTCCTCTTCGCGCAGGCCTTCGCCGCCGACGTCGGCGCCTGGCTGCCCTTCGGCGACCCGCAGGCGCCGTGGCGCTACGCGGCGGGCTTCGTGCTGGCGTTCGTGCTTATCGCCTTCGCCGGCGGGCTGGTGGCTGCGCTCACGCGCAAGCTGGTCACGGTGGCCGGGCTGCGGCCGGTGGACCGCATGCTGGGCATGGCCTTCGGCACGGCGCGCGCCGTGGTGGCGCTGCTGGTCGTGGCGGTGGTGGTGCACATCCTCGCCCTGGGCCAGGACGCCTGGTGGCGCGAGTCCGCCAGCGCCCCCTGGCTGGATGCGGCATTGCAGGGCATCAAGCCCGCGCTGCCCGAAAAGTTGGCAAGCTATCTCCCCTGAGAGGATCACCCCATGTGTGGAATCGTCGGCGTCGTCAGCAGCGCCCCCGTCAACCAGTTGCTCTACGACGCCATGCTGCTGCTGCAGCACCGCGGGCAGGACGCCGCCGGCATCGTCACGATGCTCGAGCGCAAGTTCTTCATGCACAAGGCCAAGGGCATGGTGCGTGATGTGTTCCGCACCCGCAACATGCGCGCGCTGCCCGGCAGCGTGGGCCTGGGCCAGGTGCGCTACCCGACGGCCGGCAACGCCTACAGCGAGGAAGAGGCCCAGCCCTTCTACGTCAATGCGCCCTTCGGCATCGTGCTGGTGCACAACGGCAACCTGACCAACGCGCATGCGCTGCGGGCCGAGCTGTTCTCCACCGACCACCGCCACACCAACACCGAGAGCGACTCGGAGGTGCTGCTCAACGTGCTGGCGCACGAGATCGAGCGCGCCACGCGCGGCGTGCCGCTGCGCATCGACGACATCTTCACCGCGGTGGAGGCGGTGCACCGGCGCCTGCGCGGCTCGTATGCCGTGGTGTCGCTCATTGCCGGCCACGGGCTGCTGGTGTTCCGCGATCCGTACGGCATCCGCCCGCTGTGCCTGGGCCGCAACGCCGAGGGCGCCTGGATGGCGGCCAGCGAGTCGGTGGCGCTGGAAGGCTCCGGCTTCACTTTCGAGCGCGACGTGGCGCCCGGCGAGGCCGTCTTCATCGACCTGCAGGGACAACTGCACGTGCGCCAGTGCGCCCAGGCGCCGACGCTGCATCCCTGCATCTTCGAGTACGTCTACCTCGCGCGGCCCGACTCGACGCTGGACGGCATCTCCGTCTACCAGGCCCGCCTGAACCTGGGCGAGACGCTGGCGCAGCGCGTGATCTCGACCGTGCCGCCGAACGAGATCGACGTGATCGTCCCGATCCCCGAGTCCAGCCGCCCGAGCGCCACGCAGCTCGCACACCTGCTGGGCATCCCGTACCGCGAGGGCTTCGTGAAGAACCGCTACGTGGGTCGCACCTTCATCATGCCGGGGCAGGGCGTGCGCAAGCGCTCGGTGCGGCAGAAGCTCAACGTCATCGGCAGCGAGTTCAAGGACCGCAACGTGCTGCTGGTGGATGACTCCATCGTGCGCGGCACCACCAGCCGCGAGATCGTGCAGATGGCGCGCGACGCCGGCGCGCGCAAGGTCTACCTGGCGAGCGCCGCGCCGCCGGTGCGCTTTCCCAACGTGTACGGCATCGACATGCCGACCAAGGACGAACTGGTCGCGCACGGCCGCAGCGTCGAGGAGATCCGCCAGCTCATCGGTTGCGACGCGCTGATCTACCAGGACGTGGACGGCATGAAGCGCGCCGTGCGCAAGGCGGCCTCCGCCGGCGCGCCGGCCATCGACGGCTTCGAGGCCTCGTGTTTCGACGGCGTCTACGTCACCGGCGACATCGACACCGACGCCATCACGCGCATGAACGGCAACCGGCCCCGCGTCGAGGAAACGGACGTCGACTCCTCGCGCCTGGTGCTGCCCAACCTGAGCTGACCATGACAGACCGATCCCTGCCCGCCGGGCTGCGTCCCGAGACGCTGGCCGTGCGCACCGCCATCGAACGCAGCCAGTACGGCGAGAACTCCGAGGCGCTGTACCTCACCACCGGCTTCGTGCAGCCCGACTCCGAGACCTCGGCGCAGCGCTTTTCCAGCGGCGAGGGCTACACCTATTCCCGCACCTCCAACCCCACCGTCACCAGCTTCGAGCAGCGGCTGGCGGCCATGGAGGGCACCGAGGCCGCCATCGCCACCGCCAGCGGCATGGGCGCGATCCTGCTGATGATCATGGGCCTGCTCAGGGCGGGCGACCACGTCGTGCTGTCGCGCTCCATGTTCGGCTCCACGCTCAACCTGTTCGCCAAGGAGTTCGGCAAGTTCGGGGTGGAGACCACCTTCTGCTCGCAGACCGACGTGGACGAATGGCGCGCGGCCGTGCGGCCCAACACGAAGCTGCTGTTCGCCGAGACGCCCACCAACCCGCTCACCGAGGTCTGCGACATCGCGGCGCTGGCCGACATCGCGCGCGCCGCCGGCGCGCTGCTGGCGGTGGACAACGCCTTCGCCACGCCCATCCTGCAGAGGCCGACGCAACTGGGCGCCGACATCGTGATGCACTCCGGCACCAAGTACCTGGACGGCCAGGGCCGCGTGATGGCCGGCGCGCTGTGCGCCAGCCACGAACTCATCACGAGCAAGTTCGCCCCCATCGTGCGCACCGCCGGCATGGTGCTCTCGCCCTTCAACGCCTGGGTGGTGCTCAAGGGCCTGGAGACGCTGGGCATCCGCGTGAAGGCGCAGTGCGAAAGCACCCTGGCCATCGCCCGCTGGCTGGAGGCGCAGCCGCAGGTGGCGCGGGTGTACTACCCCGGGCTGCCCTCGCATCCGCAGCACGAACTGGCGATGCGCCAGCAGAACGGGCTGGGCGGCGGCGTGCTGTCCTTCCAGCTGGCCGGCGACACGCCCGAGGCGGCGCGCGCGAAGGCCTTCCACGTGATCGACAGCTGCCGCCTGCTGTCCATCGCCACCAACCTGGGCGACACCAAGACCATCATCAGCCATCCGGCCTCCACCTCGCACGGGCGTCTGTCCGAAGAGCAGCGCCAGGCGGCCGGCATCACGCAGGGCACGATCCGCGTGGCCGTGGGGCTGGAGCACATCGAGGACATCCAGGACGACCTGCTGCGCGGCCTGACGACGCTGAGCTGACCCGAGAACAATGAGCAAGACCCGCACCCGCTTCGCCCCGTCGCCCACCGGCTTCATCCACCTGGGCAACATCCGCTCGGCCCTGTACCCCTGGGCCTTCGCCCGCTCCACCGGCGGCGACTTCATCCTGCGCATCGAGGACACCGACCTGGAGCGCTCCACCCAGGCCGCCGTGGACGTGATCCTCGAAGGCATGGCCTGGCTGGGCCTGGACCACGACGAGGGCCCGTACTACCAGATGCAGCGCATGGACCGCTACAAGGCGGTGCTGGCCGACATGCAGGCGCAGGGCCTGGTCTACCCCTGCTACATGAGCGTGGCCGAACTCGACGCGCTGCGCGAGCGCCAGATGGCCAACAAGGAGAAGCCGCGCTACGACGGCACCTGGCGCCCCGAGCCCGGCAAGGTGCTGCCGCCCGTGCCCGAAGGCGTGCAGCCCGTGCTGCGCTTCCGCAACCCGCAGGGCGGCGTGGTCGCCTGGGACGACAAGGTCAAGGGCCGCATCGAGATCCGCAACGACGAGCTCGACGACCTCGTCATCGCGCGGCCCGACGGCACGCCCACGTACAACTTCTGCGTGGTGGTGGACGACATCGACATGGGCATCACCCACGTCATCCGCGGTGACGACCACGTCAACAACACGCCGCGCCAGATCAACATCTTCCGCGCCCTGGGCAAGGAACCGCCGGTGTACGCCCACCTGCCCACCGTGCTCAACGAGCAGGGCGAGAAGATGAGCAAGCGCAACGGCGCCAAGCCCGTCACGCAGTACCGCGACGAGGGCTTCCTGCCCGACGCGATGGTCAACTACCTCGCGCGCCTGGGCTGGAGCCACGGTGACGACGAGATCTTCTCGCGCGAGCAGTTTCTGCAGTGGTTCAACCTCAACCACCTGGGCCGCAGCGCGGCGCAGTTCGACGAGGCCAAGCTGCGCTGGGTGAACGCGCAGCACATGAAGATGACGCCGGACGAGGCGCTGGCGCCGCTGGTGGCGCAGCACCTGGCGAAGGAGGGCATCGTGGCCGACGAGCGCCTGCCCGCCATCTGCGGCCTCTTCAAGGACCGCTGCGACACCACCGTGGTGCTGGCGGGTTGGGCCCGCGCCTTCTATGCGGACGTGCGGGCCAGCGACGCGGACCGGGCGCAGCACCTCACCGATGCCATCCGCCCGGCCGTGGCCGCGCTGGCCCAGAAGCTGGCTGCCGTGGCGGCATGGGACAAGGCCGCCATCGCTGCCGCCATCAAGGAAGTCCTTGCGGCTCAGGGCCTGAAGATGCCCCAGTTGGCCATGCCGGTGCGCGTGCTGGTGATGGGCACCCCGCAGACGCCCTCGCTCGACGCCGTCCTCGCCCTGTTCTCCCGCGAAAAAGTCATCGAGAGATTGAAGACGGCCTGAATTTCGGTATATACTGCGAGGCTCGACACCCAGTAGGGATGAGCGACAAGAAAGGCAACTTTCAAAGCGGTCGATCCGGGGGTATAGCTCAGCTGGGAGAGCGCTTGCATGGCATGCAAGAGGTCAGCGGTTCGATCCCGCTTACCTCCACCAACCAGGTGTCGTAGAAGGTAGAGGGCCGAAAGGTCTTCGTTCCTCAGGTTCTGACCCTATCGTCTAGAGGCCTAGGACATCACCCTTTCACGGTGAGTACCGGGGTTCGAATCCCCGTAGGGTCGCCAAGTTTTGTGGCACTTGGCCTGAGCACTGCAAGGTGCGAAGGCGAAAGTCACACCGACGCGGAGTGGTAGTTCAGTCGGTTAGAATACCGGCCTGTCACGCCGGGGGTCGCGGGTTCGAGTCCCGTCCACTCCGCCATCAGTCAAGAGGGTTAGCGGTTACTACGCCGCTAGCCCTTTTTGCTTTGTGCTCCCTCTGAAGGGGGCAGTCCAGTAGGAGGCCGCTCGCACACGGACCGTGTAATCTCACCGTGTGACAGACGACGTGCCTCGATACCCTGGCGTGCATCGCCGGCCCGACACCAGCATCTATCAGTTCGGCCTCCGTGTGCCGAACGACCTGCGTTCACGTTTCCCTGGGCCGTGGGCCGTGCGCTGTTCCCTGAAGACTGCCGACCTCCGGGAAGCTAACGCGCGGGCCAAGGAACTGCAGGCGACCTGGGAGGTTCGCTTCCAGGCGCTCAGGAATGGCGCCCATGCCGCTATGCCCGGCCCCAGCCAGCCGGCCGCCCCTGACCTGCATGCTCTGCGCGTGGCCTTGCTGGAGCGCGTGGAGGCAGCCTTGCCCAGCATAGACGCCCGGAGCGCCGGAATGTCGGCTGAGGAGAGGCGCCGGCAGATTGATTCCGCGCAGTGGGTCCTAGAGTCGAGGCGTGCTGCCATGCAGGGAGGCTGGGTTGATGACCTCGGCGCAGACGAGTGGATCGAGGAACTTGCGCCAGCACGCCACCCTGCGGCTATTGCCGAGGTACAGGCTGCGCGCGTGCTGTTGTCCGAACTGCATGTGGAGGCCTTGGTCGATACCTCGCGGACGTTCCCGACCCGGGTGCGCAGGCTGAGGGAGCGGAGGGCGCTGCTGGCGCTGGGCGAGTTGGGAGGCTCCGCCGGGGCTACGCCGGGCCCGGCGATTGCGGCGTCGCCAGCGGTTGCGGTGCGCAGGATCGGGGACGCCTATGACCTCTGGTTGCAGGTTCCCCGTCCAGCGAAGACGGCGGCCACCTTCAAGCGCCATGCGGGCATGTTCGCGGACATGATGGGCGATCCGGCGCTGTCGAGCGTGGACAGGCGTGCGGCCTTGCGCTTCCGGGTTGGCTTGCAGGATTGGGCAGTGGAACACAAGAAGACGCCGGCCACGGCGGACAATGTGCTCGTCAGCGTGCGTGCGATCTTCAGCGCAGCGCGCGATCATGGTTGGATCGACAGCACCCCCTTTGCTGACCTGCCGGCCATCAAGGTTGGCGGGGCGCAGCAGCAAGCGCGTGAACCGTGGACCCATGCCGAGTTGGCCGTCCTGTTTGATGATCCGATCTGGACTGCATATCAACTCCCGTTGAGTAGCAAGGCGGGGCGTGCGGCTGCGTACTGGGTGCCGCTGATCGCATGCTTCACCGGCGCCAGGGTGAGCGAGATTGCCCAGCTATGGACCGATGATCTGACCTTGACGCCGGGCGAGGAGGTGATCGAGTTTCGCGCCAGCAAGGATCGTGGGCAGCAACTGAAGAATGCCGGCTCATGGCGCGCTGTGCCGATGCACTCCGAGTTGATCCGCCTGGGGCTGAACGACTATGCGGCCTCGTTGCCTGTCGGGCCTCTGTTTCCCGATCTGCCGACGGCGGGCGTCAACGGGGCGGGCGGGCAGTTCGGCAAGTGGTTCGGCGAGTTCAAGACACGCAAGGGGTTTCCTGGCCGGGCCAAGGCGTTCCACTCGTTCCGCCATCTTGTGGCAACCGAACTACGCCTGAACGGGGCCACGGAAGCCCAGGCGAATGCCATTACCGGACATGCGGGCATCGGGGTTGCTGGCAAGGTCTATGCGGCCACGATCCGGCAGCACGCTAACAGGCTGCGGGACATCATCGAGTTGCTGCGCTTCCCGGAGTTGAGGTTGCCTCGTGTCTACTCGGTCGGCGACAGCGGGCGGAAGGGGCAAAGGGTGTAAGCCGCCGGGCGTGTAGTCCGTGCGAGGGCCGGTGACAGCAAGCGGCGATGCCCGGAGGCTCGCCGATCTGCTATCACCTAAACCGCTAAAGCTGGATGCCTATATACCCTTGTGGGTGTCAGCCTTAACTCGCCGCACGCCGCGCCCGTGTTTCTCCCATCCGTCCGTGCTGCCGACAAGTTGCTCGATAGCTGCGGTGAACTGCTGTCGCACCGCGTTGTCCTTCGGGTCCAAGCCCATGCGTCCTTTCAGTTCCCGGCTACTGATCTGCAGGCGTTCGGCAGGGTAGGAGTCCAGCGTTTCCAGCAGGAGCTGGAGCATGGCAGTGGTCTTACCCGTGCGCATGGATAGCGGTAGATGCTTCGGCTCGGGATACTCCCACACGGCGCCCGGCATGACGGGTTCCAGTAGGCCGCGCAGGTTTGTGTCCTTGTGCAGGATGTGCAGGTGCATGGCCTGGGCCTTGCCGTTCTCCACTACCCGGCAGCTTCCCCGGCTTGCCGCCTGATAGACGCAGTGCCCGATTTCGCTGGCGATCATTTTCTGAATCTCACGCTCGGATGTGTCCTGACGAGGATCGCCTGCCTGCCCCTTGATGGCCGCCGCGATGCTGATGTGATCGCGAGTCAGCACGCCGGCCAGGATGACCGTCTCGCAGTGCTCGTAGCCGTTCAGCCCTTCTTGCTGTCCCCATGTCAGGAACTCAAAGCGCCGCTTGCCTTCGGCAGTGACGGCATCGACGTCAATGCCTTCTTGTCTCAGCTGCGCTTGGATGCGTTTGGTTGGCGTGTCATCGCCCTGGTCCTTAAACGTGAAGATCAGGATGCACCGGCCGGGGTCGGCAGTGAGTTCTGCCTGTACGATGTCCGTCACTTCCTTAGCAAGCTGAGTCGGCCTGTACTTGTTGTCAAGCGCCATCCAGATCTGGCCCCCTGACGACATTGAGTTCTGCCCCCCGGTTGATGATCAGTTCGTTGTCGCTTCGGTATTCGCGCTGGCCTGGTTAACCAGGCCAGCGCGGCGCTTCGTTCTGAGGCGGTAGCTGTCGCCGCGGATCGTGATCACGTGGCTGTGGTGCAGCAGCCGGTCCAGGATCGCTGTGGCGACCACCGCATCACCGAACACGCCACCCCACTCGGCCACCGAGCGGTTGCTGGTCACCAGCATCGAGCCGCGCTCATAGCGGCGGCTGACCAACTGGAAGAACAAGTGTGCGGCGTTGGCCTCGAATGGCAGGTAGCCCAGCTCGTC
>NZ_JQKD01000051.1 GCF_000745855.1 Xenophilus azovorans DSM 13620
GCTGAGGTTCTATGGTCCGCGTCAAGCGATCTTGACCGCCTGGTGGAGAGTCGGATCGAAGGTTGCGCGGTTTTTGAACAGGCTGAAGGCCACACGCACGAGCTTGCGGGCCAGCACCACCAGGGCTGCCGTGCGCGGCAAGCCCTTGGCGATCTCGCGCGCATAGACCTCGCGCCAGGCCGCCGTTCGGGACGCGGACATCGCCGCATTGAACATCAGCCGCCGCAGCTCGGCCGGCCCGCGCTTGGACAGCCTGCGCACACCCCGCTTGTGGCCCGAGTCCATCGGGCGCGGATCCAGCCCGGTGAAGGCCACCACCGCGTCAGCGCTCGCCTGAGCCAGGCGTGTGAACAGCACGAGCAGGGCCGCGCCGCTGAGCGCCCCCACGCCCGGCACCGAGGTGATGCTGCCCAGCGCCTGCTGCGCGCCCTGGATGCCTTGGGCCACCTGGGCGATGCGCTTGTCCAACGTCTGCAGTACCTGTGTCAGGGGCAGCATCACCTGGGGCAGCAACGCCCGGGTCACCGGGTCCTCGCCCATGCTCTGGCGCAGCGCGCCCTGGTGACGCACCAGCGCCGCTCGTCGGCGCAGCAGGCTGTCCAGTTCGGCCAGCGCCGGGGGCACGGGCTGCCAGCTGCGCAACTGCGCGTGCTCATGGGCCAGGTAGCGGGCAATCACCTGCGCATCGAGCCGGTCGGTCTTGCCGCGCTGGCCCACGCCTCGCGCGTAGTGGCTCACATCCCGCGGATTGAGCACATGCACCTGCAGCCCCTGAGCGTGGGCCAGGCGCGCCAGCAGCAGGTGGTAGCGGCCGGTGGACTCCATGGCCAGGCACGAGCCCGGCGGTACCTGCGCCAGCCATTGCGCGATGGCCGGGGCGTTGTTGGCGATGCGCCGCACGCCGGCCTTGTCGCCGTGCACGGCAATGTCCAGGTGGGTGCTGGCCACATCGGCCCCAAGATGCCAGATCGTCTGGCTTGTCAGCCTGGGATGCATGGTGACAATGCAAAGGCCGGGGCGGGGCTCGTGCAACGGCGTCAGCTTGCAGGCATCGGCGCTCGCCAAGGCGGCGCCGGGTTCCTTATCGACGCTCGGTGCAAGGGTGGGACGTTGCTCAGTGGGTGGGTCGATGCCTCTACATCGCCCAGGCCTGTCGATGTCCCTCCACCCCGGCGCCTTGCCCTTTCTCCAATGGTTGTTGCGGTGGCAAAACCATACAAGCCTGTCGAAGCCCGCTACCACGCTTCGACAGGCTCAGCGCGAACGGCCGGGGGTGGCGGACCGCGCTTCGATCTCAGTCGGGGGCAGCCGACGACCCCCGCACCTGCAGCGCCCCCGGCAGCAGCATCTGCCGCGCCGGCCCCTCCAGCCCGTGCAGCCGCTCGATCAGGCAGGTCGCCGCCGCCCGGCCGATCTCGTCGGTGGGCTGCGCGATGGTCGACAGGCCCGGGCCGATGAGCTGCGCCCACTCGGGGTCGTCGAAGCCGACGAAGCCCAGCTCCCGCCCGAACTGCCAGCCCAGCCGCCGCATGGCCGCCGCCACGCGCAGCGTGACGACCGCGTTGCCGGCGACGACAGCCGGCCGCCGCGTCCTGCCGGCGCGGCGGCGCAGGGCGCGCAGCGCATCGTGCAGCGCGTCCTCGGCGCCCTCTTCGCTCTCGAAGACCTCGCCGCGCGCCTGCTTCGGGTGCGCCGCCATGCAGGCCGCGAAGGCGGCGGCCCGCTCGCGCCGCGTGCTCACGCCCTTCTGCGGCTCGGTGACGTACAGCAGCTCGCGCCAGCCGCCGGCCAGCAGGTGCTCGCAGGCCTGCGCCATCGCGCCGGCGTTGTCCAGCGAGACGAAGTCGGCGTGCATGCCGGCATGCCGCCGGTCCACCAGCACCGCCGGTTTGCCGTGCGTGGCCACGGCATCGACCACGCCCGCGCCGCGGCCCAGGGTGTTGAGGATGAAGCCGTCCACCTGGTAGCCGGTCAGCGCGTCGATGGCCTCGCGCTCGCGGCCGGACTCGTTGCCCAGGTTGAACAGCATCACCAGGTAGCCGGCCTCCTGGCAGGCCTTCTCGGCGCCGCGCAGCACGGCCACCGAGTACGGGTTGGTGATGTCGGCCACGATCAGGCCGATGAGGCGCGAGCGCCCGCGGCTGAGCGCCTGCGCCATCGGGCTGGGCACGTAGCCGAGCTGCTCGGTGGCGGCCTGCACGCGGGCAGCGATGTCGTCGGACAGCAGCCGCTCGCGGTGGTTGAAGAAACGCGAGACGGTGGCCTTGGAGACGCCGGCGGCACGCGCCACGTCGGCGATGGTGGCGCGGCGCGGGGCTCCCCTGTTCATGCCGCGGACGTGTCGTAGAGCGCCGCCGGCCGCCGGCCCGCCAGTGCGTCCAGCAGGTTGCTGGTGGCCAGCTCGGCCATGGCGTGCCGCGTCTCGTGCGTGGCCGAGCCGATGTGCGGCAGCGGCGTCACGCGCGGATGGGTGCGCAGCGGCGAATCGGCGGGGAGCGGCTCCTTCGCGAACACGTCCAGCCCGGCGGCGCGCAGGCGGCCGCCGTCCAGCGCGGCGAGCAGCGCAGCCTCGTCCACCGTCTGGCCGCGGCCGCCGTTGATGAAGACGGCGCCGGGCTTCATCTGCGCGAAGACGCCGGCGTCGATCATCCCGCGCGTGTGCTCCGTCAGCGGCAGCATCGCCACCACGAAGTCGGATTGCGCCAGCAGCTCCGCCAGCGGCGTGTGGACCGCCCTGCCCTGCAGCTCGGGCGCCTGCGCCGCCAGGTCGACCGGCCGGCGCGCGTGGTAGCGCACCGGCATGCCGAAGCCCAGCGCCGCGCGCCGCGCGATGGCCTGGCCGATGCGGCCGAAGCCCAGCAGCCCGAGCGTCTTGCCGTGCACGTCGTGGCCGAACAGGTCCTCGCCGATGTTCTTCGTCCAGCGGCCCTCGCGCACCAGGTTCGCCAGCTCGACGACGCGGCGGCTGGTCGCCATCAGCAGCGCGAACACGGTGTCGGCCACCGTCTCGTCGAGCACGCCGGGCGTGTGGGCGAGCAGGATGCCGCGGCGGTGCAGCTCGGCCAGCGCGTAGTTGTCCACGCCGACCGAGACGCTGGAGACCGCCTCCAGCTTCGGCGCGCGGTCCAGCACGGCGGCGTCGATGGGGAAGCTGGAGCCGATCAGGCCGTGCGCTTCGGGCAGCGCGGCGTCGAAGGCGGCGCGGTCCTGCTTGGGGTCGGCCACCGTCACGTCGTGCACGGCCTGCAGGCGGGCCAGCTGGTCGGGCGGCAGCTCGCGGAAGACGAGGATGTTCTTGCGGGTCATGGTGAGGTCGATCGTAGGGCCTGCGTCACAGGTCAGCCGCGTCCAGCTCGGCGCGGGTGGGCAGGCCCTCCGTGTCGCCGAGCACCTGCACGGCGCGTGCGCCGATCCACGCGCCGCGGCGCACCGCCTCGGGCACGCTGCGGCCTTCGAGCAGCGCGCTGACCACGCCGGCGGCGAAGCCGTCGCCGGCGCCCACGGTGTCGACCACCTCCTTCACGGGGAAGCCTTCGACGTGCCCCGCGCCCGCCGTGTCGCTGTCGTAGTACGCGCCGTCGGGACCGAGCTTGACCACCACCAGCTTCGCGCCGCGCCCGCGGTAGAAGCGCGCCACGCCTTCGGGCGTCGCCTCGCCGGTGAGCAGGCGGCCTTCTTCCATGCCAGGCAGCACCCAGTCGGCGCGCGCCGCCAGGTCGTTGATGCATTCGCGCATGCGCGCCTCGCTGGCCCACAGCGTGGGGCGCAGGTTGGGATCGAAGGAGATGCTGCGGCCGGCCGCGCGCATGATCTCCATGCTGCGCAGCGCCGTCGGCAGCGTGGTGTCGGAGACGGCGGCGAACACGCCGGTCGCGTGCAGGTGGCGCGCCGAGCGCAGCCAGGCCTCGTCGATGTCCTCCGGCCGCATGTGGCTCGCGGCCGATCCCTTGCGGTGGTACTCCACCGGCGGGTCGCTGCCGTCGGTGACGCGGCCCTTGAACTGGAAGCCGGTGCGCTGCGCCGCGTCGCAGATGACGTGCGAGCAGTCGATGCCCTCGGCCTGCATGGTGGCCAGCAGCGCGCGGCCCATCGAGTCGGTGCCCAGGCGGCTGGCCCAGCCCACCTTGAGGCCCAGGCGCGCCAGGCCGATGGCCACGTTGGTCTCGGCGCCGGCGGTGCGCCGGTGGAACATCGTCGCGTGCTCGATGGGGCCGGGCTCGGCCGCCACCAGCAGCAGCATGGCCTCGCCGAAGGTGGCGACGTCGAAGGCGGTGGGTTCGGTCATGGGCATCCTCTCGCGGTGCGCACCTGTGCCAGCTGGGCCTGCGTGACGGCCAGCAGGTCGTTACCGGCCAGAGGGTATTCGATCGCATGCGGCACCTCGGCCGGCAGCGCACGCAGCACGGCGCGCCAGGGCGCGGTGGAATCCGCCAGCGGCACGGCCACCCACTTGTCGGGCCGGCGCTGCACGCCCTTGCAGTGCACGTAGCGCACCTGCGGCGCGAAGGCGCGCGCCGCCTCCAGCGGGCACTCGCCCAGCCAGTGCCAGTTGCCCATGTCGAAGGTCATGCCCAGGTCGAGGCCGGCCGCGTGCTGCGCCGCGAAGAAGCGCTGCAGCGCATCGAGCGTGCCGGCCGAGGGCGTCTGGTCGTTCTCGATCAGCAGCTCCACCGGCTGCGCCGCCAGGCGCTCGCGCAGCGCGACGAGGCCATCACGGGAACGCGCAGCGTCGAAGCCGCCGATCGCCATCTTCAGGCGCGGCGCCTGCAGCAGCGCGGCGCGGCGCAGGCCTTCGTCCAGCGCGGCCGCGTCGAGCGCGCCGCCGGGCGCGAACAGCCCGTCGGGGCTGGAGTAGACGGCCGCCCGGCCACGCAGTCCGGCCAGCTCCACGGCGGGATCGCGCAGCAGCTCGCCGCGCACCTCCACGCCGTCGGCGCCGGCCTCGATCGCCAGCTCGGTGCACCAGCGCTGGCCGTGGCGCAGCAGCTCGGCCGCGCCGAAGGACGACAGCGAGATCAGCAGCACGGCCATCGTCAGTGGTGCGAGCTCAGGATCTGCCCGAGGAACTGGCGCGTCTTCTCGCTGCGCGGATTGCCGAAGAACTCAGCCGGCGGCGCCTGCTCGATGATGCGGCCGTCGGCCATGAAGATCACGCGGTCGGCCACGCTGCGGGCGAAGCCCATCTCGTGCGTCACGCACAGCATGGTCATGCCGTCCTCGGCCAGGCCGATCATGGTGTCGAGCACTTCCTTGACCATCTCCGGGTCGAGCGCGGAAGTGGGCTCGTCGAAGAGCATGATCTTCGGCGCCATGCACAGCGCGCGGGCGATGGCCACGCGCTGCTGCTGGCCGCCCGAGAGCTGGCTCGGGTACTTGTTGGCCTGCTCGGGGATGCGCACGCGGGTGAGGTACTTCATCGCCACCTCCTCCGCCTGCGCCTTGGTCATGCCGCGCGAGCGCATCGGCGCCAGCGTGCAGTTCTGCAGGATCGTGAGGTGCGGGAACAGGTTGAACTGCTGGAACACCATGCCCACCTCGGCGCGCACCGCGTCCACGTTCTTCCCGCCGGCCGTCAGCTCGATGCCGTCCACCACGATGCGGCCCTGCTGCACCGTCTCCAGCCGGTTGATGCAGCGGATCAGCGTGGATTTGCCCGAGCCCGAGGGGCCGCAGATGACGATGCGCTCGCCCGCGCGCACCGAGAGGTCGATGCCGGTGAGCACCTGGAATTCGCCATACCACTTGTTCACCCCTTCGAGGCGGATGATGGGTTCGGAGGTATCGGACGTCGTGGGAGTCATGTGTCGATTCCGCGGCGAGCGCAGCGAAGCCCCTCCGGGTGCACTCGCGGAGCCGGCTTTGCCGGGCCGCCGAGTGCGCCCCCTTGAGGGGGGATTCGGCTACACGAAGTGAGCAAGAAACGGGGGTGGGTCAGTTCAGAACTTCGGGAAGTCGCTCTTGAGCCACTTCTGGTAGAGCTTGTTCAGCTCGCCGTTGGCGGTGTTCTTCGCGACGAACTCGTTCACGTTCTTCAGCAGGTCGTCCTGGCCGGGGCGCATGGCGATGGCCATGGCCTGCTGCACCAGGGTGAACTTGTTCTCGAAGGTGCCGGCCGGCACGCGCTGGGCGATCTGCGCCGCCACCGTCACCGAGCAGCCGATGGCATCGACCTGGCCGGAGATCAGCGCCTGCATGGCCGAGGCGTCGTCGTCGAAGCGGCGGATCTCGGTGCCCTCGGGCGCCGACTTGGTGACGGCCACGTCCTGCGTGCTGGCGCGGGCCACGCCCACGCGCACGCCCTTGAGGTCGGCCGCGCTCTTGATCGCCGCGTCCTTCTTGCCGTAGAGCACGATGGTCGCGGCCGCGTAGGGCTGGCTGAACTGCACCTGCTTGGCGCGCTCGGGCGTGACGGCCAGCGAGGCCACCAGCAGGTCGACCTTGTTGGTCAGCAGGAAGGGGATGCGGTTGGGGCCGGTGACGGGCACGATGTTGGCCTTCACGCCCCAGTCCCTGGCCAGCAGCTTGGCCACGTCGGCGTCGTAGCCGTCGGGCTGGTTCTGCGCGTTGGTGGTGCCGTAGGGCGGGAAGTCCACCAGCATGCCGATGGTGATCTCGCCCTTCTTCTTGATGTCGGCCACGGTCTGGGCCGAGGCCAGCGGAGCGAAGGCGGTGGCGCAGGCGGCCAGGGTCAGGGCCAGGGTGGCGCGGCGGGTGAAGGTCATGCGGGGTCTCCTTGGGTTGAGTCGGGATGGGGAAGGGTTCAGCGGGCCAGCGCCTGGGCGCGCCGGCGCTCCATGCGCGCCGCCAGCAGCGACAGCGGCCAGCAGATCGCGAAGTAGATAGCGGCCACGGTGGCGAACACCGGCAGCGGCTGGAAGGTGGCGTTGTTGATGATCTGGCCGGCCCGCGTGACCTCGGTGAAGCCGATGATGGCCGCCAGCGAGGTGCCCTTGATGATCTGCACCAGGTAGCCCACGGTGGGCGGCAGCGCGATCTTGAAGGCCTGCGGCAGGATCACGTCGCGCATGCGGGCCGCATACGAGAGGTTGAGCGCCTGCGCCGCCTCCCACTGGCCGCGCGGGATGGCCTCGATGCAGCCGCGCCAGATCTCGGCCAGGAAAGCGGCGCTGTTGAGCACCAGCGCGATGCCGGCGGCGATCCACGGGTTGATGTCGAAACCCAGCACCGGCGCGCCGAAGAAGATCAGGAACAGCTGCAGCAGCAGCGGCGTTCCCTGGAAGATCTGGATGAAGCCGCGGGCCAGGCCGCGCGCCGCGGCGTTCTCGGACACGCGGGCCAGCGCGGTCGCCAGCCCCAGCACGGCGCCACCGGCGAAGGCGATGGCCGACAGCGCCAGCGTCCACTGGGCCGCTTGCAGGATGAACAGGAATTCGGGAAAGCCGAAGGTGCGCATGATGGTCGTCTCCTTCGGCTCAGCGGCGGTCCGGGTAGTGAAGGAGGTGCTGGTAGACCAGCTTGAACAGCGCCGAGAAGGCCAGCGCCAGCGCCAGGTAGATGCCCGCCACGACGATGTAGATCTCGAAGCTCCGGAAGGTCTGCGACTGCAGGTTGGCCGCCACCGAGGTGAGGTCGTCCGCCGAGATCACCGACACCACGGCCGAGCTGAGCATCAGCAGGATGAACTGGCTGGTCAGCGCCGGGTAGATGGCCTTGAGCGCCGGCTTGATGACGATGAAGCGGAAGATCTCCCAGCCCTTGAGATTGAGCGCGCGGCCCGCCTCGATCTGCCCCTTGGGGATGGACTCGATGCCGGCGCGGATGATCTCGGTGGCGTAGGCGCCCAGGTTGACGACCATTGCCGTCAGCGCCGCCGTGTAGGGCGACCAGCGCAGGCCCACCGCCGGCAGCGCGAAGAAGAAGAAAAACAGCTGCACGAGGAAGGGCGTGTTGCGGATCACCTCGATGTAGGCGTTGACGATGAAGCGCAGCCACGCCGGCCCCGAGGTCTTGCCCCAGGCGCACAGCACCGCCACCGCCAGCCCGATGAGCGTGGCGGTGAGCGAGAGCTGGATGGTGATCCACGTGCCCTTGAGCAGCAGGGGCCACGCGGCGAACACGGCATCGAACTGGAACTGGTAATTCACGGACGGCAGGCGCCGGAAGGCGCTCGGCGGGTTTCGGTGCCGGAAGTGTATGAAACCGGTTTCAGTTGCGTCGACAGGGGTTTACCCGCAATAGATCTTGCGCCATCACCGGATCCGTCGGAAGGGCCATGACCGAAGTGCGCAGGCGACCGGAAAAAGGCTGCGCGCGCGGTCGCGCAAGACAGCCTCGAAAGCATGTGCCCGCCATCCGATTTTTTTGCGCCGAAATGTCGTAAGTTGGTGCTACTCTTAGGTTTTTCGGCAACATCCGCTAACACCGTTCGACCGGTGTGGACAGCATGCCATGCTAAGCTTTTTGCCAGTCTTTCCTTGAAAGAAGTGCACCCATGAAGCTCAGCCATCTGATCTCCGGCCTGGCCATCGCTGGGCTCGCCAGCACCCCTGCGCTGGCCCAATCGAATACCAACGGCGCCCCGGCCTCTCAGGCTCCCCAGGCGACCCAAACCACCCCGGGCGCGCAAGCCGCGCAAGGGGCCCGCGGCGGTCTCACCACCGGCGAGGCAGTCGGCCTGGGCGTCGGAGGCAGCGTCCTGCTCGCGACGGCCCTCGGCGGCGGCAGCGGCAACCGGGGCTTCTTCTTCCTGCCTCCCACCGGCACGACGGGCACCACGGGCACGGGCACCGGCTCCACGGGCACCACGCGCTGATGCGGCGCGCCCTCCTGCGTGAGGGCTGCCGACCGCCGGCCAGCCGCATCGGGCTGACCGTTCGCACCCTGGGATGCTGCACGCTGGCGGCATCCCTTCTCGTTGCCGGCGGGTGCACTTCGGGTGGCCGCGCCCTGCTGGCCACGGCGTCGCACATGTATGGCGACGCATCCGTCGAAGCATCTTCGCCGCCACAGAACTCGCAGCTCAACTTCAACTATTTGCGCGCCCATCTCGGCAAGCGCGAGATCTACCTCGCGCTCGGCTATGTCGATCCGCTGCCCGAAGGCCCCACCGAGGTGTGGTACAGCGGATCCGGCGAGGTGCTGCGCATACGACAGGGAAGGATCGTGGGCACCACAGGCCTCACCACCGATTGGCGTGCCGTGCGCTTTTCATCAACCAGGCCTTCGTGGGCCGCGTTGGCAAGCCGCCCGGACATGCCCGTGCGCTTCACGCGCGAACGCGACCTCATGCCCGGCTACCGCTTCGGCGTGCGGGACGAAGTGCGCGTGACGGCCATCGCGCCCCCGGCACGCAGCCGGATGGCGCAGCAGCACGCGGCGCCCGTGCAGTGGTTCGAGGAAGGCAGCACCACCGTCCCCGCCAGCGACGCGCTGCCACCGGCGCGCTTCGCCGTGACGCGCGTCGACGACGGCGGCGAGCCCCAGGTGGTGTATTCCGAGCAATGCCTCACCCGGGACCTGTGCCTGAGCCTGGAGCGCTGGAAACCCGCGCCCGCCGGCGAGGCAGCGGCGGCCACCGGTTCATGACGCGCACCGGTCCGTCGTCCGCGCCCCACCCCCTGCGTCTTGGCACCATGGCCACGGCTGCCGCCCTGTTCGCACTCGCCGGCTCCGCCGCAGGTGCCGCGGAGCCTGCGCACGCAAGCGACGCCGCGCAGCTCACCGGCCATCCGGCGGACATCCGGCCGGGCGAACGGCTGAGCCGATGGCTGCTGCGCCAGCCGGACGGGCAGCAGGTCGCCAACCCCGGCCTGGCCTGGCAGATACGCGACGAGGAATTCGCCCAGCGGCACCTGAAGAACACGCTGCTGGTGCAACTGGAAGCCTGGGTGCAGGAGGCCCGCTCCGGGCCCGAGCGCAGCGACCGCGAGCGCCTGCGCGCCTGGATCGACAGCCTGCCCGTCACCGGCCGCGTGGCGCTGGGCATCGTCGATCCGCGCTGGCTCGAGGCCAACCCCACGGAAGACCCGGTCCTCGGCGCGGGCCAGCGGCTCGTGCCCTCGGCCTGGCCGCTGCGCAGCGTGGCGGTGGTCCTGCCCGACGGCCGCCTGTGCCGCGTGGCGCACGAACCCGGCCGCAACGTGCTGGACTATCTGGCCGCCTGCGGCCTGCAGGACCAGGCCGACCAGGCGTGGCTGGCCCAGCCCGACGGCCGCACCTCGCGCATGGGTGTCGCGCCCTGGAATGCCGGCCCGGTGGACGAGCCCGCGCCCGGCGCCTGGCTGTGGGCGGCGCCGCGCCGCATGCGGCTGCTGGACGGCCTGTCCGAAGGGATGATCAAGTTCCTGGCCACCCAGGGGCCGTCGCCGCAGGAAGACGGCGCATCGGCCGCGTCGGCAGCACCCGGCCAGGCCGCGCGGCTGCCCGAATCCGCCGCCGCGCAGCCGCGCACGCTGGACGTCAGTGCCAACGACTGGGGCGAAATCGGCCTGCTGCAGACGCCCACGGCCCGCATGGAACAGGCCGGCAACCTGCGCGCGACGCTGAGCAACGTCTATCCGTACAGCCGCCTCAGCTTCATGTTCCAGCCCTTCGACTGGATGGAAGGAGGCTTTCGCTACAGCTCCATCTCGAACCGCATCTACGGCATCACCGACCAGCAGTCCTACAAGGACAAGAGCATCGACCTGAAGCTGCGCCTGCTCAAGGAGTCCGCCTACGTGCCCCAGGTGGCGCTGGGCTTCCGCGACTTCGGCGGCACCGGCCTGTTCTCCAGCGAATACCTGGTCGCCAGCAAGCGCTGGAACGACTTCGACTTCAGCCTCGGCATCGGCTGGGGCTACATGGCGCGCAGCGGCAACATCCGCAACCCCTTCCGGCTGTTCGGCGACCGCTTCGCCACGCGCCCCACCGACTTCACCACCGGCCAGGCCAGCCTGAGCACGCTGTTCCGCGGCCCCGCCGCGCTGTTCGGCGGCGTGCAGTGGCGCACGCCCTGGGACCCGCTCACCCTCAAGATCGAATACGACGGCAATGACTACCGGAGCGAGCCCTTCGACAACCGGCAGCGCCGCCGCTCCCCGATCAACGTGGGGCTGAGCTACCGCGTCTCGCCCGGCGTCGTGCTGTCCGCCGGCTTCGAGCGCGGCGACAGGGTGATGGTGGGACTGAGCCTGTCGAGCAACCTGGCCCGCTCGTCGATGCCCAAGGTGCTCGACCCGCCGCTGCCGCGCCTGGGCCCGCAGGCGCCGCTGCACCCGCCCGGCTGGGCCGTGACGGCCGCCGCGATCGAGGAGCAGACGGAGTGGACCGTGACCCACATCGCCCCGCAGGGCGAGGCGCTGCACGTCTGGGCCACCGAGGCCGACGCCACCTACCGCGACGCCCGGGCGCAGCGCGCCGCGGCGGTGCTTCACGCCGCCGCGCCGGAGAACATCCGCCGCTTCGTGCTGCACTTCAGCGAGCGCGGCCTGCCCAGCCATGCCCGTGTGATCGAGCGCGCCGAGTGGGTGACGCAACGCCTCGTGCCCCTGCTGCCGCGGCAGGCGCGCGTGCCTGCATCGGAGGACTACGGGCCGGCATCCACCCATGCCACGCCGGACGATCTGCCCGCATCGGTGCGTGCCCCGGCCGGCGCGGGCGAAGCAGCCGATGCGGCCGGCGCGGGTGCCGCTGCCGCCACCGCGTCAGCCGCCGGCAGCGTGCCCCAGGGCCTGCCGGGACACACAGGCGCCGACGGCGTGTGGACGCGCCAGCGCGACCGGTTCACCTGGGGCGTGGGGCCGTACTTCAGCCCCATCGTCGGCGGGCCCGACGCCTTCGTCCTCTACCAGCTCGGCCTGCAGGCCTCGGCCGAATACCGCTTCAGCGAGCGCACCTGGCTCAGCGGCGCCGTCAACATGCGCCTGGTCGACAACTTCGACAAGTTCACCTACACCGCGCCCAGCAACCTGCCGCGCGTGCGCACCTACCAGCGCGAATACGTCACCTCCGCCCGGGTGACGGTGCCCAACCTGCAGTTGACCCACGTCGGCCAGTTCGCGCGCGACCACTACTACAGCGTCTACGGCGGCCTGCTGGAGAGCATGTTCGCCGGCGTCGGCGCCGAATACCTGTACCGCCCCTGGGGCAGCCGCCTGGCCTTCGGCGTGGACATCAACCGGGTGCGCCAGCGCGGCTTCAAGCAGGACCTGAGCCTGCGCGACTACGAGGTCACCACCGGCCACGCCACCGTGTACTGGGACACCGGCTGGCACGGCGTCATCGCCCGCATCGCCGCCGGCCAGTACCTCGCAGGCGACCGCGGCGTGACGCTGAGCATCGCCCGCCGCTTCGACAACGGGCTGGTGATGGGCGCCTATGCCACCAAGACCAACGTGTCGGCCGAGCAGTTCGGCGAAGGCAGCTTCGACAAGGGCATCTACATCTCCGTCCCGCTGGACGCCCTGCTGCCCCGCTCGACCAAGTTCTCCGTCGGCTTCCAGTGGAACCCGCTCACCCGCGACGGCGGGGCGCCGCTGGCGCGCAGCCAGCAGTTGTACGAGCTGACCTCCGGCGCCGACCGGCAGGCCTTCCGCGCCGGGCCGCCGACGCAGAGCCCGCCGCGCAGCGGAGACAACCTCCTGAACTTCGAGAACCACCCGCGCTGAACACGCCCCACGCCCGCCCAAGATGAAATCCGTCCTCGTCGTGTGCATCGGCAACATCTGCCGCAGCCCCATGGGCCAGGTCCTGCTCGCGCAGGCCCTGCCGGGCGTGTCGGTGTCGTCCGCCGGCACGGGCGCGCTGGCCGGCCATCCGGCCGATGCCGCCGCGCAGGCGCTCATGGCCCGGCGCGGGCTGGACCTCGGCGCCCACCGCGCCCGCCAGATCAGCCCGGAGTTGTGCCGGCAGGCCGACCTCATCCTGGCCATGGACGACACGCAGCGCCGCCACATCGAGGCGCTCTACCCGCCCGCGCGGGGCCGCGTCTTCCGCCTGGGCCACGTCGCGCAGGTCGACGTGCCCGACCCCTACCGCCAGGGCCAGGCCGCCTTCGAGCAGGCGCTCGAACTCATCGACGCAGGCGTGCAGGCCTGGGCCGAACGCATCCGGAAGATCCAGTCACCATCATGAACACCCTCTCCGCCTCCACCGTTCCGCCCGCCACGCCGCAGGCCGCCGCCCCGTACGGCGACCACGACGACATCAACCTGATCGAGTACGTCGACATCCTGATCGACCACAAGTGGTGGATCGCCGGCATCACCGCATTGGCGCTGGCCCTCGGGGTGGCCTACACCCTGCTGGCCACGCCGATCTACCAGTCCAACCTGCTGGTGCAGGTGGAGGACGCGGCGCCCGACACCAAGAGCTTCCTGGGCGACGTCTCCAGCCTGTTCGACGTCAAGACGCCGGCCACCGGCGAGATCCAGGTGCTGCAGTCGCGCATGGTGCTGGGCGCCGCCGTGGACCAGACCCGGCTGTACATCGACGCCCAGCCCCGCTACCTGCCGCTGGTCGGGCGCTGGCTGGCCCACCGGGCCGACGGGCTGTCCACCCCCGGCCTGCTGGGCCTGGGCGGCTACGTCAACGGCACGGAGCGCATCGAGGTCGCCCGCATCGACGTGCCCGAGGCCATGGAGGACGACGAGCCCTTCACGGTGACAGCCGAGGGCGAGGGCCGCTACATCCTGCGCCACGACCTGCTGGACGCTCCCCTGCACGGCACCGTGGGCCAGCTGCTGGAGCAGGACCTGGGCGGCGGCGAGCGCATCGCCGTGCTGATCGAGCGGCTGGACGGCCAGCCGGGCGCGCAGTTCACCGTGCGCCGGGCCTCGCGCCTGCGGACGATCGAGGACCTGCAGGCGCGCCTGCAACTGGCCGAGCAGGGCCGCCAGTCCAACGTGATCAACGTCTCGCTGCAGGACGGCAGCCGCGCCCGGCTGGTCCGCATCCTGAACGCGATCGGCGAGCAGTACGTGCGCCAGAACGTCGAGCGCAAGGCCGCCGAGGCGGAGAAGACGCTGGTCTTCCTCAACCAGCAGCTGCCCGAGTTCCGGCGCCAGCTCGAGACCTCCGAGGACGCCTTCGCCAGCTTCCGCAAGAAGAACGGCACCATCGCCTTCGACGAGGAAGCCAAGGGCGTGCTGAGCCAGACCGTCGACCTGCAGACCAAGCTGCTGGAAGCCCAGCAGCAGCGCCGCGAGACGGTGGCCCGCTTCACCGACCGCAACGTGCGCGTGCAGACCATCGACCGCCAGATCGCCGCCGTGCAGAAGGAGATCGACGGGCTGGAGGGCCGCGTGCGCCGCATGCCGGCGATCCAGCAGGAGGCGCTGCGCCTGGAGCGCGACGTGCGGGTGAACGCCGAGCTGTACCAGTCGCTGCAGAACAACGCGCTGCAGATGCGCCTGGTCAAGGAGGGCAAGACCGGCAACGTGCGCCTGCTGGACAAGGCGACGACGCCCAAGGACCCCGTGAAGCCGAAGAAGGCGATCGTCATGGCCACCATGCTCGCCCTGGGCCTGCTGGCCGGCGCGGTGCTGGCCATCGTGCGGGCGCGCTTCCTGCGCGGCGTGAGCGACCCGCAGGAGATCGAGGCCCACACCGGGCTGAGCGTCTACGCCACCGTGCCCTACGCCGCCGACCAGTCGGCGCTGGACCTGCGCGTCGACGCCGGCGTCCAGGGCGTCCAGCTGCTGGCGGAGCACCAGCCCGACAGCCAGCCCATCGAGGCGCTGCGCAGCCTGCGTGTGGCGCTGCAGTTCGCCGGCCTGGAGGCGGAGAACAACCGCATCCTGGTCACCGGCCCCACGCCGGGCATCGGCAAGAGCTTCATCTCGGCCAACTTCGCGGCCACCCTGGCGCATGCCGGCAAGCGCGTGCTGCTGATCGACGCCGACCTGCGCAAGGGCCACCTGCAGAAGCTGCTCGGGCTGCCGCGCGAGGGCGGCCTGTCGGAACTGCTGTCGGGCGACCTGACGGCGCAGCAGGCCGTGCACGCGGGCGTGCTGCCCAACCTGGACGTGCTGACCACCGGCAGGCTGCCCGTCAACCCGGCGGACATGCTGATGTCCGACACTTTCGTGCGCATGCTCGACACCCTCTCGGCCGCCTACGACACGGTGATCGTCGACACGCCGCCCGTACTGGTGGCGGCCGACACCGCCGCCGTGGCGCCGCACTGCGGCGTGGTGCTGCTGGTCGCGCGCGCGGACCAGACGCAGATGGGCGAGCTCAACGAAAGCGCGCGCCGCCTGGCGCAGGGCGGCAAGCGCGCGAGCGGCGTGGTGTTCAACGGCATGGACCTCACGCGCCGCCACTACGGCAGCTACGGCTACCGCTACGGCGGCTACCGCTACGCGGAATACAAGTACAAGACCTGAACGGATCGAGCGAGGCCCCTCCATGCACACCGATTCCCGCATCTTCGTGGCCGGCCATCGCGGGCTGGTCGGCAGCGCCATCGTGCGGCGCCTGAAGGCCCTGGGCTGCAGCCAGCTGCTGCTGGCCGGACGCGACACGCTGGACCTGCGCGACCGCGACGCCGTCGAGGCCTGGTTTGCCGCCCACCGGCCCGAGTACGTCTACCTGGCGGCGGCCAAGGTCGGCGGCATCCATGCCAACGATACCTATCCGGCGCAGTTCCTGCTGGAGAACCTGCAGATCCAGAACAACGTCATCGATGCCGCGTACCGCCACGGCGCCGCCAAGCTGACCTTCCTCGGCTCGTCGTGCATCTACCCGAAGCTGGCGCCCCAGCCCATCCGGGAGGACTCCCTGCTGACCGGCCCGCTGGAGCCCACCAACGAGTGGTACGCCGTCGCCAAGATCGCCGGCATCAAGCTGTGCCAGGCCTACCGCCGGCAGTACGGCTTCAACGCCATCAGCCTGATGCCGACCAACCTGTACGGCCCGGGCGACAACTTCGACCTGCAGAACTCGCACGTGCTGCCGGCGCTGATCCGCAAGTTCCACGAGGCCAGGCTGCGCGGCGACGGGCAGGTGGTGATGTGGGGCACCGGCACGCCGCGCCGCGAGTTCCTGCACGTGGACGACATGGCCGAGGCCGCGGTCCACCTGACCGAGACCTACGACGGCGAGGACATCGTCAACGTCGGCGTGGGCGAGGACATCAGCATCCGCGAGCTGGCCGGGCTGGTGAAGGACATCACCGGTTTCCGGGGCGAGATCGTCAACGACGCCAGCAAGCCCGACGGCACGCCGCGCAAGCTGCTCGACGTCGGGCGCCTGCACGCCCTGGGCTGGCGCGCGCGGATCGGCCTGCGCGAAGGCATCGAGGACACCTACCGCTGGTTCCTCGGACACCAGGCCGAGCTGCGCAGCGTGTAGCCGCATCCGCCCCTCCCTGCTTCGCAGGCATCGAGGGAACAGCAACCCACTACCGGTCTGCCTCCCCATGAAAACCATCCTGGAAAGCCGGCGCTCCGTCTTTGCCTTCATGGGCGGCGCCGTCCTCGGCTCCACCGCGATCGCGCAGCCCCGGGGCGCCGCCGCCGATACGGCCGCCGGCGCCCAGCCCCCGCAGGACATTGCCAAGGCCCTGTCCCGGAACGGGCTGTTCACGGGCAGCCTCGACACGCCCTACCCGACGCCCACGATCACGCTGGCGCCATCGGCCTCCATCTTCTCCGCCCACCTGGCCGGCGCCCGCGAGCAGAAGTCGCTGCTGGAGTCGCCGGCGAACGCGGCGAACATCAAGATCTCGAACACGATCCTGCGCTCGCCCGGCGGCATCGCCTTCCACCAGAACAAGGCCAACGCCGCCAACACCAAGATCATCGGCAGCAGCATCTTCAGCAGCGGCTACGGCATCCTCGCCAACAGGAACGGCCGCGACTCCGCCTCCTTCCTGGTGATGGGCTCCACGGTGGAGTCCGACACCTCCGACGCCATCGAGTGGAACCAGCCGGACGCCAACTGCAGGGCCTATTCCGCGATCGGGAACTTCCTGTCCGCCAAGCAGGGCGGGTCGGAAGCCACCGCCGGGTTCGCCGTCGGCATCGCCGGGACGCAGAGCCACATCACCGTCGCCAACCAGATCCTGCAGGCCCGCAACGCCGCCATCCACCTGGAGGATGCGCAGGCGCGCGGGGTGGTGGTCGGCAACGCGGCCTCCGAGTGCATGAAGGACGGCTTCACGGCGCAGGCGGGCCCCGGCGGCGCCGGCGACGGCGCCATCGTGGCGACCAACCAGTTCAACGCCGCCGGGTCGAATGCGGGCACCGGCGTCTGGAACATCCACGACAGGAACGGCGTGGTGCGCCTCCATGCGATCTCGTCGAACCGTGCAAGGGGATTCCGGACAGGCTACTGGCTGGACGGCGCCGGCATCCAGGCCACCGAGAACAACATCTCGCTGGACTGCCGGACGGGGCTCAAGCTGGGCAACCAGGCGGTCGGCCTGGGCCACTGGTACAGCCAGAACACCGCCAATCCCGCCACGCTGGGCTCCCTGTCCATCGGCGGCAAGCTGGTCAGCCAGTCGCCGGTGTCGGCGCTGATCGCCCGGTCGGGCAACCCGGCGCCCGGCGGGTACGTCAAGGGCTTCCTGATCCCGCTGGCGCCGTCGGACGCATCGCAGCCCCTCACCGTCTGCCCGCTGCCCACCCGCATGGCGGGCCGGCTGACGATCATGTTCTCGTCCAGTGGCCAGGGGGGCATGATCAGCGCCGACATCGCCTGGAACGGCAAGGAGCTGAACGTGTCGGGCACCGTCTCGCACTTCACCGGCACCGTGAGCGTGGCGGCCCTGCGCGCGGACGACGGCAAGCTCACCGCGCAGCTCGCCGGGAGCGGCGCGGTCACGGCCGGCTACGCCGATTTCGATGGCATCTACTACCAGGCCTAGCCGCTGACCGCCCGCCTCAGGGCGAGCCGCCGCCGATGGCCTGCGCCCACGTCTGCCGCTGCGGCACCCCGGGCGGACCGAAGATGGCGCGGATCATCGGCACGAGCCTGCCGGCGCCGTGCTCGCCGAGGTGGTCGTCGTCGAAGTAGTTCGGCATGCCCTCGTGGGCGCCGTGGCAATGCCGCGCGTCGCACAGCACGGCGGTCGGGTCGATGATCTCGACGCCGCATTGCGCATGCGCCCGGTTCTGCAGCTGCCAGGCGTATGCCTGCCGCGCCCGGTATTCGTCGAGCGTGATGTCGACCTCCTCGTGCCGGCCCAGGATCATGGCCCGGGCCATGGTCCTGGGGACGTTGCGCCTCATCTCGGGGAAGGGGCGGACCATGTAGACCCGCCTGTACTTCCTGAACTCGCAGGCGGTGGCGACCAGGGCATCCGCCAGTTGCCGCCGGTAGTCCTCGTTCCGGGTCTCGAAGGGTTTGTCGAAATAGACCTGCGGCTTCGAGGTCGTGGTCACCTGGTCGCCTTCGTTCTGGCCGTAGGCGTCGACGGAGATCCGGTTGGCGATGACGAGCGGGACATCGGCCGGGAACTGCTTCTGCGCCTCCAGGGCCCACCGGACGAACTGGCTGCACGCGTCCTTCTCCTCGCCGATCCGCCTGCTGTTCAGCAGGGTGCGGCAACCCGAGTAGGTCCAGTCGAGCACGTGCAGGTCCTTGCCGGGCAGGGCGTGCTCGACGGCGCGCACCAGGGTCGCGGCATGGCTGTCGCCCATGACGATCGCGCCGAGCTTCGGCCCCCCGTAGGTGCAGCCTGGCACGCGCGCGGGCGGGGCCGCGTGGCACTCGGCCATGCGCGGGTTCTTGTCCTCGGCGGCGCGGGACACCCGTTCGATCCCGGCGGGCAGGCGCCCTGGTACGCCGCCGGCCGCCACCACAACGACGCAGGGAATGCACAGGCACGCCCAGGCCGCGGGCCGGAAGAAGCGTGCGGGCCGCGCACCGGCCCGGTGCGACAGCGCGTTGGCGGATGTCTTCTCGACATACCGGTAGGACAGACTTCCCAGCACCAGCGACAGCGCCATCCCCGCGCCGAGCGCGACGACCGAGCGCGACAGGCCGGCAAAGCCGAGGATCACCACGACCGGCCAGTGCCAGAGGTAGATCGAATAGGACCGCAGGCCGATCCACTGCGCGACCGTGCTGCCGGTGGCGAAGGAGCCGCGCCTTTGCGCAAGCAGGACGAAGGCCGCGCCGGCGACGGGCAGCAGCGCATGCACCGAGGGCCAGGGCGTCGAACCGTCGAAGGCCGCGAGCGCGGCGACGATCATGGCCAGGCCGGTCCATTCCAGGGCCCGCTGCCCGCCGGGGGACGCAGGGCCCCGCTCCTTCAGGAAGAAGACCAGGCCGCCCGCGATCATTTCCCAGACCCGGGTCGGCAGCAGGAAGAATGCCGAGGACGCGCTCTTGGCCGTCAGGTACCACGACAGCGCGAGCGATGCGAGGCCCAGCAGCGCATAGCACGCGAGCAGGCCCCTGCGGCGCCCGCCGAGGCGCCAGACGACCACCAGCGCCAGCGGCAGCAGCAGGTAGAACTGCCATTCCACCGAGAGCGACCAGGTGTGCAGCAGGAGCTTCTCGTGCGAGTCGGCGTCGAAGTAGCCCGCCTCCCGCCAGAACTTGACGTTGCTCAGGAAAACCAGCGCCAGGAAGGCGTCGAGCGCGAAAGCCCGGTAGTCCGGCGAGGGCAGCCAGAACCAGCCGAGCGCCAGCAGCGCGCAGCACAGCACGCCCAGGGCGGGGACGATCCGCCGGGCGCGGGCCCGGTAGAACGACGCGATGGAGAACCGGTCCGACGCCAGGCCCTCGACGATGATCGACGTCATCAGGAAACCCGAGATCACGAAGAAGACGTCGACCCCGATGAAGCCGCCCTGGAAGCCGGCGACGCCGAAGTGGAACAGCACGACGGACACCACGGCCCAGGCGCGCAGGCCGTTGATGTCGTTGCGAAACGGCCGTGCCGTCGTCGATTCGGAGGTCATGCGGGTGACTCGCTGGAGGCTCAGGCGCCGATCACCTGCGCCTGATGTGGAGCAGGCTGCCGCAGCACGCGCGTCTTGATCCAGCGCGCGGGATTGCCGACATAGACGCCCCAGGGCTCGGCGTCCTTGAAGAGCACGGCGCGCGCGCCGACCACGGCGCCTTCGTTCACGGTCACGCCGGGGCCGACGAAGGCCTCGGCGGCGATCCACGCGTGGGCGCCGATGGCGATGGGTTTCTGGACCAACTGGAAGTTCGGATCGGCGATGTCGTGGGTGCCGGCGCACAGGGAGGCGCCCTGCGAGACCACCGCCTTCTCGCCGATGGTGATCCGGCCCTGGCAGTAGCAGTCCACGCCGGGGCCGAGCACGGCGTACGCGCCCATCGTGAGGTGGGGCGGATACCAGATGCGCGCCTTGCCGTAGACGCGCGCGGTCGGATGCACGTCGGCGCCGAACAGCCGCAGCAGCAGGCCGCGCCAGCGGTGCAGCGGGGGCGGCGTCCAGGCCGCGCACAACAGCCACGCGAGGTTCCAGAGCGCCCGGAACAGCCGGTGGCCGATCGAGTACGAGGCGCCGCCTTCCAGGGGCCGGCTCCTTCCGGCGTCGAGCAGGCTCATGCGGTCCTCCGGGAGGTCTCGCCCGCCGGGCGTTCCGCGGCCTGCCGCAGCACCGCCACGACCCTGCCCGCGAAGGAGCGTTCCGTGAACCTGGCGGCGGCATAGTCGCGGTTGTGCCGTGAGAAGCGATCCACCTCGTCGGGCAGGTGCGCCGAGATCTTGCGCAGCGTCGCCGCCAGCGCCGCGGGGTTGCGGGCCTCGATCACGTGGCCGTGCGACGCATCGACGATGTCCGGGATGCCGGCGTGCGCGGTCGTCACGATGATGTTGCCGGTGGCCAGGCCTTCGAGCAGGGAGATCGGCTGCCCCTCCATGGCGTAGTAGGTCGGCAGCGCGAACACGTTGGCGCCGGCCAGGAGCCGACGCTTCCTGTCACCCGCGACGGCGCCGACGTACGCCGCCTCGGGCATCAGCGCGTCCAGCCTCTTTCGCACCTCGGCCTCCAGGCCCTTCTCGATGTGGCCCGCGATCCGCGCACGGAAGTCCACCTTCTCCCGCTTCAGGACAGCGAGCGCGTCCAGCAGGTCCAGGATGCCTTTTTCCCTCATGAGGTTGCTCAGGTAGAGGATCTCCAGGCGATCGGTGGGCTTGCCGGCTGCTGCGGTGTCCGCGAACAGGTCGTCGCCCGCGAAGTTCTCCACGACGAAGACCCGCTCGCCCGGCAGCAGGTCCTTGAAGTTGCCCCGCAGCGATTCGGAGAGGACGATGCCCGCGGCGGCGTGCGACACGCAGCCGTGGAACAGCCGCTTGCGCAGGCCGGGCAGCTCGGCGTAGTGCCGCCCCAGGTGATTGCCGTGGAGGTGGATCACGTAGGGCTTGCGGCTCCAGCGGGCGAGCAGCATGAAGGGCGCGTACTTCATCAGGCCGAAGAAGGTCTGCCCCGGCGTCAGGTAGACGGCGTCGGCCCGGAGCACGCGCGGCAGGTGCCGGTAGGTGCCCAGGAAGGCCAGCGCCTTGCGCAGGGAGAAGCGCGCCCCCTGCTTCCCGGAGATGGTGGGCGTGGAGGTGTCGATGGCGCGGAAGTCGTGCCCCTCCTCCCGCGCCCTGCGCAGCAGTACCGCGTTCGCGTACGAGCAGCCGTTGATCGGCTCGGGCAGCGGCCCGATCAGCAGGAACCTCATGCCGCCCTCCGCACGGTCCGCACGAAGTGCTCGTCACGGGCCCGGTCGAAGATCCGCGCCGCGATGTACAGCCACAGCGTGTAGAACGCGTACGAATCGAATTGCAGGTAGACCACGAAGGTCGCGAAGAACAGGATCTTCCTGCGCCGGTCGAACAGCATCAGGAGGAGCAGCAGGTAGCCCAGCAGGCCGTGCTCGGCCAGCAGCTTCACGTGCATGCTGTAGGTCAGGCCGTCCTGCCGGACGCGCAGCTGTTCGATTTCGTCGAGGTCGATGGAAGTGGGCATGTTCTGGTAGGCCTTGTCGAAGCCGGATTCGATCGCCTGGCCGCTGTTGCCGAAGCCGAAGCCGATCGCCGCGCTCAGGGGGTGTTCCACCATCCCGTACAGGGCGGCTTCCGAGCGGAACTTCCGGATGAGGGCGGAGGGGTCCGCGACGCCCTCGCCCGAGAGCACGCTCTCGACCCGCTCCACCAGGCGGTTCGACGGCAGCGCGAGGAAGATGGCCAGGCCGCAGACCATCGCGCTGACGGCCTTGATCTTCTTCCTGGACGGCAGGATCAGCAGCAGGCCGCTGCCGAAGAGCGCACAGTCCACCAGCGCCCGCAGCGACGAGCCCGAGACGATGGAGATCAGCAGCAGCAGGACGCCACACGCCAGCAGCAGGGTCCTCGCGCGGCTGCGGGCCGGCGCCAGGATCAGCACGGTGGGGACGATGATGCCCAGCACGTGCAGGCTCACGAAGCTCGGCTCGGTGAAGCTGAACTGGACCTTCTCTGGATAGAAGCGGGCGAAGACCAGGTCGAACGGAAGGGCGGGGCCCCATCCGAGGATGGCCAGGTACTGGGCCAGCCCGCACAGCACGGCGAGCAGGTAGCTCGCCGCCAGCATCGAGATCAGCTTCCTCGAAATCCTCTGCCCTCGCCGCTCGTCGGCCTGCACCAGGAAGATGACATACGAGAACGACACGAGGAGGCCCAGGCCGAGCAGCAGCTTGAACGCGGTCAGCCCGACCAGGCCCGGCTCGAGGCCGAACGCCAGGTAGGAAAGAAACGAGAGGAAGACCAGCCCCTGCAGGAGGATCGCCCGGTTGACCTTGACGCGCAGGAAGTTCGCCGCGAACTCCCGCGGCCGCCAGAGCACGAAGAGGACGGCGGAGGCGAAGAAGAAATAGGGAGAGACGGCCGCCCATCCGAGCGACGGGGCGATCCGCAGGTTGTCGAATGGAATCAGCATCCATCCGGCATAGAACAACAGGAGCGCGAGCTGCCTCATGCCTGGCAGGAAAAGGCGCCGCGCGCGTGGGGACTGCTTGTCATGGCGTCGGGCGCATCAGGCCGCAGCCAGGGGGACGGCGTCCGCACGGGCCTGGAAGTACAGGTCCAGCGACGTGCGGATGCCGCGCAGGTCGACGTGCCAGGCGCCGGCGTTCTCGTCCAGGAGCTGCAGGACCTGCTCCTCGACGGCATCAGGGTCGAAGTCGGCGATGTCGTGCGACAGCGCCGACAGGCCGATGGCGTCGAAGGTCCCCTTCGTCTTCGGCTGGTAGGCCAGCCCGATGGTCGGCACCCCGCCGGCGATGGCGAAGATCGCCGAGTGCATCCGGCTGGCGATGAAGACGGACATGGCGGAATACAGCGTCACCAGTTCCTCGGGGGTGACGTCCTGGGGCAGTTCCACCACGCGGCAGCGCTCGTCGGCGACCATCGCCTCCAGCTCCCGGGAGATCGGCACGTCGCTGTCGCTCGCGCCCACGTCGACCTGGGGAAAGATGCTGATGCGGGCGTCGGGATGGGCGCTCAGGACGGCCCGGGCCAGCTCCGCCAGCTTGCGCAGGTAGCGCGCGATGTCCTCGGGCGTGCTCCCCGCCTTGGAGAAGCCCCAGTCGAGCACGGTCAATCCGATCTGCCGCTCCTTCTTCCGGTTCGCATCCCGCAGCGGGGCCGGCAGGGTGAACGCGATGTCGGGGACCTCCTCGCAGGCGATGCGCAGCTGCTGGAGCAGCTTCGTGGAGATCGCCTCCCGGCTGAAGACGAGGTCGACGTCGCGCAGCGCGCGCTTCACCAGCGCGCGGTCGATCGCGTGGCTGAGCGGGCCGATGCTCTGCGGAAAGCCCAGGGTGGGCTTTCCGTGCCGCGGGCCCAGCCAGTAGTGGTAGAGCGCGTTCAGCAGGCCGACGCCCATCGGGCCGCGGCGCGACGAGTAGATGTAGCCGCCGCCGGCCGAGACCACGAGGTCGGCCTCCCGGTAGGCCTGGAAGCGCCTGCTTCCGGGAAGAAAGACCGCCTGGAGCCACGCGGCAAGCCCGTCGAGGTAGCGCGACAGCGAGCCGGTGCCGCGCGCGAGAGGCCACGGCGGCGCCACGGAATCGGCGCGGTAGCGCGCGTAGAACGCCCGGTTCTCTTCCGCATAGGAGGACATGACGCTGATGCGGCAGTCCGGCCACAGGCCGCGCAGGTAGCGGATCATCGCGACGACGATCCCCGCGTCTCCGCGGTTGCGCGCGGAGTAGGCGTTGATGATGAGGATGTTCTTCATGCGCTTCGTTGTCGTGGATGCATCAGGCGCGCGGCACCCGCGGCCATGACGAGATGGAAGACCAGGTAGCCGAGGCTGGTGCCGGCCAGCGCGCCGAGCACGCCGTGGTGCAGCGCGCCCCATGCCCCGACACCCGCGACCGCCGCCAGGCAGCCCAGGTGCGCCACCAGGGTGATCCGGGTGTCGCCCAGCGCGCGGCTGATCACCAGCGGGGCCCGCGACAGGATCAGGAAGGCCTGCCCCAGGCACACCACGAGGACGGACGGCACGTCCGCGGCGCCGAACTTCCGGGCATACAGGAGCCCATACAGCAGATGGAACACCGGCGCCCAGAACAGCACGTAGACCACGGCCAGCGCCAGGCAGACCTTGCGCAGCCTGGCCGCCGCGCCCGCGAACGCGCCCGTCTCGCGGCGGCTCGCATCCCTGCTGAGGAGGGGCACGTAGTGGTTCTCCATCCAGACGAGCAGCACCGTGGACATGCCGGCCAGGTTGATCAGCAGCCGGAACAGGCCGACCTGCCGGTCGTCCAGGAAATGCGGCAGCAGCAGGACGAAGCCCTGGCTGTAGACCCAGTAGATCCCCGCGCCCACCAGCAGCCAGTGCGAGTGATGCCAGTGCTGCTTCACGGCCTCGCCCAGGCCGATCCTGTAGCCGCCGCTGCCCGCATAGGCCGTCACCAGGAACACGGCGCCCAGCACGGCCGCGCAAAAATACGAGAGCGCGACGGCGCCCAGGGCCGCGGCATAGCTCTTGTGCGCGGAGAACCAGATGAAGGCCATGCCGGCGCAGACGACGACGGCGCCGAGCGCCGAGACGAAGGCGGATTGCACCTGCCTGTTCGCCGAGATGAGCAGGCGGCGGAACAGATCGAAGAGCGCCCAGCACGCGCCGACCACGACGGTCAGCGCCGACAGGGCCGGAAAGGCGCCGAGGCCGCTCAGCAGCCAGCCGGCCAGCAGCGTGAGCAAGGCGATGGCGCCGATCATGCAAAGCAACTGGGCGAGGTAGGCCCTGCCCGAGGGGCTGGATGCCTGGTTGATGAAATAGAGGGCAGGCACGGCGACCAGCGACGCGCACGCGGTCTGCAGGAAGGCGGCCGCGGCCAGGGACAGCGCGAACTGCACGAAATCCCCCACCGGCAGCACCGCGCCGCCCGCGAAGATGACGCCGAAGGCCAGCGCGGAAGCCAGGCACTGGTCCGCCAGGCCCCAGAAGATGCGTCGCATGTGACGATGGCCGGAAGTGGACTGCGCCGCTACTCGGCCTTCCCTGCAAACACGGAATGGCCGTGGCGGCGCAGCAGCGCGATCTGCTGCGCCGTGCCCAGGTCGGCCTCGACCATCTCCCTGACCATGTCGCCCAGCGCGATCTGCGGCACCCACCCGAGTTCGTCCTTCGCCTTCGACGGATCGCCCAGCAGGGTGTCCACCTCCGCCGGGCGGAAGTAGCGCGGGTCCACCGCCACGATCACGTCGCCCGGCCTGAGCGCGGGGGCCTTGTCGCCCTTCACGTCCTCCACCACCACCCGCTCGTCGACGCCCTTGCCCTCGAAGGCGACGGTGATGCCCAGCTCCCTCGCCGCCATGTCGATGAACTGGCGCACGCTGTACTGCACGCCGGTGGCGATCACGAAGTCCTGCGGCTGGTCCTGCTGCAGCATCAGCCACTGCATGCGGACGTAGTCCTTGGCGTGGCCCCAGTCGCGCAGCGAATCCAGGTTGCCCATGTAGAGGCACTTCTCCAGCCCCTGCGCGATGTTGGCCAGGCCGCGGGTGATCTTGCGGGTGACGAAGGTCTCGCCGCGGCGCGGGCTCTCGTGGTTGAAGAGGATGCCGTTGCAGGCGTACATGCCGTAGCTCTCGCGGTAGTTCACCGTGATCCAGTAGGCGTACAGCTTGGCCACGCCGTAGGGGCTGCGCGGATAGAACGGCGTGCACTCCCGCTGCGGGATCTCCTGCACCAGGCCGTACAGCTCGGAGGTGCTGGCCTGGTAGAAGCGGGTCCTGTCGCCCAGGCCGAGGAAACGGATCGCCTCCAACAGGCGCAGGGTGCCGATGGCATCCACGTCGGCGGTGTACTCGGGCGCCTCGAAGCTCACCGCCACGTGGCTCTGCGCGCCCAGGTTGTAGACCTCGTCGGGCTGCACCTGCGCCACGATGCGCGTGAGGTTGCTGGTGTCGGTCAGGTCGCCGTAGTGCAGGTGCAGGCGCGCGCCCGCCTCGTGGGGGTCCTGGTAGATGTGGTCCACGCGCTGGGTGTTGAACAGCGAGGCGCGGCGCTTGATGCCGTGCACCTCGTAGCCCTTCTCGAGAAGGAATTCGGCGAGGTACGAGCCGTCCTGGCCCGTGATCCCGGTGATGAGTGCTCGTTTCTGGGACATGTGTGTTCTCGATGTGGAGGAACGGGGTGTGCAACGGGCCGGTGCAACCGGCCACGGCCATGGAGGACGCTGCGGGTGTCGGGGCGGATCAGGCCTCGCGCCGGCCGGCAGCCTCCGGTGGCGCGGAGGAAAGGTCCTGGCCCTCGCCCTCCCCCGCTTCGGCGGGGCCGCGGCGTGGGGCCAGCAACTGCTGCTCGAAGCGCGCCAGGATGCCGTCGCGGGCCAGGGTCCGCTCGGCCTGCAGCCGCGCCGCGACGCCCAGGCGCTGCCGCTCGGGGGCGTCGTCCGCGAGGGCGAGCAGCGCGTCGGCGAATGCCGCTGCATCGCCCGGCGGCACGACCACGCCGCTGCCTTCGAGCGCATGGGCCAGCCCCGTGCCCGGATGGGCCGTGGCGAGGATCGCGCGGCCGCTGGCCAGCATGCCGGTCAGCTTGGAGGGCATGACGAGGTCCGCCACGTCCGCGCGCTGGGGCAGCAGGTGGATGTCCGCCAGGCCCAGCCAGTCGTTGAGGCGCTCGCTGGGCTGCAGGTCGAGGAAGCGCACGTTGGCCAGGCCGGCGCAGGCCTGCTCCAGCGGCCCCCGGCCCGGGCCCTGGCCGCCGAAGACGAAGTACAGGCCCGGCGTCGCCGCCAGGCGGGTGGCGGCCTCGCCCAGCAGTTCGAGCCCCTGCTTCAGGCTCATGTTGCCCGAGTACAGGGCCACCACCGCGCCGTCCGGGATGCCCAGTTCCGCGCGATAGGGGCTGGCGGCCTGCAGGGGCCGCACGCCGTCGATGTCGGCCCAGTTGGGGAACAGCGCCTGCCGCTCGGGTGCCACGCCCTTGGCGCCCAGCCGCTCCAGCATGCGCCCGGAGATGGTGGACACGGTGTCGAAGCGGCGCAGCAGCCAGCGCTCGAGCGCGACGGCGACGCGCCTGGCCGGCCCGGCGTCGACGATGCCCATGTTGAGCGCGGCATCGAGTTCGAAATCCTGGATGTGCAGCCAGCAGCGCGCACCCGACAGGCGCGCCAGCGCCCAGGCCGCGGGCGCGCTGGTCAGCGTGGGGGCGACGTTCACCACCACCTGCGGACGCCACGCCAGCGAATACGCCAGCGCGCAGGCCGAGCTCAAGCCGAAGCTGACGAGGTGCAGCAGGCGCGTGGCGCCGCGCGGCGTGCGGGGCACCCACAGCGGGCAGCGGATGACGTCCACGCCGTCGAGCTGCTCGCGCCGGAACCACCAGCGCCTGTGGCCGGGCCAGACGCGCCAGGCGGGGTAGTACGGCGGCGCGGCGACCATGCGTACCTGGTGGCCGCGCGCGGCCAGCCATCGGCACATCTCGCCCGTGTATTTGCCGATGCCGATGTTCTCGGGCGCGTGGTTGATTCCGGTGACCAGGATGCGTGTCATTCGGCAGCGTTCAATACGCGTTGTGGTTGATGAAGCCGGTGAAGACCGTGTAGAAGATGATCTTGATGTCGAAGGCCAGCGACCAGTTCTGCAGGTAGTACAGGTCGTACTCCACCCGCTTGGCCATCTTCTCCAGCGTGTCCGTCTCGCCGCGCAGGCCGTTGACCTGCGCCCAGCCGGTGATGCCCGGCTTGACGCGGTGGCGCTGCATGTAGCGGCCCACCAGTTCCTTGTACTGCTCGTTGTGCGCCAGCGCGTGCGGGCGCGGGCCGACGATCGACATCGTGCCCTGCAGCACGTTGATGAACTGCGGCAGCTCGTCCAGGCTCGTCCTGCGCAGGAAGGCGCCCAGGGGCGTCACGCGCCGGTCTCCACGCGTGGCCTGCGCCACGTGGCCGTCGCGCTCCTCGTGCACGTACATGCTGCGGAACTTCCACACCTCGATGGGCTGGCCGCCGATGCCGTGCCGCAGCTGCCTGAAGATGATCGGCCCCGGCGAGCTGAGCTTGACGGCGATGCCGATGAGGACGAGCAGCGGCGAGATGAGCAGGAGGATGCACGCCGCCAGCACGCGGTCCTCGATGGCCTTGACGATGCGGGCGTTGCCCTCGAGCGGGCTGTCGCGCAGGTTGATCACGGGCAGGCCGGCCATCTGTTCCACCGAATGGTTGAGCAGCTCCATGCCGAACAGGTCGGGCACGAACTTGATGTTGGTGGTGGAGTGGTACAGCTCCTGCAGGATGCGCGCGATCTTGTGCTGCGCGCTCATGGGCAGGGCGATCCATACCTGGTCGATGCGCTCGCGCTGGACGTAGGCGGCGAGGTCGGACAGGTCGCCCAGCCTCGGCACCGATTCGATGGCGTGCGAATCCACGCTGGCGCTGAACCAGCCGTGCACGCGGATGCCGGCCCAGTTCTGGCTCTGCAGCGTCTGGACGATCCGGTGCGCGTCGTGGTTGGCGCCCACCACCACGGCGCTGCGCACGTCGAAGCCCCGCGAACGCAGCACGTCGGCCGTGCCGCGCACCACGATGCGCATGGCCATGGCGGCAGTCAGGCTCAGGGAGAACCAGCCGAACCACCAGACGCGCGAAAGGTGGTCGCCGTCCTTCATCACCACCGCGTACAGCACCATCAGGCCGAACATCAGCAGCCAGAGCGTGGCCAGCGTCAACAGCTCGCTGGCCACGCGGCGGCCGCGCCAGCTGCGGTAGAGCGAGGTGCCGCTCAGCACGATCAGCGCGAACAGGACGCCGCGGCCGATCGCCTGCGCGTAGTCGGCGCCGAGGCCCGCCGCGCCGAAGCGCAGCCAGTGGACGAGCCAGCCGGCACCCACCAGCAGCACCAGATCGCTCGCGCGCAGCATCCACGACAGCAGGGCGTACAGCTTGCTGCGCACGCGCACCTGTTCCTCGAAGACGCCGCGAGCCGCGCCGACGGCCGACGAAGCGGCCTCGGCGCCCGCCGCCGCGCCTTGCAGGGCGGAGCGGGACTCGGAGTGCATCAATACCATGTCGTCTGCTCTTTCGGTTCGCGCGCGCGGTCACCGATGACGCACATACACCTCGTCCGCGTTGTTCACGACCTGCGACGAAGGCAGGATGAGGCTGACGACGCGGTTCCACTTCACCAGCGGCGCCGGATCGACGTAGACGACGTCGAAGGGCTGCAGCCTGAACTGGCTGGCCAGCACCATGGCCGCGGGGTTCTTGGCGTCGAGGTGGAAGATGGCAGGGTTGCCGCTGGCGGCTTCGCGGATGACATAGATCTGGCCGGGGTTGCTGCTGGCGACGGCGGGGCCGCCGGCCTCGTTCAGCGCTTCGTTCAGGTTCAGGCGGCCGTTGCTGCGCATGGCCAGGGCCATCGGCGCCAGGACCTCGCCCATCACGAAGACCTTGCTGTCTTCGCGGTTGGCCACGCGCACGATGTCGCCGTGCTGCAGGGGGATCCCGTTGGCATCGAGGCCCGCGTCGCGCAGGCGCGTCAGGTCGATGGGGATGGAGGCGCCGTCGCGGATGAGCGTCAGGGAGGAGCGATTGCCCTCCTCGGTGATGCCTCCCGCGCGGTTGACGGCCTCGGTCAGCGTCATGGGCACGTCGGTCACGATCTGCGAGCCGGGCGTGCGCACCGCGCCTTCGACATACACGCGGCGGCTGCGGAAGGACTGGATGCGCACGGTGACCTGCGGGTCCTGCACCTGCGTGGCGATCAGCTTGGCGATCAGGTCGGAGGCCTCGGCCTCCGTCAGGCCCGCCACGCGCACGCGGCCGACATAGGGGAAGGCAATCTCGCCGGCGGCGTCGACGATGAAGCCCGGCGCCACCTGCACGCCGGTGGGATCGGCGGCCTGCGAGATGACGGCGCCGGCATTGGGCAGCAGCTCGGGATGGTCGTAGACGATGACGCCGACCACGTCACCCGAGCCGATGGTGTAGCGCTCCGTCTTGCCGAAGAGGGCACGGACGTTGTCGGGCACGCCCGGCGCGGACTGGCCCAGCGTGCGCACCAGGGCGAGCGAGATGGGCGTGATGCGCCCTTCGGGGGCTTCATCGGGCAGGTAGTCGAACTGGGTGGGCAGTTCGTTGTGCGGCTCGTACACGCTGACGTTGCCCATGCCGGGCACCACCGTGCAGGCCTGCAGTGCCAGGGCGCCCAAAAGGGCCATGCCGCGCGCCAGCCGCTGCGGCGCGCTGATCGTTGAAGTCAATTCGTCCTCTCCTTGATCGACAGGATGGGCTTCGAGCCGGATGCGTGTCTCCTCCTGTACGCCCGATGGCGGGAACAAGAGTCTGTTGGTGCTGCACGGAAATCGGCATCTCCGTGCTGGAGAGAAGACCTGCGGGTCGGGTGTCGAAAACACGAGCTTGCGCTACATGCTTTGACAGCACCGCCATGCACCAATAAGCCTGTTTCGGCCTTGGAATCAATATACATGCTCATCGGGTGATACCCGATGACTTTTCTTCTTCTTAATCTCTCAACGAATACAAAGCACTACGAAGCGATGTGGTTCTCGCACATCAACTTTTCTTAAGAAATGTCAGATCGTTACGAGGGATTCACAACCTGGATTTCGAGTGAAAAATTGCATTGCTTACGTCGTGGTACGGATCACTTTCCGAACCAAAACATTGGTACTCATGCCGTCAGGAAGAACGAAGCAGAAAGGAATCAGTCTCGAATTCGGGATCAATTCGGGCACGGAAAGAGAACCCGTAAATCTTCTTCGTCTTGTAGGAAGAAGCCGCGATCGCGGGATCGCTAGTCGCGGGACCGGAACCCCCGCATGTCCTTGATCCGTCGCCGCAGCGCATCGATGAACGCGGTCACGCGCGCGGGCCGGTGGATGTCGGGAGGCAGCGCCACGTGGATTCCCACCGGCTCGAGCCACAGGCGCGGAAGCACGCGCTTGAGACGGCCCGCCTCCAGGTCGGCCTGGCAGATCCAGGGCGCGGCCGCGCCGATGCCGTCGCCGTTGAGGATCGCGCGGTAGCTCGACAGCAGGCTGTCGGTGCGCAGCGGCGTATCGATCGACACCGTCTGCGAGCGCCCTGCCCTGTCGAGCAGCCGGACCGTGTCGACGAAGTACGGCACCAGGCCCACGCAGGGCAGGGTCGGCAGGGTGGCCGGCGTCACGGGCCCGATGCGACGCAGCAGCGCGGGGTGGGCGACCAGGATGCGTTCCATGTCGCCCAGATGCCGGCACACCAGGCCCGGGTCGCGCACTTCGCCGACGCAGACCCAGCACTCCGCGCCGGTCGCGACCAGGTCCACGACGCGATCGGTCAGCGTCAGCTCCACGCGCAGCTGCGGCCATGCCGCGCGCAGGTCGGTCACCGCATCCGTCAGGAAGCCCGTCCCGTATCCCGAAGGCCCGATCACCCGCAGCGTGCCCTCCGGCCGGCTGCGGCCGCCCGAGATCCGCTCGGAGAGGCTGGCCCAGCGGTCGGACAGCGCCCTGGCCTCGACCATCAGGAGACGGCCCTCGTCGGTCAGCGAGAAGCTGGCGGTGGTCCTCAGCGCGAGCTTGCAGCCCAGCAGCCGCTCGAGTTCGAGCAGGCGCCGGCTGGCAGTGGGCTGGGTGATGCCCAGCAGACGGGCCGCCTTGCTCAGCGAGCCCGTCTCGGCGATGCGCAGGAAGGTCGCGAGCAGGTCGATGCGGTCGTGTACGAGCTTCATGCGCCTAGGCTGAATCGACATTCAATCTGTCAGCCAAGCCAGACTTGCGGCCAGGCAGAGGAAGGCCATGAAGTGGGCGGCCTTGCGGTCGTAACGCGTGGCGATGCGTCGGAACTGCTTGAGCCGGCCGAAGCATCGCTCGATCGCATTGCGAGCCCGGTATAGCTTGGCATCGAAGGAGCGCGGCTGCTGGCAACTGCGCGGCGGAATCACGGCTTGAGCGCCCGCCGCCTCGATCTGCGCCACAAAGGCGCGGCTGTCATAGCCCTTGTCGGCAAGCACATGCGTTGGCCTGAGGCCCTTGAGCAACTCTGGAGCCTGGGTGATGTCGTTGACTTGCCCGGGCGTGAGGATC
>NZ_JQKD01000052.1 GCF_000745855.1 Xenophilus azovorans DSM 13620
TCCGCGTCCGCAAAACTGATCTGGCTCATTCGCGCAGGCTCCTTTGCGCTATTCAACGCGCCGCGGCATGATCGGTGGACTTGTTCAGACCTTCCTAAGAAGTGCAGTAGCGTCATTCCCATCGGCGCGAAATTCTGCGCTCAGTGCGGCAACGCAGTAACTTGAATCATGGTGATCTCGGCCTGGATCTACACCTTGATTCCGGCAGCGGCCGCCATCATCGGAGCTACGGTCGCGGTGAACGTGCGGCCGGGGCCAACACTGGTCAGTGCGATTCAGCACTTTGCCGCTGGCGTCGTGTTCGCGGCGGCGGCCGGCGAAATTTTGCCCGACATCATGCACCGCGCCTCACCTTTGGCGACGATGATCGACGGCGGAATCGGCGTCGCCACCATGCTGCTGGTGAAGCATCTGGAAGCATTGGCGAAGGGGCCAGCCGGTCTCCTGACCGTGATCGGCATCGACATCCTGATTGATGGCTTGGTGCTTGGTATCGGGTTTGCGGCTGGCCCAAAGGTCGGCTTGCTTCTGACCATCGCCCTGACCATTGAGGTTCTGTTCCTGGGATTGACGGTGGCGACGGAACTCGGCGAGAGCGTTCGTTCTCGTGCCAAGGTCATTTGGATTACGTCCGCGCTCGTGCTCTTGCTGCCGATCGGGGCCTTGCTTGGAGCGCCGGTGGCGCTGTTGCCCAACCCTCTTCTGACTGGCTTCTTCGCGTTTGGTCTGATTGCGTTGCTCTACCTCGTGACCGAAGAACTGTTGGTCGAAGCGCACGAAACGCCAGATCGTCCCTGGGTGACGGCGATGTTCTTTGTCGGCTTTCTGGCGCTTCTCCTGCTAGAAGAAGTAATTGGCTAGTAGGCCAGCCTGTTGGTAGGGCGCGACCCGTTGAACTATTGCGTGTTCGGGGTAGGCACCGCGAGCCCGATAGATGTGACGCCGTTGCTCGAATCGACCATAGTCCGCCCTCCGTGCATGCGGGCGATGGCGGCCACGATGGCCAAGCCCAGTCCATGATTGCGGGCGGCATCCGACCGCGCTGCATCTGCCCGGTAGAAGCGGTTGAACAGATTGGGCAAATGCTCGGCTGAGATCGTCGGCCCTTCGTTCATCACCCGCAGGGCGATCTCACCATCCAGTCGGTCGATTTGCACGACAACGGTGCTGTGCGGATGCGCGTGCCGGGTTGCGTTGCCGATCAGGTTGGACAATGCGCGCTGCAATAGGCGCACGTCGGCCAAGCCAGTGGCATCACCATTGATACGAACTTTCAGCCCGGCTTCCTCAATGGCCGCCTCGTGCAATTCCACCACCGCGCGCGCAACGCCGGCCAGACTGGCGACATGCTCGCGGCGGGCTTCAGCTCCTCGGTCGGCTTGCGACAAGAAGAGCATGTCCTGCACGATCATCGACATGCGCTGGATATCTTCGAGGTGCGAGCCCAACACATCCCGCAGCGTGTCGGCATCGCGTGCTTTGCGCAAAGCGACTTCGGTGCCCCCCATCAACGTCGCCAACGGCGTGAACAGTTCATGCGCAACGTCAGCATTGAAGGCTTCCAGTTGTTCGTAGGCTTTGTGCAGACGCTTCAGCAATTCGTTGACGTGGGCCACCAGCGGAGCCAGTTCGTCGGGTTGAGCGGAGCCATCCAGAAGCCGGTGCAGAGTATCGGCCTCCAGCGCCTGGATCTGAGCCGAGAGGTCGCGCACTGGACGCAGCCCGATCTGCACCAGCGTAAATCCGCCAACAGCAATCACCACTGCGCCAGCGAGTGCGGCGGCGACGAGCGTGCGGGCTAGACGCTCTAGCACACGATCGTCCTCGCTGACATCAAGACTCAGCACCGCCTGGATGGGGGGAGTGCCGGTCGTAGCCTCGAATCGCATGTCGATCACGCGGTGATGCACTGGAATGCCGGCGCTGGCATAGATGACGCTGCCGTCGGCACGGGTCAGGATCAATTTCATGTCCTGTCGGCCGACCATGCCATCGTCAAGCTTGTGTGCAAGCGTACCGCTTCCCAACCCTGCTGCCTCAGCAATGAGATGGTTCACCTGGATCTGCTGTTGCCGCAGCGTGTCCATCTGCCGCTCTTTGAAGCTCAGTGCGGTGACGGTGTAAATGCCCAGACAGGTCAAGGCCAGCCCGACCAGGGTGAGAAGTGCGAGCCAGCGGGCAAGCCGCCGCCCCAGCGATCCGGCACGCCTGGGTCTCACGGTTGCCGATCTTCGAGTACGTAGCCCATGCCACGGACGGTGTGCAGCAGTGGGCGCTCGAAGGGCAGGTCGAGCTTGCTCCGAAGGCGACGCACAGCGACGTCGATCACGTTGGTACCGTGATCGAAGTTCACGTCCCATACTTGCTCCGCGATTTCAGTACGTGACAGAACCTCGCCCTTGCGGCGCAAGAGCAGCGTCAGCAGTTGGAACTCCTTTGCGGACAGGTCGATGCGCTGGCCGGCCCGAGTAGCGCGCCGCCTCGCCAGGTCCACTTGCAAGTCCCCAAGGCACAGCACCAGCGCATCAGGCGCGGGTGCAGTACCAGCAGCGCGGCGCAGCAGCACCTCAATGCGTGCCACCAGTTCGGAAAAGGCGAACGGCTTAACGAGGTAGTCGTCCGCTCCCGCCTTCAGTCCGCGTACGCGATCCTCGATGCGATGGCGGGCCGTCAACATGATCACCGGCGTCTGCTTGCTCTGCCGCAGCGCGGCCAGCAAGCCGAAGCCATCAATGCCCGGCAGCATGGTGTCGAGGACGATCAGGTCGTAGTGGCCGTGGGAGGCCATGTGGAGGCCATCAATGCCGTTGGCAGCCACATCGATCACATAGCCCTCTTCAGAGAGACCCTTGCGAAGATAGTCCGCGAGCTTGGCTTCGTCTTCAACGATCAGCAGCTTCATGCGCAGCGTTCCCGCTGCGGCCTCTCGCAACCTGTCCAAATTGTCATCTGCACGTTTTACTCCCGTTCTGTGCCGGTTCTTACATTGTCCTCATGCCTTCGGGCATATCGATTATCTGCACTTAGCAATGGAAAGGACCATGAAATGAAACTGACCCATCTTGCTGCCTTGAAGGCGATCATCCTGGCTACGGCACTCCCCCTGACGGCCCAGGCCAGTTCGATGTGGCACCCGGCCCCCACCGAGGAGGGCTTCACGTACCACCCGGATCACTTCCAGAGTACCAAGACACGCGCCCAGGTGATGGCCGAAGTCGAGGCCGCCCGTAAGGACGGTACGCTGGCGATACTGCAACGTGGAGCACCGTTGCCCATCAAGAGTTCCGAAGCGCCGAAGACGCGCCAGCAGGTTCTCGATGAGATGCGCAGCGAATCACCAGAAGCTCGACGTGCGCGGCTCGAAATGTACTCCGGCGGTTGACCTGCTGCTGCCCGTACCCTGCGCTGTGGCGCCCCCTCGTGTCGCCCCAGTCGTCAAAGCGGCCACAACTCGCCGAATATCGAAGCGGCTCTGATTTGATGCAGGATGAACCTGAGAGGAGGCACGCTACGCGCACGGGGCTCTGAGAAAACCCAAGCAGCGAGGAGTGGCAAAGTAAAGCCTGTACTGCTACACTGTTACCCCTATGCGCAAATGGCTGGCCCTCGTCTTGCTGGTGTTCTTGCCGCTTCAATTCAGTTGGGCGGCAGTGGCCAGTTATTGCCAGCATGAAACCGGAGCTGCGGCCAAGCACTTCGGCCACCATGCGCATCAGCACAAGGCGGCCGACGGCAAGGATGCCAGCCCTGATCCGGCCAAGACCCTGGGTGGCGATCCTGATTGCGCGTCCTGTCATGCCGGGTGCTTCTCGGTCTTGTCAGGGGATGTGAAGCTGGCGTCGCCAGTCAGCCCGTCCCTGGTTACGGGGTATCCCCCGGAGCACCTTGCTGCGCCTCCACCTGAACGTTTAGAGCGCCCTCAGTGGCGTGTCCTCGCCTGATCGGCGGGGAGCGCGTTCCTTTCCCTTCGTCCTCGCCCCTGCCGTCGCGCATGGCGCGCTACGGTATCCAGCCGGCTTCGCGCGGCTGATGTGATGACGTTGCTGGCGATCATCTGGATTGCCCCCCGCCGATTCCCTTGTGTATTTCAAATCACTGGAGAATCGGATGCTGAAGGATATTCACAATTACAACGCGAGGGCGGTTGCGGCAGGCTTGCTCCTTGCGCTCATGACGGGGACGGCTTTCGCTCAGTTATTGCCGACGGCACCAGCTCTTGGGCAGAGCGCCAACGGCGTAGAGCAGATTGAAGCAGCAACGCCCCTGACCCTGCAAAAGGCCGTCGCGCTGGCTTTGGAGGCGAATCTTGACCTGACTGTCGCCCAACGGGAGATCGAGGCCGTGGAGGGCCAGGTAATTCAGGGACGAGTACGTCCTAATCCCGAGCTGGCGTACTCGCTCGAAGACCAACGCACGCCAACCCGCACGCAAAGCGTCCAGATCAATCTGCCCATCGAGCTGGGGGGCAAGCGCGCTGCCCGCATTGCCGCGGCAGAGCGAGGGCGTGACGTCGCAGTTGAAGAACTGAACACGCGGCGCGTCGAAATTCGCGCCGCTGTGGTTGCCGCCTTCTTTGAGGCGCTGGCCGCCCAGGATCGCACGGCCTTAGCCCAGGACAGCGTTGACCTGGCCAGGCAAGCGACGGATGCCGTTGCCAAGCGCGTGACGGCGGGCAAGGTGTCCCCGGTCGAAGAAACCAAGGCTCGGGTGGCCGAAGCCGGCGTGCGGGTTGAACTGGCACAGGCGCAGAGCGAACAACGCAGTGCCCGCGCGCGGCTGGCTAGTTTGCTCGGGGCCAACCCGCCGCGTTTCACCCAGGTAGCGGGCAGCGTGGATGATCTTCCCAACGTCCCTTCGCTGGATGACATCCAGCAGCGCCTGTCGGCCTCTTCGGCACTGCGCCGGGCGCAGTTGGAGATCGAACGTCGCCGGTCGCTGGCCGACGTGGAGCGCAGCAAGCAGACGCCCGATGTCACGGTCAGCCTGGGCGTGAAGCGTCCGAACGAGTTAGCGCGCAATCAGTTAATGCTCGGCATTTCCGTGCCGCTGCCTTTGTTCGACCGCAATCAGGGCAATCTGCTGGAAGCGTTGAAGCGTGAAGACAAGGCGAGGGATGAACTTCAGGCGTTGAATCTGCGCCTCAGCACAGAGGTGTTGCAAGCCCGCGAGCGGCTGGCGTCGGTTCGCGGCGAGATCGACGTATTGCAGCGAGAGGTGCTGCCAGGGGCCAAGAGCGCCTATGACGCGGCCACCGTGGGCTTTGGTTACGGCAAGTTCAACTTTCTGGAAGTGCTGGACGCGCAACGCACCTACTTTGCCGCCAAGTCCCAATACCTCAAGGCGCTCGCCGATGCGCACCGCGCGGCGGCGGACATGGATCGCGTGATCGGCGCATCCGAATCCACGACCACCCTGCCTGCAAACAAGGAATGAACATGAAACCCGAAACGAACAAACTGAACGTCAGCAAGAAGCAGTGGTTTGCCATCGCCGTGATCGCCGCAGTGGGCATAGGACTGGGCAGCGCCATTCTCGGCGGCAAGACGGATAAGAGCGCTGAGGGTGAGGGTCACGGCAGCCACGTGGAAGCCAAGGCCCACAGTGATGGTGAGCATCATGGCAAGACGGGCGCAGACTCCCACGAGGACGACAAAGGCCATGCGGACGGCGAGCACCACGAGGGGTCAAGCAAGGGGCCGCATGGCGGCAAGCTGTTCAAAGAAGGGGACTTCGGATTGGAAGCCTTACTCGCTGAGGACGGCGGCGAACCACGCCTGCGAATCTGGCTCTACGAAAGGGAAAAGGCGCTAGCCAGCAGCGCCGCCAAGGTTAGCGCTACCGTTACACGCCTGACTGGGGAAAAGCAGGCGCTCAACTTCACTCCCGACAAGGACAGCCTGTTGAGTCGAGAGATTGTCCCGGAACCTCATGCGTTCGAGATCAGCATCGTGGCTCAGACGGCCAACGCGCCTTTCACGTTCAGCTTCAGCCAGGAGGAAGGAAAAGTCGAACTCAGCGATGCGCAAATCAAGGCTGCATCCATCGGCATTGACACCGCAGGGGCTGCAAGCATCAAGTCTGCCCTGCAATTGCCGGGTGAGATTAGGCTGAATGAAGACCGCACCTCGCACGTTGTTCCGCGCATTGCGGGTGTTGTCGAAAGTGTGCAGGCCAGTTTGGGGCAAACGGTCAAGAAGGGGCAGGTGCTCGCCGTTATCGCCAGCCCTGCCGCATCCGAGCAGCGCAGCGAGTTGCAGACGGCGCAAAAGCGGCTGGCCTTGGCCCAGACAACTTTTGAACGCGAGAAGCGGCTGTGGGAACAGAAGATTTCCGCCGAGCAGGACTACCTGCAAGCCGGCCAGGCGCTGAACGAGGCGCAGGTCGCCGTAGCCAACGCGCAGCAGAAGCTGTCGGCCGTGGGCTTGGCCCCAGGTTCCTCGGGCGGGCTGAACCGCTTCGAGCTGCGTGCGCCCTTCGATGGCATGGTGATTGAAAAGCACCTCAGCCTGGGCGAGGCCGTCAAGGAAGACGCCGCCGTGTTCACGGTGTCCGACCTGGGCCAGGTCTGGGCAGAGATCAACGTGCCCGCCAAGGATTTGCCGCTGGTCAGAGTGGGTGAAAAGGTCAGCATCAAAGCCACGGCATTCGATGCCAGCGCGCAAGGGACCATCACTTTCGTGGGTGCGCTGATCGGCGAACAAACCCGCATGGCCAAGGCTCGTGTGGTCTTGGCCAATCCCCAGGGCGCGTGGCGTCCCGGCCTGTTCGTCAATGTGGAAGTGATTGCGTCCGAAACCGCCGTGACAGTCAGCGTGGCTAGCGACGCTATTCAGAGCGTGGGGGACAAGCCGGTCGTTTTCGTCAAGGTGAAGGACGGCTTTGTGGCCCAGCCTGTGCAGTTGGGCCGCAGCGATGGCAAGCGGGTCGAGGTACTGCAAGGTCTTCAAGCAGGTGCGGCATATGCGGCCGCAGGCAGTTTCGTCGTGAAGTCTGAACTCGGCAAAGCCTCTGCCGAGCACACCCATTGATGCCGGAGCTACGCCCATGTTTGAAAAACTTATTCGCGCGGCCATCGAGCACCGATGGCTAGTGCTGTTAGCTGCCATTGGCATGGCCGCCGTCGGCGTGTTCAGCTACCAGAAGTTGCCCATCGACGCCGTGCCGGACATCACCAACGTCCAAGTGCAGATCAATACCCAGGCGCCGGGCTATTCACCGTTGGAGACCGAGCAACGGGTGACCTACCCCATTGAAACCGTGATGGCGGGCCTGCCCAACCTGGAGCAAACCCGCTCTCTTTCGCGCTATGGCCTCTCGCAAGTGACCGTGATCTTCGAGGACGGCACCGACATTTACTTTGCGCGCCAGTTGGTCAATGAGCGCATCCAGGAAGCACGGGATAAATTGCCGGTCGGCATCACACCTGCGCTGGGGCCGATCTCCACCGGCCTGGGGGAGATTTACCTGTGGACGGTCGAGGCGAAGGACGGTGCGAAGAAACCCGACGGCATGCCCTACACGGCAACAGACCTGCGCGAGATTCAGGATTGGATCATCAAGCCGCAGTTGCGCAACGTGCCCGGTGTGACTGAAATCAACTCGATTGGCGGTTATGCCAAGGAGTATCAGATCGCACCTATACCCGCTCGCTTGGCTTCGCTCGGCGTTACCCTGCAAGACATCGTGACGGCACTGGATCGCAACAACGGCAACGTGGGTGCGGGCTATATCGAGAAGCGCGGCGAACAGTACCTGATCCGTGCGCCTGGGCAAGTCAAGACCCTGGAGGACATTGGCAACGTTATCCTCAGCAGTGCGGGCGGCGTGCCGATACGGGTGCGTGACGTGGCGGACGTGGGGCTGGGGCGTGAACTGCGCACCGGCGCGGCCACGGACAACGGCCGCGAGGTGGTGCTGGGCACTGTGTTCATGCTCATCGGCCAGAACAGCCGTACGGTTTCGCAGGCCGTGGACAAGAAGATGGTGGAGATCAACCGCAGCTTGCCCGAGGGCGTGCATGCGGTGACGGTCTACGACCGCACTGTGCTGGTGGACAAGGCCATCGCCACGGTGAAGAAGAATCTGCTGGAAGGCGCGATCCTGGTGATCGTGATCCTGTTCCTGTTCCTGGGCAATATCCGCGCGGCCATCATCACGGCGACGGTGATTCCCTTGTCGATGCTGTTCACCTTCACTGGCATGGTGCATTACAAGGTGAGCGCCAACCTGATGAGCCTCGGGGCGCTGGACTTCGGCATCATCATCGACGGAGCGGTGGTGATCGTCGAGAACTGCGTGCGACGCTTGGCCCATGCACAGGCGCACTACGGCAGACCGTTGACGCGGGCGGAACGCTTTCACGAGGTGTTCCTGGCATCGAAGGAATCACGCCGCGCGCTGCTGTTCGGGCAACTCATCATCATGGTGGTCTACCTGCCCATCTTCGCCCTGACGGGGGTGGAAGGGAAGATGTTCCACCCGATGGCGTTCACGGTGGTGGCCGCGCTGGTGGGGGCCATGATCCTGTCGGTGACTTTCATTCCGGCAGCGGTCGCCCTATTCATCGGCCACCGGGTCAGCGAGACAGAGAACTTCCTGGTCGTGCAGGCCAAGCGCTGGTATGGCCCGCTGCTGGATCGCGTGATGACGGCTAAAGCGGTGGTGCTCACGGCAGCCGCCGTGGCAGTGGTGCTGTGCGGCCTGATCGCCACCCGTATGGGCAGCGAGTTCGTGCCCAGCCTGAACGAAGGCGATTTCGCCATCCAGGCCCTGCGCATTCCTGGCACCAGCCTATCGCAATCGGTCGCGATGCAGCAGCGCCTGGAAGCGACGCTGAAGGCTAAGTTCCCCGAGATCGACCGCGTTTTCGCGCGCACCGGCACGGCTGAAATCGCGTCCGACCCCATGCCGCCGAACATTTCCGACGGCTACATCATGCTCAAGCCGGTGTCCGAGTGGCCGGAGCCGCGCAAGTCGCGCGACGAATTGCTGGCGGCCATTCAGGATGTCGTGGGCAAGGTGCCGGGCAACAACTACGAGTTCTCGCAGCCTATCCAATTGCGCTTCAACGAACTCATTTCAGGGGTTCGCAGCGATGTGGCGGTGAAGATTTTTGGCGACGACATGGATGTCCTGAATAAGACGGGTGAAGAGATCTCGTCCATGTTGCAGAAGATTCCCGGCGCGTCCGAGGTCAAGGTGGAGCAAACCACCGGTTTGCCCATGCTGACCGTGAATATCGACCGCCAAAAAGCCTCGCGCTATGGGCTTAACGTGGCCGACATCCAAGATGCCGTGGCCACCGCCATCGGCGGGCGTGAGGCTGGCACCCTGTTCGAGGGCGACCGCCGCTTCGACATCCTGGTTCGCCTGCCGGAGTCCTTGCGCAACGACCTGGACAGCATGAAGCGCCTGCCGATTCCGCTGCCGCGCGGAACGGGTGGGACCGGCAGTGCCGAAGGACGGACGAACTTCATCCAATTGGCCGAGGTGGCGAGCTTCGAGCTGGCACCCGGCCCCAACCAGGTCAGCCGCGAAAACGGCAAGCGCCGCATCGTGGTGAGCGCCAACGTGCGCGGCCGTGACGTGGGCTCATTCGTGGCCGACGCCGAGGCGGCGCTGGCACAGGTCAAGATTCCCACGGGCTACTGGACGAGTTGGGGCGGTACTTTCGAGAATCTGCAATCAGCCACGCAGCGTTTGCAGATCGTCGTGCCGGTGTCGCTGCTGCTGGTGTTCCTGCTGTTGTTCGCCATGTTCGGCAATGTCAAGGACGGCTTGCTGGTCTTTACTGGCATTCCGTTCGCGCTGACCGGCGGCATCTTGGCGCTGTGGCTGCGCGACATTCCTCTGTCGATTTCCGCTGCCGTGGGCTTCATCGCGCTGTCAGGTGTGGCCGTGCTCAATGGCCTAGTGATGATTTCCTACATCCGCGGGTTGCGCGAGGACGGAACACCGCTGGATGAAGCCATCCGCGAGGGCGCGCTGACACGCTTGCGGCCGGTGCTGATGACAGCCCTAGTGGCGTCGCTGGGTTTCATCCCGATGGCGATTGCCACGGGAACAGGCGCGGAAGTGCAACGCCCCCTGGCTACCGTAGTGATCGGAGGCATCTTGTCTTCCACCGTGCTGACGCTGCTGGTGCTACCGATTCTGTATCGGCTGGCCCATCGCCCGGACGAGCAAGAAGAGGATGTCACGGCAGAGCCCGCACATGAGGGCGTAACCGCTTGAAAGGAACAGCGATGAACGCCGTTACGGCACCACGACAGACTCCTTCAAGCTTTACAGGGACATCGACTCATGGAATTCCGTCACCTTCGGTACTTTCTGGCCGTTGCTGAGGAGCTGCACTTCGCCCGCGCTGCGGAGCGGCTGCATATCGAACAGTCACCACTGTCGCGCGCCATCAGGGAATTGGAAGAAGAATTGGGCGCACAACTGTTCGTGCGTACCAGCCGCAGCACGCGCCTGACGCTTGCGGGCAAGCTGCTGATGGAGAACGCGCCTCGCGTGCTGTTGGCGCTGGACCAAGCGCGTGAGAGCGTGAAGGCAGCGGCCAATGGCTTTCACGGCCGGTTGCGCGTGGCGCTGTCCGACGGCATCAGCCCCTCGCGCCTGCCGGCACTGCTGGCGCGCTGCCGCGAGGAAGACCCGGAGATCGAGATCCGCCTGTTCGAGGTGCCGCTGGCCCAGCAGCTCAGCGGCCTGCGTGACGATCTATACGACGCGGGCTTCTCGATGGCCGACGAGGTGGGCGACGGCATCATCATCGAACCCGCCTGGGAGGATGAGCTGATGGTCGCCATGCCCGCGCGCCATGAACTACTGGCCCACAGGCGGGTACCGCTGGATGAAGTGCTGCAACATCCCCTGGTGCTGGGCGACCCGGCAGTTTGCGAAGGCCATGCCAAGCAGATCGACCGCATCCTGCGCAAGCAGGACCGGGAGCCCTTGATCGAACAGTACGTCGCCACGTTCGACGTGATGATGACTTTCGTGTCGGCCGGCTTGGCGCTGGGGCTCGCAGGCGCCGCGCACATCGCTTCCAGCCACGAGCCGGGCGTGGTGGGCCGACCGCTCGCGGGAAAGTCGCCCATGCTCACCACCTATCTGCTGCGCCGCGACGCCGAGCCGTCGCAGGCGCTAGCCCGCTTTATCGAGCGGGTCGAAGCCCTGGTACCGGGAGACGCTTAGCCATTGGCCCCGTTTCACTTCGGAGGATTCAAGCCATGAACCTATCCAAGATCATCGCTATGTCGTCGCTAGCAGTTCTGCTGGTCGCCTGCGGCAAGTCTGAGCCGTCCAAGCCCGCCGCCGTGCCCAGCGTGGAGCAACTGGCTGCTGACCCCGTGCGTTTGCGAGAACTGCGCCAGCAGTGCAAGACGGATCGTCCGACGATGGGCGACGTGCTGTGCAACCGAGTGGCCGAAGCGACGAACCGGCGTTTCCTGGGTGACGGCAAGGTGCCTTATACGCCGCCGAAGGAACCGCCGAAGTTCTGATGGTCGGTTTGCCGCAACGCACCTGCGCGTGCCTGCGCCTTTTTGCGCGCTGCGCAGCAGCGCGCCCGTTGTGGCGGTCTTTCGCCCCAGTTCTTCCCTGCCGGAAACCATGCTTTTTGCGGCATCAACATGCCGATAACGGTCTTTGACCGGCACGCCCAGCGGCACTGATCCTCACGAGGGCGGCACATGCCTGTGCTGCGATCGGAGGCTGGATGATGCAGGGAACGAACGTGCTGTTCGGTCAGATTGCCGTGGTGTTCGGCATCGTGATCGCTGGGGTGTGGAGCGCCACGCAATGGACAGCCGCCGCCCTGGGCTATCAGCTACGCCTTGGCTCGCCCTGGTTCGATTTCTTCGGTACGCCGGTCTATCACCCGTGGCGGCTGTTCGAGTGGTGGTTCGTCTTCGACGCCTACGCGCCGCGCGTGTTCGACACCGGCGGCGCCATCGCGGGCGGCAGCGGCTTGCTGGCGGTGGTGGTCGCCATCGGCATGTCGATATGGCGCTCGCGCCAGTCGCGCCTGGTCACGACCTACGGCTCGGCCCGCTGGGCGAACGCGGATGACATTCGCAAGGCCGGCCTCACGCAACCGGCCGGCGTGTTCCTCGGCCAGCACGATCGCCAGTACCTGCGACATGAGGGGCCGGAGCACGTCCTGACCTTTGCGCCCACGCGCAGCGGCAAAGGCGTCGGCCTAGTGGTGCCGACACTGCTTTCCTGGCCTGCATCCGCCGTCATCCACGACATCAAGGGCGAGAACTGGCAGATCACCGCAGGCTGGCGTTCGCGCTTCTCGCATTGCCTGCTGTTCAACCCGACCGATGCGAAGTCGGCCGCCTACAACCCGCTGCTGGAGGTGCGGCGCGGCGCGTATGAAGTGCGCGACGTGCAGAACATCGCGGACATTCTGGTCGATCCCGAAGGCGCGCTGGAGAAGCGCAACCATTGGGAAAAGACCAGCCACGCGCTGTTGGTCGGCGCCATCCTGCATGTGCTCTACGCGGGCGAGGACAAGACGCTGCGCGGCGTCGCCAACTTTCTCTCCGACCCGGCCAGCCCGTTCGAGCTGACCCTGCACCGGATGATGACCACGCCGCACTTGGGCGATGGGCCGCATCCTGTCGTCGCTTCGGCGGCGCGCGAAGTGCTCAACAAGTCGGACAACGAACGCTCGGGCGTGCTGTCCACGGCCATGTCGTTCCTGGGCCTGTACCGCGATCCCACGGTGGCCGAAGTCACGTCGCGGTGCGATTGGCGCATTGCCGACCTGATCGCAGCCGAGCATCCGGTGTCGCTGTATCTGGTGGTGCCGCCTTCGGACATTTCGCGGACGAAGCCGCTCATTCGCCTGATCCTCAACCAGATCGGGCGGCGCCTCACCGAATCGCTGGATGGCTCCGACGGCATCGAGCGACGCCACAAGCTGCTGCTGATGCTCGACGAGTTCCCGGCGCTCGGGCGCCTGGACTTCTTCGAGACGGCGCTGGCCTTCATGGCGGGCTACGGCATCCGTAGCTTCCTCATCGCGCAATCGCTCAACCAGATCGACAAGGCGTATGGGCAGAACCACTCTATCCTCGACAACTGCCATGTGCGTGTGACGTTCGCCACGAACGACGAACGCACCGCCAAACGCATCTCCGAGACGCTGGGCACGGCCACCGAGCTGCGCGCGCAGCGCAACTACGCGGGCCACCGGCTGGCGCCGTGGCTGGGCCACCTGATGGTGTCGCGCCAGGAAACCGCGCGCCCGCTGCTGACGCCGGGCGAAGTCATGCAGCTTCCGCCCGACGAGGCGGTGGTGATGGTGTCCAGCGTGGCGCCGATCAAGGCGAAGAAGCTGCGCTACTACGCGGACAGCAATTTCAAGCATCGCTTGCTGCCGCCGCCCACGCTGGCGGACGGGCAGTACGCCGACGCGCCGCCGGCCCGCGCCGATAACTGGAGCGGGCTGGCAATTCCTGCGGTGCCGGCATCTCTCGTCGCGGAGACCGTTGGCGACCTTGGCAGCGCCGATGACGGCGGCCCGCGTCGCCAGCCCGAACTCTCCGAAACCGCCGCCTACGACCCCGAGCTGGCCGCGCCTGCGGCCGACCTTGGGCTGCTCGATGACGACGACTTGCCGCTTCCCCTTCCTCGCCAGCTCGACCCAACCATGCAGCGCACGGCCCGGCTGGCTTCCCTCGACCCTGACGACGGAATCGACCTATGACCCAACACCGCCTCAACGTGTTCATCCAGCCGGAGCATGGCAAGCGGCTCGACGAACTGGCCGCCAAGAAAGGCGTATCCAAGTCCAGCATCGTCGCCGCCGCCTTGGCGTCGTGGTTGTCGCCTGATGCTGCCGACCAGCGCGAGGCGGCGATTGCCAAGCGGCTGGATCGCCTGTCACGGCACGCCGAGCGCATGGAACGCGACCAGAACATCCAGATCGAAACGCTGGCACTGTTCATCCGCTACTTCCTCACGGTGAGCACGCCCGTGCCCGAAGCGCATCAGGACGCAGCGCGCGCCCAGGGCAAGGCGCGCTTCGAGCAGTTCGTCGAACAACTCGGGCGGCATTTGCTGCGCGGTCGCAGTCTGGTGCGGGACGTGGTGGAAGAACTGCATCCAGACCCGGCACGCATGGACGACGCGCAGGAGCGCGCGTCATGAGCGCCGTTCCTTCCTTCACCGCCGTTTCACTGGATCGCCGCATCCTGATGCTGCGCACGGCGATGGGGCCGCTGATCGCCGCCGCGCTGGAAGACCCGGACGTGGTGGAAATCATGCTCAACCCGGATCGCACCTTGTGGATCGACCGGCTTTCGTCGGGTCGCGCGCCGATGGGTGTGGAGCTGTCCGAGGCCGACGGCGAACGAATCATCCGGCTGGTCGCGGCCCACGTCGGCGCGGAAGTCCACCGCGGCCAGCCACTGTTGACGGCGGAACTGCCCGAGACGGGCGAACGCTTCGAGGGCATCCTGCCGCCCGCTGCGCCGGGGCCGGCCTTTGCGTTGCGCAAGCGCGCCTTTGGCGTGATCCCGCTGTCGCGCTACATCGAGGACGAAATGATGACCGCCGCGCAGGCGGGCTTGCTGGTGCGCGCCGTGCGCGAACGCCAGAACATCCTGATCGCCGGCGGGACGAGTACCGGCAAGACCACCTTGGCCAATGCGCTATTGGCCGAGATCGCCGCCACGGGCGACCGCGTATTGGTGCTCGAAGACACGGTGGAGCTGCAATGCGCGGCCCGCGACCACGTGCCGCTGCGCACACGCCAGGGCGTGGTGTCCATGACCGAGCTGGTGCGATCTTCGATGCGCCTGCGCCCGGATCGTGTCGTCGTCGGCGAGGTGCGTGGCGCCGAGGCATTGGATCTCATCAAAGTCTGGGGCACTGGCCATCCGGGCGGCATCGCCACCATCCACGCCGGCTCCGTACTGGGCGCACTGCTGCGCCTGGAGCAACTGATTCTCGAAGTGGCGGTGAACCCGCCCCGTGCGCTGATCGCGGAAGCGGTCAACGTGGTGATCCACATCGCCGGGCGCGGACGCAAGCGCCGCATCGAGAGCATCGCCCGCGTCGTCGGCTTCGATGGCGTGGGCTACCAACTGGCGGATGCGCTGGAGGCTCCATTCCCGGAGCTGCTGCCGCAGTCCGACCTTTCCTCCCTGTCCCCTGACCACTCTGGAGAACTTCCATGACGCACGCTGATGCTTTCCGTATTTCCGCAAATCCGCTTCCTCGGCCCGCACGGCTGGATGGCCTGGCTCGCCCGGCCATGCAGGGCTTGATGCTCGCGGCGCTGATGTTGCTGCTCGCAGGCACCGCGCAGGCCGCGGGTTCCTCGATGCCCTGGGAAGGGCCGCTGCAATCCATCCTCGAATCCATCCAGGGGCCGGTGGCGCGCATCGTCGCGGTCATCATCATCATCGCCACGGGCTTGGCGCTGGCCTTCGGCGATACCTCGGGCGGGTTCCGCAAGCTGATCCAGATCGTGTTTGGCCTGTCCATCGCGTTCGCCGCTTCGAGCTTCTTCCTGTCGTTCTTCAGCTTCTCCGGTGGGGCCGTCGTATGAACGGCCCACACGATGGAATACCCGGCTTCGAGGTGCCGCTACATCGGTCTCTGACCGAGCCGATCCTGATGGGCGGCGCTCCGCGCACCGTGGCCATCACCAACGGCACCTTGGCCGCTGCCGTGGGCCTGGGCTTGCAGATGTGGATTCCTGGGCTGGTGCTTTGGATCGTCGGCCATTCGCTGGCGGTCTGGGGTGCGCGTGTCGATCCGCAGTTCATGGCCGTGTTCGCGCGGCACATCAAGCACCGGCCGCTGCTGGACGTGTGAGGTGATGCCATGCTGAACCTTGCCGAATATCGCCAGCGCCCGGCCTTGCTCGCCGACTGGTTGCCCTGGGCCGGGCTGATCGCACCGGGCGTCGTCTTGAACAAGGACGGCAGTTTCCAGCGCACGGCCCGGTTTCGCGGGCCTGACCTCGATAGCGCAACGCAAGGCGAACTGATTGCCACGTCGGCGCGCTTGAACAACGCGCTGCGTCGTATGGGTTCGGGCTGGGCGCTGTTCATCGAAGCCGAGCGCCGGCCCGCAGCCGACTATCCGCACTCGGAGTTTCCCGAGCCGTTGTCGTGGCTGGTGGACGAGGAACGCCGCGCTACGTTCGAGGACTCGGGCAACCACTTCGAGAGCGGCTACCACCTGACGCTGGTGTACCTGCCGCCCGAGGAATCACGCGCCCGCGCGGCCGGGATGCTGTACGAGAACCGGCCCACCGAAGGCGTGGACTGGCGCGAGCGCCTGACGGCCTTCGTCGCGGAAACCGATCGCATCTTCGACCTGCTCGATGGCGTGATGCCGGAAATCGCGTGGCTGGACGACAGCCAGACGCTGACCTTCCTGCACGCCACCATCTCGACGCGGCGCTATCGCGTCGGCGTGCCTGAAGTGCCTTTCCACATCGATGCGCTGCTGACCGACTCCGCGCTGGTCGGTGGCCTGGCGCCCATGCTGGGCGGCCAGCACCTGCGCGTGGTGTCGGTGCGTGGCTTCCCGACCTCGACTTGGCCGGGGATTCTGGATGACCTCAACCGCCTCGGCTTTGGCTATCGCTGGTCCACCCGGTTCCTCTGCATGGACAAAGCCGATGCGGAAAAGGAGCTGTCCCGCCTGCGCCGCCAGTGGTTCGCCAAGCGCAAGAACGTGATCGCGCTGCTGCGCGAAACCATCTTCCAGCAGGAAACCCCGCTGGTCGATACCGACGCCAGCAACAAATCGGCCGATGCGGACGCGGCCTTGCAGGAACTGGGCAGCGATCAGGTGGCCTTCGGGTATGTCACCACCACGGTGACGGTGCTCGATGCCGACCCGGCGAAGGCCGACGAGAAGCTGCGCATGGTGGAGCGGGTCATCCAGGGCCGGGGCTTCGTGACGATGCCCGAGGCCTTGAACGCGGTGGATGCCTGGCTGTCGTCCATTCCCGGCCATGCCTACGCCAACGTGCGCCAGCCCATCGTCTCGACGCTGAACTTGGCGCACCTGATGCCGGTGTCGGCGGTATGGGCCGGCCCCGAGCGCAATAACCATCTCAACGGCCCGCCGCTGATCGTGACGCGCACCGACGGCGCGACACCGTTCCGGCTGGTGACGCACATCGGCGACGTGGGCCACACGCTGGTCGCGGGGCCGACCGGCATGGGCAAGTCGGTGCTGCTCGCCACCTTGGCGATGCAGTTCCGGCGCTATCGCGGATCGCGCATCCTCGCGTTCGACATGGGCCGCTCCATCCGGGCAACGGTGCTGGGCCTGGGCGGCGAGCACTACGACCTCGGTATGGATGGCGAGATCGCATTCCAGCCCTTGGCCCGCATCGACCGCGAGGGTTATCGAACCTGGGCCGCCGAGTGGATCGAAGGCCGCTTGCGGCATGAAGGCGTGACCGTCGGCCCGGAGGAGAAGGCTGCCATCTGGTCGGCGCTCGGCAGCCTCGCCGGTGCTCCGCTGGAGCAGCGCACGATGACCGGCCTGTCGGTGCTGCTGCAATCGAACGCGCTGCGCCAGGCGCTCGCGCCCTACGTGCTCGGCGGCGCCCACGGCAAGCTGCTGGATGCGGATTCGGATCGCCTGGGTTCCGGCGCCGTGCAGTGCTTCGAGATGGAAGAGCTGATGCACAGCAAGGCCGCCGTCATGGCCGTGCTGCACTACCTCTTTGCCCGGTTCGATGAACGCTTTGACGGTGCGCCCACGCTGCTGATCCTCGATGAGGCGTGGCTGTTTCTCGATGACCCGGTGTTCGCGGCCCGCATCCGCCAGTGGCTCAAGACGCTGCGCAAGAAGAACGTCAGCGTCATCTTCGCCACGCAGAGCCTCGCCGACATCAAGGATTCGAGCATCGCGCCGGCCATCATCGAGAGCTGCGCCAGCCGCATCTTCCTGCCCAACCCGCAGGCGACCGAGCCGCAGATCAGGGCTATCTACGAAGGCTTCGGGCTGAACTCGCGCCAGATCGAAATCGTCGCCACCGCGCAGCCCAAGCGCGACTACTACTACCAATCCCGTCTCGGCAACCGCCTGTTCGACCTCGACCTGGGCGCCGCGACCTTGGCCTTCGCGGGTGCTTCCACGCCGCAAGACCAGCGCGACATCGACGCGGTGCTCGCCGCTACATCTGCATCCACCCCGTTCGCAGCCGCCTGGCTGCGCCACCGCGGCCTGCATTGGGCGGCCGAACTGCTGTCCTCGTTCCCGTCCACCCACCCCAAGGAGAACCCATCATGAAGAAGCGTCTTCTCGCCGCCGCCGTCGCGGCCATGCTTTGCACCGCTACCGCCGTGCAGGCGCAATGGGTCGTGATCGACCCTACGAACCTCGTGCAGAACACGCTGACCGCGATCCGCACGCTGGAGCAGATCAACAACCAGATCAAGCAGCTCCAGCACGAAGCGCAGATGCTCATCAACCAGGCGCGCAACCTCGCCAGCCTGCCGTCCAGCGTAGTGGGCCAGTTGCGCGCCAACCTGGCGACCACGCAGCGGCTGATCGCGCAGGCCAAGGGCCTGGCCTATGACGTGACCAATCTGGATCGGGAGTTCCAGCGCCTGTACCCGGAGCAGTACGCCGCCACCGTCAGCGGCAATCAGATGTACCGCGACGCGCAGGAGCGTTGGAAGAACACGCTCAGCGGCCTGCAGACCACCATGCAGATGCAGGCCCAGGCGTCGCAGAACCTGAGCGACGACGAAGGCGTGCTGGCCGACCTCGTGGGCAAGAGCCAGTCGGCCGTGGGCGCTTTGCAGGCGATGCAGGCCATGAACCAGCTTCTGGCCTTGCAGGCCAAGCAGTCCATCCAGACGCAGCGCCTGAGCATCACCCAGGATCGTGCCGCTTCGCTGGAACTGGCGCGGCAGGCCGCCGCTGTGGAGCGAGGCCGCGAGGTGAACCGGCGCTTCCTGGGTGAAGGCACGCCGTACACGCCGCAGTCCGTCGATTTCTACAGCCGTTGACGGGTGCTGCCATGACCCGCGCGCCTGCTCTCTGCGGTTTTGTGCTCCTGCTGGCCGGCTGCGGCCAGCAGGAGGTGCCTTCGGTCGATGCGCTCTCGGCAGATCCGTCGCGGCTGCGCTTGCTCAAGGAGCAATGCCGGGCGGGCCAGCTCGACGGCGCGTCTTGCGCGCAGGTGGCCCAGGCCGATTTGCGCCGCTTTCTCTCCGGCCTGGCCGGGCCGGATGAGTACCGGACGCTGGCCGATCTGCCGCCGATTCCGCCCAGCTTCGATGAACCCGCCGAGGACCGCAATGCGGTGGCAACGGCCTCGCCTGGGCAGGAGGACTTGCCATGAATGACATTTCGATCATTGACCATTTCCTCGATGTGTTCTCGCGCTACATCGACTCGGGATTTGGGCTGCTGCATGGCGAGGTGGCGTTTCTCACGGCCACGCTGATCGTCATCGACATGACGCTCGCCGGGTTGTTCTGGGCGATGGGCCATGCCACCGGCCAGGGCGAGGACGTGATCGCCAAGCTGATCCGCAAGGTGCTGTACGTCGGTGCCTTCGCCTACATCATCGGCAACTTCAACATGCTGGCCAGCGTGGTGTTCCGCTCCTTCGCGGGCTTGGGCCTGACGGCCAGCGGCTCCAGCCTGAGCATGGGCAACTTCTTGCAGCCGGGACGGTTGGCCAAGGCCGGTATCGACGCAGCGGCGCCGATCCTCGACCAGATCAAGGGGCTGTCGGGCTTCCCCGAGGTGTTCATCCACCTCGCGCCCATCGTCGTACTGTTCTTCGCGTGGCTGGTGATCATCGTCAGCTTCTTCGTGTTGGCGGTGCAGCTCTTCGTCACGCTGATCGAGTTCAAGCTGACCACGCTGGCGGGCTTCGTGCTGGTGCCGTTCGCTCTCTGGAACAAGACGGCGTTCCTGGCCGAGAAGGTCTTGGGTAACGTGGTGTCGTCGGGCATCAAGGTGCTGGTGCTGGCCGTCATCGTGGGCATTGGCTCGGGCCTGTTCTCCGAGTTCAACATACCGGCAGGCTCGGAGCCCTCGATCGACCGGGCGCTGGTCATCATGCTGGCTTCGCTGTCCCTGCTGGCGCTGGGCATCTTCGGGCCGGGCATTGCAACTGGCTTGGTGTCCGGCGGGCCGCAGCTCGGCGCGGGCGCGATGGCCGGTGCCGCCATCGGCGCAGCCGGAACCGCTGTGGCGGTCGGTGCCGCGGCTACGGGCGTCGGAAGTGCCGTGGCGGCCGGGGCGCGCATGGCACCCGCCGCCGCTCGCTCGATGGCATCGACCGCCAGCAGCGCCAGGTCGGCGTACCAGGCGGGCTCCGCTTCGGCCGGTGGCGGCCTGAAGGGTGCCGCTGCTGGCGTGGGCAATGTCGCCAAGACTGGCGCGCAGGCGGCCGGGCGGAAGGTGGCCGATGGGGCGCGCTCGATGAAGGAGCGCATGGCGGCGGCCTTTCGGCCCGATGACGCGCCAGCCTCCGGCGCCGCACCCGCCGGCCCTGACGCTGCCGGATCGGCTCCGTCTGCCGAACAACCCGCCTGGGCCAAGCGCCTGCATCGAAGGCAACAGCTCACCCATGCCGCTACGACCGCCGCCCACACGCTGCGCGGCGGCGACGGTGGCAGCTCCAGCCAGGGGCCAAGCCTGCGTGATTCCGATTCATGAGGAGAACTTCCATGCGATTCAAACGACCGCAGGTGCGCTACGCCGACACGCCGCAGCCTGCCACTCCGTACCAATCCGCAGCTCAGGTCTGGGACGAGCGCATCGGCTCGGCCCGCGTGCAGGCCAGGAATTGGCGCTTCTTGGCCTTTGGCTGCCTCACCTTGGCCGTGCTGATGGCCGGCGGCCTGGTCTGGCGTTCCGCGCAGTCCATCGTGACGCCCTACGTCATCGAGGTGGACAACGCGGGCCAGGTGCGTGCCGTCGGCGAAGCCGCCACGCCGTACCGGCCCAGCGATGCGCAGATTGCCTACCACCTGGGCCGCTTCATCGGCCTGGTGCGCTCGCTGTCCATCGATCCCATCGTGGTACGGCAGAACTGGCTGGATGCCTACGACTACACGACCGACAAGGGGGCGGTCGTGCTCAACGAGTACGCGCGGGTGGCCGATCCGTTCACGCGCATCGGCAAGGAGTCGGTGACGGTGCAGATCAGCAGCGTGACGCGCGCCAGCGACACGTCTTTCAACGTGCGCTGGACGGAGACGCGCTTTGTCAACGGTGCGCTGGATCGCACCGAGCGCTGGAACGCGGTGGTTTCCATCGTGCAGCAGACGCCGCGCACCGAGCAGCGGGTGCGCAAGAACCCCTTGGGCATCTACGTCAACGGGCTGTCGTGGAGCCGCGAACTGGAAGGAAACGAAGGAGCAAAACCATGAATGATCTTTTCCGTAAATCCGCCTTGCCGATCATGTTGCTTGCCCTCGCGGGCTGCGCCACGCAGGGCAAGCCGCCGCCGTCCATTTCGCTCGATGAGCCGGTGCAGGCCCAGCCGCTGCCGGAGCCGCCTGCGCCGGTGGAGGTGGTGGCCGTGCCACAGGTGCTGCCGATGCCGGCGCAAATGAAACCTGTGCCGGATACCAAGCCCGCCCCAGAACCCGCCGATGAAACCGTGCGCGTGTCCCGCGCCAACGCCGAGGCGCGCATTGCACCCACGCGCGAGGGGTACGTCAACGCAATTCAGGTGTGGCCTTTCACGGATGGGGCGCTGTACCAGGTCTATGCGGCAGTGGGCCGCGTGACGGTGATCGCGCTCCAGCCCGGTGAAGATCTGGTGACGGTGGCCGCCGGCGATACCGTGCGCTGGATCGTCGGGGATACATCGAGCGGCAGCGGCGATGCGTTGCGCGTCAACGTGATGGTCAAGCCGATCCGCTCGGGGTTGAAGACGAATCTGGTCATCACGACCAGCCGCAGGACGTACCTGCTGGAGCTGACCTCGACCGAGAAGACGTGGATGGCGTCGGTGTCCTGGGAGTACCCCAAGGACAAGATGCTGGCCTTGCAGCGCCAGGCGCAGGCGGCCAGCGCCGCCGCGCCGGTCGATGCTGGCCTGTCGCTGGAGAAGATCCGTTTCCGCTACGCGGTCAGCGGCAGCAACCCGCCGTGGAAGCCGCTGCGCGCCTTCGACGATGGCGAGAAGGTCTACATCCAGTTCCCCGCTGGCATCGCGCAAGGCGAGTTGCCGCCGCTGTTCGTCATCGGCGCGCAGGGCGATGGGCAACTGGTGAATTACCGCTTCCGCTCGCCGTACTACATCGTGGATCGCCTGTTCGGCGCGGCCGAGTTGCGCCTGGGCGGTGACAAGGGCGATGTGGTTCGGATCGAGCGCACGGACGGAACGCGGAGGAACTGACCATGAGCCAGGACGACTCCCCTGATCTTGCGGCGCAGGCGGGCAAGGTCGCGCCCGAGGCGGTGGCGCTGCGCGCCCAGCCGCGCCCGGTAACGCGCCTGAACCGGCGCACCTTGGCCATGCTCACCGGCGGCCTGTCGGTCGCCGTGCTGGGAGCCACGATCTGGTCATTGCAGTCACATCGGCGCGGCGCAGGCGAGCGGACCGAGCTGTACAACGTCGATCGCGTGTCGAAGTCTGAAGGGCTGGATGGCTTGCCCTCCGACTACTCCAAGCTGCCGAAGGTGCCGGAGCTGGGGCCGCCGCTGCCCGGCGACCTTGGCCCGGCCATCGTGAAGTCGCAGCAGCCGGTGACGCCGACCTATGCGCCACCGGGTCATGACCCGGAGGATGCGCGGCGCAAGGAGGCCGAAGCAGCCGCAGCCTCGTCGGTGTTTTTCCGCTCAGGCACTCCCGGCAAGACCGCAGCGCCAGCGACCGCGCAAGCAGCTGGCCCGGCATCGGCCTTGGCGGGCTTCGACCCGCTGGCCGCTGGCCCGGCCTCGACGGCGGCCCAGCCTGCCGACCCAACCGCCGTGCAGAACCGGCAAAACCAGAAAGAGGCTTTCCTGAAAGGCGCCTCTACGGAAACCCGTAATTCCACCAGTCTGCAAATGCCGTCCTCGCCGTATCAGGTCATGGCGGGAACGGTGATCGCCGGTGCGCTGGTGACGGGCATCAAGTCTGATTTGCCGGGCGACGTGATCGCCACGGTGACGGAGCCGGTCTACGACACGGCGACGGGCAAGTTCCTGCTGATCCCGCAGGGATCGCGCATCCTGGGCAAGTACAACAGCCAGGTGAGCTACGGGCAAAGCCGCGTGCAGGTGGTGTGGAACCGAATCATCCTGCCGGACACGTCTTCGCTGAAGCTCGACAACCTCGCGGGCACCGATCCGGCCGGCTATGCCGGCCTGGAGGATGGTGTCGATTGGCACTGGGATCGCGTCTTTGCCGGTGCGGCGCTGACCACATTGCTGGGCGTGGGTGCCGAGCTGGCCGCGCCGGAGAACCGGCAGAACGGCAACCGCATCGTGATCGCTGGGCGCGACAGCGCACAAGACAGCATCAACCAGGTGGGCCAGGAGATGACCAGGCGCAACATGAACATCCAGCCGACTTTGACGGAGCGGCCGGGCCTGCCGGTGCGGATCATCGTCAACCGCGATCTGGTGCTGCGACCGTACCAGCCAATGTTCTTCAACCGGGGAGCAATGCGATGAACACCACCAAGAAGCTGCGGCTCGGGCCGCTTCCCAAGACTGAGAGCACGAAGCTCACGTTCTCGTGCCCGGCCAGCCTCAAGGCCGACCTCGACTGCTACGCCGCGCTGCACGCTCAAGCGTATGGCGAGGTGGTCGATGCCATGACGCTGATTCCGTACATGCTGGAAGCCTTCATGGCGGGGGACAGGGGATTCAGGAAGGGCTCGGCGATACGGAGCGCGCCAACGAAACCGGCCTGATGGCGTCGCGTGCCATCCAACGGCATTCATCGAACGCGCAGCCTTCGGCTGCGCGTTCTTCGTTCTGGATGCTGCGAAGCCACTTGGGCTATCATGGTGCGACAAGCCCGCCGCCTCCCGGCAATCCAGCACGACCAAGTGCGATCCGGCTTTCTCTCCCGACGCTCTTATGTGGCACCTAGCCCACGACGCAGCAGTCACTTCAAGTGGCCCAAAACAGAGCTAACCTATTGCCCTGCTTATGATTTCAAACCCTGGAAATTCCGGGTCAGGGCTTGACATGAGCAATTTTTTGTGCCGGACGGTGCACGAGCGTCCAACACAGTGCTGCATTGGCGCGGCACTGCGCGCGCGGCATGTGGCCCCGGCCGGATGCCAGGTAGGGCGCGTGCCGGGTTGCTTCGTGCGCGGCGCGCCGCTAGGATTTGCGCGCCACCGGCGCCTACGGCAGCGGTGGATGCGAAGAAGACCGATAAGTCAGGGAGGAAATCATGAAAGCCGTCATCAGGGCCGCTCGGCCCTGTCGCGCCGCGCGTGCGCTTCTTGCGCTGCTGCTGTGCGCATTCACACTCGTCCAGCCCGCCCTTGCCGCTTCCGCCTCGGCGCCGCGCCTGCGCGTCGTGCCGGGCCTGGCCGAGCCGCTGGTGGCGAGCCGGCCCACGTCCGCCGCCGAGGACGCGGCCCTCGACGCCGCCCTGGCGGTCTTCAAGGCGCCGGCTGATCCGGCCGCCGACTTCCCCGAGCGGGCCGCATCGCTGGAAGCCTTCGCGCGCGAGCATCCGCGCAGCGGCTGGCGCGGCGCGATCCTGGCCAACCTGGGCGTGGGCTACTACCAGGCCGGCTACTTCAGCCGGGCCATGGCGGCCTGGGAGCAGGCCTGGGAGGCCGCGCGCGACACGCGCGTCGACGCCTCGCCGGCGGCCCGGGCGCTGGCCGACCGCGCCCTGGGCGAACTCGCGCGCATGCACGCCCGCCTTGGGCGCGCGGACGATCTGCAGGCTCTGCTGGCCAGCATCCGCGGCCGTGAAGTCACCGGCGGCGCCACCGAGCTCATCGCCGGCGCCCGCGAGGCGCTGTGGAACTTCCGCAACGACCCGGGCCGCTCCTTCCTGTGCGGCCCCATGGCGCTGCGCAACCTGCTGGTCTCGGCCAAGGCGCCTGCCTCGCGCATCGACCTCATGGACGCGCAGCGCTCCGGCCCCGGCGGCTTCAGCCTGGCGCAGGTGTCGGACCTGGCCCGGCGTGCGGGCATCGCCCACCGCCTGATCCATCGCCAGGGCGGCCAGGCCATCCCCGTGCCCTCGGTGGTCCACTGGAAGCTCGACCACTACGCGGCCATCGTCGCGCAGCAGGACGGGCGCTACCTCGTGCAGGACCCCACCTTCGCCAGTGGCGACACCTGGGTGAGCGCGCGTGCGATCGAGGAGGAGTCCAGCGGCTACTTCCTCGTGCCCGAGGGCGCGGACCAGGCCCGTGCGGGTGCCGACCCCGGCTGGCGCCTGGCCAGCGCGCAGGAGGCGCGCCGCATCCACGGCAAGGGCCAGACCAGCAACAGCGAGAGCGGCAACACCACGTCCGATTCCGAGAGCCTGGGGCCCACCTCATGCAATCGCATGTGCGAGACCAACGCCAAGCTCATGCTGGTGAGCCTGAACCTCAACGACACCCCCGTGGGCTACAACCCGCCCAAGGGCCCGCCGGTGCAGATCCGCCTGAGCTACAACCAGCGCGAGAGCGGCCAGCCGGCGGTCTTCGGCTTCTTCAACGTCAGCCCCAAGTGGTCGATGAGCGTGCTGTCCTGGATCGAGGACGATCCCGCGCGGCCCGGCAACGGCGTGGTGCGCTTCGCGGCCGGCGGCGGCCACCTGGGCCCCCAGGACTACGTGAACTACGACAGCGCCAGCGGCACCTTCCGCCCCGAGCGCAAGAGCGGCGCCGTGCTCGCGCGGCTGCCCGCCACCGGCGCGGCCGCGTCCTATGAACTGCGCCACAGCGACGGCAGCCGCCATGTCTACGCGCACGCCGACGGTGCCACCGCGCGGCCGCGGCGCATGTTCCTCAGCCAGATCATCGACCCGGCAGGCAACGCGCTCACGTTCAACTACGACGCGCAACTGCGCCTGGCCTCCATCACCGACGCCACCGGCCGCCACACCACCTTCTCGTACGACGCGCCGGCCTCGCCGCTGCTGGTCAGCCGCATCACCGACCCCTTCGGGCGGCATGCCGACCTGGGCTACGACGGCCAGGGACGGCTCGTGTCCATCACCGACGTCATCGGCATCACCTCCGCCTTCAGCTACGACGCGAGCGGCCTCATCAACGCGATGACCACGCCCTACGGCACCAGCCGCTTCGCCTACGGGCAGAGCGCCGCCATCAACGGCCGCTACCTGGAGATCACCGATCCGCTCGGGCTGACCGAGCGGCTGGAGTTCCGCCACGGCGCTGCCGGCATCCCCGCCTCGGAGGCGTCGGTCCCCTCGGTGCAGGGGCCGCTGGCCAACAACAACCTGAACAACCGCAACACCTTCTACTGGGACAAGCATGCCCAGGCCGTCGCCCCCGGCCAGTACGCCGCCGCGCGCATCACGCACTGGCTGCACAACCCCGCAGGCCTGACCTCGCCCATCGTCGAGAGCACCAAGGCGCCGCTGGAGAGCCGCATCTGGCGCCAGTACCCTGGTCAAACGGGTTCTGGCTTCCACGAAGGCACCTCGGGCCTGCCTCACCGGATCTCCCGGGTGCTCGACGGCGGCATCACCCAGCTCACGCGCTTCGAGCGCAACGCCTGGGGCAAGCCCACCGCCGTCACCGACCCGGCCGGGCGCATCCTGCACCTGGGCTACGCCGACAACGGCATCGACCTGGTGAGCGTGCAGCGCCAGGGCCCCACAGGCGCCGCCGAGACCCTCGCCACCTTCACCTACGACCACCGGCACCTGCCCCTGACCCACACCGACGCGGCCGGCCAGACCACCCGCTACGCCTGGGACGGTGCCGGCCTGCTCGAAAGCGTCACCGACCCGCTGGGCCAGACCACCCGCTACGCGCGCGACGGCCTGGGGCGCCTCACGGCCATCGTCAACCCCGACGGCAGCACGCGCCTGGCGCTCGCATACGACGCCTTCGACCGCGTGGCCCGCAGCACCGACTCCGAGGGCTACGCCAGGACCTTCGAGTACGACGCGCTCGACCGCCTCACCCGCGTGGGCTACCCCGACGGCACGAGCACCGAATACACCTACGACCGATTGGACCTGGTGGCCGTGCGCGACCGCCTGGGCCGCACCACGCGCTACGCGTGGGACGCCAACCGGCGCCTGGTCAGCCGCACCGACCCCCTGGGCCAGACCACCGCCTACGCGTGGCATCCCAACGGCGCGCTGGCCGCCATCACCGATCCCAAGGGCAACACCACCGCCTGGGACATCGACCTGCAGGGCCGCCCCGTCGCCAAGCGCCATGCCGACGGCAGCACCGAGACCTACGCCTGGAACATCAGCGGCCAGCTCGCCGCCGTCACCGACGCCCAAGGCCAGCGCCGCACCTACGCCTACACCGTCGACGGCCTGCCCGCGGCCATCGGCTACCCGGGCGCACAGGTGCCCACCGCGGGCGTGAGCTACGGCTACGACTCCGTTCACCCGCGCGTGACCACCATGACCGACGGCGTGGGCACCACCACCTACGCCTGGCACCCGGCGGGCACGCCGGGCGCGCTGCAACTGGCCGGCATCACCGTGCCGGTGGCAGGTGCGGGCGGCCTGAGCGAGACGCAGAGCTACACCTACGACGCGCTGGGCCGCCCGAGCGGGCGCAGCATCGCGCCCTCGCAGGGACAAGGCCAGGGCGCCGTCGAAACCTTCGGCTACGACGCGCTGGGCCGGCGCATCGTGCACGGCAACCCGCTGGGCGAGTTCCGCTACAGCCACCTGGGCGCCAGCGCGCGCGTGACCGGCGTGCGAAGCGCCAACGGCCCGCTCGTGCAGATGCGCTACGACACGCCGCTGGGCGACCTGCGGCTGCGAGGCATCGGCTACGCCGACGCCGGCGGCCATCCGTTGGCCGGCTACGGGTATCGCTACGACGCCGAGGGCAATGTGCTCGAGTTCGCCGAGGCGCTGCCGGGCAAGGCGCTGGAGGGGGCTGTGGTGCCGCTCCCGCCGTCCTCGTCGCCGCCGGCTGCCTCACCCCGCACTGCGGCACCGGCGGCGCCGGTGCTTGCGGTGGCGGCGTTTGCCGCGCTGGCGCTGGCCGTGGCGCTGTGGCCGGCGCGCCGGCTGCGCCCGTCCCGCCTGCGGCGCTGGGCCCGCGTCGGCGCACCGCTGCTGGCGCTGAGCCTGGCGGCCAGTTGCGGCGGCGGGGGCTCCGGTGGCGCGGGCGGCTGGTGGCCCGGGGGTTCAAGTGGAGATGGCGCAGGCGGCGGGCCGGTCGGCACCGCGCCAGGGCCAGGCGCGGGCACGGGCACGGGCGCTGGCGCCGGTACGGGGCCTGGTTCGGGCCCCGGCGCGCCTGCCGAGCCGCGCGCCCGGATCACCACCTACACCTACGACGCGGCCGCGCGTCTGACCAGCGCCAGCATGGCCTTGGACCTGCCGGGCTCGCCCGCCGGGCCGTTGCGCCGCTTCGAGTGGGACGCGGCCTCCAACCTCGCGGGCATCGCCGTGGGCGACAGCACCCGGCAACTGCCGGCCAACGCGACCAATGCGCTGGCCGAGGGCAGCTACGACGCCAGCGGCAATCCATTGAAGCTCGGCGCCTCCACCTTCCAGTGGGACGGCGCCCACCGCCTCGTCGAACACGACAACGGCGCCGTGCAGTCCTCCTTCACCTACGACGGGCAGGGGCGTGTCGTGCGCATCGTCGAGCGAATGGGCGGCGCCGTCGTGGCCGACAGGGCGTATGTGTGGTGCGGCACCGTGCGCTGCGTGGAGCGCGACAACACGCTGGCGGGCTCGCCGGTCGCGCGGCGCTACTTCGAGCAGGGCGTGCTGGACCTGCGCACGGGCTCCGAGCCCCTGTACTACGCGCAGGACGCCCTGGGCAGCGTGCGCCAGCTCATCGACGCGCAGGGCAACGTGCGGGCGCGCTACGACTACGAGCCCTTCGGCCAGCGCAGTCGCACCGAGGGCGATCTGGCGTCGCAACTGGGCTTCGCGGGGCTGTGGCGGCATGACGCCAGCGGATTGGACCTGGCGGTCTGGCGCGGCTATGACGCTTCGCGCGGCAGGTGGCTCAACCGCGATCCGATCGGGGAGGATGGGGGGCTGAACCTGTATGGGTATGTAGAAGGAAATCCAATCAACTATGTTGATCCGGATGGCCTACAGGCCGTGCCGATGCCTTCACCCTGGGGGCCGGTGCCTTGGCCTGTTCCTCCTGGTAGTGGTTCATCATCGCCATCGGGGCTGCGTGATCCGGATACAGGCAACATCATTCCGCCCAAGCCGTTGCGCCTGCCTTGGGCGGAGGCGATCGGGAACGCTTGCAACTCCGCGGCCGATCGGCTGAAAGACTGGTTGTTCTCCACTGGTAGCAGCAATCCGATACAAGGAGACCCCGGATGTGAAGTTGACTGCTTCAACAAGAAGGGCAATAGGAAGCAAACACGCCGATACGGCCCCGACGGTTATCCAGAAACAGATACGGATTGGGATCACAGTCATGATGGATTGGGTTCACCTCATTCCCACGACTGGACACGCCCAACCGACGGCAGTGCTCCAACTCACCAAGACCGAGGTCCTGGAAGAGCACCTGCCCCAGGCGACCCCGGAATCCCGAAGTAGGTGCCAAGGTATTTTTCTATTAAGACAACGAGGTGTTTCTCATGGTGTTTCTTGCAATTACAAGCAATGGCCTGGTAAGGGCCATACAGGCAGCAGCCAAGACCGGTGACAATGTCTGGTGCGGCGCCGATGCGATTTGTGAAATTCACGACTCTCATTCTGAATTCCGAGGTCTTTCCCGCTTCAACTATGCGTTGCAGGGGGAGGGGCAGGCTGTGATTCAAGATGCTGTGCAGACGATCCGAGAGCACCATCCAGGAGAAATTATTTGGATTGAGAGTGTCTCTGATAGCGAGCCCTGACCTTGTTTATTGGCTGCTGAGTCCTTTGCTTCATATCGGAGGAAAGTACTTGGTTGTCCTTGTCGGAGTTGTCATGCTGATCGTTGCATTTCTGCTTCCGAAAAAGAAGTCCGCATGTCCATGGGTACGACCAAACTGGTAACAAGATTCGTGACCCAATGGCCTGCAATGACTCACATTTTCCACTTCGATCATGAGGCTGTGCTGACATGAACGAACGAACTCCGCATGTGTATGAATTTGCCAATGGCGAAATCAACGTCTGGGTTGATCCAGGTGGGGCAATCTGCATCAAGACCCGCAATGAATTCAATGACCCCGTTGAACTTGCAGAGCATGATGCTCTTGCGCTTGCTGAACTTCTGATTGCTCTTGCTGAGAAGCAGTGAGCGGAAAAGAGAAGCGTTGGACTCATGCTCCGGGTCGCCGCTCCCAGTAGGGTGTCCATCGCATCGTCGAGCGCATGGGCGGCGCCGTCGTGGCCGACAGGGCGTATGTGTGGTGCGGCACCGTGCGCTGCGTGGAGCGCGACAACACGCTGGCGGGCTCGCCGGTCACGAGGCGCTACTTCGAGCAAGGGGTGCTTGACCTGCGCACCGAGCCGCAGGGGCAGGCGCTGTACTACGCGCAGGATGCGCTGGGCAGCGTGCGCCAACTCATCGACGCGCAGGGCAACGTCCGGGCGCGCTACGACTACGAGCCCTTCGGGCAGCGCAGCCGCACCGAAGGCGATCTGGACTCGCAGATGGGGTTTGCGGGGCTGTGGAAGCATGAGGCCAGCGGGCTGGACCTGGCGGTCTGGCGCGGCTACGACGCCTCGCGCGGCAGGTGGCTCAACCGCGATCCGATCAGGGAGGACGGGGGCTGAACCTGTATGGGTACGCCGCAGCCAATCCGCTGCGCTACACGGATCCCGAAGGGCTGAATCCCGCAGAGGCTCTTCGAGCGGTCTGCGCGGCCAACCCGCTGCTATGCCTGGGCGGTGCGGCCACCATCGCGTGCTGGGCCGATCCGGCTTGCAAGGGTGGTTTGCAGGATGGAATAAAGCAATGCATCAGCGCGGCCGATCGGATCAAGGATCGGATGTTTTCGGAGGGGGAGACAGAAGACGACGAGGGGTGCATCTATTGCGTGAAAGGAGACAAGACGAGTTCGGGCAAGGACTACATAGGTTCGACTGACGACATGGATCAACGGAAGCGTGACAAGTCCGACGGTCGTGATCGCAATGGAGCCGAGATTGTGGATACCTATCCAAAGGGAGACAGAGACGCGCGGCGCCGAGCGGAGCAAAATGCCATCAATGCCCGGGGCGGGGTCAATAATTTGGACAATCACCGCAATGAGATCGCCCCCCGGAAGTGGCCAAGCAAAGGAGTTGACTCCCCATGAGCGACGAAACTAATCTAAATCAACGCCCGATCCCCGAGGCTGCCCTACGAGACAAAGACGCTGTTGAGATGCTTCGCGTCTGGATTGCGGAAAGGGGATTGCACTGTTCAATAAAAGTAGGCATGTATCGAGAGACAACCAGAGTGCCTGAAGAGGTGGCTTGGGGAAAAATCCTGGCTGATGTTGCAAAACATGTTGCCAATGCTCTCGAGACGGGCTATTCAACGAGAGCTGATGAATCTCTGAAAAAAATTCAAGCTAACTTTATTAAAGAACTTGAGGCATCCACGTCACTTGCCAAGGGCGGATTCGTCCAAAAGCACTAGTTAGTCCGCCCTGAACAATTCAGTTCTTCAGGCGATCACCCATGCCCGATCGCGCAAGTGCAGGCTCGGCGCGGCCAAGAGGCAAGCCAGCTTTGAAGAAGCCAAACGAATGGCGTGATCCGGTTACCGGAGATGTATGCGTCCGGCGAAGTCACCTTGACCGCCAGTGCGTCGCCGGTGACAGCCCTCAAGCGGAAGGCGACCAGCGGTGCGGCAGCAGTTCGTCGATGCGGCTGGCCGGGTGGGCCGGCAGTCGTTCCAGCACGTCCTTGAGGTACGCATAGGGCTCGTGCCCGTTGATGCGCGCCGAGTGCAGCAGGCTCATGATCGCTGCTGCGCGCTTGCCCGCGCGCAGGCTGCCGGCGAACAACCAGTTCGACCTTCCGAGGGCGATGGGCCTGATGTGGTTCTCCACCCAGTTGTTCGAGATCGGCACGTCGCCGTCGTCGACGAAGTGCGTGAG
>NZ_JQKD01000053.1 GCF_000745855.1 Xenophilus azovorans DSM 13620
CAGTCGCAGTCGCACTGCATAACATCGGCGCGAGTCCCCTTGACATTGCTTCACTGATCCGTCTGCTGCCCGCATGAGTGCTGGCTGACGGCAATAGCGGGTGGATGTTCATACAGGACGAACGCCTCCGTGCAAAGTTGCACGCTGGGCCAGCGCACGTTGCCTCGCCTTCCGACCATCTGAGCTATGCAAGCTAGACGATTCGGGCACTTTATCGCACCGCTTGCCGATCTCATGCAGCGTCCAGCCTTCTTTCCAGCGCTTCCACATCTGCGCCTTCTGGCTGTCGGAATAGTAGATTCTTGGCCGCTGCTTCATCTGCAACACTCCTTCCGCCTACGCGGTGGTTAGTGTGTTGCATCGACCGGTTGAATCCGCCGTCTGAAGCTGTCGCTGCCAGAGTTAGCGACACGCTCCGCACCACCTCTCACCCCAAATCCGGCGCCAACTCCACATCCAACTGCCCCTCCAACTCCTCGAAGGTCAGCGGCCGGCCGAAGAAGAAGCCCTGGTACATGCGGCAGCCGTGGCGCACCAGGAAGTCGAGCTGCTCGCGCGTTTCCACGCCCTCGGCGACGATCTCCAAATCGAGATTGGCGGCCATGCCGATCAAGGTCTGCACGATCAGCTCGATCTTGGCGTTGTTGCCGATGCCGCCGACGAAGAACTTGTCGATCTTGATCTGCGCCAGCGGCAGTTGCGCCATGTACGACAGCGACGAGTAGCCGATGCCGAAATCATCCATCGCGAAGCGGATGCCGATGGCGGCCAACGACTTCATCTTCGCCACGGTCTCGGCCAGCTGCTCGTGCAGCAGGCTCTCGGTCAGCTCCAGCTTCAGGCGCGAGGGGTCGGCGCCGGTGCGGATCAGCACCTCGCGCACCTGCTCGGCGAAGTCGTCGCGGCGGAACTGGCGCGCGCTGACGTTGACGGCCAGCGTCAGGTGCCGGCGGCGCGGGTGGTGGCTCCACTCGTCGAGCTGGCGGCAGGCCTGCTCCAGCGCCCACAGGCCGATGGGCACGATCAGGCCGGTCTCCTCGGCCACGTCGATGAAGGCGGCCGGCAGCAGCTGGCCGCGCTCCGGGTGGTTCCAGCGGATCAGCACCTCGGCGCCGATGATCTGGCCCTCGGCCGTCACTTGGCGCTGGTAGTGCAGCGTGAACTGCCGGCGCGACTTCAGCGCCGCGTGCAGCTCGCTTTCCAGCGCGGCGCGGGCGGCCACGCTGGCCTGCATGTCGGGCTCGAAGAAGCGCAGCACGCCGCCGCCGGCCTTCTTGGCGTGCACCATCGCGATGTCGGCCTGCTTGAGCAGGTCTTCCAGCGAGACGGCATACGCGCCGAAGAGCGCGGCGCCGATGCTGGCGGTGCCGTGGTAGAGCAGGCCGGGCAGTTGCACCGGCCGGCCCAGCTCGGCCAGCACGGCGTCGCCGAAGGCCTGCACCTGCAGCGCGGCGGCCTCCGGCCGCGTGCCGACGGCGCCGAGCATCACGATGAACTCGTCGCCGCCCAGGCGCGCCACGGTGTCGCCCTCGCCCAGCAGCTGGGTCAGGCGCTCGGCGGTGTGCTTGAGCAGCAGGTCGCCCACCGAGCGCCCCTGCGCGTCGTTGAGGGTCTTGAAGTTGTCCAGGTCCAGGAACAGCAGCGCGCCCAGGCGCTGGTGGCGCTGGTTGCCGTCCAGCGCCGACTGCAGGCGGTGCAGCAGCAGGCGGCGGTTGGGCAGGCCGGTGAGGTTGTCGTAGAAGGCCAGGTGCTCGATCTGCCGCGCGGCGGCCATGCGCTCGGTGATGTCGCGCAGGATGACGATGAAGCGCGCCTCGCGGCCCTCGCCGGCGCTCTTGCGCGAGGCCGACACCTCGAACCAGGCGGTGCCCTGCAGCGCGCGGTGCTCGAACTGCCGGCCGGTCGACACGCCGCCGAGGTAGGCGTCGCGCACCGCCGCCATGATCTGCGCGCCGGGCTCGCCGGGCAGCAGCTCGGCCACAGTGCGGCCCACCGGCGCGTCGAGCTCCAGCGAGGTGCTGCGCGCGGCGTGGAAGCGCAGGCACAGGCCGTCCAGGTCGAGTTCGAGCAGGGCGTCGGGCAGCGCGTCCAGCGTGGCCTGCAGCTGGGCGCGGCTCTCGATGATGTCGGCCATCTGCAGGCGCTTCTCGGTGGTGTCGCGGTACACGCACACCAGGCCGCCGGCGGGCGTGCTGCTGCGCACGATCACCAGCACGCGGCCGTCGGGCAGGTGCAGTTCCTGCTCACCGGGCACCAGCGGCTGCGGCGCCTCTTCGGCGGCGGCCTGCAGGGCCAGTTCCTGCTCGATGGGGGCGAAGGGCGCGCCGGAGGCGATGGCCGGCTCGGCCCGCGGGAACAGCTCGACGAAGCGGCGGTTCCAGTTGAGCACGCGGCCCTGCGCGTCCAGCAGCACGAAGCCGTCGGACATGGATTCCAGCGCCTGGTCGAGCATGGCCTTGGAGTGGCGCAGGTGCTCGCGCTGGCGCCACTGCCCGCGCCAGTGCCGCCACGAGAGCCAGCCCACGCCCAGGATCGTCAGGATGAAGGTGGCCGCGGCGCCGCGCGCCAGGCGGCGCTGCCGCGCCCAGTCGGTCAGCACCACCTCCATCGGCAGGCTGCCGGCCACCACCAGGCCGTCCTGCAGCGTGGCGCGCGCCGCCACGATGGCCGGCACGCCCGACAGCCGGGCCGGCAATCGCTGCAGCAGCCCGCCGGCGCCGTCGGGCTTCAGCGGCTGCCCGATCGCGCGGGCGGTCCGCATGCCCGGCGGCGCGCTGGCCAGCAGCGTGCCGTTGTCGCGCTCCAGCGTGGTCTCGAGCCCGCGGATATCCACGCCCTGGTTGATGATGCGCAGGAGCGAGGCGGCCTGCACCTCGGCCACGGCGACGGCGCGGCCCTGCTCGCCCAGGCGCAGCGGCCGCCCGAGGTACAGCACCTGCTGCGAGGTCACGGGGCTGATCACCGGCGCGCTCACCACCAGCCCCGCCACCGGCTGCGCCAGCGCGCGCGCCAGGAAGCCGTCGGGCAGCTGCAGCGCCTGCTCGGCGCCGCTGCGGCCCGAGGCGGCGAGCACGCGGCCCTCGGGCGAGACCAGGGCGGCGTACTGCACCAGCAGGTCGCTGCGCGTCACGCCGCGCAGCAGGGCGTCCGCCTGCGCCGGCACGCCCGGGCCCTGGCGCAGGGCGGCGCCGGCCTCGGCCAGCCGCAGGTCGATGTCCAGCAGGATCTGGTTGAGCGCCGCCGACGCGCCCTGGGTGAAGCGTACCAACTGGCTCTCGGCGGCCTGCTCGGCGGCCTGCCTGGACTGCAGCACGAAGAAGCGCGTGGCCGCCGCCACGGCCAGCACGAAGAGCAGCACGGCGCCGAAGATGGCGGCCGCGGCGTAGAACTGGCCGCGCCGGTTCATGGCCGGCCTCCCGCGCGCAGGCCGACGAGGGGCGCCAGCGTCTGGTTCCACAGCTCGGCGCAGGCGTTGCCGCAGCGGCGCATCCAGCCCGGCAGCACCGCGTTGGCGAGGATGTCGCGGCGCAGGCGCTCGTCGGCCACGCCGGGTGCCTGGGCCTGCATGCGGCCGCGGCGCGCCGGCTCGCAGGTGCTGGCGCCGATATTGCAGGCCACGCCGGCCAGCGCGTCGCTGTCCGACTCGGCCCAGTTGCGGGCCTCCAGCCGCGGCATGTGCTCCAGCAGCAGCGCCTGCAGCTCGGGCGGGAAGGCGGCCCACGCGTCCTCGTTGACGGCGAACAGGGTCAGGCCCCAGTTGACCGGCTGGGTGAACAGCGTGCCGGTGACGCGGTGCAGGCCCACGGAATTGCCCGCCATCGCGCCTGTGATGGCGCAGTCGATGCCATCGGATTCCATCATGCCCATCATCGCGTTGAACTCGGTGAACACCGGCTCGGCGCCCAGCGCGCGCACGAAGTCGGCCTGCGAGTAGCCCGACACGCGCACGCGCCGGCCCTTGACCCCGGCCAGCGCCTGCATCGGCTGCCGGCAGAAGAAAACCTGCGCCGGATAGACGTACACCGCCAGCAGGCGCGCGTTGAAGCGCTCGCGCAGCAGGCGTTCCGTCGCCGGCCGGAAGGCCTGCACCATGCGGCGCAGCGAGGCCAGGTCGCCGCTCAGGCCCGCCATGTCGGGGATGGCCAGCTCGGGCCACTCGCCGGCCACGTGGGCGAGCGTCACGGTGCCCAGCGGCACCACGCCCACCGAGATCAGGTCCAGCATCTTCTGGCCCGGCACGCCGGCACGGTCGAAGGGCATCAGGCTGGCGCGGAAGCGCCCCTGGCTCAGGCGGGGCAGCTCCTCGGTCCAGAAGCGGGCCTCGTGCTGCGCGTAGCGGCCGGTGCCGCCGACCACGCGCAGGTGCCACGCGCCGTCGGCGGCGGCCGAGGCGCAGGCGCACGCGGCCAGCAGCGTGCAGACGGGCAGAAGGCGGCGCGCGAGCCAGCGGCGCAGGGGCGCGGTCATGCTTGAAAAAAGAGGCAGGAGGACCAACGGCCGGCGCCGTGGCGGATGGCTCCGGATTGTGCCGGCAAGTGGCACGCGCGGCCGATGAGAGAAAAGTACTCGCCTGCGCCGGCGGGCCCCGCTGATAGCATCACAAGGCCCGCGCCCCCCTTTCCCATGCCCGCTCCGACCCCGCCGATGCTTGCCCCCAACGACGACCAGTCGATGTTCGATCTCGCCCCGGTCTCGCTCTGGCTGGAGGACTTCGGCGGCCTGAAGCGCCTGTTCGACGGCTGGCGCGCGCAGGGCGTGCAGGACCTGCGCGCCTACCTGGCGCAGGACCCGTCGCGGCTGACGGCCTGCACCGCGGCGCTGAAGGTGATCAAGGTCAACCAGGCCACGCTGCAGCTCTTCGGCGCCGCCAGCCTCGACGAGCTGGTGGACCGCATGGGCGACGTGTTCCGCGACGACGCCGGCGAGCACATGCTGCACGAGCTGGAGCAGTTGTGGGGCGGCGCGCTGCACTTCGAGGACCGCACCGTCAACTACACGCTGGACGGCCGCCGCCTGGAGGTCGACGTGCGGGTGCGCGTGCTGCCCGGCCACGAGCAGACGTGGGGGCGTGTGCTGGTCTCGCTGGACGACGTCACCGAGCAGTCGCGCACCGCTGCCGCGCTGGCGCGCAGCGAGCGCTATGCGCGCGGCCTGTTCGAGCGCTCGCCGGTGTCGCTGTGGGTGGAGGACTTCAGCGGCATCCGCCGGCTGCTGGAAGAAGTGCGCGTGCAGGGCATCCGCGACTTCGGCACCTTCCTGAAGGTGCACCCCGAGTTCATCAGCCGCTGCATGCAGGAGATCCGCGTGCTCGACGTGAACGAGGAGACGCTGCGCATGTTCGGCGCCTCCTCCAAGGACGAGCTGCTGCGCCGCCTGCCCGACATCTTCCAGGGCGAGATGCATGACTCCTTCGCCGAGCAGTTGCGCGACCTGTGGGACGGCCGCACCACGCAGCAGCGCGAGGTGGTGAACCACTCGCTCTCGGGCGAGGCGATCCACATCCACATGCAGCTCGCGGTGCTGCCCGAGCACATGCAGCGCTGGGACCTGGTGCTCGTCTCGCTGGTGGACATCACGGCGCGCAAGCGGGCCGAGGCGTACCTGGAATACCTGGGCACGCACGACGTGCTCACGCAGCTGCGCAACCGCACCTGGTACACCGAGGAGATCAAGCGCCTGGCGCGCAAGGGGCCGTGGCCGGTGGCGGTGATGGCGATCGACATGAACGGCCTCAAGCGCGTCAACGACGAGGTCAGCCACGCCGCCGGCGACGCGCTGCTGCGCCGCGCCGGCGAGGTGCTGGGCAAGTGCGTGGACGCGCCGGCCAGCGTGGCGCGCATCGGCGGCGACGAGTTCGCCATCCTGCTGCCCGGCGGCGACGAGCGCGCGGTGCAGGCGGTGCGCGACCGCCTGGCCTCGCTGGTGGAGGTGAACAACCAGTTCTACGCCGGCACCAGCGGCCACGCGCTGAGCTTCGCCATCGGCGCCGCGCTGTGCAGCCCCGGCGAGAGCCTGGAGGCCGCGCTGCTGCGGGCCGACCGCGCCATGTACTCCGACAAGGCGCAGCACTACGGAACGGGCATCGCCCTGCCGCCTGCCGCAGCGGCCGGCGAAGAGCGCTGAAGCGCGCCGCCGGCCCCGCCCGGCGCGTTGCCTACACTGCGTTCCTCGCCTTTCTTCCCGCCCTCCCCGTCCCCTCACCGCCGCCGTGCCGGCGCGCGGCCCGCCATGGAAATCCTCCTCGTCCTGATCGTCCTCGCCGCCGGCCTGTACGTGCTCAAGCAACGCGAGCAGCAGCGCCGCATCGCCCTGCTCGGCCGCTACCTCGGCACCTACCAGATCGAGCGGCAGATGGAGCAGCTGCTCGACGGCTACCTGCGCTGGCTGGGCGAGAACGACCCCGAGCGCCGCCGCCAGATCCGCGGCATCCTCAGCGGCGTGGAGCAGTCGCTGGCGCAGCAGTTCGCGCGCTTCGCCGCCGACGTGCAGCGCATGGAGGCGCCGCTGGCCCAGGTGAGCCGGCTGCCGCTGTGGCTGCCCTTCGCTCAGCCGCTGCTGCCGGCGCGGCGGCTGTTCGACGTGCGGCGCGTCTTCGCCGTCCATGCGCGCGGCATCGAGGCGGTGGCCGCCAACGCCGCGCAACTCGACCCGAAGGCGCAGGCCTACATGATGAGCGCCGAGCTGCTGCTCATGCAGCACACCTGCCACTGGTTCTGCCGCTCGAAGGCGGTGGCCTCGGCCCGGCTGCTGGTGCGCCACCAGACGCCGTACGTGCAGGTGCTCGATTCGGTGTCGCGCGCCACCCGCACCGACTACCTGGCGCTGGTCGGGCACTGAACGGCGCCTCAGCGGGCGGCGTGCAGCGAGAGCACCTGCTCGGACAACTGCCGCAACTGCGCCGCCAGCGAGCCGGCGCAGCGCAGCGCGACCCGCGGCTCCTCCTCCAGCAGCGCGCGGAAGCAGGCGCCGTCCAGCGTCGCCACCAGGCAGCGGGACAGGGCCACGCCCTCGGCGGGCCGGGCCGGTGCGCCAGCCGCGTCGGCCCACTCGCCGAACAGGTCGCCGCCGCCGATCTCCTGCAGGTCGACCTGCACGCCCTCGGCCGTGCGCAGGCTCAGGCGCATGCGGCCGGCCACCAGCAGGTGCGCGGCGTCGGCGCCCGCCTCGCGCAGATCCAGCGGCTCCCAGGGCGCCAGCCGCTGCCACCGGCAGCGGGCGGCCAGCGCATCGAGCCGCGGCGCGGCCAGCGGGGCCAGCACGGCCACGCGCGCCAGCGCCGCGCCGGAGGGCACGAGGCTGGCGTCGTCGCGGATGGAGAGGGGGGCGGCAGCCGGCATGGCGGGCCATTGTTCGGCGGGCCGGCGGGCGCGGCCATCCTCCGGCAGGTGGAGGGGGCTGCCTACTTGCGCACCTTGGCGATCTCGGCCATCAGTTCCTTGACGGTGGCCTCGCCCACGCTGGCGGTGTACTTGTCGATCACCGGCCTGACCTTCTCGCGCAGCTTCGCCACCTCGGCCGGCGGCAGCTCGGTGACCGTCATGCCGGCCTGCTTCAGCGCGGCCAGCGCGCTGTCGGCCGCGCCGCGCGAGACCTGCCGCTGGAACACCGTCGCCTCGGCCGCGGCCGCCTCGACGATCTTCTTCTCCTCGGCCGAGAGCGAATCCCAGAAGCGCTTGCTGACGACCAGCGCCTGCGGGTTGTAGATGTGGCGCGTCTCGGTCAGGTACTTCTGCACCTCCGCGAAGCGCGACGAGAGGATCACCGTGTTGGGGTTCTCCTGGCCGTCCACCACGCGCTGCTCCAGCGCCGGGAACAGCTCGGGGAAGGGCATCGGCGTGGCGTTGGCGCCGAGCGCGGCGAACAGGTCGATGTAGATCGGCGACTGGATCACGCGGATCTTCAGGCCCGCGATGTCCTCGGCCCGGGCGATCGGCCGGCGGCCGTTGGTGAGGTTGCGGAAGCCCAGGTCCCAGTAGCCCAGGCCGTGCAGCTGGCGGGCGTCGAGCATGCCCAGCAGCTTGCGGCCGAAGGCGCCGTCGGTCACGGCGTCGGCCTCCTGCGCGTTGGCGAAGAGGAAGGGGAAGTCGTAGACGGCGAACTCCTTGACCTGCGCCGCCAGGATGCCGGCGTTGAGCACCGTCATCTCCACCGTGCCGCCCTGCAGGGCCGAGACGGTCTGCAGGTCGCCGCCCAGCGTGCCGCCGGGGAAGAGCTTCACGCTCATCCTGCCGCCGGACTTCTGCGCCACCAGGTCGGCGAACTTCTGCGCACCCTGGGCCTGCGGGTGGCCGGTCTGGTTCTGGAAGGCGAACTTGATCGTGCGCTCCTTCACCTGGGCGCCGGCCAGGCCGGCGGCGGCCAGCGCCGCGGCGGCGATGACTGCGGATAGCGTGCGTCTTCTCATGGCGTTGTCTCCTTCTTCGTTGTGGAACCAGCCGGGGCGCCCGCCTGCGCGTGCACCCGTCGAATCAGTACTGCAGCTTCGCGACGGCGCGCAGCGCCTCCGCGGTCGTCGTGCCGAAGCCGAAGAACTCCAGGTAGGCCGGGATCTGCTCGAACAGCATGTCGGTGCCCACCTGCACTTCGCAGCCCTTCGCGCGCGCCGCCTGCAGCAGCGGCGTGTACTCGGCCTTCATCACCACCTCGCCGACGAAGGTCTTCGGGTCGATGCGGCCGATGTCGAAGGGCAGCGGGTCGCCCTCCTTCATGCCCAGCGGCGTGGCGTTGACGACGATGTCGAAGCCGGCCGGGTCGTTGGCGCCAGTGTCCACCTTCAGTTGCGGATGGTGCTCGCGCAGGCGGCCGGCCAGCGCCTCGGCCGCGCCGGCATGCGCGTCGAACAGCATCAGCTCGGCGGCGCCGGCGGCCGCGATGGAGGCGGCGATGGCCGAGCCCACGCCGCCCGAGCCGGACACCAGCACGCGCGCGCCGCGGAAGCTGCGGCCCTTGCGCTCGACGCCGCGCACGAAGCCGGCGCCGTCGAACATGTCGCCCAGCAGCGTGCCGTCGGGCCGCTTGAGGATGGCGTTGCAGGCGCCGGCGATCTGCGCCGTCGGCGTGGCCTCGTCGACCAGCCGCAGCGTGGATATCTTGTGCGGCATGGTCACCAGCGCGCCGCGCAGGTTGGTGAAGCGCATGATCTGCGGCAGCGCCGCGGCGTAGTCCTCGGCCTTGACGCCCATCGGCACCACGACCGCGTCGATGCCCTGCTGCTCGAACCAGGGGTTGTAGATCATGGGCGCCTTGAAGGTCCCGGTGGGGTAGCCGAGGTGCGCGATGAGGGTGGTCTTGCCGGAGATCATGGGAAGCATTGCGTGTGAGGACTCAGGAGCGCGCGACGTGGCTCTCGCTGAGCCGGCGCGCGGCCTTCATGCCGCGCTGCGCGACCACCATCGGGTCGGAGTTGACGTAGTCGTCGTTGAACACCTCGAAGGTGTAGTGGCCGCGGTAGCCGCGGTCTTCCAGCAGCTGCACCAGGTCGCGCACGTCGTGCAGGCCCTCGCCGGGGAACAGGCGCTGGTGCCGCGCCAGCTCGATCATGTCGGCCTGGCGGTCGCTGTACTCGAAGAAATAGTCGGCCAGTTGCACCAGGAAGATCTTCTCCACCGGCACCTCGGCCAGCCGCGCCAGCGTCTCGGGCGTGTCGTCGCCGTGCACCGACATGTGGAAGCTGTCGAGGTTCAGGCCGACGTTGCTGCGGTTGCAGCGGCGCACGATGTCCCAGGCCTGGTGCCAGCGGTTGACATGCCGGCCCCAGGACAGGGCCTCGTAGCAGATGCGGATGCCCAGCGGCGTGGCCAGCGTGGCGAGCGTGCGCAGGTCTTCCGCGGCGCGCTCCGGGTCGTCGATGGCCAGCGGGCTGGTGGTGGAGCACACCAGCAGCAGGTCGGCGCCCACCAGCGCCATCTGGCGCAGCTGCTCGCGCGCCATCTCCAGGCGGTGCGGGCGCATGGCGTCGGGCGCGCACTCGAAGTCGCGCAGCGGCTGGAAGTCGGTGACCTTCAGGCCGCTGGCCTTCACGATGCGCGCCGCCTCCTCCACGCCGCCGGGGTGCGCGACCAGGTCGCGCGCCCACAACTCCACGCCGGAGAAGCCCGCGGCCTTCATGCAGTCGAGCTTGTGGCCCAGCGCACCGCCCATGGTGACGGTGTTGAAGCCGAAGCGGGCGAGGTCGATGGACATGGCGGCGCCGGTCTCGAAGGCGGGCTCAGGCCGGCTGCGCGGCGGCCATCGACGCGGCGCGCAGGCGGTCGTACTCGGCCTTGTCGACCGGCTGCGCGTCGGGCCTGCCCAGGTCGTTCATGTGCACGCGGTAGGTCTCGCGGGCGCTGAGCGCCGCCAGCGCGGCGATCACCGTGATGCCGAAGGCGATGGCGCCGACCGTGAGCCAGATGTTCGACGCACCGGGCGGGGCGACGGCCGTGAACAGCGCCGGCAGCATGGCCGTGATGGCGGTGCCGAGGTTCTGCGAGATCGCCATGGCCGACACGCGGGTGCGGGTCGGGAACAGCTCCGGGTAGAAGCTGGGGAACACCGCGTTGTAGCCCTGGTAGACGATGCCCCACATCAAGAGCGACATGCAGATGGCCAGCGGCACGTTCTTGATGCTGATGGCGTAGAGGTAGCCGAAGGCCAGCAGCCCGGCCAGCAGCGAGCCGACGATGATCGGCGGACGGCGGCCGATGCGGTCGGACAGGTTGCCCACGTAGGGGATCACCAGCACCGCCAGGATGTTGCCCAGCACGGGGATCCACAGGTACACGTCCTTCTCGAAGCCGATGCCGTAGGCCGGCTGCACCGCGTAGGCCGCGCCGAAGATGGTGGCGACCACCGGGATCACGTTCATCAGCGCCATGCACACCACGCGCAGCATGTCGGGCGTGCTGTACTTGAAGGCGTCGACGATGGGCGAGCGGGCGCGCTCCTTGAGCGCCGACTTGTCGGTGAAGGCCGGCGTCTCGGCCACCTCGCGGCGGATGATCCAGCCGGCGACGATGACCACGAAGCTCAGGATGAAGGGGATGCGCCAGCCCCAGCTGTTGAACTGCTCGGTGGGCATGTAGTGCGCCAGGGGCAGGAACACGGCGGCGGCCAGGATCTGCCCCGCCTGCACGCCCTGCAGCGTGAAGCTGGCGAAGAAGCCGCGCCGGCCGAAGGGCGCGTGCTCCAGGATCATCGAGCTGGCGCCCGAGATCTCGCCGGCCACCGCAAAGCCCTGGATCAGCCGCATCAGCACCAGCAGCGTGGGCGCCAGCAGGCCGACCTGCTCGTAGGTGGGCAGCAGGCCCACCGCGATGGTCGAGAAGCCCATCAGGAACATGCACCACACCAGCACCTGCTTGCGCCCGTGCGTGTCGCCCAGGTGGCCCAGCACGAAAGCGCCGATGGGCCGCGCCACGTAGCCCACGCCGTAGGTGGCCAGCGAGGCGATGATGGCGATGGCCGGGTCGCCCTTGGGGAAGAAGATCTGCGGGAACACCAGCGCGGCGGCGGTGGCGTAGATGAAGAAGTCGTAGTACTCGAGGGCCGAGCCGATCCAGCCGCTGGCCGCGGCCTTCTTCGACTGGTGCCTGCCCTGCGGCTCGTGGGCCGTGACGGTGCTGCTCATGTTGTCTCCGGGTGGATGGTGAGGTGGCGGGCCTTCGAAGGCATGGGCCGCCGCCACCGGTTTCAGCGCGGTCCCGCGTCCGGGTAGCGCCAGGGGTTGCGGATTTCGCCGGCCAGCGCCGGCGGGTAGATCAGCTCGCGCAGGAAGTCGGCGTCCTGGCGCACCAGGGCGCCCGCCTGCGGCAGCGCGAAGTAGTCGAAGTAGTGCGCCATCTGCTGCACCAGCATCTCGAAGCCGGGCTGCGCATGCAGGCCGCGCGCGCGGGCCGCACGCACCAGCGGCGTGGGCTGGTTGCGCAGCAGGATGTCGAACAGGGCCGCGTGCGGCTCCATGCGCGCCACGTCGCAGGGCAGCGGATCGCCTTCAGAGAGGCCGACCGAGGTGCCGTTGATGACCAGGTCGTAGCCCGCCGGGTCGGCGCTGGGCACCGCCACCACGCGGGCGTCGAAGGCGTCGTCGATGCGCGCCGCCACGCCGGCCGACTTGCCCGGCGCCGGGTCGTAGAAGGCGATGTGGCCGGCGCCGTCGTCGCCGCCGCCCTCGGCCAGCGAGACGCCGATGGCCGCCGCGCTCACGCCGGCGCCCAGGATCAGCACGCGCCTGCCGCGGAAGGGGATGCCGAAGCGGTCGAGCGCGCCGACGATGCCCTCGCCGTCGAACAGGTCGCCCTCCAGGTCGCCGGTGTGGGTGCGGCGCACCACGTTGACCGAGCCGGCGATGCGCGCGAACAGGCCGCAGCCGTCCAGCAGGTCGACCGCCAGCGGCTTGTGCGGCGGCGCGATCACCATGCCCTTGACGTTGCGCGCCAGGAAGCTGGCCTTGAGCCACACGGCGAAGTCGCGGGCGCGCACCTGCACCGGCAGCATGCGCGCGGCGATGCCGCAGCGGTCGAACACGGCGTTGAACATGCGCGGCAGGCGCACGTTGGTCACCGGGTCGCCGGGGATCAGGTACAGGTCCGTGTTGCCGTGGATGTCTGCCATGGGAAATTGCCTTTCGCGGTGAAGTCGTCGGAAAAAGCGCCCTGCCGCGTTCGTGCAGGCACTGTAGGAAGCGGCGCCCGGGCGCGCATCGGCCGGCCGCATTGCTGCGTTCGATAATCGAACATTTCTGGTCGATGATCGATCGCATAGAGGGTTTCCCCTGAGCCGACCGGCACCGCAGGGTGCGGGCCGCTGCGCACACTGTCCACCATGCCCGCGCCTTCCGCCAAGCCCTCCGACGACGACGCCCCGCCGGGCCTGGACCGGCGCGACTGGATCGCCGGCCTGGAACGCGGCGTGGGCATCATCGAGGCCTTCGACGACGCCCACCCGCGCATGACCGCCAGCGAGGCCGGCCAGCGCACCGGCATGACCCGCACCGCCGCGCGGCGCTACCTGCTGACGCTGCAGCACATGGGCTACGTGGCGACCGACGGCAAGCTGTTCTGGCTGACGCCGCGGGTGCTGCGGCTGGGCCAGTCGTACCTCGAGTCGGCGCGCCTGCCGCGCATCGTGCAGCCCTTCCTGCAGCGCGTGGCGGCGGGCACGCACGAGACGGCCTACCTGGCGGTGCTGGACGGCGACGAGGTGGTCTACATCGCCCGCAACGGACCCAACCGCAGCATGAACACCGGCTACGTGCTGGGCGCGCGGGTGACGGCGCAGGTCACGGCCTCGGGCATGCTGATGCTGGCCCTGCGGCCCGAGGAGGAGACCCGGCGCTGGCTGGCGACGCACGAGCTGCAGGTCTTCACCTCCCACACCATCGCCAGCAAGGAGCAGCTGGCGCGCGAGCTGGCGCGCATCCGCGCCCGGGGCTGGGCGCTGTCGGAGCAGCAGCTGGACCTGAACTCGCGCGGCATCGCCGTGCCGCTGCGCGATCGGCACGGCGAGCTGGTGGGCGCGCTCAACATCACCATGCCGATGGGGCGCGAGAGCAGCGACGGCGCGGTCGCGCGCGTGCTGCCGGTGCTGCGCGAGACGGCCGAGGCGATGCGCAACCTGATCTGAGGGCGCGGCTTTCAGCCGGCCGGCGCCAGCCGCACGACCGGCACCGCGCCGGCCTCGTCGATGGCCGCCGTCACCGGCAGCACGCGCGGGATCACCACGCACTGCGTGCGCAGGTGCGGCGTCGCCTGGCTGCAGCTGAAGCGCGCCGGCCGGCCGCTGCGCCACACGGCCAGCGCCAGCAGCAGGGCGAGCTGGTCGGCCAGGTGCGGCCCGACGGCCGCCGCCGGGCGGGCCTGGAAGGCGCGCATCTCGCCCAGCAGGCGGCGCGCCACCTGCTCGGAGGGCAGCGACTTCTCGCCCAGCGCCATGAACACCTCGGTGGCGTGCTCGTGGACCAGCGTCGCCATCAGCGCGTTGCCCGGCCCCTCGTCCTGCCGCGCGTCGCCGTGGCGCAGCTGCTCCGGCGCCCAGCGGGTCGCCTCGCCGAACACCGCCAGCTCGCGCGCGGCGATGCGCCGCGGCAGGCCCGGCGCCAGGCAGTCGGCCCAGGCCTCGCGCAGCTCGCCGCGCGCCATCAGGTCGAAGGGCTGCAGCGTGCCGGCCGCCGGCGTGACCGTGGCCAGCACCTCGCCGCCGCCGGCCGGGTGGAAGCCGTGGCGGCGCAGCGTCAGCTCCAGCCCCGCGCCCGTGCGCCGCACCAGCGGCGCGAAGGCGCGCTCGACGAAGTGGAAGGGCGGCGCCCACGGGTTGTGGGTGCCGCCGCTCAGGTGCAGCGTGCTCGGCCCATCGGCCAGCAGCAGCGCCGGCAGCACGGTCTGCAGCACCAGCAGGCAACTGCCCGCGCCGGCGATGGCGAAGCGGTAGGCGCCGGCGCGCACCGGGCCGGGCTCGAAGCGCAGCGCCTGCGCGCCCAGCTCGGCGCCCTGCACCCGCGCGCCGCACACGGCCGCGGCCGCCTGCACGCAGGCCAGGTGCTGGCGCATCAGGCCGGGCTTGGGCCGGCCGGCGCGGATGCGCTCGATGGCGAGCGGCCGCTGCGCCAGCATCGCCAGCGCCAGGCCCGTGCGCAGGATCTGGCCGCCGCCCTCGCCTTCGGAACCGTCGAGTTCGATCATGCGGCGCCCTCCTCCTTCTCCTGCGCCGGCGCGCCGAAGCGCAGCACGGTGTCGCGCAGGAAGACGTCGAGCGCGCCCGCGCCATCGCGGAACGGCGCCGGCGGGGGCGCGTCGGCCGGCGACGCCAGCTCGGCCTCGATGAAGGCGTGGATGCCCGGCCAGCGCGGGCTGGTCGCCGCCTCGCCGGCGCGCATCTTCACCTCCAGCAGCGCGTCGATCTCGGCGATCAGCGCGGCGTCGGCGCGCGCGTCCAGCACCTGCTGCGCCAGTTCGGCGAAGCGCATCGGCGGCACGCCGTCGCGGGCGGCGATCCAGCGCGCCGCCAGCAGCGGGCGCAGCACGTACAGGTACTTCTTGAAGCGCACCGCCTCGCCCTGCAGGTGCTCGCGGAAGTTCTTCTTCGCCATCGAGCGGTAGTGGTGCCAGGCGCGTGTGCGCGTGTAGACCGCCTCGGCCAGCGTGCGGAAGCGCGCCATGGTCCCGGCCTCCTCGCGGTAGACGATGGGCGAGCGCAGCCACTCCAGCAGCGTGGGGTTGGACTCGCGCATCAGGCCCAGCGCCTTGCGCAGTTCCCAGCCGTTGATGTCCAGAGGCGGAGCCCCCACGCTCGGCACGGAGATCGGCAGTTCGATCACGTCGCGGCCGGGCGCCACCGTCAGGTACCACGGCAGGCGGTGCACGTAGATGAAGCGCACGTCGTAGTCGCTGTCGGGCGAGGCGAAGCCCCAGCCGCGGCTGCCGGACTCGCAGGCGAACAGCACCGCCACGTCGTGGCGTGCCTCGATGGCGCGCAGTTCCTCCAGGATCTGCGCCCGCACGGCGGGCTCGACCGGGTGGGCCGAGCGCAGGAATTCGTTGTCTTCACGCTTCGTCATGTCGTCTTCTCGTTGCTTGCCGCCGCCAGCGCCTCGGCGGCCGCGCGGCGCACGGCGCTCCAGCGGCCCAGCGATTCGTCGTGCGCCCACTCGCGCAGCCGCGGCAGGTCGGCGGGGCGGCGCCAGCGGCCCAGCACCTCGATGGCGACCTTGCGCACGCCGTCCCACTTGCTGCGCAGCGCGGCCTCCACGCGCGCCTCGGTCTGCGCGTCCGGCGGCGCCGCGCTCACGGCGCGCAGCCATGCCACCTCGTCGCCGAGCCGATTCGCGCCGGGCGCCGCGCGCGATGCCGCGAGCGCCGTGCGGCGCGCACGCCGGCACGGCAGGCAGCGAACGGCCCTGCTGTCGATGTGGGCCCGCACCACCTCGTACCACCACTTCTGCTGCTTCGCCGTCCAGACGGCCTGCGCGCCGCAGTCGCGGCAGGTGAAGGGCCGGTCCAGGTAGAAAGACGGCAGGCCGTAGCTGTTGTTCAGCCGTGCCAGCAGGACGGTGTCGGCCGGCACGCAGCCGGGCTGCACGGCAAAGCCGCGCGCGTCCTGCGGGGTCTTCATCTGCACCCGCAGCCGGTCGGCCCGCGCCAGACGGCGGGCCACGATCTCGGCGCGGCGCTGCTTGTTGCTCTTCATCGTTCTTCCTTCCGCCGCTGCCGGCATCGCCCGCAGGGGCGGCGCGTGCGGCCCTATCCTTTCACGCACACCACCTGCTTGAGCGTGTAGACCACCTCCACCAGGTCCTGCTGCGCCGCCATCACGGCGTCGATGTCCTTGTAGGCCATCGGGATCTCGTCGATCACGTCGGCGTCCTTGCGGCACTCCACGCCCTCGGTGGCGGCCACCTGGTCGGCCACGGTGTACAGCTTCTTCGCCTTGGTGCGGCTCATCTTGCGGCCCGCGCCGTGGCTGCAGCTCATGAACGACTCGGGGTTGCCCTTGCCGCGCACGATGTAGCTGCGCGCGCCCATGCTGCCGGGGATGATGCCCAGCTCGCCCGCGCGGGCGCTCACCGCGCCCTTGCGGGTCACCAGCACGTCCTCGCCGAAGTGCGTCTCGCGCTGCACGTAGTTGTGGTGGCAGTTCACCGCCTCCACGTGCGCCTCGAAGGGCTTGGCGAGACACAAGCGCGCGGCCGCGACCACGCGCTGCATCATCACCTCGCGGTTGGCGCGGGCGAACTTCTGCGCCCAGCCGACGGCGCGCACGTAGTCGCCGAAGTAGCGGCTGCCTTCCTCGAAGTAGGCCAGGTCCTGGTCCGGCAGGTTGCGCTGGTGGCGCTCGGCATCCTTCTTCGCCAGCTCGATGAAGTGGGTGCCGATGGCATTGCCCACACCGCGCGAGCCGGAGTGCAGCATGAACCACACCGCGCCCGCCTCGTCGAGGCAGACCTCGATGAAGTGGTTGCCCGTGCCCAGCGTGCCCAGGTGCTTGTGGTTGTTGGTGTTCGCAAGGCGCGGGTAGTCCTCGCAGATCGCGTCGAACTCGCCCTTGAGCTGCGCCCAGGCGGCATCGGTCTCGTCGGGCGGGGTTTCCCACGCGCCCTTGTCGCGGCCCTGGCGCCGGGGGTTCGAGCCGTGCGGCACGGCCTTCTCGATGGCTGCGCGCAGCGGGCCCAGGTTGTCGGGCAGGTCGTTGGCATGCAGCGTGGTCTTGCAGGCCATCATGCCGCAGCCGATGTCCACGCCCACCGCGGCCGGGATGATGGCCTTGAAGGTCGGGATCACCGAGCCCACGGTGGCGCCGATGCCGTAGTGCACGTCGGGCATGGCCGCGATGTGCCGGAACACGATGGGCAGGCGCGCCGCGTTCTCGAGCTGGCGCTTTGCCTCGTCTTCCACGGGCACGCCGCGGGTCCACATCTTCACGGGCACACCGTGCTCGACATCGTGCAGGTCGTAGTTGTTCTGGTTCATGGCTCTCGTTCCTTCCGGTCGTTCGGGGAAGGCGCCCATCGCGCCTTCCCCCGACTCACGCCACGCGGCGCTTGGGCACTCCATTGCGAGGAGCATGCCATGTCGCGCCACCACGGTGCAGCTTCACTCAAGCCATTGATATTCAAGGAAATTCTCTTCCAGTGGCACAGCTTCTCGCCTATGCGATTCACGAAAAACTAGAATTCAAGCTAAATTTCTAGCCCAATGAAACCCATCGTCGTCATCGGCTTCCTCGGCACGCAGCTCGATTCCGGCCAGGGCACGGGCCGCTGGGAGAAGTGGCGCCCCACGGTCGCGCTCACGCAGCGCGAGGAACTGGTGGTCGCACGCCTGGAGCTGCTGTACACCGAGCGCCACCTCGCGCTGGCCGAGCGCGTGAAGGCCGACATCGCCACCGTCTCGCCTGAGACGCAGGTGAACCTGGTGCCGCTGCCCATCGCCGACCCGTGGGACTTCGGCGAGGTCTACACGCGCCTGTTCGACTGGGCGCGCGCCTACCCCTTCGACACGGAGCGCGAGCAGTACTGGGCCCACATCACCACCGGCACGCACGTGGCGCAGATCTGCCTGTTCCTGCTGACGGAATCGCGCACCCTGCCCGGCGTGCTGGCGCAGACCTCGCCGCCGAAGCGCCAGCGTCCCGGCCAGCCGGGCGAGGTGGCGCTGATCGACCTCGACCTGTCGCGCTACGACGCCATCGCGCAGCGCTTCGCGGCCGAGCAGCGCGACGCGGTGGCCTTCCTCAAGCGCGGCATCGCCACGCGCAATGCGCGCTTCAACGCGCTGATCGACGAGATCGAGCGGGTGGCGGTGCGCTCGCGCGCGCCGATCCTGCTGGCCGGCCCCACCGGCGCGGGCAAGTCGCACCTGGCGCGGCGCATGTTCGAGCTGAAGAAGTCGCGCCACCAGATCGCGGGCGACTTCGTCGAGGTGAACTGCGCCACGCTGCGCGGCGACGGCGCGGCCTCCACCCTGTTCGGCCACCGCAAGGGCGCCTTCACCGGCGCCGCCGCGGAGCGCGCCGGCCTGCTGCGCACCGCGCACGAGGGCGTGCTGTTCCTCGACGAGATCGGCGAACTGGGCCTGGACGAGCAGGCCATGCTGCTCAAGGCCATCGAGGAAAAGCGCTTCTACCCGATGGGCGCCGACCGCGAGGTGGAGAGCGACTTCCAGCTCATCGCCGGCACCAACCGCGACCTGCGCGGCGAGGTGGCGGCCGGCCGCTTCCGCGAGGACCTGTTCGCGCGCATCAACCTCTGGACCTACGCCCTGCCCGGCCTGGCCGAGCGGCCGGAGGACATCGAGCCCAACATCGACCACCTGCTGGCCCTGCACGCGCAGGAGAACCGCAGCGCCGTGCGCTTCAACGCCGAGGCGCGCGCGGCCTACCTGCGCTTCGCGCAGAACCCCGGCGAGGCACCCTGGAGCGGCAACTTCCGCGACCTGGCGGCCAGCGTGACGCGGCTGGCCACGCTGGCCGAAGGCGGACGCATCACCGAGCCGCTGGTGCAGGCCGAGATCGCGCGGCTGCGCTGGCTGTGGAAGCATGCGGACGGCGGGCCTGGCGGCAGCGCCGATGGCGACATCGACCTGGCCGCCCTGCTCGGCGCCGAGGCCGAGGCGGCGCTCGACCTCTTCGACCGGCTGCAATTGCAGGGCGTGCTGCGCGTGTGCCGCGGCGCCCGCAGCCTGTCGGACGCGGGGCGCCGGCTGTTCCAGGCCTCGCGCCTGCAGCGCAGCGTGGTCAACGATGCCGACCGGCTGCGCAAGTACCTCGGGCGCTTCGGGCTGAGCTGGGAGCAGGTGCGGGGCTGAACGGGCGCCGCGCCGGATCCCGATGCAAGGCGGCCCATGAACTATGTCACTGAGTGGCATAATTCAACCATGCATCGCGTCTTCAAGACCCGTCACTTCAGCCGCTGGATGCGCAAGACGGACCTGACCGACCCGGTGCTGTGCAAAGCCGTCGGCGAAATGCGCCGTGGCCTGGTCGATGCGGACCTGGGTGGCGGCGTCGTCAAGAAGCGGGTGGCCTTGCCCGGCCGCGGCAAGAGCAGCGGCGCCAGGACACTCGTGGCGACCAACCGGGGCGATCGATGGTTCTTCGTGTTCGGCTTCGAGAAGAACGACCGCGCCAACATTTCCGAGGCCGAGCTGGAAGCCTTGCAGGCCGTCGCCGCCGAATGGCTGGCGCGCACGGCCGCGCAGTTGAACGAAGCCGTCGAAGACGGCGCCTTGCAGGAGATTTGCCATGACCGTCAAGACCCGGGCCAAGAGCCCCATCCTCGAAGCCGTCCATGAGACGGCGCGCGACCTGCATCGCCTGGGCTTCATCGACAAGCGCAAGATGAGTAAATTCGACGCCCTGTGCATCGAGCCCGTGCCACCCTACGACAGTGCCCAGATCCGGGCGCTGCGCGCCCAACTCAAGCTCAGCCAGGCGGTGCTGGCCGGCGTGCTCAACACCAGCGTCTCGACCGTGAGGAAGTGGGAGCAGGGCGACAAGCAGCCCAGCGGACCGTCGCTGAAGCTGTTGCACCTGCTGGAGCGCAAAGGGTTGGAGGCCGTGCTGTAGCGCCAGCCGGGCAACCTCCCGGCTGGCGCCGCATCAGTCCTCTGCCGCCCCCCGCCACTGCCCCATCAACTGCTGCTGCGTCGCCGGCGGCACTGCCTCGTAGTGCGACAGCTGCAGGGCGTAGCGCCCCTGGCCGCCGGTCAGCGCGTTCAGGCGCGACTGGTAGCCGCTCAACTCGGCCAGCGGCGCCAGGCCCTTGACCACGGCCGTGCCCGCCCCGCCGGCGGTGGTGCCGTTGACCAGCCCGCGGCGGCCCGACAGGTCGGCCGTGATGTCGCCGATGGCCGGCTCGGGCGCGGCGATCTCCAGTTGCACCACCGGCTCCAGCACGATCGGCCGCGCCTCGCGCACGGCCGCCAGGAAGGCCTTGCGGCCGGCGGCGACGAAAGCCACTTCCTTGCTGTCCACGCTGTGGTGCTTGCCGTCGTAGACGACCACCCGCACGTCCACCACCGGGTAGCCGGCGATGGCGCCCTGCGCCAGCACCTCGCGCACGCCCTTCTCCACGGCGGGCATGAACTGGCCGGGAATCACGCCGCCCTTGACCTGGTCCACGAACTCGAAGCCGCCGCCGCGCGGCAGCGGCTCCACGCGCAGGAACACCTCGCCGAACTGGCCGGCGCCACCGGTCTGCTTCTTGTGGCGGTGGTGGCCCTCGGCCGGCGCGGTGATGGTCTCGCGGTAGGCGATGCGCGGCGGCCGCGTGCGCACCTCGAACTTGTGGATCTCGGCCAGCCGCTCCAGCACCACGCGCAGGTGCAACTCGCCCAGGCCGTACAGCACCGTCTCGTGCGTGGCGGCCACCTGCTCCAGCCGCAGGCAGGGGTCTTCCTGCACCACGCGCGAGAGCATCTCCCACATGCGCTGCTCGTCGCCGTGGCGCACCGGCTCCACCGCCAGGCCGTGCACGGGCACCGGCAGCGCCAGCGGCGCCAGGTGCACGTGCGCGTCCTCGGCGGCGTCGTGCAGCACGGCGTCAAAGTGCAGCTCGTCCACCTTGGCCACGGCCACGATGTCGCCGGGCAGCGCCTGCGGCACCTCCTCGTGGTTCTTGCCCTGCAGCATGAACAGGTGGCCGACCTTGAAGGGCTTGCGCCCGTCGCCCACGTAGAGCTGGCTGCCCGGCGTGATGGTGCCCTGGTGCACGCGGAACACGCCCAGCTTGCCGACGAAGGGATCGAGCGTGAGCTTGAACACGTGGGCCAGCACGTGGCGCGCGGGATCCGGCAGCGCCTCGATGGGCTGCGCCGCCTCGCCTTCGCCCAGCAGGAAGTCCGGCGGGTTCGCCTCGCCCGGGTCGGGCAGCAGGCGCACGATCGCATCCAGCAGCTGCGCGACGCCGGCGCCGGTGCGCGCCGAGACGAAGCACACGGGGATCAGGTGGCCCTCGCGCAGCGCCTGCTCCAGCGGGGCATGCAATTCGGAAGGATCGACGTCGCCGTCGTTCAGGTAGCGCTCGACGAAGCCGGCATCGACCTCCACCACCTGCTCCACCAGCGCGCGGTGCGCGGCGTCCACCGGGCCCAGGTCGCTCGTGCCCTCTCGGGCGAAGAAGCAGTCGCGCACCTGGCTGCCGCCCTCGGCCGGCAGGTTCAGCGGCAGGCACTCGCGGCCGAAGGTCTCCTGCAGCTGCGCCAGCAGGCCGGCGCAGTCGGCGCCCGGCGCGTCGATCTTGTTGACCACCAGCAGCCGCACGCGCCGCCGCGCCGCCGCCTGCGCCATGAAGCGCTGCGCCATCGGGTCGACGCCGGCGGTGGCGCTGAGCACCACCGCGGCCGACTCCACCGCCTCCAGCGCCGGCAGGCTGTGCCCGACGAAGTCGGGGCTGCCGGGCGTGTCGAGCAGGTGCACGCGGGTGTCGGCGTGGGTGAGATGCAGCACCGAGGCGAGCAGCGAATGCTGCATGCGGCGCTCGAGCGGGTCGTGGTCGCTGACGGTGCTGCCGCGCTCCACGCTGCCGGCGGTGCCGATGGCGCCGGCCTGCTGCAGCAGGGCCTCGGCCAGCGTGGTCTTGCCGGTGGCGGCGGCCCCGAACAGGGCCAGCGTGCGCACTGCCTGGATATCGGCCACCCCGGCGGAGTGGCCGTTCGATCGGCTTGGCATGGCGTATCTCCTGGAACGCTTGGCGAAGGCCAGCCTACGGGATCGGGCGGCGCGGCGCAACCCGGGCGGCGTACATTGCTGCGCCATGCAGCCCTTCGACGCCGAGGCCACCCGCGCCGCCCTGCCCCTCGACCGCCTGATCCCCGCCCTGCGCGCCGCCTTCGCGGCCGAGGCGCAGGTGCCGCCGCGCCACGTCCACACCATCGCGCAGGGCGGCGAGGCGCAGGGCACCGTGCTCATCATGCCGGCCTGGAACGAGGCCTTCCTCGGCATCAAGACGATCAACATCTTCCCCGGCAACGGCGCGCGCGGGCTGCCGGGACTGCATGCGACCTACGTGCTGTACGACGCGGCCACCGGCGTGCCGCTGGCGCTGCTGGACGGCAACGAGATCACCGCGCGCCGCACCGCGGGCGCCGCGGCGCTGGGCGCGGATTTCCTCGCCCGGCAGGACGCGCGCCGCCTGCTGGTGCTGGGTACGGGCCGGGTGGCGCGCCTGCTGCCCGAGGCGATGCGCTGCGTGCGGCCGGGCATCGAGGAGATCGCCGTGTGGAACCATCGGCCCGGGGGCGCCGAGGCGCTGGCCGCGCAGTGGCGCGCCGCCGGCCTGCCGGCGCGGGCGGCGGCCGACCTCGAGGCGGCCGTGCGCGCGGCCGACATCGTGAGCTGCGCCACGCTGGCCACCGCGCCGCTGGTGCGCGGCGCCTGGCTGGCCGAAGGCTCGCACCTGGACCTGATCGGCAGTTTCACGCCGCAGATGAAGGAGGCCGATGCGGCCAGCTTCGGCGGCGGCGCGCGCGTCTACGTCGACACGGAGGAAGCCCTGCTCAAGGCGGGCGACCTGCTGGACGCCATCGCCGCCGGCAGCTTCCGCGCGGACGCGGTGCAGGGCACGCTGGCGCAGTTGTGCCGCGGCGAGCGCGCCGGCCGCGGCAGCGCGCGCGAGCGCACGGTGTTCAAGGCCGTGGGCTCGGCGCTGGAGGACCTGGCGGCCGCCACGCTGGCGTGGACGGCGCGCGCGGCCGCCTGAGCGGCGTCAGAGCAGCGGCGTGGGCCGCAGCGGGCGCTCAAAGTAGTCGCCCAGCCGCTCCAGCGCGTGCGGCTCCAGGATCTGCAGCACGCCGCCCTCCAGCCGGTGCAGGCCCATGCGCTGCAGCTTGCGCAGCGTCTTGTTGGTGTGCACCAGCGACAGGCCCAGCGCGTCGGCCAGGTGCTGCTGCGAGAAGGGGAAGGCCACGCAGCCGTGCGCGGCCATGCCCACCCGCTCGGCGCGGCGGTACAGGTGCAGCAGCAGCATCGCCACGCGCTCGGCGGCGCTGCGGCGGCCGGCGGTGACGAGGTTGTCGTCGACGAACTTCTCCTCGTTGGCCACCATCCAGGTGATGGCGTAGCCCAGCCGCGGCTGCTCGCGGAAGAAGGACCACAGCGCCTCGCGCGGGTACGCCGCCAGGATCACGTCGGTGGCCGCCTCCACGCCGTAGGAGGTGCCTTCGACGAACTCGTCCTGCAGGCCCATGAAGTCGCCGGGCAGCAGGAAGCTGAGGATCTGCCGGCGGCCGTCGCTCAGCGTCTTGTAGCGGAAGGCCCAGCCCTGGCAGAGCGTGAACAGCCAGGGGCTGCGGCGATGCTCCTCGATGACGGTGCGCCCGGCGCCGAGGCCTCGCACGCCGCGGCGGAAGGCTTCGATGGCCGTGCGCTCGGCCTCGCTCACGGGCAGGAAGGCCGGGTTCGCGCGAAGGGCTTCGAGGATGGCGCCGGCTTCGGCGTCGGAAGGCTGCAGGGCTTTGTCCACGCGCGCGACTATAGGCGTGCGGTGCCATGTCTTTTGACATTTCTGCCGCCACGCCGGCGCCCTACAGTCGCGTCCCTCCCTTCAGCGCGATTGCGGCGGACGATTTGCCCCTCTACGAATTTCTCTACTGCAGCACGCTGGCCGACGGCCAGTCGCCTTCGGTGATCGCCCAGATCCTGGCGCGCGCACGGCCGCACAACGCGGCGCACGAGATCACCGGGCTGCTGGTGTTCGACGGCCAGCACTTCTGCCAGCACCTGGAAGGCCCGCACGCGCCGCTGGAGGCGCTGATGGCCCGCATCGCCGACGACCCACGCCACACCAGCGTATGCATCGCCCACGAGGGGCCGCTGGCGCAGCGCCGCTATCAGCGCTTCGACATGGGCTACGCGGAAGCGGAGGGCGCGGCCCAGATCGGCGCGCTGTTCACGCTGCGCGACGAGGCCGCGCTGGCGCACTTCCTCGGGCTGCGCCCGGGCTTCGACGTCCACGGCGGCTGATCAGCCGTCCTGCATGTCCCAGCTGTAGGTGGCGCCGTAGCCGTCCCACGGCTCCATCACGATGCGCTGGCCGGCTGCGACCGGCAGCGCCTCGCCGGGGCCGAGCACCAGGTCCTCGCTCGCGTGGGCCGCGGTGGCGTCGCGCGTGATCCACAGGCGCCCCTGCCGCACGCGCAGCACGCTGGGCCGCCGGGCCCGCAGGCTGGTGGCCTGCCCGGCCGCCAGTTGCCAGGCGCCGCGGCGCACGGCCGGCGGCACGGCCGCGGCCGGGGCCAGGGTGGAAGTGCAGACGGTGGCGCTGGACATGACGGACTCCTCAGGGTGGTGGGTGAATGCGCGAACATCGCGATTCGGGAATGAATGATCCCGGCAAGCCTCATGGCAGTCCAATGAAAACGCGCTAGGCTACTGATTCCGGTTTCGCATCAATCGCGTCATCGGACCTTCATGCAGCACTCCCAGACCCACCTGCGCACCCGCCCCATCGGCGCCGGCCACCTGCGCGCCTTCGAGGCGGTGGCGCGGCACCTGAACTTCCGCGCCGCCGCCGAGGAGATGGCGCTCACCCAGTCGGCCGTGAGCCGGCAGATCCAGTCGCTGGAAGAAGAGGTGGGCGTGCCGCTCTTCCTGCGCCACACGCGCGCCGTCGAGCTGACCAGCGCCGGCGCGCAGCTGCTGCTGGCGGTGCAGCAGTCGCTGCCGCGCATCGACGGCGCGGTGCGGCAGATCCGCGCCAGCGCCGGGCGCAAGAGCGTGGCGCTGACCACCTTCGCCTCCTTCGCGTCGATGTGGCTGATCCCGCGCATGGAGGCCTTCCAGCGCGACAACCCGGAGATCGACATCCGCATCGACGCCAGCGACTCGGCGGTGGACCTGGACGTGGCCGACGTCGACCTGGCGCTGCGCTACGGCCCGGCCGACAGCATGCCGGCCGGCGCCGTACGGCTGTTCGGCGAGACGCTGATGCCGGTGGCCAGCCCCTGGCTGCTCAAGAGCAGCCCGGCCATCCGCAAGCCGGAGGACATCGCCGGCTTCACCCTCATCGAGGCAGGCGACGCGCACCGCACGCACCTCGAATGGCTGACCTGGCGGCGCTGGTTCGACGCCGCCGGCCTGACACGGGTGCAGCCGCGCCGCTGGCTGTACTTCAATTACGCCTACCAGATGGTGCAAGCCGCCCTCGCCGGCCAGGGCGTGGTGCTGGCGCGCAGCCCGCTGATCGCCGAGAGCCTGAGCAACGGCGACCTGGTCGAGGTGCTGCCCGCCAGCCAGCGCGTCGATTCGCCCCTGGCCTACTGGATGCTGGTGGCGCCGCGCAGCGCCGCGCGCCCGGAGATCGCGGCCTTCTGCGACTGGCTGCGCCTGCAGGCCGCCGCCACGCGCGAGACCATCGGCGACGGTCCGGACCCGGACACCGTGGACAACATCGATTGACCGACTGCGGCGGCGCGCGGCCTATGCGCTCCGTCGGATGGCCGCCCCTCCCGCCGGTCCGGACAATGCCCTGATGACCGCGCTGCGAACCCGCCTCCTGCTGCCGCTGTGCGCGCTGCTGCTGCCATGCCTGCCCGGTCCGGCCGCCTCCGCCGAGCCCTGGCCCGAGCCCGCGATGGCCGTCGGCCAGGGCGCGCCGCGCTGGCGCAGCTTCGTGCCCAAGGACATGGCGACCATCGGCGAGCCGGTGGAGGTGGCTTCGGAGCATTCGCCCAATCCGGTGCAGGCCATCCTGCTGCGCCGGGACGAGCAGTACGCGCTGCTGATCGGCACCACCACCGGCGACGGCCGCTTCGAGGCCTGGCACTGGGCCACCTTCATGAACTGCCGCATCTGCCTGGACGACCCGACGGCGCACGTGCGGGTGCGCCTGGCGGGCCGCGGCCGGGTGCTGAGCGTCACCGCCGAGGCCGCCTCCGAGCGCGAGAACGCGCGCTGGCGCGTCACCTGGCGGCTGCGCGAGCGCGAGCAGGACGGCATGGTCGAGCTGATCGGCCTGGACGCGCTCACCGGCATCGAGGGCCGGCAGGGCACGCGCGAGAGCGCCAACCTGCTGACCGGCGAGACCGTGACCGAGACCGGCACCCTGCGCCGCGGCCGGCTCGCGGCCGTGGGCGCCGCCACGCGCGCGAAGCAGAAGGTGCCGCCCGCGCGGCCGCTGGCGGATGCGGTGGAGCCTGCGTTCTAGTCAGGCGATCGTCATCAGGCTCGCATTGCCGCCCGCCGCGGCCGTGTTCGTGCTGACGGCGCGTTCGAGCACCAGCGCCTCCAGCGGCATGTCGTCGCTGCCGGGGTCGAAGCGGCGCAGGCAGACGATGGGGCCGTCGCGCTCGGCCAGCCGCGCGGCGGCGGCGCGCAGGTCCGCCTCGCTGCCCTGATGCAGCGCGACGTCGAACGCCACGCCGGGCGCGTTCCAGTCGCTCGCCAGGGCGATGGCGCCCTGCACTTCCAGCGGCAGGCCGGCATGCAGCTTCCCGGTGGCGGCGGTCAGCGGCCAGATGGCGCGGCAGCCCACGGCCAGCACGCCGGCCAGTTGCAGCAGCAGCGCGTCTTCCGATGCGGCCAGGCACAGCGCGGCCTCGCGCGGGTGCAGCGAATAGACGTTGCGCTCGCCGGTCGGCCCGGCCAGCACGCGCGCCTGGCGCGAACCGGCGCGGCGGGCCAGTTCGCGGCACCGGGCCGCCAGGCCTTCGCCGCGATGCTCCGCCGCCCAGGCCGCGAGCGCGGCGAAGGCCGGCGACGGCGCCTGCGCGCGGCCTTCGGGCACGGAGCCCGGCAGGCCGCAGCCGGCGGCGCGCGCGAGCACGTCGCCGGGCCGTGCGGCCAGCAGGCGGTACATGTACAGCGGGCCGCCGGCCTTCGGGCCGGTGCCCGACAGGCCCTCGCCGCCGAAGGGCTGCACGCCGACGACGGCGCCCACCATGTTGCGGTTGACGTAGAGGTTGCCCACGCGCGCGCGCGAGACCACCTGGCCGATCGTCTCGTCGATGCGCGTGTGCAGGCCCATCGTCAGGCCATAGCCGGTGGCATTGATCTGCGCCATCAGCCCGTCCAGGTCCTCGCGGGCGTAGCGCACCACGTGCAGCACCGGCCCGAAGACCTCGCGCTTCAGTTCGGAGATGCTTTCCAGCTCGATCAGCGTCGGCACGACGTAGGTGCCGCCCTCCAGCACGTCGTGCGCGCAGCGGCCCAGGCGGTGCACGCGCCGGCCGCGGCCGCGCATGGCTTCCACGTGCGCCTCGATGGTCTCGCGCGCGCCGGCGTCGATGACCGGACCGACGTCGGTGCGCAGCGCGGCGGGGTTGCCCACCGTGGCCTCGGCCATCGCGCCGCGCAGCATGTGCAGCAGGCGGTCGGCGACATCGTCCTGCACGCACAGGATGCGCAGCGCCGAGCAACGCTGGCCCGCGCTGTCGAAGGCCGAGGCCATCACGTCGGCCACGACCTGCTCCACCAGCGCCGAGGAATCGACCACCATCGCGTTCTGCCCGCCGGTCTCGGCGATCAGCGGCACCGGCGCGCCGGTGGAGCCCAGCCGCTCGGCCAGCGTGAGCTGCAACTGGCGCGCGACCTCGGTGGAGCCGGTGAACATCACGGCCTGCACCCGCGCGTCGGCGACCATGCGCGCGCCCACCGTGGAGCCCCGGCCCGGCACGAGCTGGATCGCCGCGGCGGGCACGCCGCCCTCGCGCAGCAGCCGCACGCCCTCGGCCGCGATCAGCGAGGTCTGCTCGGCGGGCTTGGCCAGCACGGTGTTGCCGGCGGCCAGCGCCGCGGCGATCTGGCCGATGAAGATGGCCAGCGGGAAATTCCACGGGCTGATGCACAGCACCGGCCCGAGCGGGCGGTGCGTGGCGGCGTCGAAGTCGGCGCGCGCCTGCTGCGCGTAGAAGCGCAGGAAGTCGATCGCCTCGCGCACCTCGGCCACGCCGTTGGCGCAGGTCTTGCCGGCCTCGCGGGCCAGCAGGCCCAGCAGGCGCGGCAGTGCCTGCTGCAGCAGGTCGGCCGTGCGCTCCAGCGCGGCGGCGCGCTGCGCGGCGGGCATGGCGGCCCAGGCGGGCGCGGCCTCGGCGGCGGCGCGCAGGGCGGCGTCGATCTCGGGCTCCGTGGCGGCGCGCACGCGGCCCACCACGTCGCGGAGGTCGGCCGGGTTGCGCTTGTCCTGCCACGCCGGGTCGGCCACGGGCACCGGCTGCGCGAGCATCGGCTCCGCCTGCCGGGCGGTGCCGGCCTGCTGCACGAGCAGTGTTTCGAGTCCGCGCAGCGTCCCGTCGTCGGACAGGTCCAGGCCCGTCGAATTGCGGCGCGCCTCGCCGTACAGCGCGGCCGGCGCGGCGATGGCCGGATGAGGCCGGCCCAGTTCACCCTCTTCCTGCGCCATGCGTTCGACCGCCGCGACCGGGTCTTCCACCAGCGTCTCGATGGAGATGGTCGGGTCGGCGACGCGGTTGACGAAGGAGGTGTTGGCGCCGTTCTCCAGCAGGCGGCGCACCAGGTAGGCCAGCAGCGTCTCGTGCGTGCCCACGGGCGCGTAGATGCGGCACGGCCGGCCGAGCCTGCCGGCCTCGGCCGGGCCGACCACCTGCTCGTACAGCGGCTCGCCCATGCCGTGCAGGCACTGGAACTCGTACTGCCCCGGCTGCCAGGCCGACGGATCGGCCATCGTGTAGATGGCCGCCATCGTGTGGGCGTTGTGCGTAGCGAACTGCGGGTAGACCTGCTGCGGCGCCGCGAGCAGCTTCCTCGCGCAGGCGAGGTACGACACGTCGGTGTAGACCTTGCGCGTGTAGACCGGGAAGCCCGCCTGCCCATCCACCTGGGCGCGCTTGATCTCGCTGTCCCAGTAGGCGCCCTTGACCAGGCGGATCATCAGCCGGTGGCGGCTGCGGCGCGCCAGGTCGATCAGGTGGTCGATCACGAAGGGGCAGCGCTTCTGGTAGGCCTGGATCACGAAGCCGATGCCGTTCCAGCCGGCCAGCGCGGGCTCGAAGCACAGCTTGTCCAGCAGGTCCAGCGAGAGTTCGAGCCGGTCGGCCTCCTCGGCGTCGATGTTCAGGCCGATGTCGTGGCGGTGGGCCAGCAGCGCCAGGCTGCGCAGCACCGGGTACAGCTCGTCCATCACGCGGCCGTGCTGCGCGCGGCTGTAGCGCGGGTGCAGGGCCGACAGCTTGATCGAGATGCCCGGCCCCTCGTACACGCCGCGCCCGGCGGATGCTTTGCCGATGGCGTGGATCGCCTGCTCATAGGACTCGCGGTAGCGGTCCGCATCCTCGGCCGTCATCGCGGCCTCGCCGAGCATGTCGTAGGAATAGCGGAAGCCCTGCGCCTCCAGGCCCTTCGCGTGCGCCAGCGCGTCCTGGATGGTCTCGCCGGTGACGAACTGCTCGCCCATCATGCGCATCGCCATGTCCACGCCCTTGCGGATCATCGGCTCGCCGCCCCTGGCGATCAGCCGCGTGAGCAGCGTGGACAGCGAGGTCTCGCTGTGCGTGGCGACCAGCTTGCCCGTCAGCAGCAGGCCCCAGGTGGCGGCGTTGACGAACAGCGATGCGCTGCGGCCCGCGTGCGCCTGCCAGTGGCCGTGCGCGATCTTGTCGCGGATCAGCGCGTCGCGCGTGGCCGTGTCGGGGATGCGCAGCAGCGCCTCGGCCAGGCACATCAGGGCCACGCCCTCCTGCGATGACAGCGCGTATTCCTGCAGCAGGCCCTGCACGATGCCGGCCCGGCCGGCCCCGCTCCTGCGTTCGCGCAGGCCCTGGGCGATGCGCAGCGCCAACGCGTGGGCGCGGCCGGCGGCCTCGGGCGCCATCCGGGCCTGCGGCAGCAAGTCGGCCAGGGCCTGCGGCTCGGGCATCCGGCAGGCCCCGGTGATGCGCCGGCGCAGTTCGCTGGCGTCGGCGCCGCCGGCGAAGCCGCGGAAGAAGAAGGCCGGGTCGACGGGTGCGCGGTTGTCCATGGTGAAGCCTGCTGAAGAATGGGCGGTGGAGATGTGCGCATCATGCGGCGGCATTGATAGAATTTTTGTTCGAATTTCATTCGAAAAAATGAACAAATCTCTAGATCAATCGAACGAAGCCGTCGATCTGGACAGACTGGACCTGCGCATCCTGGCGGCCCTGCAGGCCGACGGGCGCATCACCAACCTGAAGCTGGCCGAGGCGGTCGGCCTGTCGCCCACGGCGGTGCTGGCGCGCGTACAGCGCCTCACGCGCGACGGCTACATCCTCGGCTACGAGGCGCGCCTGAACCCGCTGAAGCTGGGCGCCGGCATGCTGGTGTTCGTGGAGATCCTGCTGGACCGCACCACGCACAACGTGTTCGACGAATTCAAGGCCGCGGTGCAGGTGCACCCGCAGATCATGGAATGTCACATGGTCGCCGGCGGCTTCGACTACCTGCTCAAGACGCGCTGCGCCGACATGAACGACTACCGGCGCTTTGCCGGCAACGTGCTGTGGCAGCTGCCCGGCGTGCGCGAGACGCGCACCTATGCCGTGATGGAGGAGGTCAAGGACTCGGCGCGGCTGGCGCTGCCAGGGATGTAATTTTCTTGATGCTTCAGGAGACGTCGTGGACGCGCGCCGTGGCCGGGGGCCTGGGGCGCGGGCTCATGGTGGGGCGGTCGGCGCGTTGCGCCGACTTCGCTGCGGTGCTCGGCCAGGGGCGGCGCTGCACAACTCACTGCGCGCTCCTGCGGAGCGCTCCGTTCAAACAGGTGCAGCGAGTCAGAGTTGAAGCGTGCCTGTCCTTCGGCAGGCACGCCCGCCCCTGGCCTGCGCTCCTCGCCGCCCCACAAATCGCCCTCGCCCCAGGCCCCCGGCCACGGCGCGTGGAACCGTCCGGGTGCAT
>NZ_JQKD01000054.1 GCF_000745855.1 Xenophilus azovorans DSM 13620
CTGCTCGGGCAGCACCAGCGGGGGCGGCTCGTCCACCGGCTCGCTGGCGTTGTAGAGGAACACCGCCCCGGCCACCTCGCGCACGTGGAAGCTGCGCGTGGCCTTCTGGCCCTCGAGCTTGCAGCCCGGGCTGCCGGGCACGCTGGTGACCACGCCGTCGCAGCGCACCTCCACACCGTGGTAGGGGCACGACAGGCGGTCGCCCATGGTCACGCCCTGCGACAGGGGCGCGCCGCGGTGCGGACAGCGGTCCTCCAGCGCGTGCACCTGGCCGTCGGCGCCGCGCCACAGGGCCAGCCTGTAGCCGAAGCGGCGCAGCGACACGGGCCGCTCCTTGATGAAGCCGGAGGGGCACACGGCGTGCCAGACGTCCTGCAGGCCGGTCTCCAGGCGCTGGTCGACCGGGTCGATTCGTGGGGTGGTGCTCATGGGGTACTCCTCGTGGGGCGCGCGCAGGGGGCGGGGCTCAGCGGCTGAGCTCGGCCATCTCGGGGCCGTAGTTGGCTTCGGTCCAGGGCTGGCCGGCGCGGGTGGTCATGCCCTGGCGGTTGAGGCTGTCGACCAGGCCGGCCAGGTCGTGCACGCCGGCGGCGAAGCTGCGCTCGATGGCGTCGCCCAGCAGGTCTTCGTAGTTGGTCGGCGCGCGGTGCTGCGCCTGGCGCGGCTGCAGGTAGCGGTCCGGCGCCTGGCTGGGTTCGGGGTGATGGTTCTCGACGACCTGGATCACTTGCATGATGCGTTCTGCCATGGATGTTCTCCTCTGAACTGACAAACGAATGCCGGACGGCGCGGGCTCACTCCGCCTTGATGCCGCTCGCCTTGATGACGCCGGCCCACATGGCGGTCTCTTCCTTCATGTACTTGGCGAAGGCGGCGGGCGTCATGGTGCTCTGCGTCATGCCCTGGGCCTTCAGGCGTGCCTGCACGTCGGGCTGCGAGAGGAAGTCGGCCGCGTCGCGCGCAAGCTGCTCGACCACCACGGCCGGCGTGCCGGCCGGCGCCAGCATGCCGTACCAGGAGGTGACGTTCACCCCCTGGATGCCCTGCTCCGCCAGCGTCGGGATGTCGGGCGCAACGGGCGTGCGCTGCGCCTCGGTGATGCCCAGCGCCACCAGCTTGCCGCTCTGCAGGTGCGGCAGCGCGGCGGGCAGGTTGGTGAACATCAGCGGCACGATGCCGCCCAGCACGTCGTTCATCGCCGGGCCCGTGCCCTTGTAGGCCACGTGCAGCAGGTCGGCGCCGGTGTACTGCTTGAACAGCTCGCCCGCCAGGTGCAGGCCGCTGCCGATGCCGGGCGAAGCGTACGACAGGGTGCCGGGCTTGGCCTTGGCCTGCGCGACCAGGTCCTTGGCGCTCTTGATGCCGCTGGACGGCGAGGCCACCAGCACGTTGGGCGCCTTGGCCAGCATGGTGACGGGCGCGAAGTCCTTCGCGATGTCGAACGGGAAGTTCGGCATCAGCGTCGGGTTGATCGTCAGGTTGCCGGCCGGGATCAGCAGCAGCGTGTGGCCGTCGGGCTTGGCCCGCTTGACCTTGTCCATGCCGATGTTGCCGGCCGCGCCGGGGGCGTTGTCCACCACGGCCGGCTGGCCGTAGCGCTTGGTGAGGCCCTCGGCCATCACGCGGGCCAGGGTGTCCACCGGCCCGCCCGGCGGGAAGGGCGAGATGACGGTGAACTTGTCGCTGCTCAGCAGCTTGGCGGCCTCGGGGTTGGCCTGCGGGAACGCGGGAAGGGCCAGCGCGACGAGCGTGGCGGCGATGAAAGACTTGCGCAGCATGGGGGAGATCACTTCTTCTCGGTCAGGAATTTGCCGCCGGCCTCGATGCCCTTCTGGCGGCGGGTATGGCCGTCCAGGCCGCCGTCGACGGCCCATTCGGCGAACACGGTGGGGCCGGGCTCGAACTCGCGCGGCTGCCACTCGGCGGTGAGCTGGTCTTCGTCGGCGTAGTACTCGATCAGGCCGCCGGCCGGGTTCTTGAAGTACCAGAAGTAGGCCGACGAGACCGGATGCCGGCCCGGGCCGAGCTGGGTCTCCCAGCCGCAGCGCGAGAAGTGCAGGCCGCCGCCGAACACCTCGTGGATGTCGCGCACGGTGAAGGCCACGTGGTTGACGCCGCGCTTGCCGGTGGGCAGTTGCAGCAGGAACAGGTCGTGGTGGCCGCCCTCGGGCGCGCAGCGCATGAAGGCGCCGCGGTTCGGGTAGCGGTCGGACGAGACGAAGCCAAGGCGGCTGGCGTAGAAAGCCTCCACCGCCTTCACGTCGGCCACGAAGAACACCACGTGGCCCACCTCGATGGGCGTGGCGCGCTCGTAGATCGGCGCGGGCTGGTTGATGCGGGTCCTGCTGCTCCAGGTGTTCATCACCCCGCTCTGGAGCTCCGGCAGCTCGCGCTTGCGCGTGACCTGCAGGCGCACCGCCAGGCCGTTGGGGTCGGTGCAGCCGATGCGGCGCGCGCCGTCCACCTGGCCGTCGGTGAAGCCGGGCTCGCTGCGGATGGCGTCGGCGTAGCGGGCCAGGTCGGCCTCGCTCTCGACGCCCCACACCACCTCGCGCAGGGTGGGGCCTTCCTCGATGGCCGGCGGCAGGCCGGGCTTGTCCATGGCGGCCACCACCACGCGGCAGCCGTTGAGGCATTCGAAGACGAGTTCGTCGGCGCTTTCCTTCGCCAGGGTCAGGCCCCAGTCCTGGAAGAAGCGGCGCGAGAGCGGCAAGTCGTCGGTGCCGTAGGTGATCTGGTCGATGCCGAGAACGCTCATGTCAGTCTGCCCAAGGAATAGGGTGTTCGTTGGTGCCCCAGTACATGCTCTTCTGCTCCATGTACTGGAAGATGCCCTCGCGCCCCTTCTCGCGGCCCAGGCCCGAGTCGCGCCAGCCGCCGAAGGGCGTGGAGACAGAGAACTGCTTGTAGGTGTTGACCCAGACCGTGCCGGCCTGCACCGCGCGGCCGAGCTTCCAGGCGCGCTTGAAGTCGCGGCTCCACACGCCGGCGGCCAGCGCGTAGATGCTGTCGTTGGCCTGCGCGATCAGCTCCTCCTCGGTGTCGAAGGGCATCGCCACCAGCACCGGGCCGAAGATTTCTTCCTGCGTGATGCGGGCGTCGTTGGTCAGGCCCTCGAGGATGGTGGGCGTGTAGAAGTAGCCCTTGTCGAACGCGGCGCCGTGCGGGCGCACGCCGCCGGTGCGGATGCGGCCGCCTTCGCTGACGCCCAGGTCCACGTAGCGCTCGATGCCTTCGCGGTGCTTGGCGGTGATGAGCGGGCCCATCTGCGTGCGTTCGCTGGCCGGGTCGCCCACGCGCAGGTTCTTGGCGGCCTCGGCCACGCGCGTGACGAACTCGTCGTAGATGCTGCGCGCCACGAACAGGCGCGAACCCGCGATGCACGACTCGCCCGAGCTGCTGAAGATCCCGTAGAGCACGCCGTTGACGGCGTGGTCGAGGTCCGCATCCTCCAGCACCATGGTGGGCGACTTGCCGCCCAGCTCCAGCGAGACCGGCATCATCTTGTCGGCCGCGATGTGGGCGATGTGCTTGCCGGTGGTGGTGCCGCCGGTGAAGGAAACGCGCTTGACCAGCGGATGCTTGGTGATGGCGTCGCCGATGACCGAGCCCTTGCCCGGCAGCACACTGACGATGCCCTTCGGCACGCCCGCCTCCTCGCAGATCCGCGCCAGTTCCAGCGCCATCAGCGGCGTCACCTCGGCGGGCTTGACCACCACGGCGTTGCCGGCCGCCAGCGCGGGGGCGAGCTTCTGCGCCTCGCTGGCGATGGGCGAGTTCCACGGCGTGATGGCGGCGACGACGCCCATGGGCTCGTGCACGCTCATCGTCACGTAGGCGCCGCGCGAGGGGGTGATGGTGTCCTCCAGCGTCTCCAGCGCGGCGGCGAAGAACTGGAAGGTGCCTGCGGCGCTGGCCACCAGGGCGCGCGTCTCGCTGATCGGCTTGCCGTTGTCCAGGCGCTGCTTCTGCGCCAGGTCTTCGGCCCGCTCGCGGATGATCGCGGCCACGCGGTGCAGCACGGCGGCGCGCACGTGCGGCAGCATCTGCGCCCAGCCGCTGGTGCGGAAGGCCTGGTCGGCGCGGGTGATGGCCTCCTCCACGTCGGCCAGGCTGGCGGCCTTCAGGCGGGCGATCGGCTCGCTGGTGGCGGGGTACAGGCTCTGGTATTCGTCGCCGCCGCCCAGGCGCCATTCGCCTGCGACGTTGATGGGGAGCAGTTCGAGGTTCGACATCGTGGGCTCTCTCGTTTCTTTCAGATCACCAGCGGGGCGACACGGCCGCGCAGGGCACGCACTGCGCTGTAGACGGTCAGCGCGGAAGTCTTGGGGTTGGCGGCCAACGCCTGGTTGCGCATGGTCAGCTCGAAGCGGCCGAAGGCGCCGGCGGCCTCCACCTGGTGCACGTTCTCCGTCACGGCGGGATCGGCGATCAGGCGCACCGTGGTGCGGTCCAGGCCCAGGCCGGCCAGCGAGACGGTGGCGGCCACGTTGGCGTTCTTGGGGTATTGCGATGCGGCTTCACGGGCCGAGCCCTCGAAGATCACCGTCTCGGCCGTGAGCGTGCCCAGGTCGCGCCCCTGCTCGGCCGGCGTGCCCTTCCAGGCGTGCGGCGGATTGCGGCCGGTGTAGCGCACCGTCTCCAGGCCACCGATGCGGGCGGCGGCCAGCGCGTCGATGGCGCCGATGGCGCCGGCGATCAGTTGCACCTGCGTGCGGCCTTCGCGCGCGGCGGCTTCCAGTTGCTCGGGCAGGCCTTCGGCCGACAGCGCGCCCACCGAGGCCACGATGGCCGGCGTGCCGCGCCGCAGCGCGGGCAGCACGTGCTGCTCGATGGCGCTGTGGCCGGCGGCCTCGACGACCAGGTCGATGCCTTGCGCCGGCACGGCCGAAACCACCTGCGCTTGCGGCGCCAGCCGCTGGGCCACCGCCCGTGCGGCGTGCGCGAACTCGTCCGGCACCACGATGGCGGCGATCCGCAGGCCGGTGTCGTCCTTCACCAGTTCCAGCAGGGCGGTGCCGATGGCGCCGCAGCCGATCAGGGCAACTTGCATGGCGTATCCGTCCTTGCTTACTTGTTGGTGGGCGACAGGGCCGGGATCTGGTCCAGCTTGTTCACCGGCGGGCCCGAGAAGTTGGTCTTGAAGCCGCCGATGGTGCGCATGTCGATCTCCAGCAGGAAGGGGCCCTTCTTCGCCCAGGCGGCGTCCAGCACAGCGGGCAGCTCCTTCAGGTCCTGCACGCGGGCGTGCGGCAGCCGGATCGAGGCGCACAGTTGCGCGTAGTCCGGCGTGTGCAGCTCCACATAGCAGCGGCGGCCGCCGTACGAGGCGTCCTGGATGTTCTGGATCACGCCGTAGCGCTGGTCGTTCATCAGCACGATCAGGGCGTCGCACTGCTCCTGCACCAGCGTGGCGAGTTCACCCAGGTTCAGGATGAAGCCGCCGTCGCCCGCCAGGCCCAGCGTCTTGCGGCCCGAGCCCGTCTCGGCGGCGCCGATGGCCGCGCCGATGGCCATGGGCATGCCCATGCCGATGCCGCCGCCGGTGGCATGCACGCCCGCATCGGGCTCGAAGAAGCGCAGCTCGCGGTTGCCCCAGGTGCTGTTGGACACCGTGACGTCGCGCACCCAGTTGAAGTTGCGGCCGGCCACCTGCTGCAGTTGCTGCACCAGCGCGCTGTAGGCCCCCAGGCCGTCGTGCAGCGTGGCGACCACTTCGTCGTGCGTCCTGCGCAGGTCGGCCAGCAGTTCCGGGTCGGCCTTGTAGCCGCGCCTTTCGAGGCGGTCGGCCAGGCCGGCGAGCGCCAGGGCCGAGTCGCCGCAGACGAAGCCGTCGTCGGCATAGCAGCGGCCGGACTGCGCGGCGTCCACGTCGACGCGCAGCAGCGGGCGCGGCAGCTTCAGCTCGTACTTCAGCGTCTCGTTGCTGCGCAGGCGCGAGCCGACCACCAGCATCGCGTCGCAGCGCTGGTAGAAAGCCTCCACCGGCTTCTGGATGTTGTAGGCGCCCAGCGAGGCCGGGTCGTCCTCGGGCACGATGCCGCGGCCCTGCACGGTGGTGACGATGCCGAAGCCCAGGGCCTTCAGGCGCGCCACCTCGGCGCGGGCATGGCGGGCGCCGCCGCCCAGCCACAGCAGCGGGCGCTTCGCGGCGGCCAGGCGGTCGGCCAGGGCGTCGAGCGCGGCCTCGGAGGGCACGGCCACCGCGACCGGCAGCGGCGCGAGGTCGGCCGGCATGTCGATCACCGTCTGCTGGATGTCGATCGGGATCTCGACGCTCACCGGGCCGGTGGGCGCCGTGAGCGCGGCCTGCACCGCGGCCTTGAGGGTGGACAGGCAGGTCTCGGCGCTGCGCACGCGGAAGGCCGCCTTGGAGACGGCGCCCAGCATGGTGAGCTGGTCCGGCGCCTCGTGGATGTACGACAGCTTCTGGTCGAGGTACTGCGTCTCGATCTGGCCGGTGATGTGCAGCAAGGGCGTGCCGGCGGTGTACGCCTCCACCAGGCTGCCGGCGATGTTGCCGGCGGCCGGGCCGGTGCTGGTGATGGCCACGCCCAGGCTGGAGGTGGAGCGGGCGTAGGCGTCGGCCATGTTGCCCGCGCCGGCCTCGCCGCGCGCCATCACGAAGCGGGTCTTGCCGCGCTGCGCGAAGGCGTCCAGGATCGGCATGTTGTGGATCGAGATCACGCCGAAGGCGGCCTTGACGCCGCACTGTTCGAGGAAGGCGGCGACGACGGCGCCGACGGTGACTTGCTGTGGGGTGTTCTTAGGCATGGCGCGAATGGCCTCCGGAGATGTCGATGTGAGAACCGCTCGTATAGGAGGCGAACGGTGAGACGAGGAAGGTGAGCGCGCGCGCGGCTTCGACCGGAAGCCCGAGGCGGCCCAGGGGAATGTGTTTCTTCGCGGCCAGCTCGGCGCTCCAGGCGGCCCAGTCCTGCGACTTGTCCTCGCGCGCCTCGAAGCGGCGGCGCCACTGGCCGGACTCGACCAGGCCGATGAGGATGCCGTTGACGCGCACGCCCTGCGGCGCGAACTCGGTGGCCAGCGAGCGCACCAGGTTCAGGATGCCGGCGCGCGCCGCCGAGGTGGCGACCATGTGCGGCTCGGGCTGGCGCGCCAGCAGCGAGTTGGCGCAGGCGATGGCGGCATCGCCCAGACGCCGGCGCTCGGCGACGAGCTGCGGCAGGAAGGCGCGGGTCGGGTGGATGATGGAGAAGAACTTCAGCTTCAGCTCGTCCATCCAGGCCTGGTCGTCGGTGTCGGCGAAGGTGGACACGCGGCCCTGGCCGGCGTTGTTGACCAGCATGGCGGCCGGGCCCAGCGCGGCCTGGCTGGCGGCGGCGAAGGCTTTCACCGATTCGCCGTCGAGCACGTCGCAGGGCTGGGCGAACAGCTTCGCGCCGGGGAACTGCGTGCGCAGCCGCGCCACGGCGTCGTCCAGGCGCTCGGCGCTGCGGCCGCACAGGGCCACGGCGGCGCCGGCGGCGAGCAGCACCTCGACGGTGGCCAGGCCGATGCCCGAGGAGCCGCCGGTGACCACGGCCGTGCGGCCGGCCAGCGCGTCGGGTGCGAGGAACAAGGGCGCAGCCATCACAGGCCCCGGCCGCGCAGCGGCACCACGTTGCGGCCGCTGGCCGCGGGCGCATAGTTCAGCAGCGCCGACAGCTCGTCGGCCGCCTCGCGCACTTCCTTGACCAGCTCCTCGACGCGGCCCTCGTCGATGTGGCCGGACGTCACGGTCATGCCCAGCGCTGCCACGACATTGCCCGTGTGGTCGCGCACCGGGGCGGCGATGGTGGAGATGTTGGTCTCGAAGAAGCCCTCGCCCAGCACGTAGCCGCGCTGGCGGTCGGCCTGCACCATGTCGAACAGCTCGACGGCGGTGCGCGGCGTGTTCGGCGAGAAGCTTTCCAGGTGCTCTTCCGGGTACAGCTCGCGCAGCTGCGGCAGGCTCAGGTCTTCCAGCAGGATGCGGCCGAGCACGGTGGCGTGCGCCGGCAGGCGGGTGCCGACGTTGACCGAGCTGGCGAACAGCGACTGCGGCGACGGCGGCGAGACCTTGGCCACGTAGACGATGGAGCGGCCGTCGCGCACCACCAGGTTGGTCGGGTAGCGCGAGGCCTGGCTCAGGCGCTCCAGCAGCGGCAGGCCCAGCTCGTTGAGCGGCAGCGCGGCCAGGTACTCGAAGCCCAGGCGCAGCACCGCGAGGCCCAGGCGGTACTCGCGGCCGCCCTCGGTGCGCTCGATGAAGCCCAGGTTCTCCAGCGTGCTGAGCAGGCGGAAGACGGTCGAGCGCGGCAGCTTGAAGCGGCGCGCCAGCTCCGGCGCGGTGAGCGTGCGGTTCTCGCGGCTGAACTCGCCCAGCATGCGCAGGCCGCGCTCCAGCGCCGGCACGTTGTAGCGGTCGGCGCCCTCGTCCGCCGGCTCGTTCGCTTCCTGGATGGCGTCGTCGTTCATGGCTTCGTCGTCGTTGTCGTTGTTGCGTTATCGTTCGTTCAGCGGGCGGCGTGTTCCAGCACGCGGCCCAGCAGTGCGGCGACGGCTTGCGGCCGCTCCACGTAGGAGGCATGCCCCGCGTCGGCGATGGATTCGAGCGGTACGCCGCAGCGCCGCGCCACCTCGGCGCAGCCGGCCGGCGGCGTGACGACGTCCAGTGCGCCGCAGGCCACGGTGGTCGGCACGGCGGCCGGCAGGCCGGCCAGCAGGTCGCCGCCGCACAGCAGCTCGATGGCCTGGCGATAGCCGCGCTCGTGCAGGCGCGCCATGTTCCAGCGCACCCACTGGCGGGCCAGCGGCGAGGCATGCTCGGACACCAGCCGGCCGGCGCGCTTCGCGGCCATGCCGGCGATGCCCAGTTCCTGAAGCGAGGCGAGGCGCTCGGCATGCACCCGCGCGCGGTCGGCCTCGCGGCCCGGTGCGCCATAGCCCTGCGCCGGGCTGATCAGCACCAGCGCGGCGATGCGCTCGCTGCGCTGCGCGGCGGGCGCCGCCATCAGCGCGCCCAGCGAATGGCCCACCAGCACGCAGCGCGCGATGCCCAGCGCATCGAGCAGTTCGTGCAGGCGCTGCGCGTAGTCGGCGCCGCGCGGCGCGTCCATCGGCAGCGGCGTCGAGTCGCCATAGCCCGGCGCGTCCCAGGCGATCAGCCGCGTGCGCGGCGCGAGGATCTGCGCCGCCTCCAGCCACGAGGCCGAGCCCGAGCCGATGCCGTGCAGGCACACCAGCGGCAGCCCGGCGCCCTCGCCGCATTCGCGCACCGAGACCTGCGCCCCTCCGCCCACCGCGACGGCGCGCGCGGGAAAGCGCAGCGACAGCCGCTCGAGGGCGTCGGCAGGCAGTTCTGCGAAGGCGTCAGTGCTCATGGCGTCGGTGCGGCGCGGGCGGTTCAACGCTTGATCTTGGACAGCGGGTGCTCGGGCGGATAGGTCGGCGTGATCGGCTTCTTGGCGCCCAGCATCACGCACATCAGCGCATCCTCGTCGCCGATGTTGATCTCCTCGCGGTACACGCCGGGCGGCACCGAGACCAGGTCGCGGTCGGTCAGCACGGTCTCGTAGCGTTCGCCCTCGGGCGTGGTCAGCACCAGCTTGAGCTTGCCGCGCATGACGAAGAAGACCTCCTCCACGTCGGTATGGATGTGCGGCGGGCCTTCGTGGCCGGCCGGGATCACCATGGTCGAGAAGGTGAAGTGCTCGGCAGGCACGGTGTTCATGTCGGCCGACACGCCGGTGCCGCCGGTGCCAAGGTAGCGCATCTGCGCGCGGCGGAACTTCGGGTCGTAGTCGGCCTGGAACTTCAGCGCGTTCCAGTCGTACTTGCGGGTGGCATAGCGCGCGATGCGCGTGGTCATCCAGTCCTCGAAGCTGGCGCCCTCGGGGCGGGTCCAGCTGGGCTGGTCGGCTTCCATCTGCTGTTGGACGGACAGATCGGTCATGGGGAGCTCCTTCAGTGGTCGAGTGGGAACGGAATCAATGCATCACGAAGCCGCCGTTGACGGCGAGCAGCTGGCCCGTGACGAAGCGGGAGAGGCCCGACAGCGCGAACAGCACCGCGCCGCAGACGTCGGCCGCCTGCTGCTCGCGCGGCAGCGCGCGGCCTTCGAGGTATTTCTCGTGGCGTGCCTTGGGCACGTATTCGGTGGCCTCCACCAGCGTGAGGCCGGGCGCCACCGCGTTGACGGTGATGCCGTCGCCGCCCCATTCGCGGGCCAGCGAGCGCGTCATGGCGATGACGGCGCCCTTGCTGGCGGCGTAGGCCAGCAGGTTGGGCGCGCCCCACAGGGCCGTGTCGGATGCCAGGTTGACGATGGCGCCGCGGCCGCCCTGCGCCAGCGCGACGCGGCAGGCGCGGCCCATCAGCCAGGTGCCGCGCACGTTGACGTCCATCACGCGATCCCAGGTGTCGATCTGCAGCGCGTGGGCATCCTTGCCGCCGGAGTTGGTGATGGCGGCGTTGTTGACCAGCCCGTCCAGCCCGCCCAGCAGGCGCACCGATTCGGCGGCGCAGTGCTCGATGGAGGCCGGATCGCACAGGTCCAGCGCCAGCGCCTGCACGTCGAAGCCCTGCCCGCGCAGCGCGGCGGCCTCGGCCTGGGCCAGGTCGGCCAGCACGTCGGCGATGACCACGCGGCCGCCGGCGACGGCGATGGACCGGGCGAAGGCCAGGCCCAGCCCGCGCGCGGCGCCGGTCACCAGCACGCGCCGGCCCTTGAGCAGGTCGTGCGGCAGGTCGGCCAGCAGCGCCTGCAGGCTCTGGGGATCGGCGATGCCCTGGATATCGCTCATCGTGCGGCTCCTTCTTCTGTCTCGTGCGCTGCCGCGCTCAGTCGGCCGTGATGTTGAGCTCCTTCACCACGCGGGTGAAGCGCTCGAGATCGGCGATGGTGGTCTTCGTCAGCGTCTCCGGCGGGCCGCCCACCGGCAGCACGCCGAGCATCTTCATCTTCGCCGTCACCTCGGGCTGGCGCATGATCTCGTTGATCTGCGCGTTCAGCCTGGACACCACCTCGGGCGGCATGCCCTTCGGGCCGTACAGGCCGTTCCAGGCCGAGACCTCCACGCCCTTGTAGCCCAGTTCGGCCAGCGTGGGAACCTGCGGCGCCAGCGGCGTGCGCTCGGCCTGGGCCACGCCCAGCAGGCGCATCTTGCCGTCGGCCAGGTAGGGCTCGACCGGGCCGTAGGTCATCCAGGTCAGCGGCACGTGGCCGCCGGCCACGTCGGTCAGCACCGGCGCCACGCCACGGTAGGGCACGTGGCGGAAGTTGGCGCCGGTGGCCTTGTTGAACATCTCGCCCAGCACGTGCATCGGCGAGCCGCTGCCGGGGCTGCCGTAGGCCAGCTCGGACTTCTTCGACTCCTCCATCGCCTCCTTGAGCGTGCGCGCCTGGGTGCCGGGGCCGGCCGCGATGAACAGCGGCTGCGCACCCACCTGGATGATCGGCGTGAAGCCGTTGCGCACGTCGTAGGCCGCGCTGGGCGCCGTCTTGAGCACGAGCTGGGCCATGGCGAAGGTGTTGGGCGCCATCAGCAGCGTGTAGCCGTCGGGTGCGGCCTTGGCCACGTAGCCGCTGCCGATGATGCCGCTGGCGCCCGGCTTGTTCTCCACCAGCACGGGCTGGCCCAGGCGGGCCTGCAGCCGCTCGGCGAAGACGCGGGCCAGCGCGTCGGTGTCGCCGCCGGCCGGGTAGGCGACCACGATCGTGACAGGCTTGGCCGGCCAGCCCTGCGCCATGGCCGCCGCCACGGACATCGCGGCCACGCCGCCCACGGCCCATTTCCACATCCGCTTCATCGTCATCGTATGCCTCTCTTTTGATTCACTAATGGAACGTCGATTTATTCTTGAAACAACAACGCGAGAATACGGCAGGAAGTCACGGACCATATCAGTAGTAACCCTCAATTTTGGCATCATTTGTTCCATCAAAGGATCGTTGATTCACTTGAGAGACAATTTATGCATCATCCATGCCAGCAAAAAGGTCCCTCGAACCGCCGTTCCGAGAGCCCGGCACGTGCGCAGTGCGCCATCGCGGGGCGAAAGGCACCGCAAGAGCGTGCATCGAGGGACGAAGGAGGACAGGAAGAGCGCCCGCAGAAGGAACCGGCGCAACGCTCTGCGGAAGCGCCTGCGCGGCGGACCGCAGCCGAGGCCCGGCCGGGCCCGCCTACAGCCCGAGCAGGCGTTCCAGTTCGGCGGAGGACAGCCGGGGCGGCGGCGCGGGCCAGCCGCCGTCCAGCAGCTCGACCATGCGCGCGTTGCGCGGCGCCTCCAGGCCGTGGCGCCGGGCCAGGCGCACCACCTCGCCGCTGAGGGCGTCCACCTCCGTGCGGCGGCCCACCGCCAGGTCGTCGGCCATGCTCGAACGCGCCTTGGCGTCGATGCGCAGCATGCGCGCCGCGACGATGCGGAACAGCCAGTCGGGCAGGCGCAGCAGCGCCGCCAGCCGGGCGGGCGGCACGGCGGCGACCTGTGCCGGCTCGATGCCGGCCGCCCGCAGCACGCCCAAGGCCTCGTCGATCAGCGCCGCGAAGCAGCGGCGCCAGCCGCGCTCCAGCAGTTGTGCGCGCAGCGGCAGGCCCGACAGCGCGTTGACCGGGTTGTTGAGGTTGAGCAGCAGCTTGCCCCACTGGATCGACGCGATGTCGGCGCGCAGGTCCAGCGGCACGCCGGCGGCCTCGAAGATGGAAAGCCAGGGAATGAGCGCCGTCTCGTCGAAGGCGGCGAGGCGGCCGTCGGTGCCGCGATGCCAGGCGCCGGGCGCGAGTTCGGCCACGTTGTAGGGCACCATGCCCGGCACCAGCCGCAGGCCCGGCGCCGCCGCCTGCGCTGCGGCCGCGTTGCCCACGCCGTTTTGCAGCGACAGCACGAGCGTGCCGGGCGGCAGCGCCGCCGCCAGCTGGGCGGCGGCCTCGGCCGTGGCGCCGCTCTTGACGCACAGCAGCACCAGGGCGGGCCGTGCATCGGGCGGCACGGCCTCCGCCAGGCGCAGGCGATCGGGCGGCACCTGCCGGCGCGCACCGTCGCGGTCGGTGATCGTCAGGCCGTGCGCAGCGAGCGTGGCCAGCACGCGCGGACGGCCGACGAAGGTGACGGGCACGCCGGCAGCCGCCAGGCAGCCTCCGACGTAGCAGCCGACCGCCCCGGCGCCCATGACGAGCACCGGGCCCGGCACCGCTTCGTCTCTTGTTCCGCTCACGCCATCCCTCCCCGCCTCTCGCCCAGGACCGGCGCGCCGGCCGGATCGAGCAGCACAGGCGTCTCGGGCGGCATCAGCATCTCGTCGCCCAGCACGCGCCACAGGCTGCGCCCGCGGTCCAGCACCAGCTTCTGGCAGTTGAGCACCGGCGAGCGCTGCTCGAAGGGCCAGAAGCGCGCCATCTTGTCGGCGTCCGCCTCGCCCGGGCGCTCCACGGTCAGCCGCACGGCCTGCATGAACTGGCCGTGGCTGAAGAGGAAGACCTCGGTGTCCTCCGGCAGCGCCGCCAGCCGCGCCAGCGCCTGCTCGGCCCGCCGCAGCACCTGCGAGAAGCTCTCGGCGCCCTCCCCGTCCACGTGGGCCGGATCGCCCTGCGCCCAGTAGGCCTCGACCGCGGGGCGGCGCTGCGCGCGGGTGGTGTCGACCCAGCGCGCCGGGCTGAGGTAGGTGAACTCGTGGATCGGCCAGATCGCCATCGGCACGCCGGGAAAGCGCACGCAGGTGGGCTCGGCCGTCTGCCGCGCCCGCAGGAAGGGCGAGCTGACGATGTGCGTGGGTTCGCCGGCCCAGCCGGCCGCCACCTGCCGCGCCTGGGCCGTGCCCAGCGGCGTCAGCGGCATGGCGACCAGGTCGCGCGTGGGCTGGCCGGCGTTGCCGGTGCTCTGGCCGTGGCGCACGAAAGTGACACGCATCGCCGGCCCGTGCCGGGAAATCAGGCCCGCTCGGCCACCCAGGCCTGCACCGAGGCCAGGGCCTTCGGCAGGCCGGCCGCGTCGGTGCCGCCGGCCATCGCCATGTCGGGCTTGCCGCCGCCCTTGCCGCCCACCTGCTGGGCGACGAAGTTCACCAGCTCGCCGGCCTTGATCTTCGCGGTGTGGTCGGCCGTGACGCCGGCCGCGATCTGCACCTTGGCACCGTCGACCGCCGCCAGCACGATGACGGCGCTCTTGAGCTTGTCCTTGAGCTTGTCCATCGTCTCGCGCAGCGTCTTCGCATCGGCGCCTTCCAGCTTCGCCGCCAGCACCTTGATGCCATTGACGTCGACCGCCTGCGCCACCAGCTCGTCGCCCTGGCTGGAAGCGAGCCGGCCCTTGAGCGCGCCGATCTCCTTCTCGAGCGCGCGCACCTGCTCCAGCACCTGCGCCAGGCGCGGCTGCAGCTCGGCTGAGGGCGCCTTGAGCGTGGCGGCCACGCTGTGGACGGTGGCCTCCAGGCCCTGCACGTAGGCCAGCGCGTTGGCGCCGGTGATGGCCTCGACGCGGCGCACGCCCGCGGCCACGCCGCCCTCACTCACGATCTTGAAGAGGCCGATGTCGCCGGTGCGCTGCACGTGCGTGCCGCCGCACAGCTCGCGGCTGCTGCCGATGTCGAGCACGCGCACGGTGTCGCCGTACTTCTCGCCGAAGAGCATCATGGCGCCGGTCTTCTGCGCGTCGTCCATGGACATCACGCGCGCCTGGGTGGGCGCGTTGGCCAGGATCTCGGCATTCACGCGCTGCTCGATCTCGGTGATCTGCGCCGGCGTGACGGGCGCGTTGTGCGCGAAGTCGAAGCGCGTCTTGTCGGCATCGACCAGCGAGCCCTTCTGCTGCACGTGGCCGCCCAGCACCTCGCGCAGCGCCTTGTGCATCAGGTGCGTGACGGAGTGGTTGCGCATGGTCGCGGCGCGGCGCTCGCCGTCCACCGCGGCCTTCACCGCATCGCCCACCTTGAGCGTGCCCTGCTGCATCGTGCCGTGGTGGCCGTGCACGTCGGCCTTGATCTTCTGGGTGTCCTCCACGCCGAAGGCGACGCCCTCGGCGCAGATCACGCCCTGGTCGCCCACCTGGCCGCCGCTCTCGGCATAGAAGGGCGTGGTGTCGAGCACGACGATGCCGGACTGGCCTTCGGCCAGCGCATCGACCGCGGCGCCCTCGTGGTAGAGCGCGACGACCTTCGCCGCCTCCTCCAGGTGCTCGTAGCCGGTGAAGACGCTGGCGCCTCCGCCGTACTCGACGGCACGCTCCATCTTGAACTTGCCGGCTGCGCGGCCGGCGGCCTTCTGCTTCTCCATCGCGGCATCGAAGCCGGCCTCGTCCACCGTCACGCCGCGCTCGCGGCACACGTCCTGCGTCAGGTCGAGCGGGAAGCCGTAGGTGTCGTGCAGCTTGAAGGCGACGTCGCCGGGCAGCGTGGCCTTGCCGCCGTCCAGCGCGGCGTCGAGGATCTCCATGCCGTTGGCCAGCGTCTCGTAGAAGCGCTCCTCCTCGGCCTTGAGCGTGTCGGCGATATGCTTCGCCTCGGCCTGCAGCTTCGGGTAGGCCGCGCCCATCAGCGCCACCAGGTCGGGCACCAGCTTGTGGAAGAAGGGCTTCTTGCGGCCCAGCTTGTAGCCGTGGCGGATCGCGCGGCGGATGATGCGCCGCTGCACATAGCCGCGGCCCTCGTTGCTCGGGATCACGCCGTCGCTGACCAGGAAGGAGGTGGCGCGGATGTGGTCGGCGATCACCTTGAGCGAGGGGTTCACCAGGTCGGCGCAGCCGGTCTCGCCCCACACTTCACGTGCTGCGGCCTTGATCAACGCGTCGAACAGATCGATCTCGTAGTTGCTGTGCACGTGCTGCAGGATCGCCGCCAGGCGCTCCAGGCCCATGCCGGTGTCGACGCAGGGCGCGGGCAGCCTGACCACGCTGCCGTCCTCCTTCATGTCGAACTGCATGAACACGTGGTTCCAGATCTCGATGAAGCGATCGCCGTCCTCGTCGGGGCTGCCCGGCGGGCCGCCGGGGATGTGCGGGCCGTGGTCGTAGAAGATCTCCGAGCAGGGGCCGCAGGGGCCGGTGTCGGCCATCATCCAGAAGTTGTCGGACTTGTACTTGCCGCCCTTGTTGTCGCCGATGCGGATGACGCGCTCGGGCGGCAGGCCGATCTCCTGGGTCCAGATGTCGTAGGCCTCGTCGTCCTCGTGGTAGACGGTGGCCAGCAGCTTCTCGGCCGGCAGCCCGTACACCTTCGTCAGCAGCTCCCAGCCCCAGGTGATCGACTCGCGCTTGAAGTAGTCGCCGAAGCTCCAGTTGCCCAGCATCTCGAAGAAGGTGTGGTGCCGCGCGGTGTAGCCCACGTTCTCCAGGTCGTTGTGCTTGCCGCCGGCGCGCAGGCAGGCCTGCACCGAGGCGGCGCGCACGTAGGGCCGCTTGTCGGTGCCGAGGAACACGTCCTTGAACTGCACCATGCCCGAGTTGGTGAACATCAGCGTCGGGTCGTTGCCCGGCACCAGCGGGCTCGACGCCACGACCGTGTGGCCCTTGGATTCGAAGAAATCGAGGAAGGTCTTGCGGATGTCCGCGACCGTGAACGTGGGCTGGCTCATGAGGGCAGGAGAAGGAGGCGGGACGCCGGCCGCCGGGTCCGTTCTGGAGGCGCTCGCTGGCCTGGCCCCGGGGCGTCGGACGGGCGCCGGCTGGGGCGCTAACCGCTTGATTCGATTGAACATTCGATTATAGGCGGCGGGCGGCGTCAGGGCCCGTCCAGCGGGCAGCGCAGCAGCACCTCGTGCCATGCCGGATGCGGTGGCAGCCAGGAGCGCACCAGCACGAACTCGCGCACCGGCCAGGCGATGGGCGGGTCCACCGGCGGCGCGGCCGATTCCCAGGCGTCGCGCGCCAGCGTCAGGTGCGGCTGCCAGCCGGCCGATGCGGCGAGGCCCAGCGCCGCCGCGATGCGGCGGTGCAGCCGCGCCAGCGCCTCGGACGGCGCGGGCCGCAGCACGGCCACGCCGTTGCGCGTCCAGACTTCCGCGCGGTCCAGGTGTAGGTCGAAGGGCTCCATCCGCACGCTTTGCAGCGCGCCGCGCAGGCCGTCGATCGCCGAATCGTCCCGCGGCCCGAGGTGCGCCAGCGTCAGGTGCAGGCGGTGCGCCCGCGGCTGCCGCTTCGCAGCGGGCCGGGTCCACCACCAGGCGGCGCGGTGCGCCTCGACGGCCTGCAGGGCCTTGCCGTCCGGGAACAGGCCGACGAACAGCGCGGGCGGGCGGGAATCCGTGGCGGCAGGCATGCAAAGGGGAGCCGAAAGCGTTAGCACAGGTTACCGCCGCCTTCTCGAAGGCGTGCAGGACTTGCAGAATGGCCTCGGGGTGCCGCACTGCACCATCGCACACGACAAGAAAAGGAGCTGGCATGACCGCCACCGCGGCCGCGCACTGGACCATCGACGACCTGGACTTCTCGCGCATCGCGCTGGACGTGGTGCGCGAGGACGAGACGCTGTTCTACCTGGCCTGCTCGGCCTCGTTCATCGAGAGCGGCTCGGACCTGTACACCCGCAACCTGATCGACTACTTCGAGGGCGACGAGGAAGTGACACAGTGGCTGCGCGAGCACTGGGAGCCCGAGGAACTGCAGCACGGCCGCGCCCTGCGCGCCTACGTGGAGCACGCCTGGCCCGAGTTCGACTGGGAGCCGGCGTACCGCAGCTTCCTGGAGGAGTACGCCACCTACTGCAAGGTCGAGCTGCTGGCGCCCAGCCGCGCCCTGGAGATGTCGGCGCGCTGCGTGGTCGAGACCGGCACCGCCACCTACTACCGTGCCCTGGCCCGCGCCACCACCGAGCCCGTGTTCGTCGACCTGGCCTCGCGCATCGCGGCCGACGAGGTCAGCCACTACAAGCACTTCTACCGCTACTTCCGCCGCTACCGCGACCAGGAGCGGGTGGGCCGCGCGCGCGTGTTCGGCACCGTGGCGCGGCGCACCTGGGAACTCAAGAGCGAGGACGCCGACTGCGCGCTGCGGCACATCGCCCGCACCCGCCACCCCGCGCAGGCGGCCGACCGCGCCTGGCTGCGCGCCCTGGGCAGCCGCGTCAGCCGCGTCGTCAGCCGCAACCTCCACCCGGGCTCCACGCTGAAGATGCTGATGCGCCCGCTTGACCTGCCGCCGCGCGTGGAAAACGCGCTGCAGGTGCCGATCGAGCACTTCATGCAGCGGGTGTTCCTGCGCTGAGCGGACGCGCCGGCCAAGCCGCTAGAATCCGCGCCGCTGCGGGTGTAGTTCAATGGCAGAACGGCAGCTTCCCAAGCTTCATACGAGGGTTCGATTCCCTTCACCCGCTCCAGCATCGCTCCCATGAGAGCCTGAGGCCACGGCCTCGCTCCCCGCGCCCAAGGCGCACCTCCCCCTCCGTCACCACCGGCACGCCTGCCGGCAGCCGCACGTCCAGGTCAATGGCCTGCAATTGACACACGTCAATTCGCGCCGGACGCAATCCGCGACGATCTCCTTCATCCGGAGCATCCATCGCCCATCGCGTCCTCATGACCACCCCCCCCAAGAGCAGGCTCGTCGCCGCCCTCGCCCTCCTCGCGCTGGCCGCCGCCGGGTGGTATGCGTGGCAGCGGCATGTCGCCAACGGGAACGACGGCGCCTTCCTTAACAGCAACGGCCGGATCGAGGCGACCGAGATCGACGTCGCCACCAAGCTGGCCGGCCGGGTCGACAACATCCTGGTCGATGAAGGCGCCTTCGTGAAGGCCGGCCAGGTGCTGGCCGCCATGCAGGTGCAGACGCTGGAGGCGCAGTTGCGCGAGGCCCGGGCCCAGCGCCTCCAGGCCGTCAACGCCGTGGCCAGCGCCCAGGCGCAGACGGCGATGCGCCGCAGCGACAAGGCGGCCCTCACGGCGCAGGTGCGCCGGGCCGAGGCCGACCTGGACGCCGCCCGGCGCCGGCTGGCGCGCTCCGAGACCCTCGCCAAGGCGGGCGCCACCGCCCTGCAGACCCTCGACGACGACCGCGCCCATGCCTTCGGCGCCGAGGCGGCGCTCGCCGCGGCACGGGCGCAGGCCGCCTCGGCCGACGCGGCCATCACCGCGGCGCAGGCGCAGGTGGTCAGTGCGCAGTCGCAGGTGGAGGCGGTCGAGGCGACCCTGGAGCGCATCCAGGCCGAGATCGACGACAGCCAGCTCAAGGCGCCGCGCGACGGCCGCGTGCAGTTCCGCGTGGCGCAGCCCGGCGAGGTGCTGGCCGCGGGCGGCCGGGTGCTGAACCTGATCGACCTGTCGGACGTCTACATGACCTTCTTCCTGCCCACCGAGGCGGCCGGCCGGCTGGCGCTGGGTGCCGAGGCGCGCATCGTGCTGGACGCCGCGCCCGACTACGTCATCCCGGCGCGCATCTCCTTCATCGCCAGCGCCGCGCAGTTCACGCCCAAGACGGTCGAGACCGCCAGCGAGCGCCAGAAGCTGATGTTCCGCGTGCGCGCGCAGATCGACCGCGAGCTGCTGCGCAAGCATCTCGAGCACGTCAAGACCGGCCTGCCCGGCGAGGCCTGGGTGCGGCTCGATCCCTCGCGCGAATGGCCTGCCCGCCTGGCGCTGCGGGTCCCGCAATGACGCAGCCGGCACCGCGCTCTCCCGAGGCGGTGGTCCGCCTGGCGCAGGTGCGGCTGCGCTACGGGAAGTCGCAGGCGCTGGCGGGCATCACGCTGGACATCCCGTCCGGCCGCATGGTGGGGCTGATCGGGCCGGACGGCGTGGGCAAGTCCAGCCTGCTGTCGCTGGTGGCCGGCGCCCGCGCCGTGCAGGAGGGCAGCGTCCATGTGCTGGGCGGCAGCATGGCCAGCCGGCGGCACCGGGACGCGGCCTGCCCGCGCATCGCCTACATGCCCCAGGGGCTGGGCCGCAACCTCTACCCCACGCTGTCGGTGGAGGAGAATCTGCAGTTCTTCGCGCGCCTGTTCGGCCACGACGCCGCCGAGCGGCGCCGGCGCATCGACGCCCTGACGGACGCCACGGGCCTGCGCGGCTTCCTCGCCCGGCCGGCCGGCAAGCTCTCGGGCGGCATGAAGCAGAAGCTCGGCCTGTGCTGCGCGCTGATCCACGACCCCGACCTGCTGGTGTTGGACGAGCCGACCACCGGCGTCGACCCGCTGGCCCGCGCGCAGTTCTGGGAGCTGATCGCGCGCATCCGCGACGGGCGGCCCGGCATGAGCGTGATCGTTGCCACCGCCTACATGGACGAGGCCCGGCGCTTCGACTGGCTGGTGGCGATGGACGGCGGGCAGGTGCTGGCCACCGGCACGCCGGCCGAGCTGCTGTCGCGCACCGGCTGCGATTCGCTGGAGGCGGCCTTCATCGCCCTGCTGCCCGATGAGAAGAAGCGCGGCCACGCGCCGGTCGAGATCCCGCCCCTGCAGGCCTCGGAGGACGACATCGCCATCGAGGCGCAGGGCCTGACCATGCGCTTCGGCGACTTCGTCGCGGTGGACCACGTCTCCTTCCGCATCCGGCGCGGCGAGATCTTCGGCTTCCTCGGCTCCAACGGCTGCGGCAAGACCACGACGATGAAGATGCTCACCGGGCTGCTGGAGGCCAGCGAGGGCCGGGCCTGGCTGTTCGGCCACGAGATCGATCCGCGGGACATCGAGACCCGCCGCCGCGTGGGCTACATGTCGCAGGCCTTCTCGCTGTACGGCGAGCTGACGGTGCGGCAGAACCTGGAACTGCACGCGCGCCTGTTCCAGGTGCCCGCAGCGGAAATTCCCCGGCGCGTGGCCGAGATGGAGCAGCGCTTCGGCCTGGCCGAGGTGCAGGGCAGCCTGCCCGAGCGCCTGCCGCTGGGCATGCGCCAGCGCCTGTCGCTGGCGGTGGCCATGGTGCACAAGCCGGAGCTGCTGATCCTGGACGAGCCGACCTCGGGCGTGGACCCGGTCGCGCGCGACGCCTTCTGGCGGCTGCTGGTCGAGCTGTCGCGCCGCGACAGGGTCACGATCTTCATCTCGACCCACTTCATGAACGAGGCCGAGCGCTGCGACCGCATGTCGATGATGCACGCCGGCCGGGTGCTCGACAGCGATGCCCCCGCGGCGCTGGTCGCCCGGCGCGGCGCGAAGACGCTGGAGGAGGCGTTCATCGGCTACCTGGTCGAGGCCGGCGGCGGCGCGCCGGCCGCCGGTCCGGCATCGGTCCCGGCGGGCGCGGCGCCCGCCCCCGCCCGCGCGCGCCGCTTCAGCCTGCAGCGCCTCTTCAGCTACCTGTGGCGCGAGTCGCTGGAGCTGCGGCGCGACCCCGTGCGCGCAACGCTCGCGCTGGCCGGCTCGGCCATCCTGATGTTCGTGATGGGCTTCGGCATCAGCATGGACGTGGACGACCTGCGCTACGCGGTGCTCGACCGCGACCAGTCCACCCTGAGCCAAAGCTACACGCTGAGCCTGGCCGGCTCGCGCTACTTCGTCGAGCGCCCGCCGATCGCCGACTACGCGGAGCTGGACCGCCGCATGACCAGCGACGAACTGAACCTGGCGCTGGAGATCCCGCCCGGTTTCGGCCGCGACGTGCTGCGCGGCCGCCCGGTGGAGATCGGCGCCTGGATCGACGGCGCCATGCCGCAGCGGGCCGAGACGGTGAAGGGCTACGTGCAGGGCATCCACCAGCACTGGCTGGCGGAGCAGGCGGCCGCGCGCACGGGCGGCGCGGCGGCGGGGCTGGCCGGCATCGAGACGCGCTTTCGCTACAACCCCGACGTGAAGAGCCTGCCCGCCATGGTGCCCGCCGTGGTGCCCATGCTGCTGCTGATGCTGCCGGCCATGCTGACGGCGCTGGCCGTGGTGCGCGAGAAGGAGACCGGCTCCATCATCAACCTGTACGTCACGCCCGTCACGCGCACGGAATTCCTGCTGGGCAAGCAGCTCCCCTACGTGGCGCTGGCCCTGCTCAACTTCCTGCTGATGACGCTGCTGTCGGTGACCGTCTTCGGGGTACCGGTCAAGGGCAGCTTCGCCACGTTGCTGCTGGCCGCGCTGGTCTTCAGCTTCTGCGCCACCGGCATGGGCCTGCTGGCCTCGAGCATCACCCGGAGCCAGATCGCGGCCATGTTCTTCGCGATGATCGGCACGATGATCCCCACCGTGCAGTTCTCGGGGGTGACCGATCCGGTCTCCTCGCTGCAGGGCGGCGCGCGGCTGCTGGGCGAGGTGTACCCGGCCACGCACATGATCGACGTCAGCCGCGGCGTGTTCAACAAGGCGCTGCACTTCGGCGACCTGGGCGCGTCGCTGGTGCCCATGCTGGTCGCCGTGCCGCTGATCGTGGGCGCCGCCATCGCACTGCTGCGCAAGCAGGAGCGGTGAACGATGCGCCGCTTCCTGGCCAACACCTGCCGCCTCGGCATCAAGGAGCTGTGGAGCCTGTGGCGCGACCCGACGATGCTGGTGCTCATCGCCTACGTGTTCACCGTGGGCGTCTACACGGCCGCCACGGCCATGCCCGAGACGCTGCACAACGCGCCCATCGCCATCGTCGACGAGGACCGCTCGCCGCTGTCGCAGCGCATCGCCTCGGCGCTGTACCCGCCGCAGTTCGCCCCGCCGCACCTGATCGACTGGCCGCAGATGGACCCCGGCATGGACCAGGGCCTCTACACCTTCGTGATGGTGATCCCGCGCCACTTCCAGCGCGACTTGCTGGCCGGCCGCTCGCCGCAGATCCAGCTCAACGTGGACGCCACGCGCATGAGCCAGGCCTTCGTCGGCAGCGGCTACGTGCAGCAGATCGTCATGGGCGAGGTCGGCGAGTTCGCGCAGCGCCACCGCGCCAGCGCCGCGGCGCCGGTCGACCTGGCCCTGCGCGCGCGCTTCAACCCGGCGCTGGAGCCCTCGTGGTTCGGCAGCCTGGTGCAGGTCATCAACTACATCGCCATGCTGTCCATCATCCTCACCGGCGCGGCCCTGATCCGCGAGCGCGAGCACGGCACGGTGGAGCACCTGCTGGTCATGCCCGTCACGCCGGCGCAGATCATGCTCGCCAAGGTCTGGTCCATGGGCGCGGTGGTGCTGCTGGCGGCCTGGGTGTCGATCGCCCTCGTCGTGCGCGGGCTGCTGCACGTGCCGGTGGCCGGCTCGCTGCCGCTGTTCTTCGCCGGCGCGGCGCTGTGCCTGTTCGCGACCACGTCCATGGGCATCTTCATGGCGACGGTGGCGCGCAACATGCCGCAGTTCGGCATGCTGATGATGCTGACCATCATGCCGCTGCAGATGCTCTCGGGCGGGAGCACGCCGCGCGAGAGCATGCCCGGGCCGGTGCAGGACCTCATGCTGGCGGCGCCGACCACGCACTTCGTCCAGCTCGGGCAGGCCATCCTGTTCCGCGGCGCCGGCCTGGACGTGGTGTGGCCGCAGTTCGCGGCGCTGCTGCTCATCGGCGCCGTGCTGTTCGCGCTGTCGCTGCGGCGCTTTCGCAGGACCATCGCGCAGATGGCCTGACATCTTCGACGGACACCGACCCTGCAAGGAGAAACGCCATGTACTCACGCCTGCTCGTGCCGCTCGACGGCAGCGCCACTTCCCGCCTCGCCCTGGCGCATGCGCAGACGCTGGCGCGCCTGAGCGGCGCCCGCGTCACCCTGCTGCACGTCATCGACGAGCTCCGGCACAGCAACGGCTTCGAACGGCCGCAGGTCTACATCGACGAGGTCCGGCCCCGCTTCCTGCAGGCCGGCCAGGCGCTGCTGGACGAGGCCCGGCAGGAGATGGAGAAGGCGGGCGTCGCCACCGACACCCTGCTGCTGGAGAGCGAAGGCCGGCGCGCCTCCGAGCTCATCGTGCAGCAGGCCGCCGAGATCGGCGCCGACGTCATCGTCCTGGGCACGCACGGCCGCCGGGGCATGCACCGCTGGATGCTGGGCAGCGACGCCGAGCAGGTCGCGCGCACCGCGCCGGTACCCGTCATGCTCGTGCGCCCCAGCACGACGGACGCGCCAGAAGGCGGCGTCAGTGCCTAGGCTGGTGCTCCCCCTGCCCGGCAACGAGGGCTTCGCCGCCCGCCTGGCCGAGGCAGCAGGCGCCGAACTCGGCCGGCTGGAGACCCGCCGCTTCCCCGACGGCGAGAGCTACGTGCGCCTCCTCGCCGACCCCGCCGGCCGCGCGGTCGACCTGGTGTGCACGCTGGCGGACCCGGACGCGGGCTTCCTGCGCCTGGCCTTCGCCGCCGACGCCGCGCGCGACCTGGGCGCGGCCGAGGTGAACCTGGTGGCCCCCTACCTCGCCTACATGCGGCAGGACCGGCGCTTCCTGGACGGCGAGAGCGTCAGCTCGCGCACCTTCGCCCGGCTGGTGTCCTGCACCTTCGACCGCGTGGTCACGGTCGATCCGCACCTGCACCGGCACCCGGCGCTGCAGGGCCTGTACACCGTGCCCACCGCCACGCTGCACGCCGCGCCGCTGCTGGCGGACTGGATCGCGGCGCACGTGCGCGCGCCGCTGATCGTCGGCCCCGACGAGGAGAGCGAGCAATGGGCCGGCGCCATCGCCCGGCGCATCGGCGCGCCGCATGCCGTGCTGCGCAAGACCCGCCACGGCGACCGCAGCGTGGACGTCGCCGCACCCGACCTGTCGGCCTGGCGCGAACGCACGCCGGTGCTGGTGGACGACATCGCCTCCTCCGGCCGCACGCTGGCGGCGGCCGCGCAGCAACTGGCCGCGCAGGGCCTGCCGCCGGCCGAATGCGTGGTGGTGCACGCGCTCTTCGCGCAGGATGCCTGGGCGCAGCTCGCGCCGCACTTCGCGCGCATCATCTCCACCGACACGGTGCCGCATCGCAGCAATGGCATCGGCCTGGCGCCGCTGGCCGCCGACGCGCTGCTGCGCGGCGTGCAGGACCCGCCCGCCGGTCCCCACATGAAAGGAACCGCATGAGCCCCCTCCTCTCGCCCGACTGGCGCCAGGGCCACGGCCCCATCGCCCACCGCAGCGGCACCGTGGCGCGCGTGCAGGCGCTGCTCTCCCGGCTAACGGCCGACGGCCGGCTCGCCGGCGCCGCCGAGGGCCAGGCCCTGCTGGCCGCCGCCGACCGCCTGGCCTGCGCGGCGATGAGCGTGGTCGTGCACATGACCTACGCGCGGCGCGTCGACCTCTCCGGCGCGGCGCTGGCGGCGGACGACTTCAAGCCGACGCCCGAGGGCCACACCGGCGGCTCGCTGAACATGGTGCCGGCCTTCGTCGGCTACCTGCTGGCCAACGCGCTGACCGGCAACACCCGCGGCTGGCTGATGGGCCAGGGCCACTGCGTCGCGGCCATCGAGGCGGTCAACGCGCTGACCGGCGACCTGTCCGACACCCAGCGCGGCCGCTACGGCCGCGGCGAGGCCGGGTTGTCGCAGCTCGCCGCGGACTTCTATTCCTATGCCATCGACGCCCACGGCCGGCCGGCCGTGCCGCTGGGCAGCCACGCCGGGCCGAACACCGCGGGCGCGGTGTCCGAGGGCGGCTACCTGGGCTTCGCGGGGCTGGAATACGTCCACATGCCGCTGCCGGGCGAGAGCCTGGTGGCTTTCCTGAGCGACGGCGCCTTCGAGGAGCAGCGCGGCAGCGACTGGGCGCCGCGCTGGTGGCGCGCCGAGGACTGCGGCTTCGCGGTGCCGGTGATGATCCTCAACGGCCGGCGCATCGAGCAGCGCACGCAGATCGTGCAGGAAGGCGGCGCGGGCTGGCTGGCCGAGGACCTGCGCCACAACGGCTTCGCGCCGGTGGTCGTGGACGGGCGCGACCCGGCCGCCATCGCCTGCGCCATCGTCGAGGCCGAGGACGCGCTGCGCGCCTTCGCCGCCGACCCGCAGCGCCGCTACCCGGCGCGCCTGCCCTACGTGATCGCCGAGACCGAGAAGGGCTTCGGCTTCGCCGGCGCGGGCACCAACGCCGCGAACAACCTGCCGCTGGCCGGCAACCCGCACACCGACTCGGCGGCCCGCGCGCAGTTCAACGCCGGCACCCGCGCACTCTTCGTACCGCCCGCCGAGTTGGACGCCGCCCTCGCGGCGCTGGACACCCACGCCCGCCAGCAGCGCCCGCGCGAGAGCGGCCACCCGTTCGCGCACCGGCATCCCGAAGCCCTGCATCTGCCGGCGCCGCAGTGGGAGGACGAGGGCAGCCAGGGCAGCGCCATGGCCGCGCTGGACCGCTGGTTCGTCGAGCTGATCGAGGCCAACCCGCGGCTGCGCGTGCGCGTGGGCAACCCGGACGAGCTGGCCAGCAACAAGATGGGCGGCACGCTCGAGCGCCTGCGCCACCGCGTCAACGCGCCCGAGCCGGGCGTGCCCGAGTCGCTGCTGGGCGCCGTCGTCACCGCGCTCAACGAGGAGGCCGTGGCCGCCGCCGCGCTGGGCAACAAGGGCGGGCTCAACCTGATCGTGAGCTACGAGGCCTTCGCGGTGAAGATGCTGGGCCTGCTGCGCCAGGAGATCATCTTCGCGCGCCACCAGAAGGAGCTGGGCCGGGCGCCGGGCTGGCTGGCCGTGCCGCTGATCGTCACCTCCCACACCTGGGAGAACAGCAAGAACGAGCAGTCGCACCAGGACCCGACCATCGGCGAGGCGCTGCTGGGCGAGATGTCGGACACCGCGCGCGTGCTGTTCCCGGTGGACGGCAACACCGCCGTGGCCGCCCTGCGCAACGTGTACGCCGGGCGCGGCCAGGTGGCCTGCCTTGTCGTCTCCAAGCGCGACACGACCCGGCGCTTCGACCCCGCCGCGGCCGAGGCGCTGGCCGAGCGCGGCGCGGCGCATGCCGCGGGCGACCCGGCGGCGGCCGAGGTGCAGTTCGTCGCCATCGGCGCCTACCAGCTCGAAGAGGCACTCAAGGCGCAGCGCCGCCTGGCCCGCGAAGGCCGCGCCGCCTGCGTCACGGCGGTCGTCGAGCCGGGCCGCCTGCGCATCCCGCGCGACGAGCTGGAAGCCGCCTTCGTGCTGGACGACGCGGCGCTGCACGCGCTGTTCCCGCCCGGCCTGCCGCGCGTGCTGCTCTGCCACACCCGGCCGGAGCCCATGCTCGGTGTGCTGCGCCGCATCGACGGCGGCCCGGCGCACACCCGCGCGCTGGGCTACATCAGCCGCGGCGGCACGCTGGACGTGGCCGGCATGCTGTTCGCCAACCGCTGCACCTGGGCGCATGCGGTGGACGCCGCGGCGGCGCTGACCGGCTGCCCGCGCGATGCGCTGCTGCGGCCCGCCGAGCAGGCCGCCCTCGACGGCCGCGGCGCCTGCGCCGACTTGAAATGACCCACCCCCAGTCTTCGCGGACTTCGTTCCGCTTCGCCAACCCCCTCAAGGGGGCACATCCTGCGGCCCGGCAAAGCCGGCTCCGCGGATGTTCCCGCCCGGCCTGCTCCGCGGCCTTCGGTCCTGCTGCCTGCCAGCCGTTTCATGCGATGCGGATGGCGCGCGGCGCCAAGGGCAACTGAATGAAGAACAAGGACACCATGCCCTCACTGACCTGCCTCGGCGCCGCCGGCACAGTCACCGGCTCCAAGCACCTGCTGCGCTTCGGCGACACGCGCCTGCTGATCGACTGCGGCCTGTTCCAGGGCCTGAAGAACCTGCGCGAGCTGAACTGGGAGCCGCTGCCCGTCGAGCCGCACGGCATCGACGCGGTGGTGCTCACCCACGGGCACCTGGACCACTGCGGCTACCTGCCGCGGCTGGCGCGTGACGGCTTCGCCGGCCGGATCCACGCCACCGCAGCCACCCGCGACGTCGCGGCGCTGATCCTGCGCGACAGCGCCTTCCTGCAGGAGAAGGACGCCGACTTCGCCAACCGCCACGGCTTCAGCAAGCACCATCCGGCGCTGCCGCTGTACGACATCGACGACGCCGAACGCACCATCCGGATGTTCTCCCCCGCGCCGCTGCACCGCGAGGTGGCACTGCCCGGCGGTGCGACGCTGCTGCTGCGCCGCGCCGGCCACATCCTCGGCGCGGCCAGCGCGCAGATCGACGCCGGCGGCCTGCGCATCGTGTTCTCCGGCGACGTGGGCCGCTACGACGATCCGGTGATGCTGGACCCGGAGCCGGTGCCCGAGGCCGACTACGTGGTGATCGAGTCCACCTACGGCAACCGCCGCCACGAACGCACCGACCCGGTGGAGGCCCTGGCCGCCGTGATCGAGCGCACCGTGCAGCGCGGCGGCACGGTGGTGGTGCCGGCCTTCGCGGTCGGCCGCGTGCAGACGCTGATCCACAGCCTGTGGCTGCTGCGCCGCGCCGGCCGGCTGCGCAACGTCCCCGTCTACCTCGACAGCCCGATGGCCACCAGCGCGAGCGAACTGCTGCACGCCCATCCGCACGAGCACCGGCTGCCGGCGCAGGACTACGAGGCCGCCTGCGGCGCCGTGACCTGCGTGCGCGAGGTGGAGGACTCGAAGGCGCTGTCGGCCAGCCGCTTCCCGAAGGTGATCATTTCCGCCAGCGGCATGGCCACCGGCGGCCGGGTGCTGCACCACATCGCCGCCTTCGCGCCCGACCATCGCAACACGCTGCTGTTCTCCGGCTTCCAGGCCGCCGGCACGCGCGGGCGCAAGCTGCTCGAAGGCGCGCGCGAGACCCGCATCCACGGCCAGTGGATCCCGGTGAACGCCGAGGTGGCCGAGCTGCCGATGCTCTCGGCGCACGCCGATGCCGACGAGCTGATGCGCTGGCTGTCGGGCCTGCAGCGGCCGCCGAAGCGCGTGTTCATCGTCCACGGCGAGCCGGAGGCGTCCGAGGCGCTGCGCGAGCGCATCGAGCGCGAACTCGGCTGGCCGGCCGCCGTGCCGCGCCAGGACCAGGTGTTCAACCTGTGAGTCCCATGAACACGATGGACACGACCGAGCCGCCCACGCTGCGCGCCGTGCGCATGCGCCTGCATGCGCAGCACCAGGCAGTGGTGCTCATGCGCCGGGACTCCCCCGTGTGCCAGGCCGAGGGGCTGGCCTCGCGGCCGCAGGTGCTGGTGATGGCCGGCGGGCGCGAGCTGCCGGCGCAGCTCTACCAGGTCGAGGGCGACGACCGCCTGGCGCCCGACCAGATCGCGCTGTCGGAGGACGCGTGGCAGGCGCTGGGGCTGCGCGAGGGCGACCGCGTGCAGGTGCGCCACCCGCCGCTGCTCGCCTCGCTGGCGGGCGTGCGCCGGCGCATCCACGGCCAGCGCCTCGGGCTGGACGACATGAACGCCATCGTGGGCGACGTGGCGAAGGGGCGCTACACCGACGTGCACCTGGCCGCGTTCCTCACGGCGACCTCCACGCTGCCGCTGGACGAGCAGGAGACCATCGACCTGACCCGGGCCATGGTGAACGCCGGCGAGCGCCTGCGGTGGGACGCCGCCGTGGTGGTCGACAAGCACTGCGTGGGCGGCCTGCCGGGCAACCGCACCACGCCGATCGTGGTGGCCGTCGCCGCCGCCAACGGCCTGGTGATGCCCAAGACCTCCTCGCGCGCCATCACCTCGCCGGCCGGCACCGCCGACACCATGGAGACGCTGGCGCCGGTCGACCTGGACCTGCCGGCGCTGCGCCGCGTGGTGGAGCAGGAAGGCGGCTGCCTGGCCTGGGGCGGCGCCATGCACCTGTCGCCGGCCGACGACGTCTTCGTGCGCATCGAGCGCGAGCTGGACATCGACACCGAGGGCCAGCTCATCGCCTCGGTGCTGTCGAAGAAGATCGCCGCCGGCGCAACGCACGTGCTCATCGACATCCCCGTCGGCCTCACCGCCAAGGTGCGCAGTCCGGAACTCGCGCACTTCCTCGCGTGCAGGCTGGCCGCCACGGCGGCGCATTTCGACATTTCGCTGCGCTACATCTTCACCGACGGCAGCCAGCCGGTCGGCCGCGGCATCGGCCCCGCGCTGGAGGCCAGGGACGTGCTGGCAGTGCTGCGCGGCGAGCCGGACGCGCCGCCGGACCTGCGCCTGCGCGCCGCGGAAGTCGCCGGCGCGGTGCTGGAGATGGGCGGTGCGGCGCCGGCCGGCGAGGGCCTGCGCCTGGCGCTGCGCACGCTCGACGAAGGCCGCGCGTGGGACAAGTTCCGGCGCATCTGCGAGGCGCAGGGCGGATTGCGCGAGCCGCCGCGCGCGTGCTGCGTGCGGCCCCTGCCCGCGCCCCGCGCGGGCCGCGTCGTGCGCATCGACAACCGCCGGCTCGCGCGCCTGGCGAAGCTCGCGGGCGCGCCGGAAAGCCCGGCTGCCGGCATCGACCTGCGCGTGCGGCTGGGCGACCACGTCGCCGAGGGCGAGCCGCTGCTGTTCCTGCACGCGCAGACGCAAAGCACCCTGGACTACGCGCTGGCCTACGCGCAAGATGCGGGCGATCCGCTGCAACTGGCGCCCCCGGACACACCCTCATGAGCATCCCCGTCGAACTGCCCACCCTGCGGGACGTCATGGCCCGCTACCGCTTCGCCTACCTGCTCACCGGCAGCGCGCAGGGCGCGCCGCACGCGGTGGCGGTGACGCCGGTGCTGGAGGGCGGCGTGCTGGTGATCGACGGCGTCGGCCGCCGCAGCCGCGAGAACCTGCTGGCCCGCCCCGCGGTGGGCCTGGTCTGGCCGCCCGCCTTCGCCTCGGACTATTCGCTCATCGTCGACGGGCAGGCGGCGATGGAGGGCGAATCGCTGCGCATCGCGCCGACGCGGGCGGTGCTGCACCGCCCGGCGCCGCGGGCGCCCCAGGCCCCGGCCGAACCGGGCGCCTGCGGGTCGGACTGCATGCAGCTGCCGCTGCCGCCCGACTGAGCAACCGTCTTGCTCGTCAAGCGCAATGCATAGTCGAATCCCACATCGAGCCATGTTTGGCGATGGCGTTGAGCATCGTCAGCAGCTTGCGCATGCAGGCGACCAGGGCGACCTTCTTGCGCTTGCCGGCCATCAGCAGGCGCTCGTAGCACGCCTTGAGCGCCGGGTTGTACCGCACTGCCGTGAGGGTGGCCATGTACAGCGTTCGTCGCACATCGGCGCGCCCACCCCAGATGCAACGCTGCCCGCGCATCTGGCCGGAGTCGCGATTCAAAGGCGCCACGCCCACCAGCGCGGCGATGCGGCGCCG
>NZ_JQKD01000055.1 GCF_000745855.1 Xenophilus azovorans DSM 13620
GGCGCCGCATCGCCGCGCTGGTGGGCGTGGCGCCTTTGAATCGCGACTCCGGCCAGATGCGCGGGCAGCGTTGCATCTGGGGTGGGCGCGCCGATGTGCGACGAACGCTGTACATGGCCACCCTCACGGCAGTGCGGTACAACCCGGCGCTCAAGGCGTGCTACGAGCGCCTGCTGATGGCCGGCAAGCGCAAGAAGGTCGCCCTGGTCGCCTGCATGCGCAAGCTGCTGACGATGCTCAACGCCATCGCCAAACATGGCTCGATGTGGGATTCGACTATGCATTGCGCTTGACGAGCAAGACGGTTGCTCAGGCCGCGGTTGCGCGGCATGAAGTCCCCGGTGATCGGGTGCATCAGCGCGCGGCCCAGGCTGGCGGGCGCGGTGATCTTCAGGCTGCCCTGGGCGGCTGCGGGCGCGTGCACCACGTCGGCCGCCTCGTCCAGCGCGCGCAGCAGCGGCGCGACCCGGTCGTAGTACGCCGCGCCTTCCTGGGTGAGCGCCAGGCTGCGGGTGGATCGGTGGAACAGGCGCGCGCCCAGCCGCGACTCGATGCGGGCGATGCGTTTCGAGATCGCCGACGGCGTGGCCCCGAGCGTGCGCGCCGCGCCGCTGAACGACGCGGCCTCGACCGCGCGCACGAAGGCGACCAGTTCCTGCGTCCGGTCAGGCATGGGTGGCGCCGCTCCCCGCCGTGGCCCTGTGCGGGGCTAGCGGCCGTGGCGGCCCGCGCCGCCCCCGGCGTCCTGCACGGGGATGAAGAAGTCGACACCCTTCTTCTTGACGAGCGTGACGGTGAAGCGCGCGGGCTCGGTGCTGCTCGCGTTGCGTCCGACGACGTGGATGTCGTCGGGCCCCTCGTAGAAGGTCTGCCCCCGGGTCAGGGTGACTTCCCTGCCGCCCTTGAGGCCCATCACGATGGTGCCTTCGAGGACGTAGACGAATGCGTGGGCATCGTGCCTGTGCGTCGGATCGACGGCGCCCGGCGGATAGGTCACGTCGATCACGAGCACCTCCTTGCCCGGGATGTCCGGCAGCGCCTGCGTCTGCAGCGGCGTGACGATCGCCTGCGGCGCGGCGACGGCCTGCGGAATCGGCAAAAGGGCGAAGGCCAGCAGGGCGGCGCCGGCGGTGTGTCTGGTCTTGAGCATTTCCTTGTTCCTCGACGCGTGTCCAGCCGGCGTCATTCCAGCGGCTGGCGGGAGGGCGGCGCCTTCATGCCGATGGCCATCCGGTTCCATGCATTGATCTGCGCGATGGCCCAGGTCAGCTCCACGATCTCCTGCTCGCTCATGTGTGCCTGCAGCATGTCGAAGGCCGCGTCCTGGTCGGCGTGTCCTTCCGCCACGCGCGTCAGTGCTTCCGCCCAGTTCAGGGCCGCGCGTTCGCGCTCGTCGTAGAAGTCGACCTCGCGCCAGGTGGCGAGGCTGTTGATGCGCTGCCAGCCCTGGCCGAGCTTGCGCAGGGTGCGGGCGTGCATGTCGAGGCAGAAGGGGCAGCCGTTGATCTGCGACACGCGTGTCTGCACGAGTTCGATCAGAGGCGCTCCCAGCGACGAGTCGGCAAGCGATTCGCCGACGCCCGCCATCGCCTGATACGGCTTGGGGGCGAGACGGGTCCAGGGCAGTCGGGGGGAAGTCATCGGGTTCTCCTTGAAGAGTGAGGCAGGTTGAGGTGTTGTGTCGGCGCGTTGTCAGAAACGGCGCTCGTAGCGCAGTTGCACGAAGTTGGCGCCGGGGTTCGGATGCCGGATGCCGGCGTTCGAGAAGTGCTCGAACCGCAGCGAGACCTCGTGCTGGCGCTGCGCCCCGAAGCTGCGCCCGACGGCCAGGTGCGTGCCGAAGTTGAACGCCGTGGAGAAGCGCCTGCGGCGCGTGCGGTAGACCGAGGAGGTCACCGTCACGCCCAGCCCCGCCTCGAAGAACCAGGGGGAGCCATGGGCGGAGCGGTAGCGAAGCGCCGGAATGAGCGCCAGCTGCGACAGATGGGAGATGCCGTCCCTGTCGCCGGACCGGATCTGCCACCACGCATACGATGCTTCCAGGCGGCTTTCGATGCGGGCCGTCCCGAGGGTCCACGCATAGGGGAGGTCCCAGGCGAGCCCTGCGGTGAAGGACTGGGTTCCCTGCGAAGCGCCCGCCTGGAGGAAGGCGGCGGCTGGTACGAATGCCTCCTGCGCTGCCGCGCCCAGCGGGCAGGCGAGCAGGACGGCCAGGGTGAGCGATGGAAGTGCCGTCATGATGCGTTCTGCTCGGGCCGGGCCCGTCATGCGCTGAGCCAGCCGACGACATTGCGCACGTACTGCTGCGTCGAGCGAAGGGCTTCCGGGAAACGGACGATGGCGTCGCCCGCGGGCTCGCCGACGAACGAAGGGCAGCCGGCGGCGGGATCCCAGTTGTAGTCGGCGAAATGGTGGAACGTGGACTGGGCGATGGCGCGTCCGCCGGACACGGTGCGGTCGAAGGCCACGGCGATGTTGAAGCGCCGTCCCGACACGGAGCTGAGGCCTTCGAGGATCACGCGGCTGCTGGCGTCTCCCGCCGGCGCGCTGATCGCGCCTTCGTGCGGATGCGCCGGCAGATACTGGATGACGCCCGTGGCGGACTGCCGGTCGCGCAGCACCGGGTGGATGCTGCCGACGGGCCGCACGCGCTGGAAGTCGCCGTTCGAGCCGGAGTGGTAGTTGGGCCAGTCGATCGCCGTCGACGCCGGGTTGTCGGTGCAGTGGCGGCTCGCGTCGGGCTCGGGGTTGCGGCTGCGGAAGTGATGCGCGGCCCCCACGCCGCCCAGGTTGCAGATGCAGCTTCCCAGGTCCGTGTGGTCGCGGGTGACCATGAGCCCGCCGCCGCGACGCCGGAAGCGGGTGATGCCGGCGCAGTCCTCCGGCGTCAGGCCGTCTCCCGCGTCCACCGCGAAGAGCCATGCCTGGTCGAAGTCCGATTCGTGCAGCGTCGAGAGGACGGGGTCCGGTGCGCCGCGCCGCGCCCGATCCCGGGCCGTGACCATGAAGGCGGGATGCCCTTCGGCGTCGCGCAGCCCGGCGATGAAGGAGGCGACGCGACTGAAGCGACGGATGCTCCAGTCGTCCGGGTCTTCTTCGATCGTGGTCTGCAGCAGGATGTTGAACATGGTCTGGATCGGGGCGGTGGCCAGGATGGCCGGTCAGCTGCGCAGGAATGCGAGGAGGTCGGCGTTGACCCGGTCCTGCATCGTGGCGGTGAGGCCGTGCGGCGCGCCCGGGTAGTAGATTTCCCTGGCCCCCTTGACCAGCTTTGCGGCCTTGCGCGCGGCGTCGTCGATCGGCACGATCTGGTCGTCCTCGCCGTGCATGAACAGCGTCGGCACGTCGAACTTCTTCAGGTCCTCGGTGAAGTCGGTCTCGGAGAAGGCCTTGACGCACTCGTAGGCGTTCTTCTGGCCGCTTTGCATGCTCCAGAGCCAGAACTGGTCCAGCGTGCCCTGGGACACCTTGGCGCCGGGGCGGTTGGCGCCGTAGAACGGGACGGCCAGTTCCTTGTAGTACTGCGAGCGGTCGCCGGCCACGCCGGCACGGATGCCGTCGAACACCTCCATCGGCAGCCCCTCGGGGTTCGCGGCGGACTTCAGCATCACGGGAGGCACGGCGCCGATGAGGACGGCCCTGGCCACGCGCCGCGTGCCGTGCCGCCCGATGTAGCGCGCGACTTCTCCGCCGCCGGTCGAATGGCCGACCATCGACACGTCACGCAGGTCGAGTGCCTCGAACAGCGCGGCCAGGTCGTCGGCGTACCCGTTCATGTCGTTGCCCGACGAGGGCTGGGTGGAGCGGCCGTGGCCGCGGCGGTCGTGCGCGATGACGCGGAAGCCGTGGCGGGTCAGGAAGTGCATCTGGCCGTCCCAGGCATCGGCGTTCAGCGGCCAGCCGTGCGAGAAGGTGACGACGGGGCCTTCGCCCCAGTCCTTGTAGTAGATCTGGGTGCCGTCCTTGGTGGTGATGGTGTTGCTGCTCATACGTGAACTCCGGTTGGGTTGGGTGGTCGGTCGTCGGGTCGCTGCGCCTGCCGGGCCGTGCATGGCCGCGGCCAGCGATCCGGTGGCAACGGCTGCGCCGGCGGCCATCAGGGTGCGGCGCGATGGGTTGGGGGTCTTGTTCATGGCGGTGTGGTGCTGTGGTTGAGGGAAGTGATGCGTTGTGCGCGGAGCTGATGGACTGCGGGTCATGCTAGGTTTCGGGCCCGGTCCGAGGAAGCCACGCCAAGGGACGCATGCCGTTGCCGTGCGGGGAACAATCGGCCGCCGGCCTTCACGTGCCGCAGTCCAGGTCGGCGGCGCGGATCCGGCTGGTCATGAAGTCGATGAAGACGCGCATGCGCGAGGGCAGGTGCTGCCGGCTCAGGTAGCAGATGTAGTGGCCCCGGTCGTCGGGCGCGTACTGGTTCAGGCACGCGACGAGCTCGCCGCGCCGCAGCGCGTCGCACGCCAGGTAGCCCGCCATCTGCGCGATGCCGTGGCCGTCGAGCACGGCCTGCAGCACCAGGTCCGGGTCGTTGTAGGTGAGCCGGGCCGGGGGCATGAACTTGCGCAGCTGGCCGTCCACCTTGAATTCCCACTCGAACACGCGGCCGGAGGCGAACCGGAAGTTGATGCAGGCGTGGTTCGCGAGCTCCTCGGGCGTGGTCGGCAGGCCGTGCTTCTGCTGGTAGGCGCGCGAGGCGCACACCATCATCTGCATCGGGATGATCTGCCGGGCGATGATCTGGGCGTCTTCCAGGCGTCCGTTGCGGAACGCGATGTCGACCCGGTCCGAGGTGAAGTCGGCGGGCTTGTCGTTCAGGACCAGGTCGATCGTCACGTCGGGGTAGGCGCTGCGGAAGTCGCCGAGCAGCGGGGCCACCACCCTGCGGCCGAAGCCGACCGCGGCGCTGATGCGCAGGTGCCCGCGCGGCGGCCCCTCGCGCAGGTCGCGCATCTCCTCGACGGCCTGGACGATCCGCTCGACGCCGCTATGGCAGTTGGCGTAGAAGAGGTCGCCTTCACGGGTGAGCGTGGTGCTGCGGGTGGTGCGCAGGAACAGGCGCACGTTGAGCTGGTCCTCCAGCTTCTGGACGCTGCGGCTGACGGCGGACCGGCCGATTCCGAGCCGGTCGGCGGCGCGGGCGAAGCTGCCTTCGGCGGCGACCGCGATGAATGCGACGACGCCGGCGTAGCTCGTGGCGAAGCTGGAGGCGAGAGGGTCGGGCCTCGGCGGCGTGGCCGCGGCGGAGAAGTTGGCAAGGGCAGGCGTTCTCATAGGGCAGGTTCTCGGTTCGAAGGAGGCGGGTGCGTGGCCGCCTTCGTGCGGTACGGTGGTCACTCTGCCCGTGGCGCTGGCGGGCCGCCAGTTAAAGCGTGTCAAGGATGGTTATGTCGCCGCTTCGAAGCGGCACGGCGTGGCGCGCGGGCGGGCGCGGACGCCGGTCCCAGGGCGGCGGCTGCGGCGGGAGGCGAGTTCCGGCCAGGATCAAGACGGTTCGACGCGTGTGTTTGTGACAGCCCTCCGGCGCGCGGCGCGATTGATGCCGGGCAGGCAACGTCGTGCGCCGCCGCCAGCGCCTTCCGGACCACGGTCCGGGCTCCTACGATGAATTCGTCCTTCTTTTCTTTCTTCTCTCAACCGGAACACATCCAGAGCCACCCATGAGCAAGATCCTCGTTCTCTACTACAGCATGTACGGCCACCTCGAAACCATGGCGCGGGCCGTCGCCGAAGGCGCCGGCTCGGTCGCGGGCAGCGAAGTCACCGTCAAGCGCGTGCCGGAGACCATGTCCACGGAGGCGCTGCGCGCGGCCGGCGGGAAGACCGACCAGGCTGCGGAGGTGGCGACCGTGGCCGAGCTGCCGGACTACGACGCGATCCTCTTCGGGACGCCCACGCGTTTCGGCAGCATGGCCGGGCAGATGCGCACCTTCCTCGACCAGACCGGCGGCCTGTGGGCAGCCGGCGCGCTCGTGAACAAGATCGGCAGCGTCTTCACGTCCACGTCCACGCAGCACGGCGGCCAGGAGACGACGATCACCTCCTTCCACGTGACGCTGCTGCATCACGGCATGCTCATCGCCGGCGTGCCCTACACCTGCGCCGGGCTGACCGAGATGAACGAGATCACCGGGGGCTCGCCCTACGGTGCGGGCACGCTCGCGGGTCCTGATGGCCGGCGCCTGCCCTCCGCCAACGAGCTGGCGATCGCGCGCTTCCAGGGCGCGCACGTGGCGCAGCTTGCGGCGCGCCTGCAGGGCTGAGGAAAGAAAGGCGCCCGCATGCCTGAGGAATGACGCATGCCGACGCGCCGTTTCGACTTTCCCAACCGCTGCGGGCAGATGCTGTCCGGGAGCCTCGAGCTGCCCGAGGGCATCGGGCGTGGCTGGGCGCTCTTCGCGCACTGCTTCACCTGCGGGCAGCGCAACCTGGCCGCCGTGCGCATCTCGCGGGCGCTCGCCAGCCAGGGCATCGGCGTGCTGCGCTTCGACTTCACCGGCCTGGGCGACAGCGAGGGCAGCTTCCCGCAGACGACCTTCACGCTCAACGTGCAGGACCTGCACGCGGCCGCCGAGGCCATGGCGGCGGAGGGCATGGCACCCGCCCTGCTGGTCGGGCACAGCCTGGGCGGCGCGGCCGTGCTGGCCGCCGCGCAGGACATCGCCAGCGCGCGCGCGGTGGCGACCATCGCCGCGCCGTTCGACGTGGCGCACGTGCTGCGGCTGCTCGATCCCGCGGGGCTCGCGCAGGTCGGCGCCCGGGGGGCGTCGCTCGTCCGGGTCAACGGACGCGCGCTTTCGGTCGGGAAGGCCTTCCTCGACGACCTGCACGCGCATCACCAGGGCGCACGCATCGCCGCGCTGAGGCGCCCCCTGCTGGTGCTGCATTCGCCCGGCGACCGGATCGTGGACATCGGGAACGCCAGCGGCATCTTCCTCGCCGCCCGCCATCCGAAGAGCTTCGTGTCGCTGGATCGCGCGGACCATCTCCTCCTGGCGCCCGAGGATGCCGAGCACGTCGCCGGCGTGATCTCGGCGTGGGCCGGCCGGTACCTGCCGGCCGTGCCCGCCGGGCCGCAGGAAGCCGCCGACGCCGTCGCCGAGGAGACCGGGCTGGGCAAGTACCAGCTCGCGCTGCGCTCGGGCGGGTCGCGCTGGATCGCGGACGAACCCGTGCAGGTCGGCGGGCTGGGCTCCGGCCCGACGCCCTACGACCTGCTGTCGTCGGCACTGGCCGCATGCACCACCATGACCCTGCGCCACTATGCCGACGGCAAGGGCTGGCCCGTCGGCCGCATCCGCACCGCCGTGAACCACCGCAGGGACGCCGCGCACGCGGGGGCGGACGTGTTCAGCCGCCAGGTGTCGATCGACGGGCCGATCGACGAGGCGCAGCGCGCCCAGCTGCTGGACGTGGCCAGGCGCTGCCCGGTTCACCGGACGCTGGAGCACGGCGCGCAGGTCGAAGCCGCCCGCCCCGCGGCGGACCCGTCGGACAAGGCATGACCCGGTTCGACCGGCAGCGTTGCGATCCGCCGGCCGGCCAGGGCGCCATCGCCGTGGCCGTCGCGCACGGCGACCCGTACGTCGCCGCGGGCATCTCGGCGCTGCTGCGCTCCGGAACGGACTTCAATGTGCGCAGCGGGCCGCCCGATGGGCAGGCCGTGGACGTGATCGTGACGGACCACGGAGGCGGCATCGCCGCCATGTCGTCGTGGCCGCGGTGCGTCGACCCGCCGCCGGTCCTGGTGGTCACGGACCAGGAGACGGGCTGGCAGATCCGGCGTGCACTGGGTGCCGGCGTTCACGGGTATCTGCTGCAGGACTGCTCGCGGCACGAGCTGCTGAGTGCCGTGCGCTGCGTGGCCGGCGGCGGAAAGTACATGGGCGGGCTGGTGGCCGAGCGGCTGCTCGACAGCCTCGGCCAAGTCGCGCCCACGGGCCGCGAGCTGCAGGTCCTTCAGCTCATGGCCCGCGGGCTGAGAAACCGGGAGATCGGCGCGGCGCTGGGCATCGGCGAGGGCACGGTGAAGAGCCACGTCAAGGCGCTGCTGGGAAAGCTCGACGCGTCGACCCGGACCGCCGCCATCGGCGAGGCGCAGCGCCGCGGGCTGGTGGCGGCCGAGGCGCCGTGCCGTTGAAGGAGACCGCCATGGCGCCGCACGCCAGGCTGCGGATCGCGGTACGGCACGACGAAGACATCGTCGCCGCGGGCCTCGCGGGCCTCATCGCGCGCCAGGCCGACTTCGAGCTGGTCGAGCACGACGACGCGCAGGTCGCCGTGGCCGACGTCCGCTCGGCACTGCGCCTGCTGGCGGCGATGTCCTGCCAGGAACGCGCCGGACGGACGCGCGTGATCGCCATCGCCCGCGCGGCGCGGGAGGCGGAGATCGCCCGGGCCATCGATGCCGGCGTGAGCGGCTACCTGCTCCACGACACCACGCCCGATGAACTGGCGGCCGCCATCCGCCATGCAGCGCGCGGTGGCGCGCCGCACCTGAGCAGGGGCGCCATGGCGGCGGTCCACGGCAGCCTGCCCGTGCACCTGACGCCGCGCGAGGCGGACGTCCTGCAGTTCGTCGTGCAAGGCGAATGCAACAAGGCCATCGCGCGGCGGCTGGCGATTTCCGCCAGCACGGTGAAGGCCCATGTCGCGAACATCAGCGGGAAGCTCCACGCGGGCTCGCGCACGCAGGTCGCCGTCGCGGCGACGCGGCGCGGGCTGGTCGGCGTGCAGGGCCCGGGTCACGGCGTCGGTGCCGTGCCGTAGCTCTCCCCGTAGACGGGGAGCCTGCCGGACTTGTTGAGCGCCTTGATTTCCGCGCGCCTGACGGCGCGTTCGGCGCGTCGTTCCGCGCGGGGGATGCGGGGGCCGGCGGCGGGCCGCGGGTCTCCCTCGCCGGGCATGAAGGACCGCGCCGCCTCGACGGCTGCGGGGCGGCGCGCCTGCCGGGCTTTCGCACGGTCGGCGCGGCTGGCCTTCGGGCCGGCCTCGGGGATGGGGTTGCCTTCGCCCGGCTGCGGGTGCCGCGCCGCCTCGACGGCCTCGGCACGGCGTTGGGCACGCAGGTCCGTCTGCCGGGCGTCGCCGGCGCCCTGCGCGAAGGTGATGGCGGGCATGGCGGCGAAGACTGCCGATGCGAGTGCGATGCGGAAGGAGGATTGCTTCATGGTGGCTCCGGTATGAAGAGGGAAGTTGCGTGCCGGCATGAACCGGCACGGCGAGCCGTCATCTTTGGACCGGCGAGGACGCCGGGCCACCGCCCAAATGGAGAGACGGAGCTCTACCGTTGCGCCGGCATGCATCGATACGCGTCGCGAAGAGGCCGCAGGGGTTGCGGCCGCCAGGCGCACGCGATCGGCGCGCAGCCTGCCGCGACCTGGCGCCGGTGCTGCGTGGATCGCGTCCATCCGCGCGATTGATGCCGCGGCGGCAACGCCGTCGTCTGCGCCGCGGGCCTACCGGCCGCGGGTGAGGGTCCCTAGCATGAAAACGTGCCGCGGCGTTCGCGGTGCGGCGCCCCAGGCCTGCTGGGGACAGCGGTGCAGTACCCGAAGCCATGGCGCGCGAGCAACGACCCGACGGACCGATCTGCGGATCGGTCCCTGGCCCCGGCAACCGGTGGGCATGGATCCACCTCGGCCTCCTGGCGTCGGCGCTCGCCGCGGCGAGCGCCGTGGCCAGCGGCGAGTCCGCGCGCGCCGCGCTGAGCCTTGCCGGTGCGGCGGCTCGCGCGGCATCGCACTTGTCTGCGGCCTGGACCGACAACGGAACCGATCCCATCATGAAGCCAATCGATGCGCCGCCCGCCGGCGACGCCGTGAAAGTGTTCGATGCCACCGGCATCCCGCAGCGGTCCCGGCGTCCGGGAGAGGCGGCCCCGGACGTCACGCTGCCGGACGCGCACGGCCGCCCGGTCCGCCTTTCCGACGTGTGGCGCAAGGGGCCGCTGGTGCCGGTCTTCTATCGCGGCGGGTGGTGCAGCTACTGCAGCCTGCAACTGCGCGAATGGCATCGCCAGGAGCGGGCCTTGCAGCGGTTCGGCGCCACGCTCCTGGCCGTCTCGCCGCAGACGCCGGAGAACTCCCTGGACACGGCCGACGACAACCGGCTCGGCTTCACCGTGCTGAGCGATTCCGCCCTGGAGGCGGCGAACGGCTTCGGCCTCGCCTTCACCCTGCATCCCGACCTCGTCGATTTCTACGCAAGCGTGGGCACCGACATCCCGGTGCTCAACGGCAACGGGCTGTGGGTGCTGCCCGTCCCCGCGACGTTCGTGATCGATCCCCGCGGCACGATCCGCTTCGCCGCCATCGCGCAAGACGTGCGGCGGCGGGTCGAGCCGGCCGATGTGCTGTCGGCGATCGAGGTGATGTCCGCCGGGTTCGCCCGGCCGCTGCGTTGAGCCATGCGGCCGGCACGTCTTCTGCGGATGCTCGCCGTCCTCGCCGCCGTCGCGCTGGGGGCCTGCGCGAGCCTGGGCCCGCGCGGGAGCGTGCCCGAGGTGCGGTCGCTGGCACCCTACCTGGACGGCGAACTGAGCGCGGCGGTCCGCGCCAGCACGCCGCAGGGCACGCCGGCCGCCTATTCCGGCTTCCAGCTCCTGCATGACGGGCCGCATGCGCTGGATGCGCGCCTGGCCGTCATCGACGCGGCCCGCCGCTCGCTGGACGTGCAGTACTACATCTTCGCGTGCGACTCGTCGGGGCGCCAGGTGATGCGCGCGCTTCGCGCAGCGGTGCGGCGCGGCGTGCGCGTGCGCCTGCTGCTGGACGACCTGAACCTCGGCGAGGCGGAAGACGCGCTGCTTCGCATCGGGAGCATGGCGGGATTCGAGGTCCGGCTGTTCAACCCGCTGCCGGCCCGCGGGGGGAGCGTCGCGTCCCGCATCGTCCGTTCCGTGCATGCGCTGCGCCGGATCAACCACCGGATGCACAACAAGCTGCTGATCGCGGACGGCGTGGTCTCCATATCGGGCGGCAGGAACGTGGCGGACGAGTACTTCATGCGCTCGAAGAACGAGAACTTCATCGACATGGACGTGCTGGCGGTGGGCGCCGTGGTGCCGCAGCAGGCCGCCGTGTTCGACAGCTACTGGAACAGCGAACACAGCTACCCGATCACGGCGTTGCGGCCGCCCGCGCCGTCCGCGGGCGCGGCGCGCGGCCCCGTGGCGGCCCTGGACCTGGTGCCGGGAGAGCGGGACGCCTTCGGCAACTGGCCCCTGAGGTACCAGATCGCGATGCGCATGCTGGACCTGGTGTGGGCGCGGGCGCAGGTCCTGGCCGATCCGCCGGAGAAGGTGCGCGGCCGGGCCGCCGGCCCGCTCGTCAGCGACAGGATCCAGGCGCTGGCCGCCGGCGCGCGGTCGGAACTCTTCATCGGCTCGCCGTACTTCGTCCCGCGCCGGGAAGACATCGACGTGCTGCGCCGCGTCCGGCAGCGGGGCGTCGAGGTGACGCTGGTGACGAACGCCGCCGGCGCGACGGACGAGCCCCTGGTGCATGCCCGCTACGTCGTCTACCGCGACGTGATGCTGGACCTGGGGGTGAATCTGTACGAGATGAGCCCGCAGCTCACGGCGCGGTTCAACACGCTGGGGTCGTTCATGGCGTCCAGGGGCAGCCTGCATTCCAAGCTGGCGGCGGTCGACGAGCGATGGTTCTACGTCGGGTCCATGAACTTCGATCGGCGCTCCGCGCTGCTGAACACCGAATCGGGACTCCTGATCGACAGCCCGACGCTCGTGTCCAGGTTCATGGAACTGGTGCACGCCGACAAGCTGCGCAGCGCCTACCACGTCAGCCGCGACGAGCGCGGCCGCACGCGCTGGACCGAGTACGGCCTCGACGGCCGGGAGACGGTGCTGCTGAAGGAGCCCAACATGGACTGGATGCGCAAGGCCGTGAGCTGGTTATGGCTGCAACTGGTGGACGAGGACTGGCTGTAGACATGGGCCGCACGCTTCATGCCGTTTCCGCGCTGGCCCTGGGGCTGGCGGGCTGCGCCGCGGCGCCGCAGTTGCAGCCGCCAGCACCCATCCAGCCCGATGCCGCCGCGCGCTGGGCGGATCCGGCGTCGGCGCTGAGCGAGGCGCCGGTGCCGGCGCAGTGGTGGCGCCTGTTCCACGACGACACGCTCGGCGACCTGCAGGCCGAGGCGGCGCGTTCGAACCTCGATCTCCAGGCGGCGGCGCAGCGCGTCGCAGAGAGCCGCGCGCTGCTGGGGCTGGCGCAGGCGGCGCGCTGGCCGCAGGTCGCAGCGGAGGCGAGCCAGACGCGCTCGGCGCTGAGCGCCCATTCGCCGCTCGTGCGCCTGGGGGCGCCAACCACGCCGTCCAGCAGCTGGACGCTGGGCCTGCAGGCCGGCTGGGAGCTGGACCTGTGGGGGCGCCTGCGCCACCTGGGCGAAGCCGCCGGCGCCAGGCTGGACGCCAGCGCGTTCGGCATGGCGGCGGCGAGGGTGTCCGTGGCCGGCGAAGTGGCGCGCACGTACCTGCTGCTGCGCGGCGCCCAGGCGCAGATCGCCATCGGGCAGGAGAACCGGCGCATTGCCGCGGAGCTGGTGCGGCTGGCGGACAGCCGACAGCGCAACGGGGTCGCCACCCGGCAGGACGCGGCCGCAGCCCGCGCGAGTCTGGCGGACATCGAGGCGCGCCAGTCGCAGCGGCTGCAGCAGCGCGACAACCTGACGAACGCGCTGGCCCTGCTGCTGGGCATGCCGCCCGGCGCGCTGGACGCGCGCCTCGCCGGCGCCGGGATGCCGGCCATGCCGCAGCGCCTGCCCGTCGGCGTGCCGTCGGACCTGGCCCGCAACCGGCCCGACATCCTGCAGGCCGAGGCCCGGCTGCGCGCGGCCGTGGCGGACATCGGCGCCGCGCAGGCGGACTTCTACCCGCGCATCGGGCTCGCGGCGGGCATCGGCTACCAGGCCGCCGAACTGTCGGACCTCGGGAGCTGGAGCGCGCGGCGCTTCGCGATCGGGCCGACGCTGCACCTGCCCGTCTTCCAGGGCGGCAGGCTCGTGGGCATGCTGGCGCTGGCCGAGGCGCGCCACCGGGCGGCGGGCATCGCCTACCGGCAGACCGTGCTGGGCGCATGGCACGAGGTGAGCGAGGCGTTGACCGCCCACCGGACGGAACGGGCGCGCCACGGCCAGCTGGAGGCCGCGCTGGCGCAGGGCCGGGTCGCGCTGGACGTCGCGCGGCGCGCCTATCGGCAGGGGACGGCCGACTTCACCTCGGTCCTGGTGGCGCACCGCGCGCTCCTGGCCGGCGAGGCCGAGCTGGCCGACTGCGCCACCGCCTCCGCGCTGTCGGTGGTCGCGCTCTATCGCGCGCTCGGCGGCGGGTGGTCCGCGGCGCTGCAGGCCGACGCCGCCACGCCGCAAGAGGAGGGGCCATGACGCCAGCGCCGGCACGGGCGGCGTTCGGTCCGCGGCTCGCCGTCGGGCTGGTCGGCATCCTGCTCGCGGCGATGGTGGCGGGCCTGAACGGCCGCGTCCCCGCCCTGGCGCTGGCCGACATCCAGGGCGACCTGGGGTTCGCGCGCGACGACGCCTCGTGGCTGGGCACGGCCTATGCGGCGGGCGAGCTGGCCGTCATGCCGTTCGCGACGTGGTTCGCCATCACCTTCTCGATGCGCCGCTTCCACCTGGCGATGCTGGCCGCGGCGATGGCCCTGTCGGTGCTCATGCCCTGGGTGCGCGAGCTGCACCTGCTGCTGGCGCTGCGGGCGCTCCACGGCCTGTGCTCGGGCGCGCTGATCCCTCTGCTCATGATGGCCGCGCTGCGCTTCCTGCCGCCGGCGATCAACCTCCACGGGCTGGCCCTGTACGCGCTGACGGCCACCTTCTCGCCCAACGTGGCGCTGTGGCTTGCGGCGGCCTGCGTCGATCGGCTGGAGGACCTGCGCTGGGTCTACTGGCACGTCGTGCCCATCGGCCTGGCCGCGATGGCGATGGTGGCCTGGGGGATCCCGCAGGACCCCGCGGCGCCGCAGCGCCTGAGGCAGGCCGACTGGCTGGGGCTGGCGGCGGGCGCGCCGGGCCTGGCGCTGGCGGCCGTCGCCCTGGACCAGGGCGTCCGGCTGGACGGCTTCCGCTCGCCGCTGGTCACCGCCGCGACGCTGGGCGCCGCGGTGTTCGTCCTGATCTTCGCGGCGAGCGAATGGCGGCATCCGGCCCCCTTCATCCGCCTGCAGATGCTCGGGCGCCGCAACCTGGGGCTCGGCTTCGGCGTGTTCGTGCTGCTGCTGATGGTCTGCGCCACCGCCGTCGCGCTGCCGGCGAACCTGCTCGGGCCGCTGCAGGGCTTCCGGATCGAGCAGAGCGCACCCATCGGGCTGATGGTGGGACTGCCCCAGCTGGCGCTGGGCTCCGCCGTCGCGCAACTGCTGTACCAGCGGCGGGTGGATGCACGGCACGTCTTCGCCGCCGGGCTGGCCTGCATCGCCGCGGGCTGCTGGCTGGCCAGCGGGATCACCGGCGAATGGAGGGTCCCGCAGTTCGCCGCGGCCGCGATGCTCCACGCCATCGGCCAGCCGATGGCGATCGTTCCGCTGCTCTTCCTGGCCACGAGCGTCGTGCAGCCGGTGGAGGGCGCCCATGTGGCGGGCATCGTCAACACCCTGCGTGCGTTCGGCGCGTTGCTGGGGGGCTCGGTCATCGGCCAGCTGCTGGCCGTGCGGGGGCGCTTCCACCACGAGATGCTGCTAGACCGGGCCGGCCGTCTGCTGGCGAGGCTGCCCTGGCCCCCGGCGGGGCCGCCGGGCCTGGCCGAGACCGTCGCCCTGCAGGCCAACGTGCTGGCCGCCGCCGACGTCTACCGGGTGTTCGGCGTGCTGGCGCTGCTCCTGATCCCCGCGGTGCTCATGCTCCAGCGCATGCCTGCGCCTGCCGGCCCCGCACCCTCCCTTCCGTCGAAGAGCGTCCACCCATGAGTTCCCATTCCCGCTTCCGCATCGGCGCCGCGGCCGCCGCCGCCCTGGCCATCGCGGGCGCCCTCGCGGTGCTCCAGCGCCACGAGTCGGACGCGCCGCGGCAGGCCACCGACGACGCCTACGTCCAGGCCGACCTGACCGTCGTCGCGCCGCAGGTGGCCGGCATCGTCAGCCGCGTCTCGGTGGACGACAACCAGGCGGTGCCGGCCGGCGCACCGCTGGTGGAGATCGACGACCGGCGGCTGCGCATCGCGGTCGATGCCGCGCGCTCGGCCGTCGACAGCCTCGCGGCGCAGATCGAGCGGCAGACCAGCGTGATCGGGCAGTCGCGGGCCGCCGTGGCCGCATCCGCGGCCCGGCTCAGGCTCGCGCAGGCCAACCGGCAGCGCTTCGACAACCTGGCGCGGGATGGCTCGGGGACGGTGCAGGCGCTGGAGCAGGCCCGGGCGGAGCTGGAGATCCAGCGCGCGGCGCGCGAGCGCGACCAGGCGGCGCTGCGTGCGGCCGAGCAGCAGTTGCCCATCCTCCGGGCCGAGCTGGCGAGGGCCCGGGCGGCCCGGGCCGAGGCCGAGCTGAACCTGTCCTACGCGCGCATCGCGGCGCCGGTGGACGGCGTGGTCGCCCAGCGCAGGGCCAGGGTCGGCGGCCATGCCCGCGTGGGCGAGCCGCTGCTGACGCTGGTGCCGCTGGACGCGCTCTACGTGGAGGCGAACTTCCGCGAGACGCAGCTGGGCCGCGTGCAGGTCGGGCAGCCGGTGGACATCGCCGTCGATGCCCTGCCGGGCGTGAGCCTGAAGGGCCGGGTGGAAAGCCTGGGCCCTGCCAGCGGCGTGAGCTTCTCCCCCGTGCCGCCGCACAACGCCACCGGCAACTTCACCAAGATCGTGCAGCGCCTGCCGGTGCGCATCCGCATCCTGCCCGGCCAGGAGGCGGCCCGGCACCTGCGCGTGGGCATGTCGGTGCGGCCGCGCATCGCGGTCGCATCGGTGCGGGCGCCCTAGCGGCATGCGGCGCTGCATCGGCCTGGCTGCCGTCCTGCTGGCGACGGCGTGCGCGCAGCCTGCCGGCCCGCCGTCCGGCCTGGCGGCCACGCTGCCCTTCGAACACGCGGGCATCGCCGACATGCGGCCCGCGTTCACGCAGCGGCTGGGCGAGGAACTGGCGCGGCGGCACCAGGACCCGGACCCCTCGAGGTGGCTGCACCATGCGGCGCGCACGACGGCGGCCGGGCCGGTGCCGTTCGCCGCGCCCGAGGGCCTGCGGGTGCTCATCGTCCCCGGGCTGCTGGGCGATTGCGTGGACGACCAGTCCCTGCCGTTCAGCGATGGGCGGCGCCGCACGCGGCCGGACAGCCACACGCAGGGCTATGCGCACCTGCGGGCGACCCTCGGGCACGTACGCGCCCTGCAGGTCCCCGGGCGCGCCTCGTCGGCGCGCAACGCCGGCCTCATCGCCGCGCAACTGCACGCCGAGGCCCTGCGTCCCGAAGTGCGGGAGATCCTGTTGATCGCCTATTCCAAGGGCGTCGCCGACACCTTGCTGGCACTCGACCGCCTGCAGCGCGAGGGCCGCCTGTCGCCCAAGGTCAGGGCGCTGGTCTCGGTGTCGGGCGCGGTGATGGGCACGCCGCTCGCGGACGGCTCCGCCGCGCTGTACGGCGCGCTCGCGCCGCTGTGGGCGGCCCTGGGGTGCCCGGCCTCCGGCGGAGGCGAGATACGCAGCCTGGCGACGGAGGAAAGGGCGAGCTGGCTGGCGCGCCACCGGCTGCCGCCCGGCGTGCGCACCTACTCCGTCGTGGCGTACACGGCGCGGAAGAACGTCGCCCCCGCGCTGGTGCCCTTCTTCGACCGGCTGAGCGCCTCGGACCGCAGGAACGACGGGCAGATCCCCGCAGGCCGGATGCTGCTGCCCGGCTCGAGGCTGCTGGCCGAGGCGGACGCCGACCACTGGGCCTACGTGCTGCCGCTGGCGCAGCATCCGAACCCCCTTGTCCGGCACCTCGCGGCATCGCGGGACTATCCGCGCGAGGCCTTCCTTGCCGCGATCGTGAGGACGGTGATCGACGACCTGCGAAACACCGGCGCGCAGGCGCCGGCGTTCCGCGCGGGAACAAGTGTTTGTCCCGTGCAGGCGCTACCCGAGGCCTGCGCAGGCCCCTAGATTCACGGCTCGTCTGAAACCAAGGAATCTGTATGAGCAAGCTATCCGGAAAAGTCGCCGTGGTCACCGGAGGGAACAGCGGCATCGGCCTGGCGGCCGCCAAGGCCTTCGTCGCGGAAGGCGCCCGCGTGGTCATCGTGGGGCGCCGCGCGCCGGCGGTGGAGGCCGCCGTGGCGGAGCTGGGCGCGGCGGCGCACGGCGTGGTGGGCGATGTCGGCGACCTGTCCACGCACGAGCGCGTCGCGTCGGAGATCGCCGCCCGCTTCGGCGCCATCGACGTCTACATGGCCAACGCGGGGATGAACAACATCGAGCCTTCGCCCGCGGTCACGCCGGCCAGCTACGACGCGCAGTTCGCCACCAACACGCGCGCCGTGTTCTTCGGCGTCACCCGGGCGCTGCCGCTGATGCGCGAGGGCGCGTCGATCATCCTCACGGGCTCCATCGCGAGCGCGAAGGTCCTGGAGAACCACGCTGTCTATGCGGGCACGAAGGCCGCCATTGGCGCGTTCGCGCGGAACTGGGCGCTGGAGCTGAAGGCGCGGCGCATCCGCGTCAACGTGCTGAGCCCGGGGCCGACGGACACGCCGATCCTGGAGAAGCTCGGCGTGTCCGAGGCGGACCGGCCCGCGTTCGAGCAGGGCATGGCGTCGGCCATCCCGCTGGGCCGTCTCGCCAAGGCCGAGGAGCTGGCGCGTGCCGCGCTGTTCCTGGCGGGCGACGACAGCCGCTTCATCACCGGCATGGACCTGCGCGTGGACGGCGGCATCGCGCTGAATTGAAACACCCCCCAAGCCGCTTCGCGGCTCCCCCCTCTCTCGCCTTCGGCGGGAGGGGGGCGCACCCAGAGGCCTGGCAAAGCCAGTTCCTCGGGTGCCCTGAGGGCTTCGCTGCGCTCGCCGACTTGGATCGTCCGTTTCATGCGATGCGCGTGGCGCGCAGCGCTATGGAGAACTGAAATGACGCCGCCCGATGATGCGTCCGGCCCGCGCCCCGGGGGGCGAGGGCCGGTTCATCGAGGAACGGCGCACGCCAGATCGTCCAAGGCCCGTGCCGCGCGCCATTCCCATGCACCTGCGCCTTGCGAACGCGCAAGCGCTAGGGCCCGCAGGTAGAGCGCCTCGGCGCCGGCGGCATCGTCCCGCCGCTCTTGGCGCCGCCCGGCGGAGCGGAACACCTCGGCCGTACACCACTGCGCCTCGCCACGCATCGCACGCGCGACCAGGCCGTCATCGATCCATTCGTCGCAGAAGGTGGCGAGCATCTCCCTGCGGGGCCCATCCAGGGCCGGGAGCCTTGCGCGGACTTCCTCGACGTGTGCCGCTCGATCGACGACCTCGTCGAGCTTCAACGCATCGTCGTAGCAGAGCGCCCACTGGTGCCAGTAGGCGAAGCCCCTGGATTCCGTCACCTGCAGCATCCTGTCGATGCAGCCGCGCGCCGCCGTCCGCTCGCCCGCCCAGATGGCCACCGGACAGATCCAGAACAGCGCAACGCACAGGGACAGGGCGTGCCCGAGCGCTTCCGCCTCTTCCCTGCATTGGCGCGCGGTGCGCATGGCGAGATCGCCGTCGCCCCGGATCCAGAGCGTCCTGGCCAGGATGGCCACGGCCGTGGTCCGCGCATCGGGCTGGAACGCGTTGTCGCGATGGCGCCGGGTCGCTTCGTCCACGGCGGCGGCCTCGCGGGCATGCGCCTCGGCGTCCGGGAACGCGCCGCAGAAATGGCTGGCGAGCGCCAGCATCCGCTGCGACAGGTTCCGCGTCGCAGGCTTGTGCGAACGGCCTGCGTGGTCGTTCAGGATTTCGGCATGCCGCAGCGCCGGCGCGTACTCGCCGCGCGTGATGTTCAGTGCGCAAAGGCCCCATCGGGCCTGAAACTCCAGGGCCGGCACCTTGAACTCCAGTGCGCCGGCAAGCGCCCGCTCGCAGGCCTGCGTCATTTCCGCCAGCGCGCCGCCGGTGTGCCACAGCGCGTTGTAGAGCGCGATCTCCAGCCGGCCGGCCGCCAGGCGGTCGGGCGCCGGCGACCGATGGACATGGTCCAGCGCCGCGCGGATGCGCCCCAGGTATTCGCTGACTTCCGACAGGCGGAACCAGAGCGGCGCCGACGCGATCGCGAGCGAGGCGGCAGTCCCGGCATCGGGTTGCTGTACCAGGCAGGTGTCCAGCGCGAATCGCACGTCGTCCAGGCGGTAGGCGTACCGGTCGCTCCATGCGCGCTCCGTCAGCTCCTGCAGGTCCTCTGTCGCCGCCTTCATCAGGTCGAGCATGAATGCCGCATGCTGCTGCAGCAGCAAGGGACGTTCATCGCTGCGCGCAAGCAGCTCGGCGGCGTAGCTGCGCGTCGTGTCGAGCAGGCGGTAGGGCGCGACGGTGTCGCTGCCGTCGAAGAAGACCAGCGACTTGTTGACCAGCGAGACCAGCGCATCGAATGCCGCCTCCTGGTCCATGTCGCCGGCGGTCACGCCGAGCGCGGATGCGACGTCGAAGCGGCCCCGGAAGACCGACAGCCGGCGGAAGATCCGAAGTTCCGCCTCGTCCAGCAGGGCAACACTCCAGTCCAGGGCCGCCGCCAGCGTCCGATGCCGCGGGAGGGCGGCGCGACTGTCGAGGGCGTAGAGCCGCAGGTGGCTGTCCAGCCGGCGCGCCAGGTCCTCGATGGACTGGACGCCCAGGCGTGCCGCTACCAGTTCGATGGCCAGGGGGATGCCGTCGACCTGCCGCGAGATCGCCGCCAGCAGGGGGCCGTGCGAATCCACGAAAGCGCCCGCGCCCGCAGCCCTCGCCCGCTCGACGAGCAGTTCGACGGCGGGCCAGCGCATGGCTTCGGAGAGAGAGAGGCACTGCGCATCCGGTATCGCGAGCGCGGACAGCCTGAGGACGTATTCGCCGGGCACGCGCAGCGGTTCGCGGCTGGTCGCGAGGATGCGCAGCCGGGGCAATGCCGACAGCAGGCCGGCGACCGGCGGCGCCAGCGAATCCACCACGTGCTCGCAGTTGTCGATCAGCAAGAGCACGTCCCGGCCCGCCAGGCATTGCGTCATGGCGCCGAGGGCATCGGGAAGGTCGGCAGGCGCCCCCACCGCACGCGCGATGGTGCCGAGCACGTGGTCCCGGGAGATCAGCGGGGCGAGATCGACGAAGGCGACCTGGGCGCCATGCGTCAGCTGGTAGCGCTCGACGGCATGGATCGCGACGCTGGTCTTGCCGATGCCGCCCGTGCCGGCGATCGTGACCAGTCGCTGGCTTTCGAGCGATGCGAGCACGTCTTCCACGTCCGCTTCCCGACCCACGAGCCCCGACAGCCGCACCGGCAGCCTTGCGAACGAAGGGGGGGCCGGCCGCGGCAGGGTGCCGGGCGGAACATCGGGTGCCTCGCGGCGGACTCGCCCGTTGAAGCGATAGCCCCGCAAGGGAACGGTGGTGATCCATTCCGCGCAACCGTCGCCATCGTCCGGCCTGCCCAGGGCCTTCCGGAGCGCGGACATGTGGACGCGCACGCTCCCGTCCTCGACCACGACGCCGGCCCAGACTGTGGAGAGAAGCTCGTCCTTGCTGACGAACTGCCCGGCGCGCTGGAGCAGCAGGAGCAACAGGTCGAAGGAGCGCGGCCCGAGCCGCACCGCCTGCCCGTCGCGCTCGAGCCGGCGCTGCGTCTCCCGGAGGGTGAAGTTTCCGAAATGCCAGCGAACGTCGAGCGCTTCTTCGGACCGGGCTCGCATGACGGGTCCTAGGGGAGATGTGCCGAGGCGCCGGAGAAGACCTGCTTCACGAGCGCCTGGACGTAGGCTCCCGAGATCTCAGCGTACGGAATCATCAGCCTGTAATAGACGGCGCCGAAGAGGGTGTCGATGAGCACGTCCTCGTCGGCGTCGTCGCGCAGTTGTCCGAGCGCCTTCGCTTCGGCGATCACCGCCTTCGCCTGTTCGCGCCGCGGTGCGATCCACTGGTTCCAGAACGCCTGTTGCAGTTGGGCGTCGCTCTGCGCGGCACCCAGCAGGTGACGCAGCAGATCGCCTCGCGGCCCGCGCAGCGCGCGCGCCAGCTCCTTGATGGCGGCGACGAATGTCGCGCGCACGTCGGCCTTGCGCCGGTAGCGGATCAACGGCGATACCTCGTCCAGGAAGGCGTCCATCACGATGGCGGCCGCATTCGGCCAGCGGCGGTAGAGGGTGGTCTTCGCCACGCCGCTGCGCTCGCTGATGCGCACCGCAGTGGCATGGTGGACGCCCCCTTCGTACGCCAGCGCCAGCGCTGCCGCCCGAACGGCCTTGGTGGCATCGGCGCTGCGTGGCCGGCCCAGCGTGGGCTCGTTGGGCTCGGTGCAATTCTGACGATCCGACATGGCGACGTTGTCTTTGACTTTACGGAACACAGTGTAGCGAATATATTTAAGCTACACAATGTATCGAAATGAAGTCGAAAGGCCAGGCAAATGCATTCCGCAAGCATCATCTACGGCCATGATGGGCAGGTCGTCCAGGCCGAATGGAAAGGCAATGCGCACACGCTGCTGCAGCACCTTCGCGAAGAGCGGCGGCTGACCGGCACCAAGGAAGGATGCGCCGAGGGGGATTGCGGCGCCTGCCTGGTCCTGCTCGGGGAGTCCGCGCCTTCCCGCGACGGCGTGCGCTGGCGCAGCGTCAACGCATGCTTCCTTCCGCTGAGCGCCGTTCACGGAAGGCTGCTGGCGACGGTCGAGAGCATCGGGTGCCCGTCCGCCCTGCACCCGGTACAGGCTGCGATGGTCGAGGAGCATGCCTCGCAGTGCGGCTTCTGCACGCCCGGCTTCGTGGTCAGCCTCTACGAGCACTACCTGCGGCACCCTCAGCCCACGCCGGTCGAACAGGTCCATCGCCAGCTCAGCGGCAACCTGTGCCGATGTACCGGCTACGCGCCGATCCTGCGCGCCGCCCGGTCCATGTACCGCCTGCCGCGGATCGCACGCGACGCGGCTGCCGATGCCTCGCTGCTGCAGCGCGTGCGAACGCTCGTCGACGCCGCGCCGCGGGTGCTCGAAAGCCACGGGGAGACCGTGATGTTCCCCGCCAGCAGTGACGAACTCGCCGCCCAGCGGCAGGCGCATCCCGAGGCCGTGCTGCTCGGCGGCGGCACCGATGTCGGCCTGTGGGTGACGAAGCAGCTGCGCGCGCTGCCGAAGGTGATCCACCTTGCCGGTGTCGGCGACATGCGGGGCGTCGTCCGGACCGGCCATGGCCTGCGCATCGGTGCGGCGCTGCCGCTCGAGGACGCTGCCGAGGCGCTGGCGCGCGACTTTCCCGAGCTGGCGGAGCTATGGCAGCGCTTCGCGTCGCCGCCTGTACGCCACGTCGCCACGCTGGGCGGCAACATCGCCAACGGCTCGCCCATCGGCGACTCGATGCCGGTGCTGATGGCGATCGGCGCGCGCCTGCTGCTGCGCGGCGCCGCCGGGCGCCGGGCCATGGCGATCGAAGACTTCTACCTCGGCTACCAGCGCACCGCGCTGCGGCCGGACGAGTTCATCGAGGCGATCGATGTGCCGGCGCGGGGGGACAACCTGTTCGTGCGTGCCTACAAGGTCTCGAAGCGGCGTGACGACGACATCTCGGCGGTCAGCATGGCGCTCGCGCTGCGGCTGGACGGCGACGGTCGCGTCGCCGCCGCGAGAATCGCATTGGGTGGCATGGCGGCGACGCCCAGGCGAGCGCGGGGCGTGGAGACCGCCTTGCACGGCCGCACGCTTGGCGCAGAAGCCATGATGGCGTCCGCGGCTGCGTTGGCGGACGATTTCACCCCCTTGTCCGATCACCGGGCCAGCGCCGGGTACCGCATGCGCGTGGCAGGCAATCTCCTACTGCGCGCGGCGCTGGAGTTCGAGGGCACGGAGCGTGCCCGCCTCGAATGCCGGGAAGGGGCAGCGCCATGACGGCCGCTATCGACGCCGCGGGATCGCGTGTCGGCGACGTCCGGGCACACGACAGTGCCCACATGCACGTCGCCGGGCTGGCGCCTTACACCGACGATCTGCCCGAGACGCAGGGCACTGCGCACGCGGCCATCGGTTTTGCGCCCGTCGCCAGCGGACGCATCCTGGCGCTCGATCTTTCGAGGGTGCGCGCACACCCGGGTGTCCTGCGCGTGCTCACGGCCGAGGACATTCCAGGATCCAATTTGCACGGCATCATCGTCAGGGACGAATGCCTGCTGGCCCACGAGAATGTCTCGTACTGGGGGCAGCCGTTGTTTCTCGTCGTCGCCGAGACCCGCGTGGCGGCGCGCCGCGCCGCGCGCCTGGCCAAGGTGGAGACAGCGCTGCTGCCGGCCGTTGTCGACGCAACGGCCGCACGCAAAAAGGGGATGGAGGCGGTTCCCGCGCGTGTTGCAAGCAGCGGCGATGTCATAAATGCGCTCGCGCACGCGTCCGTGGTTTCCACCGGATGCGTCGACATAGGCGGCCAAGAGCACTTTTATCTGGAGGGGCAGATCGCCTATGCCCTGCCGGCGGAAGACGACCGCGTTGTGGTGCACTGCGCCACTCAGCACCCGAGCGAGGTGCAGCAGATCGTCGCCCGGACCCTGGGGTGGCCCTTGGGCCGGGTCAACGTGCAATGCCGTCGCATGGGCGGCGCCTTCGGCGGCAAGGAGTCGCAGTGCTATGTCTTCGCGGCCCTGGCCGCCCTGGCGGCTGCGGCGCTGGGCCGCCCCGTGAAGCTGCGGCCCGATCGCGACGACGATTTCATGATCACCGGCAAGCGCCACGATTTCCGCATCGGCTGGCAGGTGGCGGTGGACGACGCGGGCCGGATCACTGCCGCCTCCTTCGACCACCTCGTGCGCTGCGGCTGGTCGGCCGACTATTCCGGGGCCGTTGCGGACCGCGCGGTCTTTCACGCGACCAATGCGTACTTCGTGCCCCACTTCCACTGCACGTCGTTCCGCGCCCGCACCCACACCCAATCGGCCACCGCCTTCCGGGGGTTCGGCGGGCCGCAGGGGGTGCTCGGCATGGAAGCGGCCATGCAGGACCTGGCGCTGAAGCTGGGGATCGATGCGCTCGATCTGCGCAAGCGCAACCTGCTGGCGCAGGGCGAGAGAGCCCGCCTGCACTACGGCTTCGTGCTCGAGGACAACGTGCTGCCCGCACTGGTGGATCGACTCGAGCAGGACTGCGGCTACCGGGCGCGCCGGCGGGCCGTCGAGGCGTTCAACGGCGGCAGCCGCTGGATCCGCCGCGGCCTTGCGCTGGTGCCGGCGGTGTTCGGCGTGGGCTTCGGCGCCACCTGCCTCAACCAGGCCGGCGCGCTGGTCCAGATCTACGTCGACGGAACCGTCAGCGTGAACCACGGCGGTACCGAGATGGGGCAGGGACTCCACACCAAGATCGCGCAGATCGTCTCGCACGAACTGGGGCTGCGCGCCGGCGACGTGTTCGTGACCGCCACCGATACGGCGAAGGTGCCCAACACCGTGTCCACCGCCGCCAGCAGCGGCGCCGACCTGAACGGCATGGCCGCCTTCAACGCCGCGCGGGATCTGCGGCAGCGTCTCGCGCGGGTTGCGGCAGCGCTGTGGAACTGCACGCCGGCCGAGGTGTGGTTCGCGCACGGCCGGGCCCGATGCGGCGGCCGCGGCATGGCCTTTGCCGAACTGTGCGGGCACGCCTTCGCGATGCAGGTGTCCTTGTCGGCGACGGGCTACTACCGCGTTCCCAAGGTCGCATACGACTTCGACACGTTCAAGGGCCGCCCGTTCTACTACTACACCTACGGCGCGGCCTGCAGCGAGGTGAGCATCGACGTGCTCACCGGCGAACTCCAGGTGGAGCGGGTCGACATCCTCCAGGACGTCGGGCGTTCGCTCAACCCTGCGCTCGACCGCGGCCAGGTCGAAGGCGGCTTCGTCCAGGGCATGGGCTGGCTCACCACCGAGGAACTGGCCTGGCGCGACGACGGGTACCTGCTGACCCATGCCCCCCAGACCTACAAGATCCCGACCTCGCGCGACGTGCCGGCGGACTTCCGCGTTGCGTTCTTCGAGAACGAGAACGCCGAGGACACCGTGCACCGCTCCAAGGCCATCGGCGAGCCCCCGCTGCAGCTGGCCGTGTCCGTGTGGCTTGCCATATGGGACGCGGTCGCCTCCACGGGCGGCCATGCCAAGGCGCCCGCGCTGCGTGCGCCCGCCACGCCCGAGGCCATCCTCGACGCCCTCGAAAGCATTCGATGAACGTGAATTCCGCAAGCAGTGTGCCGCTCGAGACCGTTCTCGGCGTCGGCGTGGCGATCCGGCGGGACGGACGCTACCTGTTCGGACTGCGGCGCAGCGCATTGGGACGCGGTACCTGGGGTTTTCCGGGAGGCCATCTGGAGCCCGGCGAAGATCCGTTCGCGTGCGCGGCGCGCGAACTCCTCGAAGAGACGGGCCTGCACCTGTCGAATGCCCGGGCCGAGGGCTGGTTCAGCCATGTGGACAGTGGGCGGCGCTACCTCACGCTGTACGTCTGCGGCGATGCCGGCGGCGACGCGCAGCTCAGGGAGCCGTCGAAGTGCGCGGGCTGGCAGTGGCTGCTGCAGGACGAATGCCCGGGGCCGCTGTTCGCCCCCACCGCCGGCTACTTCGCTTCCGCCTCATCGGCATCGAGGCAGGCACCTGGATGAGGCGCTGCCCGCAGCGCCCATGCTCATCGGGCGAACCATTGCCACCCGCACTGGCCGGGCAGCGGGGCGACGCGCACGAGGTGTCCGATCGCCTGAACCCTCTCCGATCGCGCCGCGCCGGCCGCGGGCGCGGCGTTGACGGAAGCAGGCGTGCCCTGCGGGCATGCCAGGCGCCGCACGAGGCCGGCGCAGTCCAGTGCGAAATGCCGGCCGAGCTGCGCGTGCCGCTGCAGCAGGCGCGTCCTCTGGTAGCCGTGCCATGCCTCGTCGTCCAGGGCCTGGATGGGCCTGCCATTCCTCTGCGTGACCATGGCGCGCTCCTTTCGTTGGAAACGGGTGCCTGTGTTCAGCGGCATCGTAGAAAGAGCGCGGCCGCAGCGGTAGATCGCAGGGATGCGACACGGCGGTGAGCCATCGGCACCGTGGGCGTTCGCACCTTGTCCACCCGGGCAACGGTGTTTGTCCGGGGCCGGTCTACCCAACGGCGGCGCCTGCCGCCAGATTCGAGGCTCCGGCCCTCGCGGCCATTCCAGGAGATTCGAAAGTGAACACCACCGTCAACCCCGAGATTTCCGCCTTCATCGACGAACTTGCGGAGACAGGCAGCCACTACCGCATGGAGCAGATGGAGCGCCTGTACACCGAAGACCTCGGCTTCCTGGTGCTGACCCCGCAGGGCGAGGTCGCGCGCTTCTCGAAGGCCGAGATGATGGCCGAGTTCCGCAGCCGCCGGGATGCCGGCGAGCCGCCCCTGTCGACCGAGAAGCGCATCCTCCATGTCGAGGAGCAGGGCGACACCGCCACCGCCATCCTGTACCGGCGCATGAGCGAGCGGGCGGACGCGGCACTGTACGAGCTGCGCCTGAGAAAGGTCGACGGCCGGTGGCTGGTCTCGGGAGAGACCGTCCTGCCGTGGCCGGACCTGGCGAGCGCCCGCGGCTTCCTGCCGCCGCGTGCCGATGCGGCTCAGGCGGGCGTGCCGGGCCGCCGGGGCGCGTAGGTCCGCGGCGCACAGCCGAACACGCGCTTGAAGGCACTGCCGAAGGCGCTTTCGGACGAGTAGCCGAGCGCCTGCGAGATGGCGGCCACCGGCTTGCGCTGCTGCCGCAGGTCGCGCGCGGCGATGTGCATGCGCAGCGTCAGCACGTAGTCGAGCGGCGAGCGTCCCACGACCTTCCTGAAGCGAAGGGCGAAGCCCGAGCGGGACAGCCGCGCGATCGCGGCCAGTTCCGGCAGCGTCCACCGCCGCAGCGGCTCGCCGTGCAGTGCCTCGAGGACGCGGCCGATCCGCTCGTCCGCCAGGGCGGACAGCCAGCCCGCCGGCACGCCGCCGGGCGATGCGAGCTGCATGCGCATCAGCTCGACGAAGATCATGTGCATCGCATGCGTGGCCTGGGTGCGGCTGCCCGGGCCGCCTGCCTGCAGTTCGTGCACGAACAGCGAGAGCAGCCAGCGGGCCGTCTGCGCGGCCGTGGACGAGGCGGGCAGGTGGATGAGCGCGGGCAGGGCGCCGACCAGCAGGCCGGCCGACGCCGGCGCCAGGACCATCCTGCCGCCGGCCACCGAGAAGTCCTTTCCCGACCCGATGCGGACACTGCCGCCTTCCGGTGCACCGGCGAAGACCTCGGCAGCGTCGCGCGGCGGCACGTCCGGCGCGCTGGTGAGGACGAACGGTGCGCCCCCGCCAAGCACGAAGCAGTCGCCGGCCGCCAGGGGCACCGCGGCGGCCCCCTCGGGCATCAGCCAAGCGCTGCCCTGCAGGACGACGTTGAACTTGAGGCCCTCGTACCGGCCGACGCGAACGCCCCAGCGTTCCCCTGCGCAAAGGCCCGTGGACAGCTCGCACCGGGCATCGAGGAGCGACAGGGTGTCCGAGAGCGGATCGGCCATGAGTGGATTATCTCGACATGAATCGAGCAGAACGAGGCTTCCGCGTCCAGTCTTGCGGGTTCACAGTGACGGCATCGGTTTCACGATCTCTTTTTTTCTTGCCATGCACCGGACGATCTTTCCCCAGGCACCGATTGCCTCGCCCTTCCACGCCGCCAGCACTGCCGCCGATGTCATGGCCGACATCCGCCTGGACGGAAAGCACGCCATCGTCACGGGCGGCTACTCGGGGCTGGGCCTGGAGATGGTGCGCTCGCTGGCCCGCGCCGGTGCGCAGGTGACCGTGCCGGCACGGGACCTCGCGCGGGCACGCCAGGCGCTCGATGACGAGCCGAACGTCATCGTGGACGCCCTGGACCTCGCCGACCCCGCTTCCATCGACGCCTTCGCCGGGCGCTGTCTGGCGATGCGGCGGCCGCTGCACCTGCTGATCAACAGCGCGGGCGTCATGGCGACGCCCTTCGCCCGCGACCCGCGCGGCGTGGAATGGCAGTTCGCCGTGAATCACCTGGGCCACTTCCGGCTGACGGCAGCCCTTTGGCCGGCCCTGCTGGAGGCAGGCGACGCGCGCGTCGTCTCGATGTCGTCCCGCGGGCATCAACTGGCGCCGGTGGATTTCGACGACGTCTCGTTCGTGCGGCGGCCGTACGACAAGTGGATCGCCTACGGGCAGTCGAAGACGGCCAATGCGCTGTTCGCCGTCGGCCTCGACCGACGGGGCCGCGCGGCGGGCGTGCGGGCGTTCTCGGTCCATCCGGGCTCGGTGCTGGGCCCCTTGGCGCGGCACCTGACGCCGGAAGAGATCGCCGCCTTCGGCGTGCACGATGCGGACGGCGGGCTCGTCGTGGCGCCGGAGCGCGACCTGAAGACGCCCGCCCAGGGGGCGGCAACCGCCCTCTGGTGCGCGACCAGTCCCTTGTTGCAGGGAGTGGGGGGCCTGTACTGCGAGGACTGCAATATCGCGCGCCTGGCCGAGGACGGGGAGACCGGGCGGTCGGGCGTTCGGCCCTGGGCCACGGACCCCGTCCAGGCCGAGCGTCTGTGGGCGCTGAGCGAGCAGCTTGCCGGGAAATTCGGAGCACGACCGCTCACGTGATGGCGGTCAGCGAGATGGTCGCCCGCGTCTGAGCTGTGCCATCTGCCAATGCCATGGGCCGCCGATGCCGAGTTCGCTTCCTCGGGGCACAGGGGGCGGGGCTCAGGGGCCATGGTACGAATCGCTCGCCTTGCTGCCAGGCAGGAAGGAGCGCCGTGGCGTCATTCCTCCCCCTTCGCGGCGCGTCCTTGAAACGAGGGCGACCCACTTCTTGCGGAGGCGATTGGTGTGCATCCGGCAACGGTGTGCGGCCCCAGGCAGATCTACCAGCCCAGACCCTGGATGCCTACGCTTCATGTCGTCCGGCCTTTCGCCGTGATTGGTGCCCGACAGCCCCTGAGGCAGGAGGGCGATCCCGACCCGTTGCCAGCCGCTTCCGGCCCCGGTGGCTGGGCCATCACTTTGGAGATTCCACAATGCCTTCAGTAGCCAATCCCCCCCAACAGACAACCCCGCAGGCCGATGACCTGGTCCCGTCCCGCTATGCGCTGCAGATCGGCGAGATCGACGCGCTGGTGGTCAGCGACGGGGTGCTTCCGCTGCCGACGTCCACCATGGCCACCAACGTGGATCCGGCCGACCTCGCGCAATGGCTCGACCACATGTTCATGCCGCCGGACAAGTTCGACTGGCCGCTCAATGTCATGGTCGCTCGAAGTGGAGACCAGACCATCCTCATCGACGCCGGACTGGGAGGCCAGTTCTCGGGCTTCCCGCGCGCCGGACAGTTTCCCCGGCGGCTGGAAGCCGCGGGCATCAGGCTCGAGGACGTGACCGATGTGATCATCACCCACATGCACATGGATCATGTGGGCGGGCTCCTGGTCCCCGAAGTCAGGGATCGGCTGCGCCCGGACGTGCGCATCCACGTTGCCGCTGCCGAGGTGGAGTTCTGGACGGCGCCTGATTTCTCCCAGACCGTCATGCCGAACCCGGTGCCCCCCGTGCTCCGGACGACCGCGACCAGCTTCCACGACGAGTATCGCGATCGACTTCGGATCTTCAAGGACAAGCACGAGGTTGCACCAGGTGTGTTCGTTCGCCTCACGGGTGGTCATACGCCGGGGCACAGCGTGGTCGAATTGGTGTCTGAAGGGGAGCGGCTCCTCTTCGCCGGCGATGCCATGTTCCCGGTCGGGTTCGATCACCCCGACTGGCAGAACGGCTTCGAACACGACCCCGAGGAATCGACACGCGTTCGAGTCGGCCTCTTCCGAGAACTTGCGGAGAGCCGTGGATTGCTGGTGGCCGCACACCTTCCATTCCCATCCGTCGGTCGTGTCGCGATTGATGGGGACGCTTTCCGCTGGGTGCCGGTCATCTGGGACTACTGACGGCATCTTTTCCTTCATCAGTGCAAGTATCGGCACCTCGCCGGAATTCACAGCAAATTGCTTCGACAGTGGGCGTTCTGCAAAGACAAGGTGCTGATGCGTCTCGGTCGGTGGCCGAGTCGCATCAGTGACATGCACTCAGCAACGCACTTGGCGGACTTTCGCTCCTTGCACGGTGGTGATGGTCGTGCAGGCTGTCTTCAGCTTGAAGTTCCCCGGATCCTGTTCCCATTGCTCCAGGTCGGTTCGGCGCCAGCCCTTGGCGGAACCACCCAGGGAAACCGGCGCGGGGAAGGTGCCAGCCGCAATGCGCCTGTAAAGGCTGGACCGGCTCAACGCCGTCATGCGCAGCACATCGCGCATGTGATAGAACATGGGCGGGATGCGATCAGCTTCCAGGGCCATCGCCTTCGGCGCAGAAACTCCCATGTAGACCATATGAATCTCTCCGTGTGTCGTTCAACGCCAGTTTGTCCAGACCTGTGCCGCACTCCAATCGCCGTAAGTCTGCGCATGCAGCGCGGCGTACCGATCGAGGTCAGCCTTCAGGCCAGCCTGGCAAGTGAAGGTCAGCTTCGTGCTGGTGCTGGAAGGCAGCGGCCCTAGGCTGAATCGACATTCAGGGCGACGAACATGGGAGATGAGACGATACGGGCAGGAGGAAGCCAGCCTGAATGTCTCGCCCGATCCGCTACGAACTGACAGATCACCAATGGAAGCGTCTTGAGGGTTTGCTGCCCGGCAAAGCCTCGGACCCTGGGCGCAGTGGCGCAGACAACCGTGCCTTCGTCAATGGCGTGCTGTGGGTGCTGCGCTCGGG
>NZ_JQKD01000056.1 GCF_000745855.1 Xenophilus azovorans DSM 13620
GGATGTTCGCGCAGATCGAGCAGGCGGACGTGGTGGGCGCGAGTGCGGCGCAACTCGATCTTGGTGGAAAAAACGGGCAGGCTCAATCAGCCTGAGGCCGGGAAGATCAGGTTCATTCATCCACTCTCAGTCACCGCCATGACCCAGAAGATCACCACTCCGACGGCAAGCTCCCAGCGACTGCTGTCCGAAGCCGCCCTCGCGGATGAACTCGGGGTTCACCCCGACACGCTCGCCATGTGGCGCCGCGATGACGTGCGCCCCCGCCCGCGCCACCTCCAGATCGGCCGAGCGATCCGCTACCGCCGCGAGGACGTGGACGCCTTCCTCGCCGCCTGCGCGCAGGCGGCGGACCACGAACAGCCCAGCCCCGTCATCGAGACGGCCTGACCACACCACTCACAGAGGAACCAGATGATCTATCAATCTACTCCCGCAGCCGACGCCGCCATTGCGAACCTCGATGCAAACAAGGCCGCGACGGTCGCCGCTGTCGAAGTGCTGGCCGCGCGTCGCCGCGCGCTCGCGAAGGAAACGTCTCGCTCTCTCATCTTCGAGGCGCTGGATGCGCTTGCGGCCGACGGCATCACCCGCCCGACCACCGAGCAGGTGCTCGCCACGCTGGCCGGTCTCGCGACCGCCGCCGAGGCGCAGGGCGCTCATGCTGAGGCCGCACACGATGCGATGGTCGCCGCGAACCGTCGGCATGCCGCTGTCCTGGCTCCGGTTCGTGATGCGCTGGAAGTCCGCCTGAAGGAGCTTTCCCTCGAACTCGAAGGCGTGAACCGTAAGTTCACCTCGGCTTCCTTCGTCTGGTCGGAGGGCTCGCTGCGCCAGCAACTCATGCGCGTGAAGGGCCTGGACCCGCGCGCGCTGGAGGAGGCCGGCGTGGTGCTGCCGCCCGAGCCCTCGGAGGAGGACAAGGGCGAAAAGGTTGCGGCGCTCAAGGCTGAGATGGCCCGCCTGGGCGCCAAGATCGCGCGCATCGAGCCCATGGTCGCGCAGCGCGTGCTCGACCTCGACCGCCTGCAGCAGGTCACCGAGGCCGACGGCCACGAGACCATCCTGGCCGCCATCGACAAGGCGCGCATCGCCCTCGGCATGGTGCCGGCCGCCGCCGAGCTGTAAGCCGCCTGATGACCGTGACCCGCGTTCGCGTCAAGACGGCGGCATCCTCCGGCACCAGCCCGGCGGCCGAGCCGTCGCGGCGCGGGTCGAAGCCGGGCATCGCGCGCGGTCCCTACAAGCCCCGCGCGCTCAGGCGCCCCGAGCCCACGGCCGAGCAGTGGGAGCGCTGGTGTCGCGAGTGGTGGGGCGATGAGGACTACGACGCCGACAGGCACGTCTATGACCGTCGCACCCGACGGTTCGTATCGGTGCGAAGGTACCTGCCGCCGGAATCGCTTCTTTCCCCCGAAAACGTTCCTGACGACTGCGCCCCCAGCGGCTGGAAGACGTGCCGTGGCTGCCGCGTCGAGCTGGAGCTGTCCGCGTTCTCTACGAACGGCCGTGGGGGCTACCGGGCTCGCTGCAAGGATTGCCTGGCCGAGGCGGCCCGGGAGTATGGCCGCACGCCCGAGGGCAAGGCCGCGCGAGCCCGGTCGCAGATGAAGTACGAGGTTGCACTCCGGGCCGAGGAAGCCACGCGCGTTGCCCGTGAACGCTTCGCTGCGGAATGCCGGAAGACCGAGCGCGGACGCGCGCTGCTGGCTGCCTTGGAGGCGGCTTCGACCCCGCCAAAGCGGGCGAGCGGAAGCTAAGTTTGGCTAACCTTTTTCAGGAAATCATTGAAATGAACTATCAGTCAGGGCGTGGACCGGAGGGGCTGGGATGACGGGCGGCCGCATCAAGATTGGCAACACCGAGGCGGCACTACGCCGCGTCCAGGCGGCCGACCTCGCCAGCCGGCAGTCCGCCACCACGATCCTTTCGCCCGAGGCGGTCAGCGGCAAGGTGTCTCCGGCCCGCGTGCTGATGACCACCATCGACGGTGCGCCTCGCGTCATCACTGCGGACGACCTGCGCCGTTTCCGTGCCCGCATTGCCGAGGTCGGCAAGAACCTGCGCGTCGGCATCACGCCCCGCGAAGCCCTTTCGATGAGCCGCCCCATCGACCTGAAGCGCGCCCGCGACGAGATCAAGTTCGCGGTGCCGGTGTTCATGCGGGGAGACGTGCTGCGACTGGCGACCGATTCCGGGCCAGCCAGCAAGGTGTCCAGGCACATCTTCGAGGTGCAGCTACCTCAGTTCACGGCCGCCGTTGCACGTCCGGCCACAGCGCAGCAGGCCGCCGCGTGGCTGCTGTCTGAGACGCCGATCCGATTCAACTGCGACTGCGAGGCGCACACGTTCTGGCTGCGCTACCTCGCGAGTGTCGGTGGCTGGGCCTACGGGCGCCAGGAAACTGGCTTCCCGAAGATCAGGAACCCTCGGCTCGCAGGCTGCCTGTGCAAGCACGGTGTGCGCGCGGTGGACACCCTCAGCTCGCTGCTGATTCGCCGGCACGTGGCGAAGGCCATCGAACAGGCCCGCGCGGCGCTGGAACGCCCCGGCGTCCGCAAGACCGTGACGGTGCGCGCTACCCAGCAGGAGGCAGACCGCGCGACCGCGCGCAAGACGGCTCGCCGCATCGTGGTGCCGCCGCAGCAGCGCGCGGCCAAGCTGCCTCCGCCGGCCACCAGCCGGCAGATCGAGACCGCGATGACCAAGCTGCGCGGGCGGCCCGACAGCGCGGTGCTCCTCGCCGCCCTCGAACACATGCTCGCCGCCGTTCCGGGCGCGCGTCACTAGATCAACCCCTTCGCCTTTTGGCACACGACCATGACCATCGACACCCCGATCAACACCCCCGCCAATCGCGCGGGCGTCATCGCCGCCGACCTGTACGACCGCATCGCGCTCGACCGCGACGGCCAGCCGTTCCGGGACGACGATCCCGACACCTGGGACGAAGCGGAGGCCTCCGAACCGAAGATCGTCAGCCTCGGGCAGGTGCGCCTGCGCGTTCTGGAAGATCGCGACGCCGAGGCCATCGCCAAGGCGGCGGGCGCGATCACCGACGATGGCCCGCCGGTGTTCTGCCTGATCGCGGAGCTGGATCAATCGCCTGACGCGCCGGTGGTGCGCAGCATGCAGCAGATCGTGCTTGAGGCCGAGGGCGTGCCGATGATCTTCACCGTCTGGCTGACGGGCAACGACGTGCATGCGCCCCCGCCCGCCGAGTGGGGCTTTACGGCCGACGCGCACAAGAACGCCGAGCTGTCCGCGCTGCGCCCTGGTGAGGTGCTGCTGGTCATGGAATCGGTCGAGGTCCGCGAGGAAGTGCCCGAGGCGCGTCAGCAGGCCGTCGCGGCGCTGCAGGGCGTGGTGCTGCACATCATGAACCGCATGGGCGTCGGCGACACGCCCTTCGACGCCGAGGAGGCAACAGCCCTTCGGCTCGCCCTCGACGGCGACCTGCGCATGCCGACGCTGCAGCGTATTGCCGAGCGGGACGCGGAGCTGGCCGGCGCCCTTGCGCGCGTGGTGAAAGTCGTCGGAGCCACCGCGTGAACGGCGCGGCCCTGAACGGCGTGCAGCCCGCGCTCACCTCGAAGTGGGATGGCCTGAACGCGCACCTGCTCGCGCACTTCTTCGCCGTCAAGCGCCAGGAATCGGAGGACAAGCAGTCCTCCACCTGGGTGCGCGATCCCGATGGTCCGATGGTCATGGCACCCATCACCGAAGCGACCGCCGAGATCACCGCCAACTGGCAGTCCGCATTCGAGAACATCGGCCCGGACCAGAAGTTCTCGACCCTCTCGGCCATGCTGCAGACGGGGGCGCTCACGTCGGTGCTGCAAGCGATCCAGAAGCAGTTTCCGACCATCGAAAGCCTGGATCAGGTCAACGGGCGCGTCGCCTCGCTGGCAGGCCGCTCGAACCTCACCAAGCTCAACAGCATGCAGGTGTTCAACGGCATGCCGCCGATGAAGATCAACCTGACGGCCCACTTCCGGGCCTACGATGACGCGGCGGAGGAGGTGGAGAAGCCCATCGACCAGTTGATTCGTTGGGCGGTGCCGCAGGAAATCGCACCCGACGGCATCCTGGCCTCGTCCGCGCGTGGCGAGCCCTCCCTGTTCGCCAGCAAGACCCCGCAGATCATCGGCATGAGCTTCGCCAACCGGCTGCTGATGCCGCTGGTCATCGAGTCCATTCCCTATCCTCTGTCCGGTCCTCGCGGCTCCGACGGCTCCCTGGTGCAGGCGCAGATGCAGATGCAGATCGCGACGCTCACGGCCATCGACGCGAACGACTGGAACGCAACGCGAGTTCAGCGATGAGAGACGACACCGACGACTGGAGCCTGATGCTCCTTCCCGCCCCCAGCGCTCGCGCGCGTCGCGCGCAGGTGCCGGCAGCGCCCGCGCCTGCCGCCGAACCGCAGCCGGCGCCTCACGCTGCAGCGTGGCTGGACTCCGCGCGCGACCGCCTGGATGGGCTGCTGAACCCTGGTGGCAAGGCGGCCGTGCCGGTGAAACGCTTCTACCGCAACGGACGCGCCGACGGCTACATGCAGATCGTTCGTCGGCGCGGGTAGGCGCCGCATCGTAGGCGTGAGGGCGCCGGCCGCCAACGTGCCGCCTGCCACGCCGCCGACCGTATCGCCGACGCCCGCTGACGAGGTACCGAACCGGCTGAACACCGCCGGCGGCAGCGGGCCGGTGCAGGTGTCGATCAACGACCGGACCACGCAGGACGTGAGCAACCGCCGGATCGCGAACCTCGCCAGCAGCGGCATCTCGCCGGCCTGATGGTGTCGCTACTCACGAAGACGGCCCTGCGGGGCCGTTGCCGTCTCCGTACCTGCTTCGGGCAAGCCGCCGCAGATGTTCAACGGCCTGTTTCGCGACTTTGGGGTACTTGGTCGCATTGACATGCCAGAAGGAGGCGTGTGGGATGAGCAGTACACGTGGACCGCCAGGAGGCTGAAATGTTTCGCGCCCGGCGGCGTAGGTGGCATTCAGCGACTTGTAACCGCGCCAATGATCCGCGAGGGCAGGAAACAGAGCACGCCCAAACGTCAAGAGGGGCGGCGTTCCCATGAACACCACGGCATCGGGGCGGTGGCGGGAAATGAACCCATGGTGCCATTCTGCGCAGGCTTCGATGTAGGCCGGATCGCGCTTCCAATATCGAGCGAGGCCCAGCAGATCAGTCCTGCTCTTCCCCAAGCAGAGCACGGAATTCGTGAGAAAGCAGTCCCGTAAGGGGATCGCGGCATCGTTCAGGACGCCTCTCAGGTTGGCGATGGTGCGGTTTGATTCGGGCTCGCCGCCCATCGCGGTAAGGCTCTGCTGATACTCCAGCGGCCCGAAGTCAGTGCCGAAGATTAGGATGCGTTTACTGCCACCGGCATGACTGTGAAAGAAGCCGCCAGCGCCGGGGAAAAATCCGGGCAGCGACAGATGCGGCTCGAAGTCGGTAGTGAAGTAGTCGTTCGGCGCGCACTGGGGGCGCTCGGTATCAGGCATCGCAAAGTGCTCCTGCGCTCATTCTGCATGTGGGATTGCAGTGCGGACGGCCCTCGCCGCGCTCGACCGCTTCGATGAGCGATGCGGCGCCCTGGTGCAGCACCTTGGCGGCTGCAGCCACGGTACGGGTGCTGACGTTGAGGAGTGCGGCTGCGTCGGCCTGCGAGACTTGAGGGGTCTGCAAATTTGCAGAGGGCACATGCTGATTGCCGGCAAACTGCCCTGCGCCGATGTTCGCCAACTTCGCCGCCACTGAACTAGTGTCGCATTTGGTAACGAATCGCTATCATCTGGCGCATGGCTCAATGCACAGCACCGGTACGTGGGCATAGGTCGTCTGCGGCAGCAGAGGCGTGCCCTGCATGCAATTCCCGCTATGGCTACCGTCGCAGTTACGGTTATGGCTACGGCGACGGGTCTTCCTACTCTGGCGGCGGGAACAGCTACAGCAGCCTCGGTGGTGGCAGGTCCAGCGGGGGCGGTAGTTCAAAGGCGCGCTGGTCGCGCCCAGGTTCTTCGACGTTGTACACGCCCGCTCAGTTGGCATCCCTCACTCCGGTCCGCGCAGAAATCGAGGTGCGGGCGGAACGGCCAGACCTTCGCGATTGCTTCCTCTGCCACGCGTGGGATGACAGGCAGGGGCCAGCTAGAGAACTGCACGATTTGCTTGAGGAGGCCGGCGTCAAGGTTTGGTTCAGCGAGAAAGACCTCGGCCTGGGTGTGCCGATGATGCGCGCCATCGACAAGGGCTTGGCGAACTCGAAAATCGGGCTGGTGCTGGTGACCCCCGCGCTATTGAAGCGGCTACCTGATGAGGGTGTCGCCGACAAGGAGCTTTCGGCTCTGTTGCAGGGCAACCGGCTCGTGCCCATAGTCCACGGCACGACATACAACGCCCTCCGCGATGTGAGCCCGATGCTTGCTTCGCGGAGCGGGTTGGACACTTCAGAGGATTCGATGGCGGTGGTCGCGAAGAAGATTGCCGAGCTGGTTGACATCTGGCGCTAGCAAACAGGTTTTGAGATCGAGTGCCTCGTGACCGCTGCCATCGGAATCACGACCGCAGGCGCGCCGCTGCCCCCTTGATCCAACGAAGCGGCCGAGGCCGAGGGCCTGCGCCGTCACGCTCTATAGCGCTCCCGAAGCGGCACGGCCCCCACGCGGCGGGCCTGATGCTCAGCTTGAGCATGGCATGGCGATGAGAACGTACTCCGTCTTCGCCCAAGCGCGTTCCACGGCCCGAGGCGTGCTCATGCCGCGCGCAGGCGGCTCGTGTAGGTGTTGTCGCCCTCGACCGCCTCACCGGTCGCCCTAGCCCGGCGCTCGGCGAGGCGCTGGGTGTGGATCAGGTCGCGCCGGCATGGCCGCCAGCAGTTCAGCGTAGTCCCTCAGCACCCCGCGCGGCAAGTGCCAGTCGTCGGCATCGAGGCCCAGGCCCTGGTGCTCGCCCAGTTCGATCAGCACGTCGAGCGCGCGGCCGCATTCCTGACCGGGGTCCGTGAAGATGCCCAGCTCAACGCCCATCGCCAGCACGCGCAGGGCGTCGCCTACGTCCTGCCATGCCGCTATCGTCGGCCGGTCGAGTAGGGCGTCCAGGCCCGCGCGCATGACGCGCAGGTGCGGCTCAAGGCGCGCCACCGGCAGCGGGTGCACTGGGTCTGCCAGCAGCTCGTCGAGCGCGATGAACGCAAACGGGGCGACGGGGCAGGGGCTGCGCTTGGTCATAGCTCTATGCCGCCGCCCGCAGTGCCTTGATGAGGTCGCGCGTGGTGATGGCGCCGATGGGACGGTCCAGGCTGCGGCCGGTCTCACCCCTGCCTGCTGCCGTAGTAGGGCGCCAGAAAGCGCTCGCCGAAGCGCTTGCCGCCCGCCTGGATGCGCGCCAGCGTCCGTGCTGACCGTCCAGAGCGCTCGATGGGCGCCCACGGACCGGCACCGAAGTCGATGATGCTGGCCGCCGGCTGGTACGGCCGCGCCTGCAGATCGATCCCCACAGGATGCCTGCTGCGGGTGCCAGGGCGCCTGCGGCGGCGGACGAAAGGAGGGCGTCCAACTTCCTGGCCGCGTACGCACGCGAGGTGGATATCTGGCGGGATATCGACGGTGCACGCTGCCCGCCGCGCCGCAGGAGCGAGCGGCCGCTCGAAGGGTACTGAAAATTCGACACATCTGGACGAGAAAACGTCCAAAATGGACGATACAATGTCCAAATTGTTCGATCAAAGGGCCGATAAGGACTGATTGTTATGGAAATGAAGTACGCTTTCTGGAACAACAAGGGCGGGACCGGCAAGACTAGCCTGTCGTTCCAAGCGATCACGCGCTATGCGTTCGATCACCCGAATGCCCGCATCCTCGTCATCGATGTGTGTCCGCAGGCCAACCTGTCCGAACTCATGTTGGGCGGCCTGAGCAATCAGGGTAGCGCGAAGCTTCTGCAGAGACAGGGCCTCACGCCGCGCTGCAGCATCGGAGGGTACTTCCAGTTGCGGCTGCCTGCACCGTATTCGCCGCCTCCCTTCAACGCCAAGGACTTCATCACGAAGCCCTCGCAGTACAACGCCGGCATCCGTCCCAATATCGACTTGGTGTGTGGCGATCCCCTGTTGGAACTGCAGTCGAACGCGGTCAACACGCTCGCAAATAACCAGATTCCTGGCACTAGCCCCTGGATCGCAGTTGTCGATTGGATCAGCGACTTCTTGGCGCAAGTGGAGGACGACTACGACGTGGTGTTCTTCGACTGCAACCCTAGCTTCTCGCTGTACACCCAAATCGCGCTCGCGGCGTCGGATCGAATTGTGCTGCCGGTGATGGCTGACGATTCGTCGCGGCGCGCCATCCAGAACGCCTTCTCGCTCATGTACGGGCTCAAGCTGCCGTCGGATATCTACTCGGCGTTCTCGTTCGCGACCAAGCTTCGGGATGCGGGCAGACCCTTGCCCAAGGTGCATCTGATCGTCAAGAACCGGCTGACGCAGTACATGGGCGCGGCGTCGGCCTATGCCGCTGTTTTGGAGGCTATCGAAGGCGATGTGGAAGTGCTGCTTCAGACGCACCCGGACATCTTCACCTTCGCGAACGTGGAAGATGGGTTTGTGGAAGTGCGTGACTTCCAGACGACGGGAGTGGTTGCTTTCGCAAAGGGAAAGCCGTTCTTGGAAGTTTCCGTTGGGAAGCAAGCCATCAATGGCCATCGGGTCCAAGTCAAGGAGGACTATCTGCTCAACGCGATCAGCGCCATCAAGGGCCTGGTGGACCGGCTGTAGCTCGCCCCGGCAGCCCCATCCAGGCTGGCCCGTGGATGGTAGGCCAGAGCATCTGCATCGCCATCGGCCGCGCTATTGTCGCGGCCCGCTTCGGGCGCGAAGTACCCGGCCCCCTTTCCCCCCGGGGTGCGGCCCTGGGCGTCTTTCCATTGCCAGCACGCAAGCCGATGCTGTAGTACTTGAGCAGGAAGGCGCGAACCTCAGCGAAGTGGGTGCCTTGTGCGTTGGCTGTGTGCGCGGACTCGTCGGACGCCTGCGCCGTGCTGGCGGCGCGGCACACTTCCAGGCATAGGCGGTCGAGGCCACGGCGCCGTCTATTGATCCTCGTCGTCGTCCAGGCCGGCCCTGAAGTGGTCGCGTAGCTCCCCCAGCGTTCCCTCGCTGGCGGCACGGCATACCTCGCGAGTGAGGCACGCATAGCCGGCCGAGGCCACGGCGATGGTGTAGACGTGGCAGGCGCGCTCGAACACCGCCTCCATGGCCGTCCCGGGCAACGCGCGCGGAAAGATCGCCAGGAGCTTGTCGGCGATGGCTGCGTCCACCAAGTTCATTCGGCGGTCGATGATCGCCTGCAGGTAGGCGCGGTCAACCTCTTGCTGCGCATGCGCGAGGGCGCGTTCGGCCGAAGGATCGAGGGGCTGGTCGGGCATGGCGCGAGGGTAGCGGATCGGGCACAAAAAAGCCCGCGCGGGGCGGGCTGGCGGTGAGCAGAGAACGAAGGTCAGGCGGTCACGCGGCGGGCTGCCGCAACGTAAGCCAGGATCATCGACGTGAGGTTCTCGCTGATGGCCTCGGTCATGCCGATCGCCGCGCGCACGGCCGAGACGGCGAGGCGGGCGGCGCTTTCTTCCTTGCCCGGAGCGACCCTGTCGATTTCGGCTCGCAGCCCCAGCGCCGAGGCGCGCAGCAGGCCGGCGAACTGCTGATAGTCGCAGATCATTTCCTGCATGGCGTCGTCGTCTCGGGCTTCGTCGAGGCGCTGTGCGAGGGACTTTGCGGCCGTGCTTAGGGCGTAGGGGGTGCAGCTCAGCTCGTCATTGACGTAGTCGGTCAGGACATCGCCGGCGTGGTCCAGGGTGTCTGCGAGTTCTGCGGCCAGGGCGCGAGCCTTCTTAAAATAGGTGCTGTTCACTGTCTTTCTCCTTGAGGTAGGTGGTGATCCGGCTGCCCGGTCGGGTGGAACTGGTTGGGCGGCCGTCTTCGATGCTCCCGCTTTGGGCGGCGCAGGAGCGAGCCGGTTTTCTCATTGGTCCGTGGACTCGTCGCGCAGCGTGTCCAAGTAGTCCGCCCAGCGCTGCATCATCTCGACGCGTTGCTTGAGGTACTGCGTTCGGTTGTAGGCCCGGCCGTTGGCGTCCTTCACGACGTGCGCCAACTGGGCCTCGATGTACAGGGGCTCCACTTCAAGCTGCTCGGCCAGCAGCGTGCGCGCGCTGGCGCGGAACCCGTGCACGCTCTGCGCCGTGGGGCCGTAGCCGAGAGTCGCCAGGGCCGCGCGCAGGGTGTTGTCGCTGATCGGCCGTTCGTGGTCGCGCTCGCCGGGAAAGCATAGGGTTCCGCCGCCGGTCAACGGCTGCAGCTTGCGCAGGATGGCAACGGCCTGGGTCGGGAGAGGAACCACGTGCGGGTCGCCGTCGCGCTTGTTCTCGACGCTGCGCTTCATGCGTGCGCTCGGGATCGTCCACAGGGCGGCATCGAGGTTGAGTTCGGCCCAGGCCATGCCACGCAGTTCCCCGGGGCGCTGGAACAGGATGGGCGCAAGATGTAGGGCGGTGCGCACGATGGGACCGCCTTGGTAGGACTGGATCGCGCGGAGGAGGGCTCCGAACGCCTTGGGCTCGATGATGGCTGCGAAGTGGCGGCCCTTGTGCGGCGTCAGCGCTCCCTTGAGGTCGGCCGTCGCGTCGCGAGGAACCCGGCCGGTTGCGACCCCGTAGCGCCAGACGGCCCGAGCGGTCGTGAGCACCCGGTGCGCTACATCGAGGGCGCCGCGCTCCTCAACTCGCCGCAGCACGGCCAGGAGTTCCACAGGCTCCACGTCGGCCACTCGGCGCGTGCCGATGAACGGATAGAGGTCTTTTTCGAGGTTGCGCCGCTCGCGGATCGCGTAGTGGCTGCTCCAGCGGCCGGAGTTCTTGGCGAACCACTCCTCGGCGACGGCCCGGAACGTGTCACCCTCGGCTACGGTGGCGCGCAGCTTCGCCACCTTCCGAGCCTGGACCAGATTCACGCCGTTGCAGCGGTCCCGCTTCGCGGCATCGCGCGCCAGCCGAGCGGCCTTGAGCGAGACGGAGGGGTAGCTGCCGAGCGCGAAGCGGCCTTCCTTGCCGTCGCTGTAGGTCTTCCAGAACCACCGCTTGGAGCCGGCCGGGCTGACTTCCAGATACAGGCCGCCAGCGTCGGTCAGGCGCAGCCGCTTCCTGTCAGGCGGGCACGTGGCGTTCTTGCATTGGACTTCGGTCAGCATGGGCATCCTCTAACCGGGGGGATGGGGGGCAACCGGGGAACGTGATCCCCGGTTTCGGCTGTTACCCCGGTCTGTGCCCCGAAGTGTTCCCCGGGATGGCGCCGGCAGTCAATGAACCGCAGTGGACGTTCCTGGCCGCTTTCCCAGGCATTTCCCAATGAAAAAGGGCGTCCGGTGGATGAAACCGGACGCCCTTGGACGCTGTGTTGGTCGGTGTGAAAGGATTCGAACCTTCGACCCCTTGCACCCCATGCAAGTGCGCTACCAGGCTGCGCCACACACCGAAGCCGACCATTATAGCCTGCGAAATGACCGGCTTCTTCGCGCGGCGACCCGACGGGTCAGCGGGCGCGTCCGTCCAGGTAGGGCTGCGGGTCCACCGCCACGCCCTGCTTGCGGATCTCGAAGTGCAGCTTCACCCGATCGGTGCCGCTCTTGCCCATCTCGGCGATCTGCTGGCCGCGGCGCACGAGGTCCTTTTCCTTGACGAGGATCTTCTGGTTGTGGGCGTAGGCCGTGATGTAGGTCTCGCTGTGCTTGACGATCACCATGTTGCCGTAGCCGCGCAACTGGCTGCCGACGAAGACGACGCGGCCGTCGGCCGCGGCAAGGACGGGGTCGCCCGCGCTGCCGGCGAAATCGATGCCCTTGTTGCGCTTGCCGTCGAAGCGGCCGACGACGGTGCCCTCGGCCGGCCGCGCGAAGAGCGCCGGCGGGGCCGGCGGCGCGGGTGCCGGCGCTGCCGACGTGGACGGGGAGGGCGCCGGTGCGGGTTGCGTCGGCTGCGGCCCCGGGGCGGGCGGGGCGGTGGTGCAGGCGGCCAGGCCCAGGGCGGCTGCCGTCAGCATCAGCCAGGCGGCGTGCCTTGCGGCGCCGGCGCGGGCCAGGGAAGGGGCAGGTGAGAGGGGAGCGGTCGTCGTTTCGGAAAGGACTTGCATGGGCATCTTTGAGCGCGGATGGCCGCGCGGGTTCGCCCCGGCGGCCGCGAAGGCGAACGCGCATCCTAGCGGCAGCCGGAGGGCAGGCCTTGGCGCGCGGTCAGGCGGCGTGCGGGCGCACGGCCTCGGCCAGGTGCGGATGCCGGGCGAGCACCTCGTCGCGCGGGCCGCTGTCGGCCACGCGGCCGGCTTCCATGATGACCACCGTGTCGAAGCGCGCGAGCAGACCGAGGCGGTGCACGGAGGCGACCAGGCAGGCCTGCGGGAAGGCCTCGGCCATGCGCTCGATCACGCGCGCCTCGGTGGCCGGGTCGAGCGCGCTGGTGGGTTCGTCCAGCAGCAGCAGCGAGCTGCCCCGTGCCGCCAGCGCGCCGCGCGCCAGGGCCAGTCGCTGGCGCTGGCCGCCGGAGAGGTTGAAGCCGCGCTCGGTCAGCGCACTGGCCAGGCCGTCGGGCAGGCGCGCGAGCACGTCGTCGAAGGCACTGGCGTGCAGGGCGGCCTGCACGTCGCCCGCGTCGCAGGGCTCGCCGAAGTCGAGGTTCTCCTGCACGCTGGCCTCGAAGACCTCGGCCTCCTGCGGGATGAGGGTGGCGATGCGGCGCAGCGCTTCCCACGGGCGGGCCTCGCCGTCCAGCCGCAGCGTGCCCTGCTGCGGGACGTACAGGCCGGCCAGCGCGCGCAGCAGCGTGCTCTTGCCGCCGCCGCTGGGGCCGATGAGCGCCACGTGCGCGCCGCGGCGCAGGTCGAGGTGCAGGTCGTGCAGGCCGCCGCCGCGGCTGCTGTCGGCATAACCCCAGTTCACGCCCTCCAGGCGCAAGGTGCGCCAGCCGGCCTGCGGATCGACCGCGGGCACCGGCGCGGCCGGGTCGCCGGGCGTGGCCCACAGCGGCTCGGCGCTGCCGTAGTCGGTGTGCATGCGGGCGAAGTTCTGGAAGTTGGCCGCCATCGAGCTGACCACCGACGCCGCCTGCTGCGCGTACTGGTAGATCATGAAGACGGTGCCCAGCATCACGGCGGCCGCGCCGCCGCCGGCGCGCGTGGCCTGCCACACGTAGATCACCACCAGCACCCAGGTCAGGCCCAGGCCCAGCAGGTCGACGGCGAACCACTTGCCCTCGTTGACGACGGCCGAGCGCTTCAGCGGCGCCGACACCGCCGCCATGCGCCGCCCGAGCAGCCGCCGCGAGGCCGCCTGCAGCCGCAGGCCGATCACCGTGGAGGCGTTGCCGACGAAGTCCAGCAGCGCCGCCGCGTAGCGCCGGTCGGCATCGTTCTCCTGGCGCGCCAGCACCATCAGTGCGCGGTCGAAGCGCAGGATCACCAGCGCGATCAGCACGTAGCCCACCAGCGCGATCAGCCCGCTGGTGCGCGACAGCAGCGCGAGCGCCACCAGCGGGCCGACGAAGCTGAGCGCGCTCTGCACGTAGACGAACTGGTTCTGCGCGAAGTCCGACAGCGCGCGGCTGGCCTGGTGGATGCGGTGCTGCAGTTCGCCGGAGTGGTGGCCGTCGCGCCAGGCGAGCGGGGCGGCGGTGATGCGCGCGTAGAGCAGGTCGGCCAGGCGCTCGCGCACGTGCACGCCGACGTTGCGCTCCAGCACGCGCCCCGGGCCGTGCAGCAGCCACGACAGCAGGTACACGCCCATCAGCGCCGCGATCCAGCGGCCGGCGCCGCCGATCTGGCCGCGCTGCAGCGCGTTGATGGCCTGGCCGGCGAGCCAGGGCAAGGTCAGCCGCACGAGCTGCGAGCCGCCCAGCAGCGCTGCGGCGCCCAGCAGCGCGCCGCGCACGCCCTCGGCGTGGCGCCACAGCGCCCGGTACATCGCCAGCACCGCGTTGGCGCTGGAAGGGGAGGATGCTCCGGCAGTGGCCGAGTCCATCACTTGACGGGGATCGGCGTCGCGCGATCCACCGGCACGGCCGTCACCGCGTTCTGCGGCGAGCCGTCGATGAGCTTGTCGGAATAGGTCAGGTAGATCAGCGTGTTGCGCTTCGCGTCGACCATGCGCACCACGCGCAGGCGCTTGAAGAGGATGGACTGGCGCTCGGCATACACCTCCTCGCGTTGCGGCAGCGGCCGGGCGATGCGGATCGGGCCGACCTGGCGGCAGGCGATGGACGCTTCGGCCTTGTCCTCCGCCAGCCCGAGCGCGCCGGAGATGCCGCCGGTGCGCGCCCGCGAGACGTAGCAGGTCACGCCCTCCACCTGCGGGTCGTCGTAGGCCTCGACCACGACCTTGTGGTCCGGGCCGATCAGCTTGAAGGCGGTGTCGACCTCGCCCACGGGTTCTGCGGCGCCGCCGCAGGCCGTGACGCACAGGCCGAGGAGCAGGGCGAGGCGCTTGTCCATGGCCGCCGGCGCGCTACTGGATGTCGACCGAGTGCACGCCGAAGCTGCCCCGGCGCCGGTCCTCGAAGAAGCGCACCAGCGCCTCGCGCACGGTGCGGAAGGCGATCTCGTCCCAGGGGATCTCCTCCTCCGTGAACAGGCGTGCCTCGATCGTCTCGTGGCCCGGCGCGAAGATGTCGGACAGCAGCCGCGCGCGGTAGAACAGGTGGACCTGCCCGACGCGCACCACGTTCATCACCGCGAACAGCTCGCCGATCTCGTACTGGGCGCCGGCTTCCTCGTCGGTCTCGCGCGCAGCGCCCTCAGCGGTGGTTTCGCCCAGCTCCATGAAGCCGGCCGGCAGCGTCCACTTGCCCCAGCGCGGCTCGATGTTGCGCTTGCACAGCAGCACCTTGTCGCCCAGCACGGGGATGGTGCCCACCACGTTGAGCGGGTTCTCGTAGTGGATGGTGCCGCAGGCCGGGCAGACGGCGCGCTGCTTGATGTCGCCGTCGTCCGGCACGCGGTAGACGACGGCGGTGCCGCAGTTCTTGCAGTGCTTGATCGGGACGTAGTTGAACATGGGCCGGCGCGTCAGGCGGCAGCGGCGACCTGCACGGTCAGCGTCGGCAGGCCGGCTACGCCGCCTTCCATCGTGTCGCCGGCCACCACCGCGGCCACGCCCTCGGGCGTGCCGGTGTAGATCAGGTCGCCGGGCTGCAGCTCCCAGGCGGCCGACAGGTGTTCGATGGTTTCGCCGATGTTCCAGATCAGTTTGCCCACGTCGCTCTTCTGGCGGTCGGCGCCGTTGACCTTCAGCCAGATCGCCGCATGCTCGATGTCGCCGGCTTCGGCCGCGGGCACGATCGGGCCGATGGGCGCGCTCTGCTCGAAGCTCTTGCCGATGTCCCAGGGGCGGCCCTGCTTCTTCATGTCGTTCTGCAGGTCGCGGCGCGTCATGTCCAGGCCCACCGCATAGCCGAAGATGTGCTTGTGCGCGTCGGCCGCCTTGATGTTCCGGCCGCCGGTGCCGATGGCGACCACCAGCTCGATCTCGTGGTGCAGGTTCCTGGTGAGGCTGGGATAGGCGATGCGGCCGGTCTGCCCGGCCTCGACCGCCACCACCGCGTCGGCCGGCTTCATGAAGAAGAAGGGCGGCTCGCGGCCGGTGAAGCCCATCTCCTTGGCGTGCTCCTCGTAGTTGCGGCCCACGCAGTAGATGCGGTGGACGGGAAAGCGCGCCGCACTGCCCGCGACGGGGACCGACACCACCGGTGCCGGGCTGAAGACGTGGTCGGATGCCATGGGGAGAAGAAAGGTTTGGATGAAGGTGGGGAAGAAGGCGGCAGTGTGCCAGAGGCCGCGGCGGCGCGTATCCTCCGCGCCATGATGAAGCTGTACAACTACTTCCGCTCTTCCGCCTCCTTCCGCGTGCGTATCGCGCTCAACCTGAAGGGCATGGCGTACGACTACATCCCGGTCCACATCGCGCGCGGCGACCACAAGACCGGCCCCTTCGCGCAGATATCACCCGACCAGCTCGTGCCGCTGCTGGACGACGACGGCGCCCACTTCACCCAGTCGATGGCGATCATCGAGTACCTGGACGAGATCCAGCCCGAGCCGCCGCTGCTGCCCGGCGACCCGGCGGGCCGGGCCCAGGTGCGGGCGCTGGCGCAGTCCATCGCCTGCGAGATCCACCCGCTGAACAACCTGCGCGTGCTCAAGTACCTGGTGCGCGAGCTGAAGGTGAGCGACGACGCCAAGAACGGGTGGTACCGCCACTGGGTGCGCGAGGGCCTGGTCGCCTTCGAGCGGCAGCTCGCGCAGCATCCCGCCGGCACCTACTGCTACGGCAACACGCCCACACTGGCCGACTGCTGCCTGGTGCCGCAGATCTTCAACGGCAAGCGCTTCGACTGCGATTTCAGCGGCCTGCCGCGCACCATGGCCGCCTTCGACGCCTGCATGAAGCTCGACGCCTTCCAGCGCGCCCAGCCCTCGCAGTGCCCCGATGCCGAGCCCTGACGCCGGCGCGCCGCACGCCGACTGGCTGGTGCCCGACTGGCCCGCGCCGGCCGGCGTGCACGCCTTCTGCACCACGCGCGCCGGCGGCGTCTCCGAGGGCGCCTACGGCAGCCTGAACCTGGGACTCAAGTCCGGCGACGACCCGCAGCGCGTGGCCGTCAACCGCGCCCGCGTGCGCGCGGCGACGGGCGGCGCGCACCTGGCCTTCCTCGCGCAGGTGCATGGCTCGCGCTGCGTCGCGCTGGACGCGGCCAGCCCCGAGGGCCAGGAAGCCGACGCCAGCACCACCGCCGAACCGCGGGTCGCCTGCACCGTCATGGTGGCCGACTGCATGCCGGTGCTGCTGTGCGACGCGGCGGGCACCCGGGTGGCGGCCGTGCATTGCGGCTGGCGCGGCCTGGCCGGCGGTGCGCTGGAGCATGCCGCCGCGGCTTTCGACGGCCGCGAACTCATCGCCTGGCTCGGGCCCTGCATCGGCCCGGCGGCGTTCGAGGTGGGCCCCGAGGTCAAGGCCGCCTTCGAGGCGCATGCGCCCGAGGCGGCGGCGGGCTTCCGGCCCGGCGCGCGCGAAGGCAAGTGGCTGGCCGACCTGCCGGCCCTGGCGCGCCAGCGCCTGGCGGCGCTGGGCGTGCGCAGCGTCCACGGCAACGACGGCAGCGCCGCCTGGTGCACCGTCGGCAACCCCTCAAGGTTCTTCTCGTACCGGCGAGACGGGGCTGCCAGCGGGCGCATGGCCGCGCTCGTCTGGCGCGCCTGACTCCGCCGCGGCGGCCTCGCGCGCCGCCTGTTCCTCGGCCGCCTCGCGCTGGCGCCGCGCCTTCTTGCGCGCCGGCGTGGCCAGCAGGTAGACCACGATGCCGATGGGCAGCAGTCCGTAGAGCAAGAAGGTGAAGACGGCGCCCAGCACCGAGCCGACCGGACTGGTGGCCTCGGCCACCGCCATCATCACGGCGACGTACAGCCAGGCGATGACGACCAGATGAATGAACATGGGTTTTCGATAACGGCTTGTGACGCTCGGGTGGGTGGACCGTGCGGAGAAATGCAGGATACTCAAGCTGCGTGCCGGCAGGCGAGGACCCAGGAGACACCATGCAGCAGAACCAGACAACGGCCGGCGACATGTTCGCGTCGTTCCAGCAAGCCATCGACGACAGCTGGAAGAAGGCCTTGTCGTCCTTCGGTGAACTCGGCCAGGGGGGCGCCTTCGGCGGCGGCACGAACTGGCAGCTTCCGCAGTTCTCCTTCTCGCCCGACAAGCTCCAGGCCCTCCAGCGCCAGTACGTGGAAGAGGCCGGCGAGCTGTGGCGCCAGGGCATGAGCGTGCAGCCCGGCGACAAGCGCTTCGCCGGCGAGGCCTGGAACAGCAACCCCATCTCGGCCTTCTCCGCGGCCGCCTACCTGCTCAACGCCCGCACGCTGATGGCGATGGCCGAGGCGGTGGACGCCGACCCCAAGACGCAGGCGCGCCTGCGTTTCGCGGTGGAGCAGTGGATGGCCGCCTCGGCGCCGAGCAACTACCTGGCCTTCAATCCCGATGCGCAGAAGAAGGCGCTGGAGACCAAGGGCGAGAGCATCGCCCGCGGCATCCAGAACCTGGTGCAGGACGTGCAGCAGGGCCATGTGAGCATGACCGACGAGCGCGCCTTCGAGGTCGGCCGCAACGTCGCCACCACCGAGGGCGCGGTGGTGTTCGAGAACGAGCTGTTCCAGCTCATCGAGTACAAGCCGCTCACCGCGAAGGTGTACGAGCGCCCGCTGCTGCTGGTGCCGCCGTGCATCAACAAGTTCTACATCCTCGACCTGCAGCCCGAGAACTCGCTGATCCGCCACGCCGTCGCGCAGGGCCACCGCACCTTCGTCGTGAGCTGGCGCAACCCCGACGCGTCCCTCTCGCACGTGACCTGGGACGACTACATCGAGCAGGCCGCCATCCGCGCCATCCACGTCGTGCAGGAGATCACCGGGCAGGACAAGCGCGGCGGCCGGATCAACACGCTGGGCTTCTGCGTGGGCGGCACCATCCTGTCCACCGCGCTGGCGGTGCTGGCGGCGCGGGGCGAGCATCCTGCGGCGTCCGTCACGCTCCTGACCACGCTGCTGCGCTTCCAGGACACGGGCATCCTCGACATCTTCATCGACGAGAGCTTCGTGAAGTTCCGCGAGATGCAGATGGGCAAGGGCGGCCTGCTGCCCGGCGGCGACCTGGCCACCACCTTCAGCTTCCTGCGGCCCAACGACCTGGTGTGGAACTACGTGGTGGGCAACTACCTCAAGGGCGAGACGCCGCCGCCCTTCGACCTGCTGTACTGGAACAGCGACGCCACCAACCTGCCGGGGCCCATGTACTGCTGGTACCTGCGCAACACCTACCTGGAAGACAGGCTGGCCGACAGCAACGCCGTCACCGTCTGTGGGGAGTCGGTGGACCTGGCGGCCATCGAGGCGCCGGCCTACATCTACGGCTCGCGCGAGGACCACATCGTGCCCATCGGCGGCGCCTACGCTTCCACGCAGATCCTCTCGGGCCCGAAGCGCTTCGTCATGGGCGCCTCGGGCCACATCGCCGGCGTGATCAACCCGCCGGAGAAGAAGAAGCGCAGCCACTGGCTGCGCGAGGACGGCAGGTTCCCGGCCGCGCATGCCGACTGGCTCAAGGGCGCGACCGAACATCCCGGCAGCTGGTGGACCGATTGGGACACCTGGCTCAAGACCCACGCGGGCAAGCAGATCCCCGCCCCGCGGGCCTACGGCAAGGGCACGGCCTACAAGGCCATCGAGCCCGCGCCCGGCCGCTACGTGAAGGCCAAGGCCTGAACATCACTTTCTCCGCATTCTTCGACTGACTCTGGAGCGCATCATGGAAGACATCGTCATCGTTTCGGCCGCCCGCACGGCCGTGGGCAAGTTCGGCGGCTCGCTGGCCAAGGTGGCGGCCACCGAACTGGGCAGCATCGCCATCAAGGCCGCGCTGGAGCGCGCCAAGGTCAACGGCGAGCAGGTGGGCGAGGCGATCATGGGCCAGGTTCTGGCCGCCGGCGCCGGCCAGAACCCGGCGCGCCAGGCACTGCTGAAGGCCGGCCTGCCCAAGGCCGTGCCGGGGCTGACCATCAACGCCGTCTGCGGCTCGGGCCTGAAGTCCGTGATGCTCGCGGCCCAGGCGGTGGGCACCGGCGACAGCGAGATCGTGGTGGCCGGCGGCCAGGAGAACATGAGCGCCAGCCCGCACGTGCTGCTGGGCAGCCGCGACGGCCAGCGCATGGGCGACTGGAAGATGATCGACTCGATGATCGTCGACGGCCTGTGGGACGTCTACAACCAGTACCACATGGGCATCACCGCCGAGAACGTCGCCAAGCAGGAGGGCATCACCCGCGAGATGCAGGACGAGCTGGCCCTGGCCAGCCAGAAGAAGGCCGCGGCCGCCCAGGAAGCCGGCAAGTTCAAGGAAGAGATCGTCCCGGTCAGCATCCCGCAGCGCAAGGGCGACCCGGTGGTGTTCGAGGCCGACGAGTTCATCAACAAGAAGACCAGCGCCGAGGCACTGGCCGGCCTGCGGCCCGCCTTCGACAAGGCCGGCTCGGTGACGGCGGGCAACGCCTCGGGCATCAACGACGGCGCCGCCGCCGTGGTGGTGATGACGGCCAAGAAGGCCGCGGCGCTGGGCCTGACGCCGCTGGCGCGCATCGTGAGCTACGCCACCGTCGGCCTCGACCCGGCGACGATGGGCCTGGGCCCCGTGGGCGCCACGCAGAAGGCGCTGCAGCGCGCCGGCTGGAAGGTCGGCGACGTCGACCTGTTCGAGCTCAACGAAGCCTTCGCGGCGCAGGCCTGCGCGGTCAACAAGCTGCTGGGCGCCGACCCGGCCAAGGTCAACGTCAACGGCGGTGCCATCGCCATCGGCCACCCGATCGGCGCCTCCGGCTGCCGCATCCTGGTGACGCTGCTGCACGAGATGAAGCGCAGCGGCGCGAAGAAGGGCCTGGCGGGCCTGTGCATCGGCGGCGGGATGGGCGTGGCGCTGGCCGTCGAGCGCTGATCACCGGCCCTCGGGGCTACGACAAGGCCGCGCACTGCGCGGCCTTTTTTTGTTTCACGATGACTCCAGCCCGGTAGTTCGCTGGACTGCGCCGTAGCTAGATACAGCAGGTTTATCAATAACTTACGCGCGTCCATCATATGCCGGTGCTTTCTGAAACTTGACCCGGTTTTCCCTCGCGCCGCTCCTATCTGGCTCCTGGAATCCGGGTTGTTCCGAGGAGTCATCATGGCAAAGATCAAGCTCACCAAGACCGCCGTGGAGTCGGCCCAACCCCAGGCCAAGGATGTTGAACTGCGAGATACCGTGGTGCCCGGCTTCCTGTGCAAGATTACCCCGACCGGCCGCCGGGTGTTCATGCTCCAGTACCGCACGAACTCCGGCCAGCCCCGCAAGCCCTCGCTGGGGCTGTACGGGGAGCTGACCGTCGAACAGGCACGAGTCAAGGCACAGGACTGGCTGGCCGAGGTTCGCCGGGGCGGCGACCCCGGCGGCGCCAAGGCCGAGGCGCGCAAGGCGCCCACGATGGCCGAGTTGTGCAAGAAGTTCATGGAGGACTACTCCAAGAAGCGCAACAAGCCCAGCACGCAGGACGGCTATCAGGGCGTCATAGACCGCAACATCATCCCGCTGCTGGGCCGCAAGAAGGTGCATGACGTGAAGCGGCCCGACATTGCCGGGCTGATGGAGAAACTGGCCTACAAGCCGACCGAGGCGAACAAGACCTTCGGCGTGCTGCGCAAGATGTTCAACCTGGCCGAAGTGTGGGGCTACCGCCCGGACGGCACGAACCCGTGCCGCCACGTCCCCATGTACCCGCCGGGCAAGGAAACCCGGCTCATCGTGGACGAGGAAATGGTGCGGATCTTCCGCCAGTTGGAGAAGCTGGAGGCGGAGGGGCTGGAGAACTACGTCATCCCGCTGGCGATCCGCCTGCAATTCGAGTTCGCCGCCCGGCGCTCCGAAATCTGCCCGCTCGAATGGAGCTGGCTGGACTTCGAGAACCGGCGCGTGGTGTGGCCCGACAGCAAGGTCGGCGGCATTTCCAAGCCCATGAGCGAGGAAGCCTATCGGCTGCTTTCGACGGCGCCGCGCCGGGAGGGCTGCCCCTACGTCCTGCCATCGCCGAACGACCCGGCCAAGCACCTGACCTTTGGCGAGCACTATGGCGGCTGGTGCCGGGTGCTCAAGGCCGCCGGCGTCCCGCACGTCGGCACGCACGGCATCCGCCATCGCTCGACCACCGACATTGCCAATTCGGGCGTGCCGACCAAAGTGGGCATGAAGCTGACGGGCCACAAGACCGTGGCGATGTTCATGCACTACGTCCACACCGAGGACAAGCCGGTGCGCGATGCGGCCGAGCTGGTGGCCAGCCGCCGCCAAGCCATCACGGGTGCGCGCCAGCTTGCGGAGGCGGCGGCATGAACACGCGCCGGTCATCCGCAGCATCGTCCGCAGCGCCTTCGGCGCTGCTGGGCGACATTCGGGCACTGATCGAGGCGGCGCGCAAGCGCGCCGCCTCGACGGTGAATAGCGAGCTGACGATGCTCTACTGGCGCATCGGCCAGCGCATCCGCACGCACGTCTTGGACGGACGCCGGGGCGCCTACGGCAAGGAAGTCCTGCCCACCCTGGCGGCGCAGTTGGTGAAGGAGTACGGCGGCAGTTTTGCCGAGCAGAACCTGCGCCGCATGGTGCAGTTCGCGGCCACCTTCCCCGACGAGCAGATTCTCGTATCACTGATACGAGAATTGAGCTGGACGCACTTCATCGCCCTGATCCCGCTGAAAGACCCGCTCCAGCGGGACTATTACGCGCAGATGGCGAGCGCCGAACGCTGGAGCGTCCGGACGCTGCGCGAGCGCATCGACTCGATGCTGTACGAGCGCACGGCGCTGTCTCAAAAGCCGGGCGAGACGATCGCGCACGAGCTGGCGACGATGCGCGATGCGCAGCGCATGTCGCCCGCCCTGGTCATGCGCGACCCGTACATCCTCGACTTCCTGGGGCTGCGGGACACTTGGCAGGAAGGCGACTTGGAGGCGGCGATCATCCGCGAAATGGAGTCGTTCTTGTTGGAGCTGGGCGCGGGTTTCAGCTTCGTGGCCCGGCAGAAGCGCATCCAGATCGACGGCGAGGATTTCCACCTCGACCTGCTGTTTTACAACCGCAAGCTGCGGCGGCTGGTGGCAGTGGAGTTGAAGGTCGGCGAGTTCAAGGCAGCTTTCAAGGGACAGATGGAGCTTTATCTTCGCTGGCTGGACAAGCACGAACGGGAGCCGGAGGAAGCCTCGCCGCTGGGGATCATCCTTTGCACCGGCAAGAAGCGCGAGCAGATCGAATTGCTGGAGTTGGACAAGTCGGGCATCCACGTCGCCGAGTACCTGACCGCCTTGCCGCCGAGGGGCGTGCTGGTGGAGCGGCTGCAACAAGCAACGCAACGGGCGCAGTTGCAGCTCGAGCAGCGCAAGACCGACAACGAATAGTCCTGTCCCAAGCAGTCGGGCGTCCCGGCGTACCGCCGTCGCGCTGTCGTGCTGCGCATCGAGCCTCGCTGCGCGAGTCTCGCCCCTGTCGGGCTTCCATCACTGACGCCTCCGGCCCGGCTCGCTGATCCGCGCCTGCGCGCTTCGCTTGCCAAAAACCCGCGTGCGTGGGGTGGTGTGAGGGGGCGGTCTTGCTGTGTCCCTTCACCGTATCACGGCGTTCTCGCCGTGCAAGGGCTGCGCGCGCCTTGCGCGCTTGCGTCCTGGCGGCCGTCTGCGACCCCTGACTGCTGCGCTGCGCCGTGAGGGCGACGGTTCCGGGCAATTCCGCCCTTGCAACCGGAGAACCGTCATGAACGACAAATCACACGTTTCCCTCGAACAGCACGTTTGCCTGGTCTGCGGCACGGCGTTCGACACCGGCGCGATCCTGCTGGACAAGCGCCTGCGCGCGAGCATGGAGCGCCACACGGCGACCGGCTGGGGCCTGTGCCCCGAGCATCAGAAGCTGGCCGACGATGGCTTTGTCGCGCTGGTCGAATGCGATCCGCAGCGCAGCGGGTCGCAGGCTGGCGGGCGCATGAAGCCCGAGCAGGCATACCGGACGGGCCGGCTGGCCCATCTGCGGCGCACGGTGTTCGCGCAGGTGTTCAACGTGCCGATCGCGGACGAGCAGGCTTGCGTGTTCGTTGAGCCTGGCGTGATCGAGCAGTTGCAGTCGATGACAGCGCCGGCGGCGGGCTGATTGCGTCGTGCGGCCTTCGGTGCGTCGCTCCTTCGCGGGCGGCGCACTTTTTCATATCCCCCCAGGGGGGATACAATTGCCACATGAACGCGACACACAAGCACTCAACCCATCCCGATCTCGTGAAGCGGCTGAAACGCGCCGATGGTCATCTTCGGCACGTCATAGGGATGATCGAAAGTGGCGAATCCTGTCTCGACATCGCCCGCCAGCTCGCGGCGGTGGAAAGCGCGGTGACGGCCGCAAAGCGCGTCCTGATCCACGACCACATCGACCATTGCCTGGCCCATGACGAAGACTCCGTTTTGACCGAAATGAAGGCACTGACCAAACTGCTCTGAGGCCCGCCGATGCTCTCCGTCCTGAAGAACCGTACCTATCGTCACCTGTTCGCCGCTCAGGTGATTGCGCTTGTCGGCACCGGCCTGATGACGGTGGCCCTTGGCCTGCTTGCCTACGATCTGGCCGGGGCGAATGCCGGCGCGGTACTCGGGACGGCACTCGCAATCAAGATGCTGGCCTATGTCGGAGTCGCCCCGGTCGCGCAGGCGTTCGCCGACCGGCTGCCGCGACGGTCGTTGCTCGTTGCCCTTGACCTAGTACGAGCATCCGTTGCGCTCTGCCTGCCCTTTGTCAGCGAAATCTGGCAAATCTATCTGCTGATCTTCGTCTTGCAGGCGGCGTCCGCAGGCTTCACGCCGACCTTTCAAGCCACTATCCCGGACATCCTTCCCGACGAAGACGAGTACACGAAAGCACTGTCGCTTTCCCGGCTGGCCTACGATTTGGAAAGCCTGATTTCCCCGATGCTGGCCGCCGCGCTACTGACGGTCATCAGCTTCCACAACCTGTTTGCCGGAACGGTTCTCGGCTTCCTCGTGTCAGCCGCGCTTGTGGTCAGCGTGAGGCTTCCCACAACCGTTCCCGGCCCGTGTCGTGGCATATGGGATCGTACTACGCGGGGCACGCGCATTTACCTCGCCACGCCGCGCCTTCGGGGTCTGCTGGCGATCAGCCTCGCTGTGGCAGCAGCGGGGTCAATGGTGATCGTGAACACGGTGGTCATCGTGAAGGCACGCTTTGGCCTGGGCGAATCCGAGGTAGCGTGGGCGCTGGCGGCCTTCGGAGGCGGGTCGATGGTTGCGGCCTTCGCGCTGCCTCGCCTGCTCGACAAGATTGCTGATCGACCTGTCATGATTGCGGGAGCGACGATGCTGGTTGTGGGAACGGCAGCCGGGGCAATGATTCCGACCTATGCCGTTCTGGTGGTGATCTGGTTGGTGGTCGGCTTCGGCTACAGCGTGGCGCAAACACCTTCCGGCCGGCTGTTGCGCCGCTCCGCTCATCCCGAGGATCGCCCCGCGGTCTTTGCCGCGCAATTCGCCCTGTCCCATGCGTGTTGGCTCATTTGCTATCCCTTGGCCGGTCGCTTCGGCGCTGCCTTTGGGCTGCAATCGACCTTCATCATCATGTCGCTGATTGGTCTTGTCGGAGTGGGACTGGCGCTGTGGCTCTGGCCCGCTAGTGATTCTTCCGACATCGCCCACGATCATCTACCGCCAGATCATCCTCACTTGCGCGAACAAGCAGACCGAGGCGGGCACCGTCATCCCATGATCGTTGACGATCTGCACCGGGACTGGGCGCGCATTTAAGAACTGCCCGCCTTTCACATCGCTGATGCCTCCGGCCCGGATTGCTATTCGGGCCTGCGCGCTTCGCTTGCCAAAAACCGCGTGCGTGGAGGTGCGAGGGAGGCGGTCTTGCTGTCCCCTTCATCGTGCCACGGCGTTCTCGCCGTCAAGGGCTGCGCGCCGATGGCGCTTGCGTCCTGGCGGCCGTCGTTGACCCCTGACTGCTTGCGCTGCGCCGTGCCCCGGAAGGGTCGGGCAATTCCGCCCGGCAACCTTTCAGGAGTTCACCATGAACAACGCACTCATCACTGACGAGCAGCGCATCGTGCTGCTGGCCAACGGCCGCGAATCCTTGGAGAACCCGGACTTCGATCCGGCACCCGTCGTCAAGCTGTTCACGCCGGATGCCGGCGCGACCTGGCTGCTGACCGAGATTGATCCCGATGACCACGACCACGCCTTTGGTCTTTGCGACCTGGGCCTGGGGATGCCGGAAATCGGCTGGGTCAGCCTGGGCGAGCTGGCGACCGTGCGCGGCAGGCTGGGCCTGCCGATCGAGCGCGACCTGTCTTTCCGCGCCGAGAAGCGGTTGAGCGCCTACGCGCGCGATGCCCGGTTGGTCGGGCGTGTCGTCGTCTGAACCAGCCCTTGGAGCGCCGCAAGGCGCTCCTTGCGCTTTCCCAACCTTCGCAGGAGATCAATGCCATGAGCAGCCATCACGACTACATCATCGAAATCACGGCGCAACACGATGCGCTCAAGCCGTTCGCGCCGGAGAACGGTCAGCCCTTGCGCTTCAAGATCGGCGACGCGGTGATCTACACCAACGAGTTTGGCGCGCAGTTCCGGCGCCGCGTCACCGGGTTCTACCAGCCTACCGAGCCTTCGGGGCTGTATGCGCGTGGCAGGCGCTACTACCTGAACTCGACTTCGCCTTGGATGCCGGTTGCGGAATCCAGCCTGCGTCCTGACGACTCGGCGTGATGCCTAAGTGCCCCTGACGGGGCGCTGCGCGCTGCGCTTGCCTCCAGGGGAAAGCCCTGCGGGCTATCCCCGCCGCGCGGAGCTTGGCGCCCCTCAAAGGCCGCCGAACCGGCTGCGCCGGATCGGCCAGACCGCAGCAGCCGCTGTCGAACCTGTTTCCCGATGACTGGCGCATGAGCTTGTACATCGAGCCTTGGAGTCCGTGCGTCCCCGGCCAAGAAACATGGCCGGTCGCGCTGTCGTGCGCGTAGCGCATCGAGCCGCCTGCGGCGTCTCGCCCCTGACGGGCTTCCATCGTTCCCTCGCTCCGCTCGGCTGACGCCTCCGGCCCGGATTCCTAGATCCGGGCCTGCGCGCTTCGCTTGCCGTGCTGTCGGCGTGCTGAGGGGCCGTTGCCATGTCCAACCGTCTCCCCTGACTTCATCACCTTCACCGCGACTGTAGCCCGCGGCCGTGTGCCGTCAAGGCGCGCAGGGCCGTGTCCTCGGCTGCGCCTGCGGGCCGCACCAACCCTGCGCTTGCCTCCTTGACGGCCCCCGTCCGCGCGCTCCTGACCGTCGCGGGCGATGAACTCAGGAAAGACGGTGGCAACAGGGCCAACCGGGTTCCTCGTGCCGACCGCACCGAACCGCCGAAAGGCTGGGCTTCCGAATCTAGGAATCCGGTGTGCGGTGAACAGCAACCCCTTTTTTCTTTGTCAGGAGAAATGCCATGCAACTCGCATCCCGCTTCGCTTCCCGTTCCCCGGTGCTGCGTTCGGAACGTCCCTTGTCCGACGACCAAATCCGGGCCGTGGCCCCGTCCATCTTCGCGGACGCCCCGCACGAAAGCCGCTCTGAGCGGTACAGCTACATCCCCACCGCGACCGTGCTGCAAGAACTGCGCGGGGAAGGCTTCGAGCCTTTCATGGTGACGCAAACCCGCGTGCGCCACGACGACCGCCGCGACTACACCAAGCACATGATCCGGCTGCGCCACGCCAGCCAGATCAACGGCCGCGAGGCCAACGAAATCATCCTGCTGAACTCCCATGACGGCACCAGCAGCTATCAGATGCTGGCCGGGATGTTCCGCTTCGTTTGCAGCAATGGCCTTGTCTGCGGCGACACCGTGGCCGACGTGCGCGTGCCGCACAAGGGCGACGTAGCCGGGCACGTCATCGAAGGCGCTTACGAAGTCCTGCACGGCTTCGACCGGGCGCAGGAATCGCGCGATGCCATGCGCGCCATCACGCTCGACGCCGGGGAATCCGAAGTGTTCGCCCGCGCTGCGCTGGCGTTGAAGTACGACGAGGACAAGCCCGCGCCCATCACGGAATCGCAAATCCTGATGCCACGCCGCCACGACGACGACCGCCGCGACCTGTGGAGCGTGTTCAACCGCACGCAGGAGAACTTGACCAAAGGCGGCCTGTCCGCCCGCGCCGCGAATGGCCGCCGCCAGACCACCCGGCCCGTGCAGGGCATCGACCAAAGCGTGCGCCTCAATCGCGCCCTGTGGCTGCTGGCCGATGGCCTGCGCCAGTTGAAAGCCTGAATCCCCACGCGGCAGGGGCAGGCAGCAGCCCTTGCCGCTTCTCTCGCTGCTGCATCCCAACCGCAAGGAGTTATCACCATGAACGCTGTACTCAAAACCGAAACCGTCGCCATCGAAGCCGCCGCACCGCTGGAAGTGGCCGATCCGACCAAGAACCTGATCTTGGTTCCGCTGTCGCAACTGTTGCCGCGCCGCTCCAAGCGCAACGTCCGCACGACCCCGCGCCAGTCCATCCCCGAGCTGGCCGCGAGCATTGCCCGCATCGGCCTGCTGCAAAACCTGATCGTGATTGCATCCGCCGATGGCGAGGCTTACGAGGTGGTGGCAGGCGACCGCCGCCTGACCGCCTTGAAGCTGCTGGCGAAGAAGAAGCGCATCCCCACTGACTACGAAGTGCCGTGCCTGCTGGTGGCCGATGCGTCCGCCCGCACCGTCAGCCTCGCGGAGAACGTGCAGCGCGAGAACATGCACCCCGCCGACCAGTTCGCGGCCTTCGCCGCGCTGGTCAAGGAAGGCCGGCCCGTCGAGGACATTGCCGCCGACTTCGGCGTGTCCCCGCTGGTGGTGCAGCGCCGCTTGAAGCTGGCGAACGTCTCGCCGCGTCTCATGGCCGACTACCGGGCCGGTGGCGTGACGCTGGAACAGTTGATGGCCCTGACCATCACCGATGACCACGCCGCGCAGGAAGCCGCGTTCTATGGTGCGCCGGAATGGCAGCGCAGCCCGTCCAAGCTGCGCGAGCGCCTGACCGAGCGCGAAATCGACGCCGCGCACGCGCTGGTGCGCTTCGTCGGGCTGGACGCCTACCGGCAGGCAGGCGGCGGCATCCGCCGCGACCTGTTCGCAGAAGGCGATGCCGGAACCTACCTCACCGATACCGCAGTGCTGGAAACGCTGGTGCGCGACAAGCTGGCAATGCTGGCCGAGGACGTGCGCGCCGAGGGATGGGCATGGGTGGAGGCCGTGCCGCATCTGGCCTACGAGGAACGGCAGGCGTTCCAGAACGCCCCGCGCCATCGCCGCGAGCCGACCACCCGCGAGGCCCGCCGCATCGCCTCGCTGGAAACCCGCCTCGAAAAGATCGACGCCGAACTGGAAGAAGCCTGCCAAGTTGAAAGCAGCGAGGACGAGGCCAAGGCCGAGAAACTGGAACAGCGGCGCGATCAGGTGGTCGGGGAACTGCAAGACGCGGAGGACGCCTTACAAGGCTATGCGCCCGAGGTGCGCGAGGTGGCTGGTGCCATCGTCACCATCGACCGCAACGGCGAGGCCGTCATTCATCGCGGCCTGCTGCGCGAAGCCGAGGCCAAGGCGCTGCGCACGCTGGAAAAGCTGCGGCGCGGTTTCGGCAGCACCGAAGGCGAAGCCGCCAACGACGAGCACGAGGACGCCGACGACGCGCCCAAGGCCGCGAGCCTGTCCGACCGGCTGGCGCAGCGATTGAGCGCCCACCGCACGGCGGCGCTGCAAATCGAAGTCGCACGGCATCCGCACGTCGCGCTGGCCGCGCTGGTGCATGGCATGGTGCAGAAGGTCTTGCAGCCCGACGCCTACGGCGATGGCCTGCCGCTCGGCGTGCGCCTCACGGCGCAAGACCGGCTGGAAGGCATGGCCCCGGACTGGCCGGAATCGCCTGCTGCCGTGGCGCTGCGCGAACTGCAACAGGTGGCAGGTGAAGCCTTGCCGGAGGACAGCGCCGAACTGCTCGCCGTGCTGCTGGCGAAGTCGCAAGACGAACTGGTGCGGCTGCTGGCCGTGTGCGTGGCCTCCACGGTGGACGTGGTGACGCCTCGCGCCACGCCGCACCAGCCCGGCGCAGAACTGGCGCAGGCCGTGGGCCTCGACATGGCCGCATGGTGGAAGCCGACCGCAGAAGGCTACTTCAAGCACGTTCCGAAGGCCGTGATTCTGGATGCCGTGGGCGCGTTCGCACCGGAATCCGTCACCCGGCTGGCGAAGCTCAAGAAGGCCGACATTGCCAGCGAGGCCGAGCGGCTGGCCGATGGTACGGGCTGGATGCCCGCCATCTTCAAGGCCGCAGGCCCGCAGGATGCCGCGCAGGAGGCAGGCCCGGAGCAGGACGCCCCGGAAGATGCCGAAGCAATGGCGGATGAACCCGCCGAGGCGCTGGCCGCTTGACCCGCGCCGAAGGCAAGCGCCCCGGCCTCGACCGGGGCGCTTCGCTGGAAGGAGAAGCCCCCATGACCCGCACCACCACCCGCCGCCCGCGCATGGCGGCGATCTACGCCCCCGGCACTGTGCGCGCCCGCCGCTGGCACGGCGCAGGCGACGTGCGCGGCTACCGTCCGCCCTCGGGCTGGACAGCCCGCGCCGACCTCACCGACATTCATCCCATCACAGGCCGC
>NZ_JQKD01000057.1 GCF_000745855.1 Xenophilus azovorans DSM 13620
TCCGCGTCCGCAAAACTGATCTGGCTCATTCGCGCAGGCTCCTTTGCGCTATTCAACGCGCCGCGGCATGATCGGTGGACTTGTTCAGACCTTCCTAAGAAGTGCAGTAGCGTCATTCCCATCGGCGCGAAATTCTGCGCTCAGTGCGGCAACGCAGTAACTTGAATCATGGTGATCTCGGCCTGGATCTACACCTTGATTCCGGCAGCGGCCGCCATCATCGGAGCTACGGTCGCGGTGAACGTGCGGCCGGGGCCAACACTGGTCAGTGCGATTCAGCACTTTGCCGCTGGCGTCGTGTTCGCGGCGGCGGCCGGCGAAATTTTGCCCGACATCATGCACCGCGCCTCACCTTTGGCGACGATGATCGACGGCGGAATCGGCGTCGCCACCATGCTGCTGGTGAAGCATCTGGAAGCATTGGCGAAGGGGCCAGCCGGTCTCCTGACCGTGATCGGCATCGACATCCTGATTGATGGCTTGGTGCTTGGTATCGGGTTTGCGGCTGGCCCAAAGGTCGGCTTGCTTCTGACCATCGCCCTGACCATTGAGGTTCTGTTCCTGGGATTGACGGTGGCGACGGAACTCGGCGAGAGCGTTCGTTCTCGTGCCAAGGTCATTTGGATTACGTCCGCGCTCGTGCTCTTGCTGCCGATCGGGGCCTTGCTTGGAGCGCCGGTGGCGCTGTTGCCCAACCCTCTTCTGACTGGCTTCTTCGCGTTTGGTCTGATTGCGTTGCTCTACCTCGTGACCGAAGAACTGTTGGTCGAAGCGCACGAAACGCCAGATCGTCCCTGGGTGACGGCGATGTTCTTTGTCGGCTTTCTGGCGCTTCTCCTGCTAGAAGAAGTAATTGGCTAGTAGGCCAGCCTGTTGGTAGGGCGCGACCCGTTGAACTATTGCGTGTTCGGGGTAGGCACCGCGAGCCCGATAGATGTGACGCCGTTGCTCGAATCGACCATAGTCCGCCCTCCGTGCATGCGGGCGATGGCGGCCACGATGGCCAAGCCCAGTCCATGATTGCGGGCGGCATCCGACCGCGCTGCATCTGCCCGGTAGAAGCGGTTGAACAGATTGGGCAAATGCTCGGCTGAGATCGTCGGCCCTTCGTTCATCACCCGCAGGGCGATCTCACCATCCAGTCGGTCGATTTGCACGACAACGGTGCTGTGCGGATGCGCGTGCCGGGTTGCGTTGCCGATCAGGTTGGACAATGCGCGCTGCAATAGGCGCACGTCGGCCAAGCCAGTGGCATCACCATTGATACGAACTTTCAGCCCGGCTTCCTCAATGGCCGCCTCGTGCAATTCCACCACCGCGCGCGCAACGCCGGCCAGACTGGCGACATGCTCGCGGCGGGCTTCAGCTCCTCGGTCGGCTTGCGACAAGAAGAGCATGTCCTGCACGATCATCGACATGCGCTGGATATCTTCGAGGTGCGAGCCCAACACATCCCGCAGCGTGTCGGCATCGCGTGCTTTGCGCAAAGCGACTTCGGTGCCCCCCATCAACGTCGCCAACGGCGTGAACAGTTCATGCGCAACGTCAGCATTGAAGGCTTCCAGTTGTTCGTAGGCTTTGTGCAGACGCTTCAGCAATTCGTTGACGTGGGCCACCAGCGGAGCCAGTTCGTCGGGTTGAGCGGAGCCATCCAGAAGCCGGTGCAGAGTATCGGCCTCCAGCGCCTGGATCTGAGCCGAGAGGTCGCGCACTGGACGCAGCCCGATCTGCACCAGCGTAAATCCGCCAACAGCAATCACCACTGCGCCAGCGAGTGCGGCGGCGACGAGCGTGCGGGCTAGACGCTCTAGCACACGATCGTCCTCGCTGACATCAAGACTCAGCACCGCCTGGATGGGGGGAGTGCCGGTCGTAGCCTCGAATCGCATGTCGATCACGCGGTGATGCACTGGAATGCCGGCGCTGGCATAGATGACGCTGCCGTCGGCACGGGTCAGGATCAATTTCATGTCCTGTCGGCCGACCATGCCATCGTCAAGCTTGTGTGCAAGCGTACCGCTTCCCAACCCTGCTGCCTCAGCAATGAGATGGTTCACCTGGATCTGCTGTTGCCGCAGCGTGTCCATCTGCCGCTCTTTGAAGCTCAGTGCGGTGACGGTGTAAATGCCCAGACAGGTCAAGGCCAGCCCGACCAGGGTGAGAAGTGCGAGCCAGCGGGCAAGCCGCCGCCCCAGCGATCCGGCACGCCTGGGTCTCACGGTTGCCGATCTTCGAGTACGTAGCCCATGCCACGGACGGTGTGCAGCAGTGGGCGCTCGAAGGGCAGGTCGAGCTTGCTCCGAAGGCGACGCACAGCGACGTCGATCACGTTGGTACCGTGATCGAAGTTCACGTCCCATACTTGCTCCGCGATTTCAGTACGTGACAGAACCTCGCCCTTGCGGCGCAAGAGCAGCGTCAGCAGTTGGAACTCCTTTGCGGACAGGTCGATGCGCTGGCCGGCCCGAGTAGCGCGCCGCCTCGCCAGGTCCACTTGCAAGTCCCCAAGGCACAGCACCAGCGCATCAGGCGCGGGTGCAGTACCAGCAGCGCGGCGCAGCAGCACCTCAATGCGTGCCACCAGTTCGGAAAAGGCGAACGGCTTAACGAGGTAGTCGTCCGCTCCCGCCTTCAGTCCGCGTACGCGATCCTCGATGCGATGGCGGGCCGTCAACATGATCACCGGCGTCTGCTTGCTCTGCCGCAGCGCGGCCAGCAAGCCGAAGCCATCAATGCCCGGCAGCATGGTGTCGAGGACGATCAGGTCGTAGTGGCCGTGGGAGGCCATGTGGAGGCCATCAATGCCGTTGGCAGCCACATCGATCACATAGCCCTCTTCAGAGAGACCCTTGCGAAGATAGTCCGCGAGCTTGGCTTCGTCTTCAACGATCAGCAGCTTCATGCGCAGCGTTCCCGCTGCGGCCTCTCGCAACCTGTCCAAATTGTCATCTGCACGTTTTACTCCCGTTCTGTGCCGGTTCTTACATTGTCCTCATGCCTTCGGGCATATCGATTATCTGCACTTAGCAATGGAAAGGACCATGAAATGAAACTGACCCATCTTGCTGCCTTGAAGGCGATCATCCTGGCTACGGCACTCCCCCTGACGGCCCAGGCCAGTTCGATGTGGCACCCGGCCCCCACCGAGGAGGGCTTCACGTACCACCCGGATCACTTCCAGAGTACCAAGACACGCGCCCAGGTGATGGCCGAAGTCGAGGCCGCCCGTAAGGACGGTACGCTGGCGATACTGCAACGTGGAGCACCGTTGCCCATCAAGAGTTCCGAAGCGCCGAAGACGCGCCAGCAGGTTCTCGATGAGATGCGCAGCGAATCACCAGAAGCTCGACGTGCGCGGCTCGAAATGTACTCCGGCGGTTGACCTGCTGCTGCCCGTACCCTGCGCTGTGGCGCCCCCTCGTGTCGCCCCAGTCGTCAAAGCGGCCACAACTCGCCGAATATCGAAGCGGCTCTGATTTGATGCAGGATGAACCTGAGAGGAGGCACGCTACGCGCACGGGGCTCTGAGAAAACCCAAGCAGCGAGGAGTGGCAAAGTAAAGCCTGTACTGCTACACTGTTACCCCTATGCGCAAATGGCTGGCCCTCGTCTTGCTGGTGTTCTTGCCGCTTCAATTCAGTTGGGCGGCAGTGGCCAGTTATTGCCAGCATGAAACCGGAGCTGCGGCCAAGCACTTCGGCCACCATGCGCATCAGCACAAGGCGGCCGACGGCAAGGATGCCAGCCCTGATCCGGCCAAGACCCTGGGTGGCGATCCTGATTGCGCGTCCTGTCATGCCGGGTGCTTCTCGGTCTTGTCAGGGGATGTGAAGCTGGCGTCGCCAGTCAGCCCGTCCCTGGTTACGGGGTATCCCCCGGAGCACCTTGCTGCGCCTCCACCTGAACGTTTAGAGCGCCCTCAGTGGCGTGTCCTCGCCTGATCGGCGGGGAGCGCGTTCCTTTCCCTTCGTCCTCGCCCCTGCCGTCGCGCATGGCGCGCTACGGTATCCAGCCGGCTTCGCGCGGCTGATGTGATGACGTTGCTGGCGATCATCTGGATTGCCCCCCGCCGATTCCCTTGTGTATTTCAAATCACTGGAGAATCGGATGCTGAAGGATATTCACAATTACAACGCGAGGGCGGTTGCGGCAGGCTTGCTCCTTGCGCTCATGACGGGGACGGCTTTCGCTCAGTTATTGCCGACGGCACCAGCTCTTGGGCAGAGCGCCAACGGCGTAGAGCAGATTGAAGCAGCAACGCCCCTGACCCTGCAAAAGGCCGTCGCGCTGGCTTTGGAGGCGAATCTTGACCTGACTGTCGCCCAACGGGAGATCGAGGCCGTGGAGGGCCAGGTAATTCAGGGACGAGTACGTCCTAATCCCGAGCTGGCGTACTCGCTCGAAGACCAACGCACGCCAACCCGCACGCAAAGCGTCCAGATCAATCTGCCCATCGAGCTGGGGGGCAAGCGCGCTGCCCGCATTGCCGCGGCAGAGCGAGGGCGTGACGTCGCAGTTGAAGAACTGAACACGCGGCGCGTCGAAATTCGCGCCGCTGTGGTTGCCGCCTTCTTTGAGGCGCTGGCCGCCCAGGATCGCACGGCCTTAGCCCAGGACAGCGTTGACCTGGCCAGGCAAGCGACGGATGCCGTTGCCAAGCGCGTGACGGCGGGCAAGGTGTCCCCGGTCGAAGAAACCAAGGCTCGGGTGGCCGAAGCCGGCGTGCGGGTTGAACTGGCACAGGCGCAGAGCGAACAACGCAGTGCCCGCGCGCGGCTGGCTAGTTTGCTCGGGGCCAACCCGCCGCGTTTCACCCAGGTAGCGGGCAGCGTGGATGATCTTCCCAACGTCCCTTCGCTGGATGACATCCAGCAGCGCCTGTCGGCCTCTTCGGCACTGCGCCGGGCGCAGTTGGAGATCGAACGTCGCCGGTCGCTGGCCGACGTGGAGCGCAGCAAGCAGACGCCCGATGTCACGGTCAGCCTGGGCGTGAAGCGTCCGAACGAGTTAGCGCGCAATCAGTTAATGCTCGGCATTTCCGTGCCGCTGCCTTTGTTCGACCGCAATCAGGGCAATCTGCTGGAAGCGTTGAAGCGTGAAGACAAGGCGAGGGATGAACTTCAGGCGTTGAATCTGCGCCTCAGCACAGAGGTGTTGCAAGCCCGCGAGCGGCTGGCGTCGGTTCGCGGCGAGATCGACGTATTGCAGCGAGAGGTGCTGCCAGGGGCCAAGAGCGCCTATGACGCGGCCACCGTGGGCTTTGGTTACGGCAAGTTCAACTTTCTGGAAGTGCTGGACGCGCAACGCACCTACTTTGCCGCCAAGTCCCAATACCTCAAGGCGCTCGCCGATGCGCACCGCGCGGCGGCGGACATGGATCGCGTGATCGGCGCATCCGAATCCACGACCACCCTGCCTGCAAACAAGGAATGAACATGAAACCCGAAACGAACAAACTGAACGTCAGCAAGAAGCAGTGGTTTGCCATCGCCGTGATCGCCGCAGTGGGCATAGGACTGGGCAGCGCCATTCTCGGCGGCAAGACGGATAAGAGCGCTGAGGGTGAGGGTCACGGCAGCCACGTGGAAGCCAAGGCCCACAGTGATGGTGAGCATCATGGCAAGACGGGCGCAGACTCCCACGAGGACGACAAAGGCCATGCGGACGGCGAGCACCACGAGGGGTCAAGCAAGGGGCCGCATGGCGGCAAGCTGTTCAAAGAAGGGGACTTCGGATTGGAAGCCTTACTCGCTGAGGACGGCGGCGAACCACGCCTGCGAATCTGGCTCTACGAAAGGGAAAAGGCGCTAGCCAGCAGCGCCGCCAAGGTTAGCGCTACCGTTACACGCCTGACTGGGGAAAAGCAGGCGCTCAACTTCACTCCCGACAAGGACAGCCTGTTGAGTCGAGAGATTGTCCCGGAACCTCATGCGTTCGAGATCAGCATCGTGGCTCAGACGGCCAACGCGCCTTTCACGTTCAGCTTCAGCCAGGAGGAAGGAAAAGTCGAACTCAGCGATGCGCAAATCAAGGCTGCATCCATCGGCATTGACACCGCAGGGGCTGCAAGCATCAAGTCTGCCCTGCAATTGCCGGGTGAGATTAGGCTGAATGAAGACCGCACCTCGCACGTTGTTCCGCGCATTGCGGGTGTTGTCGAAAGTGTGCAGGCCAGTTTGGGGCAAACGGTCAAGAAGGGGCAGGTGCTCGCCGTTATCGCCAGCCCTGCCGCATCCGAGCAGCGCAGCGAGTTGCAGACGGCGCAAAAGCGGCTGGCCTTGGCCCAGACAACTTTTGAACGCGAGAAGCGGCTGTGGGAACAGAAGATTTCCGCCGAGCAGGACTACCTGCAAGCCGGCCAGGCGCTGAACGAGGCGCAGGTCGCCGTAGCCAACGCGCAGCAGAAGCTGTCGGCCGTGGGCTTGGCCCCAGGTTCCTCGGGCGGGCTGAACCGCTTCGAGCTGCGTGCGCCCTTCGATGGCATGGTGATTGAAAAGCACCTCAGCCTGGGCGAGGCCGTCAAGGAAGACGCCGCCGTGTTCACGGTGTCCGACCTGGGCCAGGTCTGGGCAGAGATCAACGTGCCCGCCAAGGATTTGCCGCTGGTCAGAGTGGGTGAAAAGGTCAGCATCAAAGCCACGGCATTCGATGCCAGCGCGCAAGGGACCATCACTTTCGTGGGTGCGCTGATCGGCGAACAAACCCGCATGGCCAAGGCTCGTGTGGTCTTGGCCAATCCCCAGGGCGCGTGGCGTCCCGGCCTGTTCGTCAATGTGGAAGTGATTGCGTCCGAAACCGCCGTGACAGTCAGCGTGGCTAGCGACGCTATTCAGAGCGTGGGGGACAAGCCGGTCGTTTTCGTCAAGGTGAAGGACGGCTTTGTGGCCCAGCCTGTGCAGTTGGGCCGCAGCGATGGCAAGCGGGTCGAGGTACTGCAAGGTCTTCAAGCAGGTGCGGCATATGCGGCCGCAGGCAGTTTCGTCGTGAAGTCTGAACTCGGCAAAGCCTCTGCCGAGCACACCCATTGATGCCGGAGCTACGCCCATGTTTGAAAAACTTATTCGCGCGGCCATCGAGCACCGATGGCTAGTGCTGTTAGCTGCCATTGGCATGGCCGCCGTCGGCGTGTTCAGCTACCAGAAGTTGCCCATCGACGCCGTGCCGGACATCACCAACGTCCAAGTGCAGATCAATACCCAGGCGCCGGGCTATTCACCGTTGGAGACCGAGCAACGGGTGACCTACCCCATTGAAACCGTGATGGCGGGCCTGCCCAACCTGGAGCAAACCCGCTCTCTTTCGCGCTATGGCCTCTCGCAAGTGACCGTGATCTTCGAGGACGGCACCGACATTTACTTTGCGCGCCAGTTGGTCAATGAGCGCATCCAGGAAGCACGGGATAAATTGCCGGTCGGCATCACACCTGCGCTGGGGCCGATCTCCACCGGCCTGGGGGAGATTTACCTGTGGACGGTCGAGGCGAAGGACGGTGCGAAGAAACCCGACGGCATGCCCTACACGGCAACAGACCTGCGCGAGATTCAGGATTGGATCATCAAGCCGCAGTTGCGCAACGTGCCCGGTGTGACTGAAATCAACTCGATTGGCGGTTATGCCAAGGAGTATCAGATCGCACCTATACCCGCTCGCTTGGCTTCGCTCGGCGTTACCCTGCAAGACATCGTGACGGCACTGGATCGCAACAACGGCAACGTGGGTGCGGGCTATATCGAGAAGCGCGGCGAACAGTACCTGATCCGTGCGCCTGGGCAAGTCAAGACCCTGGAGGACATTGGCAACGTTATCCTCAGCAGTGCGGGCGGCGTGCCGATACGGGTGCGTGACGTGGCGGACGTGGGGCTGGGGCGTGAACTGCGCACCGGCGCGGCCACGGACAACGGCCGCGAGGTGGTGCTGGGCACTGTGTTCATGCTCATCGGCCAGAACAGCCGTACGGTTTCGCAGGCCGTGGACAAGAAGATGGTGGAGATCAACCGCAGCTTGCCCGAGGGCGTGCATGCGGTGACGGTCTACGACCGCACTGTGCTGGTGGACAAGGCCATCGCCACGGTGAAGAAGAATCTGCTGGAAGGCGCGATCCTGGTGATCGTGATCCTGTTCCTGTTCCTGGGCAATATCCGCGCGGCCATCATCACGGCGACGGTGATTCCCTTGTCGATGCTGTTCACCTTCACTGGCATGGTGCATTACAAGGTGAGCGCCAACCTGATGAGCCTCGGGGCGCTGGACTTCGGCATCATCATCGACGGAGCGGTGGTGATCGTCGAGAACTGCGTGCGACGCTTGGCCCATGCACAGGCGCACTACGGCAGACCGTTGACGCGGGCGGAACGCTTTCACGAGGTGTTCCTGGCATCGAAGGAATCACGCCGCGCGCTGCTGTTCGGGCAACTCATCATCATGGTGGTCTACCTGCCCATCTTCGCCCTGACGGGGGTGGAAGGGAAGATGTTCCACCCGATGGCGTTCACGGTGGTGGCCGCGCTGGTGGGGGCCATGATCCTGTCGGTGACTTTCATTCCGGCAGCGGTCGCCCTATTCATCGGCCACCGGGTCAGCGAGACAGAGAACTTCCTGGTCGTGCAGGCCAAGCGCTGGTATGGCCCGCTGCTGGATCGCGTGATGACGGCTAAAGCGGTGGTGCTCACGGCAGCCGCCGTGGCAGTGGTGCTGTGCGGCCTGATCGCCACCCGTATGGGCAGCGAGTTCGTGCCCAGCCTGAACGAAGGCGATTTCGCCATCCAGGCCCTGCGCATTCCTGGCACCAGCCTATCGCAATCGGTCGCGATGCAGCAGCGCCTGGAAGCGACGCTGAAGGCTAAGTTCCCCGAGATCGACCGCGTTTTCGCGCGCACCGGCACGGCTGAAATCGCGTCCGACCCCATGCCGCCGAACATTTCCGACGGCTACATCATGCTCAAGCCGGTGTCCGAGTGGCCGGAGCCGCGCAAGTCGCGCGACGAATTGCTGGCGGCCATTCAGGATGTCGTGGGCAAGGTGCCGGGCAACAACTACGAGTTCTCGCAGCCTATCCAATTGCGCTTCAACGAACTCATTTCAGGGGTTCGCAGCGATGTGGCGGTGAAGATTTTTGGCGACGACATGGATGTCCTGAATAAGACGGGTGAAGAGATCTCGTCCATGTTGCAGAAGATTCCCGGCGCGTCCGAGGTCAAGGTGGAGCAAACCACCGGTTTGCCCATGCTGACCGTGAATATCGACCGCCAAAAAGCCTCGCGCTATGGGCTTAACGTGGCCGACATCCAAGATGCCGTGGCCACCGCCATCGGCGGGCGTGAGGCTGGCACCCTGTTCGAGGGCGACCGCCGCTTCGACATCCTGGTTCGCCTGCCGGAGTCCTTGCGCAACGACCTGGACAGCATGAAGCGCCTGCCGATTCCGCTGCCGCGCGGAACGGGTGGGACCGGCAGTGCCGAAGGACGGACGAACTTCATCCAATTGGCCGAGGTGGCGAGCTTCGAGCTGGCACCCGGCCCCAACCAGGTCAGCCGCGAAAACGGCAAGCGCCGCATCGTGGTGAGCGCCAACGTGCGCGGCCGTGACGTGGGCTCATTCGTGGCCGACGCCGAGGCGGCGCTGGCACAGGTCAAGATTCCCACGGGCTACTGGACGAGTTGGGGCGGTACTTTCGAGAATCTGCAATCAGCCACGCAGCGTTTGCAGATCGTCGTGCCGGTGTCGCTGCTGCTGGTGTTCCTGCTGTTGTTCGCCATGTTCGGCAATGTCAAGGACGGCTTGCTGGTCTTTACTGGCATTCCGTTCGCGCTGACCGGCGGCATCTTGGCGCTGTGGCTGCGCGACATTCCTCTGTCGATTTCCGCTGCCGTGGGCTTCATCGCGCTGTCAGGTGTGGCCGTGCTCAATGGCCTAGTGATGATTTCCTACATCCGCGGGTTGCGCGAGGACGGAACACCGCTGGATGAAGCCATCCGCGAGGGCGCGCTGACACGCTTGCGGCCGGTGCTGATGACAGCCCTAGTGGCGTCGCTGGGTTTCATCCCGATGGCGATTGCCACGGGAACAGGCGCGGAAGTGCAACGCCCCCTGGCTACCGTAGTGATCGGAGGCATCTTGTCTTCCACCGTGCTGACGCTGCTGGTGCTACCGATTCTGTATCGGCTGGCCCATCGCCCGGACGAGCAAGAAGAGGATGTCACGGCAGAGCCCGCACATGAGGGCGTAACCGCTTGAAAGGAACAGCGATGAACGCCGTTACGGCACCACGACAGACTCCTTCAAGCTTTACAGGGACATCGACTCATGGAATTCCGTCACCTTCGGTACTTTCTGGCCGTTGCTGAGGAGCTGCACTTCGCCCGCGCTGCGGAGCGGCTGCATATCGAACAGTCACCACTGTCGCGCGCCATCAGGGAATTGGAAGAAGAATTGGGCGCACAACTGTTCGTGCGTACCAGCCGCAGCACGCGCCTGACGCTTGCGGGCAAGCTGCTGATGGAGAACGCGCCTCGCGTGCTGTTGGCGCTGGACCAAGCGCGTGAGAGCGTGAAGGCAGCGGCCAATGGCTTTCACGGCCGGTTGCGCGTGGCGCTGTCCGACGGCATCAGCCCCTCGCGCCTGCCGGCACTGCTGGCGCGCTGCCGCGAGGAAGACCCGGAGATCGAGATCCGCCTGTTCGAGGTGCCGCTGGCCCAGCAGCTCAGCGGCCTGCGTGACGATCTATACGACGCGGGCTTCTCGATGGCCGACGAGGTGGGCGACGGCATCATCATCGAACCCGCCTGGGAGGATGAGCTGATGGTCGCCATGCCCGCGCGCCATGAACTACTGGCCCACAGGCGGGTACCGCTGGATGAAGTGCTGCAACATCCCCTGGTGCTGGGCGACCCGGCAGTTTGCGAAGGCCATGCCAAGCAGATCGACCGCATCCTGCGCAAGCAGGACCGGGAGCCCTTGATCGAACAGTACGTCGCCACGTTCGACGTGATGATGACTTTCGTGTCGGCCGGCTTGGCGCTGGGGCTCGCAGGCGCCGCGCACATCGCTTCCAGCCACGAGCCGGGCGTGGTGGGCCGACCGCTCGCGGGAAAGTCGCCCATGCTCACCACCTATCTGCTGCGCCGCGACGCCGAGCCGTCGCAGGCGCTAGCCCGCTTTATCGAGCGGGTCGAAGCCCTGGTACCGGGAGACGCTTAGCCATTGGCCCCGTTTCACTTCGGAGGATTCAAGCCATGAACCTATCCAAGATCATCGCTATGTCGTCGCTAGCAGTTCTGCTGGTCGCCTGCGGCAAGTCTGAGCCGTCCAAGCCCGCCGCCGTGCCCAGCGTGGAGCAACTGGCTGCTGACCCCGTGCGTTTGCGAGAACTGCGCCAGCAGTGCAAGACGGATCGTCCGACGATGGGCGACGTGCTGTGCAACCGAGTGGCCGAAGCGACGAACCGGCGTTTCCTGGGTGACGGCAAGGTGCCTTATACGCCGCCGAAGGAACCGCCGAAGTTCTGATGGTCGGTTTGCCGCAACGCACCTGCGCGTGCCTGCGCCTTTTTGCGCGCTGCGCAGCAGCGCGCCCGTTGTGGCGGTCTTTCGCCCCAGTTCTTCCCTGCCGGAAACCATGCTTTTTGCGGCATCAACATGCCGATAACGGTCTTTGACCGGCACGCCCAGCGGCACTGATCCTCACGAGGGCGGCACATGCCTGTGCTGCGATCGGAGGCTGGATGATGCAGGGAACGAACGTGCTGTTCGGTCAGATTGCCGTGGTGTTCGGCATCGTGATCGCTGGGGTGTGGAGCGCCACGCAATGGACAGCCGCCGCCCTGGGCTATCAGCTACGCCTTGGCTCGCCCTGGTTCGATTTCTTCGGTACGCCGGTCTATCACCCGTGGCGGCTGTTCGAGTGGTGGTTCGTCTTCGACGCCTACGCGCCGCGCGTGTTCGACACCGGCGGCGCCATCGCGGGCGGCAGCGGCTTGCTGGCGGTGGTGGTCGCCATCGGCATGTCGATATGGCGCTCGCGCCAGTCGCGCCTGGTCACGACCTACGGCTCGGCCCGCTGGGCGAACGCGGATGACATTCGCAAGGCCGGCCTCACGCAACCGGCCGGCGTGTTCCTCGGCCAGCACGATCGCCAGTACCTGCGACATGAGGGGCCGGAGCACGTCCTGACCTTTGCGCCCACGCGCAGCGGCAAAGGCGTCGGCCTAGTGGTGCCGACACTGCTTTCCTGGCCTGCATCCGCCGTCATCCACGACATCAAGGGCGAGAACTGGCAGATCACCGCAGGCTGGCGTTCGCGCTTCTCGCATTGCCTGCTGTTCAACCCGACCGATGCGAAGTCGGCCGCCTACAACCCGCTGCTGGAGGTGCGGCGCGGCGCGTATGAAGTGCGCGACGTGCAGAACATCGCGGACATTCTGGTCGATCCCGAAGGCGCGCTGGAGAAGCGCAACCATTGGGAAAAGACCAGCCACGCGCTGTTGGTCGGCGCCATCCTGCATGTGCTCTACGCGGGCGAGGACAAGACGCTGCGCGGCGTCGCCAACTTTCTCTCCGACCCGGCCAGCCCGTTCGAGCTGACCCTGCACCGGATGATGACCACGCCGCACTTGGGCGATGGGCCGCATCCTGTCGTCGCTTCGGCGGCGCGCGAAGTGCTCAACAAGTCGGACAACGAACGCTCGGGCGTGCTGTCCACGGCCATGTCGTTCCTGGGCCTGTACCGCGATCCCACGGTGGCCGAAGTCACGTCGCGGTGCGATTGGCGCATTGCCGACCTGATCGCAGCCGAGCATCCGGTGTCGCTGTATCTGGTGGTGCCGCCTTCGGACATTTCGCGGACGAAGCCGCTCATTCGCCTGATCCTCAACCAGATCGGGCGGCGCCTCACCGAATCGCTGGATGGCTCCGACGGCATCGAGCGACGCCACAAGCTGCTGCTGATGCTCGACGAGTTCCCGGCGCTCGGGCGCCTGGACTTCTTCGAGACGGCGCTGGCCTTCATGGCGGGCTACGGCATCCGTAGCTTCCTCATCGCGCAATCGCTCAACCAGATCGACAAGGCGTATGGGCAGAACCACTCTATCCTCGACAACTGCCATGTGCGTGTGACGTTCGCCACGAACGACGAACGCACCGCCAAACGCATCTCCGAGACGCTGGGCACGGCCACCGAGCTGCGCGCGCAGCGCAACTACGCGGGCCACCGGCTGGCGCCGTGGCTGGGCCACCTGATGGTGTCGCGCCAGGAAACCGCGCGCCCGCTGCTGACGCCGGGCGAAGTCATGCAGCTTCCGCCCGACGAGGCGGTGGTGATGGTGTCCAGCGTGGCGCCGATCAAGGCGAAGAAGCTGCGCTACTACGCGGACAGCAATTTCAAGCATCGCTTGCTGCCGCCGCCCACGCTGGCGGACGGGCAGTACGCCGACGCGCCGCCGGCCCGCGCCGATAACTGGAGCGGGCTGGCAATTCCTGCGGTGCCGGCATCTCTCGTCGCGGAGACCGTTGGCGACCTTGGCAGCGCCGATGACGGCGGCCCGCGTCGCCAGCCCGAACTCTCCGAAACCGCCGCCTACGACCCCGAGCTGGCCGCGCCTGCGGCCGACCTTGGGCTGCTCGATGACGACGACTTGCCGCTTCCCCTTCCTCGCCAGCTCGACCCAACCATGCAGCGCACGGCCCGGCTGGCTTCCCTCGACCCTGACGACGGAATCGACCTATGACCCAACACCGCCTCAACGTGTTCATCCAGCCGGAGCATGGCAAGCGGCTCGACGAACTGGCCGCCAAGAAAGGCGTATCCAAGTCCAGCATCGTCGCCGCCGCCTTGGCGTCGTGGTTGTCGCCTGATGCTGCCGACCAGCGCGAGGCGGCGATTGCCAAGCGGCTGGATCGCCTGTCACGGCACGCCGAGCGCATGGAACGCGACCAGAACATCCAGATCGAAACGCTGGCACTGTTCATCCGCTACTTCCTCACGGTGAGCACGCCCGTGCCCGAAGCGCATCAGGACGCAGCGCGCGCCCAGGGCAAGGCGCGCTTCGAGCAGTTCGTCGAACAACTCGGGCGGCATTTGCTGCGCGGTCGCAGTCTGGTGCGGGACGTGGTGGAAGAACTGCATCCAGACCCGGCACGCATGGACGACGCGCAGGAGCGCGCGTCATGAGCGCCGTTCCTTCCTTCACCGCCGTTTCACTGGATCGCCGCATCCTGATGCTGCGCACGGCGATGGGGCCGCTGATCGCCGCCGCGCTGGAAGACCCGGACGTGGTGGAAATCATGCTCAACCCGGATCGCACCTTGTGGATCGACCGGCTTTCGTCGGGTCGCGCGCCGATGGGTGTGGAGCTGTCCGAGGCCGACGGCGAACGAATCATCCGGCTGGTCGCGGCCCACGTCGGCGCGGAAGTCCACCGCGGCCAGCCACTGTTGACGGCGGAACTGCCCGAGACGGGCGAACGCTTCGAGGGCATCCTGCCGCCCGCTGCGCCGGGGCCGGCCTTTGCGTTGCGCAAGCGCGCCTTTGGCGTGATCCCGCTGTCGCGCTACATCGAGGACGAAATGATGACCGCCGCGCAGGCGGGCTTGCTGGTGCGCGCCGTGCGCGAACGCCAGAACATCCTGATCGCCGGCGGGACGAGTACCGGCAAGACCACCTTGGCCAATGCGCTATTGGCCGAGATCGCCGCCACGGGCGACCGCGTATTGGTGCTCGAAGACACGGTGGAGCTGCAATGCGCGGCCCGCGACCACGTGCCGCTGCGCACACGCCAGGGCGTGGTGTCCATGACCGAGCTGGTGCGATCTTCGATGCGCCTGCGCCCGGATCGTGTCGTCGTCGGCGAGGTGCGTGGCGCCGAGGCATTGGATCTCATCAAAGTCTGGGGCACTGGCCATCCGGGCGGCATCGCCACCATCCACGCCGGCTCCGTACTGGGCGCACTGCTGCGCCTGGAGCAACTGATTCTCGAAGTGGCGGTGAACCCGCCCCGTGCGCTGATCGCGGAAGCGGTCAACGTGGTGATCCACATCGCCGGGCGCGGACGCAAGCGCCGCATCGAGAGCATCGCCCGCGTCGTCGGCTTCGATGGCGTGGGCTACCAACTGGCGGATGCGCTGGAGGCTCCATTCCCGGAGCTGCTGCCGCAGTCCGACCTTTCCTCCCTGTCCCCTGACCACTCTGGAGAACTTCCATGACGCACGCTGATGCTTTCCGTATTTCCGCAAATCCGCTTCCTCGGCCCGCACGGCTGGATGGCCTGGCTCGCCCGGCCATGCAGGGCTTGATGCTCGCGGCGCTGATGTTGCTGCTCGCAGGCACCGCGCAGGCCGCGGGTTCCTCGATGCCCTGGGAAGGGCCGCTGCAATCCATCCTCGAATCCATCCAGGGGCCGGTGGCGCGCATCGTCGCGGTCATCATCATCATCGCCACGGGCTTGGCGCTGGCCTTCGGCGATACCTCGGGCGGGTTCCGCAAGCTGATCCAGATCGTGTTTGGCCTGTCCATCGCGTTCGCCGCTTCGAGCTTCTTCCTGTCGTTCTTCAGCTTCTCCGGTGGGGCCGTCGTATGAACGGCCCACACGATGGAATACCCGGCTTCGAGGTGCCGCTACATCGGTCTCTGACCGAGCCGATCCTGATGGGCGGCGCTCCGCGCACCGTGGCCATCACCAACGGCACCTTGGCCGCTGCCGTGGGCCTGGGCTTGCAGATGTGGATTCCTGGGCTGGTGCTTTGGATCGTCGGCCATTCGCTGGCGGTCTGGGGTGCGCGTGTCGATCCGCAGTTCATGGCCGTGTTCGCGCGGCACATCAAGCACCGGCCGCTGCTGGACGTGTGAGGTGATGCCATGCTGAACCTTGCCGAATATCGCCAGCGCCCGGCCTTGCTCGCCGACTGGTTGCCCTGGGCCGGGCTGATCGCACCGGGCGTCGTCTTGAACAAGGACGGCAGTTTCCAGCGCACGGCCCGGTTTCGCGGGCCTGACCTCGATAGCGCAACGCAAGGCGAACTGATTGCCACGTCGGCGCGCTTGAACAACGCGCTGCGTCGTATGGGTTCGGGCTGGGCGCTGTTCATCGAAGCCGAGCGCCGGCCCGCAGCCGACTATCCGCACTCGGAGTTTCCCGAGCCGTTGTCGTGGCTGGTGGACGAGGAACGCCGCGCTACGTTCGAGGACTCGGGCAACCACTTCGAGAGCGGCTACCACCTGACGCTGGTGTACCTGCCGCCCGAGGAATCACGCGCCCGCGCGGCCGGGATGCTGTACGAGAACCGGCCCACCGAAGGCGTGGACTGGCGCGAGCGCCTGACGGCCTTCGTCGCGGAAACCGATCGCATCTTCGACCTGCTCGATGGCGTGATGCCGGAAATCGCGTGGCTGGACGACAGCCAGACGCTGACCTTCCTGCACGCCACCATCTCGACGCGGCGCTATCGCGTCGGCGTGCCTGAAGTGCCTTTCCACATCGATGCGCTGCTGACCGACTCCGCGCTGGTCGGTGGCCTGGCGCCCATGCTGGGCGGCCAGCACCTGCGCGTGGTGTCGGTGCGTGGCTTCCCGACCTCGACTTGGCCGGGGATTCTGGATGACCTCAACCGCCTCGGCTTTGGCTATCGCTGGTCCACCCGGTTCCTCTGCATGGACAAAGCCGATGCGGAAAAGGAGCTGTCCCGCCTGCGCCGCCAGTGGTTCGCCAAGCGCAAGAACGTGATCGCGCTGCTGCGCGAAACCATCTTCCAGCAGGAAACCCCGCTGGTCGATACCGACGCCAGCAACAAATCGGCCGATGCGGACGCGGCCTTGCAGGAACTGGGCAGCGATCAGGTGGCCTTCGGGTATGTCACCACCACGGTGACGGTGCTCGATGCCGACCCGGCGAAGGCCGACGAGAAGCTGCGCATGGTGGAGCGGGTCATCCAGGGCCGGGGCTTCGTGACGATGCCCGAGGCCTTGAACGCGGTGGATGCCTGGCTGTCGTCCATTCCCGGCCATGCCTACGCCAACGTGCGCCAGCCCATCGTCTCGACGCTGAACTTGGCGCACCTGATGCCGGTGTCGGCGGTATGGGCCGGCCCCGAGCGCAATAACCATCTCAACGGCCCGCCGCTGATCGTGACGCGCACCGACGGCGCGACACCGTTCCGGCTGGTGACGCACATCGGCGACGTGGGCCACACGCTGGTCGCGGGGCCGACCGGCATGGGCAAGTCGGTGCTGCTCGCCACCTTGGCGATGCAGTTCCGGCGCTATCGCGGATCGCGCATCCTCGCGTTCGACATGGGCCGCTCCATCCGGGCAACGGTGCTGGGCCTGGGCGGCGAGCACTACGACCTCGGTATGGATGGCGAGATCGCATTCCAGCCCTTGGCCCGCATCGACCGCGAGGGTTATCGAACCTGGGCCGCCGAGTGGATCGAAGGCCGCTTGCGGCATGAAGGCGTGACCGTCGGCCCGGAGGAGAAGGCTGCCATCTGGTCGGCGCTCGGCAGCCTCGCCGGTGCTCCGCTGGAGCAGCGCACGATGACCGGCCTGTCGGTGCTGCTGCAATCGAACGCGCTGCGCCAGGCGCTCGCGCCCTACGTGCTCGGCGGCGCCCACGGCAAGCTGCTGGATGCGGATTCGGATCGCCTGGGTTCCGGCGCCGTGCAGTGCTTCGAGATGGAAGAGCTGATGCACAGCAAGGCCGCCGTCATGGCCGTGCTGCACTACCTCTTTGCCCGGTTCGATGAACGCTTTGACGGTGCGCCCACGCTGCTGATCCTCGATGAGGCGTGGCTGTTTCTCGATGACCCGGTGTTCGCGGCCCGCATCCGCCAGTGGCTCAAGACGCTGCGCAAGAAGAACGTCAGCGTCATCTTCGCCACGCAGAGCCTCGCCGACATCAAGGATTCGAGCATCGCGCCGGCCATCATCGAGAGCTGCGCCAGCCGCATCTTCCTGCCCAACCCGCAGGCGACCGAGCCGCAGATCAGGGCTATCTACGAAGGCTTCGGGCTGAACTCGCGCCAGATCGAAATCGTCGCCACCGCGCAGCCCAAGCGCGACTACTACTACCAATCCCGTCTCGGCAACCGCCTGTTCGACCTCGACCTGGGCGCCGCGACCTTGGCCTTCGCGGGTGCTTCCACGCCGCAAGACCAGCGCGACATCGACGCGGTGCTCGCCGCTACATCTGCATCCACCCCGTTCGCAGCCGCCTGGCTGCGCCACCGCGGCCTGCATTGGGCGGCCGAACTGCTGTCCTCGTTCCCGTCCACCCACCCCAAGGAGAACCCATCATGAAGAAGCGTCTTCTCGCCGCCGCCGTCGCGGCCATGCTTTGCACCGCTACCGCCGTGCAGGCGCAATGGGTCGTGATCGACCCTACGAACCTCGTGCAGAACACGCTGACCGCGATCCGCACGCTGGAGCAGATCAACAACCAGATCAAGCAGCTCCAGCACGAAGCGCAGATGCTCATCAACCAGGCGCGCAACCTCGCCAGCCTGCCGTCCAGCGTAGTGGGCCAGTTGCGCGCCAACCTGGCGACCACGCAGCGGCTGATCGCGCAGGCCAAGGGCCTGGCCTATGACGTGACCAATCTGGATCGGGAGTTCCAGCGCCTGTACCCGGAGCAGTACGCCGCCACCGTCAGCGGCAATCAGATGTACCGCGACGCGCAGGAGCGTTGGAAGAACACGCTCAGCGGCCTGCAGACCACCATGCAGATGCAGGCCCAGGCGTCGCAGAACCTGAGCGACGACGAAGGCGTGCTGGCCGACCTCGTGGGCAAGAGCCAGTCGGCCGTGGGCGCTTTGCAGGCGATGCAGGCCATGAACCAGCTTCTGGCCTTGCAGGCCAAGCAGTCCATCCAGACGCAGCGCCTGAGCATCACCCAGGATCGTGCCGCTTCGCTGGAACTGGCGCGGCAGGCCGCCGCTGTGGAGCGAGGCCGCGAGGTGAACCGGCGCTTCCTGGGTGAAGGCACGCCGTACACGCCGCAGTCCGTCGATTTCTACAGCCGTTGACGGGTGCTGCCATGACCCGCGCGCCTGCTCTCTGCGGTTTTGTGCTCCTGCTGGCCGGCTGCGGCCAGCAGGAGGTGCCTTCGGTCGATGCGCTCTCGGCAGATCCGTCGCGGCTGCGCTTGCTCAAGGAGCAATGCCGGGCGGGCCAGCTCGACGGCGCGTCTTGCGCGCAGGTGGCCCAGGCCGATTTGCGCCGCTTTCTCTCCGGCCTGGCCGGGCCGGATGAGTACCGGACGCTGGCCGATCTGCCGCCGATTCCGCCCAGCTTCGATGAACCCGCCGAGGACCGCAATGCGGTGGCAACGGCCTCGCCTGGGCAGGAGGACTTGCCATGAATGACATTTCGATCATTGACCATTTCCTCGATGTGTTCTCGCGCTACATCGACTCGGGATTTGGGCTGCTGCATGGCGAGGTGGCGTTTCTCACGGCCACGCTGATCGTCATCGACATGACGCTCGCCGGGTTGTTCTGGGCGATGGGCCATGCCACCGGCCAGGGCGAGGACGTGATCGCCAAGCTGATCCGCAAGGTGCTGTACGTCGGTGCCTTCGCCTACATCATCGGCAACTTCAACATGCTGGCCAGCGTGGTGTTCCGCTCCTTCGCGGGCTTGGGCCTGACGGCCAGCGGCTCCAGCCTGAGCATGGGCAACTTCTTGCAGCCGGGACGGTTGGCCAAGGCCGGTATCGACGCAGCGGCGCCGATCCTCGACCAGATCAAGGGGCTGTCGGGCTTCCCCGAGGTGTTCATCCACCTCGCGCCCATCGTCGTACTGTTCTTCGCGTGGCTGGTGATCATCGTCAGCTTCTTCGTGTTGGCGGTGCAGCTCTTCGTCACGCTGATCGAGTTCAAGCTGACCACGCTGGCGGGCTTCGTGCTGGTGCCGTTCGCTCTCTGGAACAAGACGGCGTTCCTGGCCGAGAAGGTCTTGGGTAACGTGGTGTCGTCGGGCATCAAGGTGCTGGTGCTGGCCGTCATCGTGGGCATTGGCTCGGGCCTGTTCTCCGAGTTCAACATACCGGCAGGCTCGGAGCCCTCGATCGACCGGGCGCTGGTCATCATGCTGGCTTCGCTGTCCCTGCTGGCGCTGGGCATCTTCGGGCCGGGCATTGCAACTGGCTTGGTGTCCGGCGGGCCGCAGCTCGGCGCGGGCGCGATGGCCGGTGCCGCCATCGGCGCAGCCGGAACCGCTGTGGCGGTCGGTGCCGCGGCTACGGGCGTCGGAAGTGCCGTGGCGGCCGGGGCGCGCATGGCACCCGCCGCCGCTCGCTCGATGGCATCGACCGCCAGCAGCGCCAGGTCGGCGTACCAGGCGGGCTCCGCTTCGGCCGGTGGCGGCCTGAAGGGTGCCGCTGCTGGCGTGGGCAATGTCGCCAAGACTGGCGCGCAGGCGGCCGGGCGGAAGGTGGCCGATGGGGCGCGCTCGATGAAGGAGCGCATGGCGGCGGCCTTTCGGCCCGATGACGCGCCAGCCTCCGGCGCCGCACCCGCCGGCCCTGACGCTGCCGGATCGGCTCCGTCTGCCGAACAACCCGCCTGGGCCAAGCGCCTGCATCGAAGGCAACAGCTCACCCATGCCGCTACGACCGCCGCCCACACGCTGCGCGGCGGCGACGGTGGCAGCTCCAGCCAGGGGCCAAGCCTGCGTGATTCCGATTCATGAGGAGAACTTCCATGCGATTCAAACGACCGCAGGTGCGCTACGCCGACACGCCGCAGCCTGCCACTCCGTACCAATCCGCAGCTCAGGTCTGGGACGAGCGCATCGGCTCGGCCCGCGTGCAGGCCAGGAATTGGCGCTTCTTGGCCTTTGGCTGCCTCACCTTGGCCGTGCTGATGGCCGGCGGCCTGGTCTGGCGTTCCGCGCAGTCCATCGTGACGCCCTACGTCATCGAGGTGGACAACGCGGGCCAGGTGCGTGCCGTCGGCGAAGCCGCCACGCCGTACCGGCCCAGCGATGCGCAGATTGCCTACCACCTGGGCCGCTTCATCGGCCTGGTGCGCTCGCTGTCCATCGATCCCATCGTGGTACGGCAGAACTGGCTGGATGCCTACGACTACACGACCGACAAGGGGGCGGTCGTGCTCAACGAGTACGCGCGGGTGGCCGATCCGTTCACGCGCATCGGCAAGGAGTCGGTGACGGTGCAGATCAGCAGCGTGACGCGCGCCAGCGACACGTCTTTCAACGTGCGCTGGACGGAGACGCGCTTTGTCAACGGTGCGCTGGATCGCACCGAGCGCTGGAACGCGGTGGTTTCCATCGTGCAGCAGACGCCGCGCACCGAGCAGCGGGTGCGCAAGAACCCCTTGGGCATCTACGTCAACGGGCTGTCGTGGAGCCGCGAACTGGAAGGAAACGAAGGAGCAAAACCATGAATGATCTTTTCCGTAAATCCGCCTTGCCGATCATGTTGCTTGCCCTCGCGGGCTGCGCCACGCAGGGCAAGCCGCCGCCGTCCATTTCGCTCGATGAGCCGGTGCAGGCCCAGCCGCTGCCGGAGCCGCCTGCGCCGGTGGAGGTGGTGGCCGTGCCACAGGTGCTGCCGATGCCGGCGCAAATGAAACCTGTGCCGGATACCAAGCCCGCCCCAGAACCCGCCGATGAAACCGTGCGCGTGTCCCGCGCCAACGCCGAGGCGCGCATTGCACCCACGCGCGAGGGGTACGTCAACGCAATTCAGGTGTGGCCTTTCACGGATGGGGCGCTGTACCAGGTCTATGCGGCAGTGGGCCGCGTGACGGTGATCGCGCTCCAGCCCGGTGAAGATCTGGTGACGGTGGCCGCCGGCGATACCGTGCGCTGGATCGTCGGGGATACATCGAGCGGCAGCGGCGATGCGTTGCGCGTCAACGTGATGGTCAAGCCGATCCGCTCGGGGTTGAAGACGAATCTGGTCATCACGACCAGCCGCAGGACGTACCTGCTGGAGCTGACCTCGACCGAGAAGACGTGGATGGCGTCGGTGTCCTGGGAGTACCCCAAGGACAAGATGCTGGCCTTGCAGCGCCAGGCGCAGGCGGCCAGCGCCGCCGCGCCGGTCGATGCTGGCCTGTCGCTGGAGAAGATCCGTTTCCGCTACGCGGTCAGCGGCAGCAACCCGCCGTGGAAGCCGCTGCGCGCCTTCGACGATGGCGAGAAGGTCTACATCCAGTTCCCCGCTGGCATCGCGCAAGGCGAGTTGCCGCCGCTGTTCGTCATCGGCGCGCAGGGCGATGGGCAACTGGTGAATTACCGCTTCCGCTCGCCGTACTACATCGTGGATCGCCTGTTCGGCGCGGCCGAGTTGCGCCTGGGCGGTGACAAGGGCGATGTGGTTCGGATCGAGCGCACGGACGGAACGCGGAGGAACTGACCATGAGCCAGGACGACTCCCCTGATCTTGCGGCGCAGGCGGGCAAGGTCGCGCCCGAGGCGGTGGCGCTGCGCGCCCAGCCGCGCCCGGTAACGCGCCTGAACCGGCGCACCTTGGCCATGCTCACCGGCGGCCTGTCGGTCGCCGTGCTGGGAGCCACGATCTGGTCATTGCAGTCACATCGGCGCGGCGCAGGCGAGCGGACCGAGCTGTACAACGTCGATCGCGTGTCGAAGTCTGAAGGGCTGGATGGCTTGCCCTCCGACTACTCCAAGCTGCCGAAGGTGCCGGAGCTGGGGCCGCCGCTGCCCGGCGACCTTGGCCCGGCCATCGTGAAGTCGCAGCAGCCGGTGACGCCGACCTATGCGCCACCGGGTCATGACCCGGAGGATGCGCGGCGCAAGGAGGCCGAAGCAGCCGCAGCCTCGTCGGTGTTTTTCCGCTCAGGCACTCCCGGCAAGACCGCAGCGCCAGCGACCGCGCAAGCAGCTGGCCCGGCATCGGCCTTGGCGGGCTTCGACCCGCTGGCCGCTGGCCCGGCCTCGACGGCGGCCCAGCCTGCCGACCCAACCGCCGTGCAGAACCGGCAAAACCAGAAAGAGGCTTTCCTGAAAGGCGCCTCTACGGAAACCCGTAATTCCACCAGTCTGCAAATGCCGTCCTCGCCGTATCAGGTCATGGCGGGAACGGTGATCGCCGGTGCGCTGGTGACGGGCATCAAGTCTGATTTGCCGGGCGACGTGATCGCCACGGTGACGGAGCCGGTCTACGACACGGCGACGGGCAAGTTCCTGCTGATCCCGCAGGGATCGCGCATCCTGGGCAAGTACAACAGCCAGGTGAGCTACGGGCAAAGCCGCGTGCAGGTGGTGTGGAACCGAATCATCCTGCCGGACACGTCTTCGCTGAAGCTCGACAACCTCGCGGGCACCGATCCGGCCGGCTATGCCGGCCTGGAGGATGGTGTCGATTGGCACTGGGATCGCGTCTTTGCCGGTGCGGCGCTGACCACATTGCTGGGCGTGGGTGCCGAGCTGGCCGCGCCGGAGAACCGGCAGAACGGCAACCGCATCGTGATCGCTGGGCGCGACAGCGCACAAGACAGCATCAACCAGGTGGGCCAGGAGATGACCAGGCGCAACATGAACATCCAGCCGACTTTGACGGAGCGGCCGGGCCTGCCGGTGCGGATCATCGTCAACCGCGATCTGGTGCTGCGACCGTACCAGCCAATGTTCTTCAACCGGGGAGCAATGCGATGAACACCACCAAGAAGCTGCGGCTCGGGCCGCTTCCCAAGACTGAGAGCACGAAGCTCACGTTCTCGTGCCCGGCCAGCCTCAAGGCCGACCTCGACTGCTACGCCGCGCTGCACGCTCAAGCGTATGGCGAGGTGGTCGATGCCATGACGCTGATTCCGTACATGCTGGAAGCCTTCATGGCGGGGGACAGGGGATTCAGGAAGGGCTCGGCGATACGGAGCGCGCCAACGAAACCGGCCTGATGGCGTCGCGTGCCATCCAACGGCATTCATCGAACGCGCAGCCTTCGGCTGCGCGTTCTTCGTTCTGGATGCTGCGAAGCCACTTGGGCTATCATGGTGCGACAAGCCCGCCGCCTCCCGGCAATCCAGCACGACCAAGTGCGATCCGGCTTTCTCTCCCGACGCTCTTATGTGGCACCTAGCCCACGACGCAGCAGTCACTTCAAGTGGCCCAAAACAGAGCTAACCTATTGCCCTGCTTATGATTTCAAACCCTGGAAATTCCGGGTCAGGGCTTGACATGAGCAATTTTTTGTGGCGTCCGCCGTGCACACTGCATAGAATCCGCACCGCTCCGGGGTGCACGTAGTGGCGTGCTGAGATGGCGGACCTGACCGCCGGAACCGCGAACTTGATCTGGTTAGTACCAGCGTAAGAAGAGCTGCAGCGCCGATGCGCCGAAGTCCGCCCATTCATTCGTGGCGGACGGGCGTGCACCCGGTGCCGATTGCGGGGCATCCATCCACCTTCCGAGGAGATTGCCCCCATGAATGCCCCCGACAAGTTCTCTCACCTGCTGGCGCTGACGCGCGAGCCCTTCCCCGCCTCCGCCAAGGGCCGCATCGCCGGCAGCCGCGCCGACCTGCAGGTGCCGATGCGCGACGTGCGCCTGAGCAACGGCGAGGTGGTCTCGCTCTACGACACCTCCGGCCCTTACACCGACCCCGCCGCGACGATCGACGTGCGACGCGGCCTGCCCGGCGTGCGGGATGCCTGGATCGCCGAGCGCGGCGACACCGAGGCCTATGAAGGCCGCATCCGCCAGGCGCTGGACGACGGCGCGAAGCATGAAGCGCGCGAGGCCGACCGCATCGCGCAATTGCGCGCCGAGGCCGCTGCGCTGCAGCGCCGCCCGCGCCGCGCGAAGAGCGGCATGAACGTGACGCAGATGCACTACGCGCGCCGCGGCATCGTCACGCCCGAGATGGAATACGTGGCGCTGCGCGAGAACGGCCGGCGCGAGTGGATGGCCGAGTACCTGGCCGACGCCGAGCGCGCGAAGCGCGTGGCGGGCAACCCGATGGGCGCCAGCATCCCGCAGGTCATCACGCCCGAGTTCGTGCGCGACGAGGTGGCGCGCGGGCGCGCCATCATCCCGGCCAACATCAACCACCCCGAGGTGGAGCCGATGGCCATCGGCCGCAACTTCAAGGTGAAGATCAACGCCAACATCGGCAACTCGGCCGTCACCTCCAGCATCGAGGAAGAAGTGGAGAAGCTGGTGTGGGCCATCCGCTGGGGCGCCGACAACGTGATGGACCTCAGCACCGGCCGCAACATCCACACCACGCGCGACTGGATCGTGCGCAACAGCCCGGTGCCTATCGGCACGGTGCCGATCTACCAGGCGCTGGAGAAGGTGGGCGGCGTGGCCGAGGACCTGACCTGGGCCATCTACCGCGACACGCTGATCGAGCAGGCCGAGCAGGGCGTGGACTACTTCACCATCCATGCCGGGCTGCGGCTGCCCTTCATCCACCTGACGGCCAAGCGCATGACGGGTATCGTCTCGCGCGGCGGCTCGATCATGGCCAAGTGGTGCATCGCGCACCACCGCGAGAGCTTCCTGTACGAGCACTTCGAGGAGATCTGCGAGATCATGAAGGCGTACGACGTGAGCTTCTCGCTGGGCGACGGCCTGCGCCCCGGCTGCGGCGCCGACGCCAACGACGAGGCTCAGTTCGCCGAACTGCGCACGCTGGGCGAGCTGACGCAGGTCGCCTGGAAGCACGACGTGCAGACCATGATCGAGGGACCGGGCCACGTGCCGATGCACATGATCCAGGCCAACATGGACGAGCAGCTCAGGCACTGCCACGAGGCGCCCTTCTACACGCTGGGGCCGCTGACCATCGACATCGCGCCGGGCTACGACCACATCGCCTCGGCGATCGGCGCCGCGATGATCGGCTGGATGGGCACGGCCATGCTGTGCTACGTGACGCCCAAGGAGCACCTGGGCCTGCCGGACCGCGACGACGTCAAGCAGGGGATCATCGCGTACCGGATCGCGGCGCACGCGGCGGACGTCGCCAAGGGGCACCCCGGCGCGCGGGCCCGCGACGACGCGCTCAGCAAGGCGCGCTTCGAGTTCCGCTGGGAAGACCAGTTCAACCTGGGCCTGGACCCGGACACGGCGCGCGAATTCCACGACGAGACGCTGCCCAAGGACGCGAGCAAGGTCGCGCACTTCTGCTCCATGTGCGGGCCGAAGTTCTGCTCGATGAAGATCACGCAGGAAGTGCGCGAGTACGCGGCGCAGGGCATGGCCGAGAAGTCGCGCGAGTTCCTGGCGGGCGGCGGCGAGATGTACGTGCCGATCCACCCCGCGGCATAGCGGCGCTGCGCCGCGCGGCGTCACCGCCGTGACTTGTTGCGCACGCAGACTTCGTTCGTCCCGGCCCCGGCCGGGGCTCCCTCCGCTTCCGCCAAGAGAAGCGACAGCACATCCTGGAGTTCTACGAATGAAGAAGCATCTGGCGGCCCTGGCCGCAATGGCGGCCTGCGGCGCCGTTTCCGCGCAATCCTCCGTGACGGTCTTCGGCGTCGTCGACGTCGCCGTGAGTTCGGTCACGAACAAGGCCGAGCTGGTCTACACCGACCCGCTGCTGGCCATCGCCTTCGATCCGGCCGTGTGGCTCCTGCCGCACAGCGTCAAGGCCAGCCGCACCGAGTTGCGCAACTCGGGCCTGAGTTCCAGCCGCCTGGGCTTCCGCGGCGTGGAAGACCTCGGCGGCGGCCTGTCGGCCGGGTTCTGGCTGGAAGCGCCGATCACCAACGACGACGGGGCCACGGGCGTGTCCACCTTCAGCCGCCGCTCCACCGTGAGCCTGTCGGGTGCCTTCGGTGAAATCCGCCTGGGCCGCGACAACACGCCGGTGAAGACCAGCGACGACACCTTCGATCCCTTCGGCGCCACCGGCATCGGCGGCTCGCTGATCGCCGCGGCCTACAGCCACAGCCGCAACAGCAACATGGTGCAGTACTTCCTGCCCAGGAACCTGGGCGGCTTCTACGGCAACGTGGCCTACGGCTTCTCCGAGAAGACCAGCTACAGCCCGCTGGGCCCCTACGAGCGCGACTCGGACGCCGGCCGCTACTTCGGCGCGCGCTTCGGCTACGTGTGAAGGCCCAATAGGTTGTTGCGGGTGTTCACCCGGAGAGGTTTTGAGAGACTGGAAATCGCCAAACCCCCAGTCCACTCAAGTCACCCAACCGGATGAACACCCATAAGAATGCCCGATTGACCTACCTGCGCCGCCTGGAGATGGTCCAAGACATCACAGAACGTGGTGCAAGCGCGTCAGAAGCCGCCTGCCGGCACGGCGTCAGCGCGGTCACAGCCCGCAAATGGCTGGCCCGCTACCTGGCCGACGGCGCCGCCGGCCTGCTGGACAAGTCCTCCCGCCCCGAGCGGTCCCCGCGCAGCATCGAGCCCCACGTGGCGCTGGCCATCGTAG
>NZ_JQKD01000058.1 GCF_000745855.1 Xenophilus azovorans DSM 13620
TATCGCTGGCCGGGGTGGCTATCGCGCATCGCCGATGCCAGGCTGATTCGTTCGATGTCACGCAAAGGGTGCTCGCCTGACAACGCCGCCTGCGAGGGCTTCTTCGGCAGGCTGAAGACGGAAATGTTCTACCCTCGAGACTGGAAAGCCGCGAGCATCGAGCAGTTCACCCAGGCCCTGGATGCATACATCCGCTGGTACAACGAGAAACGGATCAAGATCTCACTGGGTGCTCTCAGCCCTGTTGAATATCGCAAGAGCCTGGGGCTCATGGCATAACCAGTCCAAGAAATCCGCCGCACCCCCGGTGGGTCAAAGTTCAACCGGCGCCGACAGCCCTTGACCATCTCCAGCGCGGCCGTGATGTCGGCGAAGGAGAAATGCACCATGCCCGAGGCCACCGCCGTCAGCGCCTCGGCCGCGCTCTTGAAGGGCACGTGGGTGGTCTGGATGCCGGCCGCGTCGTTGAACAGCTCGGCCATCAACTGATAGCCGGCCGAGCCGGCGCCGTAGTTCAGCGTGAGCGGCGCGGCCTTGGCCGCCGCGACCAGCGAGGCCACGTCCTTGTGCGGCGAGTCCGGAGGCACCACCAGCAGGGCGGGCGCGTGCATCATCATCGACAGCGGCGCGAGGTCGCGGGTCGGGTCGTAGGGCAGCTTGCGGAACAGCGCCACGTTCACGGCCAGCGTGGAGTTGCTGCCGATGAACACCGTGTAGCCGTCGGCCGGCGCCGCCAGCACCTGGCGCACGGCGATGAAGCCGTTGCCGCCGGGCCGGTTTTCCACCACCACGGGCTGGCCCGTCATCTCCGAGAGCTTCCTGCCGAAATAGCGCGCCGAGGTGTCGGTGCCGCTGCCCGGGCCGAAGGGCACGACGAACTTGATGGGGCGCGAGGGAAAGGCGGCCTGCGCCCGCGCGGGGCCCGGCAGCGGCAGCAGGGCGGCCGCGGGCGCGGCGAGGGTGGCCGCGAGCAGGGCGCGGCGGGAAAGCGGGGTGCGATGAGTCATGGTGTGTCTCCGACTTTCGATGTTGTGGGCTGGCACGGCCCGGCGTGCCGGCGGGGCCTGTTATGCGGCCTGCAGCCCGCGCACGAAGTCGCCGGCCGGCGTGCCGGGCGCATCCAGCAGCGCCTGTCCGACGACGCGGTGCCAGTGTGCTTCGGAGCCGTGCGCCAGCCGCCATGTGTGCAGCCGGCGGGTGAACAGTTGCAGATCGTATTCCTCGGTGATGCCGATGGCGCCGTGCACCGCGTGCGCGGTGGTGGCGGCCACGGTCGCGGCTTCGCTGGTGCGGGCCTTGGCGATGGCGGCGGGCAGCATCGCCGGGCCGCTGCGCCCCGCCGCGAAGGCGCCCGCCACGGCCATGCGCGCGGCGGCGACGTGTTCGGCCATCACCGCCAGCTGGTGCTGCACGGCCTGGAACTTGCCGATGGACTTGCCGAACTGCACGCGGTCGTTGCCGTACTGCAAGGTCATCTCGAAGCTGCGCTGCAGCGCGCCGGCCAGCAGCGCCGCGTGCAGCGCGGCACCCCAGGCGGCCAGGCGGCCGGGCGGCACGGCCTGCGGCAGGGGGCGTGCGGCGCTGGCCGCGGCCGCCGGCCAGTGCAGGTCTGCCGTGGCTTCGCCGTGGATGCCGGCGGGGCGGCGCTGCGCGGCATGCGCGTCCAGCAGCCACAGCGCGCCGTCGTGCTCGGCCAGCACATGGTCGGCTTGCGTGCCGTGGGGCACGCGCGGCGCGGTGAACGCACCGTCGCTCTCGCGCCGCAGCGCCGGCGCGAAGGTGGGCAGGCCCGGCGGCACCGCCTGGCCGGCGGGCAGCAGCGTGCGCAGCGCGATCGCCTGGCCCACGGGCAGCGGCACGGCGTGCGCGCCCAGCGCGGTGAATATCGGCAGCGCGCCGGCCAGGTCCAGGCCGGCGCCGCTGGCGTCCTCGGGCGCCATGAGGTCCAGGAAGCCGGAGCCGGCGATCGCCTCCCACATCGCGTCGTGGGGGCCGCCGGCCTCGATGGCGCGCACCTGCGCGCCGGTGCAGTGGCCGCGCAGGATGTCTTCGAATGCCTCGGTAAACATGCGTGTTCTTCCTTCTTGCGTCGGGCTCTCAGCGCAGGCCCAGGCCGCGCGCGATCACGCCGCGCAGGATTTCGCGCGTGCCGCCGCGCAGCGAATAGGTGGGGCAGATCTGGCTGACGTAGGCGCAGGTGCGCAGCAGCTCGGCGTCCACCGGCGCGTCGGGCTCCTCGCCCAGCGCGGCCTCGATGGCGGCCGGGATCTCCTGCTCGAAAGTGGTGCCCAGTTCCTTGACCAGCGCGGCTTCCACCACCGGGCTTTCGCCGGCCGCCAGCCGCGCCGTGACCGACAGCGACAGGCCGCGCAGCGCCGCGAGGTGGGTGGCGAAGCGCCCCACCGCGGCGGCGTGGCGGGTGTCGCCACGCGCGCGCAGCCAGTCGATCCAGCGGTCCAGCAGGACGATGCTCGAATAAATGCGCTCGGGGCCGCTGCGCTCGAAGGCCAGCTCGGCCGTCACCTGCGCCCAGCCGCTGCCTTCCTGCCCGATGAGCGCGTCGTCGGCCAGCGGCACTTCGTCGAAGAAGACTTCGGAGAAATGCGCATCGCCCGCCAGGTCGGTGATGGGGCGCACCGTGACGCCGGGCAGCGAGAGATCGACGATGAACTGCGACAGGCCCTGGTGGCGGTCCTGCGGCGTGCCGGAGGTGCGCACCAGCGCGATCATGTAATGGCAGTGGTGCGCGTTGGTGGTCCAGATCTTCCGGCCGGAGAGCGACCAGCCGCCGCCCGCCGCGCGCACGGCGCGCGTGCCCACGCTGGCCAGGTCCGAGCCCGCGTTGGGCTCGCTCATGCCGATGCAGAAGAAGGCTTCGCCGCGGCAGATGCGCGGCAGGTAGAAGGCTTGCTGCGCCTCGGTGCCGAACTTGTGGATCAGCGGGCCGCTCTGGCGGTCGGCGATCCAGTGCGCCGACACCGGGGCGCCGGCGGTGAGCAGCTCTTCCACCAGCACGAAGCGCGAGAAGGCGTCCATCTGCGCGCCGCCGTGGGCGCGCGGCAGGGTCACGCCCACCCAGCCCTGCGCGGCGAGCGCGCGGCTGAAGGCGGCGTCGAAGCCCAGCCAGGAGCGCGCGCGGCGGTCGGCCGGCAGCGCGGGCATGTGTTCGGCGAGGAAGCCCCGCACCTGCGCGCGAAAGCGCTCGGCTTCCTCGGGCAGCGCCGCGGGCGCGAAGTGGTCGAGCAGCGTGTGCATCGGCAAATGCTCAGAGCCCGATGGTGTAGCCGCCGTTGACGGACAGGTGCTGGCCGGTCACGTAGGAGGCGCCGTCCGAGAGCAGGAAGCACACCGGCCGCGCCACCTCGTCGGCCTCGCCCCAGCGGCCCAGGGGAATCTGCTGCAGGTAGGTGTCGCGGAATTTCTCGCCGCGGATGGTCTCGGTCATGGGCGTTTCCACCACGCCGAAGCCCACCGTGTTGACACGGATGTTCCACCGCGCCCATTCGCGCGCGGCGCACATCGTCATGCCCAGCACGCCGGCCTTGGCGGTGCCGTAGTTGATCTGCCCGATGGTGCCGCGCCGGCCCGCGTCGGAGGAGATGTTGACGATCGAGCCGCTGATCTTCTCGCCCGCCTTGGCGCGTGCCAGCAGGTGGCCGCCCAGGGCCTGCAGGCAGTAGAAGGCGCCCGTGAGGTGCACGTCGATCACCTGCTGCCAGTCGCCGGGCGACATCTTGTCGATCATCGCGGTGCGGGTGATGCCGGCGTTGTTGACCAGGCCGTTGACGCCGCCGAAGGCGGCCACGCCGGCTTCCACCGCCTGTTGGGCGACGGCCGGGTCGGCGACGCTGCCGGCGACGGTGGCGCAGCGCCCGGCGCCCAGCGCGTCGCGCAGCGCGGCCAGGGCCTCGGGGTTCAGGTCCACCGCGACCACGCGCCCGCCCAGTTCGGCGATGGCGGTGGCCAGCGCACGGCCGATGCCCTGGCCGGCGCCGGTGACGATGACTTGGCGGTTCTCCAGCGAGAAGCTTTCCTTGGTGGTCATGTGTGTGTCTTCCTTCGTTCTCGGGTTCGTGCTCAAAGCGTTTCCTCGGTGCCCAGCACCAGCGTGGCCTGGCTCGACAGCTCGCCGCCGTTGCCGTGCGCCAGCGCCAGCCTGGCGCCGGGCACCTGCCGTTCGCCCGCCGCGCCGGCCAGCTGGCGCACGGCCTCGACCATGGTGAACAGGCCGTACATGCCGGGATGCACGCAGGACAGGCCGCCGCCGTTGGTGTTGACCGGCAGCTGGCCGCCCGGCGCGATGCGCCCGCCCTCGACGAAGGCGCCGCCTTCGCCCTTGGCGCAAAAGCCCAGGTCTTCCAGGAACAGGATGGTGTTGAGCGTGAACGCGTCGTACAGCTGCACCACGTCGATGTCGGCCGGCTTCACGCCCGCCTGCGCCATGGCGCGCGGGCCGCTGAGCGAAGCCGCGGTGACGGTGAGATCCGGCATGTTCGTGATGTCCTTGTGCCAGGCGGCCTCGGCGCCGCCCAGCAGGTAGGCCGGCCGCGCGGCCAGTTCCCGGGCGCGCTCGGCGCGCACCATCACCACGGCGGCGGCGCCGTCGGTGACCAGGCAGCAGTCGCGCACCGAGAAGGGGTCGGCCACCAGGCGCGCGCCCAGGTAGTCGTCCATCGTGAGCGGCTCGCGCATGAAGGCTTCCGGGTTCTTTTGCGCCCACGCGCGCGCGGCCAGGGCCACGGCGCCGAGCTGTTCCTTCTTCAGGCCGTACTGCGCCATGTAGCGCGAGGCCGCCAGCGCGTAGCCGCCCACCGGCCGGGCCAGCTTGTACGGCCCCTCGTAGGGCGAGGGCCGCATGGCGCTGACCAGCTTGCCCGACGCGGTGCGCTGGTTGCTGCCGTAGGCGATCAGCGCCACGTCGCACAGCCCGGCGTCCAGCGCCAGCGCCGCGTGGATCGCGTGCGTGAGGAACGAGGAGCCGCCGGTGCGGTTGTTGTCGGTCAGGCGCGGCGAGATGCCCAGGTACTCTGTGAAGCTCAGGCCCGAGAGGTAGTCGTCGGGCAGGCCGATGAACAGGCCGTCCACGTCGGCGGGCGCGAGGCCCGCGGCATCGAGCGCGCGCACGCTGGCCGAGACGGCCAGGTCGAGCGAGGACAGCCCCGGCGACTCACCAATGCCGTAGGTGGCGCCGGACACGATGGCGGCCTTGCCGCGCGGGAAGCGTTCGCGGGTCATGCCTGCACCTTTGCGGCCGGGTCGAACACCACCAGCGGCTGGCCTTCGTCGTCGCGCGCGATGCGCGCGCGCACCGGCATGCCGACGGTCACGGCCTGCGGGTCGATGCCTTCGACGCGGCTCATCATGCGCGGGCCTTCGTCGAGCTGCACCAGGCACACGTTGTAGGGCGCGGCCGGCGGGCGCACGCGCATCACGGTGGTGGCGTACACGGTGCCCCGGCCGCTGGCGGGCACCCATTCGAGGTCGAGCGCGCCGGTGCGCGGCGCGGCCACCCGCGGGTAGAACACGTATTCGCCGCTGCCGCGCGATCGCTGGATCATGAAGCGGCCTTCGGCCAGGTGGGCAAAGTATTCCTGCTGGGGCAGCAGGTCCGGGGTGGCGGCGTGTGGATCGGTCATGGCGTTTCCTGTGGCCATTGGTACAGCGGAGGTTGTTTGTCGAGGAAGCGGCGCGCCGCCTCCTTGTGGAAGGCGCTTTCGCGGCACAGCGACTGGGCCATGGCTTCCTGCATGTAGATGCTGCGGCGGTCGGACTCGAAGGCGTGGTTCATCACCGACTTGACGATGCCCATCGCCCCGGCGGGCGCATGCTCGAAGCGGGCGGCGAGTTCCAGCGCGGCGTCGAGCACCGGCCCTTGCTCCACCACGCGCTGCGCGATGCCCAGCGCCTGCGCTTCGCGCGCGCCGACCACGCGGGCCGAGAAGGCCAGCTCCTTGGCCTGCGCCAGGCCGACGGCGCGCGGCAGCAGGTACATGCCGGCCAGGTCCGGCACGTAGCCGATGCGCGCGAACACGCAGCAGAAGGTGGCGCGCGGCGAGGCGAGCACGAAGTCGGCCGCCAGCGCCAGCGACAGGCCGGCGCCGTAGGCAACGCCGTCCACCGCGGCGATGACGGGCTTTTCCAGGTCCACCAGTTCGTCGAACCAGCGCTGCATCGCCAGGATGCGGCTGCGGCCCTCGAAAACGTCGGTGCCGCCCTGGCCGCCGCCCATGGTGCGCACGTCGCCGCCGGCGCAGAAATGGCCGCCGGCGCCGGTGAGCACCACCGCGCGCACCTCGGCGTCGTCGCGGATGCGCGGCAGCAGTTCGGCGAAGGCGCCGCGCAGCTCCAGGTCGAGCGCGTTGCGCGCGGCCGGGCGGTTCATGGTCAGCACGGCGGTGGCGCCGCTGCGGCTGAGCTCGAGTACGGACATGCGGGTTACCTCGTCGGCGCGCCGGTGCGCCAGTCGTTCCAGTCGTTCCTTCAGTAGCGCAGCTGCATCAGCCACTGCGCGACCATCGCGGGGCGTTCGGCGCCTTCGGCGCCCACCTCCACGTGCCACACGCAGCGCGCTTCGTTCTCGCGGATGTCTTCCACGCGCTCCAGCCGGAAGCGGCCCGCCAGCGCCGAGCCGCAGGGCACCGGCGCGGTGAAGCGCACCTTGTCGAAGCCGTAGTTGAGCGCCAGCTTGCGCCCCGGGAACGCGAACAGGCGGTGGTACCAGCCGGTGATGAGCGACAGCGTGAGTAGCCCGTGCGCGATGGTGGTGCCGAAGGGCGACTCGGCGGCGGCGCGTTCGGGATCGACGTGAATCCACTGGTGGTCCTGCGTCACGCCGGCGAAGGTGTCGATCATGGCCTGGTCGATCAGGATCGGCTCGCCCGTGACGGCCGGCTGGCCCACGTAGGCCTTGAGCGCGGCGATGGAATCGAAACTACGCGTTGCGGTCATGGTGTTCAGTCCGCCTTCACGCCCAGCGACTTGGCCACGGGGACCCATTGCGCGCGCTCGGCGGCGATGAACTGCGCGAACTGCTCGGCCGTGCCCGGCATGGGCTGGGCGCCGATGTTGCGCAGCTTTTCCACCAGCGAGGGCTGCTTCAGCGCCTCGTTGATCGCCTTGTTCATCGCCTCGATCGAAGCGCGCGGCGTGCCGCTGCGGGCCACCACGCCGAACCACGCGCTGGCCTCCAGGCCCGGGTAGCCCAGCTCGGCCATGGTCGGCACGCCGGGCAGCTGCGGAAAGCGCTGGCCGTCCATGATGGCCAGCGGCACGATGCGCCCGGCCTTGGCCTGCTGCATGCACGAGGGCAGGGCGTCGAACATGATGTCCACGTTGCCGCCCATCATGCTGGTGATGGCGGGCGCGCTGCCGGCGAAGGGCACGTGCGTCACCTTGAAACCCATCTTGCTGCTCGCGTACTCGCCCGCCAGGTGCGTGATGTTGCCGCTGCTGGCCGAGCCCATGGTGAGCTTGCCGGGCTCCTTCGCACCCAGGGCGATCAGCGCCGGCAGCTTGTCCGCGCCCAGGTTCTTGCACGTGACCAGCAGCAGGGGGGCCTTGCCCATGCCGGCCACCGGCACGAAATCCTTCGCGGGGTCGTAGGCGATCTTTTCGTAGATGGCCTGGTTGATGACCATCGGCGCGTTGGCGCCGACGAAGAAGGTGGCGCCGTCGGGCTCGGCGCGCAGCACCGTCTCGGCCGCGATCATGCCGGCCGCGCCGCCTTTGTTCTCGATCACGATGGGCGTGCCCAGGACGGCGGCCGCGTCATTGGCCACCAGCCGGGTGATCTGGTCGGCCGCGCCGCCGGCCGGGTAGGGCACCACGAAGCGGATGACCGCCGGGCGCGGCTGCGCCAGTGCGCCGGCGGTGCCGGCCGCCAGCGCGAGGGCCATGGCGCCTTGAAGGAAGGTCTTGCGTTGCATGTCGTCTCCTGGAAAAAAAGCGGTGGGTGTGTTCACACCTTCAGATCACGCCTTCGGCGCGCAGGGCGGCGATGCGCTCGGGCGACAGGCCCAGCTTCTCGCCGAGCACGGCATCGGTGTGCTCGCCCAGCAGCGGCGCTGAGCGGCCGTACCGGATGGGCGTGTCCGACAGCCGGATCGGGCTGGCGACCGCGGGCGCCTGCACGCCGGCGCCGTGCGGCAGCGACAGCTGCATGCCGCGATGCCGCACCTGCGCGTCCTCGAAGACTTGCTGCATGTTGTTGATGGGGCCGCAGGGCACGTTGGCCGACTCCATGAGCCGCACCCATTCCTCCATGGTGCGTGCCAGCATGGCCTGGGCGATCTCCGGGATCAGCGTGTCGCGGTGGCGGTTGCGCTGGCCGGGCGTGGCATAGCGCGCGTCGGCGGCCAGGTCATCGCGGCCGATCAGCTTGCAGAAGGCGCGGAACTGCCCGTCGTTGCCGACCGCGACGATCACGTCGCCCTCCTTGCAGCGGAACACCTGGTAGGGAACCATGTTCGAGTGCGCGTTGCCCATGCGCCGCGGAATCTTTCCCGAGAGGAAGTAGTTGATCGCCTGGTAGGAATTGACGGTGACCACGCAGTCCAGCAGCGACATGTCGATGTACTGCCCCTGGCCGCTAAGGTGCCGGTGCTCCAGCGCCGCCAGGATGGCGGTGGTGGCGTACATGCCGCACAGCAGATCGCTGATGGCGATGCCCACCTTCATCGGCTCGTCGCCGGGCGCGCCGTCGGGCTGGCCGGTGATGCTCATCAGCCCGCCCATGCCCTGGAACACGAAGTCGTAGCCGGGCAGGGCGGCATAGGGGCCACTCTGGCCGAAGCCGGTGATCGAGCAATACACCAGGCGCGGGTTCAGGGCCTTCAGGCTCTCGTAGTCCAGCCCGTAGCGCGCCAGCGTGCCGACCTTGTAGTTCTCCACCAGCACGTCGGCCTGCGTGGCCAGCTCGCGGATCAGCGTCTGGCCCTCGGGGCGGGCGAGGTCCACCGTGATCGACTTCTTGCCCCGGTTGGCCGACAGGAAGTAGGAGGAGTCGGCGGTCTCGCGGCCCTCGTCGTCCTTCAGGAAGGGCGGGCCCCAGGCCCGCGTGTCGTCGCCCGGGCCGGGGCGCTCCACCTTGATGACTTCGGCGCCCATGTCGGCCAGGTTCTGCGTGGCCCAGGGGCCGGCCAGGATGCGCGTGAGGTCCAGCACCTTCAGGTGCCCGAGCGCGGTGTTCATGCCTTGCTGTCTCCAGTTTCCGGTTCGTCCGTCTGGCGTGCAGCATAGGAGGCGGGTGCCGCGAGAGTCCAATATTAATTTGATTGAAAACGATATCGTTTCGATATCGGACAAGGGTGGGCGTATGCTCGTGTACCCTTCGTGTGCCACCGCGAGCGGGCGTATCGAATCCGCCCATGGCGATAGGTGCATCGGGGCACCTCCCCCGCACTTCCACCCCAGGAGACAAGCAGATGAGCGACTTCCTTTCCTACGCGCAGCACGACCACGTGGTGACGCTCACGATGAACCAGCCCGAGCGCCGCAACCCGCTGACGGGGAACACGGCGGTGGACGAGTTCGTCGCCGCGATCGAGCGCATCCGCGCCGATGCCGGCGTGCGCGCGGTGATCCTCACCGGTGCCGACCCCGCCTTCTCCGCCGGCGGCGACATCCGGACCATGCAGCAGCAGGCCGCGCCCGAGATGGCGCCCGCGCGCATCCGCGAGGACTACCGTACCGGCATCCAGCGCCTGCCGCTGGCGCTGTTCAACCTGGAGGTGCCGGTGATCGCCGCCGTCAACGGCCCGGCCCTCGGGGCGGGGCTGGACCTGGCCTGCATGTGCGACCTGCGCATCGCCTCCGAAAAAGCGAAGTTCGCCGAGAGCTTCGTCAAGCTGGGCATCATCCCCGGCGACGGCGGCGCCTGGCTGCTGCCGCGCCTGATCGGCATGGCACGCGCCGCGGAGCTGACGTTCACCGCCGAGGTCATCGATGCGCAGCGCGCGCTGGAGTGGGGCCTGGTCTCGCGCGTGGTGCCGCACGAATCGCTGATGGACGCGGCGCGCGAGCTGGCGGCGCGCATCGTGGTCCATCCGCCGCAGGCCATGCGCATGACCAAGAAGCTCATGCGCGAGGCGATGCACACGCGCCTGGACACCCTGCTGGAGCTGTCGGCCGCCTTCCAGGCGCTGGCGCACAAGACGCCGGAGCACGCCGAGGCGGTATCGGCCTTCCTGGAGAAGCGCGCCCCTCGCTTCGGCAGCTGAGGAGGCGTGCGTTGCGCCGATCGAAGGAGCCGCCGGAGCACGGCGACGGGCCGGCCGGCCCCGTGCTGGACCTGCGCCGCGTGCGGCAGTTCGTGGTGCTGGCCGAGACGCTGAATTTCCGGCGGGCTGCCGAGCGATTGCACATCGCGCAGCCTCCGCTGTCGGTGTCGATCCAGAAGCTCGAATCCGAACTGGGCGTGCGCCTGTTCGAGCGAGGGGGCGCTGGCGGCGTCTCCCTCACCCCGAGCGGGCAGGCGGCGCTGGCGGATGCGCGACGGCTGCTTTTCCACAGCGCCCAATTGCGAGAGGTCGCCGCCGCCGCCGCGGCGGGTTCGGGCGGTGCGCTCAGAGTGGGCTTCGTCGGCTCCACCACGCACGGCGTCCTGCAGCGCATCGTGCGACTGTTCCGCGCCGAGTACCCGGCCGTCGAGTTGGTGCTCAAGGAGAGCACCTCCATCCACATCACGGCGCAGGTGGCGGCTGGCGAACTGGACGTCGGTGTGGTCCGCACGCCGCTGATGGCCTCGGCACAAGTCAGTCTGACGCCGCTGCTGTCCGAACGCTTCATCGCAGCGCTGCCCATGGGCAACGCTCTGGCCCAGCGGCCGGAACTGCGGCTGGAGGACCTGGCGGGCGAATCCTTCGTTTTCTACGGGCCCACCGAAGCGGCGGGCCTGCACGCCATGGCGATGCTGGCCTGCCAGCTTGCAGGCTTCCTGCCCCGCGTGACGCAGGAGGCCACCCAGGTGCAGACGGTGCTTTCACTGGTGGAAAGCGGCCTGGGCGTCGCGCTGGTGCCCATGATCACCCAGCACACCCCCAACCCCCGGATTGCCTACCGGCGCATCGCCGACCTGCCCGAGGCGGCCGATATCGGTCTGGCGCTGGCATTGCATGCCGATCGGCCGAGCGCCGCAGCGCAGCGCTTTCGGCAGGTGGCCGCACATGCGCTCGGCGCCGCATGAGTGGCGGGCGGCGAGGTCACGCCTGATGCACCAGCTCAGGCACGGCCGTGAACAAGTCCGCCTCCAGCCCGTAGTCGGCCACGCTGAAGATCGGCGCCTCCGGATCCTTGTTGATCGCCACGATCACCTTGGAGTCCTTCATCCCGGCCAGATGCTGGATCGCCCCGCTGATGCCCGCCGCGATGTACAGCTGCGGCGCCACGATCTTGCCCGTCTGCCCCACCTGCAGGTCGTTGGGCGCGTAGCCCGCGTCCACCGCCGCCCGGCTGGCACCGATCGCCGCACCCAGCTTGTCCGCCAGCGGCGTCATCACCTCCTGGAACTTCTCGCTGCTGCCCAGCGCCCGGCCACCCGAGACCACGATCTTGGCCGCCGTCAGCTCAGGCCGGTCGCTCTTGCTCACCTCCCGGCCCACGAACGCGCTCTTGCCGCTGTCGGCCACCGCGTCCCTGGTTTCCACCTGGGCGCTGCCGCCCGTGGCGGCTGCCGCGTCGAAGCCGGTCGTGCGCACCGTGATCACCTTCTTGGCATCGCTGCTCTGCACCGTCGCGATCGCGTTGCCCGCATAGATCGGCCGCTCGAAGGTGTCCGGACTCACCACCTTGGTGATGTCGCTGACCTGCGCCACGTCCAGCTTGGCCGCCACCCGCGGCGCCACGTTCTTGCCGCTGGCCGTGCTGGGGAACAGGATGTGGCTGTAGTCGCCCGCCAGGGCCAGCACCTGGGCTGCCAGGTTCTCGGCCAGGCCGTCCGCCAGGCTCGCGCCGTCCGCATGGATCACCTTGCCCACCCCGGCGATCTGGCTGGCCGCCTGGGCCGCCGCCCCGGCGTTGTGCCCGGCCACCAGCACGTGCACTTCGCCTCCGATGGCGCTGGCCGCCGCCACCGTGTTCAGCGTCGCGGGCTTGATCGTTTGGTTGTCGTGTTCTGCAATGACGAGTGTGCTCATGTCGTTCCTCCTCAGATCACCTTGGCTTCGTTCCTGAGCTTGTCCACCAGCGTGGCCACGTCCGGCACCTTGATGCCGGCGCCGCGCTTCGGGGGCTCGGCCACCTTCAGGGTCTTCAGGCGGGGAGTTACGTCCACGCCCAGCTCCTCGGGCTTCACGGTGTCCAGCTGCTTCTTCTTGGCCTTCATGATGTTGGGCAGCGTGACGTAGCGCGGCTCATTGAGGCGCAGGTCGGCGGTGATGACGGCCGGGACCGTGAGCGTGACCGTTTCCAGGCCGCTGTCCACCTCGCGGGTGACCTTGACCTTGTCGCCCTCGACCTCCACCTTGCCGGCGAAGGTGCCCTGGGGCAGATCGGCCAGCGCGGCCAGCATCTGGCCGGTCTGGTTGGCGTCGTCGTCAATGGCCTGCTTGCCCAGGATCACCAGCCCGGGGGCTTCCTTGTCCACCAGGGCCTTCAGCAGCTTGGCCACGGCCAGGGGCTGCAGTTCCTCGCTCGATTCGACCAGGATGGCGCGGTCCGCCCCGATGGCCAGCGCCGTTCTCAGCGTCTCCTGGCTCTTGGCTTCGCCGCAGCTCACCGCGATCACCTCGCTGGCCACGCCCTTTTCCTTCAGCCGCACCGCCTCTTCCACCGCGATCTCGTCGAACGGGTTCATGCTCATCTTCACGTTGGCGATGTCCACCCCCGTGCCGTCGCTCTTCACACGGACCTTGATGTCCTTGTCTACCACCCGCTTCACGGGGACCAGGATCTTCATCCATCCACTCCTTTGAAAAAACCCTCTTCCACGACGGCCTGTGCGTCCGGCTCCCGAGCTGCTTTCCCTGCATGGCCGCAGGCGCGGACGGATTGCCGCATCGAGTCGCGGACATTCGCGCGACGCGGCATTAAAGCACCGCCCCGTCCTCGAGTTTCCGGGCCGCGCTATTCATCACGTATGTGCCGTCGGCCCGCCCCGGCGCAATCACGCGGGGACTGCCCCAGCGGCTTCACTGGTGGTTCGCAGAAGGTCCAGTGTGGGGCCGGCGTGGGCGTCGGTGAGCACCGAGCCGGCGACCGCATGCCAGAACGACTCGGAGCCGGCCGTCCACCGCCAGGCATGCAGCCGCCGTGTGAACAGTTGCAGGTCGAACTCCTCCGTGAAGCCGATGGCACCGTGGACCGCGTGCGCCGTCTGCGCGGCGGCCAGCGCCGCCTGGCTGCAGCGCGCCTTGGCCACCGCCACGCGCAGCCGATCGGGCAGCATGCCTTCGCCCGCACAGCCCAGCTGCGCCGCCATGCGGGCGGCGAACACGTGCTCGCTCATGATCGCGAGCTGGTGCTGGATGGCCTGGAACTTGCCGATGGGGCGGCCGAACTGCGTGCGCTCGTTGGCGTACTGCAGCGTGCGCCGGAAGACTTCCATCAATGCGCCGGCCATCTGGGCCGCGATCAGGCACGCTTGCAGCGTGTTCAGGTCCAGGCCAGCGGGCAGCGCGATCGATGGCTGCGGGGCGGCCCCTGCCGTCGCGGCGGACCAGTGCATGCCGGCGTCGAGGCGGAAGGCGGCGGGCGTCGACACCGCCTGGTCCGCTGCCAGCAGGCGCCAGCCTCTGCCATGCTGGACAAGTACCGCATCGGCCACCCGGCCCAAGGGGACCACCGTGCAATGCAGGCCGCCATCGGGCTGCAGCCGCCCTTGTGCGAGTGCGATGGAGCCGGCGCCGGGCGCCGTTCCACACACGGCCAGCAGTGCGCGCGCCAGCATGGTTTCCGCCAGCGGCACAGGCAGCGCATGGGCGCCGCACAGCGACCATACGTTGAACACCTGGGCGAGCGGCAGGCCCGCGCCGCCCTGGGTTTCGGGAACCAGGGCATCGGCGAAGCCGGCCTGCTCGAGTGCGTTCCACAGCGCCTGCGGCGATGCGCCCGACTCGATGGCGCGCACCTGCCGGGGGGGACATTGGTCGCGCAGCAGCTGGCGGGCGGCGTCGGCAAACAGATCGTCTTGCATGCGAGTTCTTTCTCAGCGCAGGCCCAGGCCGCGCGCAATCATGCCGCGCAGGATGTCGCGCGTTCCGCCGCGCAGCGAGAAGGACGGCGCGACCTCGGTCACGTAGTTCAGCGTCTGCAGCAACTCCGCCGGCACGCCGGCCGTGTCCCGGCCGTGGAGGTCGTCCGCAATGGCCGCCGGAATGAACTGCTCCAGCGTGGTGCCCAGCTCCTTGACCAGCGCGGCTTCGATGACCGGGCTTTCGCCGCGCGTGAGCTTCTCCTGCACCGCCACCGACATCGCGCGCAGCGGCGCCAGCTCGGTGAAGACGCCACCGGCCAGGCGCACGGCGCTTTCGGTGCGGCCCTGCGGCGTGCGCACCCAGGCCAGCCATTCGTCGAACAACACGATGCTGGAGAACAGCCGCTCCGGCCCGCTGCGCTCGAAGGCCAGCTCGGCGGTGACCTGCTCCCAGCCCTGGCCTTCGTGGCCCACGAGCGCATCGGTAGCCAGCTGCACGTTGTCGAAGAACACCTCGCAGAAGTGGGTGTCGCCCGACAGGTCGGTGATGGGCCGGATGGTGATGCCGGGCAGCGACAGATCGACGATCACCTGCGACAGGCCCTTGTGCCGGTCGGCCGCCTCGCCGGAGGTGCGCACCAGCGCGATCATGTACTGGCAGTGGTGTGCATTGGTGGTCCAGATCTTCTGGCCGTTGAGCAGGAAGCCCGCCTCGTTGGGTGCCGCGCGCGTCCTCACGCCCGCCAGGTCGGAGCCGGCGTTGGGCTCGCTCATGCCGATGCAGAAGAAGGCCTCGCCGCGGCAGATGCGCGGCAGGTAGAAGCGCTTTTGCGCCTCAGTGCCATATTTCAGGATCTGGGGGCCGCTTTGGCGATCGGCCACCCAGTGCAGCGCCACCGGGGCGCCGGCGCTCAGCAGTTCTTCCACCAGCACGTAGCGGGCAAATGCGCTGCGGCCTCCGCCGCCGTATTCCGCGGGCAGCGTCATGCCCAGCCAGCCGGCCTTTGCAAGCTCGCGGCTGAACGCGGCATTGGCGCCATTCCAGGAGCGGGCCCGCACGTGGGCGGGCACATCCGGCAACGCGCGCGCGAGGAAGTCCCGCACCTGCGCGCGAAGCGCCTCGTCGCCGGGCGGAATCGTCGTTGGCGCCAGGGAGTCGAGGATGCTCATTGGCGATCCCGATCCTGGAAGATCGCCTGGCGCGCGTCGAAGATCTCGCGGGCCTGCGCCACCATGCGTTCCAACAGCTCGGCGCAGGCCGGGATGTCGTGGATCAGTCCCGTCACCTGGCTGGCCCAGACCAGGCCGCCGTCCACGTCGCCGCTTTCGAGGGCGGCGCGGCCGCGCGCCCCGGCCACCAGGCCGTGGATGTCCTTGAACTCGCAGCCGCCGGGCCTGCGCTCCGTGGCGATGACCTCGTCGGACACCGCGTTCTTCAGCACGCGGCCGGTGTTGTGCAGCGTGCGGAAGATCAGGTTGGTGTCGCGCTCGCTGGCCGCCAGCAGCGCGTTCTTGATGTTCGGATGGATCGGCGCCTCCTGCGTCGCACAGAAGCGCGTGCCCATGTTGACCCCCTCCGCCCCGAGGGCCAGCGCCGCGGCCAGGCCGCGGCCGTCGGCAATGCCGCCCGAGGCGATGAGCGGGACCTTCACCTGATCGGCGGCCGCGGCGAACAGCACCAAGCCGCCCACGTCGTCCTCGCCGGGGTGGCCGGCGCACTCGAAGCCGTCGATCGAGATGGCGTCCACACCGGCGCGCTCGGCCGACAGCGCGTGGCGCACCGAAGTGCACTTGTGCACCACCTTGATTCCGTGGAGCTTGGCCTTCTGGATGAGCGCCCTGGGGTTGTGGCCGGCCGTCTCCAGAATGCCGACCCCTGCGTCGATGACCGCGTCCAGGTAGGCCTCGTACGGCGGCGGACTGGCGGTCGGCAGGATCGTGATGTTCACGCCGAACGGCCGGTCCGTCATGGCGCGGCAGCGCTTGATCTCTTCGCCCAGCGCCTGCGGCGTGGGCTGCGTCAGCGCCGTGAGCACGCCCAGTCCGCCGGCGTCGGAGACTGCCGATGCCAGTTCGGCCCGGCCCACCCATTGCATGCCCCCCTGGATGATGGGGTAGCGGATGCCCAGCAGTTCGGTGATTCTGGTTTTCATGGGATGTGTGTCAGCGGTTGTGAAAGATGGGGGCGCGCTTCTCGATGAAGGCGGTGGCGGCCTCCCGGAAGTCGGCGGTCATCAGCCCGAGGACCTGGGCGTGATTTTCCAGCGCGAGCGCGGCATCCAGGCTGGGGGCGTCGAGGTTGGCCCACATCACCTGCTTGGTATGGCGGCTGGCGTAGGGGCTGGCCTGCATGATTGACGCGGCCATCTCGAGCGCCTTGTCGAGCAGCCGGGCGTCGTCCACCACGTCCGAGACCAGGCCGATGCGGCCGGCTTCCTCGGCCATCACGGGCCGGCCGGTGAGCATGAGGTCGAAGGCGCGCGAGGCGCCGATGCAGCGCGGAAGGTGATAGCTGATACCGCACTCGCCGGCGGTCAGCCCCATCCGCACGGCGCCGACGTGGAACGAGGCCGAGCGGCTGGCGATGCGCACGTCGGCCGCCAGCGCGAGCGCGAAGCCGGCGCCGACGGCGGCGCCGTTGACGGCGGCGATGACGGCCTTGTCGCTGCCGCGGAGTTGCCGCACGGCGCCCGAGAACAGTTCCTGGAGCGCCATCCACTCGGCCGCGGAAGGGGCGGGGCTTCCTGCCGCGCCGGCGTTCCCGAGCGTGGCGGCCAGGTCCAGCCCGGCGCAGAAGCCCGGTGCGGCGCCAGTCAGCACCAGGACCCGGAGGGCCGCATCCCGGCTCAGGCCCTCCAGCGCCTGGCGCAGCGCCTGCATGGCGTCGGCGCTCAGCGCGTTGTGCCGTCCGGGCCGATTCAGGCGCACGAGCGCCACGCCCGCGGCGGGGTGCTCCACGATCACCGGCGGCTGCGACGGGGGCTTGGGCTGGTCGGTCATGGTGATGCTCTCACTGCGGTTGCACGCCGGCCCGCTCGATGACGGCCTTCCATCGAACGCTCTCGGACGCCAGGTAGGCGCCGTACGCCGCGGCCGTGCCGCCGTAGGGCTCCGCCCCCGCCGCGCGCAGCCGCTCGACGAAGCGGGGGTTGCGCAGCGCCTTGTTGACGGATTCGTTCAGCCGCGCCACGGCCGCCGGCGGCGTGCCGGCGGCGGCGACGATGCCGGTCCATGCGGTCATCTCGAAGTTCGGCAGGCCGGCCTCCTCGGCCACGGTCGGGACCTCGGGCAGCATCCCGGAGCGGCTGGGCGAGGCGATCGCCAGCGGCCGCAAGCGCTTGTCCGCGACGAAGGGCATGATGGTCGTGAGCGTCGTGACCATCATCTGCGTGTCGCCGCTGGCCAGGCCCACGAGCGCGGGGGCGGTGCCTGCGTAGGGCACATGCTCCATGCGCAGGTTCAGCTCCGACAGGAGCAGGGCGGGGGCCAGGTGGTCGATGGTGCCTGCGCCTGACGAGCCGTAGTTGTAGCTGCCGGGCTTGCGTTTGACCACATCGACGAATTCCTTGAATGTCTTCGCGGGAAAGCCGGAAGTCACCGCGACCACCATGGGCGCTCCCGCGGTGCGCACCACCGGCACCAGATCCTTCGCCACGTCGTAGTTGGCCGATTTGTACAGCGACGCGGCCAGGACCAGCGAGGAGGTGTTGTACAGGATGGTGTAGCCGTCGGCCGGCGCGCTCAGCACGGCGCGGGTGGCGATGGTGCTGCCGCCGCCGGCCCGGTTGTCCACGACCACCGGCTGCCCGAGATCTTCGGAAATGGCTTGCGCGAACATGCGCGCCGTCACGTCGGTGGGGCCGCCTGGTGGAAAGCCCAGCACCATCTTGATCGGGCGCGAGGGATAGGTGTCGGCCAAGGCCGGGATCGACAGCGATCCGGCCGCCAGGGCCGCCGCGATCAGGAACTTGAACTTCGTCATGTGATGTCTCCTTGTGCTTGGTTGCTTCCGGCGGATGCCGTTCATTGCGGCGGCGCTGCGTCGGCCTCCGGGCGCAGCGATGCCAGTACCTCCTGCGTATGCTCGCCCAGGCGCGGCGCCGGCCGGGGCGTATCGGGCTGGCTGCGCGACCAGCGCCCCATGGGGGCCATGTCGAGCACGGTCCCTTCGCTGGGGTGCTCCGTCTGGCGGAAGAAGCCGACGGCGCGCAGGTGCGGGTCGGTCATGATCGACTCCAGCGTGTGCAGCCGCATCACGGGTATGTCGGCCTTCGACAGCGCGTCGATCCAGTAGGCCGTGGTGTTGGTCTTCAGCACTTGCGCGACCTCGGCGTACAGCGCGTCGATATGCCGGGTGCGCGCGGCGATGGTGCGCATCCGCTCGTCGGCATCGCAGCGTCCGGGCTGCCCCGCGAGGGCGAAGAAGTCGGCCCAGTGCCGGTTGGTGTAGAGCATGGTGCAGACGAAGCCATCCCGCGTCGCGTAGGCCTGGCGCGACGGCGCCAGCAGCCGGCGGTAGCCGGGCTCGCCATGCGGCGGGACATAGGTGAGCCCGCTCATGTGCTCGCTCATGACGTAAGGCACCATGGTCTCGAACATCGGCACCTCGACACACTGGCCTTCGCCCGTCTTCATGCGATGCACCACGGCCGCCAGGATGGCCGTGGCGGCGGCCTGCCCGACGATGCGGTCGACGATGGCCAATGGCACGTAGCGAGGCACCCCGTCGCTGACCTGCGCGATCAGCGAGGGGATGGCGCAGGCGGCCTGGATCATGTCGTCATAGGCCGCCTTGGCCGCGTAGGGGCCGTCCTGTCCGTAGCCGACCAGCGACACGGAGATGATCGCGGGGTTGGCCCGCGCCAGCGCCTCGTGATCCAGACGCAGCCGCGCCACGGCGGCGGGCCGGATGTTGGTGACGAAGACGTCGGCCGTCCCGACCAGCGCCAGCAGCTGCGCCCGGCCGGCGTCCTGCTTGAGGTCCAGCACCACGCTGCGCTTGTTCCGGTTGACGTGCAGGAAGCCCGCGCTCATGCCGGGGTTGCGCATCGGCCCCAGGTGCCGCACGGCGTCGCCTTCGGGTGGTTCCACCTTGATCACGTCGGCGCCCATGTCCGCCAGCACCTGCGTGGCGAAGGGGCCCATCAGCACCGTGGTCAGGTCGACGATCTTCAGTCCGGTCAATGGTCCTGCCATGGCGCAGGGTCTCCTCGGGTGCGTGGATGTCTTGTGGCCAGGGAGGTCGCGCCTAGCGGCCCTGGAACCGGGGTGGGCGCTTCCCGGAGAAGGCGGCCAGGGCCTCGCCGAAGTCCTGAGTGCCGGTGCTGGCGACGAAGGCGTCGCGCTCGGCGTCGAGCTGCGCCTCGAAGCCGTGCTCGAAGGACTGGCGCAGGAGCCGCTTCATCCGGCCATAGGCCAGCGTGGGCCCGGATGCCAACCGGCCTGCCAGTGCGGCGGTCTCGCCCGCCAGCCGGTCGGCCGGCACGACGCTGTTGACCAGGCCGAACTGCAGCGCCTGGGCGGCATCGAAGCTTTCCGAGAGCAGGGCGATCTGCATGGCCCGGCGAAGACCGACCACGCGAGGCAGGCTCCACGACCCCGAAACGTCGCAGCTGGCCGCCACGTTCGCATAGGCCAGATTGAAGCGCGTGCCATCCGCCGCGATCGCCAGGTCGCAGGCCAGCATCAGGCTAAGGCTGCCGCCGGCCACCGTGCCGTGGACGCTGGCGATCACCGGCGCGTTCATGGCCGCCAGCAGCCGGATGCCCTGGTGCATGTTCTCGATCAGCTGCGCCGCCGTGGCTGCCGGGTCGGTCCTCAGTGCCGTGAGGTCGCCGCCGGCGCCGAAGGCGCGGCCCTCCCCCCGCACCACCACGGCGCGCACCGCATCGAGCGAGGCGAGCGACCGGCAGGCCGCCAGGAAGGCGGCAGCCGTGGGGATGTCGAGGGCGTTGAGCGCCTGGGGCCGGTTGAAGGCCAGCGTCGCGACGCCGCCCTCCAGCGCCAGCAGCACCGGGTCCGTCGCGGCGGACATGGCCAGGCCGCTCATCGCGCCGCCATGCGGATGGCGCCATCCAGCCGGATGGTTTCGCCGTTGAGCATGGTGTTCTCGATGACGGCGCGCACGAGCTGGGCATATTCCGCCGGCCGGCCGAGCCGCGAGGGAAAGGGCGCCTGCGCCCCCAGCGACGCCTGTACCTGGGCCGGCAGGCCCGCCAGCATGGGTGTCTCGAAGATGCCGGGCGCGATGGTCATCACGCGGATGCCGTGCGCCGCCAGTTCGCGGGCGATTGGCAGCGTCATGCCCGCGACGCCCGCCTTCGAGGCGGCATAGGCGGCCTGGCCGATCTGTCCGTCGAATGCCGCCACCGACGCGGTGCAGACGATCACCCCGCGCTCGCCTTCCAGGTCGGCCGCGTTGCCGCGCATCGCGGCGGCGGCCAGGCGGATGGCGTTGAACGTGCCGCCCAGGTTGATCTGCACGGCGCGCATGAAACTGCCGAGCGCGTGCGGGCCTTGCCTGCCGACCACTTTCTCGCCCGGCGCGACGCCCGCGCAGCACACCAGTCCGTGCAGGCCGCCTCCTTCGGCGCAGGCCCGCGAGACGGCGCCCTGGACCGAGGCCTCGTCCGTCACGTCGGTGGCCGCGAAGTGGGCGCGAGGCCCCAACTCCGCCGCGAGCGCTTCGCCGGCCGCCGCATTGAGGTCGGCCAGCACGACGCGCGCGCCCGCCGCCGTGAGCATGCGTGCGGCGGCCGCCCCGAGGCCGCTGGCGCCGCCGGTGACGAGAAAAGTCTTGTCCTGGATATTCATGGGTCTTGCGTTGCGTGGAGGGGGTAGCCCGGAAGGGGGGGAAATGCGCGCTCGCCAGTCAGCCCTGGAAGACGGGCGTGCGCTTTTCCAGGAACGCCGCGATGGCCTCGAGGTGATCGGGCGTCTGCTGCAGCAGGGCTTGCAGCGAGGCCGCGGCCCGCAGCGACTCGTCGAGCCGGCCGTGCATGCCGTCGCGCAGCAGCCGCTTGGACAGCCGCACGGCCTGCGGCGGATTCTGGGCGATGCGCTGCGCCAGGGCCAGCGCGTCGGACAGCAGCGATGCCGCCGGCACCACCTGTGAAACGAGGCCCCACGCCAGCGCCTGATGGGCGTCGAACGCGTCGCCGCTCAAGATGAGTTCGGCGGCGCGGGATATGCCGACGATGCGCTGCAGCAGCCACGCGCCGCCATCGCCTGGAACCAGCCCGAGCTTGACGAAGCTCGCCGCGAAACGGGCCTGCCCGGAAGCGATGCGCATGTCGCACGCGCATGCCAGGTCCAGGCCGGCGCCGATCGCCGCGCCATTGACGGCGGCGATCACCGGCACGTCCAGCGCCGCCAGCGCCAGGGGCAGGCGCTGGATGCCTTCGACGTAGCCGCGCCGCACGTCCAGCCCCGGGACCGCGCCGCCCGCCTGCTGCTGCATGCCGCGAATGTCGCCGCCGGCGCTGAAGGCGCTGCCGGCGCCGGTGATCACCACCGCGCGCACGCTGCCGCCGGCCTGGACGCGCGCGCAGACCTCGACGAACTCCTGCACGGCGGAATTGCCCGTCAGCGGATTGCGCCGCTGCGGATCGTTCATGGTCAGGACGAGCACGTGTCCGTGCTGTTCCTGGGTCAAGTAGTCAGGCATGTCTGTGCGTGTCGCTGGATGAGGGAGGGCCGGGCACGCCGGAGGCTCAGCCGTCCATGCGGCGGTAGGCCGTGACCACGCAGGCGCCGCCCAGGCCGAGGTTGTGCTGCAGGCCCACCAGCGCGCGGTCCACCTGCCGCTCGCCGGCATTCGCGCGCAGCTGCTGCACCAGCTCCACGCACTGCGCGATGCCGGTGGCGCCCAGCGGGTGCCCCTTGGACAACAGGCCGCCCGAGGGATTGATCACGTACTTTCCGCCGTAGGTGTTGTCGCCGTTGACCACCATCTTTTCGCCATCGCCCTCGGCGCACAGGCCCAGGGCTTCGTAGGTGATCAGCTCGTTGTGCGCAAAGCAGTCGTGCAGCTCGACCACGTCGACGTCTTCCGGCCCGATGCCCGCGGCCTCGTACACCTGGCGTGCAGCTTCTCGCGTCATGCCGCTGCCCACCAGCTTGCGCATGTCGTCGCTGTCGAACGTGTCTTCCCGGTCGGTCACCAGCGCTTGCGCGGCGATGGCCACCTGGCGGTTCAGCCCGTGGCGTGCGGCAAAGTCGGCCGAGCACAGCAGCGCCGCCGCGGCCCCGCACGTGGGCGGGCAGGCCATCAGCCGGGTCATGACGCCGGGCCACAGCGTCTCCGAGGCCATGACGTCACCCTCGCTCACCACCTTGCGGAACACGGCGAGCGGGTTGCGGGCCGCGTGCCGGCTGGCCTTGGCGCGGATCTTGGCGAAGGTTTCCACGCGCGTGCCGTACTGCCGCATGTGGGCGAGTCCGGCACCGCCGAAATAGCGAATGGCCAGCGGGAGCTGCGGCTGCCCGACCAGCGCCTCGGTCCGTTCGTTGAAGCGGTCGAAGGGCGTCGGCCGGTCTTCGAACACGCTGGCGATGGCGCCGGAGCGCATCTGCTCGAAACCCAGCGCCAGCACGCAGTCGGCCGTGCCCGAGGCGATCGCCTGGCGCGCCAGGTACAGCGCCGTCGAGCCGGTGGCGCAATTGTTGTTGACGTTCACGATCGGAATGCCCGTCATGCCGTGGCCGTAGAGCACGCGCTGTCCGGCGGTCGAATCCCCGTAGACGTAGCCGGCGAAGGCCTGCTGCACCTGCGGGTAGGACAGCCCCGCGTCAGCCAGCGCCAGGCGCAGCGCCTCGGCGCCCAGCGCCAGGTAGGACGGCGCCGCGCTGGGCTTGTGAAAGGGTGCCATTCCGACACCGGCGACGTGAACGATGGGCTGCATGGGGTCGTGAACGATCTGAGGTTGAGCGCCATGGTAGGCAGCGGCCTTGATCCGTAGACCCCCCGATTCGGGGGGGCCTCGTCTGAAGTAACCTATGGCGCATCGGAGACAGCAGCAGGTCGAAACGGCACCAGCATGCAAGCGTCAAGAACCCAAGGCGGCATCATCGAGCGGCCGCGTCTGATGGCACGGCTCGCACAGGCCAGGCAGTCCGCCTGTGTCCTGATCCGCGGGCCGGCGGGCAGCGGCAAGACCACGCTGGCTATGCAGTGGCGCGCCCAGCTCAGGCCCTTCGGCCACGGCTGCGCCTGGTGCATGGCCGCCGCCGGCGAAGACGTGGGCACCCTGCTGGACAACCTGTTCGCCAGCCTGGCACAGGTCGATCCGCTGATCGTGCGCGAGGCCGCGCTGATCCACGAGCGCGACGGCGAGCTGCGCGGCGCGGACAGTGTGGCAATCCCCCTGCTCAACGGCCTGATCCGGCACGGGCGTCCACTGGCGCTGTTCTTCGACGACTTCCACCACGTCACCGATCCCTGGGCGCATGAGCTGCTGCAGACACTGATCGACTTCGCGCCGCCCCATCTGCACATCGTCCTGGTGTCGCGCACGGACCCGCCGCTGTCGCTGTCGCGGCTGCGCGAGGCGGGCGCGCTGATGGAACTGGACTTCGCCGACCTGCGCTTCACCTTCTCGGAGGCCGAGCATCTGCTTCAGGCCCGCGATCCCTGCATCGCGCGGCGCGACACGCGGCTGCTCTACGACCAGACCGGCGGCTGGGGGGCTGGCCTGCGGCTGGCTTCGCTGGAGCGGGGCGGTCCGGCCTTTCCGGCGCATCGCCCTTCTTTGCAAGACGCTGGCGACTTCGTCTCCTATTTCGACCGCCAAGTGCTGTCGCAGGTGCCGGTGGAAGAGCTCGACGCGATCGCGCGCTTGTCGATCGCCCATCGCTTCAACGACGCGCTGGCGGCCACCCTGCTGGGCGCCGATGCGGGCCTGGCGCTGATGAACCGGCTGCGGCGGGACAACCTCTTCCTGCTGCCGATCGATACCGGATCACGAGAGGCCTGGTGGCGCTTCCATCCCATGTTCCGCGACGTGATGCGCGAGCGCTTCACGCGCCTTGCGCCACACGTGCGGCAGCAGACGCATTCCGTGCTGGGCCGCTGGCTGGGGCAGCGAAAGTTCCTGGTGGACGCGGTGCGCCATTGCCTGGCGGCCGGCGAAGAGGAAGAAGCCGCCGACTGGGTGGAGCGCCATGCACGCGCCATGTTCCTGGCTGGCGAGATGCGGCCGCTGGTCAGGGCGGTGGAGATGCTGCCGGCGGCGCTGCTGGACGCACGCATCTCGCTGCGCCTGTGGGTGGCTTGGGCGCAGCTGTGTTACAGGCGCCTGTCGGACTGCCGCCGCAGCATCGGGCTGCTGGCCCGCAACAGCGCGCCGGGCGACCAGGACGCCCGATGCCAGCTCGCGCTGCTGGAAGGCTCGCTGGCGATCCAGTGCGAGGACACGCAGGCGGGCGAACAGCTCATTCCGGCGCTCGAAAGCCTGCCGGCTTCGCACGACGCCATCCTGGCGGGCGGGCGGCGCAACATCCTGGGGTGGCTGCGCATCCATCAGGGCCACTTCGAATCCGCGCGGGCACTGCTGGATGCGCCGGTGCTGCTGCTGGAAGACGGCATCCCGCTGATGGATTCCGCCTTCGGTGCGCTGCAAAGCCGGTGCATGGTGGGGTATTCGTACCTGCGCGAGGGCGACATGCGGCAGGCCGAGCAGCTGCTGCACGAGGCGCTCAACGCGGCTGACCGCGCGCTGGGCCTGTTCAGCGAAGCCGCCTGCAACGCCGCGAGCTTCCTGGCCGCGGTGCTGTACGAGGTCAATCAGCTCGACAGCGTGCGGGCCCTCCTGGAGCCACGCTTCAACGTGATCGAGCGAGTGGCGCTGCCGGAGGCGCTGGTGTGCGCCGCGCTGTCGCGTATTCGCCTGAGCCTGCTCGAGCGCAACCTCCAGGAGGCGCTGTCCGATCTCGATTTGCTGGACGAGCAGATCGGCTGGCGACGGTTGGTGCGCGCACGCGGCTACGCCCTGGCCGAGCGCGTTCGGGTCCTGCTGCGCGCCGGCCGGGCGCGGGACGCGGCGCTCAGCCTCGACCAGCTCAAGCAGCTGGCGCGGCGACCGCCGGAGTCTTCGACGGCTGCCGGACGCGAGGTGCGGGCGCTGGCGCTTTCGGCCGAAGCCCGCTGGCAGGCGGCCGTGGGCGAACCGGAGCGGGCGCTGCGGACGCTGCACTCGCTCGCGCAAAGCGGCGGCTATGCCGGCCAGGAGCGCAAGCTGCTGCAGCTCGATGCCCATACCGTGCTGCTGCTCGAACGCGTCGGGCGCGTGGATGAAGCCCATCGCCGGATGGAGTCGCTGCTGGTGCGCTCGCGCAAGGCCGGCCTGGTTCGCGCCATCCTCGACGTCGGTGCCGGCATCCTCGACATCGGCTGTGCGGCGCGGGAAGCGGGCGTGCTGACGCCCAGCGCCTCGTTCTATCTGGACTACCTGAAGCTGCAGCACGCCTCTTCCGGCCCCGCGGCGGCGGCCGAACCCGCGGCGGACACCGCCCATGAGTCGCTCAGCCCGCGCGAGCTGGAGACCCTGCGCTCGCTCGCGCTGACCATGTCCAACAAGCGCATAGCCCAGACGCTGGGCATCACGCCCGAAACCGTCAAGTGGCACCTGAAGAACATCTACGGCAAGCTGGGCGTCTATGGCCGCGACGACGCCGTCGCAAAGGCGCGGCAGCTCGGCTTGCTGCAGCCGGAACCTGCCGAAGCGCTCAGGGCGCGCAGGTGAACTCGCCGTTGCGCATCACCACGGCGTCGCGCGCCTTGACGCGCGCGGCGAAGGTCGCGCGGCCGGGCTGCGCGTCGCGCCAGATGTCGATGGTGAGCGTCTCTCCGGGGAACACAGGCGCGGAAAAACGCGCTGCCAGCGTGCGGACCCGGGCAGGGTCGTAGTCGCACAGCGCGGCCATCAGCGCATGGCCGGCGATGCCGAAGGAGCCCAGCCCGTGGAAGATCGGCCGCCCGTAGCCCGCCTGCCGGGCGACGGCGGGATCGATATGCAGGGGATTCAAGTCACCAGACAGGCGATAGATCAGGGCCTGCTGGGAATGGGTCGGCATGTCGATGCTCAGGTCGGGCGCTGCCGCGGGGGCGGGATACGGCGGTGTCGGCGAGGCGGGCCGCGCCGCGCTTCCCGTGCCGCCGCCCGAAAACCCCCCGTCGCCGCGGCACATGCTCGCCTGGCGCAGCGTCGCGTAGGGTTCGCCGTGCGCGGCGTCGCGCAGCGTGCGCTCCGAGATCACCAGCGCGCCCTTGCCGGCGCCCTTGTTGTTGGCGCCGGCCGAAAATTGACCCATCGGGGGTGCGGCGGATTTCTTGGACTACCGTTGGAGGTAGTTCATGTATTCATACGAAGATCGAGTTCGCGCAGTACAGCTGTACATCAAGTTGG
>NZ_JQKD01000059.1 GCF_000745855.1 Xenophilus azovorans DSM 13620
TACGATGGCCAGCGCCACGTGGGGCTCGATGCTGCGCGGGGACCGCTCGGGGCGGGAGGACTTGTCCAGCAGGCCGGCGGCGCCGTCGGCCAGGTAGCGGGCCAGCCATTTGCGGGCTGTGACCGCGCTGACGCCGTGCCGGCAGGCGGCTTCTGACGCGCTTGCACCACGTTCTGTGATGTCTTGGACCATCTCCAGGCGGCGCAGGTAGGTCAATCGGGCATTCTTATGGGTGTTCATCCGGTTGGGTGACTTGAGTGGACTGGGGGTTTGGCGATTTCCAGTCTCTCAAAACCTCTCCGGGTGAACACCCGCAACAACCTATTGGGCCTTCACACCTAGAGCGCGAGCGCCGCCTGCAGCCGCTTCACGACGCGGCGCGCCTGCACCTGCGAGGCGATGTTGGTGAAGCCCATCAGCAGGCCCTGCTCGCGTGCGGACGCGCAGCGCTCCGACAGGGCCTGCGCATTCAGCCCCGCCGTCTGCGCCCGCCGGGCCAGCGCGGCATCGCCTTCCTGCACGCCGGGAAAGCGCGCGATCAGGTGCATGCCGCCGCCCTGCAGGGCGACGGCGACGGCATCGCCGAAGGCCTGCTGCAGGGCCTGCTCCAGGAAGGCGCGGCGGCGCGCATAGAGCAGGCGCATCTTGCGCAGGTGGCGCGCGAAGTGCCCCTCGTGCATGAAGTCCGCCACGATCGCCTGCATGAGCTGCGGGCAGCCGTTCGAGCCGGCCCGCAGCGCGGCGTCGAACGCCTGGCACTGCCGCTGCGGCACCACGAGGTAGCCCAGCGCCAGCCCCGGATACAGGCTCTTGGAGAAGCTGCCGGCATACAGCACGCGGTCGTGGCCGTCGAGGCTCTTGAGCGCCGGCAGCGGCGCGCTCGCGTAGTGGTACTCGCCGTCGTAGTCGTCCTCGACGATCCAGGCGCGCGCCCGTGAGGCCCAGTCGAGCAGCTGGAGGCGCCGCGGCAGCGACATCGACACCCCCAGCGGCGCCTGGTGCGACGGCGTGATCACCGCCATGCGGGCCGCGGCGGCCCTGTGCCGGCCCAGGTCGACCCGCAGGCCCTCGGCGTCCACCGGCACCGCCACGGGACGCATGCCCGCATCGCCCAGCACCCCGCCCGTCGGCGGGAAGCCCGGGTCCTCGACCCACACCTGTGCGCCGGGTTCGAGCAGCACGCGGGCCGCCAGCGCGAGCGAGGCGCGGTAGCCGCCGGTGACGAAGACCTGCGCCGCGCTGCAGGGCACGCCGCGCGACACGCCCAGGTAGGCGGCGATGGCCTCGCGCAGCGGCAGGTGGCCCGCCGGATCGCCATAGTCCATGTCGGACACGCCGATGGCCCGGATGCGCCGCGCCGCCAGGCGGGCCCACAGCTTGCGGGGAAAGGCATCGAAGGCCGGCACGCCGAGCTGCAGCGGCAGCAGCGGCGGCATGCGGGCGACGTCCGGCGCGGCAGGCGCCGCACCGCGTTCCACATGGCCCGCGGCCGCGCGGCGCGGCTCGACGAGGCGCGCCGGCAGCGCGGGCGACACCACGGTGCCGGCAGGCCCGCGCGCGATGAGGTAGCCCTCGCCCGCGAGCTGCCCATAGGCGGCCTCGACCGTGCCGCGCGCGACGTTCAGCGCGCTCGCCAGCGAACGGGCCGAGGCCACGCGCTCGCCGGGCTTGAGCACGCCCTGCTCGATGGCGGTGCGAAAGCGCAGGTAGATCTGGCGATGCAGCGGCGTCGAAACGTCGCGCTCGAGCGCCGGCAAAGGCGCCGGCGAATGCCCGGCGGGATTGTTCATGGTCCAGTCATTATTTCAATTCTTGGCACTATGGCATGAGACATCGATCGCCTAGTCTCGACACCGTCGGCCCGGCTTGCTCCGCGGCCGGCGAACAAGAAGGAGACCAGAGACATGAACGAGAAGACATCCGCGATGCCGGCCGCCGGCGCGGCCATGAAGGCGATGCGCGCCCTGGCGCCCGCGCACCGCCAGAAGATCGCCGCCGGCATGGCCGCGACGGCCTTCGCGCTGGCGGCCGGCTGGGCGCTGCTGCCGCACGGCGGCAGGCAGGAGGCGGTAGCCTGGTTCAACGACCTGTGCAGCACGATGAGCCGGCCCATGTTCGCGTCGGCGCCGGCGCCTGCGGGCTCGCCCGCCGCTGCGCGGCCCGCGACCTCGCCGAAGGTGATCTCGTGCGAGCCGCTGCCGAACGTGCCCGGCAAGTCCGTCACGACGATGCTCGTGGACTTCCCGCCGATGGCCTACTCGCCGGCCCACCGCCATCCGGGGTCGGTCACGGCCATCATCCTCGAGGGGACCATCCGCTCGCAGCTGGCCGGCAGCCCGCCGGGCGACTACCGCGTCGGCGAGACCTTCTTCGAGCCGCCCGGCACGCTCCACCTGTTCGCCGAGAACCCCGACCCGGTGCGCCCCGCGCGGCTGGCGGCGGTGTTCGTGGCCGACGAGAACTGCGGGCCGCTGGTCCTGCCGCCGTGAGGCGGGGCCGCTCGACGATGCGGTGACGGCAGGGCCGGCCTGCGCAGGCGGCCGCTACAGGAGCGCCAGCGCCCAGCCGCCCAAGGCGGCGAAGACGACGACGATGAAGGGTGAAAGCCGCCCCTGGACAAGCAGCCCGAACGCGGCGAGCGCCAGGCCGAAGTCCGCTCGCGTGTGGATGGCGCTGGTCCATATGGGGTCGTACAGCGCCGACAGGAGAATGCCCACCATGCCTGCGCTCACGCCGGCCATGGCGGTGCGTACCCTGGGCCGCCGGCGAAGCGCATCCCAGAACGGCAGCGCGCCGACCACCAGGAGATAGGCGGGCAGGAAGATGGCGACGAGGAACACCATGCCTCCGACCCATCCCCGCACCTCGGTCTCCATGGCTGTGCCGAGGAAGGCCGCGAAAGTGAACAGCGGGCCGGGAACCGCCTGCGCCACCCCGTAGCCCGCCAGGAACTCTGCATTCCCCAGGGCCCCCGAGGGCACCACGACCGCCTGCAGCAGCGGCAGCACGACGTGGCCGCCCCCGAAGACCAGGGCGCCCGAGCGGTAGAAGCCCTCGACGAGGGCCAGCAGCGGCGATCCCGTCCACCGGCTGGCGATCAGGAGGCCGCCGAGCAGCAGCGCGAACACCAGCAGCGACAGGCCGCCGGCGCGGCGCGTGACGCCCGTCAGCGCCGAGTGCGTGGCCGGCTCGCCCGGCAGCCTGAGAAACAGCAGGCCGATCGCTGCCGATGCGAAGATGGTTCCGATCTGTCCGGCTGCCGTGGGAAGCGCGAGGGTCGACAAGGCGGCTGCGATCGCGATCGCGGCGCGGGTCCTGTCGGGACAGAGACTCCTGGCCATCCCCCACACCGCCTGCGCGACGACCGCCACGGCAACCACCTTCAATCCATGGACGGCGCCCGACGCGGCCAGGGCCCCGAAATGCGAGACGCCATAGCCGAACGCGACGAGCAGCAGCGCCGAAGGCAGCGTGAAGCCCAGCCACGCCGCGATCGACCCGGCCCATCCGGCACGGAGCATTCCGATCACGATGCCCACCTGGCTGCTGGCAGGTCCGGGCAGGAACTGGCAGAGCGCGACCACGTCCGTGAACGTCGCGTCATCCATCCACTGCCGGCGCTCGACGAATTCGTTGCGAAAGTAGCCGAGGTGGGCCACCGGCCCGCCGAACGAGGTGAGGCCGAGCCGCAGGAAGATGGCGAAAACCGCCCATGCGGGCGGCGATGCGGGACGGGCCTGGTTCGAGGCTGTTCGTGGGACCATGGTGCAAAGAGGCGATGGGCAATTCTGGGAGCCCGCCATCATCGCGCCGGCAGGCGCCGGCCGCCTCAATGCCCCGACGCGCCCGAGGCGCCCAGCCCCGTCTCCGACCGCACCTGCTGCGCCGGGAAGGCGGCGCGCTCGGCGGCGGCCTGCCGGCTGCGGTCGAGCAGGCTGAAGATCCAGATGCCCGCGAAGCCGATCACCATCGAGAACAGCGCCGGCGAGGCGTAGGGGAACAGCGCCGAGCCCTTGGGGTAGCCCAGCGTGGCTTCCCACACCGAGGGCGAGACGATGGTCAGCCCCACCGAGGCGACCAGGCCCAGCGTGCCGCCGATGACGGCGCCACGGGTGGTGCAGTCCTTCCACAGCACGCTCATGAACAGCACCGGGAAGTTGGCCGACGCCGCCACCGCGAAGGCCAGCGAGACCATGAAGGCGATGTTCTGCTTCTCGAAGGCGATGCCCAGCAGCACGGCCACCACGCCCAGCGCGAGGGTGGTCATGCGCGAGACCTTCAGTTCCGCCTTGCTGTCGGCCCGGCCCTTCTTGACGAGCGTGGCGTACAGGTCGTGCGAGACGGCCGAGGCGCCCGACAGCGTGAGGCCGGCCACCACCGCCAGGATGGTGGCGAAGGCCACCGCCGAGATGAAGCCGTAGAACACGTTGCCGCCCACCGCCTTGGCCACCAGCACGGCCGCCATGTTGGTGGCGCCGGCGCCGCCGTGGATCACGCCCGTCGCCGTGTCGGCGAACTCCGGATTCGTCAGCACCAGCGTGATGGCGCCGAAGCCAATGATGAAGATCAGCAGGTAGAAGTAGCCGATCCACACCGTCGCCCAGCCGACCGACTTGCGCGCCTCTTTCGCGTCCGGCACGGTGAAGAAGCGCATCAGGATGTGCGGCAGCCCGGCCGTGCCGAACATCAGCGCCATGCCGAAGCTGATGGCGGAGACCGGGTCCTTCACGAAGCCGCCCGGCCCCATGATGCTCAGGCCGATGGCGCGCGCCTCCTCGGCGCCCTTGCCGCCGTTGGCCGCGATCTGCGTGCGCACCTCGACCGACTTGGCGAACAGCGCCTCGGGGCTGAAGTGGAAGGCCGCCAGCACCATGATGGCCATGAAGGTCACGCCGGCCAGCAGCAGGCAGGCCTTGATGATCTGCACCCAGGTGGTGGCCGTCATGCCGCCGAAGAGCACGTAGATCATCATCAGCGCGCCGACGATGACCACCGCCACCCAGTAGTCCAGCCCGAACAGCAGCTTGATGAGCTGGCCCGCGCCGACCATCTGCGCGATGAGGTAGAAGGCCACCACCACCAGCGTGCCGCTGGCGGCGAAGGCGCGGATCGGCCCCGGGCTGAAGCGGTAGCCGGCCACGTCGGCGAAGGTGAACTTGCCCAGGTTGCGCAGCCGCTCGGCCATCAGGAAGGTGAGCACCGGCCAGCCGACCAGGAAGCCGATGGAGTAGATCAGCCCGTCGTAGCCGGTGGCCATGACCGCGGCCGAGATGCCGAGGAAGGACGCGGCCGACATGTAGTCGCCCGCGATGGCCAGCCCGTTCTGGAAGCCGGTGATGCCGCCGCCGGCGGTGTAGAAGTCGGCCGCCGAGCGGGTACGCCGCGCGGCCCACTTGGTGATGTAGAGCGTTGCCACCACGAACACGGTGAACATGCCGATGGCGATCCAGTTGGTGGGCTGCTTGGCGGCCTGGCCGACGTCGCCGCCGGCGGCATGGGCCAGCCCGGCGGCGAGGGCCAGCGCGCCGGCGGCCGCGCGGGAGGCCAGCGAAGCGAAGCGGCTGCGGCTCATTTCGTCGCCTCCTTCAGGATCTCGGCCGTCAGGCGGTCGAACTCGCCGTTGGCGCGGCGGATGTACAGCAGCGTGATGAGGATGGTGAAGACGATCACGCCCAGCCCGATCGGGATGCCCAGCGTGGTGACGCCCGCGCCGATGGGCCGGGCGAGGAAGGGCTTGTCGAAGGCGATCAGCGCGATGTAGCCGTAGTACACGAGCAGCATCAGCACCGTGAGCACGATGCCGAAGCGGTTGCGCTTGCGCCGAAGCTCGAGGTATTTGGGATGGGAGCGGATGCGCTCCGTGACCGGGTCGCTCATGAGGGGTCTCCTGGCATCTGGAATGAGCCTGCGGGCGCATTCTTCGGTGCCCCGCCAGCCCCGTGGGCGCGATGCAATCATTCGTCACACGGCGCGAACACTCGTGTGACAAGGCTTTCGCGGAACTGACGGCGCGCGCCCGCGCAGGCCCCTCGCGGCGCCTATTCCCAGGTGACGTTGGCGGCGAAGAGGTAGCCGGCGCCGTAGACCGTCTTGATGATCGCGGGCGCGTGCGGGTCGGCCTCGATCTTCTTGCGCAGGCGCGAGATGCGCACGTCGATGCTGCGGTCGGTGGGCAGCAGGTCGCGCGCGCCCATGAGCTGCTCGCGCGTGAGGATCTGGTGCGGCCGCTCGACGAAGCAGCGCAGCACCTGCGTCTCGGCGGTGCCCAGCAGGTGCTCGGTGCCGTCGGGCGCGCGCAGCACGTTGGCGGCGCAGTCGATGCGCCAGCCGTTGAAGCTGGCGTAGCGCCGCTGCCCCGGCGCCTGGCCCGAGGCCAGCGCCCGCCGACGCAGGATGCTGCGCACCCGCGCCACCAGCTCGCGCGACTCGAAGGGCTTGGTCACGTAGTCGTCGCCGCCCAGTTCCAGGCCCATCACGCGGTCGGCCGGGTGGCCGCGGCCGGTGAGGATGAGCACGCCCGCGTTGCCGGCGGCGGTGATGCGGCGCATCAGGTCCAGCCCGTCTATGTCGGGCAGGCCCAGGTCGATGATGCACAGGTCGGGCTTTTCCACCTGCAGCCGGCGCAGCACGGCGGCGCCGCTGCCGAAGGCCTCGCAGGCGAAGCCGAACTCCTGGAGCGTGGAAAGCACCAGCTTCGCCACCGCCGGGTCGTCCTCGATCACGTAGACCAGGGCGGGCGGGCTGCTGTCGTCGGCGCCGGCGGCGCGGTGCGTGGTGCCGCCGGCCGGCGTGCCGTGGGGGTGGTTCATCGCGGTCTCCCTTCCTCGATCGCGCGGGCGAGCTGCTCGGCGGTGAATGGCTTGGTCAGCAGCGGCACGCCGGCCGGCCGCGCGATGTCGTCGGGCGCGTTGCCGCTCATCAGCACCACGGCCGGGCCCGGCACGCCGCCGCGCGCCGCATGGGCCACCGCCACGCCGTCGATGCGGCCGGGCATCGCCACGTCGGACAGCACCAGCGCGATGCCGGGCGTGTGCTGCAGCAACTGCAGCGCCTCGGCGCCGCCGTCGGCCTCCAGCACGGCGTAGCCCAGCTCCAGCAGGCTGCGGCGGATCACGCGGCGCACCTGGGCGTCGTCGTCCACCAGCAGGGCCAGGCCCTGCTGCACGGCGGGCGCGGCGGCGCCCGCCTCGCGCCCGGCGCCCTCGGCCGCCGGCGGCTCGGTGGCCGGCAGCCACAGCGTGACGGTGGTGCCCTGCCCCGGCGCGCTGCGCAGGTCGATGGCGCCACCCGACTGGCGGATGAAGCCGTACACCACCGACATGCCCAGGCCGGTGCCGCTGCCGGGCTGCTTGGTGGTGAAGAAGGGCTCGAAGACGCGCGCCACGGTCGCGGCGTCCATGCCGGCGCCGTCGTCCTCCACCTCGATGCGCACGCAGTCGCCGGGCGACATCTGCAGCGGCGTGGCGTGCGCGGCGTCCAGGTGCGCGGCGCGGGCGCGCAGGGTGATGCGGCCCAGCGGCCCGGTGGCGTCGCGCGCGTTGAGCACGAGGTTGATCAGCGCCTGCTCCAGCAGCGTGGCGTCGATCCAGGTCCACAGCGGCGCCGGTGCGGCGTCCACCGCGAGCGTCAGCGTCTCGGGCAGCGAGTGGCGCACCAGCCGGGCCACGGTGTCGACCAGCGCGCCGACGTGCACCGAGGCCGCCTGCAGCGGCTGGCGCCGCGCGAAGCTCAGCAGCGCGCGCACCAGCTCGGCGCCGCGGCGCGCGGCGTCCAGCGCGGGCTGCACGTATTCCGGCACGGCCTCGTCCTGCGGGCGGGCCTGGGCCAGCGCGTCGAGGTTGCCGATCACCACCGTCAGGATGTTGTTGAAGTCGTGCGCCAGCCCGCCGGTGAGGTGGCCCAGCGATTCGAGCTTCTGCGCGCGCGCCACCAGCGCCTGCGCGCGGCGCTGCTCGGTGATGTCGAAGGTCAGCTCGAAGCAGCCGGCCACGCTGCCGTCCTCGGCGATCTCGGGCGCGAAGGAGGTGCGCACGATGCGCCGCTCGCCGCCCCGCGTGCCCAGCTCGTAGGTGAAGCTCTGCGCCTGGCCGGCCATCGCGCGCCGCACGTGCGGGCGCACGATGGCGTACACCTCCTCGCCCAGGAAGCGGCGTGCGCTCACCGTCTCGGGCCGGGCGGTGTCCACGCCGAACCAGTCGCGGTAGCCGCGGTTGAGGTAGCGGTACACGCGCTGGCGGTCGAAGTACGCCACCAGCGCGGGGATGGAGTCCATGACGAGCCGCACCCGCTCCTCGCTCTGCTGCAGCTCGGCGGTGCGCTCGGCGACGCGGCTTTCCAGCTCGGCGTTCTGGCGGCGGATGGTGGCCTCGGCGCGGCGGCGCTCGGTCACGTCGGAGTACAGCGTCACGAAGCCGTGGCCCGGCACCGGCTGGCCGCGGATGCGCAGCACCGTGCCGTCGGGCCGCACGCGCTCGATGTCGTGCGGCGTGAAGGTGCGCGCGGCGGCGATGCGCTCGGCCACCTGCTGCTCCGGGTCGCCCGGGCCGTAGTCGCCGCGGCGGGCGTTGTACTCGATGAAGCTGCGGAAGGGTGCGCCCAGCCAGGCCATCTCCTCCGGGAAGTCCAGCAGCTTCACGTAGGCGCGGTTCCAGGCCACCAGGCGCAGGTCGGCATCGAAGATCGACAGGCCCTGCTCCAGCATGTCCAGGCCGGTCTGCAGCGTCAGGTAGCGCTCCAGCGGCGCGGGGGCGCCGGCCGCGTCCTGTCCGGCGAGGTTGCAAACATTCGTCATATTCAGGTGCCTCTCCTGCAATCTTCGTACGCCATCCTCGCGCCATCCATTGTCGGCACAACGGTGCAGGAGACAAATTTGACGCGCATCAATCCGTACGACCTGGGGCTGGACCGCAACCCGGCCAACTTCGTGGCGCTGACGCCGCTGTCGTTCATCGCGCGGGCGGCGCACGTGCATCCGCAACGCACCGCGCTGGTCTACGGCGGGCGCCGCCAGAGCTGGGCAGAGACCTACGCCCGCTGCCGCCGCCTGGCCGGCGCGCTGGCGGCGCACGGCGTGGGCCCGGGCGACACCGTGGCCTGCATGCTGCCCAACGTGCCCGCCATGTACGAGGCGCACTTCGGCGTGCCGATGACGGGCGCCGTGCTCAACACCCTGAACACCCGGCTGGACGCGCAGGCCATCGCCTTCATGCTGCAGCACGGCGAGGCCAAGGTGCTGCTGACCGACCGCGAGTACGCCGGCGCGGTCGGCCAGGCGCTGAGCGCGCTGGGCGCGCACCGGCCGCTGGTGATCGAGGTGGAGGACGACACCGCCCCCGAGGGCGCGCGGCTGGGCGAGATCGGCTACGAGGACTTCCTCGCGCAGGGCGACCCGGCGTTCGACTGGCAGCCGCCTTCGGACGAGTGGAACGCCATCGCCCTCAACTACACCAGCGGCACCACCGGCAACCCCAAGGGCGTCGTCACGCACCACCGGGGCGCGTACCTCAACGCCGCCAGCAACGCGCTGGCCTGGAACCTGCCCGACGGCGCCGTCTACCTGTGGACGCTGCCCATGTTCCACTGCAACGGCTGGTGCTTCCCCTGGACCACGGCGCTGATGGCCTGCACCAGCGTGTGCCTGCGCAAGGTGGACCCGGCCCTCATCTTCCCGCTCATCCGCGAGCACCGCATCACGCACCTGTGCGGCGCGCCCATCGTCTACAGCCTGCTGATCGCCGCGCCGCCCGCGCTGCGCGAGGGCATCGGCCACACCGTGCAGGGCCTGGTGGCCGGCGCCGCGCCGCCCGCAGCGGTGATCGAGGGCTGCGAGGCCGCGGGCATCGCCATCACGCACGTCTACGGACTGACGGAGGTGTACGGCCCCTCCGCCGTGTGCGCCAAGAAGCCCGAGTGGCAGGACCTGCCGCCGGTGGAGCGCGCCCGCATGAACGGCCGCCAGGGCGTGCCCTACCCGCTGCAGGAAGCGGTGACGGTGCTGGACCCGCAGACCCTGCGCCCGGTGCCCGCCGACGGCGAGACCATCGGCGAGATCTTCTTCCGCGGCAACGCGGTGATGAAGGGCTACCTGAAGAACCCGACGGCCACCGAGGAAGCCTTCGCCGGCGGCTGGTTCCACACCGGCGACCTGGGCGTGCTGCACCCGGACGGCTACGTGAAGATCACCGACCGCAGCAAGGACGTGATCATCTCCGGCGGCGAAAACATCTCCTCCATCGAGGTGGAGGACGCGCTGCACCACCACCCCGCCGTGATGACCGCCGCCGTGGTCGCGCTGCCCGACGAGAAGTGGGGCGAGGTGCCCTGCGCCTTCGTCGAACTCAAGCCCGGCGCGAGCGTGGACGAGGCCGAGCTGCTGGACTTCTGCCGGCCGCTGCTGGCGCGGTTCAAGCTGCCCAAGCGCATCGTGTTCGGCGAGCTGCCCAAGACCTCCACCGGCAAGATCCAGAAGTTCGTGCTGCGCGAGCGCGTGCAGTCGGCCCGCGCCATCGAGTGAGCCCCATCCACCCCCGGAGACAGACCATGAGCGACACCCTCCCGACCCAACGCACGTACGACCCGCCGGCCGAACTGGCCCGCACCGCCCGCGTGGCCGGCCGCGCCGCCTACGACGCCCTGGCGGCCGAGGCCGACGCCGACCCGCAGGCCTTCTGGGGCCGGCTGGCGCGCGAGTTCGTCGGCTGGAAGCAGCCCTTCACCCGCGTGCTGGACGACAGCCGCGCGCCCTTCTTCGAGTGGTTCAACGACGGCACGCTCAACGCGAGCTGGAACTGCCTGGAGCGCAACATCGAGCGCGGCCTGGGCGACAAGACGGCCATCGTCTTCGAGGCCGACGACGGCGCCGTCACCCGCGTCAGCTACCGCGAGCTGCTGGCGCGCGTGAACCGCATCGCCAACGCCCTGAAGTCGCTGGGCGTGAAGAAGGGCGACCGGGTGGTGATCTACATGGCGATGTCGGTCGACGGCGTGGCCGCCATGCAGGCCTGCGCGCGCATCGGCGCCATCCACTCGGTGGTGTTCGGCGGCTTCTCGGCCCACGCGCTGCGCGACCGCATCGCCGACACCGGCGCCAGCATCGTCATCACCGCCGACCAGCAGGTGCGCGGCGGCAAGCAGCTGCCGCTGAAGGCCATCGTCGACGAGGCGCTGGCCCAGGGCGGCTGCGCCAGCGTGCGCCACGTGCTGGTGGCGCGGCGCACCGGCGCGGCGGTGCCCTTCCAGGCGCCGCGCGACCTGTGGCTGGCCGAGCTGGCCGACGGCCAGAGCGGGCAGTGCGAACCCGAGTGGGTGGAGGCGGAGCACCCGCTCTTCCTGCTCTACACCTCCGGCTCCACCGGCACGCCCAAGGGCGTGCAGCACGCCACCGGCGGCTACCTGCTGCAGGCCGCGCTGAGCTGCGCCTGGACCTTCGACCTGAAGCCCGAGGACGTGTTCTGGTGCACCGCCGACATCGGCTGGGTGACGGGCCACACCTACATCGCCTACGGCCCGCTGGCGCTGGGCGCGACGCAGATCGTCTTCGAGGGCGTGCCCACGTACCCGGACGCCGGGCGCTTCTGGAAGATGATCCAGGACCATGGCGTGACGGTGTTCTACACCGCGCCCACCGCCATCCGCTCGCTGATCAAGGCGGCCGAGGCCGACGAGGCGGCGCACCCGAAGCAGTACGACCTGTCGAGCCTGCGCATCCTCGGCTCGGTGGGCGAGCCGATCAACCCGGCCGCCTGGGCGTGGTACCACCAGCACGTGGGCGGCGGCCGCTGCCCGATCGTCGACACCTTCTGGCAGACCGAGACCGGCGCGCACATGATCACGCCGCTGCCGGGCGCCACGGCGCTGGTGCCGGGCTCGTGCACCCTGCCCTTTCCCGGCATCGCCACCGCGGTGGTGGACGAGACGGGCAACGAACTGCCCTGGGGCCAGGGCGGCATCCTGGTGGTCAAGCGGCCGTGGCCCGCGATGATCCGCACCATCTGGGGCAACCCGGAACGGTTCAGGAAGGGCTACTTCCCCGAGGAGTTCCAGGGCCGCTACTACCTGGCCGGCGACGGCGCGATCCGCGACGCGAAGACGGGCTACTTCACCATCACCGGCCGCATCGACGACGTGCTGAACGTCAGCGGCCACCGCATGGGCACGATGGAGATCGAATCCGCCCTGGTCGCCAAGACCGACCTGGTGGCCGAGGCCGCGGTGGTCGGCCGCCCCGACGACACCACCGGCGAGGCGATCTGCGCCTTCGTCGTGCTCAAGCGTCCGCGCCCGACCGGCGAGGAAGCCAAGGCCATCGCCAACGAGCTGCGCAACTGGGTGGCCAAGGAGATCGGCCCGATCGCCAAGCCCAAGGACATCCGCTTCGGCGACAACCTGCCCAAGACGCGCAGCGGCAAGATCATGCGGCGCCTCTTGCGCTCCATCGCCAAGGGCGAGGCGATCACGCAGGACACCTCCACCCTCGAGAATCCGGCCATCCTCGAACAGTTGGCCCAGACCAACTGACAGCGGCCCCTCAGCCGCGCAGCACGAGGTCGGCGCCCTTCTCGCCGATCAGGATCGCCGCCGCGTTGGTGTTGGCCGAGGTCATGGTCGGCATCACCGATGCGTCGATCACGCGCAGCCCATCGACGCCGCGCACGCGCAGATCCGCGTCCACCACCGAGCGCGCGTCGCCGCCCATGCGGCAGGTGCCGACCGGGTGGAACACCGTGCCGCCCTTGGCGCGTGCGAACTGCGCCAGCGCCTCGTCGGCGCGCAGATCGTTGCCCGGCAGGTACTCGACGCCGGTGACCAGGTCGCGGAAGGCCGGCTGCGCGTAGATCTCGCGCAGGATCTTCAGGCCCTCGACCAGCACGCGGATGTCGTGCGGCTCGGTGAGGTAGTTGGCGACGATGCGCGGCGGCGCCAGCGGATCGGCCGAGCGCAGCGAGACCGTGCCGCGCGATTCCGGACGGCACTGCGCGGCCGACGCCGAGAAGCCCGAGAAGCCGTGCAGCGCATCGCCCGGCTTGTCCACCGACAGCGGCATCACGTTGAACAGCACGTCGGCGCGCGCGTCCTTGGCGACCGCCGTGCGCACCATGCCGCCGACCTGCCCGGCGCCCACGGTGAGCGGGCCGCGCTGGCCGAACAGCCACTGCGCCCCCATGCGCGCCAGGCCCAGCGGGCTGCGCACCTGGTCGTTCAGCGACATGCGCTCGCGCAGCTTGACGATCACGCGGGCCTGGTAGTGGTCCTGCAGGTTGGCACCGACCTCGGGCGCATCCACCTGCACCGCGATGCCGTGGCGGCGCAGTGCGTCGGCCGGGCCGATGCCGGAGAGCTGCAGCACCTGCGGGCTCTGCAGTGCGCCGGCGGCGAGGATCACGTCGCCCTCGGCCGCAGCGCGGTGCAGTTGCCCGCCCTCGATCCATTCCACGCCGGTGGCGCGGCCGCCCTCGACGATCACCCGCGTCACGTGCACGCCGGTCTTCACCTGCAAGTTCGGCCGCGCCAGCGCCGGCTTGAGGAAGGCGGTGGCCGCGTCGCAGCGCCAGTGGCCGCGCAGCGTGAGCTGGTAGGTGCCCAGGCCCTCGTCGCGCGCGCCGTTGAAGTCGTCGCTGGCCGGGTAGCCCGCCTGCGCGCCGGCCTCCAGCCACGCCGTGCAGTAGGGATGGTCGTTGCGCAGGTCCGAGACGCACAGCTCGCCCGATCCGCCGTGGTACTCGCTCTCGCCGCCCGCGTAGCGCTCCGACTTGCGGAAGAAGGGCAGCACGTCGCGGTAGCCCCAGCCCTCGGCGCCGGCGCGCGCCCAGTCGTCGAAGTCGGCGTGCTGCCCGCGGATGTAGATCAGCCCGTTGATCGCGCTGGAACCGCCCAGCACCCGGCCGCGCGGCCAGACGATGCTGCGGTTGGCCGTCTCGGACTGCGGCTCGACCTCGAACTGCCAGGAGAAGCGCGGGTCGTAGATCGAGCGGAAGTAGCCCACCGGCAGCCTGAGCCAGAAGTGCCCGCCCGCGCCGCCGGCTTCCAGCAGCAGCACGCGGCGGCCGGCGGCGCTGAGCCGGTTGGCCAGCACGCAGCCGGCCGAGCCGGCGCCGACGATGATGTGGTCCACACCACTCACTGGACTACCCTCCGTGCTTCGCACTGCGGGTGCGAGCACCTTCGGAACGGCCGGGCGGTGCTCATTGGACTACCTTCGCCCTGACGGGCTGCGGTGCGGGCCCCCTTCGGAACGGCCGGGCGGGGGCTCATGGCTGCGGCAGGCCCAGGCGGGTGAAGGCCTCCGGCGGCGCGTCGTTGCGGCGCATCACCTCGGCCATCGCCGCCTGCAGGCGCGCCTCGATCTGCGCATCGCGGAAGGGCCGCGCCTGCTCGTAGTCGTCCTGCAGGTCATAGAGCACGGTGGTGGTGTCCTCGTAGCCCCCGCCCTGCCCCTGGTGCCCGGTCGGCTGGCCCTTGTCGTTGCGCCGCGCCGGCACCTTCAGCACGGGAACGCCCTGCGTGAAGGAGAACGGCGGCGACAGTTGCGCGCCGCGCAGTTCGTCGACGTGGAACATCGACTTCAGGTGCATCGGCATCAGCGTGTACTCGTACAGCATCTGCCGCGTCATGTCCTCGGGGTAGAGGAAGTAGGTGTAGCGGCCGTCGGTCGCGTTGGTGCCGGCGCCGAACATCCCGTAGAGCGCCACGTCGCGCAGCCGGCCGTCGCCGTCGAGCAGCGGCAGCAGGTCGTGGCCCTCGCAGGTCGCGGGCGCGGCCACGCCGTGCATCGACAGCAGCGTCGGCATCAGGTCGACGGTCTGCGTGAGCGCCCGGCGCCGCTGGCCGGCCTTCGACGCGTGCGCCGGGTGGTGGATCATCAGCGGGATGTGCGCGATCTCGTTGAAGAAGGGCATGCGGTTCTTGCCCCACCAGTCGTGCTCGGCGAGCAGGAAGCCGTGGTCGGTGGTCAGCACGAGCGCCGTGTCCTTCCACATGTCGTGCCGGTCCATGTAGTCGAGCAGGCGCCCGAAGTACGCGTCGCACATGCTGATCAGCGCGGCGTAGTTGGCGCGCAGCTCGGCGATCTCCTCCGGCGACTCCGCGCAGCGCTTGTAGCGCGGCCAGTCGAGGATGGGGCCGCTGTAGCCCGTGGGGAAGGCCTCGCGGAAGCGCCGCGGCGCGTGGAAGGGCTCGTGCGGGTCGAAGCACTCCAGGTGCAGCAGCCAGTTGTCGGCGTCGCGGTTGGCGTCGAGGAACTCGAAGCCGGCCGCGAAGGTGCGGGGGCAGCAGTAGTCCGCCTCGTCGCGCATGAACTCCCGGTTGACCATCGCCTGCAGGCGGCCGTCGGACGGGCCGGCAGGCTGCTGCATGGCGTGGTATTGCGTGCGGAAGCGCTCCAGCGGCGGCTGCACCATCGCCTTCCACTTGTCCCACTCCTGCCCGCGCACGAACTCCCAGGTGCTGTAACGGTTGTGGTAGGTGGCGCCCCCGTCCTCCCAGTAGTGGTAGTGGTCGGAGACCAGGTGGGTGTGCACGCCGGTCTGCGTCAGCAGCGCCGCGAAGGACTGGTCGAAGGGCTCCAGCGGCCCCCAGCTGCGGTGCAGGAAGTTCAGGCGCCCGGTGTGCATCTCGCGCCGCGCGGGCATGCAGGGCAGGCTGCCGACGAAGTGCGTGTCGAAGACGACGGACCGCTCGGCGAAGCGCGAGAACGAGGGCGTGGGGATCGCGCTGCCGCCATAGCAGCCGAGCGCGTTGCGGACCAGGGAATCGAAGAGGACGAAGATGGTTTTCATGGTCACTCGGCCTTGATGCCGGCCTGCCGCACGACGCGCTCCCAGCGCTGGGCGTCCGCGCGCATCTCCTGCGCGAAGCGCTCCGGGTCCTGCGCCGCGGCCACGGACAGGCCGCTGCGCCCGAAGTTCGCCTCGACCGCGGCGCCGGCGAAGCCGCGCCCGATCTCGGCGGCCAGCGCATCCACGATCGGCCGGGGCGTTCCGCGCGGCGCCAGCATCCCGATCCACTGGTCGGCGTCGAAGTCCGGCACGCCGGACTCGATCATGGTCGGCACGTCGGGCAGCAGCTTCAGGCGCTTCGTGCTGGCGACGGCGAGCGGCCGCAGCTTGCCGGCCTGGATCTGGGGCAGCGCCACCGCCGCGTTGGCGAAGTGGTAGTCCACGCGGCCGGCGACCTGGTCGACCATGGCCGGCGGCGCGCCCTTGTACGGCACGTGCACCGCCTGGATCTTCGCCGCCGACTTGAACCATTCGCCGGCGAGGTGGCCCGGGCTGCCGTTGCCCGCCGAGGCGTAGCTGAGCTGCCCCGGCCTGGCGCGCGCCATGCGGATCAGCGCGTCGACCGAATCGACGCCCAGCCCCGGATGCGTCACGAGGATCAGCGGCGCATGCGCCAGGGAGGCCACGGGCTCGAAGTCCTTGAACAGGTCGAAGGGCATGGGCATGCCCAGCGCGCGGTTGATGGCGATGGCGCTCGTCGTCACCAGCAGCGTGTACCCGTCGGCCGGCGCCTTCGCGACCACGTCGGCACCGAGGTTGCCGCCGGCGCCCGGCTTGTTGTCGACCACGAAGGGCTGGCCCATCGTCTTCTGCAGGTGCTCGGCCGCCAGCCGGGCCGGGATGTCCACCAGGCCGCCGCCCGGCCAGGCCACGACCACGCGCACGGCCCGCTCCGGGTAGCCCGCGGCCATCGACCGCGATGCGCCGAGCCAGGCCGCGGCGGCCGCCCAGCCGGCAAAGGTCCGCCGCTTCATGCCTTCACCTGCCCGGTGAACAGCGACGGATCGAAGTACTGCTGCGCCTTCAGTGCATTGGGGATGTTCGCCGTCTGGACGAAGAAGTCCGTCACCTGCTGCAGCCAGCCGGTGACGGTGCCGTCGGCGTACTTCGCGCGCCATTCGGCGGCCGAGTAGTACTTGGAGGCCTTGAACTGCTCCTTGAACTCGGCCAGCGGCACCTCCTTGTACTGCGTCTTCTGCAACTGCTCGGCCGCGGCGTCGGGGTTGGCGACGATCTGCTCGTTGGCCGGCAGCCAGCCGGCGATGAGCTTGGAGAGCACCGCCTTGTTCTTCTCGTAGTAGTCGTTGCGCGCCGCCCAGCCGCCGACGATGGCGGCCTGCGGGAAGAAGGCCGAGGCATCGACGATCTTGCGCGCGCCGGGCAGCTTGCCGCGCACCACCGAGTCGAAGGGGGCCCACAACGCCACCGCCGGCACCGCGCCGGAGATCAGCGAGGTCACAGCCTCCGACATGCGCTGGTTGACCAGGCGCACGTCCTTGGCCGGGTCCAGCCCGGCCGAACGCAGCGCCCGGTCGAGGAACACGTGCGCCGTGGTGCCGGTGGTGGTGGAGATCTGCTTGCCCTTGAGGTCCGCGATGCTGTTGATGCCGGCATCGCCGCGCACCCAGAGCTGCGCCGTGGCGTACTCGATGTCGTTGATCAGGAAGACCTTGCCCTGCCCGCGCGCCGGGAAGTTGGACAGCACGGCGCCGGTGGCCAGCACGTCCAGGCTGCCGCCGATCATGGCCTGGAAGAGCTCCAGCCCGGTGGTGAAGAGCACCGGCTCCAGCTCCAGGCCCTGCTTGGCGAAGCTGCCGGACTGGATGCCGAGCCACATCTGGCCGTCCACGGCCGGCGTGTGCAGGTAGCCGACCTTGACCTTGGTGCGCGACTGCGCGAGGGCGGGCAGCCCGATGCCGAGGGCGGCCGTGGCCGCGGCGGTGTGGCGGATGAAGCTTCTGCGCTGGATGGGCATGAGGTGTCTCCTGTTTGAAATCGGGTGCATCGGTCAATCCGACAGGCGCACGGCCTGGCGCGCCTGCGCCGCGTACTCCTGCATGACGAGTTCGCGGATCTGCGCGCGCAGGGCGGCGAAGCGCGGGTCCTCGTGCACGTTCTCGGCGCGCGGGTAGCCGAAGGGCACGTCGATCACGGTGCGGATGCGCGCCGGCCGCGCCGTCACCACCACGATGCGCGAGGACAGGTAGATCGCCTCGTCCACCGAGTGCGTGATCAGCATCACCGTCTTGCCCTCGGTCTGCAGCACCTGCAGCAGCAGGTCCTGCATGGCGCTGCGCGTCTGCGCATCGAGCGCGCCGAAGGGCTCGTCCATCAGCAGGAACTGCGGGCGCACCGCGTAGGCGCGGGCGATGGCCAGGCGCTGGCGCATGCCGCCCGAGAGGTGCTTGGGGAAGTGGCCGGCGAAGTCCGAGAGGCCCATCAGGCCCATGTAGCGCTCGACGATGCCCTTGTGCTCGGACTTCGGCACCTTGTTGCCCGCCAGGTTCAGGCCGAAGGCGATGTTCTGCCGCACGGTGAGCCAGGGGAAGACGCCGTACTCCTGGAAGATCACGCCGCGGTCGGGGCCCGGCCCCTGGACCGGCCTGCCGTCCAGCAGCACCTGGCCGGCGGTGGGCTGCACGAAGCCGCCCAGGATGTTCATCAGCGTCGTCTTGCCGCAGCCCGAGGGGCCGATGACGGAGACGAACTCGCCCTGGCGGATGTCCAGCGAGACGCCGTCCAGCACCCGCATCGGGCCCTGCGCAGTGGGGAACTCCACCATCACGTCGCGGAAGGAGACGCGCACCGGCGCGTCGGTCGAGGTCGCGGTGTTCATGCGATGCGGTCCTGCCAGGCCACCAGGCGGCGGCTCAGCGCGCGCAGCAGCAGGTCCATGACCAGCGCGATGAAGCCGATGCAGATGATGCCCACGTAGATGATGTCGAGCTGGAAGAAGGACGAGGCGTCCTGGATCAGCGCGCCCAGGCCCTGCTGCGCGGCGATCAGCTCCGAGGCCACCAGCGTGGCCCAGGCCACGCCCAGCGCCACGCGCACCGCCGTGAGGATGTGCGGCACCGTCAGCGGCACGATCACCTTGGCGAAGATCTCGAAATCGTTGGCGCCCAGGGTGCGCGCCACGCGCACGAAGATCGGGCTGATCTGCGCGATGCCCTCGTACATCACGATCACGCCGGCGAAGAAGGAGGCGTAGAACAGGATCACCGTCTTGGCCGCCTCGCCGATGCCGAAGTACACGATCACCAGTGGGATGAGCGCGATCGGCGGCAGCGCGCGGAAGAAGTTGATCACCGGGTCGACGAAGCTGCGCAGCCCCTTGTACCAGCCCAGGCAGAAGCCCACCGGCACCGCCAGCAGCGTGCCCAGCGTCACCCCGATGAACACGCGCTGGGTGGACATCCACACGTCGCCCGGCAGGCGGCCGCGGGCCAGTTCGGCGAACTTGGCCGCCACCTGGTGCGGCGCCGGCACCAGCGCCGGGTTGACCAGGCCGCTCGCGCGCACCCCGTACCACAGCAGGAGCAGCAGCGCCCAGGGGGCGAGAATCAGGAGGATGCGCAAGGCGGCCGGCCGGCTCGGCATGGAAGACGTCTCCAATGGGAACTGTGTTCGAGCAGGGGGTGGTTGCCCGGATGGTTTGGTCGTACTATAGACCAGACGTTTAGATATATACAAATAACCTGCACCGTCTCGTGAACACGCCCCCCTTCTCCGACAGCCCCATTCCGCGCTACCTGCAGGTGGCCGACGTGCTGCGCCAGCGCATCGCGCGCGGGCTGTGGCCCCAGGGTCATCGCCTGCCCTCGCTGGAAGAACTGGGCGCCGAGTTCGGCGTGGCGCGCGTCACCATGCGCCAGGCCATCGAGCTGCTGGCGCGCGACGCTCTGGTGTCGCCGCAGCAGGGCCGCGGCACCTTCGTCACCGGCAGGCCCGCCAACGAGCGCTGGCTGAGCGTGGTGACCACGCTCGACGCGCTGGCGCGCATGTACCGCGACACCGAGCCGCAGATCGTCAACATCGACGAATCGACCGCCGCCCCCGCGCTGCGCCCCGACGAAGGCACGCCGGCCGAGCGCTACGTCTTCATGCGGCGCGTGCACTCGCGCGACGGCCAGCCCTACTGCGTGATCAACATCCACCTGGACGAGCGCATCTTCCGCCGCAGCCCGAAGCGCTTCCGCGACGAGACGGTGATCCCGATCCTGACCTCGATGAAGAGCGTGACCATCGCCCACGCGCACCAGGTGCTGACCATCGGCACGGCCGACCTGGAAGTGGCCCGCCTGCTGGGCGTGCCGGTCAACGCGCCGGTGGCCGAGGTGCGGCGCGTGTTCCGCGACGAGACCGGCCGCGTGATCTACCTGGGCGAAGTCACCTACCGCGGCGACGCCATCCACGTCGAGATGAACCTCAAGCCATGAGCCCCCGCCCGGCCGCTCCGAAGGGGGCTCGCACCTCAGCCCGCCAGGGCGAAGGTCCTCCAATGACCGACGACTTCGCCCTGCCCGCCACGCCGATCGCCGTCGCCCGCGTCGAGGCGCACGTCTTCCGCTACCCGGTGAAGACGCCGGTGCGCACCTCCTTCGGCGTGATGCACGACCGGCCGGCCGTGTTCGTGCGCGTGGAGGACGAGGACGGCGCCGCCGGCTGGGGCGAGATCTGGTGCAACTTCCCCGCCTGCGGCGCCGAGCACCGCGCGCGGCTGCTGGAGACGGTGGCAGCGCCGCTGCTGGCCGGGCGGCACTTCGAGGGCCCGGCCGATGCGTGGCGCATGCTCACCGAACGCACCGCCGTGCTGGCGATCCAGTCCGGCGAACCCGGCCCGATCGCGCAGACGCTCGCCGGCATCGACCTCGCGCTGTGGGACCTGAGCGCGCGCCGCGCCGGCCAGCCGCTGTGGCGCCACCTGGGCGGCGTGCGCGGCCGGGTGCCGGTGTACGCCAGCGGCATCAACCCCGACCAGCCGGAGCGCATGGCCCTGCGCCGGCGCGATGAGGGCTACCGCGCCTTCAAGCTCAAGATCGGCTTCGGGCCCGAGCGAGACCTCGCCAACCTCGACGCGATGCGGCAGGCGCTGGGCGAGGACGCGGAACTGATGGCGGATGCCAACCAGGGCTGGACGCTGGACGAGGCACAGCACATGGCGCCGCGGCTGGAACCGTACCGCCTGCGCTGGCTGGAAGAGCCGCTGCGCGCCGACCGGCCCTGGGACGAATGGCGCGCGCTGAAGGCCGCCACCACCATCCCGCTGGCCGGCGGCGAGAACATCGCCGGCGCCGAGGCCTTCGATGCCGCATTGCGCGCGGACGTGCTGTCGGTGCTGCAGCCCGACGCGGCCAAGTGGGGCGGCATCTCCGGCTGCTGGCCGGCGATCCGCCGTGCGCAGGCCGCCGGCCTGCGCTACTGCCCGCACTACCTGGGCGCGGGCATCGGGCTGCTGGCCTCGGCGCACCTGCTGGCCGCGGCGGGCGGCGACGGGCTGCTGGAGGTGGACGCCAACGACAACCCTTTGCGCACCGCGCTGGCCCCGGCACTGCAGCGCATCGACGGCGAAGGCTGCATCGACCTGGGCGAAGCCGCCGGCATCGGCATCACGCCCGAGCTGCGCGAGATCGCCGAGGCCGTGCGCGCCGCAGCGTGATGCCGATCGCGTTCGATCAATCGCACCCGTTCAGGCTGAGCTTGTCGAAGCCGGGTACGGCACTTCGACCCTTCGACAAGCTCAGGACAGGCCAAGCTCAGTGCGAACGGCTTTTCCGATCCCTACGAAGGCTCATTTCTTCGCCAGCAATTCCACCAACTCCGGCACGTAACGCTGCGGCCCACCCTGCTCCACTGCCCCGGCGTACGTCGCCAGCACCGCATCGGCGATCGCCTGCGCCGCGCCGATGTCACCGGCCATCTCGGCGTAGTAGCCCAGGTCCTTCTGCGCGTTGCTCATCGCGAAGCGCAGCGAGTTCGCATCCTTGCGCGTGATGAAGGGCTTGAGGCGCTCCAGCGCCACGCCGCCCCCGCCGCCCTTGGCCAGTACATCGACGAACACCTCGGGCTGCACGCCCGAGCGCTGCGCGCAGGCCGCCGCCTCGGCGATCAGCGCCACCGTGCCCAGCGACACGTAGTTGTGCAGCAGCTTCATGCCGTGGCCGGTGCCCACGGCGCCGGTGTGCGTGATGTTCTCGGCGAAGCAGGCGAGGATCGGCCGGCACTGCGCGAACAGCGCCGCATCGCCGCCCACCAGCAGGTTCAGCCGCCCCTCGGCCGCCTCCTTGGGCGTGCGCGTCATCGGCGCGTCGAGGAAGCGGCCGCCTGCCCGCTGCACGGCCTCGGCCACGCGCAGCGTGGAAGAGGGAATGGCGGTGGAGCAGTCGATGACCACCGTGCCCGGCTTGAGCGAGGCGAGCACGCCGCCGTCGCCCAGCAGCACCGCCTCCACCTGCGGCGAGCCGGTGACGCACAGGACGATCACCTCCGCCGCGGCCGTCAGTTCGGCGATGCTGGCGACGCTCTTCGCGCCGGCCGCCTTGAGCGCATCCAGCGGCTGGTTGCCTGGATGCTCCAGCACCGTGAGCGGGTGGCCGTGCTTGACGAGGTTGGTGGCGATGCCATGGCCCATCAGGCCGATGCCGATCATGCCGATGGGGGTCTTGCTGCTCATGGACGGGTCTCCTTGCGATGTGCGGGTGTCGTGGCTTTCGATTGTCGCGGCCGCGGCGAAGTCGTGCCGGCGCGGCGTGGCGCCGGCAGGCTGGCGGCCAGCGCCTCGCAGCGCTGGCGCAGCAGCTGGTGCAGCTGCTGCACCGCCGGCGAATACTGCCCGCGGTGCGGGCACACCAGGTGCAGCGGCGCCGGCTCCCCGGCCAGTTGGGGCAGCAGTTGCACCAGGTGGCCGGCGCGCACGTCCTCGCCCACGTCCAGCCAGGACTTGTAGGCGATGCCCTCGCCGTCCAGCGCCAGCCGATGCGCCACCTCGCCGTCGTCGCACTGGATCGGGCTGCGCACGGTGACGGCTCGGCGCTGCTCGCCTTCGAAGAAGGTCCAGCGCTCGTGGATGCGGCCGCCCAGCGCGATGGACAAGCCGTCGTGCTGCGTCAGCGCCTCCAGCGTGGCCGGCCGGCCCCGGCGCTCGACGTATCCCGGCGACGCGACCAGCACGCGCCGGTTGTGCGGCGCCAGCGGCAGCGCGACGAAGCTCGCGTCGGCCGGCGGGTTGTAGCGCACCGCCACGTCCACCGGCTCGCGGAACACGTCCGTCACGCGGTCGGAGAAGAACAGGCGCAGCACCAGCTTCGGGTGCTGCCGGCGGAAGGCGGCCAGCCAGGGCAGCAGCACGTTGCGGCCGAGGTCCGACGGCAGTGCCACCTGCAGCACGCCGGCGAGTTCGCCGCCGTCGCCGCGCAGCTGCTCGCGGCCGGCGCGCAGGCTGGCCAATGCGGCTTGCGCATGCGGCAGGTAGCGCTCGCCCTCGGCCGTGAGGCGCAGGCTGCGCGTGGAGCGGGCGAACAGGCGGATGCCCAGCTCGCGCTCCAGCCGCTGGATGGCGGCGCTGACCTGGCCGGGCAGCAGGTCGGCCTCGCGTGCCGCCTCGGAGAAGCCGCCCAGCGCCGCGGAGCGCACGAAGAAGACCAGGTCGTCGGAGCGGATCATCTTCACGATTCCAGTGAAAGTTTTGCCCGATTCTGCATCTTTCCGGGAAAGCGATCCGGCGCCACCATCGAGGCCATTCCTCTTTTCTTCGGCCTTCCCAGGAGCCTTCATGAAAGCCATCGCCTACACCCGCCACGGCCTGCCCATCGGCGACCCCGAGTCGCTGGTCGACATCGACCTGCCCATGCCGCTGCCCGGCCCGCGCGACCTGCTGGTGCAGGTGCGGGCCGTCTCGGTCAACCCGGTGGACACCAAGGTGCGCGCCAACGCGCCCGTCACCGCGCCGCGCGTGCTGGGCTGGGACGCCGCCGGCACGGTGCATGCCGTGGGCAGCGAGGTCACGCTGTTCAAGCCCGGCGACGAGGTGTTCTACGCCGGCGCCATCGACCGGCCCGGCACCGACAGCGAATACCACCTGGTCGACGAGCGCATCGCCGGCCACCGGCCGAAGACGCTGGACGCCGCGCAGGCCGCCGCACTGCCGCTGACCTCCATCACGGCATGGGAACTGCTCTTCGACCGGCTCGGCGTGCCCGAGGGCAGCGGCGAGGGCCAGTGCCTGCTCGTCGTCGGCGCGGCCGGCGGCGTCGGCTCGATGCTCACGCAGTTGGCGCGGCAACTGACGAAGCTCACGGTGATCGGCACCGCCTCGCGGCCCGAGACGGCCGACTGGGTGCGCTCGCTCGGCGCGCACCACGTCATCGACCACGGCAGGCCGCTGGGCGGCGGGCTGGAAGCCATCGGGCGGCCGCAGGTGGACCTGGTGGCCAGCCTGACGCACACCGACAGCCACTTCGCGCAGATCGTCGGCGCGCTGCGGCCGCAGGGCAGGCTGGCGCTGATCGACGACCCCGCCGCGCTGGACGCGCGGGCGCTCAAGTCCAAGAGCCTGTCGCTGCACTGGGAGTCGATGTTCACCCGCCCGGTGTTCAAGACGCCGGACATGGTCCGCCAGCACGAGCTGCTGGAGCGTGTGGCGGCGCTGGTGGATGCCGGCACGCTGCGCACCACGGCGAACGAGCACTTCGGCACGATCAACGCCGCCAACCTGCGCCGCGCGCATGCGCTGGTGGAAAGCCACCGTTCGCGCGGCAAGGCGGTGCTGGCGGGGTTCTGAAGGCGGCGCAAGACCTCATGACCCCCAGCAACCGTTCAGGCTGAGGTTCTATGGTCCGCGTCAAGCGATCTTGACCGCCTGGTGGAGAGTCGGATCGAAGGTTGCGCGGTTTTTGAACAGGCTGAAGGCCACACGCACGAGCTTGCGGGCCAGCACCACCAGGGCTGCCGTGCGCGGCAAGCCCTTGGCGATCTCGCGCGCATAGACCTCGCGCCAGGCCGCCGTTCGGGACGCGGACATCGCCGCATTGAACATCAGCCGCCGCAGCTCGGCCGGCCCGCGCTTGGACAGCCTGCGCACACCCCGCTTGTGGCCCGAGTCCATCGGGCGCGGATCCAGCCCGGTGAAGGCCACCACCGCGTCAGCGCTCGCCTGAGCCAGGCGTGTGAACAGCACGAGCAGGGCCGCGCCGCTGAGCGCCCCCACGCCCGGCACCGAGGTGATGCTGCCCAGCGCCTGCTGCGCGCCCTGGATGCCTTGGGCCACCTGGGCGATGCGCTTGTCCAACGTCTGCAGTACCTGTGTCAGGGGCAGCATCACCTGGGGCAGCAACGCCCGGGTCACCGGGTCCTCGCCCATGCTCTGGCGCAGCGCGCCCTGGTGACGCACCAGCGCCGCTCGTCGGCGCAGCAGGCTGTCCAGTTCGGCCAGCGCCGGGGGCACGGGCTGCCAGCTGCGCAACTGCGCGTGCTCATGGGCCAGGTAGCGGGCAATCACCTGCGCATCGAGCCGGTCGGTCTTGCCGCGCTGGCCCACGCCTCGCGCGTAGTGGCTCACATCCCGCGGATTGAGCACATGCACCTGCAGCCCCTGAGCGTGGGCCAGGCGCGCCAGCAGCAGGTGGTAGCGGCCGGTGGACTCCATGGCCAGGCACGAGCCCGGCGGTACCTGCGCCAGCCATTGCGCGATGGCCGGGGCGTTGTTGGCGATGCGCCGCACGCCGGCCTTGTCGCCGTGCACGGCAATGTCCAGGTGGGTGCTGGCCACATCGGCCCCAAGATGCCAGATCGTCTGGCTTGTCAGCCTGGGATGCATGGTGACAATGCAAAGGCCGGGGCGGGGCTCGTGCAACGGCGTCAGCTTGCAGGCATCGGCGCTCGCCAAGGCGGCGCCGGGTTCCTTATCGACGCTCGGTGCAAGGGTGGGACGTTGCTCAGTGGGTGGGTCGATGCCTCTACATCGCCCAGGCCTGTCGATGTCCCTCCACCCCGGCGCCTTGCCCTTTCTCCAATGGTTGTTGCGGTGGCAAAACCATACAAGCCTGTCGAAGC
>NZ_JQKD01000060.1 GCF_000745855.1 Xenophilus azovorans DSM 13620
TTTCGCTCGGGCCTGTTCAGCCAGGCTTGCCTGGAGATGGGCATCACCCAGAAGTTCACCCGGGCCTACCGACCCCAGACCAATGGCAAGGCCGAGCGCTTCATCCAGTCCGCCCTGCGCGAGTGGGCCTACGGCCACGCCTACGCCAACTCAGACCAGCGCCGTGCGGCCTTGTCCTTGTGGAATCACTTCTACAACTGGCACCGCCCCCACCACAGTATCAACTTGGCTGCTCCAATCACCCGTCTATCGATTCCTCGAAAGAACCTGTTGACACTTCACATCTAGCCGCGCGGCGGCCGTGGGACGCGCACGTTGGCGACGGTCGCCGCGGCAAAGAAAAAGGCGGCCTCGCGGGCCGCCCTTTCTTTCCGTCGGCTTGGCACGCAAGCCGTCCGTTTCACTTGCGCGACGCGTCCTTGATCTGCGGCAGCTCGGTGCCCTCCGGCTTGGCCAGCAGGCCGGCCTGCACGTAGGTCGCCAGCTTGGCGCGGGTGTCGACGATGTCGAGGTTGCGCATGGTCAGCTGGCCGATGCGGTCGGCGGGGCTGAAGGGCGCGTCTTCCACCTTCTCCATGCTCAGGCGCTCGGGCGCATAGGTGAGGTTGGGCGACTCGGTGTCGAGGAGCGAGTAGTCGTTGCCGCGGCGCAGTTCCAGCGTCACCTCGCCAGTGATGGCGCGCGCCACCCAGCGCTGCGCCGTCTCGCGCAGCATGATGGCCTGCGGGTCGAACCAGCGGCCCTGGTAGAGCAGGCGGCCCAGGCGCAGGCCGTTGATGCGGTACTGCTCGATCGTGTCCTCGTTGTGGATGCCGGTGACCAGCCGCTCGTAGGCGATGTGCAGCAGCGCCATGCCGGGGGCCTCGTAGATGCCGCGGCTCTTGGCCTCGATGATGCGGTTCTCGATCTGGTCGCTCATGCCCAGGCCGTGGCGGCCGCCGATGCGGTTGGCCTCTTCCATCAGCGCGACCAGGTCGTCGAAGCGCTTGCCGTTGAGGGCGACCGGGCGGCCTTCCTCGAAGCGCACGCGCACCTCCTCGGGCTTGACCTCCACCTCGGGCTTCCAGAAGGCCACGCCCATGATCGGGTTGACGATGCGGATGCCGCTGTTCAGGTGCTCCAGGTCCTTGGCCTCGTGCGTGGCGCCGAGCATGTTGGAGTCGGTGGAATAGGCCTTCTCGACCGACATCTTGTAGTCGAAGCCGTTGGCGATGAGGAACTCGCTCATCTCCTTGCGCCCGCCCAGCTCGTCGATGAAGGTCTGGTCCAGCCAGGGCTTGTAGATCTTCAGGCCGGGGTTGGTCAGCAGGCCGTAGCGGTAGAAGCGCTCGATGTCGTTGCCCTTGAAGGTGCTGCCGTCGCCCCAGATGTTGACGTCGTCCTCTTTCATGGCGGCCACCAGCATGGTGCCGGTGACGGCGCGGCCCAGCGGCGTGGTGTTGAAGTAGGTCACGCCGCCGGTGGAGACGTGGAAGGCGTTGGCCTGCAGCGCGGCGATGCCCTCGGCCACCAGCTGCTGGCGGCAGTCCACCAGGCGGGCCTTCTCGGCGCCGTAGGCCAGCGCCTTGCGCGGGATCTCGTCGTAGTCGGGCTCGTCGGGCTGGCCCAGGTTGGCGGTGTAGGCGTAGGGCTGGGCGCCCTTCTTCTTCATCCACAGCAGCGCGGCGCTGGTGTCCAGGCCGCCGGAGAAGGCGATGCCGACCTTCTGGCCGGTGGGGAGGGATTGGAGGATGGTGCTCATGGTGCTCTGGAAGGATGCGGTCCGGGCGCGCCCGGGGCACCCGGCAGGGCCGGGCGGCCAGGGCGCGGAACCCAAAATTGGACCATAGAATTTGAAAGGCCCAGGCGGCCTGTTTCCAGGGAGGGATCGGATGAGCTTCAAGACGCTGACCGTGTTGTTGGCCACGGCGGCATGCGCCAATGCCTTTGCCTGGCGCGAGGGCGTACCGCGCGCCATCCTGCTTTACCTGTTCCAGGCGCTGGGCGTGGTGCTGGCGCTGCTCGGCGGCTTTTCCTACTGGTGGGATTCCGGCATGCGGCCCGGCCAGAAGAGCGCCGTGGTGATGGTCAGCGGGCTGGTGATGCTGGCCGTGAGCGTGGCCGGCATGCTGCGCTCCGCCGGCGACGACTGGGATTGAGGACCGACCGGTTCAGAACACGCCCAGCGCCAGCCCGGCCGCCAGCGCGCCGCCCAGTTCGGCGCAGCGCGCGCGGTCCTCGGCACCGATCTGCTTGGGCGCGAAGATGCGCTCCGGCGTCTGCGCGTGGGTGCACACGATCAGCCCCGGCGCCACGGTGCGCAGGCGCCAGCCGGTGGCGATGCGGTCCAGTTGGCGCAGCGCGTTCTGGCCGTCACTGCCGGCGCAGATCATGGCGGCGTAGGGACGGCCGTTGAGCCGGCCCAGCACCGGGTAGTAGCAGCGGTCGAAGAAGTCCTTCATCAGCCCGGCCATCGAGGCCAGGTTTTCCGGCGTGCCGAAGAGGTAGCCGTCGGCGGCCAGCAGGTCGTCCGGGCCGGTGTCCACCGCGCGCTGCAGACGCACTGCCACGCCCTCCTGCGCCCGGGCCGCTTCCGCGGCGGCCTCGGCCATCTGCTGCGTGCCGCCGGTGAGGCTGTGGTAGACGATCAGCAGGGTCTTCATCGGTCCGCATTCTGCGGTGCGCCGGCCAGCGCGGCCATCAGCCGCCGCGCCTCCACCGGCTTGAACAGCACCGGCAGGCCGCTGGCGTGCAGACGCTGCAACTGGGCCGGATCGGTTTCGCCGGTGACCATGAGCACCAGCACCCCGCCGCCGCCCGCGTCGCGCAGGCGCTGCGCGGCCGCCAGCCCGTCGGCACCGCCGGCCAGGCGCCAGTCGCACAGCACGGCCTCGAAGGGCCGCCCGGCCTGGTGCGCCTGCTGCCAGGCGGCCAGGGCGTGGCTTTCGTCGTGGGTTCCTTCGGCCGGAATGCCGAAGGCGACCAGCAGTTCCAGCATGGCGCCGCGGGCATCGGCGTCGTCGTCGAGCACCAGCACCCGGCGCGGCAGGTTCGTGCGCGGAGCAGGAGAGGGCGCCGGCGCGGGAGGCGATGCGGCATCCTGCGGCGCGGCCGCCGGCAGCACAACCCGGAAGCCGCTGCCGCGGCCCTCGCGCGAGCGCAGGGTGATCGGGTGGTCCAGCAACTGCGACAGGCGCCGCACGATCGACAGGCCCACGCCGAGGCCGTGCGCGCGGTCGCGCTCCGGGTTGCCGGCCTGGTAGAACTCCTCGAACACGCGCGCCTGCAGGGCCGGCGCGATGCCGATGCCGGTGTCGCGCACGTCGATCCACACCTGGTCGCCGCGCGCCCGGGCGCGCACCACCACGCCGCCGCGGCGCGTGTACTTGAGCGCGTTGTCCACCAGGTTGCCCAGCAGGCGCTGCAGCAGCAGCGCGTCGCTGTCGACCCACAGCGTGCTGGGGTGGATGCGCAGCTGCAGCCCGCGGCGATGAGCCTGCGGCTCGAACACGTCGAGCAACTGCGCCAGCAGCGGCTGCAGCGCGAGCGGCCGGCGGTCGGGGCGCACCACGCCGGCGTCGAGCTGCGAGATGTCGAGCATCGCGTCCAGCGAGCCGGTCAGCGTGCGCACGGCGCCCATCAGGCGCCGCGCGTTGGCCTGGGCAGCGTGGCCCGCCAGCTCATGCTCCAGCGCCGCGCCGAACAGGCCGATGGCATGCAGCGGCTGGCGCAGGTCGTGGCTGGCCGAGGCGAGGAAGCGCGTCTTGGCGGCGCTGGCCTCGCGGGCGCGGTCGCGCTCCTCGCGCGCCACCTGCGAGAGCTGCGCGTTGGCGTCGACCACCCGCATCAGCGCCCGCATGGTGCGGGCGCGGTCGCGCACGCCGGACAGCAGCAGGAGGAAGACGAGCCAGGGGCCCAGGGCGATCAGCGCGTCCAGCGGCGTGCCGCGCAGCAGCCAGGCGGCCGACAGGGCCAGCGTGGGCGGGATCGCCATGCCGGCGAAGCCGCGCGCCGAGCCGGCCACGCCGTCGGCGCCGACGGCCAGGACCAGCATCAGGATGCCCGTCACCGCCTGCGGCGCGAAGTCGGTGCCCGGCTGCGCGAAGACGAAGGGCACGATGCCGGCGATGACGAGCCCCGACAGCCAGAAGCCGCGTAGCAGCCCCGGCAGCGCCTGGGCGCGCCCTGCCGGTGCGAGCCGCGCAGCCTGCCGGGCCTGCCGCCAGCGATGGGCGGTGAGCAGCGCGACCAGGACCAGCCACACCGCCGGCGACAGGCGCAGGCCGTGCTGGTAGGCCACCGCCGCCAGCATCAGGTAGCCCGGGTACGACCAGGGCAGGCGGTGCAGGTAGGCCAGCACCTCGTCGGCCTGGCGCTCGCGCACCCGGGCCTGCACGCGGGCATCGCGCTGCGGGTCGTCGTCGAGCGCGTCGGCGATGTCGGGGACGAGGCGTGGTGCGCGCATCAGGATGGCCTCGGGCTCATTCCTCGCCCAGGAAGCCCCCGCTCTGGTGCGCCCACAGCCGCGCGTACAGGCCGCCCTGCGCCAGCAGCTCGCGGTGCGTGCCTTCCTCCACCACGCGGCCGGCGTCCAGCACGATCAGGCGGTCCATCGCGGCGATGGTCGAGAGGCGGTGCGCGATGGCGATCACGGTCTTGCCCTGCATCAGCGTGTTCAGGCTCTGCTGGATGGCCGCTTCCACCTCGGAGTCGAGCGCGCTGGTGGCCTCGTCCAGCAGCAGGATGGGCGCGTCCTTGAGCATCACCCGCGCGATGGCGATGCGCTGGCGCTGCCCGCCCGAGAGCTTGACGCCGCGCTCGCCCACGTGCGCCGCCAGCCCGCGCCGGCCGTGCAGGTCGGTGAGCTGGTCGATGAAGCCGCTGGCCTCGGCGCGCTCGGCGGCGGCGCGGATCTGCACCTCCGTCGCGTCGGGCCGGCCGTAGGCGATGTTGTCGGCCAGCGAGCGGTGCAGCAGGCTGGTGTCCTGCGTGACCATGCCGATGTGGGCGCGCAGCGAGTCCTGCGTCGCGTGGGCGATGTCCTGCCCGTCGATCAGCACGCGGCCCGACTCGATGTCGTGGAAGCGCAGCAGCAGGTTCACCAGGGTGGACTTGCCCGCGCCGGAGCGGCCGACCAGCCCGATGCGCTCGCCCGGCCGCACGGTCAGGCTCAGGCGGTCGATGACGGGCGGCTTGCCCTCGCCGTACCTGAACGTGACGTCGTCGAAGCGCACCTCGCCCTGCGTGACGGCCAGCGGCTTCGCATCCTGTGCATCCACCACCGCACGCGGCCGGCTCAGCGTGTTGATGCCGTCCTGCACCGTGCCCACGCTCTCGAACAGGCTGGTGGTCTCCCACATGATCCAGTGCGACATGCCCTGCAGCCGCAGCGCCATCGCCGTGGCGGCGGCCACGGCGCCGACGCCGACGGCGCCGTGGTCCCACATCCACAGGGCTGCGCCCGCCATGCCTGCCACCAGGCCCATCGCCAGGGCGTGGTTGACGATCTCGAAGGCGCTGACCAGGCGCATCTGCGCGTAGCCGGTGCGGGCGAAGTCCTGCATCGCGGCGCGGGCGAAGGCGGCCTCGCGGTGCGTGTGCGAGAACAGCTTGACGGTGGCGATGTTGGTGTAGGCGTCGGTCACGCGGCCCACCATCACCGAGCGCGCGTCGGCCTGCGCCTTGCCGATGCGCCCCAGGCGCGGCACGAAATACCACATCGCCAGCAGGTAGAGCGCCAGCCAGCCCAGGAAGGGCCACACCAGCGCGCCCGCGAACACGCCCGCCAGCACCACGATGGTGGCCACGTAGGTCGCCATCGCCACCAGCACGTCGGCCAGCACGAACAACGTGTCGCGCACCGCCAGCGCGGTCTGCATCACCTTGGTGGTGATGCGGCCGGCGAACTCGTCCTGGTAGAAGGCCATGCTCTGGCCCAGCATCAGGCGGTGGAAGTTCCAGCGCAGGCGCATCGGCAGGTTGATCGCCAGCACCTGGTGCTTGACGATGGTCTGCAGCGCCACCACCACGATGCTGGCGGCCAGCGCCACCGCCAGCCACGCGAGCGGCGTGCCGCGCTCAGCCCACAGGCGCCCGGGCGCCACGCCGGCCAGCCAGTCCACCACCCGGCCCAGCAGGCCGAACAGCAGCGCCTCGAAGGCCGACATGACGGCCGTCAGCAGCGCCATCCAGGCCACGGCGCCGCGCGTGCCCTCGGTGCAGGCCCACAGGAAGGCGAAGAACCCCTTGGGCGGCAGCGCCGGCTCGGCGGGCGGGTAGGGGGAAAGCAGCTTTTCGAAGAAGCGGAACGGCAAGGCGCGGTGTCTCCCGGGGCAAAGCGCGCCACTGTAGCGGCGCGGCCGGGATCCTGCCGGGGACGGACATGAGAAAGGGCGCCGTTCGGGCGCCCTTTCACGCTGGCGGATGATCTCCGGTGCGCCGGGTCCTGGGTGACAGCCTGCTGGCTTTGCGGCGGGCATCCCCTTCGCAATGCACCGAGGCCACGGGAGGTGGCCTCACGGAGGCTGCTGCCTGTTTCTCCGACGCCGTGTCCGAAGGGTCTCTCGTCCACGCGCGCCTTCAGTGTGCGCCGCCGGGCGGCCGCGGTGCGGGAAGACCGCGCCGCCGTCGCGGGTTCTCACGCGGCCAGCCGCGCCGCCAGGAAGTCGATGAAGCTGCGCAGCTTGGGCGCCATGTACTGGCGGCTGGTGTAGACGGCGAACAGCGTGTTGGCCGGCGCCCGCCAGGCCGGCAGCAGCTCTGCCAGGGTGCCGGCGGCCAGGTCCTCGTCGACCAGCCAGCCGGGCAGGTAGGCCATCCCCATGCCGGCGCGCACCGCGTGCAGCGTGAGCGTGGTGTCGTCCGAGCGCAGCGCGGGCGCCAGCCGCAGCGCCGCCTGGCGCCCGCCGGGGCCGCGCAGGCTCAGGCCCTCCAGGTTGACGTAGCTGGGCACGATGGCGGCCAGCCGCGCCAGGTCGGCCGGCGCCTGCGGCGCGCCGGCGCGCCGCAGGTAGCCGGGCGCGGCGACGAGGTGGAAGGGCACCGGGCACAGCGGCCGCGCGATCAGCGCCGGCGAGGGCTCCTGCGTGGCGCGCAGCGCCAGGTCGAAGCCGTCGGCCACCAGGTCGACCCGGCGGTTGGCCAGGTGCATGTCGACCAGCACTTCGGGGCACTGCGCCCGGTAGTCGGCCAGCAGGCGGGCGATGCGCGGCGTGGCGCACCACACCGGCGCGCTCACCTTCAGCAGGCCGCGCGGGGTGGCGTCGGCGCGGCTGCCCAGCGCGGCCTCGGCGGCGTCCAGCAGGTCCAGCGCCTGGCTGCTCTGCTCGTACCAGGCGCGGCCGGCCTCGGTCAGGCTCAGGTGACGGCTGGAGCGGTTGAGCAGGCGCACGCCCAGGCGGCGCTCCAGTTGCGCCACGTGCTTGCTCGCCATGGGCGCCGACAGGCCCATCGCCTCGGCGGCGCGGGCGAAACTGCCGGCTTCCACCACCTCGCGGAACAGGCGCAGGCTGGTCAGGCGGTCCATGGCGATGCTTTCTCCAGGAGAAATCGACCATTGAATGTAGCGCCATCGATTTCCGCCTGGGCAATCCTTACATTCATGCCACGAGGACCCATGCGATGACCACGACGACGAACCGGCTCCCGACCTACTTCATTTCCCACGGCGGCGGCCCCTGGCCCTGGATGAAGGCCGAGATGGGCGACACCTACGCGCAACTGGAGGCCGCGCTGGCCGACATGCCGCGCCAGATCGGCCGCCGGCCGCGCGCCATCCTGATGGTCTCGGCCCACTGGGAGCGCCCCGCCTTCACCGTGCAGGCGAACCCCCATCCGCCGATGGTCTACGACTACGGCGGCTTCCCGCTGCACACCTACAGCGTGCGCTACGACGCGCCGGGCGACCCGGCGCTGGCCGAGCGCGTGCACGGCCTGCTGACGGCGGCCGGGCTGCCTGCAGCGCTCGATGCCGAGCGCGGCTACGACCACGGCATGTTCTCGCCCATGAAGGCCATCTACCCGGACGCCGACGTGCCGGTGGTGCAGTTGTCGCTCAAGCGCGGGCTGGATCCGGCCGAGCACCTCGCGCTGGGCCGCGCCCTGGCGCCGCTGCGCGACGAAGACGTGCTGATCGTCGGCAGCGGCCTGAGCTACCACAACCTGCGCGCCTTCGGGCCGCAGGCGGCGGCGCCGGCGAAGGCCTTCGACGACTGGCTGACCCGCACCGTGGTCGATGCCGGCCCGGCCGAGCGCGAGCAGGGCCTGCTGGCCTGGGAGGCCGCCCCGGCCGCGCGCATCGCCCACCCGCGCGAGGAGCACCTGCTGCCGCTGATGGTGGCCGTCGGCGCCGCGGGCGACGAGCCGGGCGTGCGCATCTACCACCAGGACGATTTCGTCGGCGGGCTGGCCGTGTCGAGCTACCGCTTCGGCGAGGCGGCCGGCGGGCGCTGAGCCGCGCTGCTGCGGCTTTTCCCGGTCTTCGCGCCATGCGCCGCGCCGCCTTCCGGCTCTGGACGCTGCTGGCCGCCAGCCTGGCGCTGGCCGGCTGCGCGGTGGTGGACCACGAGCAGCGGCGCTGGATCTTCATGCCCGGCGATCGCGGCTGGGCGCCCGGCGATGCGGCCGCCGCAGGCATGCAGGACGTCTGGATCGACTATGTCTCGCAGCACCCGGAGCAGGCGGGGCAGGCCGTGCGTCTGCACGGCCTGTGGCTGGCGCAGGCGCAGCCCGGCGCGCCGGTGCTGCTGTTCCTGCATGGGGTGCGCTGGGACGTGCGCGCCAGCGCTCCGCGCATGCGGCAGTGGCACCGGCAGGGTTTCTCGGTGCTGGGCATCGACTACCGCGGCTTCGGCCGCAGCAGCGCGGCGATGCCCTCCGAGACTCTGGTCGCCGAAGACGCGCGGGCCGCCTGGCAGTGGCTGGCGCGTGCGCATCCGCAGTCGCGCCGCTTCGTGTTCGGCCATTCGCTGGGCGCCGCGGTGGCGGTGCGGCTGGCGGCCGAGGTGCAGGACGAGGACGGCCTCATCGTCGAAGGCGCCTTCACCTCCTCGCTGGACGTGCTGCGCAGCACCCGCTGGGGCTGGCTGCCGGTGGCGCCGCTGCTGACGCAGCATTTCGATGCCGCGTCGCGCATCGCCGAGGTGGGCTCGCCGCTGCTGGTGGTGCACGCCGGCGGCGACACCATGATCTCGCCGCAGTTGGGCCGCGCCCTGTACGAGCGGGCCGTTGCGCCCAAGCGCTTCGTGCTCGTCGAGGGTGCCGTGCACGAAGACGCCGACGTCGTCGGCGAGCAGGTCTTGCGCGACGCGCTGCGTGCGTTGTTCGGCATCGGTGAGTGAATGGCCTCGCAGCGGCCGCGCATGCCTGCCATGCCGGGGTCGCAAGGCACCGGCACCGGCCACAATCGCCGCCATGTCCGTGCCCGAACCCGTCTTCTCCGCTGCCGACGAGGCGGCGGCCCGCGCCCTGATCGCGCGCACCGAGGCCCTGGCCACCGTCCACGACGCCGTCCATGCCGGCACCCGCATGCGCTGGCGCCGCTTCGGCCCGGCCGATGCGGCAGGCCCGCCGCTGGTGCTGCTGCACGGCGGCCACGGCAGCTGGATGCACTGGCTGCGCAACGTCCCGGCGCTGAGCGCCGGGCGGGCGCTGTGGCTGCCCGACCTGCCGGGCTATCTCGGCTCCGACGCGCCGCCCGCGCCCGCCGCCGGCCAGGCGCCGCTGCAGCCGCTGCTGGACGTGCTGCAAGGCACGCTGGGCGGCCTCGTGGGCGCCGGGACGCCCATCGCCCTGGGCGGCTTTTCCTTCGGCGGCATCGTCGCCGCGAAGCTCGCCGTACAGCGCGGGCACATCGCGCGGCTGGCGCTGGCCGGCTCCGGCGGCCATGCGACGCTGCGCCACCTGGCGGTGGAGATGGTCAACTGGCGCGCCGCGCCCGACCGGGACGCCGAGCGCGCGGCGCTGGCGCACAACCTGAAGGCGCTGATGCTGCACGACCCGGCCGCCCTCGACGCGCTGGCCTTCGAGATCCACGACATCGCCTGCCATGCCACGCGCTTCCGCAGCAAGGACGCCTCGCTGGCCGGCGGCCTGCAGCAGGCGCTGGACGCGATGGATGAACGCGGCGTACCGCAGCTGCTGCTGTGGGGCGAGCGCGACGTGACGGCCGACGCCCGCGCGCTGGTGGCCGCGCTCACCCGGGGGCATCCGCTGCGCGAGGGCTGCATCGTGGAGGGCGCGGGGCACTGGGTGCAGTTCGAGGCGGCGCAGGCGTTCGACGCGCGGCTGCTGCGCTTTCTCGGGCCCGGCTGAGCGCGCCGCCGCTCAGGCCAGCAGCAGCGGCAGCGCCCGGGCCGCGGTGGCCGCCCAGTACAGGTCGCCGGGCTCGGTGCCGGCCATCGGCTCGGGATTGATCACCACCACGGGCGTGCCCTGCCGGCGCGCCACCGCGGGCAGGCTGGCGGCCGGCTGCACCAGGCCGGAGGTGCCGACGACCAGCAGCAGGTCGGCCTGCGCCACCACCTCCATCGCCTGCTGCCAGGGGCCCTCGGGCAGCGCCTCGCCGAACCACACCACGCCCGGCCGGACGGCGCCGCCGCAGGCCGGGCAGCGCGGCGGCGCCAGGCGCTCCAGCGGCGAGGCGGTGTTCTGGCCGGACAGCGCGGCGTCGAAGGGCCGGCCGCAGCCGCAGCAGCGCGGCGCGAACAGGCTGCCGTGCAGATGGATGGCGTCCCGCGATCCGGCGCGCTCGTGCAGGTCGTCCACGTTCTGGGTGACGATGTCCAGCGCTTCCAGGCCGGGCCGCGCCGCCAGCCCGGCGAGCGCGCGGTGGCCGGCGTTCGGCTGCGCCTGGGCGACGAGCAGGCGGCGCCACTCGTACCAGGCCCACACGCGTTCGGCGTCGTCCGCGAAGGCCTCCGGCGTCGCCAGCTGCTGCGGGTCGAAGCGCACCCACAGCCCGTTCTGCGCGCCCCGGAAGGTGGGGATGCCGCTCTCGGCCGACATGCCGGCGCCGGTGAGCACGGTGATGCGCCGCGCTGCGGCCAGCGCCTCGCGCACGGCCGGCGGGGGCGTCACGCGGCGGCTTCTCCGCCCGGCGCCGCGTGGGCCGGCGTCTTGCGGCGCCCGATGCTGCGCACGACCAGGTAGAACAGGGGCACGTAGAAGATCGCCAGCACGGTGCCCGTGACCATGCCGCCGATCACGCCGGTGCCGATGGCGTGCTGGCTGCCCGAGCCGGCGCCGGTGGCCACGGCCAGCGGCGTCACGCCGGCCACGAAGGCCAGCGAGGTCATCAGGATCGGGCGCAGCCGCAGCTTGGCGCCCTGCAGCACGGCGTCCCACACCGGCAGGCCGCGGCGCTCGCCCTCGGCCGCGAACTCCACGATCAGGATCGCGTTCTTGGCCGCCAGGCCCATGGTGGTGAGCAGGCCCACCTGGAAGAAGATGTCGTTGTCCATGCCGCGCAGGTTGGCCGCCACCAGTGCGCCCACGATGCCCAGCGGCACCACCAGCAGCACCGACACCGGGATGCTCCAGCTCTCGTACAGCGCCGCCAGCGCCAGGAACACCACCAGCAGCGAGACGAGGTACAGCGCCAGCGCCTGGCCGGAGGCGAGCTTCTCCTGGTAGGACAGGCCCGTCCACGCGCCCTGCACGCCGTCCGGCAGCTGCGCCACGTACTGCTCCATGCGCTTGAGCGCATCGCCCGAGCTGAAGCCCGGCGCCGCCTCGCCCTGGATGTTGAAGGAGGGCATGCCGTTGTAGCGGTACAGCGCCGAGGGGCCGTGGACCCAGCGCGATTCGGAGATGGCCGAGAAGGGCGTCATCGCGCCGCTGCCGGTGCGCAGGCTCCACAGGCCGATGTCCTCGGGGTTCATGCGAAAGGGCGCGTCGGCCTGCATGTATACGCTCTTGACGCGGTCGCGGTCGATGAAATCGCCGAGGTACACGCTGCCCACGGTGGAGGCCAGCAGGGTGTTGATCTGTCCCTGGCCGATGCCCAGCGCGCCGGCCTTGGCGCGGTCGATGTCCACCTGCAGCTGCGGCTGGTCCTCCAGGCCCGAGAAGCGCACCTGGCGCAGGTCCGGATCCTTGCGGGCCGTGTCCAGCAGCTGGTTGCGCAGTTCGAGGAAGCGATCGCGCGGCATGCTGCTGATGTTCTGCAGCTGCAGGTCGAAGCCGGCCGAGTTGCCCAGGCCCGAGACGGCCGGCGGCACGATGACGGTGATCAGGCGCGCCTGCGGGTCGCGCGACAGCGCCTCGCGCGCGCGGTCGCGGATGGCGAACACGCTGTTCTCGGCGCCGGGGCGCTCGCTCCAGTCCTTCAGGCGCACGTAGGCCTGGCCCTGGTTCTGCCCCGAGCCGGCGTTGCTGAAGCCCGGCGAGAGGTACACGCCGTCCACGTTGCGCGCTTCCTTCTCGCGGAAGTGCTTGCTGATGCGGTCGGCCACGGCGCGCGTCTGCTCCAGCGTGGAGCCCTCGGGCAGGGTGTAGCTGATGATGATCGAGCCCTGGTCCTCGTCAGGCAGGAAGCCGGTGGGTGTCTTCATGAACATCAGCACCATGCCGGCGCAGATGAACAGGTAGATCGCCATGAACAGGCCGCGCCGCGGCAGGCGCTTGCGCAGGCTGCCGTCGTAGCGCGCCACCTGGCGGTCGAAGAAGCGGTTGAACCAGCCGAAGAAGCCGGTGGTCTTCTTCTGGTGCTCCGGGTCGTGCTGCTTGAGCAGCGTGGCGCACAGCGCCGGCGTGAGCACCAGCGCCACCAGCACCGACAGCGCCATGGCCGCCACGATGGTGATCGAGAACTGGCGGTAGATGATGCCGGTGGCGCCGCCGAAGAAGGCCATCGGCAGGAACACGGCCGACAGCACCACGCCGATGCCGATCAGCGCGCCGGTGATCTCGCCCATCGACTTGCGCGTGGCCTCGCGCGGCGAGAGGTGCTCCTCGGCCATGAGGCGCTCGACGTTCTCGACCACCACGATGGCGTCGTCCACCAGCAGGCCGATGGCCAGCACCATGCCGAACATGGTCAGCATGTTGATCGAGTAGCCGGCCACCGACAGCACGCCGAAGGTGCCCAGCAGCACCACCGGCACGGCGATGGCGGGGATCAGCGTGGCGCGCCAGTTCTGCAGGAACAGGAACATCACCAGCACCACCAGCACGATGCCCTCGAGCAGCGTCTTGACCACGTCGTGGATGGCCTGCTCGACGAAGGGCGTGGTGTCCAGCGCGTAGAACACGTCCAGCCCGGCGGGGAAGGCGGGGCGCAGCCGCTCGATGGTCGCCTTCACGGCGGCGATGGATTCGAGCGCGTTGGCGTCGGGCGCCAGCCGCACCGCGATGCCCGAGGCGGGGTGGCCGTTGAAGTTGCCGCTGAAGGTGTAGCTGTACGAGCCCAGCTCCACGCGCGCCACGTCCTTGAGCTGCACCTTCGAGCCGTCGGGATTGCTGCGCAGCAGGATGGCCTGGAACTGCTCGGCCGTGCGCAGGCGCGACTGCGCGTTGACCACCGCGTTGAGCTCCTGGCCCGGCGGCGCCGGCTGGTCGCCCAGTTGGCCGGCGGCCAGCTGCACGTTCTGCGCCTGCACCGCGGCCTGCACGTCGTCGGGCGTCATGCCGTAGCCGCGCAGCCTGAACGGGTCCAGCCAGATGCGCATGGCGTACTGGCCGCCGATGGCCTGCACCTCGCCCACGCCGTTGACGCGGCTGATCGGGTCCTGCAGGTCGCTGACCAGGAAGTCCGCCACGTCGCCCGGCGTCATGCGGTCGGTCGTGTCGTAGATGGTGGCGAACAGGTCGGTGGCCACGCCGGCCTTGCGCACCGTCACGCCCTGTTCCTGCACGGCCGTGGGCAGCCGCCGCATGGCCTGCTGCACGCGGTTCTGCACCTGCGTCTGCGCGGTGTCGGGGTTGGTGCCGGGCTGGAAGCTCACCAGCATCTGCACGCGGCCCGACGAATCGCTGCGCGCCGTCATGTAGAGGTAGCCGTCCAGGCCGGTGAGCTGCTGCTCGACCACCTGCGTGACGCTGTTCTCCAGCGTCTGCGCGTTGGCGCCGGGGTAGTAGGCGAAGATGCTCACCGAGGGCGGCGCCACCGTGGGGTAGCGCGTCAGCGGCAGCAGGTGGATGGCCAGCGCGCCGGCCAGCATGATCGTGATGGCGATGACCCACGCGAAGATGGGCCGATCGATGAAGTAGCGGGAAATCATCGCGCTGGGGCCGGGTCAGGGCTTGCGTGCGACGTCGGCCGACGCGACGGCGCCGGCGGGCGCGGCCTGGGAGCCGTTGTCCCGCGTGGGGGCGGCGCCCGGCGGCTCGTCCACCGGCTTGACCGTGGCACCCGGCTGCACGTGCTGGCCGCCCGCCAGCACCACCCGGTCGCCGGCCTTCAGGCCTTCGCTGATCAGCCAGCGGGTGCCCACCGAGCGGGCGATCGCCACCGGCTGCTCCACCATCTTGTTGTCGGCCGTGACCACGCGCACCATCGGGTTGCCGCGCCGGTCGCGCAGCACGGCCGACTGCGGCACCACGATGCCCTGCGGCGTGCTGCCCTCGTCCACCACGGCGCGCACGAACATGCCCGGCAGCAGCAGGCCCTCGGGGTTGGGGAAGCGCGCGCGCAGCGTCACCGAGCCGCTGCTCGGGTCCACCGTCACCTCGGTCAGCTGCACGCGGCCCTCGTGCGCGTAGCGGCTGCCGTCCTCCAGCATCAGCACCACGCGCTGGGCCGCGTCGCCGCGGTCGAGCCGGCCGGCCGCCAGCGCCTGGCGCAGGCGCAGGACCTCGGTGCTGGACTGTGCGATGTCCACGTAGATCGGATCGAGCTGCGAGATCGTCAAGAGCGGCGTGGCCTGCGCCGCCGACACCAGCGCGCCGGGCGTCACCGCGCTGCGGCTGGTGCGCCCGGCGATGGGGGCCGTCACCTTCGTGTACTGCAGGTTGATGCGGGCGGTGTTCAGCGCCGCCTCCTGCACCTTCACGGCGGCCCTGGCCTGCTCGTAGGCGGCCTGGGCGTTGTCGTTCTCCTGCTGGCTCACCGCCTTCTGCGGCAGCAGCGCCTTGTAGCGCTCGGCCAGGGCGCGGGTGGAGGCGACCGTGGCCTTCGCGTTGGCCAGCGCGCCCTCGGCGCGCTGCACCTCGGCCTGGAAGGGCGTGGGGTCGATCTCGTAGAGCACCTGGCCGGCCTTGACCGTGCTGCCCTCGGTGAAGGGGCGGCTGCGGATGATGCCCCCCACCTGGGGCCGCACCTCGGCCACCATGAAGGCGGCGGTGCGCCCGGGCAGTTCGGCGTGCAGCGGCACGGTCTGCGGCTGGACGGCGCGCACCATCACCTCGGGCAGCGCGGGGGAGGCGGACTGGGGCTTGTCCTTGCAGGCGCCCAGCAGGGCGAGGGCGCAGACCGTCACGGCCAAGCCCGGCAGATGGAAGAAGCTCAAGGTGGGTGTTCCTTCGAGGAGATCGGTTCGCAAGAGCCGGATAGGCGTGCGAAAGTTGCAAGCGTAAAGGGCTTGCGTAAACGGCAGGCAAAGTTTGGTTGCAATTTCGGATCAAATGTCCGGGCGGGACACTCCGGCGTGTTGCCCAAGGCGTCGATAACTGTATATAAATACAGTTATTCGATGTCCGCACTTCCATCCTCCTCCCCGTTTCCCCAGGCACTCGCCGCCTGCGCCGACCTCTGGCGGGGCGACGAGCTGGGCGCCGCCGACGGCCCGGCCCGGCCCACCGGCCATGCCGCGCTCGACGCGCAACTGCCCGGCGGCGGCTGGCCGGTGGGCACGCTCACCGAACTGCTGCAGCCCGCGCCCGACGCGCCCGTGTGGCCGCTGCTGCTGCCGGCCCTGGCGGCGGCGGTGGCCGAGCGGCAGGCCCCGGTGGTGCTGGTTGGCCCGCCGCACGAGCCCTTCGGCCCGGCCCTGGCCGGCGCCGGCCTGCCGGTGCAGGCGCTGCTGTGGGTGCGCGCCGAGACGGCGGCCGAACGGCTCTGGGCCTGCGAGCAGGCGCTGCGCTGCGCCGGTGTCGCCGCCGTCCTGGCGTGGCTGCCCCAGGCGCGGGCGGCCGAACTGCGCCGCCTGCAGCTGGCCGCTGCGCGGCACGCGGCGCTGCTGTTCGTGCTGCGGCCCGAGGCGGACAGGGAGGGCGCCTCGCCGGCGCGGTTGCGGCTGCGCGTGGCGCCGTCGGAGGGCCGACCCGATCAACTGGACGTGCAGGTGCTCAAGCGGCGCGGCCCGCCGATGGCCGCGCCGCTGGCGCTGCCCGCGCGCAGCGCGCACATGGCGGCGCTGCTGGCCGCCGCCGGCCGGCGCCGGCGGATGGCCGTCCCCGATGCCGCATCCGCCGGCGGCGGTGCCACCGTGCTGCGGCTCGATCCGCGCCGGCCGCGCCGCACCGGCTTTCAGGAGGCGGGCCATGCACTGGCTGGCGCTGTGGTGGCCGCCTGAGCCGCCGGAGCCGCCGGCGCCGGCCATGCCCGCGCCCGAGGCCCTGGGCTGGTGGGCGCTGCGCTTCACTCCGCACGTCGCCTGGCTGGACGAGGCGCTGCTGCTCGAGGTGGCGGCTTGCGAGCGCCTGTGGGGCGGCCGGCAGGCGCTGATGCGCCAGATGGCCGCCGAGAACCCGGCCCCCGTGCCCGTGCGGCGGGTGCAGGGCGCCACCAGCCTGGTCGCGCTGGCGCGGCTGCGCCTGTATGCCGCCGGCCAGCGTCCGCCGCAGCAACTGCCGGCCGCACTGCCGCTGTGGACGCTGACGGCCGCCCGGCCGCACCTGGACGTGCTGGCCCGCATGGGCTGCCACACCTGGGGGCAGGCCGCGGCCCTGCCGCGCGGCGGGCTGGCGCGGCGCTTCGGCCCCGAACTGCGCGAGGCGCTGGACATCGCCTGGGGCCGGCGGCCCGAGCGGCATGCCTGGCTCACCCTGCCCGAGACCTTCAGCCAGCGCATCGAGCTGCCCGCCCTGGCCACCCGCGCGCCGGAACTGCTGTGGGCCGCCCAGCGCCTGCTGGCCGGCCTGCGCCTGTGGCTGCATGCGCGCCAGCGCGGCGTGCTGGCCTTCGCGCTGGAGTGGACGCTGGACCTCAAGCGCCTGAACGGCGTCGACCTGCCGCGCCAGCAGCAACTGGTGGTGCGCACCGCCGAGCCGACGCAGGACATGGCCCACCTGCGCCGCCTGCTGGCCGAGCGGCTGGCCCTCACGCAGTTGGCCGCGCCCACCGGCTGGCTGCGCCTGCACGTGCTGGAGACGGCGCCCTGGGCCGGCGCGGCGCGCAGTTTCCTGCCCGAGGACAACCGCCCCGGCGAGCCGCTGCACCAGCTGGTGGAAAAGCTCAGCGCCCGCCTGGGCCCGCAGCGGGTGCTGCGCGCCCGCCCGCAGGCCGACCACCGCCCCGAGCGCATGCAGGCCTGGGTGCCGGCCGTGCAGGCGCAGCCGGCGGCTGCGCCTGCGCAGGAGGGCCCCGGCACCGGCCTGCTGCCCGCGTGGCTGCTGCGCGAGCCCGTGGCGCTGGAGCTGCGGGAGGGACACCCTCAGTTCCATGGCCCGCTGCGTCGGCTCGCGGGGCCGCAGCGGCTGGAAGGCGACGGCTGGTGGGAGGAGGGCGAGCCCGCCCGGCGCGACTACTACGTGGCCGAGAGCCCGGGCGCCGGCCTGGTGTGGGTCTACTGCGAGCGCGCATCGGCAGGCATGCCCGGCCAGGCGCCCCGCTGGTTCCTGCAGGGCCTGTATGCCTGACCTGGGCGACAAGGAAGTGCAGATGCGCCGCCGGCGCGCGCGGCAGGCGCTGGCCGCGGCGAACGAGCCGATGCTCGCCCCGCCGATCGCCGGCGGCCTGCCCGACTACACCGAACTGCACTGCCTCACCAACTTCAGCTTCCAGCGCAGCGCCTCGCACCCGGGGGAACTGGCGGCGCGCGCCTGGCGGCTGCAATACCGTGGCCTGGCCATCACCGACGAATGCTCGGTGGCTGGCGTGGTGCGGGCGATGTCGGGACTGAAGGAGTACATCGAGGCGCTCGACGAGGAGGAGCGCCTCCACCCCGAGCGGCCGAAGACGCCGCGCAACCCCGACTTCCGCCTGCTCTACGGCAGCGAGTTCGTGTTCGAGCGTTTCACCCTGGTGGCGCTGGCCCGCAACCTGACGGGCTGGGGCCACCTGTGCGAACTGATCACGCACGCGCGCATGCATGCGGACAAGGGCAGCTACCGGCTGGACTGGGAGCCGCAGCGCCTGGCCGGCCTGCGGGAATGCGAGGTCCTCTTCGTGCCGCGGCGTCGGCCGGGGCGCCCGGCCGACGCGGACGCCATCGCCGCCGACCTGGCGCAGGCAGCGGCCCTGTTCCCGGGCCGCTGCTGGCTGGCCGTCGAGCTCTTCAGCGAACTGGACGATGCCCTCTGGCTGGCCACGCTGCGCGAAGTGGGCGGACGCGCCGGGGTGCCGCTGGTGGCGGCCGGCGGCGCGTGCATGCACGTGCGCTCGCGCAAGCCGCTGCTGGACGTGCTCACCGCCGTGCGCGAAGGCTGCACCGTGGCCGAGTGCGGCTTCGCGCGGCAGGCCAATGCCGAGCGCCACCTGCGCCCGCGGCTGCGGCTGGAACAGGTCTATCCGCCCGAGCTGCTGGCGAACACGATGGTGGTGCGCGATCGCTGCGGCTTTTCGCTGGAGGAACTGCGTGCGCACTACCAGTACCCGCTGGAGGTAGTGGGGCAGCACGAGACGCCGACCGAGACCCTGGCGCGCAAGACCTGGGCCGGGGCGCACGAGCGTTATCCGCACGGCATTCCCGACAAGGTGCGCCAGCAGGTACTGAGCGAACTCGCGCTCATCGCCGAGAAGAAATACGAGATGTTCTTCCTCACGGTCGAGGACGTGGTGCGCTTCGCCCGCGACGAAGGAATCCTTTGCCAGGGTCGCGGGTCTTCGGCCAACTCGGCGGTGTGCTACTGCCTGGGCATCACGGCCGTGAACCCCGAAGACAGCACCTTGCTGTTCGAGCGCTTCTTGAGCCGCGCACGCGAAGAACCGCCCGATATCGACGTCGACTTCGAACACCAGCACCGCGAAAAGGTCATTCAGTACGTCTACAAGAAATACGGCCGCGAGCGCGCCGCCATTGCCGCCGTGGTCATCAGCTACCGCTCGCGCAGCGCCATCCGCGACGTGGGCAAGGCGCTGGGCATCGACGAGCGGCTGGTCGATGCCTTCGCCAAGGACCACTACTGGTTCGACGACCCGGTGCTCGATCAGCGATTGGAAGAGGCGATGCAGCGTGCCGGCGTGCACGAGGGCCTGCACCGCCTGAAGCTGTGGATCGAGCTGACGCGCGCGCTCAAGGGCTTCCCGCGCCACCTCTCTCAGCACGTGGGCGGCTTCGTGCTGGCCGAGCAGAAGCTCACGCGCCTGGTGCCGGTGGAGAACGCGGCGATGAAGGACCGCTCCGTCATCCAGTGGGACAAGGACGACCTGGAGGACATGGGCATGCTCAAGGTCGACGTGCTGGCGCTGGGCATGCTCAGCGCCATCCGCCGCGGCCTGGACTTCGTGAACCGCTGGCGCGGCACGCACACCGAGATGCACCACCTGCCGGTGGACGACGACGCCACCTACGACATGATCTGCGAGGCCGACACCATCGGCGTGTTCCAGATCGAGAGCCGCGCGCAGATGTCGATGCTGCCGCGCCTGCAGCCGCGCTGCTACTACGACCTGGTGATCGAGGTCGCCATCGTGCGGCCCGGCCCGATCCAGGGCGGCATGGTGCACCCGTACCTGAAGAACCGCGAAAAGCTGCGGCGCAAGGAGCCCATCCACACACCCTACCCGGCGCTCGACGCGGCGCTCAAACGCACCCTGGGCGTGCCCATCTTCCAGGAGCAGGTGATGCAGATCGCCATGATCGCCGCCGGTTTCAGCGCCGACGAAGCCGACCGCCTGCGCCGCGCCATGGCCGCGTGGAAGCGCAAGGGCGGCATCGACAAGTTCCACGACCAGTTGGTGGAAGGCATGGTGCATCGCGGCTACGACCGCCAGTTCGCCGAGGACATCTTCCGCCAGTGCGAAGGCTTCGGCGATTACGGCTTCCCCGAGAGCCACGCCGCCAGCTTCGCCAAGCTGGTGACGGTGAGCGCCTGGCTCAAGCGGCACGAGCCGGCCTGCTTCCTGGCGGCCATGCTCGACTCGCAGCCCATGGGCTTCTACACCCCCTCGCAGCTGGTGCAGGACGCACGCCGCCACGGCGTGGAGGTGCGGCCGGTGGACGTGATGGTCAGCGGCATCGACAGCACGCTGGAGCCGCGTGCGTCCGATGCACCGTCGCCGCACCTCGACCCGCGCTACGTCCATTGCCAGGGCGATGCGGGACAGCCGGCCGTGCGCCTGGGCCTGTCGCGCATCGCCGGCCTGAGCAAGGAGGGCGCGCAGCGGCTGGTCGACGCCCGCGCGCAGGCGCCTTTCACCAGCGTGGAAGACCTCGCCCTGCGCGCCGACCTGGGCACCCGCGACATGGCCGCGCTGGCCGGTGCCGAGGCCCTGCGCGCCCTGGCCGGGCACCGGCGCCAGCAGGTGTGGGAAGCCACGGCGCCGCGCCGGACGTCCGCGCTGCTGCGCGGCGTGCCGGTGCACGAGGCGCCGCTGCAGCTGCCTCTGGCGGCGGAAGGCGAGGAGATCGTGGGCGATTACGCCGCGCTGAGCCTCACGCTGCGCCGCCACCCGCTGGCCCTGCTGCGTCCGCGCCTCGCGCGGCGCCATCTGCTGAGCGCCCGCCAACTGAGCGAACTGCCCCACGGCACGCTCGTGTGCGCCTGCGGCATCGTCACCGTGCGCCAGCGCCCGCAGACGGCCAGGGGCACCATCTTCGTCACGCTGGAGGACGAGACCGGCCCGGTCAACGTCATCGTGTGGAACCACGTCGTCGAGGCATGGCGCGAGCCGCTGCTCAAGTCGCAGTTGCTGGCGGTGCGCGGCATCTGGCAGCGCGACGAGGACAGCGGCGGCAAGGTGCAGCACCTGGTGGCCGAGGCCTTCCGCGACTTCACGCCCTGGCTCGGCCGGCTGGCGCAAGGGCAGCGCAGCCGCGATTTCCATTGAAGGCCCCCAGGGCTGGGCTGCGCCCAGCCCGCCCCCCCGAGGGAGACAAGAAAAACTTGGGGCGGCCCGGCATTTTTCTTGTGAGCCCACGAGGTGGCCCGCCTTGAACTACGCTGACACACCATGACCGCCGCCCTCCTGCATGCCCGTCCCGCCGACGCGGGGGAAACGCCCATCGGCCCGCCGCCGCCCGCGCCGGACGTGCCGCAGCCGCCGCCCCCGCCCGTCTCGCCGCCCATCGTGCTGCCGCCGCCCCCGGCGGGCGACCCGCCTCCGGCCGATCCGCCGCAGGTGGAGCCGGGCCATCCGCCGCCCGTGGTCGATCCGCCGTCGCCGGCGCTCACGCGGATGCACGCGCGGCGGCTGCGCGAGGTCTACCGCTCCGCCGGCTGGCCGTGCTGCGATCCCGTCGAGATCGACCTGCTGGCCGCCGGCCTGCTGGAGCGCGTGCGCTCGCCGCAGGGCCACGAGACGCTGCGCGTGAGCGACGCCGGCATCGCGCACATCGCCGGCTCGCTGCAGCGCAACCGCGGCGCGCTCTCGGCGCACGAGGCGCTGGTCGAGCAGGTGGCGCGCGAGATGACGCGCGGCGGCCGCATCGCCTGGCGCGGCCTCACGCTGCGCGCGCGGCTGGCGCCGCTGGAAGAGGGCGGCAAGCCCCGTTGGTGCATCGCCCGGCCCGACGTCTTTTCCATCCGCAACACCAGCGTCGAGGCCTACGCCCAGCCCGTCGTGCACGAGGTCAAGGTCAGCCGCGCCGACCTGCTGGGCGACCTGCGCAAGGCCGACAAGCGCGCCGCGTACCTCGACCTGGGCGGCGAGTGCTGGTACGTGCTGGGCCGCGACGCCCGGGGCCGGCCCATCGCCGAGCCGGAGGAGATCCCCGACGGCTGCGGCGTGCTGGTGCAGCAGGGCGAGCGGCTGGTGGTGGCGCGCGCCGCCACCTGCCGGCCGGTGGAGCGCATCCCCTTTGCCGTCTGGATGGCGCTGGCCCGCGCGCAGCCGATGGAAGGCTTCGACGACGAGGCGCAGGACGCGCTCGACCTGGCCGGCTGAACGGCGCGCGCTTTGATCTGCGGCAAGGCTGCGCGTCCCGGCGCATGGCAGTCTCCAGTCATATCAGGAGACAGCCATGACCCACGCCACCCTGCGCATCCTGCGCGAAGAGCACACCGCGCTGGCCGCCATGCTGCGCACCATCCCGCTGCTGCTGGCCCATCACCGGCGCGAGGGCACGCTGCCCGACTTCGAGGTGCTGCGCGCCATGCTGTTCTACATCGACGAGTTCCCCGAGAAGCGCCATCACCGGCAGGAGTCGGAGCTGCTCTTTCCCAAGCTGCGCGCGCGCACGCCGCTGTCGCGCGACCTGCTCGACCACCTCGACGCCGACCACGCGCGCGGCGAGCGCCGCGTGCGCGACCTGGAGCACGACCTGCTGGCCTTCGAGATGCTCGGCGAGCCGCGCCGCGCCGCTTTCGAGGAAGCGGTGCAGCGCTACATCGACTTCTACCTGGCCCACATGGCGATGGAGGAGCGCGAGCTGCTGCCCCTGGCCGAGCGCGTGCTGACCCAGGAGGACTGGGCCGAGCTGGACGAAGCCTTCGGCCGCAACCGCGACCCGCTCGCCGGCCATGCGCCCGCGCCGGAGGCGGACTACCAGGCGTTGTTCTCGCGCATCGCGCGGCAGGTACCGGCGCCGTGGGGGCTGGGCTGAAAAATGCCCGAAGACTGAAAAAGTTGGCATCTGCACGGAAGCGGTGCCGCAGACGGGCAAACGGCTGACACGGCGCGGCGGCCGGAGGGGCAAGGATGGACGCATTCCCACTCCATGGAGATGGCCATGCTCCTCGATCTTCTTCGCTTCAATCCCAACGCCTACCTCAAGCGCGCCACCGTGCTGCTGCAGGAGGCACAGATGGCGCGCATCGAGCACCAGGCTGCGGCCGAGCACCACGCCGCCCTGGCGCGCATGTACGAGGACCGGGTGCGCCGCCTGGAGCGCGAGCTGACCCGCTCGACGCGGCTGGAAACGGTGGAGGCGGCCGACCTGCTCACCGAACGGCCCGCGCTGCGCTCCGTGGAAGCGGCCGGCCGGCATTGACCGGCAGGCCGGCAGGTCCTTGTATCTTTAAGCCTCGGACCGGCTCGGGTAGCCCGAGCGGCCTCTGGGATGCGTGAAGCCCGTGACTGAGCACTGGGCGCCTGAGCCGGACCGTCCTTTCTTGCAGCCCGAACGGTTGTAGGAACTTGAAGTTCGCATAGACAAGGATGGGAGTGAGAGGACGTGTCCGACTGTGTTTTTATCGGTATCGATGTCTCCAGCCAGACGCTGGAGGTCGCCAGCAGCGACCAGGCCAAGACCTGGCAGCTCGCCAATGACGTCAG
>NZ_JQKD01000061.1 GCF_000745855.1 Xenophilus azovorans DSM 13620
TCCCACTCCTTCCCATCCCGAACAGGACAGTGAAACGCCTCAGCGCCGATGATAGTGCGGGTTCCCGTGTGAAAGTAGGTCATCGTCAGGCTATTACAGCCCAGAACCCCCGACCGGAAAATTCCGATCGGGGGTTTTGTTTTTTCTGCCGATCGATCAAGCGGCCTGCAGGAATCGCCCGCGCGCCGCGCGGCTGATGGCGGCGACACAGGGATGGGTGATGCGCCGCTCGACAGAGATGGCGAAGAATTCCTCCACGAGCTCGTCGGCGCGGCCGAAGGCCTGCACGCCGTACTGCGCACAGGTTTCTTCCTCGAGTACCGCCGGGGACATGAAGACGCCGCGGCCCTTGCTGCCAAAGGCTTTGAGCAGCGCTGCGTCGTCGAATTCGCCGATCTGCCGAGGGCGTAGCCGGCGCTCGGCGAGCCACACGTCCAGCCGCTGGCGCATGGCCGAAGCGGCGCCAGGCATGAGCATGGGGGCGCCTTCCAGGCACGCCGGGAAATCGGTTCCGATCGTCCGCAGCAGCGAGGGGTGCGCGAAGAACAGCATCCCGGTGGCTCCCAGCGCGTGATTGAAGGCCTTGACGCCGGTCTGACGTCCCATCGGCTCGGTGGCGATGACGAGGTCGAGCCGCTGGACCGACAACTGGCCGAGCAGATCCCGGAAGGGACCTTCATGGCAGATGAGGCGAACCTGCTCTTCCAGCGCCAGCGCCGGCTCCAGGAGGCGGTACGCGATGGGCTTCGGCACGGCGTCCGCGATCCCGACGCGGAAAGTCAGCAGTCGCTGGGCGTCGCGCTGCCGGCCCACGGCAGTTTCCAACTCGGCCCCCAGGGTGAAGATCTGCTCGGCGTACGCGAGGGCGGTGTGGCCCTCGGAAGTCAGTTCGACATGGCGCCCCGTGCGTTGCAGCAGTCGGCAGCCCAGTGCTTCTTCCAACAGCTTGATCTGAGCGGACAGCGTCTGCGGCGTGACGTGCAGCTGCGCCCCCGCCTTGACAATGCCGCCGGCCTTGGCGGCTGCCCAGAAATAGTGCAGGTGCTTGTAGTTCATGGGCATCATCAGTTATTCAGGAAATGATGATGCACAAAAAACGACTTTTCTCGAAGGGTCAGGGAACCTACATTCGATGGATCGTGTCCATTGGTGACACTTTTCATTCACCCTGCGCCGCCTCGCGGCAGAAGGAGACACCATGCGTCTGAGCACCAAGGGCCGTCAGGCCGTCGTGGCGATGATCGACGTGGCGCTGCACCGCCACGCAGGGCCGCTGTCTCTGGCGGTGCTCAGCCGTCGCCAGAGCATTTCGCTGTCCTACCTGGAGCAGATGTTCGCGCAGTTGCGCCAGCACGGGCTGGTCGCCTCCACCCGCGGCCCCGGCGGCGGCTATTCCCTCGCACGCCCGGCGGCGAGCATCACGGTGGCCGACATCCTGTATGCGGTGGATGCGCTCGCCACCACGGGCGTGCCGCCGGCAGCGGCAGAGTCGGACGACCCGCAGCGCTGCAGCGCGCCGGAGTTGTGGGCGTCGCTCAGCCAGAAGGTGGTCGAGTTCCTGGACTCGGTGACGCTGCAGAAGCTGGTGGACGACCAGATTGCGCAGGGCGTTCGCCTGCACGAAGCCGCGCCCGAGCGTGCCGTGAAGAAGCCCCTGCCGGGCCCGGTCAAGCCGCGGCTGCCGGACGCGCCGAACTCGGTGTTCCAGCTGGGGCGGATGCGCCCGGCCAACTGAGCCCCCGGCTGGCCGCGGCCGGCCTAGCGGTAGCTGCGCGCGTCCTCGATCACCTTGCCGTCATTGGCGAGGCTGCCGGCCGGGACGAGCAGCACCTGCGCGCGCAACTTGGTGATCTCGCGGGCGGCGTCGGCCAGCCGCTCGCCCAGCCCTTCCGGCGGGGCGCTGCATTCGACGTGCAGCGTCATGCGGTCCTCGCCCATCTCTCCTTCGACCACCAGCCGCGCGCGCCCCGCCTCGGGGAAGCGCTGAACGATCGCCGCCACCTGCGAAGGGTGAACGAACATGCCGCGCACCTTGGTGGTCTGGTCGGCGCGGCCCATCCAGCCCTTGATGCGCCGGTTGGTGCGCCCGGTCGCGCAGACACCGGGCAGCACGGCGGACAGGTCGCCGGTGCCGAAGCGGATCAGGGGGTAGTCGGGGTTGAGGGTGGTCACGACCACCTCGCCCACCTCGCCGTCGGGTACTGGGTCGCTGGTGCCGGGTCGCACGATCTCGACCAGCACGCCTTCGTCCAGCACCAGCCCTTCGCGCGCGGCGGTCTCGTAGGCGATCAGGCCCAGGTCGGCGGTGGCGTAGCACTGCATGCCCTGCACGCCCAGCCCCGCCAGGTGGTCGCGCAGGCTGGGCGGGAAGGCTTCGCCGGAGACCAGCGCCTTGGTCAGCGAGGGCAGGGCGATGCCCTTTTCCGCGGCCTTCTCCAGCAGGATCCTCAGGAAGCTCGGCGTGCCGACATAGCCGTCGGGCCGGAGGTCGGCCATGGCCTCGATCTGCTGCTCCGTCTGCCCCGTGCCGCCGGCGAAGACGGTGCAGCCCAGCGCGTGGGCCCCGTTCTCCATCATCGCGCCGGCGGGCGTCATGTGATAGCTGAAGCTGTTGTGCACCAGCTCGCCCGCGCGGAAGCCGGCGGCGAACAGCGCGCGGCCGATGCGCCAGTAGTCCCTGCCGGCACCCTCGGGCTCGTAGATCGGCCCCGGGCTGGCGAACACACGCGGCATGCGCGCGCCGCGCGCCACCGCGGCGAAGCCGCCGAGCGGGTCATCGGCGCGGCGCGCCTTCTGCAGCTCCAGCAGTTCGCTCTTGCGCGTGACGGGCAGGCGTGCCAGCGCCTCGCGGCTGTTCACGTCGCCGGCAGGCACGTCGCGCAGGATCTCGCCGAAGGCCGGCGCTGCCGTCTGCGCCTGGAGGACCTGCCTGGGCAGCGCGGCCAGCAGGTCGCGTTCGCGCTCGGCCGGATCCCGGGTTTCGAGGGCGTCGAAGAACTCGCTCATTGAAAAACCTCCGCGCAAAGCACTGCGGTGCGAGCCCGCTTGGGAGCAGCCGGGCGGCGGTTCATGCCAGCCACCTCTTCCGGCGCTTGTAGCTCTTCACGTCGCGGAAGCTCTTGCGGTCGGCGCCGCCCACGCCGAGGTAGAACTCCTTGACGTCCTCGTTCTCGCGCAGGCTGTCGGCCGGGCCGTCCATGACGATGCGGCCGCTTTCCAGGATGTAGCCGTAGTCCGCGAAGCGCAGCGCCATGTTGGTGTTCTGCTCGGCCAGCAGGAAGGTGACGCGCTCCTTGGCGTTGAGGTCCTTCACGATGGCAAAGACTTCCTCCACGATCTGCGGCGCGAGGCCCATCGAGGGCTCGTCCAGCAGCACCACGCTCGGGTTCGCCATCAGCGCGCGGCCGATGGCGCACATCTGCTGCTCGCCGCCCGAGGTGTAGGCGGCCTGCGAGCTGCGGCGCGTCTTCAGCCGCGGGAAGTAGGCATAGACCTTCTCCAGCGTCTCGGCCACCGCCGCCTTGCCGTCGGTGCGGGTGTAGGCGCCGGTCATCAGGTTCTCCTCGATGGTCAGGTGCGCGAAGCAGTGGCGTCCTTCCATCACCTGCACCAGGCCGCGCTTGACCAGCGCGGCGGGCGAGAGCGCCTCGATGCGCTCCCCGCGCAGCGTGATGGTGCCCTTGGTGACGGCGCCGCGCTCGCCGGCCAGCAGGTTGGAGACGGCGCGCAGCGTGGTCGTCTTGCCCGCGCCGTTGCCGCCGAGCAGCGCGACGATGCCGCCCTCGCGCACCTGGAGCGAGACGCCCTTGAGCACGAGGATCACGTGGTTGTAGATGACCTCGATGCCGTTGACGTCGAGCAGGATGTTGGCTTGAGTCATGGTGTGTTGATTGGCATGTGCAAGCCCAGCCGCGTTGCGCTTGCACATGCCGGCTCCCGTGGAGCCGGGTGCCTCCTCCCGCTTGGCGAGAGGAGGTCGGGGCCGCCGGTGGCGGGGGAACGCCAGGTCAGGCGCCGCAATCGGCGCTGTCCCGCCGCGTCAGCTTCTTCTCGGCCGCGTACTTGTCGGCCCCCGCCTTGGCCATCGGCTTGATGATCGACTCGTCGGCCTGGTACCAGTCGGACATGCCGCCCCACTTGCTGCCGTCCCAGGTATGGACGCGCGCCCAGGTCGAGCCCATGTGGTCCTGGCAGCTCGTGCTCAGCGGGCGCATCACGCCGGCGAAGCCCAGCGCGTCGAGCTTCTTCTGGTCCAGCGCCAGGTTCTCGAAGCCCCAGCGCACCTGCTCGCCGGTCATCACCTTGCCCTTGCCGAAGCGCTCCTGCGCACGGCGCACGGCCTCCACGCGCAGCATCGAGATGATGGCGCCGCGCGTGTACAGCACCGAGCCCACCTCCTCCTTCGGGCCGCTGCCCTGGCCCTTGTCATGGACCTGCTTGAGGATGTCCTGGATGAACTTGGGACTGGTGCCCGAGGTGTTGAGCGCCAGCGCGCTGTAGCCCTTGGCGTTGGCGCCCACGTCGCGCGTGTCGGGCTCGGCGCCCGCCCACCACACGCCGAACATCTTCTCGCGCGGGTAGCCGGTGGCCACGGCTTCCTTCAGCGCGGTGGAGTTCATCACGCCCCAGCCCCACAGCAGCACGTAGTCGGGCCGCTGCTGGCGCACCTGCAGCCAGGCCGACTTCTGCTCCACGCCCGGCGCCGTCACCGGGATCAGCGACAGCTCGAAGCCGTTGAGCTTGGCGCGCTCCTGCAGCAGCGGGATCGGCTCCTTGCCGAAGGGCGAGTCGTGGTAGACGAGGGTGATCTTCTTGCCCTTGAGCTTGTCGGCGCCGCCTTCCTTCTTGGCGATGTGCTGGATCAGGATGTCGGCACCCGTCCAGTAGCTGCCCATCAGCGGGAAGTTCCACTTGAACACGCCGCCGTCCTGCGAGGCGCCCAGGCCGTAGCCCAGGGTGATCAGCGGGATCTTGTCGCCCGGCGCCTTGTCCGTCAGGGCGAAGGTGATGCCGGTGGACTGCGGGTCGAAGGAGCTGGCGCCGCGGCTTTTCAGGCGCTCGTAGCATTCCACGCCCTTGTCGGTGGCGTAGCCGGTCTCGCATTCCTCGAAGCTCACCTTCACGCCGTTGATGCCGCCGTTGGCGTTGACCAGCTTGAGGTAGTCCTGCGCGCCGTTGGCCCAGGGCGTGCCGTTGGGCGCATAGGGGCCGGTGCGGTACACCAGCAGGGGGAAGAACTGCTCGTTGGCCTGCGCGAAAGCGGTGCCGGCCGTGCCCGCCAGGGCCACGACGGCGGCAGCGGCAAGTGCAAGGGATTTCAGCTTCATGGTTGTCTCCTGGTTGTTGAAAGGCACGGGTCGTGCGGTCGAGAAACGGGCGTCAGTGCGGGAAGGGCCAGAGCCTGAGCTTTTCCTTGAAGGTGGACCACAGCCGCGCCAGGCCGTGCGGCTCCACGATCAGGAAGAACACGATCAGCGCGCCGAAGATCATGAATTCGAGGTGCGAGGCCAGCGCGGTGGAGATCGACAGGCCGAACCAGCCCGGCATCTGGTTCAGGAAGATCGGCAGCAGCACGATGAAGGCGGCGCCGAAGAAGCTGCCCATGATCGAGCCCAGCCCGCCGATGATCACCATGAACAGGAGCTGGAAGGAACGGTCGATGCTGAAGGCCGCCGGCTCCCACGCGCCCAGGTGGATGAAACCCCACAGCGCCCCGGCCACGCCGACGATGAAGCTGCTGACCGCGAAGGCCGTCAGCTTGGCGTACACCGGCCGGATGCCGATGACGGCGGCCGCCACGTCCATGTCGCGCATCGCCATCCACTCGCGGCCGATGGCGCTGCGCGTGAGGTTCTTGGCCAGCAGCGCGAACACCACCACCAGCGTCAGGCACAGCAGGTACTTCTGCGCCGGCGTCTCCACCGGCAGGCCGAACACCTCCAGCCCGGCCACGCTCACCGAGCCCGAGGTGGAGTTGTTGGTGAAGAAGGGGATGCGCAGGAAGGCCCAGTCGGTGAAGAACTGCGCCGCCAGCGTGGCCACCGCCAGGTACAGGCCCTTGATGCGCAGGCTGGGGATGCCGAACAGCACGCCCACCGCCGTGGCGCACAGCCCGCCCAGCAGCAGCGAGGCGAGCAGCGGCATGCCGTCGATGCGCACGTGGAAGTTGTAGGCCGCATAGGCGCCCACCGCCATGAAGGCGCCGGTGCCCAGCGAGATCTGCCCGCAGTAGCCCACCAGGATGTTCAGCCCCAGCGCGGCCAGCGAGAGGATGAGGAAGGGCGTGACGATGGCGCGCAGCCAGTATTCGGATGCGAAGGGCATCGCCACGAAGGCGAACACCAGCAGCGCGAGGATGGCGATGCGGTCCTGCAGGATCGGGAAGATCTGCTGGTCGGCACGGTAGCTGGATTTGAACTGGCCGTTTTCGCGATAGAGCATGGCTCAGACCCGATCAATGATTTTTTCGCCGAACAGGCCCTGCGGCCGCACCAGCAGGAAGACGAGCGCCAGCACGTAGGCGAACCAGATCTCGATGCCGCCGCCCAGCAGCGGCCCGAGGTAGATCTCCGACAGCTTCTCGCCCACGCCGATCAGCAGGCCGCCGATGATGGCGCCCGGCACCGAGGTGAGGCCGCCCAGGATCACCACCGGCAGCGCCTTCAGCGCCACCAGCGACAGCGAGAACTGCACGCCCAGCTTGGAGCCCCAGATGATCCCGGCCACCAGCGCGGCGAAGCCGGCCACCGACCACACGATCACCCAGATGCGGTTGAGCGGGATGCCGATGGACTGCGCCGCCTGGTGGTCGTCGGCCACCGCGCGCAGCGCGCGGCCGGTGGAGGTCTTCTGGAAGAACAGGCTCAGCACCAGCACCAGCGCGGCGGCCACCAGCGCGGCGATCATGTCCTCCTTGCTCACCAGCACGCCGCCCTCGAAGGTGCTCTCCAGCAGGATCACCGGGTCCTTGGGCATGCCGACGTCGATCTTGTAGATGTCGTTGCCGAACAGCGTCTGGCCCAGGCCGTCGAGGAAGTAGGTGATGCCCAGCGTGGCCATCAGCAGTGTGATGTGCTCCTGGTTGACCAGCTTGCTCAGCGCCAGCCGCTCGATCAGCCAGGCCACCAGCACCATCACCGCCATCGCGGCGACGAAGGCCAGCAGGTTGGCCAGCAGCAGGCTCTCGAAGCCCAGCCAGTGCGGAATCCATTCCGAGAAGCGCGCCATCGCCAGCGCCGCGAACAGCACCATCGCGCCCTGCGCGAAGTTGAAGACGCCGCTGGCCTTGTAGATGAGCACGAAGCCCAGCGCGATCAGCGAATACAGCATGCCCACCATCAGGCCGCCGAGGAGGGTTTCGAGAAAGAAGCCCATGGCTAATGTTCCGCTCCGAGGTAGGCCCGGATGACTTCGGGGTTGCTGCGCACTTCATGAGGAGTGCCGTCGCCGATCTTCTTGCCGTAGTCCAGCACCACCACGCGGTCGGAGATGTCCATCACCACGCCCATGTCGTGCTCGATCAGCACGATGGTGGTGCCGAACTCGTCGTTCACGTCGAGGATGAAGCGGCTCATGTCCTGCTTCTCCTCCACGTTCATGCCGGCCATCGGCTCGTCCAGCAGCAGCACCTGCGGCTCCATCGCCAGCGCGCGGCCCAGGTCGACGCGCTTCTGCAGGCCGTAGGGCAGGCGGCCCACCGGCGTCTTGCGCCAGGCCTGGATCTCCAGGAAGTCGATGATGTGCTCGACGAACTCGCGGTGGCGCAGTTCCTCGCGCTCGCCGGAGCCGATGCCGAAGGGGTTGCGGAAGGCCTGCGCCAGCAGGCTGCTCCTCATCTTGAGGTTGCGGCCCGTCATGATGTTGTCCAGCACGCTCATGCCCTTGAACAGCGCGAGGTTCTGGAAGGTGCGGGCCACGCCCATTTCGGCCACCTGGCGCGAGTTCATGTGGCGGAAGGTCCGACCGCGGAAGGTGATCTTTCCTTCCTGCGGCTGGTACACGCCGTTGATGCAGTTGAGCATCGAGCTCTTGCCTGCTCCGTTGGGGCCGATGATGGCGCGCACCTCGTGCTCGCGCACGTCGAAGCTGATGTCGGTCAGCGCCTTGACGCCGCCGAAGCGCAGGGTGATGTTCTGCACGTCGAGCACCACCTCGCCGATGCGCCGGCCACCCTTGGCGGGAATTGCCGCCGACAGCTCCTGTTCCGTCATCGCGTTCATGGGGTGACCTCCGTGCTTCGCACTGCGGTGCGAGCCCCCTTCGGAGCGGCCGGGCGGGGGCTCATGCGGCGGCCCTCACCGGCGGGAACTGCTTCGCCTGCACGATCTTCAGCGTGGCGCTGACCTTGCCGGTGCGCCCGTCCTCGAACTTGACCTGCGTCTCGATGAACTGCTCTTCCTTGCAGCCGTACAGCGCGTCGACCAGCACCGCGTACTTGTCGGCGATGAAGCCGCGCCGCACCTTGCGCGTGCGGGTCAGCTCGTCGTCGTCCGGGTCCAGCTCCTTGTGCAGCACCAGGAAGCGCGCGATCTGCGTGCTCTCCATGCCTTCCTCGGCCGCCAGGTCGGCGTTGACCTGCTCGACGCACTCGCGCACCAGCTGCAGCACCTCGGCCTTGCCGGCCAGATCCACGTAGCCGCCGTAGGGCAGGCCGCGCCGCTCGGCCCAGTTGCCCACCGCCTCGTAGTCGATGTTGATGAAGGCGCAGACCTCGTCGCGGCCGTGGCCGAAGCACACCGCCTCCTTGATCTGCGGGAAGAACTTGAGCTTGTTCTCGATGTAGTTGGGCGCGAACATGGCGCCGTTGCAGGTGCCGCCGGGGCCGTTCAGGCGGCCCACGTCCTTGGCACGGTCGATGATGCGAAGCTGGCCCTCGTGGTCGATCACGCCGGCGTCGCCGGTGTGGAAGTAGCCGTCGGCATCGAGCACCTCGGCCGTGGCGTCGGGGCGCCTGTAGTACTCCTTGAGCACCGACACGCCGCGCACCAGCACCTCGCCGTTGTCGGCGATCTTCAGCTCCATGCCGGGCGCGGCGCTGCCCACGCCGGTGAGGTTGACCTCGTGGTCGCGCTGCAGGCACACGTAGGCGCAGGTCTCGGTCTGGCCGTAGAACTGCTTGAGGTTGATGCCGATGGAGCGGTAGAAGCGGAACAGGTCCGGCCCGATCGCCGCGCCGGCGGTGTAGGCCACGCGGATGCGGCTCATGCCCAGCACGTTGCGCAGCGGGCCGTACACCAGCAGGTTGCCGAGGGCATACAGCAGCCGGTCGCTTGCAGCCACCGGCTTGCCCACCAGGATATCGGAGCCCACCCGCCGCGCCAGCGCCATGAACTTCGCGTACAGCCAGCGCTTGGGCGCCGCCGCATCCTCCATGCGGATCGACACCGCGGTGAGCAGTCCCTCGAAGGTGCGCGGCGGGCCGAAGTAGTAGGTGGGCCCGATCTCGCGCATGTCGTTCATCACCGTGGCGGCGGATTCGGGGCAGTTCAGCGTGAAGCCGCCCGCCAGCCACTGCGCGACGGAGAACAGGTGGTCGCCCACCCAGGCCATCGGCAGGTAGCTCATGATGTCGTCGCCGGGGCCCAGGCGGTCCGACGCCACGCCGCCGCGGCCGGCCGCCATGAAGCTGGCGTGCGTCTGGCACACGCCCTTGGGCCGGCCGGTGGTGCCGGAGGTGTAGAGGATCACCGCCACGTCGTCCGGCCTGCCGCCGGCCACCGCCTGGTCGTAGAAGCCCGGGTGCGCCGCGTCGAAGGCGCGGCCCAGCTCGCGCAGCTGCTCGTAGCCCAGCAGGCCGGGGTGGTCGTAGTGGCGCAGGCCGCGCGGGTCGTCGTAGACGATGTGGCGGATGCGCTGGCCACCAGGGTGCTGCTCTTCCTGCAGGTCGCGGCATTCGAGCAGCTTGTCCACCTGCTCCTGGTCCTCGGCGAAGGCGAACTCGATGGCGGCGTCGTCCAGCATGAACACCATCTCGGCCGCGACCGCGTCCTGGTACAGCGGCACCGGCACGCCGCGCAGGCTCTGCGCCGCCATCACCGCGAAGTACAGGTGCGGCCGGTTGGCGCCCACGATGGCCAGGTTCTGCCCCGGCGCGAAGCCCAGGCTGGCCAGCCCGCAGGCGATCTCGCGGACCTCCGTGGCCGCGCGGGCCCAGGTCCAGGTCTGCCAGATGCCCAGGTCCTTCTCGCGCACGGCCGGTGCGTCGGGCCGCTGCGCCGCATGGGCCAGCAGCAGCTTCGGAAAGGTGTCGGCGCTTGTCTCCACGGGGCGGAATGTAGGCCGCACTTTGACGCCAGCTTGTCGTTCCAACGACAATCCTAGGGACACCACTCCCCGGACTTTCCCCCATGGTTTCCCGCGCATCGGTGCAGGCCGGCCGTTCGATCCGCGACCGCGTGCGCGCGCCGACCGGGGCGGAGCTGGCCGCCGTGCCCTGGCTCGACGCGCTCACGCCGGCCGAGCGCCGCTATGCCGAGGCGGCCATCGTCGTCGGCGAGGCCGAGGTGGGCGACCTGGTGTGCCGCATCGGCCGTGCGCCGACCTACTGGTTCGGCCTGATCGAGGGCCTGCTCAAGATGAGCAACGACGCCTCGGACGGCAGCACCGTCACCTACAGCGGCCTGTCGCCGGGCGGCTGGTTCGGCGAGGGCACGGCGCTCAAGCGCGAGCCCTACCGCTACAACATCAGCGCGCTGCGGCGCAGCCTGGTGGCAGGACTGCCGGTGGACAGCTTCCACTGGCTGCTGGACCACTCCATCGGCTTCAACCGCTTCGTGATGAACCAGCTCAACGAGCGGCTCGGCCAGTTCATCTCGGCGCTGGAGATCGGCCGCCTGACCAGCCCCGACGCACGCGTGGCGCGCCACCTGGCGGCGCTGGTCAACCCGGTGCTGTTCCCGCGCGTGGGCCAGGTGCTGCGCATCACCCAGCAGGAACTGGCTTACCTGGTGGGCCTGTCGCGCCAGCGCGTGAACGAGGCGCTGGCCGCGCTGCAGGCCGACGGCGTGATCCGCATCGAGTACGGCGGGCTGCGCGTGCTGGACCTGGCCGCGCTGCGCGCCGGCGGCGTCGACCGGCGGCGGCCCGCATGACACCGGCGTGACACCCGCGCACCGCAGAATCCGCCGCGGCGCCCGGCGATGCAGACCGGCGGCGCCGTCCCTGCCATTCCCTTCATGTCCGACCGCCCCTTCCACCTCCTCCTTCTCAGCGTCAGCGCCGGCAACGGCCACGTGCGCGCCGCGCAGGCGCTGGCCGCCACCGCCGCGCAGCACTGGCCCGGCTGCACCGTCACGCACGTCGACGCCATGGACCACGTGGCCGCGAGCTTCCGCAAGCTCTACACCGACGGCTACCTGGGCCTGGTCAACCGCGCGCCCGAGCTGTGGGCCTACCTGCACGACCGGGCCGACGCCACGCCGCACGCCGCCGCCTCGCAGCGGCTGCGCCGCGGCATCGAGCGCCTGAGCGCGGCGCCGCTGCTGCGCGAGATCCGTCGCCAGCGGCCCGACGCGATCGTCTGCACGCACTTCCTGCCGGCCGAGCTGTTGATGCGCGAGCAGGCGCGCGGGCGCAGCACCTGCCCGGTGTGGCTGCAGGTGACGGACTACGACCTGCACAACATGTGGATCGTGCCGGGCCTGGCCGGCTACTTCGCCGCCAACGAGGAGGTCGCCTTCCGCATGCGCGCGCGCGGGTTGCCGGCCGGCCGCGTCTACGTCACCGGCATCCCGGTGATGCCGGCCTTCGCGGCGCCGGACGATCCCGCGCTGGCGCGCGCCGCCTGCGTGCAGGCGCTGGGGCTCGACCCGGCGCGGCGCGTGCTGCTGATGGCGTCGGGCGGCGCAGGCACCGGCGACCTGCCCAGCATGGCCCGCCGCGCGCTGGCGCTGGAGGGGCCGGACTTCCAGCTCGTCGCCGTCGCCGGCCGCAACGCGCAGGCGCACGCCGCGCTGCAGGCGCTGGCGCGCGAGCACCCGCAGCGCCTGCGCGCCATCGGCTTCACCGCCGAGATGCACCGGCTGATGGCCGCCGCCGACCTGGTCGTCACCAAGCCCGGCGGGCTCACCGTCTCCGAATGCCTGGCCCTCGGCCGCCCGATGCTGCTGGCCGCGCCCATCCCCGGCCAGGAGGAGCACAACGCCACCCACCTGATGGAGGAGGGCGCCGCCTGGCTGGCCTGGGACGCGATCGGGCTGGACTACAAGCTGGCGCGCCTGATGGCCGCGCCGGCGCTCCTGGAGGCGATGGCCGCCAGGAGCCGCGCGCTGGGCCGGCCGCAAGCGGCGCGCGGCGTGCTGCAGCGGGTGCTCGGCCCGGCGCCGGAGGCGGCGGCTTGAGACGCGTCGTGCGCCGCGTCGCCGTCTACTACGCCTGGGCGCTGCTGATGGCCTTCTTCTTCGCCAACGCCGAGATCCATATCGAGGGCGGCGCTGGCTGGGCCACCTCGCTGCCTACCTGGCGCATCGAGAAGCACTGGCTGCTCGACCTGTTCTGGGGCGGCCGCGCCATGACCGGCTACCACGCCTGGGTGTTCAGCTTCATGGCGCTGGTGTTCCTGCTGCCCCTGGCCTTCCAGGGCCGCTGGCGCGGGCGCGACTTCGTGCTCGCGCTCGGCGGGCTGGCCGCCTTCTGGGTGGCGGAGGACCTGCTGTGGTTCGTCGTCAACCCGGCCTACGGCTTGGCCCGGCTCGATCCGGCGCACGTGCCCTGGCACCCGCGCTGGCTGCTGGGCCTGCCGCTGGACTACTGGTGGGGCGCCGCGCTGGCCGCCGGGCTGGGCGCATGGCACGTGCGCCTGAGCACACGGGCGGCGCAGCAGTAGAAAGAAGAAGGCTCAGGGCGCCTCGAAGGGGCGCGGCGCCTGCGGCCCCGGCACCACCACGCCGGGCTCCACCACCGGACCGCCCGGCGGCGGCACCAGGGCCACCGGCGGCTGGTGTGGGTCGTGCAGCACCACCGACTGCCCGACGCCCACGCCCACCGGCCCCGCCGAGACGCCCACGCCGGCCGAGCCGACCACGCGGCCGCCGCCGTCGATGCCCACGCCCGCACCCACCGGTCCCCAGCCCGTGTTCAGGCTGAGCGAGGGGCCGCCGGGCCCGATGCCGACGCCCAGCGCCAGCCCGGGCACGAGCGGCACGCCGAAGCCCACGCCGACGGCGCAGCCCGGAAGGCACAGCGCCGCGGCCAGCAGGCCGCCGATCGCCAGCGGGCGCGCGGCCCGGCGCAGGGCCGGCGCGCGGCGCGGCGGGTGGCAGGGCATCGTCATGGCGGGCTCCGGTGGAATGGCGAGGCGGCGATCATCGCCCCGGGCGCGCGCTGCGAGACCCCCACGGCACGGCGGGCGCCGAAGCGCCCGCCTGTTCCGTGCAAATGTGCCGGCCTGCGCCGGTCGGGCGCTCAGGCCAGCAGCGCGTTCACCCGCCGCACGTAGGCGGCCGGATCGTCGGGCAGGCCGCCCTCGGCCAGCAGCGCCTGGTCGAACAGGATGTTCGCCAGGTCGTCGAAGTGGGCCGTGTCGGATTCCAGCTTCTTCACCAGCGGGTGGCCGGCGTTGACCTCCAGCACCGGCTTGACCTCCGGCGCCTTCTGGCCCGCCTGCTTGAGCATGCGTGCCAGCTGCATCGACATGCCGTGGTCCTGCACCACCAGGCAGGCGGGCGAGTCCACCAGGCGGGTGGTCACGCGCACGTCCTCGGCCTTGTCCTTGAGCGCTTCCTTGAGTTTTTCCAGCACCGGCTTGAAGGACTCGGCCGCTTCCTCGGCGGCCTTCTTCTCTTCCTCGTCCTGCAGCTTGCCCAGGTCGACCGCGCCCTTGGCCACGCTCTGCAGCGGCGTGCCGTCGAACTCGGTGAGGTAGTTCAGGGCCCACTCGTCCACGCGGTCGGTCATCAGCAGCACCTCGATGCCCTTCTTGCGGAAGACCTCGAGCTGCGGGCTGTTCCTGGCGGCGGCCAGCGTGTCGGCGGTGATGTAGTAGATCGCCTCCTGGCCTTCCTTCATGCGCGCCTTGTAGTCGGCGAAGGACACGTTCGCCGAGTCGCTGGCGGTGGAGGCGAAGCGCAGCAGCTTGGCGATGCGGTCGCGGTTGGCGAAGTCCTCGCCCAGCCCCTCCTTGAGCACGGCGCCGAACTCGGCGTAGAAGCGGGCGTACTTGCCGGCCTCGTCGGCGGCTGCGCCTTCTTCCTGCTCTTCCTTCTTGTCCACCACGTCGGTCACCTCGGCGTCCCCGCCGTCGGCGGGCGGCGCGGCCTTCTTCGCCAGGTCCTCCAGCATCGACAGCACGCGCTTCGTGCTGCCCTCGCGGATCGCCTTCACGTCGCGGCTTTCCTGCAGCAGCTCGCGGCTGACGTTCAGCGGCAGGTCGGCCGAGTCGATCACGCCCTTGACGAAGCGCAGGTACGACGGCAGCAGCGCATCGGCGTCGTCCATGATGAAGACGCGCTTGACGTACAGCTTGACGCCGCCCTTGTGGTCGCGGTTGAACAGGTCGTAGGGCGCCTTGGCCGGGATGTACAGCAGCTGCGTGTACTCGGTGCTGCCTTCCACGCGGTTGTGGCTCCAGGCCAGCGGAGGCTCGAAGTCGTGGCTGATCGACTTGTAGAACTCGACGTACTGCTCGTCGGTGATGTCCTTGCGGGGCCGCGTCCAGAGGGCGCTGGCCTTGTTGACGGCCTCCCACTCGCCGGTGGGCACCATCTCGCCGCCCTTGTCGTCCTCGCCTTCCTTCCACTCCTCCTTCTCCATCAGGATGGGCAGCGAGATGTGGTCGGAGTACTTGCCGATGACCTGCTTGAGCTTCCAGCCGTTGAGGAACTCCTCGGCGTCCTCGCGCAGGTGCAGGATGACGCTGGTGCCGCGCTGTTCGCGGGTGAGCGTCTCGACCTCGAAGTCGCCGGCGCCGGTGCTCGTCCAGCGCACGCCTTCGGCCGGCGGCAGGCCCGCGCGGCGCGACTCGACGGTGATGCGGTCGGCCACGATGAAGCCCGAATAGAAGCCCACGCCGAACTGGCCGATGAGCTGGGCGTCAGCCTTCTGGTCGCCGGTCAGCCGGCTCATGAACTCGCGCGTGCCGCTCTTGGCGATGGTGCCCAGGTGGTCGATGGCCTCCTGCTGCGCGAGGCCGATGCCGTTGTCGGTGATGGTCAGGGTGCGCGCCTTCTTGTCGAAGGCCACGCGCACCTCGAGGTTGGGCGCGTCCTCGTACAGCTCGGGCCGGTCCAGCGCCTCGAAGCGCAGCTTGTCGCAGGCGTCGGAGGCGTTGGAGATCAGCTCGCGCAGGAAGATCTCCTTGTTGGAGTACAGCGAGTGGGTGACGAGGTGCAGGAGCTGGGCGACCTCGGCCTGGAAGGAATGGGTTTTCTTGCTCATGTCTCGGTGAGAGGAAGAAGGAAGAAACAACGAACGACGGAAATGCAAACGCCCCGCAGATCGGGGCGTCGGGCGGATTATCAAGCCTCGGCCGGGGTCAGCGCGGCAGCGACTCCACTTCCTTCGTCCAGCGGTCGATCAGCCGCTTGCGCTCGGCCGACTGGCCGTACTTGGCGAAGTCGTAGTTGATCAGCTTCACGCCGTCGATGGGCGGGATGCGCGGGTCGGCCTTGAAGGTCTTGTTGGCCGGCGTCTGGTAGCTGCCGACCCTGGCGCCCACCGCCTGGCCGGCCGGGCTCATCAGCCAGTCGTAGTACTTCAGCGCATTGGCCTTGTTGCGCGCGCCCTTGACCAGCGCGATGCCGCCGATCTCGTAGCTCGTGCCCTCGCAGGGCGCCGCGGTCTTCACCGGGTACTTCTCGTGCTTCCACTTCTCGAAATTGAAGGCGAAGGTCACGCCGATCGCCACCTCGCCCTTGGCCACGTTGGGCGCCTGGGCCTGGCCGCTGCGCGTGTAGTTGCTGATGTTGCGGTGCAGCTTCTTCAGGTAGTCGAAGGCGGCGTCCTCGCCCATCTGCTGCACCAGCCCGGCGATGACGGTGTAGGCCGTGCCGCTGCTGGCCGGGTGCGAGATCTCGACCTCGCCCTTGTACTCGGGCTTGATCAGGTCGGCCCAGCACTTGGGCTCGGGCAGGTTCTTCTTCTGCAGCACCTCGGTGTTGTAGCCGAAGCCGATGGTGCTGGTGTAGAAGCCGCCGACGCGGTTGCCGCTCATGTCGTACTGCCGCACCGACCAGTCGTGCAGGTCCTTGATGTAGGCCGGGCGGTAGCTGTCCAGCAGGCCCTGCTCGGCTGCCTGCAGGAAGGGGTCGCCCGTGCCGCCCCACCAGATGTCCGTCTTGGGGTTGGCCGCCTCGGCGCGCAACTGCGCCCCGATCTCGCCCGTGCCCTTGTGCGCCTGGTTGACCTTGATGCCGGTGGTGCGCGTGAACTCCGCGGCCGCCGCCTCGCACCAGGGCGCGTCGGTGCTGCACAGGGCGTTGACGACGCCCTGGGCGCCGGCCTGCGGGGACAGGGCGGCCGCGGCGGACAGCAGCGCCGCGGCGGCAAGGGTTCTGGATCGGATGGTTGTCGGCATGCAAAGTCTCCTCGGCGGCACCGGCGCCGCTCGCAGGCAGCATAGCGCCGCCTTGCCGGTCCCCGGATCGGTGCAAATCCGTGCCGGACCGTGAAGAGGTTGCGCGAACGCGCGCCGGAACGCCCGGAGGCGGGCATCCCCGTTCCTAGAATCCCGCCCCGCACGGCCGCCCACCCGCGGCCGTGCGCACTTCTGTCTGTCACACATCAGGGAAAGAACACGGGATGAACGAACACAACACCTTCAAGGCCTGGGCGGCCGAATTCGTCGGCACCTTCTGGCTGGTGCTGGGCGGCTGCGGCAGCGCGGTGCTGGCCGCCGGCTTCCCGGAACTGGGCATCGGCTTCGCGGGCGTGGCGCTGGCCTTCGGCCTCACGGTGCTCACCGGCGCCTATGCGCTGGGGCCGGTGTCCGGCGGGCATTTCAATCCGGCCGTCACGCTCGGGCTGGTCGTGGCGGGGCGCTTCCCGGCGGCGCGCGCGCCCGGCTACGTGGGCGTACAGGTGCTCGGCGCCATCGCCGCCGGCGCCGTGCTGTACGCCATCGCCACCGGCCGGCCGGGCGCGCAGCTCGGCGGCTTCGCCACCAACGGCTACGGCGAGCATTCGCCCGGCGGCTATGCGATGGGAGCGGCCTTCCTGTGCGAGGTGGTGATGACGGCGCTGTTCCTCGTCGTCATCCTGGGGGCGACGGCCCGGCGCGCGGCCGCCGGCTTCGGCGGTCTGGCCATCGGCCTGTGCCTCACGCTGATCCACCTGGTCTCCATTCCGGTGACCAACACCTCGGTCAACCCGGCGCGCAGCACCGGCGTGGCGCTGTTCGGCCCCGGGCATGCGGTCGACCAGCTCTGGCTGTTCTGGGCGGCGCCCATCGCCGGTGCCGTCGTGGGGGCGCTGCTGTGGCGCCTGCTGCTGGCGGACGGGCGGGACTGAAGCTGGCCTGCGGCGTGCCAGGGAGCAGGTCGGCCGTGTGATGACGTGAAGGCTGAAGAATGTCGATTCCCACCAGCGGGGCGCATCTCATGCCACGGCACGCCGTTCCAGGTCTTCCAGCAGGAAATCCTTGAAACTCTGGGCGGCAGGCGACAAGCCCCGCGCCCGGGGGCTGAAAAGCGACAGGTGCCGATCGACCACGGGTGATGCGAGGGGCCGCGCCACCAGGCCGAAGGACCCGAGCAGCGTCAATACCCGGCTGGGCTGCGCCGTCACGCCAAAGCCGCTTTGCACCATGCCGAGTGCGGTGGTGATGAATGACACCTCGTGGGCGGCCTGCAGTACCAGCTTCGGCGAATGCTTGAACAGATCGGCCTGCAGCCGGAGGGTGAAGTCCGGCGTCAGGCTCACGAACGGATATTTCAGCGCCTGCGTCCAGGTGGTACGGGGGCGTGCCGCGAGTGGGTGATCGGGCCTGCAGACGAGGCAGATCCGGTCGCGCATCAGGCTTTGCTGGACCAGTTCCGGCGGCGTGGCGCGCTGCGGCGCAATGCCCAGATCGGCCTCTCCGCTGGCCACGCGCGCGGTGGCCTGCTGGTTGAGCGAGTCCAGGACGTAGACGGCGATTGCCGGGTACTTCGCGTGGTAGCGGCGAACCAGTTCCGGAAGCGTGGTCGCCGCGTACAGCGGTGTGCAGGCAAGCCGAACCGCGCCGCGCTTCTTCTGTTCCAGGTCCTGCGTGCTTTCGAGCGCGCGAGAGAGATCGTCGAGCACCTTGCGCGCCAGCGGGAAGAACTCGACACCTGCCTGCGACAAGGCAGTGGAGCGCGTCGTCCGATCGAACAGGCGCACTTCCATGTTCCGTTCGAGATCCCGTATCAGGAGGCTCAGCGCCGAGGGCGTCAGGTGCAGCCGGCGCGCGGCGGCGGCGAATCCGCCTGTCTCCGCGATTGCAACGAAGGCGCGCAGCTGGCGAAACGTGACGCTTCCTATATTCATAAGAAAAGCTCAATAAGACGTCAAAAATTCTAGCTTGTCTCAATAGTGGAGTCTCCCTAGGATGAAGCTCTCCACGAACCACGGACACGATGATTCGATTCGACCCGAACCTGCGGTGGCTCTTCACCGAGTACCCCATGCTCGAACGCTACGAGGCCGCTGCCAAGGCAGGTTTCAAGGGTGTCGAGGTGGCCTTCCCCTATGAATATCCGGCCCGCGAAATCGCGGCGCGCCTCGAGGGCAATGGATTGACGCTGGTGCAGATCCTCTCGCCCTTCGACTGGGACCGGGGCGAACGCGGCTATGCAGCCTTGCCCGGCTTCGAGGCGAAGTTCAGGGACAGCATCCACACGGCGATCCACTACGCCTCGCAGGTGGGCGGGCCGATGATCCATGTGATGCCCGGCAACCTGGCGGCGGGGATGGACAGGAGTCGATGCATGGCGCTGTTCAAGGACAACATCGCATGGGCCGCCGACCAGGCCGCGGCGGCGGGCCTCTCGCTCATTCTCGAGCCCTGCTGCCGCGCGCGCTTTCCCGACTTCCTGTACCACCGCATCGACGAGGGCGTGGAGGTCGTGCGGTCCATCGGCCGCGACAACGTCAAGCTGTGCTTCGACACCTTCCATGTGCAGACGGAGGAGGGCGGCATGGCGGATCGCCTGCGGACGGCCTGGCCCTACATCGGCCACATCCAGGTGGGCGACGTGCCGGGCCGCCATGAGCCCGGCACGGGGGAGATCCGTTTTCCCTACCTGTTCGGCCTCATCGAAGAGATGGGATGGAACGGATGGATCGGCTGCGAGTACGCGCCGTCGGCCCACACGCTCGAGACGCTCGGATGGGCGGCGCCCTATGGAATCGCCGGGGGCGGGCATCCGGCGATGCGCACTGAAGGAGACCGACGACATGCTCAGCGCGGCTGACAACGACCTGCTCACCCGAACCGGCGCCGGCACGCCCATGGGCCAGTTCTTCCGGCGCTTCTGGCAGCCGGTTGCGCTCTCGCGCGAACTGCCGGAGCCCGACGGCGCACCGCTTCGCGTCAACATCATGGGCGAACGGCTCGTGGCGTTTCGCAACAGCGATGGTGTCGTCGGCCTGGTGGACGCGCGCTGCCCGCATCGCGGCGCGGATCTCTACTTCGGGAGAAACGAGAGCTGCGCCATCCGGTGCGTCTTTCATGGCTGGCAATTCGACATCCAGGGGCGGCCCGTGGAACTGCCGAATGTGCCGCCGGACGCGAGCTACCACGACACGCTGAGGCTGAAGGCGTACCCCACGCGCGAGTACGGGGAGGTCGTCTGGGCCTACATGGGGCCGGATCCCTGGGACCGCGATCTTCCCGAGGTTCCGCAACTCGAGTTCGGCTCGCTTCCGGCCTCGCACCGCTTCGTCACCAAGAAGCTGCAGGAGTGCAACTGGGCCCAATCGATCGAAGGTGCACTCGACACCTCCCACTTCTCGTTCCTGCACATGCCGGCGCCGTGCGTGCGCTCCAACGAGAACCCGGACGCTCCGGCCGACGAGAAACGGCTGCGCTGGATCCGTGAAGATCCGCTGCCCGAGTTCTCGATCCTGGATCACGAGGTCGGCTTCGTCGTGGGCGGCGCGCGGCGTGCCGACGGCGGCACGCGCTACTGGCGCAGTGCCCAGTTCGCACTGCCCTCTCACAGCACGACTCCCTCGACGCTGCCGGGCGAGACGCACTTCGGCTACACGTGGGTGCCGATCGACGACGAGAGCTGCTGGATCTACACCTATGCGTGGAACCCGGACCGGCCGCTCACCGATGATGAAAGGGCCAAGTTCAGCGAAGGGCACGGCGTCATCGCCGAGGTGGATGCCAGGTTCTTCCCGATCCGCAACCGGGCCAACGAATACCTGATCGATCGCACCCACCAGAAGCACATCAGCTACACGGGGGTCCGAGGGGTTGCCGAGCAGGACGCCATGATCCAGGACAGCCAGGGCCGCATCCATGATCGAACGCAGGAGCACCTGTCGGCCTCCGATGCGGCCGTGGTGCGCTTCCGCAGGACGGTCCTCGCAGGCGCGAAGGCGCTGGCCCGCGGCGCGGAACCCGAGGCGCCCCTGAAGCACGAGGCCTACCGGCTGCGCTCGGGAAGCTGGTTCGCGTCGGAGGGCGTGTCGTTCGACCAGGTGATGCTCGAGCGCTTCGGCGACGCCGTCGGGCATGTGCCCGCGGGTGCGCGCGAACCCGCATCCGCCACGAGATAGCACCCGCTGCCCAACACCCATAAAACCAGGAGACACCACGATGTTCGACAGCTTCATCCGACTGCGCACGGCAATGGCCGCGGCAGTGCTTGCCCTCGTCAGCCTCACCGCGGCGCACGCCGACAGCTATCCCAGCAGGCCGATCAAGCTGGTGGTCCCCTATGCGGTGGGCGGGTCGACCGACCAGACCGGACGGCTTCTGGCCAAGTCGCTCTCGGAGCGCCTGGGCCAGCCCATCGTCGTGGAGAACCGCGCCGGCGCGGGCGGTGCGGTCGGAAACGACTTCGTCGCGAAAGCGCCTGCCGACGGCTACACCCTGCTGTTCAGCGCGGCGGGGCCGCTCACGGTGACGCCGCACATCTATGCCAAGCTGCCCTACGACCCGATCGCCTCGTTCGAACCCATCACGCTGATCGCCACGCAGCCGCTGCTGCTGGTGGTCAAGCCGGAGCTGAAAGTCGGCAACGTCGGCGAACTGATCGCCGAGGCGAAGGCCAGGCCGGGCAGGCTGTCCTACGGCTCGTTCGGCAAGGGCAGCGCGGCCCACCTGGCGGGCGAGTACTTCAAGACCCTCACGGGTGTGGACATGGTCCATGTGCCGTACAAGGGCAGCGGCCCGGCGCTCGTTGACCTGGTCGCGGGGCAGATCGACCTGATGTTCGACGTCTTCAGCACTGCAGCGCCGTTGGTGAAGGGCGGCAAGCTCAAGGCGATCGCGATCACTTCCAGCGAGCGGTCGCCGCAGTTTCCGGACATCCCGACCATGCAGCAGGAGCATGTCGCGGACTTCGAGGCCGGCACCTGGTTCGGCCTGCTGGCGCCTGCAGGCACGCCGAAACCCATCATCGACAAGATCTCCCGCGAAGTGAACGTTGCGCTTGGCGCCAAGGAACTGCGCGAGACGCTCGCCACCCAGGGGGCCAGCGTCCGCGGCGGCACGCCCGAACAGTTCAAGGCCTACTTCCTGGCCGAGTACGACAAGTGGGGAAGGATCGTGAAGTCCGCGGGCGTCACGGCCGACTGAATCGCCTGTCTCTCGACTGCTTCCATGCAGGAAGCCCTTTTTTGATGAAACTTCTGAGCTATTCCTTCCAGGGCATCCCCAGTTGGGGTGCGCTCGTGGACGACCGGATCGTCGATCTGCAGGCGGCCTCTCGCGGACGGCTTCCCACACTGCGTGCCGCACTGTCGAGCTGTGGCCTCGCCGAGCTGGAACGGCTGGCGGCATCCGGCGGGGCGTCGATCGCCCTGGCGGAGGCCGTCCTGCTGCCGGTCGTGCCCGATCCGCCGCGCATCTTCTGCGTCGGCTTGAACTACGAGGAGCACCGGGTCGAGGCCAAGCGGGAAAGAACCGGGCATCCGACCCTCTTTCTGCGCGTGGGCGCCTCGCAGGTCGGGCACGGGCAGGCGATCGTGCTCCCGCGGGAGTCGAGCGCGCTCGACTACGAGGGCGAGATCGCGGTCGTGATCGGCCGGCCCGGCCGGCGCATCTGCGAAGCGGATGCATGGGACCACGTCGCCGGCTATGCCCCTTACAACGACGGCTCCGTCCGCGACTGGCAGTCGCACACGACGCAGTGGACGCCAGGCAAGAACTTTCCCGCCACGGGCGCATTCGGGCCCTGGATGGTCACGCGGGGGGATGTCTCCGACGGCCAGACGCTCAGCCTGACGACACGGCTGAACGGGCAGACTGTCCAGCACGCCACGACGGAACAGCTGATCTTCCCGATTCCCCGCCTGATCTCCTACATCTCGTCCTTCACCGGACTCGAGCCCGGCGACGTGATCGTGACCGGCACGCCCGGTGGCGTGGGGTTCAAGCGGCAACCGCCGCTTTTCATGCGGCCCGGCGATGTGGTCGAGGTGGAGGTCGGCGGCGTCGCCACGTTGGTGAACGAGGTGCGCGCCGAATGACGACGCAGGCCCGGGCGGGCGGGCTGGCGGGATCGAGCTGACGCATGTCCGCCCCCACGCTCAAGGCCCTGGTCCACACCCTGCGATACGAGGCCGACGGCATCGTCAGCGTCGAATTCCGCCCGGCCGGCGCCGGCGTGGAATTCCCGCCCTTCGAGGCCGGCTCGCACATCGACCTGCACCTGCCCAACGGCCTGGTGCGCAGCTACTCCCTGTGCAACCCGGCCAGCGACCGCGGCCGCTACGTGGTGGGCGTGCTCAACGACAAGGGCAGCCGCGGCGGCTCGCGCTACGTGCACCAGCAGCTGCGCGTGGGGCAGGTGATCGACATCTCCGCGCCGCGCAACAACTTCGAGCTGCACGAGGACGCCCCCAGGAGCGTGCTGGTGTCCGGCGGCATCGGCGTGACGCCCATCTACTGCATGCTGCAGCGCCTGGCGGCGCTGGGCCGGCCGGTGGAAGTGGTGTACTGCGCGCGCACCCGCAAGGAGGCCGCCTTCATCGAGGGCATCGAGGCGCTGGCGGACAAGACGGCCTCCATCACCTGGCACTTCGACGACGAGCAGGGCGCACCGCCCGACCTGGCGAAGCTCCTGGCCGGGCGCGGCGCCGACAGCCACTACTACTGCTGCGGCCCCACGCCGATGCTCGACGCCTTCGAGAAGACCTGCGAGCAGCTGGGCTACGCCAA
>NZ_JQKD01000062.1 GCF_000745855.1 Xenophilus azovorans DSM 13620
AACCGCACGCCGCTGGTGCCGCAGGACCGTTTCGCCATCGGCGGGCGCTACACGGTGCGCGGCTTCGACGGGGAGACCAGCCTGATGGCCGAGCGCGGCTGGCTCGTGCGCAACGACGTGGGCTGGGCGATGGGAGCGAGCGGCGCGGAACTCTACGCGGGGCTGGACTACGGCCACGTGGGCGGCGCGAGCGTGAAGTACCTGCTGGGCAACCACCTGGCCGGCGCCGTGATCGGCGTGCGCGGCGCCTTCAAGCGCCTGAGCTACGACGTGTTCGTCGGTGCGCCGGTGTGGAAGCCCGAGGGGTACCGCACGGGCAGGGTCACGGGCGGGGTCAATCTGAATGTGAGTTTTTGAGCGGACTTCGCATGACGGCGCTTAAAGAACCCACCTCCCCTCAGGTGGCCGGTGAGCCCGCACTTCAGGTGCGAGCGGAAGCGGCCGTCCTGCAATGCCTTGAAACCGCGGCACCTTTGCGCGCAGGTGCACCGCTCACCGGCCTGCCTGCGACCTTGTCCCGCTGGGCGACCGGCATGCTCGTCAGCGCGGGATGCCTTGAATTCGTGCTTGGCATCACAGCCGTCGTGCTCGTGCAATCCGGCGCAGTCAAGACGCTTTCGCCGGCTGCGCAGCTCTGCATTGCCGGTCTCGTATTGGCGGCCGCGCTTGCCATCGGCGCGATGCTGCTTCAGACCGCCTCCGGCGTGCTGGGCATTCTCTCCACCTGGAAGCGGCCGATGGCGCATTTCCCGCAAGAGATGGCACACGACATGGCGGAGGTGGGAAAGCTTGCATGCTTCCCACTCGACGCACTTTTCAGGACGCAGGAATGGCTGGACTGGCGAATTCGCCGCTTGGAGCGGCGTCGAAATCTGCTGATCGGCTCTCCCGACAAGGTGGCCCTCCTTTCCATCATGGTCGGTGGATGGGCCGCCTACAGAGAGCTGTCTGCGTTTGTCAGCAGCGGGGGCTGGCCTTCGATGGCGGTCATCTTCGTCGCTGCTTTCCTGGCCGGCATGTCTGTCGGAGGGATGCTGCAAGCGGTGTTGCTGCAGCATTTCGAATACATGCGCGACGTCTTGCATATGGCCATCAGGCGCAAGGAGAGCAGGTTGCCGGATCGACGACACCTGAATTGACTTTTCCGAGAGCGATGGGCCACCAGACAGAGTGGCGAACGCCAGCGCGCACAATGCCCGCATGTGGACCGCGCTCACCGACAGCCTCTGTGACCTGGGCGAATCGCCCTTCTGGCATCCGCAGGAGCGCTCGCTCTACTGGCTCGACATCGCAGGCTGCCAGGTGCTGCGCACGCGCGGGCCCATCGGCGCCGGCGTGCAGGTCGAGCGCTGGCCGCTGCCGCAGGCGCCCGGCTGCATGGCCCCGGCCAGGCGCGGCGGGCTGGTGATCGCGCTGCGCGACGGCATCTACCGGGCGCACGCGTGGGGCGGGCCGCTGGCGCGCATGGCCGCCGCGGCGCACGACGGCGCCACGATGCGCTTCAACGACGGCAAGTGCGATCCGCTGGGCCGCTTCTGGGCCGGCTCGATCAACGAGGCGAAGACCGGGCGCAACGCCGCGCTGTACTGCCTCGACCCGCGCGCCGCCGGCGCCGCGCTCGAACCCAAGGCCGGCGACGCGATGACCGCCAACGGCCTGGCCTTCGGCGCCGGCACGCTGTACTGGACCGACACCCCCTCGCACACCATCCGCGCCTACCCCTGGGAGCCCGAGGCCAACCGCCTCGGCCCGCCGCGCGCGTGGCGCCGCTTCGACGCGAAGCAGGAGGGCGCGCCCTACGGCGGCCGGCCCGACGGCGCCACGCTCGACGCGCAGGGCCGCTACTGGGTGGCGATGTACGAGGGCGCGCAGGTGCTGTGCCTCGACGGCGCCGGCGGCGGCACCCTCGCTGCGCTGCCCGTGCCGGTGCAGTGCCCCACCATGCCCTGCTTCGGCGGCGACGACCTGCGCACGCTGTTCGTCACCTCGGCCCGCAAGGGCCGGCCGGCCGAAGAGCTGGCGCGGCAGCCCGATGCCGGCCGCGTGCTGATGCAGCGCGCGGACGAACCCGGCCGGCCGGTGGACTTCTTCGACGACTGAACGGCCGGCCGCTGTCCCCCATGTCCTTCCGCGCCATCCCGCCCATCCACTGCCTCGTGACCTTCGAGACGCTGGCCCGCCTGCGCAGCGTCAGCCGCGCGGCGGACGAGCTGTGCGTGACCGCCAGCGCCGTGAGCCACCGCGTGCGTCAACTGGAGGCGCACGTGGGCCTGCGCCTGTTCTCGCGCGGCGACTTCTCGCTCACCGCCGAAGGCGTGGCCTACCTGGCGCAGGTGCGCACCGGCCTGGCGGCGCTGCAGCACCTGCCGGCCCGCCGCGGCGGCGAGGAGACCACGCGGCTGAAGGTGGCGCTCACGCCGACCTATGCGCGCACCTACGTGATGCCGCGGCTGGAGACCTTCCGCACCGCCTACCCGGAGGTGGAGCTGACGCTGCAGGTGTCCATCCCGCTGCTGAACGTGACGGCCGAGGACGCCGACCTGGAGGTGCGCTTCGGCACCGGCGGCTACACCGACCGCGAGTACCGCGTGGTCGCCGCCGGCGAGGTCACGCCGGCCTGCAGCCCGGCCTTCCTGGCCGAGCACGGGCCCTTCGACGGCTTCGAGACGGCCGACGAGCTGCGCCAGGCGCGCCTGATCCGCAGCCCGCTGGAGCCCTGGAGCACCTGGTTCGCCGCCTGCGGCCTGCCGCTGCGCGAGCCCGACGCCGGCGCGCAGTTCAACGACCTGGGCCTGGTGTACGACGCGGCGGCGGCCGGCTTCGGCGTCGCGCTGGTGCGGCTGGACATGGGCGCCGCCTGGTTCGACAGCGGCCGGCTGCAGCGCCTGTCGCGCCGCGCGGTGCCCTCGCCCAACGCCAACTACATCTGCTGGAAGCCCGGCACGCTGGAGCGCTGGGAGTGCGCGGCCTTCGTCGACTGGCTGGTGCAGGGGCCCGGGCCAACGCCGGCCGCCGCACAAAAGCTCAACGCGGGCTGAAAAAACTTCACGGCGGGGCGGCCGGCCCGCCCGGCGGGGCGGGCGGACAATACCCGGCGCGCACGCCCGAAGAGAAGAGACACGCAAGCAAGGAACCCGCGATGAACGCCCCCCTCAACCCCGGACAGCAAGGCGCCCTCGGCCGCGCCGAGCGGCAGTCGCAGATCGTGCGGGCGCTGGCCGCGCACCTGCCGGCCCATGCGCTGCTGTGGCAGGCCGAGGACACGGTGCCCTACGAGTGCGACGGCCTCACCGCCTACCGCCAGCGCCCGCTGGTGGTGGCCCTGCCCGAGACCGAGGCGCAGGTGGCCGCGGTGCTGAGGAGCTGCCACGCGCTCGGCGTGCCGGTGGTGGCGCGCGGCGCGGGCACGGGCCTGTCGGGCGGCGCGATGCCGCATGCGGAGGGCGTCACGCTGTCGCTCGCCAAGTTCAACCGCATCCTGAAGATCGACCCGGTGGCGCGCACGGCCGTCGTGCAGTGCGGCGTGCGCAACCTCGCCATCAGCGAGGCGGCGGCGCCCTACGGCCTGTACTACGCGCCCGACCCGTCGAGCCAGATCGCCTGCACCATCGGCGGCAACGTGGCCGAGAACTCCGGCGGCGTGCACTGCCTGAAGTACGGCCTGACGCTGCACAACGTGCTGCGCGTGCGCGGCTTCACCGCCGAGGGCGAGGCGGTCGAGTTCGGCAGCGAGGCGCTGGACTGCGCGGGCCTGGACCTGCTGCCGCTGGTCGTCGGCAGCGAGGGCATGCTGGCCGTCACCGTCGAGGTGACGGTGAAGCTCGTGCCCAAGCCGCAGCTCGCGCGCTGCATCATGGCCAGCTTCGACGACATCCAGAAGGCCGGCGACGCGGTGGCTGCGGTCATCGCGGCCGGCATCATCCCGGCCGGGCTGGAGATGATGGACAAGCCCATGACCCGCGCCGTCGAGGACTTCGTGCGCGCCGGCTACGACCTCGACGCCGAGGCCATCCTGCTGTGCGAGTCCGACGGCACGCCGGAAGAGGTCGAGGAAGAGATCGGCCGCATGACCGAGGTGTTGCGCGGCTGCGGCGCCACCGCCATCGCGGTGAGCGAGAGCGAGGAGGAGCGCCTGAAGTTCTGGAGCGGGCGCAAGAACGCCTTCCCCGCCTCGGGCCGCATCAGCCCCGACTACATGTGCCTCGATTCGACCATCCCGCGCAAGCGCCTGGCCGACATCCTGATCGCCATCCAGCAGATGGAGAAGAAGTACAACCTGCGCTGCTGCAACGTCTTCCACGCCGGCGACGGCAACCTGCACCCGCTGGTGCTGTTCGACGCCAACGACCCCGACGAACTGCACCGCTGCGAACTCTTCGGCGCCGACATCCTGGAGACCAGCGTGGCGATGGGCGGCACCGTCAGCGGCGAGCACGGCGTGGGCGTGGAGAAGCTCAACAGCATGTGCGTGCAGTTCACGCCCGAGGAGAACGCGCAGATGCTGGCCGTCAAGGCCGCCTTCGACCCGGCCGGGCTGCTCAACCCCGGCAAGGTGATTCCCTCGCTGGTGCGCTGCGCCGAGTACGGCAAGCAGGTGGTGCGCGGCGGCGTGCTGCCGCATCCCGACCTGCCCCGTTTCTGAGATGGCTGCCCTGAACGAATTCATCGACCGCATCCGCGCCGCCGCCGAGCGGCGCACGCCGCTGCGCATCCGCGGCGGCGGCAGCAAGGACTTCCACGGCGCCTCGTTGGAAGGCGAGCTGCTCGACACCGCGCCGCTGGCCGGCGTCGTCAGCTACGAGCCGAGCGAGCTGGTCGTCACCGTGGGCGCCGGCACGCCGCTGCACGCGCTGGAAGCGGTGCTGGCCGAACGGCGCCAGTGCCTGCCCTTCGAGCCGCCGCACTTCGCGCACGTGCCCGGCGCGGGGCCGGCCACCGTCGGAGGCATGGTGGCCTGCGGGCTGTCGGGCCCGTCGCGCGCCAGCGTCGGTTGCGTGCGCGACTACGTGCTTGGCGCCGCGATGGTCAACGGCCGCGGCGAGCACCTGCGCTTCGGCGGTACGGTGATGAAGAACGTGGCGGGCTACGACGTCTCGCGCGTGCTGGCGGGCTCGATGGGGCAGCTCGGGCTGATCACCGAGGTGAGCCTGAAGGTGCTGCCCGTGCCGCCGGCCGAGGCCACGCTGGAATTCGCCTGCACGCAGGCCGAGACGCTGCGCCTCGTCAACGGCTGGGGCGGGCAGCCCTGGCCGCTCAACGCCAGCGCCTGGCAGGCTTCGGGCGAAGGCCCCGACGGCGTGCTCTGGCTGCGCCTGCGCGGCGCGGTGGCGGCCGTGGAATCGGCCTGCCGCCACCTGGGCGGCGAGCGCCGCGCGCACCCGCATGCGGCCGAGGACTGGGCGGCGCTGCGCGACCAGCGGCTGCTCTTCTTCGCCGATGCGAAGGCCAAGGGGCTGGCGCTGTGGCGCGTGTCGGTGCCGCAGACGGCGCCGGTGCTGGCGCTGCCGGGCCAACCGCTGGTCGAGTGGCATGGCGGCCTGCGCTGGTACGCGCTGCCGGCCGGCCACGCCGCCGCGGTGCGCGAGGCGGCGCGCGCCGCCGGCGGGCACGCGACGCTCTTCCTCGCTGCCGCCGCCGGCGGCCGGGACGAGCCGCGCTTCGACACGCCGAGCCCGGCGCTCGCGCGCATCCACCAGGCGCTGCGCGAGCGCTTCGATCCCGCCGGCGTCTTCAACCCCGGCCGCCTCGCCGCCTGAAGCCGTGCGACGCCTGCGCTACCTCACCGACCGCCACCGCGCGCCCTCCACCAACCGGGTGCTGGGCCTGCTGCTGGCCTTCAACGCGGGCGCGATGAACGCGGGCGGCTTCCTGGTGCTGCACATGTACACCTCGCACATGACCGGCTTCGCCTCGCAGGTGGCCGATGCCATCGTGCTGGGGCAGACCACGCTGCTGCTCAACGCGCTGGGCGCCATCCTCGCCTTCGTGTGCGGCGCGGCCGTGGCGGCCATCCAGATCAACTGGGGCCGCCAGCACCGCCTGCGCCATCCCTACGCGCTGCCGCTGCTGTTCGAGGCGGCGCTGATGCTGCCCTTCGGGCTCATGGGCGCCATCACGCTGGGCTGGCACACGCCCTTCGCGGTGCCGCTCACCGTGCTGCTGCTGAGCTTCATCATGGGCCTGCAGAACGCGCTGGCGGCCAAGACCTCCGCCGGCAAGGTGCGCACCACGCACATGACGGGCAACCTCACCGACCTGGGCATCGAGCTGGGCAAGATGCTCTACTGGAACCGGCACGGCCGCCCCGCCGGCCAGCTGGTGCGCCACAACGCGCCGCGGCTGCGCCTGTTCGGCGGGCTGGTGCTGATGTTCGTGGCCGGCGGCCTGGCCGGCGCGGCGGGCTTCAAGTGGCTCGGCTTCATCTGCGTGCTGCCGCTGGCGGCGCTGCTGCTGTCGCTGTCGCTGCCGCCCTTCCTCGACGACGTGCGCCGCTCGCGCGAGCTGCGCCAGGCCCTGCAGGCGGTGGCCGACACGCTGCGCCTGCGCCGGCGCAAGACACCGCCGCCCGGCGACACGCCCGAGCCGCCCGCCGCCTGATTCCCCCACGAGAAGACCATGCAAACCGAACTGGCCCCCGAGTTCCAGGGCACCGACGCCGGCCGCGAGGCCGAGGCCATCCTGCGCAAGTGCGTGCACTGCGGCTTCTGCACCGCCACCTGCCCCACCTACCAGTTGCTGGGCGACGAGCTGGACGGCCCGCGCGGGCGCATCTACCTCATCAAGCAGGTGCTCGAAGGCAAGGAGCCCACGCGCGCCACGCAACTGCACCTGGACCGGTGCCTGACCTGCCGCAACTGCGAGTCCACCTGCCCGAGCGGCGTGCAGTACGGCCACCTGGTCGACATCGGCCGGCAGGTGGTCGAGGAGAAGGTGCCCCGCCCGGCGGGCGAGCGCGCGCTGCGCTGGCTGCTCAAGGAGGGCCTGCCCTCGCCGCTGTTCGCGCCGGCGATGAAGCTCGGCCAGGCGGTGCGCGGCGTGCTGCCGGCCAAGCTCAGGGCCAAGGTGCCCGCGCCGCAGGCGGCCGGCCTGTGGCCCACCCGCACGCATGCGCGCAAGGTGCTGCTGCTGGCCGGCTGCGTGCAGCCGGCGATGGCGCCCAACATCAACGCCGCCACCGCGCGCGTGCTCGACGCCGCGGGCATCGAGTGCGTGGTGCCGCCCGAGGCCGGCTGCTGCGGCGCGGTGAAGTTCCACCTCAACGACCAGGACGGCGGCCGCGCCCAGATGCGCGCCAACATCGACGCCTGGTGGCCGCACGTCGAGCGCGGCGAGGTGGAGGCGATCGTGATGAACGCGTCCGGCTGCGGCGTCACCGTGCGCGAGTACGGCCACGCGCTGGCGCACGACGCGGCCTACGCCGACAAGGCGCGCCGCGTGAGCGAACTCACCCGCGACCTGGGCGAACTGCTGCCCGGCCTGGTGCCGCAGCTCAAGGGCCGCGTGCACGCCCTCGCGGGCGTGGTGGCCTACCACCCGCCCTGCACGCTGCAGCATGGGCAGAAGCTGCGCGGCGGCGTCGAGGCGGGCCTGCGCGCGCTGGGCTTCGACGTGCAGGTGGCGATGAACGAATCGCACCTGTGCTGCGGTTCGGCCGGCACCTACTCGGTGCTGCAGCCCGGGCTGGCCTACCCGCTGCGCGACCGCAAGCTGGGCCACCTGCAGCAACTGCAGCCCGCGGCGATCGCCTCGGCCAACATCGGCTGCATCACCCACCTGCAAAGCGGCACGGAAGTGCCGGTGCGGCACTGGGTCGAGCTGCTGGACGCCGCGCTGGCGCCGGCCTGAAGGCGCGCTGTGGTCCGACGCGCGCCGGCGCGGGCCCGTACTAAGGTGGCAGGGTGTTCGTCACCGGAGGCGACTGCCATGCCGCTGCGTTCCTTTCATCTGTTGGCCGTGTCCGCCGGGCTGCTGGCCGCCGCGTGTGCGGCGCAGGCCCAGACCCAGGCGCCGCTGCCGGCCATGCACGGCGAGGGCGCCGTGCGCTGGGCCTGCGGCGGCATCGGCTCGGACGAATCCACCGCCATGCGCGCGGCGATGGCCTCGCATCCGCTGTCGCTGCTGTTCGCACGCGCCGACGGCGCCTACCTGGCCAGCGTCGACGTGCAGATCCAGGGCGCCGCCTCGGCCCGGCTGCGCGCCGGCGGGCCCGTGTGCCTGATCGACCTGCCCGCGGGCAAATACACCGTGCAGGCCACGCTCGAGGGCGTGACCAGGAGCCAGTCCGTCACCGTGGGCGGCGGGCCGCGCACGCTGGACTTCCGGTTCTGACGCGGTCCTTGTGCTCGGTCCATCCACCCCCGTTCACGCTGAGCTTGTCGAAGCGCGGCGCCGGGCTTCGACAGGCTCAGCCTGAACGGGTGAGGGCGCTCAGGCCGCCTCCAGCGCGGCCTCGATGTCGCGGGCGAGGGTCGCCGGCGCGTCCAGCGGCGCATAGCGGCGGATCACCGCGCCGTCGCGCCCGACCAGGAACTTGGTGAAGTTCCACTTGATGGCCGTGCTGCCCAGCAGGCCCGGCTTCTCCTTCACGAGCCAGCGGTACAGCGGGTCGGCGCCGGGGCCGTTGACCTCGATCTTGGACATCATCGGGAAGCTCACGCCGTAGTTCTTCTGGCAGAAGGCGCCGATCTCGTCGTTGCTGCCCGGGTCCTGGTTGCCGAACTGGTTGCTCGGGAAGCCCAGCACCGCGAAGCCGCGTTCCCTGTAGCGCTCGTACAGGTCTTCCAGCCCGCCGAACTGCGGGGTGAAGCCGCAGTGGCTGGCCGTGTTCACGATCAGCAGCACCTGCCCCTTGAAGCGCGCGAGCGGCACCTGCTCGCCGTCGATCTGCCGGACCTCGAAGTCGTAGATGCTGCCTGCCATGGCGGCCTCCGCGGGGAAAGAGTGGACGATCCGGCCATTGTGCGCCCGGCGGCGCTCAATGGTGCTTGTCGGTGCGGGCGATGCGCAGGAGCTGGATCACTTCGCGCGGGTAGCGCCGCAGCGTGCGCCAGTACCAGAGCTGGATCAGCACCATCACCCCCGCCACCACCAGCCCGAAGGCGGAGATGGCGCCGTAGGCCGACAGGCCGAACCAGGTGCAGGCGCTGTAGAAGGCGCCCAGCAGCAGGATGCAGGCCTGCTCGTTGAAGTTCTGCACGGCGATGGAGCGGCCCGCGCCCATCAGGTTGTGGCCACGGTGCTGCAGCCGCGCGTTCATCGGCACCACGACGAAGCCGCCCAGGCCGCCCAGCAGCATCAGGAAGGGGATGGCCACCCACACGTTGCCGACGAAGTTCATGCACACCACCAGCAGGCCCATCGCCACCCCCAGGGGGATGACGCGGGTGGCGATGTCCAGCCGCATGCGCGCCGAGGCCACCACCGCGCCCACCGCCGTGCCCACGGCCAGCACGCCCGTCAGCGCCGAGGCCTGCGTCGTGCCGTAGCCCAGCGCCACGGCCGCCCAGGGCAGCACGATGTACTTGAGGTTGCCGCTGGCGCCCCAGAACAGCGTGGTGGTGGCCAGCGAGATCTGGCCGAGCTTGTCCTTCCACAGCCGCTCGTTGCAGCGCCAGAAGTCGGGCAGCAGGCCCAGCAGGTTGCGCAGCAGGCCGTGCTGCGGGTTGGCGCGCAGCGGGCGCATCTCCACGCCGGTGTGCGGGATGCGCGTGTTGAACCACGCCGCCAGCGCATACACCGCGATCAGCACCGTGATGGCCGCCTCCGGCGGCGTGTCGATGCCGGTGTCGATCACCGGGAAGTCGAAGGCCAGCAGGTGGCTGGACAGCGCATGCCCCACGAGCTGCCCGCCCAGCACGATCCCCAGGATGATCGAGGCGATGGTCAGCCCCTCGATCCAGCCGTTGGCCTTGACCAGCTGCGAGGCCGGCAGCAGCTCGGTGAGGATGCCGTACTTGGCCGGCGAGTAGGCCGCCGCGCCCAGCCCCACGATCGCGTAGGCCAGCAAGGGATGCCCGCCGAACAGCATGGCCACGCAACCCACCGCCTTGATGGCGTTGCTGATGAACATGACCTTGCCCTTGGGCAGCGCGTCGGCGAAGGCGCCCACCAGCGGTGCCAGCGCCACGTAGAAGATCGCGAAGATGGGCACCAGCGCGGCGCGCTGCCACTCGGCGGCGCCGGCCAAGCGCAGCAGCTCGACGGCGGCGACGAACAGCGCCTGGTCGGCCAGCGACGAGAAGAACTGCGCCGCCATGATCGTGTAGAAGCCGCGCTTCATCGGGGCGCTCCCGGAGCGAGGCTGCGCCTGCCCCGTCCCCGGGGGAGGACATGACGGCTTGGGGCGGCCCGGCGTTTTCTTCTTGAGATGCGGAACAGGCCGGGCGGCACGGGGCGGGCAGTGGGGGAGAGTCGTCGGAACCGCCGCCGGCGCCGCGCCGTGTGCGCTGCCGTCTCGCCTGGGGAGGGGACGACGGCCGCGCGGAATGCGGGTACCGATGGGGCAGGGGTGCGTGGTTATAGCATGGGGGTGCGGTGCCAAAATGACCGCAGGCACCCCTTGTTCAGTGGGTGTTTTCCCTCGCACGCCGAACGTCCTTTCATGCCTCGCCCGATCCTCTGCACCATCCATCCCGGCGCGCTGCGCCACAACCTGGAGCGCGTGCGGCGCGCGGTGCGCGAGTCGCGCGTGTGGGCGGTGGTCAAGGCCAATGCCTACGGCCACGGCATCGAGCGCGTGTACGACGCGCTGCGCGGCGCCGACGGCTTCGCGCTGCTGGACCTGGCCGAGGCCGAGCGCGTGCGCGCCCTCGGCTGGCGCGGCCCGATCCTGCTGCTGGAGGGCGTGTTCGAGCCGCGCGACCTGGAGCTGTGCTCGCGCCTCGGGCTGTGGCATGCGGTGCACTGCGACGAGCAGATCGACTGGCTGGCCGCCCACAAGACGCAGCAGCCGCACCGCGTCTTCCTCAAGATGAACTCGGGCATGAACCGCCTGGGCTTCGCGCCCGCGCGCATGCGTGCGGCGTGGACGCGCCTGGCAGCGCTGCCGCAGGTGGAGGAGGTCTCGCTGATGATGCACTTCAGCGATGCCGACGGCCCCAGGGGCATCGACGCGGCCATGGCCGCCTTCGACGAAGCCACGCGCGAGCTGCCCGGCGAACGCAGCCTGGCCAACAGCGCCGCCGTGCTGCGCCATGCCGAGGCCACCCGGGCCGACTGGGTGCGCCCCGGCATCGTGCTGTACGGCGGCTCGCCCGACCATCCCGAGCACGACGCCGCCCACTGGCAGCTGCAGCCCACCATGACGCTGGCCACGCGGCTGATCGGCGTGCAGGCGCTGGACGCCGGCGACACGGTGGGCTACGGCTCGCGCTTCACCGCCGAGGCGCCGATGCGCATCGGCGTCGCCGCGGTGGGCTACGCCGACGGCTACCCGCGCCACGCACCCACCGGCACGCCCGTGCTGGTGAACGGCGTGCGCACCCGCGTGGTGGGGCGCGTGAGCATGGACATGCTCGCGGTCGACCTCGACCCCGTGCCCGGCGCCGCGCTCGGCAGCGAGGTTGTGCTGTGGGGCCGCAGCGCCGGCACCGGTGCCGTGCTGCCCATCGACGAGGTGGCGCAGTCCTGCGGCACCATCGGCTACGAGCTGATGTGCGCGGTGGCGCCGCGCGTGCCCTTCGCCGTCGAAGACAACGGCGGATGAAGGTCTTCTCCAACTGGCGCTCCGTGCGCCTGTGGGAGACGCAGGTCGAGCGCGACCTGCACCGCCGCCACGCGCTGCGCGTGCACGGCCTGGCCATCGGCACGCTCACGCTGCTGGTCATGTGGGCGGCCTCGGCGCTGCTGATGTGGGCGGGCGTCGATGCGCTGGCGCTGCGCTATGCCGTGGCACTGGGACTGGGCTACCTGGCGTACCTCGGCATCCTGCGCTGGTGGGCGCAGCGGCTGGTGCGCGACGAGGACGACCGCAGCAGCGGCTGGGGCGACGGCATCGACCTTCCCGGCGAACTGCCGCTGCCGCGCCCGCCGTCCGGCGGCGGGCAGGCGCCGGCCTCTTCTTTCCGCAGCGGCGGCGGAGGCGACTACGCGGGCGGCGGCAGCTCGGGCGACTTCGCCGCGCCCGACGCCGACGCGGGCGGCACCGGCCTGGGCGACCTGGCCGGCGATGCGCTGGGCGCGGCCGCCGGCGCCGACGAGGGCGCCGTCGTCGTGGTGCCGGTGGTGGCTGTCTTCCTGATCGGCGCGGCGGTGCTGTTCGGCGCCGGCGCGCTGGTGCTGGTGTACTTCGGCTCCGAGGCGCTGCTCGCGGTGGCGATCGAGATCGCCTTCTCCTACGCCTCGGCGCGCACCGCGGTGCGGGTGGCGCGCGAGGGCTGGCTGGGCGCGGCCGTGCGCCTGACGTGGAAGCCGCTGCTGGGCGCGCTGGCCTGCGCGGTCGTCCTGGGCATCGCGCTGGACCGCTTCATGCCGCAGGCCGGTTCGCTGCCGCAGGCGGTGCGCCTGCTCACCGGCCGCGGCTGAGGGGCGCAGGCGTCAATCCAGCCGGATGTTCTTGGCCCGGATGATCTTGCCCCACAGGGCGTACTCCGCCTCGATGGTCTGGGCCATCTCCCGGGACGAGCCGCCCACCGGCTCCGAGCCGAAATCGCGGATGCGCTTCTGCATGTCGGGCAGTTGCGTGATCCTCGCGAACTCGGACTGAAGCTTCGCGAGCACCGCCGTCGGCGTGCCCGCGGGAGCCCAGACGCCCTGCCAGCCCAGGAGATCGAAGCCCGGGATCGCCTCCGACATCGTCGGTACGTTCGGCAGCGCCGCCAGGCGCTTGGGCGTGGTCACCGCCAGCGCCTTCGTCTTGCCGCTCGCGGCGAAGGGAATGGCGGAGGGGAAGGGCTCGAAGACCATGGCCACCTGGCCGCCCATCACGTCCGTCAACTGGCCCTGCTTGTAGGGCACGTGGAGGAACTCCGTGCGCGTCTGCTCCTGGATGATCTCGAAGGCCAGGTGCGACGCGGTGCCGGGGCCGTAGCTCGCGTAGGCCACCTTGCCCGGATGCTTCTTCGCGTAGGCGATGGTCTGCGCGAGGTCGGCGGCAGGGAAGTCGTTGTTCGCCAGCAGGATGTAGCCGGTCGTCAGGGTGATGGAGACCGGCGCCATGTCCTTGCGCATGTCGTAGCCCAGCTTGCCGAACAGGTGCGGGTTCATGGTCGGGATCTGGTTGTACGCGTACAGCAGCGTGTGGCCGTCGGCCGGCGCGTGGGCGACCGACTCGGCGCCGATGTTGCCGGAGGCGCCCGGCTTGTTGTCGACCAGGAACTGCTGGCCCAGGGCGCGGCTCAGGTGGTCGGCGTACAGGCGTGCCATGACGTCGGGGCCCGAGCCGGCCGGCGCCGGCACGATGATCTTGACGGGCTTGCTGGGGTAGGCCCCCTGCGCGCCTGCGGAACCGGCCACGGCGGCGAGCGCCCCGGCCAGCACGAGGCCCCGGCGGGTGATGTCCATGCGTGTTGTCTCCAGGTATTTCTTCTGCATCCCGGACGGATGCTCAGGCGGCCAGCTTGTCGCGCTGGAAGATGCCGGCTTCGATCAGGCGCTCGATGCCGGCGGGAGAGATCTCCGCGGCCGGCGCGTTGCCCCCGATCATGCCGAGCAGCAGGCCCTCGGCCTCGCCCTCGGGCGGCTTCACGCACTCGAAGCGGCGCTGCACGCCGACGGGAAACGCGATGAAGTCGAGCGGCTCCAGCAGGAGGTGATCGTCGCCCTGGTCGCCCTCCCACTCCAGCTTCCACGTGCCCTTCATGACCATGAAGGTCTCGACCGTGTCGTGGGTGTGCATCAGCACGCCCTTGCCCGGCGCGGCGGCGATGAACGAGACGCCGAAGCCGGCCTGCAGGTGCGACACCCGCGCCTTGGCCCGGTCGCCGAAGGGCGAGAACTGGCCGTCGCCCTTGGGCTGGTCGAAGCCCAGGACGTTGAGGAAGGCGCGCCGGCAGTCGGGCAGCTGCATGTCGGGCAGGCCCGTCTCGCAGCGCTGGAGGTCCGCGAAACGCGCCACGCAGGCGAGCATGTCGGCGGTGGTGGGCTTGGTGGTCTGGATCGGCATGGTTCTGCGGGAGGTCGGGGGAAGTCCGATTCGAGCATCCCGGCCTGCGGGCCACAATCAGCCGCGTGCAATGTCCGAATAAGCCAAGCTGATGCCCGCGTGAAGAGAAGCAACATCAACCTCCTGATCTGCCTCGATGCGCTTCTGACCGAGCGCTCCGTGACGCGTGCGGCGCAGCGCCTGGAGATGAGCCAGCCGGGCATGAGCAACGCGCTGTCGCGCCTGCGCGAGCTGACCGGCGACCCGCTGCTGGTGCGCTCCGGCAACGCGCTGATCCTGACGGAGCGCGCGCATGCCCTGGCCCGCAAGGTCCGGGAGGGCATCGAGCTGATGGACGAGATCTTCGCCAACGAGGGGCCGCTGGAGCTGGCCAGCGCCACCGGGATGGTGACGGTGGCCGCCGCCGACTCGATGGGCATGGCGGTCGTGCCGGCCCTGTCGCAGCGGCTGGCGGAATCGGCGCCGCACGTGACGCTGAACGTGCGCCAGCCCGATCCAGACCATCTGCGCGAGTGGCTGAGCGAAGGAGAGTGCGACCTCGCCATCGGGCACTTTCCGGACCTCCATCCGGACCTGCGCAGCACGCCCCTGTTCCCCCAGCCGCTGTCGTGCATGCGGGCGAAGGCCACCGCGGACGAGCCGCTGACGCTCGACGCGTACCTGCGCAGGACCCACGTCGTGTTCGGCTCGCCCTTCTCGCCGCGCTCCACGATCGAGCAGACGATCGGCCGGGCGCTCGCCGCCGCGGGGCTCGACCGGCCGCGCACCGTGCGCGTCTCGTCGGTGCTGGTCATCCCCTACATCGTGGCGGGCTCGCAGCACGTCGCGACGCTGCCGACGTGGATGTGCCGGCACTTCGCCGGCTTCCTCGACCTGGACGTCTCGCCGGTGCCGGTCGAGCTGCCGCAGATCCAGAACGTGATGGTGTGGCACGAGCGCACGCACCGGCAGGCGCTGCACGCCTGGGTGCGGGACACGGTCCGCGCCATCGCGCCGGGAGAGGCGGCCACGGGCATCGACATCCGGACGGTGCCGTAGCCAAGCCGGCGCAATGCCGCCATTGCGCGGGCTTGATGGCGCGAACGCCCCGGTGCGGCTACCGTGGTGCGATGTTCGAATGGACCGACATGCAGGAGCAGCGCGACGGCGTGCGCTGCCGCGTCTTCAGGCCGCGGGGCGAGGGCCGTCTCGCCTCGGCGGCGATGTACGACAGGCCCGGCACGCAGCCCGGAGAGCGCGCGCCGGTGCTGCTGGTGCAGCACGGCGGGAGCAGCTCCAAGACCGGCGTGGACGTGTGGGACGCGGCGATGGAATTCGCGGGCCGGCTGGGCTGGCGGGTCGTGGCGCTCGACGGCCCGGTGCACGGCGCCAGGACGCCGCCCGGCGAGCCCGACGAAGGGCCGGCGAACCGGGCGAGGTTCTTCCACGTGTGGGAGCACGACCCCGGCCACGTGGGCGCGCACGTCGCGCGCTGGCAGGCGCTGATCGACGAGCTGGCGCATGCGCTGCCCGGCAGCGGGCTGCATTGGCTCGGCGTCTCGATGGGCACCGCCTACGGGCTGCCGCTGCTGGCCGTGGAGCGCCGCGTGTCCCGTGCCGTGCTGGGCATGTGGGGCACCAGCTTCGTCCAGTCGGCGCGGCTGCTCGACGACGCGCGCGCGGTGCGGTGCCCGGTCCTGTTCCAGCAGAAGTGGGACGACGAACTGTTCACCCGCGAAGGGCAGCTCGCGCTGTTCGACGCGCTGGGCACCGTCGACAAGCGGCTGCAGGCGTTCGTCGGCGGCCACGTGCGGATCGCCGGCGAGCAGATGCGCGAGATCGTGCGCTTTCTTTCCCGGCCGCAGGCGGCCGGGGCGCCGTGAAGGCGCGCGGGCGGACCTGCGCAGCTAGCTGGAGCGCGCGCCGTACAGGCCGAGTTCCTGCGCCTGCAGCCGCGCCAGGCCCAGCAGCGCATCGGTGAAGGGCGTGTGCAGCCCCACGCCCTGGCCCAGCTCGCGCACGGCCGACACCAGCGCATCGAGCTCCACCGCGCGGCCGGCCTCCACGTCCTGCAGCATCGAGGTCTTGAAGGGGCCGAGCTTGCGCGTGACGTTGTGGCGGTCTTCCGGGCTCTCGGCGATGGGCACGCCGATGCGCTCGCCGATCTCCCTGGCCTCCAGCATCACCGCGGAGATGAAGCCGCGCACCAGGTCGTCGCCCAGGATCCGGTCGGTCGTCGCGCCCGTCAGCGCGCTGACGGGGTTGACCGTCATGTTGCCCCACAGCTTGTACCAGACGTCCTTCTGGATCTGCGGCGACACGCTGGCCTGGACACCCCCGCGCGCCAGCAGCTCGGCCAGGCGCTGCACGCGCGGCGTGGCCTCGCCCGAGGGCTCGCCCAGGATCAGGCCGCTGCCGAAGTGGTGGCGCACCACGCCGGGCGCGTCCAGCGAGCAGCTGCAGTGCACCACGCCGCCGATCACGTGGCGCGAGGGGATCGCCTCGGCGATGGCGCCGGCGGGGTCCACCGCCGTCAGCCGGCGCCCGGCCAGCGGGCCGCCGAAGCCGCCTTCGAGGAACCACCAGGGCACGCCGTTCATGGCGGTGAGCACCGTGGTGTCGGGCCCGATCAGCGGCCCGATGCGTGCGGCCACCGCCTCCAGCGCCGGCGCCTTCACGGCCACCACCACCAGGTCCTGCGGGCCGAGGTCGGCCGGGTCCTCCACCGCGTGGACCGGCACGCGCTCGCGCACGTCCGCGCCGCCTTCGTCCCTGCGCACCAGCGTCAGGCCGTCCTGGCGCAGCGCGGCCAGCGTGGCGCCGCGCGCCACCACGTTCGGCCGCTGGCCGGCGCGGGCCAGCGCGGCGCCGATCCAGCCGCCGATCGCGCCGGCGCCGTAGATGCAGGCTTTCATGGCGGCGCTCAGTCGCGGTAGGAGGGGTCGATGCGGTCCACCTGGCGCACCAGGGCGTCGAACACGTCCTGCCCGGCGCCGTGGCTCGGGTCGAACTGAAGCGCGTCGCGCGTGCACTTCTCGGCGACGGCCTCGCTCACCGGGATGGCGCGGCCCATCGAGAAGGTCGCCATCTGGATCTCGCAGGCACGCTGCAGCGTCCACAGGATGGCGAAGGTCTGCGGCAGCGTGTGGCCCCAGGCCAGCAGGCCGTGGTTGCGCAGGATCACGGCCTGCCTGTCGCCGATGCTGCGGATCACGCGCGGGCCTTCGTCGGCATGGATGGTGATGCCCTCGAAGTCGTGGTACGCCACCATGCCGTGCAGCTGGGCCGAGTAGAAGTTGGTCTGCTGCAGGCCGCCTTCCAGGCAGGCCACGGCCACGCCGGCGGTGGTGTGGGTGTGCATGACGCAGTGCGCGTCGGGCACGCCGTCGTGGATGGCCGCGTGCAGCACGAAGCCGGCCGGGTTGACGCGGTGCGTCGAGCCGTCGAGCACGCGCCCGGCGAGGTCGATCTTGACCAGGTTGCTCGCCGTGACCTCGCTGTAGTGCAGCCCGAAGGGGTTGATGAGGAACTGCTTCTCGCCGCCGGTCACGCTGTCGGGCAGCCGCACCGTGATGTGGTTGTAGATCATCTCCGTCCACCCCAGCATCGCGAAGATGCGGTAGCAGGCCGCGAGCTGCACGCGCGCGGCGCGCTCGTCGGGGTGGATGGGCGGATGGACCAGCGCCTGGGAGGGTGCGGCAGCGGAGAGGCGATTCATGGAGACTCCTATCGGTTGCCCCGATCAAGTGGCCGCGGAGCAGGCCGTGCGGGAACATCCGCGGGACCGGCTTGGCCGGACCGCAGGATGTGCCCCCTTGAGGGGGTTGGCGGAGCGGAACGAAGTCCGCGAAGACTGGGGGTGGTCATGCCTCCGCGGTGAAGCCCACCTGCTTGACGATGGGCGCCCACTTGGCGGTGTCCTTCTTCACGAACTCGGCCAGCTCCGCGGGCGAGGAGGACATCGCCTCCAGCCCGAAGGTGCCCAGCCCGTCGATCACGTCCTTGTGCGCCAGCGCGGCCTTCATGCCGGCGTTCAGGCGCGCCACCACGTCGGGCGAGGCCTTGGCCGGCAGGAAGAAGGCGAACCACTCGCTGTGCGCCATGTCGATGCCCTGCTCCTTGAGCGTGGGCACGTCGGGCGCGAAGCGGTTGCGCTTCTCGCCCGAGGTGGCGAGGATGCGCACCTTGCCCGACTGCAGGTGCTGCGTGATGTCGCCGATCGGGCCCGAGACGGCCGAGATGTTGCCGCCCAGCAGGTCGAGCATGGCCGGCTGCGTGCCGCGGTAGGCGGCGTGCTTGAGTTCCACGCCGGCGCTCTTGCCGATCAGCGCGCCGACGAAGTGCGGCGTGGAGCCCGCCGCCGGCGAGCCGAAGTTGGCGCCGGCCGGGTTGGCCTTGGCCCAGGCCAGGAAGTCCTTGACCGACTTCACCTCGGCCGGCACCGCGGGGCCGACGGCGAAGCCGAAGTCGAACACGCAGCCCACGCTCACCGGCGTCAGGTCGGCCACCGGGTCGTACGGCAGCTTCTTGTAGATGTGCGGATAGATGGTGAGCATCGACGTCGGCGTCTGCAGGATCGTCGCGCCGTCGGCCGGGCGGCCCTTGACGTACTGGATGGCGATCTGGCCGCCGGCGCCGGTGCGGTTCTCGACCACCACCGCCTTGGCGTAGTCCGGCTGCAGCTTCTGGCCCACCCGGCGGCAGATGGTGTCGGAGGTGCCGCCGGCGGCGAAGCCGGTGACGATGGTGGCGGTCTCGATGCCTGCCTGGGCGAAGGCGCGCTGGCCGAGGCCGGCCAGCAGGGCGGACGCGCCGGTGGCTTGCAGCAGATGGCGGCGGTGGATCATGGCGAGGGGTCTCCGTCTGGATGGGGTGGTTCAGGATGCGTCGCGCAGCCAGGTCACGGCCCCCGAGTGGGTGACCGCGCCCTGGTGCGCCGGCCGCACGGTGAGCGCGTATTTTTCCAGCAGCCCCCCGCGGGGCGCCCCCTCGTTTACACCCGCTTTTTGATTCAATCGCATCACTATTTCCTCGGCCGGAAGCGCCACCGTGATGCTGCGCGCGCCGGGGCGTGCGTCGATGGCGATGCGGTCGCCGTCGCGCAGCGCCGCGATGGGCCCGCCCGCCGCCGCCTCGGGCCCGGCGTAGCCGATGCACAGCCCGCGCGTGGCGCCGGAGAAGCGCCCGTCGGTCAGCAGCGCCACCTTGTCGCCCATGCCCTGGCCGTACAGCAGCGCGGTGATGCCCAGCATCTCGCGCATGCCGGGGCTGCCCTTGGGCCCCTCGTTGCGGATGACGATGACGTCGCCGGCCTGGTAGCGGCGGTTCTGCACCGCGGCCTGCGCCTCTTCCTCGTTCTCGAACACGCGGGCCGGGCCCTCGTGCACCAGGGTCTTCAGGCCGGCCGTCTTGAGCAGTGCGCCGTCGGGGCACAGGTTGCCTTTGAGCACCGTGAGGCCGCCGTCGGGACTGATCGGCTCGCCGGCGCGGCGCACCACCTCGCCGTCGGGTTCGGCGCAGCCGGCCAGCTCCTCGGCCAGCGTGCGGCCGGTCCAGGTGAGCGCGTCGCCGTGCAGGTGGCCCTGGTCGAGCAGCGCGCGCAGCACCACGCCGGCGCCGCCGATGCTGTAGACGTCGCGCGCCAGGTACTTGCCGCCGGGGCTCAGGTTGGCGATGAGCGGCGTGCGCGCGAACACCTCGGCCACGTCGTCCAGGTGGAAGCGGATGCCGGCCTCGTGCGCGATGGCGGGGATGTGCAGCGCGGCGTTGGTCGAACCGCCGGTGGCGCAGACCACGGCGCAGGCGTTCTCCAGCGCCTGGCGCGTCACGATGTCGCGCGGCAGCGGGCCGCCGCCTTCCAGGCTGGCGGACACGGCGCGCATCAGCTGCTTCGCGGCGCGGCGCATCAGCGGGGCGCGCTCGCTGTAGACGGCCGGCACCATGCTGGAGCCGATCGGCGCCAGGCCCAGCGCCTCGCTCACCATGCCCATGGTGTTGGCGGTGAACTGGCCGGCGCAGGAGCCGGCGGTGGGCAGGCAGGCGCGGCTCATCGTCTCCAGTTCCTCGGCCGTGGCCTCGCCGGCGAGCAGCTTTCCGATGGTCTCGTAGGTGTCGACCACGTTCAGGTCGCGCCCGTGCGGGCCGATGCGCCCCGGCAGCGCGGCGCCGCCGTGCACGAACACGCCCGGCACGTTGCAGCGCACGATGCCCATCATCAGGCCCGGCAGGTTCTTGTCGCAGGCGCCGATGGCGAAGACGCCGTCCCACTGGTGGCCGCGCACCGAGGCTTCGACGCTGTCGGCGATCAGCTCGCGCGAGATCAGCGAGAAGCGCATGCCCGAGTGCGCCATCGTCAGGCCGTCGCTCACCGACACCACCGGGCACTCGTGCGGGGTGCCGCCGGCGGCGTAGATGCCGGTCTTGGCGTGCTGCGCCTGCTCGCGCAGGTTGAGGTTGCACGGGCTCATCTCGCCGCCGGTGTGGAATACGCCGACGTGCGGCCGCGCGATGTCCTCGTCGTCCTGCCCCAGCGCGCGCAGGAAGGCGCGCGTGGTGGCGCGGATGGTGCCGGTGTGGATGGTGGCCGAGCGCGGCGGCAGGGCCGTCTTCTTCGTGGGGTCGGTCATTCGCAGGTCAGTAGGTCGCGCCGCGCGTTGCCGGGGCCGGCGCGGCGCTGCCGTCGCCCTTGAAGCGGGCGGCCAGCGTGGCCGTGCCGCGGGCCAGCAGGTTCGTGTCCAGCCCCACGGCGACGAACAGCGCGCCCTGCTTCAGGTACTCGCGCGCCAGCGCCTCGTCGGGCGTCAGGATGCCGGGGGCCTTGCCGGCCGCGCGGATGCGGCGGATGGCGTCGGCGATGGCGGCCTGCACGTCCGGGTGCCCTGCGTTGCCAGGGTGGCCCATCGAGGCCGAGAGGTCGGCCGGGCCGATGAACACGCCGTCCACGCCGTCCACGGCGGCGATGGCGTCCAGGTTGTCCAGCGCCTCGCGCGTCTCGGCCTGCACCAGCAGGCCGATCTGCGCGTTGGCGGCGGTGGCGTAGTCGGTGTAGCGGCCCCAGCGCGAGGCGCGCGCGCCGCCCATGCCGCGCACGCCGGCCGGCGCGTAGCGCGTGGCGCGCACGATGGCCTCGGCCTGCGCGGCGGTGTCCACCATCGGCACCAGCAGGGTCTGCACGCCGAGGTCGAGGTACTGCTTGATGAGCGCCGTGCCGGCGTCGCCGTGGCCCAGCGGCACGCGGGCGATGGCGTGCGAATCGGGGTACGCGGCGATGGCCTGCGCCTGCGCCAGCACGCTGGCCAGGCCGTTGGGCGAGTGCTCGCCGTCGATCAGCAGCCAGTCGAAGCCGGCGCCGGCGCAGATCTCGGCGCTGTAGGCATCGGCCAGGCCCAGCCACAGGCCGATCTGCGGACGGCGCTCGGCCAGGGCGGTCTTGAAGCGGTTCTCGGGGGTCTTCATGGTGGTTTCAGGCAAAACGGAAGCTGATGGAACCCAGCGGGCCGTAGTCCGCATGGAAGGTGTCGCCGCGCTGCGCGTTGACGGGCCGGGTGAAGGAGCCGCCCAGCACCACCTCGCCGGCTTCCAGGTGCTCGTCCCACGGCGCCAGCTTGTTGGCCAGCCAGGCGACGCCGTTGGCCGGGTGGTTGAGCACCGCGGCGGCCACGCCCGATTCCTCGATCACGCCGTTCCTGAACAGCAGCGCGGACACCCAGCGCAGGTCCACCGCGTCGGGCCGCACGGGGCGCCCGCCGGTCACGATGCCGGCGTTGGCGGCGTTGTCGCTGATCGTGTCGAAGACCTTGCGCGGCGCCTTGGTGTGACGGTCGAACTGCTCGATGCGCGCGTCGATGATCTCGATGGCGGGCACCACCCAGTCGGTGGCGGCCAGCACGTCGTACAGCGTCACGCCGGGGCCCTTCAGCGGCCTGCCGAGGATGAAGGCCAGTTCCACCTCGATGCGCGGCGCGATGAAGCGCTCGAAGGGGATGTCGCCGCCGCTCTCGAAGAACATGTCGTCCAGCAGCGTGCCGTAGTCGGGCTCGTCGATCTGGCTGGAGACCTGCATGGCGCGCGAGGTCAGGCCGATCTTGTGGCCCCTGACGGTGCGGCCCTCGGCCAGCTTGCGCTTCACCCAGGCGCGCGAGACGGCGTAGCCGTCCTCGATCGTCATGTCGGGGAAGCGCTTGGAGAAATGCTCGACCTGCACGCGCGAGCGTTCGCTCTCGTGCAGTTCGGCGGCCAGCTGTTCGATGGCGGAGGCGGGGAGCATCGCGGGGTCAGCCTTTGTTGAAAAGGGGGTGCAGGTTGCTGTGCTTGCCGTCGTACACCTGCCCGGGACTCTCGTCGATCTGCAGCGTGCAGCCCATGAGCTGCCGGTCGAAGATGGGGGCGAAATGGGCGCGGACGGCGGCCAGCAGATCATCGCCGGCCTTGCGCTTCACCGCATCGGAACGCCCTGTGCCCATGCGCAGGTTCAGGTAGACGAAGGCGTAGTCGTCCCGGCCGTCGGCCACGGCGAAATGCGCCGCCGGGAAGGCCAGCACGCGCGTACCGCCGGTGGGGAAGACCTGGCGGCCGTCCTCGTCGCGCTGTTCGAGCATGACGTCGGCCAGCGTGCGGCACAGGGCCGTCATGTCGGTGCGGGCTTCGAGGTTGGGGGTGTAGAGGATGACCAGGTGGGGCATGGCAGTGTGTTCAGCGTTGGAGGCGCGCGCCGTGGCCGGGGGCCTGGGGCGCGGGCTCATGGTGGGGCGGTCGGCGCGTTGCGCCGACTGCGCTGCGGTGCTCGGCCAGGGGCGGCGCTGCACAACTCACTGCGCGCTCCT
>NZ_JQKD01000063.1 GCF_000745855.1 Xenophilus azovorans DSM 13620
CATGCGTTATGAAAGCCGCAATGGTGAATGTGCTGGTGGCCGTGTCGGTGTCGGTCCTGACGGTCGCCGCTGCCCTGGCAGCCTACGACCGCTGGGTCCTTCGGCCCTCGCTGGTCATCGGCGTGGTCGACCTGCAGGAGGTCTACCGCGCCAAGGAGAGCCAGTTCACCCAGCTGCTGACGCAGACCGGCAGCGAAGACGAGCGCCAGCAGGCGCTCGCCATGGCCCGCAGCTTCTCGCAGCGGCTGCCGGCCGCGCTCGACGAGTTGCCCCGGGAGTGCGGTTGCCTGGTAGTTCTGAAGGCCGCGGTCGCCGGCGGTCCGACCGCCGTGGACCTGACGCCAGCGCTGCGCCGAAAGGTGGACCTGCCATGAACAACCGACAAACCACACCGCCACCGAGCGCCGCATCCTCCGCTGGCTCCCTCGCCGCCCATCCCGTGGCAGGTGGCAGCGCGTCGGTCAGGGCAGGATGGTGGCGCAGATGTCACCGCGACTTGCGGGAGCTGCTGCGCCACATGCGGCGCCGCTGGTTCCTCTACCTGCCGGTGTTTGCGATCTGGGGCTTCGCGTATGCGCGGCTCTTCATCGACCCGATGCCCCGCATGCCGGTGCTCTTCAACTGGACGCCCAGCCTGCCCTACCACGTGGCTGTCATGCAGTACGGGCACCCCCCGCTCCAGCGGGGCGACCTCATCGTGTTCGCGTTCGCCGGCGAGGCCCAGATGCACTACCGCGGCCTGCGTGGGCAGCCGTTCTTCAAGCGGGTGCGCGGGCTGCCGGGCGACGTTGTCTCGGTACAGGACCGGGTCGTGCTGGTCAACGGGGACCCCGTGGGCGTCGCCAAGACCCATGCGCGCGACCGCCATCCGCTGGCACCGATCGCGCCAATGGTCATCCCACCGGGTCACTACTACGTGCAAGGCACCAGCCCGGACAGCTTCGACTCGCGCTACCACGAGAGCGGCCTGGTGCGGGACGAGCAGGTGCTGGGTGTCGTGGTGCCGATCTTCTGAGGAGCAGGACATGTCATGGACCCGTTCCCATCGCGCGCTCGTGCTGAGTCCTCTGCTCTCAGCGATTTGTGCAATGGCCCAGACCAGCCCGGCCTTCGGCCCGTTGCCCGGCCCGCCGTCCAGCGCAGGCGCGGCACCCGCCAGCGACAGCATGCCCCTGGCGGACTACCTCGGCCTGTTGCAGCAGATCGCGCCCGCGGCGGAGGTCGGTGCACGCACCTACCTGGCGGCCATGCAGTTGCGCTGCCGACGCACGCTGTCCACGGACGAACTACGACTCGCAGTCGCCCAGGGCGAAGGCAATCCCGTCCTGATGGGACTGATCCGGGCGGCCCACTCCAAGGACACTACGGCGCGCGACCGCTGGATCGCGCAGTTGCCCTGTCCGCAGGGAGGTGTCCGATGAAGCTGGCGCTCTGCACCTTCCCCGCTGCCCCGGCCTCGCTGGTCTTACTGGCAGCGCTGGCCAGCGCGGACGCCCTGGCGACCGATCTCGGAACGCTCGGTCCCACGTACGAGATCACCGAGCCGCATCTGCTGCAGATGATCGAGCAGCGCCTGCGCGCGAAGGAGCGCAGCGGCGAGCTCGCGCGGATCGAGCAGGAGGCGCGCCAGCGCGGCACGGACACCGTGCGCCATCCACCGGCGCTCGCGAACGTGCGCACGACGCAGGCGGCCCGGACCTTCTTCTACGACCCGACGTACACGCTGGACCGCAATATCCTGGGCGCCCAGGGCGAACTGCTGTTCGCGGCCGGGACCCAGGCCAACCCGCTCGACGTGGTCTCGCTGTCGCGCCACCTGCTGTTCTTCGATGCGCGCGACGCCCGCCAGGTGCTACGCGCTCGCGAGCTGATGGCGCACTACCAGGGCAGGGTCAAGCCGATCCTAACCGGAGGGTCCTACCTCGACCTCATGAAGTCCTGGCGCATGCCGGTCTACTACGACCAGCAGGGACTCCTGACGCGGCGCCTGGGCATCACACAGGTGCCGGCCCTGGTCTCGCAGGACGGCCGGCGGCTGCGCATCGACGAGATGGAGGTGCCGCGATGAAGCCGCGCACCGTGCTCCCACGCCTCCTACGCTGGCTCGCGGGCATGGTGCTGGCCCTGGGTGCCTTGGCTGCCAGCGCCACCACCTGCACCGGCAAGTTCCCGAACCCCATCACCGACATCTGCTGGTCCTGCATCCTGCCCATCAGCATTGGCGGCGCGCGCATCGGCAATTTCGGCGGCCAGGAGGACATCGACAACCCGTCCAGTCCGCTGTGCACCTGCGGGGTCAACCCGGTGGTCGGCCTGTCCATCGGTTTCTGGGAGCCCGCGCGCCATGTCGAGGCGGTGCGCAAGCCCTTCTGCTTGACCTCGTTGGGTGGCATCGACCTGGACCCAGGCATCCCGGCGCCCGAGGCGGCGCGCTTCACGCGGCCCGAGGCCGATGGCGACGGCGGCAGCTTCTACCAGGCCCACTTCTATGTGAACCCGGTTCTGTACTACCTGGAAGCCGTGACGGACTTCCCGTGCCTGGAGCGGGGAAGTTTCGATTTGGCGTACCTGACCGAGGTCGACCCGCTGTGGGCCGACGACGAACTGACGCTGATCATCAATCCCGACGCCGTATTGTTCGCCAACCCCGTCGCGATCGCCGCCTGCGCCGCCGACTGCGTGGCCGCGTCGCTGGGTTTCGGCATCCGCGAGATGTTCTGGTGCGCGGGCTGCCAGGGCGGCCTCTATCCCATGGACGGCCATGTGCCCTACCACATGGGCGGCGTGCGCACCGCGGCGCTGATGGCCCAGCGCCTGACCGCCAAGATGCACCGCGAGCTGATCGCGTGGGGCTGGCACGGTACACCGGGCCTGTGCGGGCCGTACTTCCTGCCGGTCATGGACAAGGCCGCCTACAAGACCCAACTCACCCATCCCATCCCCAACACGTCGAAGGAAAGCGGCAAGTGCTGCCAGCCCTTCGGCCGCCAGACCGTCACGTGGGGCGCCGGCAAGGAGTACCCGGTCCGCGGCGAGGACTTCGCCTTCATCTTGTTTCGCAAGAGGAACTGCTGTGTCGGCTACTGACCTCCCCCTCTTCCTGCGGCGCGCGCTGGTGCTCGCGCTGATCGCGGCAGGTATTCACACGGCCGGTTCCGCGGACGCGGCGGGCGCGACGGGACCTGTCGTCACCGACGCGGACATCGAGCGTGCGCGCCGCGGGCAACCCACGGTCAGCGACCAGGACATCGAGGCCGCGCGGCAAAAGCACAGCATGCCCGCCGCGCCGGCATCGCAGGCGCCGGCGAGTCCCCGCATCGACGCTCTGCCCCAGCCCGCGACGCGCACGCCCATCGACCTCGAGGCCCTGGCGCGCGGCTACGCCTCGCAGGCGGATGCGATGGAAGCCGCGCAGCGCCTCGGCAGAGGCCCGGGGCTGTTCATCTTCGTCAGCCTGTCGATGCCTCGACCCGCGCTGCAGCGCCTGATCGACCAAGCGGCACGCGCGCGCGCCTCGGTGATCCTGCGCGGCCTGGCCAATGGCTCGCTGCGCGACACCGTCGCCCAGGTTCAGCCGCTAATCGGTGAGCAGCAGGTCGCTGTGCAGATCGACCCGCAGGCCTTCGACCGCTTCGCAATCACGCGCGTGCCAAGCTTCGTGCTGGTGCGCGATGGCACGCGTCCCGAGTCCTGCGCCGCCGGCACGTGTGCGCCGCCGGAGGGCTTCCTGCGCACTGCGGGGGATGTCAGCCTGGACTATGCGCTGGAGCACATGCAGCGGACCGCGCCGACCTTCCGCAGCGAGGCGGCCGGCTTCCTTGCACGGCTCGGAAGGTAGGAGACAGACGTGGCCATCGCGTTTGTTCTGAAGCGCGCCATTGTCTGGCTCACGCTGGCCTGCTTCGTGACGACGCACGTCGGTGCCCAGATCGGGCCGCACGCCGAGGGCACGGCCGCCGGCCAAGCGGCCAATCCGGTGATCCGCGGCAATATCACGACGCCCAGCGCCTCGTCCGTCGTCCCCGGCTATACCACGACACCGCCCGAGCGCGGCTACTACGGGCAGCCCAATCTCTCGGGCCAGACCAGCGCCCGTCTTGCCGCCTGCGCGCTCACGCCCAACGATCCGGTGTGCCAGGCCCTGCTTGGCGCCCGTGCGTCGGCCAACACCCCGCGCGAGCCGGTCTCGCCCCATGACCCGGCCGTGCTCGGCGCGCGGCGTGTCGCGGCCAACCCGTCCACCGCGCTCGAAGACATCGCCAGCTTCTACAGCGGCTGCCAGGTCGACACCGTGACCACACCCGCCACCGAGACCCGCGTCTGCCGCCAGTACAGCGGTGCGACGGCCCAGTCCTGCGCACGCACGCTGTCCGTGTCGATCTCGCGCACGAGCAGTTGCTCCCCGGGAGAATGGTTCGCCCAGGCGGCCTCGGGCAGTGTCACGCTGGCCGTGCAGTGCCAGCCCGACCAGCCCGCCGCGCAGCAACGGATGCGGGTGACCACCGCCGGCGTGCCGGTGGGGTTCTTCGACGTCGACATGACGACGGCGCTCGTATTTCCGCAACTGGTCGCGCCCCTTCCGGGCGGCGACTGGTGGGGCGGGCGCAATGGATTCTGGGTTGCCAACAACCGCTGCAACGGCGACGACTGCCGGCTGACCGGCTTCATCGCGCAGGAGTACCGGCAGATCTGCACGGGCGGGGGTGGCGACTCCGGAGATGCGAACTGCACCCTCGAACGCCCCTTCCTCGAGGTCTACGCCGCCTGCCCCACGGGCACGCAGAGCGGCGACCAGATCGCCTACACGACAGGCGGCGGCGGCGACGCCGGCGACACCCAGACGGTCTACCTGAACCAGGCCACCTGCTACGCCCCCTCCCAGCGTCCCACGGACCTGTACGGCTTCGACCTCACCGGCACCCTCTCGGGCTATTACTGGACCGTGCATTCGAGCCGGCCAATCGTCGGCTTCCGCCTGAACCCGCTCTACGGGCCGATCCCGCAGATGACGCTCGCCTTCGAGCGCCCGCACACCACGGTGACCGAGTCCGACCAGTGGGACGACCAATGCCCCGCGCTTGCGGACAATGGCCGCTGCGCCGTCACGGGCGCGGCGCGTTGCGTCGATGGCCCAGCCACCAAGCAGATCGACGGCGCCGCGGTCACCCGGGCCTGCTGGCGCTACGAAACCTCGCTGTCCTGCCAGTTCGGTGCGCCGACGGACGAATGCGCTGCCTTGGCCGCGTCCAGCTGCACGCCCACCGGTACCGCCTGCCGCCAGGCCAACCCCGCCACCGGCGCCTGCGAGGTCACGGAGAACACCTACAGCTGCCCGGTGGCCGCGGGCTCGACGGTCACGGCACGCAACTGCCCCACCGACGTGTTCTGCATCGCTGGCAGCTGCTTCAACACGACCTACACCAACGATGCCGATTTCGCGCGCTCGATGTCCTTCCTGGAGGCGGCGCGCGAGTCAGGCGTCTACCTCGACACCGACAACCTGCAGGTCTTCAAGGGCGAGGCGAATCGCTGCCGGGATCGGCTGCTGACGAACTGCTGCCGCAGCGACCCGGCCGGCAGGGGCATGAGCAACCAGAGCATGTTCGGCGTCGGTTCGCGCCTGGTGTTCGATGCGCTGATGAACTCCGGCAACCGCGAGTTCCTCTACCAGGGCATGCAGGCGCTGCTGATGGGCGGTGGGTTCAGCGGTAGCTTCACCAGCTACGGCGTCACGGTGGCGGTGAACGGCACGGCGCTTCCCGCGGGCTCTGCGGTGCTTTACTCGGGCGAGAGCGTGGTGGTTGCCTTCGACCCCTGGAGCCTGGTGATCGCGATCGTCATCTACATCGTCATGGCCGCGCTCTCGTGCGACGAGGAGGAAGGCAAGCTGGCGATGAAAGAAGGCGCGAGGCTGTGCCACTCGGTCGGCACCTACTGCTCCTCCTGCATCCGCGTGCTGGGGCACTGCGTCTCCTGCATCACGCACACCACCAACAAGTGCTGCTTCAACTCGGTCCTGGCGCGGGTCGTCAACGAGCAGGGCCGACTGCAGATCGGCAAGTGGTGGGGCACGGCCGAGATGCCCGACTGCTCCGGCTTCACGATCGCCCAGCTGCAGACGCTCGACTTCGCCCGCATGGACCTCACCGAGTTCTATGCGTCCATCGTGCCGAGCCTGCCCAACGTGGAAGCCATCCGCGCCGGCAACGTCGGCCGGGCCACCAACTGCTACTACGGCGAAGGGAGATGCCAATGAAGTTCCCTGTCATTTCCGCGTGGAGTCTGGCGTTGTTGGCAGGCGCCGCGTGGGCCGATGAGCCTGTGCGTACGCCGGTGCCCGACGCACGCCCCGTCATGCTCTCGGCGCTGCAATCGGCGGACGGCACGGCGCACGGCGTGCTCACGGGCGAGATCGCCGACGCCATCACGCAGCGCTTCGAGGCCACCTCCCCGATCTACATCGACGTCACCACGGAGAGGCGCTACCGGCAACCCGGCTGCAGCCGGCTGAAGGTCTCGTTCTGGCAGGAGGGGGTTCGCCTGCCAGAAGCCAAGGCTCCCCGCAAGCAGACGATCGAGTTCGGGATCAACTACTGCCTCGACGGCTTGCCGCCGCGATCCCTGTTGTGAGGCGTCCGTGAAGAGGCCGCCTATCGTCCGCCTGGTTGCCGTGTTGGGCCTGTTCGGAGTCATGGCGCCAGGAGCGCCCTTGGCGCAGGGCCCGGGCGCGCCGCGCGACGATGTGCCGCGCCCGTACTGGTCGGACCGCTGGCGCGGCTGGCATTTCTACGAGGACCCGCCGCTCGAGACCGAGCAGGTCGAGCAGCAGGCGCCCCCGCCCCGGCCCCGCCCTGCCCTCCCGGCCCCTGTGCGGGCGCCCGAACTCGTGGAGTTCGAGCGGCTGCAGAAGACCCTGGAGGACTTCCGCAACATCGCCGTGATGCGACCGACAGAGGCCAATGTGCGGCGGTACATGGAGCTGGAGGCCCAGGTGGTCAACCGGGCCTCGTACTTCGCCGATGTGGCCCAGCGCGTGGCCTGGGCCACACCGGACCTCGACCCGACTCTGCAGGGCCGGCCGGTCAATGCCCAGGCGCTGGAGGTCTTCGAGCGGCAGCAGCGCACCGATCGCTCTGCATCGGTGGCCGCGCTGGGTAGGGACCACGTACTGTTCTTCTTCTACCGATCGGACTGCCCCTACTGCCACGCCTTCGCGCCGACGCTGGAGGCCTTCCAGGGCCGCCATGGCATCCAGGTGGTGGCCGTGAGCGTGGACGGCGGGCCGATGCCGGGCTTCCCGAACGCCCGCACCGACAACGGCATCGCCACCACGCTGCGCGTGACGCAGGTGCCGGCCGTGTTCCTCGCCCAGCCTTCCACCGGAAAGATCACCCCGATCGGCGCCGGTGTGCTGTCGGAGTCGCAGTTGCTGGAGCGCATCTCCATCGTCTCGTCTCCCGAGGGCCAAGCGATGCTGCCGGGAGCTACGCAGCGCCTGACCTTGCCCAACTGACAGGTGGTCCCCCATGCCCAGCCCCTCCCGCGCCTTCCACGCCCGCAAGGCGATTGCCACCGCCGCGGCGCTCACGCTGCTGTGCACCTCGATGCCCAGCCGCGCCGATCTCAACAGCGAGGTCAACGACATGTTCAACAACCTGGGTGCCATCGGGAACTACACGGCGCCAGGGGCGTTCCGGGGGCAGACCTATAACACGTACACCGGTGGGAGCCTGATGATGCGCTCTCCCAACAAGGTCTACCAGTTGGCGGCCGTGCAGTTCCCCAGTGCGCGGGCGGGCTGCGGCGGCATCGATGTCTTCGGCGGCAGCTTCAGCCATATCTCGGCCGAAGAGTTCAAGAACATGCTGAGGAACATCACGGCGGCGCTGCCCGGGATCGCGTTCCAGCTGGCGCTCGAAGCGGTCTCGCCGCTGTTGGGCGGGCTGACCAAATGGGCCAAGGGCCTGGAGACCTGGATCAACAATGCCCGCATCAATTCGTGCGAGACAGCAAAGGCGATCGTGAGCACGGCCGCCGAGGCGGCGGGCTACAGCTCGCAAGAGAGCTGCGCCGATCTGGCCATGGAGATGGGGATGGAGAGCGACCGCGACTCCGCGCGCCGGCGCTGCTCCACGGACCGCCCCAGCATCCTTTCGTCGGCCCGGTCTTCGGGCGATGCCAACGTGCGCAACAAGGCGCCATTCGTCGGCAATCTCACGTGGAAGGCGCTGCAGTACACGGGCGCCTTCCTGACCGACTCCGAGCGCGAGCTGATCATGAGCATGGTCGGCACCATCATCTACTACCCTGAGGAGTCGGGCCGCGACCCGGAGCCGGTCGCACCCACGCTGACGTCGATCAGCCAGCTGCTGTACGGCCAAGCGGCGGGCCCGGGCACCAACGTGATCCAGCACCTGCTCCGCTGCAACGATTTCACGAACTGCGACGTGGTGTCGCTCAACACCGCGTACAACCACACGCCGTTCACCGCGCGCGTCGAGACCATGATGCGCTCCATCGCGGATCGCATTGCCACGCGCACGCCGATCCCAAACAACTCGGCCGAAGTCGGCTTCGTAAACCAGACCACGGAGCCGGTCTACAAGATGCTCTCCGTCGGCACCAGCATCCCAGGGTCGGGGCTGGCCGACAGCCTGATCGGCCAGTACCGCGACGTCATTGCCGCGGACTATGCCTACGTCTTTCTCGAGCGCAATCTGCGGCTCGGCATGGCGGCGCTGGCCAAGGACTACACCCTGCAGCAGACCCAGCGCGACCAGGCGAACCAAATTCGGCAACGAGCTCAGGCCATCTTGCTACAGCTCAGCCAGGAAAAGAACCTCCTGTACCAGAAGGTCGGCTCGTTCCGCGCGGTCGCGAGCCACCTGGAACAGCTCGAACGCCAGCTGCGCTCCAGCATGCCTCAGCATGTGATGGACATGCTGGGTCAGCAGGCGGCCTACATGGCCCGCTAAAGGCGAAGCCCGGGGGCCGCTGTGTGGGAAATCTACGCGTACCAGAACGCTGACAGCCTCTTTGGCGTCTTCAACGCGGCCGCGGCCATCCATGCCTCAGGCGACTATGCCTCGGCGGTCGCGGCAGTTGCCTTCTGCGGCTTCGTGGCTGCCCTGATCGCCTATGCGTTTGCGCCGGAGAAGCTGCAGGGGTGGAAGTGGCTCGCGTCGGTGGTCCTGGTCTTCGGCGTCTTGATCGTGCCGCGGGTCACGATCGGCGTCGTCGACAGGACGGGCGGCTCGGCCGTGCGCGTGGTGGACAACGTACCCTTTGGGGTCGCTGTGCTAGGCAGCCTCACGAGCACAATCGGCCACACATTGACAGGCCTCTTCGAGACGGCCTTCCAGGTGATCCCGGGCATGGGCGCGCTACCAGCAGAGTTGAGCTATGAGCAGAACGGCCTGATGTTCGGCAACCGGCTGATCCGCGAGACCGGCAATGTGGTCTTCCAGGATCCAGCCTTCCGAACGGACCTGGTCAACTTCATCCACAACTGCACGACCTATGACCTGATCGATGGCTCGCTCGATCCGGCGACCTTCTCCACCTCCGATGACGTCTGGCCGCTGATGGCTTCGCCCAATCCGGCGCGCTTCAGTACGCTCACCGGCACGGGTGGCACCGTGGGCGTGGACACCTGTACGAATGTCTACCTGAGCCTGAACGGCAGGCTCCCGGCGCAGATCCAGCGCATCCAGGGGCGGCTGGCGTTTCAGCTCAATCCGACGCTGCCAGGCACCGCGGCCGCAGCAGCGATCGCGGGGCAGATCCAGCAGGCGTACCTGAAGAACGGTATCGCCAACGCCTCTGCAACGGCGGCCGACCTGATCCGGCAGAACGCGGTGCTCAACGCGCTAGAGGACACCGGCAAGATCGTGGGACAGAAGGTCAACGACCCCGCGGCGATGGTGCTGGCCGTCGGGCGCGCCCAGTCGGTGGCCCAGATGAACGCGTCCTGGTTGAACTACGGCAAGGTGGCCGAGCAGGCCCTGCCGGTCTTCCGCAACGTCATCGAGGCAGTGACCTATGCCATGTTCCCGCTGTTCGTGCTGCTACTCCTACTGACCAGCGGCCGGGAGACCATGATGGCGTTCAAGGGCTATGCCGCCATCCTGATCTGGATTCAGCTGTGGCCGCCGCTCTATGCGATCTTGAACTACATGGCCTCCATCTACGCGGCCTACGACCTCGCGGCTGCGGCGGACCTCGGCACCGGCGCCAAGGCACTGGCGTTGCAGACGTCCTCGGTGATCTACTCGCGCGCGCTGTCGGGAGAGGCCATCGTGGGCTACCTGGCGATCAGCATCCCCTTCGTGGCCTGGGCCGCATTGAAGAGGATGGAGAACTTCGGAACGGCCCTGGTCGGCGGACTGTCAGGGCTGCAGACAATGATTTTCGGCTCGACCGCAGCTTCGACGGTGGGCAACACGTCGCTGGGTAATGTGTCTATGGACCAGATGCAGCTGGCGCCGAACCGCACCTCGGCCTTCATGTCGAACTGGCAGCACGACCTCACGGGCAACACGTTCTCCTCGAACGCGCTGAACGCGACTACAGCCGTGAGCCTGCTGCGCAACCAGGGCTTCGCGTCGCGGGTGGTTTCGATGCGGGTGTCCGAGCAGGATGTGCAGGATGCCAGCCGCCAGGTCGATGCAGCGCGCAGCGAATCGGTCGCAGCGAGCAACGAGCGCTCGGCGGTGCTGGCCGAGGCCTTCACCAAAGGCGTTGCCAAGCTTCGTTCATCACGCAGCAGCACCGGCTCGACGTCGAGCAGCTTCGAGCAGTTCGGCGAGACACTCAGCAGGCTCGATCAGATCAGCAAGAGCGTTGCCGACACCACGGGATTGACTCAGGCGCAGGTTGCGCGCATCGCCATAGGGGCCTCGGGACACTTGGGTATCAACACACCGCTTGCAGGGCTTCAGGGAAACGCTATTGCCGACAAGAACTACAGCTCGAACCTATCTGCTGCCGAACAGAAGGCGCTTGCATCGATGACCAGCGAGCAACTCGCCGAGTTCAAGCAGTTCGGCGATCGGGCCTCCAGAGATAGAAGCTTCATGAGCGTCATCGCAAGCGACGCACGCGAAGCGCAGGACCTCGCAGCCCGGTTGGCGTCGACCACCGCACGCTCGGAACGAGCCGACGCTAGTCTCTCGGAACGAAGCGCATTCTCGGAAAGAGTCTCGACCGCCTACGAACGAGGAGAGACCATCTCGATCGACATCGCCCAGGATCCGCACAACCTCGCCATGTTTACTCGCTACGCTGAACAGTATGGTGGCAGCAGCGCCTCCGCGCGCGTGCTGATGGAGGCTGAACTGGCCCGACAGTCCTTGCGCCCCCAACGGGTGTTCTCGGACGGAGTCGCAGTGCCCACAACCTTCGGCGACCTTCAGGCCCTGCATCTGCGCAACTCTGGTGATGCTGAGTTGTCGCCTGATCTCACAGGACGCCACCATTCGAATCAGGGTGACGTACACCGATTCGGTGGCGCTCTACAGTCGATGCCGACTGCAGGGGAAACGTCGTCGATGCGAAGCACGATTCGCGAGGAAGGCGAGCGCATCCGTGCGGCCACATCCGCGGATCACGGGGCATTCGACCGAAAGGCCCGAATCACGAAGACCTCGGATGGGACGTTGGCGTCCGAACGCTCGCTCATGCTGCAGGCGGGCAAGCAGGTCAAAGAAGACGCAGCGCCACTCGTGGATGACGCGAAGCAAGCTGTGAAGGACGCCTTGAAGAAGTAGATCGGCTATACGTTCTTGTCCGCGTCAAGCATGCGGGTTCCATGCTCGGGCCTCGGCGGCTTCGTGAACGGTAGATGCCCCTCGTCGCGCCAGTAGTTCACCGCGAGATCACGGCCAGAGCCTCCACCCCCAGGGATCGGCTCAACTTCCTCTTCCGTCAAAAGGCGACGTCGCCGCGGCTGCTGCTTCCCAATCTGGGAGAGCCCGCCCCCGATTGCACCACCGAACAACGCTCCCACGGCCATCATGACGATCCTTACGCCCCAGTCTTCACTACGCGCCAGCAGGAACCCGGCGCCGACGCCCAGCAGCAGGAAGAAGAGGAAGATGGCTTTTCTCATGGCGCCTCCGACTCCAGTACGTTAACGCTTCAAAAGTCGACGTCAAGGTGATGTACTCAGAAGAGCCCATAGCTGACGACGTCATTTTGATGCTGAGGAACCTGAACCGCCGACGGCAAGCGAAGTGCGCCGAAGCCTCGCGATGGCCAGGTCATCGACGTGCTCGCCTGATCCGCGAATTGCCCGTCATCCCTCTCCTACGCGACGATCAGCACGCCCGACGGGCAGCGGCGCTGTCCACCTGCTGAGAATCCTGACCGACGGGCGCGCACAGGTGATGCGGACTCATGAACAGATGGGAGCACGCTTCCGGCCGAGAAAGGCCTCCTGAATGGCCGCGTCTTCCAGGAACTCGCGCGCGATACCACTGCGCGTGATCTGCCCATTGACCAGCACATAGGCGCGGTCTGCCAATGTCAAAGCGGCCTTGGCATTCTGATCGACCAGCAGCATCGTCAGATTCAGTTCCTTGCGAAGCCTCGCCAACTTCTGGTAGATGTCGGCCACGACCAGCGGTGCCAGCCCCATCGAGGGTTCGTCCAGAAGCAGGTAGCGCGCCTTGGCCATCAATGCACGTCCAATGGCGAGCATTTGCTGCTGACCGCCAGACAGCAGCCCCGCCAACTGCTCGGCCCGCTCCGACAGAATGGGAACTTGGGCCGCAAGAGTCGAGCGGCTCCTACCTTTCCGAGCCCGTGTACCTTCAGGTGACCACTGCGATCTTGTTGGCGATCACGTTGTACAGATCGACATCCACCTGCTCGGTTCGCAGCGACACGATCAGGCTGTAGCGGGCAGGCAAGGCGTAGCGCTCGAGAGCAGGACGCGTGCGCCACCACCCCGCCGAAGGATAGACGGCAATGAATCCTCTGCTAGCCAGATCCGCGGCAGTACCTTCCCACACGTCTTGATGGACCGAGCCCCGGTGACGCTGCCGGTCACCGAGATACCAGCCTGGATCACGCGGGTTGGCTGGGGCGCCATCGTCTTCCTGCTGCGCCGCCGCGTTGATGCGCGCCACGAAGTCCTCCACCGAGGCGTCCAGAGGCCGCTTGATGTCAAACCTCAGGCGATGGGACGGGTAGTGAAACTTCGAGCCTGAGCCACGCGCGGAAGGATTTGGCTCGATGAAGTACGACAGCGTCACCCGCATCTGCACCTTGGTGTTCTGCAATGCCTCAAGTTCCTCCTTGGGCCACGGAAGCGCGTGCAGGTGCATGTCGCGGCTCACGACGCCACGCCCTTGCTCTTTGGCGTAAGGATGGACGGCATCCTCGATTACGAGCGACAGGGAGTTGCCGGCGCTCCACAGCGCCAGACCCAGATCCGGAACGCCCCAACCGCAGTGCCGAATCAGATGCACATAGTCCTGTTTGCCGGGCTGGCCCACCGCCGGCAGGAACATCTGCCGCATGGCCGGCGTCCATTCGGCTGCATGCACGATCAGGGCGCGAACGGTCTCAGGTCGAAGCTGAGGATATTCAGCCATGATCTGCGCAGCCATCCGGGCACACAGTGCCGATGCAGCGCTGGTGGCATTGGTGGTGGTGAACAGGCGCTCGTCGGGCAGGTTGTGCGTCGTCAACAAGTTGAGCGCGGGCACGCCCGCGGCGCCCAGCGCATCCCTCCCCACGTTGCCGCCCTCGAAAACCACGTCAGGCTTTAGGGGCCACACGCTATCCCAAGTGCGGGAAGTTGTTGTGTAGGGGCTGAGTCCACCTTCGGCGGCGATAGCCGCCAGTTCAGGGATCTCGGTGTCGACCTTGTGCGTGCAGGCGCCGACCGTCAGCGCGTTCCAGGCCTGACCCGGGTCATGCACCAGGTTCGTAGACAGACTGTCGGGATACGTCATCCATGCAGCGTGGTCACGCGTGTTCCCGGAAGCCAGAACGAAGAGGCGAGGCGTTTCACCGCCTCCATCGACGTCGGCCGCAAGGCGGTCCAGCATGGCGGACCATGACGATGGTCGGCCGCGATCGCGGTAGTCCGAGGCCGTAACGGCAGTCGCAAAGACCCTCTGCCGGTCGGGCTGCGTGATCTCGGGCCGGCTGACCGCCTCGGCAAACAGGTAGGCATGGTGCTTGGCATCGCCGACGTTGGCGCCTTCGTCAGAGACGAGCTTGACCGACTCCAGACGGTGCGTAGGCATCACCGGAGCCGCTTGGCCAACCGCTGCCGTCAGTTCCCCATAGGCCGCCAAGCCTGCCAACCCGGTGCCATGATTGGCCGTGTCGTCGATGCCCCAGGCGGGGCTCACCGTGTGCTGGTCGAGGCCATCCAAGAGAGGCGCCAACATCGGATGACCACGGTTGACCCCGGAGTCGAGTAGGCAGACGTACGGGACCTCCGCTGCTGGCCACTGAGCGTGGGCCAACATATCGTCCATCCAAGCCCCCTGCTCTTCCACGCCCATGCCGTCAAAGAACTCGGCCGTGTCCTTCGCCTTGCGGAGCTCGGCCACACAGTTCAGCAGCATGACCGACTGGCTGAACTGGGCCTCCGATCCGTACATCATCACGACCGTCCGTTCTGGGAAGTTCGCCTGGTGCGTACTGACCTCGCATCCCGCGAACTGCGCCAGCTTGCGGAAGTCCTCAACCACTTTCTGACGGTCCTCCCGCACGGGAAGCCAAACCTCCCACCAGAACGGGGTGGCGGCATCGGCCGGCAACAGCGCGGGGTCATCAGTCCACAGAGCGCGCAACTCCGCGCGACGAATCGACGCGATGGTGTGGATCAGCGCCTTGTGGTCGAGCGAGCGCCCGGACTCACCTTTTCGGTCCGCCAGGTAGTCGGCGACGTAGGTCTCGAAATGCGAAAGTTTGCCGTCCGGGACAAACACATTCGCGTACGTGACATCGCCTGCCTTGCGCACGCTAAGCAACTCGATGTGCTTCCTCTCGTTGCCTAGGCTTTGGAACGCCAGTTCGACATCGGGTTGCCCCTCGAACTCGATCTGCAGGCCGACGCCACTCTCTAGGCCTCGGTCGTGCTGAGCCTGAGCAGCCTCAGCGGCCAGGGGTTTCAACGCCTGCAATTGTCCCCGCAGCGCCTGCCCATGGGCCTGCCGCTCTCTCTCCGGCAGCAACGTTGGACCACCTCCAGGGCTGCGCGCCGTAAACGGCACGGCCTCGGACGTGTTGTGGAGTACGAGGTGGGGACGTTTATCGGCCTGCTCTTGCGGCATCGCTGGATGGCTTGTTGTTTTGTTCGAGTCGTTCGCTCAACCGGCGCCGCTCCTCCAGCGCCCGTGCCAGCACCTGCGCCGATACACGCTCCCCCTCGTGCATGACCGCCTCCTTGATCGCCTCGTCCACGGCCCGCCGAATCTCGGCATAGCTTAGGTCCTTGGCCTTCGCTGCGAGCGCCTTCAAGGCGAGTGGCTTGGGCGCGAAGCGTGCCAACCGGCTGCGAATCAGCTCCCCCGCTTGCTGTGCGGTGGGCAGGTGGTATTCGAGGACATCATCGAAGCGGCGGAACAGCGCGTAGTCGAGGATCTCCGGATGGTTGGTTGCGGCAACGATCAGGCTGTGGGACTGATCGTGCTCAATCATCTGCAGGAAGCTGTTCAGCACCCGACGAATCTCGCCGACATCGTGAGCAAGCCCCCGCTGGGAGCCAATGGCATCGAATTCGTCGAAGAAGTAAACACCCCGCACGTCGTTGACGGCATCGAACACCTGACGCAGCTTGGCGGCCGTTTCTCCCATGAATTTGGTGATCAACGCGTCCAGGCGAACCAGGAACAGTGGTACGCCCAGCTCGCCGGCGAGCACCGACGCAGTCATCGTCTTGCCGGTCCCAGGCGGTCCCACCAACAACAGCTTGCGCCGCGGCGACAGCCCGTGCTCGCGGATACGCGTGTTCAGGCGCTGTTCCTTGAGCACTCGCTGAATCTGCTCGACCACGCCTGGATCCAACACCATGTCGGCCAGTCGGCTCTTCGGGTAGCTCACATGCAGCAGATTCGCCAGCTCGCCGCGCGGCTTCGCGAGGGGCACCAGTTTGCCCGTCTCCGACGTCAACCCGCGCGCCTTGGCGGCGTCGATCATGTCGCGCAGTTCTTCGGCCAGCTTTCCATGGCCGACTTTTGCCTCGTGCGCCGCCACCTGCATCGCGACCGAGTAGAACTGGCCATCATCGCGATTGATGTGCGACTTCACCAGCGCCTTGAGCTGGTCAGCGCTTGCCATCATGGACTCCTTCTTTTTCCGTCCGACCGCCGCTGCGATTCAGCCATGCGCGACCTCCTGCCTATCCCCCGTCGGTATCGACGACACGGCAGCGCGCCGCAGTTCATCCAGCAGCCTCTCGTCGATGCTCCCCAACTCCGAAGGATCGGCCGCCACGAGGAACAAGGTCCCCACTGGCACATGCAGCGCGTTGGCGATCTTCGTGACCGTCGACAGCGTCGGATCGCGCTTGTTGTTCTCAAGCAGCGACAGGTAAGACACAGAGCATTCGGCGCGCTGCGCCACGTCGCCCTGCGAAATGCCTTCGCGCTGGCGGAACCAGCGGATCGCTCGTCCAACGTTCATCTCGATCTAGGGCACTGGGCCCCTTCTGCTGCACGCACCGGCTTGCTCCTTCGTAGTCCGCGATTTTACCCACAGTAAAATTGATCTGGCTCGGCCCGCTCGTCGCTGCTTGCAGAGAGATCCACGATGCGTCAACGCACTCGATGGTCACCGAGGCTGGCCGCCGAGGTGGCGGCACGCCCACGGGTACGCACTGATCACAGTTGCCAAGCGCGGCGAAACAAGAACGACGGGACCATGAAACTCACTCAGATCCATCTCAGCAACTTCCAGTCCTTCGGCCCGGAGGCCACGCTAATCGACATGGCGGCGATGACCTTCCTGCTTGGGCCCAATGGGACCGGGAAGACGGCTGTCTTGCAGGCATTGGTCCGACTCTTCGGCATCGACCCCGGTCTGCGCCGCATTCGCAAGACCGACTTTCATGTCGCAGCGGCGGCACCGGCCGGTGGGCATGCAGCCGCGACGCTGTGGATCGAAGCGCAGTTCGAGTTTGCCGAGTTGAAGAAGCCCAAGGGCAAACATGTCGCAGTCCCCGGCCACTTCGCGCACATGCGCCTCGAATCGGCGGATGGCGTGCCGCGGGTGCGATTCCGCTTGACCGCGCAGATGGATGAAGACGGCGACATTGAAGAGTCGATGGTCTATGTCCTCCAGGCGAACGCCGAAGATGAACCAACCAAGACCGCCGTCGTCTCCAAGCACGATCGCAACGCGATCCAGGTCCACTACCTTCCGGCCCGGCGCGACCCTTCCGATCATGTCTCGTATGCCGCGAACTCGCTGTTGGGACGGACCCTGCGTGCTGCGGACTGGCAGGCAGAGCGCGAGGCCGTCACTCAGCTGACCGGGGCGATCGGCAAGGCCCTGGCGGGCAATGCGGCCATCCAGGGCGTCGGCACGAAGCTGACCGCCCATTGGGGCACTTTGCACAAGGGGGCCTACTACGCTAACCCGAGTCTGTCCTTCGAACGCAGCGAGATCGACAACCTCCTTCGGCACCTCACGGTCAGCTTCACCCCTGGTCATGCCGAACCGCTGGTGGACTTCTCGCGGCTGAGCGACGGGCAGCAGTCCCTGCTCTACCTCTCGTTGGTGCTGTCCATCCAGACCATCGGGCGCGAGGTCCTTGCCAACAAGCTGCCCGCTTTCGACATCGACAAGCTGCGCCCCGCGGTGTTCACTCTGATTGCCATGGAGGAACCCGAGAACAGTCTCTCGCCGCACTATCTGGGCCGAGTCATCAAGGCCCTGGCCACGTTCTCCGAGGAACACGACAGCCAGGCCGTCGTCGCCACGCACGCGCCGTCCCTGCTGAGGCGTGTCGACCCGGCGAGCATCCGCTATCTGCGCCTGGACGCCGAACGACACACGGTGGTGAGCAAGATCCTCATGCCCGCGGCAACGGATGAAGCCCACAAGTTCGTGCGCGAGGCCGTGCAAGCTTTCCCCGAGTTGTACTTCTCACGACTGGTCATCCTCGGCGAGGGCGACAGCGAGGAGATCGTCTTGCCTCGACTGCTGCAGGCCCATGGTCTGGCGGCCGATGAAACGTCCATTTCCGTGGTCCCACTGGGGGGGCGACACGTCAACCACTTCTGGCGTCTGCTGCACGGACTGGGCATCCCGCAGGTCACGCTCCTCGATCTGGACTTGGCTCGGCATCAGGGCGGATGGGGAAGGATCAAGTACGCCCTCGAGCAGTTGCTCAAGTTCCCGACCATCGAAAGCAACCTCGGCGCAGCACATCTGGCCGGCCTGCCCAAGTGGAACGACGCAAACGCACTTCTCAGTTCGGAGCACGGCCCTGGATGGATCACGTTTCTAGAGTCCGCGGGCGTGTTCTTCTCGTCCCCGCTGGACCTCGATTTCCTAATGATCCGCGAGTTCCCCAAGGCATACGGCATCGAGAAAGCGGAACTCACGGCGTCCGACGCCACGACCATCGCTGCGGTGCTGGGCAAGAGCCACGGCGATGCCGCGCAATACAGTGCCGAGGAACAGACGTACTTCGATGCCTACCACCGGCGGTTCAAGCTGGGCAGCAAGCCGGCGGCCCACCTCGACGCACTGGCAGCTCTGAGTGACTTTGAACTGGAAGTAGAGGCGCCCGCGGTCCTTGATCGGCTCATCAAACAGGTCACCGACAAGCTTAAGGGACTGCCAGAATGATCCGCGCCGGGCGATGGCGGCCCGCCGATGGCATCCAGCTCGAACCGAATGCGCTCCTGGCGGCGCGGGAAACGCAGCGCAGCCTGGCCATCACGGCGGGCCCCGGTGCCGGCAAGACGGAACTGCTGGCGCAGCGAGCGGATTTCCTGCTGCGCACCGGCGCCTGTCGCTATCCGCAGCGCATCCTGGCGATCTCCTTCAAGGTCGATGCCGCCCGCAATCTGAAGGAACGCGTGCGCCGCCGATGTGGCCCCGTGCTCGCCACGCGCCTGGACAGCCACACCTTCCACGCTTTCGCCAAGCGGCTCATCGACCGTTTCCGCCCCGTCCTCACCGGCCGAGACGCGCTGGATGCCGACTACACCATCGGCCGCCCGCGGATGCAGCACCGGCAGATCGAGTTCGAGGATATGGTGCCGCTGGCCGTGCAGATCCTGCAATCCAGCGACGTTGCGCGGCACGCTGTGCAGCAGACCTACAGCCATGTGTTCCTCGACGAGTTCCAGGATTGCACGGACGCTCAGTACGAGTTGATCCGCGCGGCCTTCCGTGGCACCAATGCGGTGCTGACGGCGGTAGGCGACACCAAGCAGCGCATCATGGGCTGGGCCGGCGCGCTCGAAGGAGTGTTCAAGACCTTCGCCGCCGAGTTCAGGGCCCGGCCTCTGAACCTGTATCAGAACTTTCGCTCGTTGCCCCGACTGCGCCGCATGCACAACGCAATGGTCCGCGTTATGGACCCGGCTGCTGCTGTGTCGGATGCCGAATTGACGGGCGCCGGTGGCGAGATCGAGATCGCCCATTTCGCCGACGATGACACTGAAGCCCATCAGCTTGCTTCAACCATCCGCCGGTGGATGGATGAGGGTGTACCTGCCTCCCAGATCGCCGTGCTGGTGTCGCGCCAACCCGAGCTGTATGCCGTGCGACTTGAGGCGGAATTGGCTCAGCAAGGGATACCCTTCCGAAACGAACAGGCGCTACAGGACCTCTCGGCGGAACCCGCCACCTGTTTGATCGTCGACTTCCTTCGCGTCACGGCCACTGACGGCAATCCGGAGGCTTACGCCCGGCTCACCGAGGTGCTGGAGGTCACCGGTGGAGACGACGAGCGGGACAGAGCGCAGCAGATGCGCTGGCGCCGCTTCGTGGACGACACGCGCCAGGAACTTCGAGACCTGCCCGGACCGCCCGCTGCCGCCGACCTTGAGCGTGTGACCACGTGCTTCCTTGATCGCTTGGGCCGCGATGCGCTCGTTGCCCTGTCGGCGGACTATCAGCAAGGTGCAAGGCTCGACGAGGTCATCGCGCAGACCGGCGCGCGCCTGGTCGAGATGCTGGACCTTCACCCGGATCTCGCGCAAGTGCTGGGCCGCTTTGCAGAAGACAACGCGGTGCGCATCATGACCATCCACAAGAGCAAGGGCCTGGAGTTTGATTCGGTGGTGCTGCTCGGGGTTGAGGCGCAGACCTTCTGGGGCAATCAGGACGATGAGCGTGCAGCCTTCTTTGTGGGCGTCTCCCGGGCGAAGCGCCGCTTGTTGCTGACTGCGGCACGGCGGCGCAGGCGCCCTGCTGGCTTCATGCGAAGGTGGGACGAAGTGCGACAACCGCACATCGAGTTTCTGGGCTACGCAGCCACGCTATAGCGCGCAACGAGCCCCTTCGGATACGCGTCGTCGCAAGAGTGAGGTTGGTAAACTGCTAGCCGCATGCACAGAGGTGGGTGTTCAGCGATGTTCCAACCCGTCCCACCGCAGCCCAAGAATTTGTGGGGGTCTGCGTGGGGGTGGGCTTGAGGCAGGCTCCGAAAGTCTATGAAAAATCAATGGCTTATGCGCCAACTCAATCCGCAGGTGCAGAACATAGAGTGAGGTTTCAGGACGGCACATGCCACCCGAAAACTCCTTGAAAATCAGTTGGTTAGCGTGGCGATTGATGTCATGAGGTAGCAAGCGGTTTCAGCGTAGCGCACGATTTCTGTGTGGTAAATCGTGTGGGAAATCCAGTCCTCCGCGATCTCGGGAGCAGCGCCCGAACATTTACCACACAGGTTCTTCGTGAATCGCTGTGGAGATCGCGCTATGACTGAGATTGAACGCGTCACCGACAAGACGCTGCGAGCCTGGCTCAACGCCGGAGCCGTCCACCGTGGCATCGGCGGTGGCCTCAACTTTGTTGCCACCGCCGCCGGTGCGCTGAAAGGCCAAGCTTCCTGGATCTTGCGCTACCGCTTTGGTGGCGTTGCCCGAGAGAAGGTGCTCGGCCGCTACCCAGACCTGTCTCTCAAGGACGCCCGCGAAGCGGCACGTCAGAACCGGGCGCGCATCCAGCAGGGCGTGGACGTCGCCGCAGAGAAACGCGCGGAACGGCTCAAGGCGCAAGAGCAGACCACCGTGGCCGCCCTCGCGCAAGCTTGGTACGACCGTCACATCGCAAAGACCTACAAGCACCCCGAGGTCGTGCTGCGCGTCATCCGCCGCCACATCGAGCCGGTGATCGGCAAGCTGGGCGTGACGGAGGTGCGGCCGCTGCACATAGACAAGGTACTCACCCGCATCCTCGATGCAGGCGCGCCGACGGTGGCCAACGATGCGCTGCGCCACCTCTTCCGCATGTTCCACTTCGCCGTGAAGCGCCGGTGGATCGACACCAACCCGGCCTCCGGCTTCGAGATTTCCGACGCAGGCGGCTTCGAGGTCTCAAGACAGCGCTGGCTGAACCGCGATGAACTCGCCGCGTTCGCCAAGGCCATGCAGGACACACCGAACTTCGGTCGCCAGAACGAATTGGCCGTGTGGCTGCTGCTCGCCCTGTGCGTGCGCAAGATGGAGTTGCTGTCGGCCCGATGGACCGAATTCGACCTGGAGCGCGGCGTCTGGTCGCTGCACCCGTCGCGCACGAAGATGAACCAGTCCATCGACATCCCGCTCGCGGCGCCGGTCCTGCGGTGGCTGGAGGAAATCCAGGTGTTCTCGTGCAACAGCGAATACCTGTTCCCGGCGCGCCGGCTGATCCACATGAAAGGCGGCGTACCGAGGCGGAACCGCTTCGGCCACATCAGCCCGGACACGCTCAACGTCGCGCTGCGTCGCCTGCCGCTGGACGACATCGAGCACTTCACCGTGCATGACATGCGCCGCACGGCCCGCACCCACATGGCCGCGCTGGGCGTGGACCGCTTCGTCGCCGAGCGGGCGCTGAACCACAAGGTCCGCGATGTCGAGGGCGTCTACAACCAGTACGACTACTTCGAGGAGCGCAAGGTGGCGTTGGATCGCTGGGCGCAACTGCTGGAGAAAGTCTCCTCCTCTTTCGAAGGCTGCGGCACCACCACCGGATAAGTACCAAAGTAGTGGCACTTACCTGGCAGAAGACGCGTTGAAGACCATAAAAATGACCTTTGCCCTGGCGACCGCCAACGAGATCCTTCTGACCGTGGGCCAGCGTCTGCGCTTGCAGCGATTGGCTCAAGGGCTCCCCCAGCGCGAATTGGCGCAGATGGCTGGCCTGTCGCTGGGAGCGCTGCGCAAATTGGAAAGCAGCGGCCAGTGCTCACTGGAAACGGTGGTTCGCGTGGTCCAGTCACTGGGACTGGTGGATGAGTTGGAACACCTGTTCGGTATGCGTCCGGCGAAGTCACCTTGACCGCCAGTGCGTCGCCGGTGACAGCCCTCAAGCGGAAGGCGACCAGCGGTGCGGCAGCAGTTCGTCGATGCGGCTGGCCGGGTGGGCCGGCAGTCGTTCCAGCACGTCCTTGAGGTACGCATAGGGCTCGTGCCCGTTGATGCGCGCCGAGTGCAGCAGGCTCATGATCGCTGCTGCGCGCTTGCCCGCGCGCAGGCTGCCGGCGAACAACCAGTTCGACCTTCCGAGGGCGATGGGCCTGATGTGGTTCTCCACCCAGTTGTTCGAGATCGGCACGTCGCCGTCGTCGACGAAGTGCGTGAGCTCGCCCCAGCGCTTCAAGCTGTA
>NZ_JQKD01000064.1 GCF_000745855.1 Xenophilus azovorans DSM 13620
CGCGCTGGTGGGCGTGGCGCCTTTGAATCGCGACTCCGGCCAGATGCGCGGGCAGCGTTGCATCTGGGGTGGGCGCGCCGATGTGCGACGAACGCTGTACATGGCCACCCTCACGGCAGTGCGGTACAACCCGGCGCTCAAGGCGTGCTACGAGCGCCTGCTGATGGCCGGCAAGCGCAAGAAGGTCGCCCTGGTCGCCTGCATGCGCAAGCTGCTGACGATGCTCAACGCCATCGCCAAACATGGCTCGATGTGGGATTCGACTATGCATTGCGCTTGACGAGCAAGACGGTTGCTCAGCCGGCGTGCGGGCGCAGGGCCTGCGCCAGCGCCGCCACGTCGCCCGCCGGCACCAGCGTCAGCCCCGGCTGGGGCGGCAGCCCGCAGGCCGGCGTGGCGATCACCGGCAGGCCGGCCGCCAGCGCCTGCAGGGCGGCGCGCGGCGAATGCTCCACATGGGCCGGCAGCACCGCCGCCCGGGCCTGGGCCCGCCAGTCGCTGCGATAACCCAGCGGAACGCACGGCAGGCCGGCCCAGTGCGGATCGTCCAGCGCCGGCGGGCTGCCCAGCACGCCCAGGCGCGTCGCCCGCCCGTCCTGCTGCAGATGCCGCAGCGCCGCCGCCAGTTCGCGGCTGCCCTTGCGCGGCAGGGCGCTGGACAGCAACACGACGAGCGGCGGCGACGCTGCCGGACCGCGGGTCGCCGCCGCGGGCGGGCACTGCCAGGGCAACTCGACCACTTCAGCAGACAACGTTTCACGTGCCCATTGCGCCACCGCATGGTGCGCGGTGAAGATCCGCCCGGCCTGGCGCAGGGCCTGCCATTCGGCTTCCGCGCAGGCTGGGTCCGGCCGGAAGTCGGCCAGGCTGGGCTCGTCGGGCCACACCTGGGCGGCGGCGTCCAGGCGTCGCGCGATCTCGCGCATGGGCAGCGCGGGCATCCACACGTCCAGCCGGCGGCCCGCCAGCGCGCCGTCGATCCACAGCGTGGGCAGGTAGGCCTGGTCCACCAGCAGCGCCACGTCGGCCGGACGCAGGGCGCGCGCGGCCTGGCGCGCCTGCCAGGCCTGCCCCTGCAGGATGCCGGCCTGCCGCCGGCCCGGCGAGCGGGCATGCCGCCGCAGGTGCCACGCCCGCCGCCATGCCAGCAGGCGCGCGGCAGCGCCGGGCGGCATCACCTCCCCGCCTTCGGGCGCACGCCGGCGCGCGACCAGCGCCCGCTGGCCCGGCGTCACGGCATGGGGCAGCACCCAGCGTCCAGGGGCCAGCCGTGGATCGGCAGCGGCAGCCTGCGCCAGTTCGGGCGGCACCCCTTCCAGCAGGGTCGCGCGCGCAGCCAGGGCGTCGACGGTGCCCGCGCGCTGCGGCGCATGGCGGAAGCACGCCGTCTCGTCGCAGCTCAGGCAGCCACGCGCCACCGGCGGCGCGGCCGCCTGCACGCGGCCGGTGCGCGGCACGGCGTCGATGGCGATGGTCCGCCGGCCCGCCGGCGGCGCCGCGGCGAACGCCCGCACGCGCACGACCAGCTCGTCCGCGTCCATCGCCACTTCCAGGCGCCACGGCATGTCGGCGCGCACGCGCAGGTCGATGTGCTTCCACAGCACGGTGGCATCAATGGCGTCGTGCGCACCGGGGGCCGCGCCCTCGGGCCGGGCGGTGTGCGCATGGCGCTCCGGCAGTGCCATGCCCGCACGATGGGCGGCGGTGGCCAGCGCGTTGGACAGCTGGCACAGGCCGCCGGCCAGCGTGGGCACCACGCAGCCCTCGCGCACCTCGCGCCCCGGCACATAGCCACGCCGCCGCGTGGCCCGCCCGAGCTGCTGCCAGAAGCTCAGCAGGCCGGCGGCGGGCAGCTCCAGTCCGTCGAAGGCCTGCCGGGCCAGCCGCAGGTTGTGCACCTTGCCGGCCACCAGCGCGAACTCGTCGGGGCGGCCGTCGGTCCACAGGGGGCTGCGCACCTCGGCCAGCACCGGCGCATCGCGCAGCCGGCTGGCGCCGGACGGCACGCGGCGCCAGGTCCGCACCTGCGGGTCGAATGCGTCCTGCACGATGCGCCGCGCCGTCAGCAAGCGGATGCGCACCCAGAACCACAGCGCCTGCCGGCGCGAGGGCAGCGGCATGCCGGGGGCGCGTGCGGCCATCTGCACGGCAGCCCCGGCCCGGCTCAGGCGCCCGCCACCTTCATCCGGTCGACGAGGATGGAGCCGGTGGTCTTGGCGCCGTAGTTGTAGGCATCGGCGCCCACGGCCTGGATGCCCAGCAGCATGTCCTTCAGGTTGCCGGCGATGGTGATCTCCTGCACCGGGAAGGCGATCTCGCCGTTCTCGACCCAGAAACCGCTGGCGCCGCGCGAATAGTCGCCCGTCACGTAGTTCACGCCCTGCCCCATCAGCTCGATGACGAACAGGCCGGTGCCGAGCTTGCGCAGCATGGCCTGAAGGTCGTCGTCCGGCTGCGTGAGGCGCGAGGACAGCGTCAGGTTGTGCGAGCCGCCGGCGTTGCCGGTGGTCTTCATCCCCAGCTTGCGCGCCGAGTAGGTGGACAGGAAGTAGCCCTCCAGCCGGCCGCCGTCGACCACCTTGCGCCTGTGTGTGACGACGCCCTCGTCGTCGAAGGGCGCGCTGCCCTTGCCGCGGGGCGCGAACGGGTCTTCCAGCACGTCGATGTGGCCGGGCAGCACCGGCTTGCCCAGCGAATCGAGCAGGAAGCTGCTGCGCCGGTACAGCGCGCCGCCGCTGGTGGCCTGCACCAGCGCGCCGAGCAGGCCGGCGGCCAGGGGCGACTCGAACAGCACCGGGCATTCGGTGGTCTTGATCTTGCGCGCCTTCAGCCGGCTGAGCGCGCGCTCGGCGGCATAGCGGCCCACCGCCTCGGGGCTGGCCAGCTCGTCGGCCGAGCGCATCGAGCTGTACCAGGCGTCGCGCTGCATGTCGTCGCCCTTGCCGGCGATGGGAGCGACCGAGATGGAATGGCGCGAGCTGGCATAGCCGCCACGGAAGCCGTGCGTGTGCGCGCTGAAGAAGTGGCTCTGCTGCGCCGAGACGCCGGCGCCCTCGCTGTTGGCGATGCGCTTGTCGGTGGCGAAGGCGGCCGCCTCGCAGGCCAGCGCCAGCTTCGCGGCGCCCTCGCTGTCGATGGCCCAGGGGTGGAACAGGTCCAGCTCGGGATGCTCGGTGGCGATGTCCGCCTCGTCCGGCAGGCCGCCCATCGGGTCCTCCGCCGTGAAGCGGGCGATGTCGTAGGCCGCCTGCACGGTCTGGCGGATGGCGGCCTCGGAGAAGTCGGAGGTGCTGGCGTTGCCGCGCCGGTGGCCCACGTAGACCGTCACGCCCAGCGACTTGTCGCGGTTGCGCTCCACGTTCTCCAGCTCGCCCTTGCGCACCGAGACGGTGAGGCCGCACCCTTCGGACGCCTCGGCGCCGGCGTCGGTGGCACCCAGCTTTTTCGCATGGGCCAGGGCGGTGTCGACCAGGTTCTCGAAGAAGTCCCGGCTGTAGGCAAAGCCGGTATCGGCGCGCGATGTGAGGGTGCTCATGTGGGGGACAATCATAGCGGCGCACCCCTTTTCTGCCGGGTGCCGGACCCCATTCATCCCCATGCCACGCAAACCCAAGAAAGGCTACTTCGTCCGCGGCCATTTCGTCGCCGAAGGCAGCGAACTGGACGCCGAGCTCAAGCGCGAGCTCAAGGGCGGCGTCGAGACCAGCAAGACCGAACTCAAGCGCGAGAGCACCGAGCTGCAGGCGCTGGGCGAGAAGCTGCTGGACCTGCGCGCCGAGGCGATGGCCCGGCTGGACCTGCCCGAGTCGCTGCTGGAGGCGCTGGCCGAGGCGCGCCGCATCAGCAACTTCGAGGGCCGGCGCCGCCAGATGCAGTACGTCGGCAAGCTGATGCGCAAGCTGGACGCCGCCACGCTCGACGCCGCGCGCCTGGCGCTGGACGAGCAGGCGCACGGCCCCGCGCAGGACACCGCCCTGCTGCACGAGGCCGAGCGCTGGCGCGAGCGCCTGCTGGCCGGCGACGACGCGCTCGGCGGCTGGATAGAGACCCATCCCGGCACCGATGCGCAACAGTTGCGCGCGCTGGTGCGCCAGGCGCGCAAGGACTTCCAGGCCGGCCGCGCCGGCGAGGCGCCGCGCCAGGGCAAGGCGTACCGCGAGCTGTTCCAGCTGCTGCGTGCCCAGCTCGCGGTGCACGGCGACGCGGACCACGGCGAGCAGGCGGCGGCCGAGTCGCGCGAGGAAGACGCATGACCGACGCGTTCGACCCCGTCGCCATCGGCATCGTCTCGGTGAGCGACCGCGCTTCCAGCGGCGTCTACCAGGACCAGGGCCTGCCCGCCCTGCAGGACTGGCTGACGCGCGCGCTGAAGAACCCGATCCGCTTCGAGCCGCGCCTCATCCCCGACGAGCAGGAGCGCATCAGCGCCGCGCTGGTCGACCTGGTGGACGCCGGCTGCGCGCTGGTGCTGACCACCGGCGGCACCGGCCCCGCCCCGCGCGACGTGACGCCCGAGGCCACCCTGGCCGTGGCCGACAGGGTGATGCCCGGCTTCGGCGAACAGATGCGCCAGATCAGCCTGGCCTTCGTGCCCACCGCCATCCTCTCGCGGCAGATGGCGGTGATCCGCGGTAAGAGCCTCATCATCAACCTGCCGGGCCAGCCCAAGGCCATCGCCGAGACGCTGGAAGGACTGAAAGCGCCGGACGGCACGCAGAAGGTGCCCGGCATCTTCGCGGCGGTGCCCTACTGCATCGACCTCATCGGCGGGCCGTACCTCGAAACCCACGAGGCGGTCTGCAAGGCCTTCCGGCCCAAGTCGGCGGTCCGGCCGCCGCGCGGCTAGCTAGAACTCCGCGTCCAGCTCGTCGATCTCGTCGGGCTCGGCCAGCGCGCCGGCCACCCATTCGCGCATGGCCGGCAGCGCCATCACCTGCTGGCAGTAGGCGGCGCAGGTCTCGTCCAGCGCCACGCCGTAGGTCAGGAAGCGCGTGACCACCGGCGCGTACATCGCGTCCGCCATGCCGGGCCTGCTGCCGAAGAGGCAGGGGCCGCCGTAGGCCGCCAGGCACTCGCGCCAGATCTCCGTCACGCGGTCGATGTCGGCCTGCGCGCGCGACCACACCTTGAAGCCCTCGAAGCGGGCCTTGATGTTCATCGGCAGCGCGCCGCGCAGCGAGGCGAAACCCGAGTGCATCTCGCCGCACACCGAGCGACAGTGCGAGCGCGCCCCGGCATCCGCCGGCAGCAGCCCCGCCTTCGGCCTGATCTCGTGCAGGTACTCGCTGATGGCCAGCGTGTCCCAGACGTGGATGCCGTTGTGGTCCAGCGCCGGCACGCGCAGCGACGAGGCCAGCAACAGGATCTCCGCCTTCATCGCCGGGTCGTCCGGCGGGATGATCCTCTCGGCGAAGTCCAGCCCGGCGAAGCGGCACATCAGCCACCCGCGCAGCGCCCAGGCGCCGTAGTTCTTGCTGCTGATGGTGAGGACGGCCTTGGGCATGGGTGCTGCTCCTGCGGATGCGACGCGCGGCCGGAACGCCGCCCCGCAGGCCGCGTGCAAAGCCTGTGCCAGAACGGTGCGCACCGGCCTGGCGCGCAACTTGCCTCACCCGACCCATGCTGTACCAGGCTTACCAGGCCCAGGCCGACCTGTTGTCGCCGGTGCGCCTCGCGGCGCAGTTCATGGGGCCGGCCCTGTGGTTCGAGGGCACCGAGCGCAGCGCCCTGCGCCGGCTGTCCGCCGCCATGGACGTCTTCACCCGCCTGAAGCTCACCCACGCCCGGCCGGCCTACGGCATCGCCGAGGTGCAGGCGGACGGCGGGCCCGTCGCGGTGCGCGAGGAGAAGGCGCTGGTCGCGCCCTTCGGCACGCTGCTGCGCTTCGTCAAGGATCGGTCCGCCGGCGCGCCGCCGGAGCCCCCGGTGCTGCTGGCCGCCCCGCTGTCGGGCCACTTCGCCACCCTGCTGCGCGAGACGGCGCGCACGCTGCTGCGCGACCACGACGTCTACATCACCGACTGGCACAACGCCCGCGACGTGCCGCTGGGCCACGGGCATTTCGGGCTGGACGAATACACCCTGCAGCTCATCGCCTTCCTGCGCGCCATCGGCTCCGGCGTGCACCTGGTGGCGGTGTGCCAGCCCTGCGTGGCGGCGCTGGCCGCCACCGCGCTGATGGCCGAGGACGACGACCCCGCCGCGCCGCGCAGCCTGACGCTGATGGCCGGGCCGGTGGACTGCCGCGTCAACCCCACGCAGGTGAACCGGCTGGCCACCGAGCGGCCCATCGGCTGGTTCGAGCGCAACCTGATCAGCCGCGTGCCGATGCCGCATGCCGGCTTCGGGCGGCGGGTGTACCCGGGCTTCGTCCAGCTCGCGGCCTTCATGAGCATGAACCTGGAGCGCCACAAGGAGCAGTTCCGCCGGCTCTACCACCACCTGGTCGAAGGCGAGATGGACCAGGCGGCGGCCATCCGCGCCTTCTACGAGGAGTACTTCGCCGTCAACGACCTGCCGGCCGAGTTCTACCTGGAGACGGTGGAGCGCGTGTTCCAGACCTACGACCTGCCGCTGGGCCGCCTCACGGTGCACGGCCGCGCGGTGGACCCGCGCGCCATCCGCCGCACCGCGCTGCTGACCGTCGAGGGCGAGCGCGACGACATCTGCGCGGTCGGGCAGACGATGGCGGCGCAGGAGCTGTGCAGCGGCGTGCGGCCCTTCCTCAAGTCGCACCACCTGCAGGCCGGCGTGGGCCACTACGGCGTGTTCAGCGGCAGCCGCTGGAACACGCAGATCTACCCGCGCGTGCGCGAGACCATCCGTGCCGCGGCGGAGCTGCCTTGAGGCCGATGCGGCGGCGTCAGGCAGCCGGCGCGGCCGCACGCCGCCGGGCGGCCAGTGCGGTCAGCCGCTCGCCCAGGAATTCCGCCAGCGCCCGCGCCGCCGCGCTGCGCAGCGGCTCGGGCCGGCGCAGCAGCACCACGCGCCGCTCGATCTTCGGCTGGCGCAGCGGCACCACGCGCAGTTCGGGGTCGTGCAGCGCCACGGTGTACAGCCGCGGCATCAGCCCCAGCGCCAGCCGGCTGCGCGCCAGTGCATGCAGCGTCTCGGCATAGCGCACGCGCAGCGGCTGCGGCCCGCCCTCGCCGAACTGCGCGCGCGCCGGGCCGCCCAGGGCCGGCATGCTGCCGCTCTCGAAGAAGGCCAGCCGCTCGCTGCCCAGCGCCTTCCAGCTCGCGCTGCGGGCCACGGCGAGGGGATGGTCGCGGTGCACGACCAGCACCAGCGGGTCGCGGAACAGGTCGGTGCAGGCCAGGCCTTCGGGCGCCTCGGTGATCGCCGCCACCGCCACGTCGAGCTGGCCGCCGCGCAGGCGCTCCACCAGCTCGGTGGAAGGCGCGTCGGCCCACTCCACACTCACCGCGTCGGGCTGCCGCGCCTCGAAGGCGGCCACCGCCGCCGCCACCTGCCGGCTGGCCGAGGGGATGACGCCGATGCGCACGTGGGCGCGCCCGCGCACCACCACGTTGCGGATGTCGCGCAGCGCCTGGTCCACGGTGTTGACCACGAAGTCGGTGCGCTCCAGCACCTCGGCGCCCAGCGGCGTGAGCGCCAGGCGGTGCGTGGTGCGCTCCAGCAGCGGCGCGCCCAGCAGGCGCTCCATCTGCTTGATGGCGTTGCTCAGCGCCGGCTGGGTGATCGACAGGCGCTGCGCGGCGCGGCCGAAATGGCCTTCCTGCACCAGCACCGAGAAGCACTGGAGGTGGCGCAGCGTCAGGGCGCGCAGCGGGGGCGGGTCCATCGGGTCGTGTTCATCACTTTCCTGAATGGAATTATAGAAATTCATCACTTCTTCTTTGGGCCGGCGCTTCCTAGACTCCGGCGCATGCACGCTGCCCCGGCCACCCCCGATGCCCTGCTCACGCTGGAGCAGATGCTCCACGCCATGCCCAAGGCCGAACTGCACTGCCACCTGTTCGGCACCGTGCGCCGCGCCACCTTCGAGGCGCTGAACCGCCGCGCCGGCATGCCGCTCGCGGAGGAAGAGGTGCGCGCCTTCTATACGCGCGGCGACAAGCCCGTGGGCGTGCTGCGCGTGCTGCGCGCGCTCGACGCCTGGCTGATCCGCACGCCCGACGACCTGCACCGCCTGGCCTACGAGTACCTGGAGGACGCCGCCGCCCACAACGTGCGCTACAGCGAGTTCTTCTGGAACCCCACCGGCACCGCAGCCGAGTCGGGCATCCCCTACGCCCGCGCGCAGGAGGCCATCGTGCGCGCCATCCGTGACGCCGAGGCCGACCACGGCATCGCCGGCCGCCTGGTGGCCGCCATCGACCGCGAGGCCAGCCCCGAGGCGGCGCAGCAGATGGTCGAGTGGGTGACCGCGCACCGCAACGAGCACACGCTGGGCATCGGCATCGACTACCGCGAGACCGACCGGCCGCCGGAACTGTTCGCCCAGGCCTATGCCGACGCCCGCCGCGCCGGCCTGAAGACCACCGCGCACGCCGGCGAGTTCGGCACGCCCTGGACCCACGTGCGCACCGCGCTGGACGTGCTGAAGGTCGACCGCATCGACCACGGCTACACGGTGGTCGACGAACCCGCCTTCGCCCGCGAATGCGCCGAGCGCGGCGTGCTGTTCACCGTGGTGCCCACCAACTCCTACTACCTGCGCACCCTGCCGCCCGAGCGCTGGGCGCTGGACCACCCGATCCGCCGCATGCCCGGCCTGGGCCTCTTGGTGCACCCCAACACCGACGACCCGACGCTGCACCACGTCACGCCGACGCGGGCCTGGCTGATGATGGTGCGCGACTTCGGCTTCGGCCTGGATGATCTGCGCGCCTTCCTCGACAACGGCCTGGCCGGCGCCTGGATCGACGACGGCCAGCGCCGCACCTGGTGCACGCAATGGCTGGCCGAGTTCGACGCGCTGCGCGCACGGATTTCCCCCGACGCCCTGCCCCAAAGACACTGACCATGCCCCCGATCAAACCCCTCGCCCTCGCCGCCCTCCTGGCCACCGCCCTGCCCGGCGCCGCCTTCGCCCAGGCCGCCTGGCCCGCCGGCAAGGCCATCACGCTGATCGTGCCCTACTCGGCCGGCGGCAGCGTGGACTTCAACGCCCGCCTGGTCGCCACCAAGCTGGGCGAGCGGCTCAAGCAGTCGGTGGTGGTCGAGAACGTCGCCGGCGCGGGCGGCGTGATCGGCGTCGCCAAGGCCGCCAACGCCGCGCCCGACGGCTACACCCTGGTGGCCGGCCCCGACAGCGTGATGGCGATCGGCCGGCTGATCAACCCGGCCGCCTTCAAGTTCGACCCGCTGAAGGACCTGGCGCCGGTGGGCATGCTCAACACCGCGCCGATGGTGCTGGTGGCGCGCCCCGGCCTGCCGGCGCAGAACTGGGCCGAGTTCGTCAGGCTCGCCAAGGCCGCGCCCGGCAAGTACAACTACGCGACCTCCGGGGTGGGCACGGTGCTGCACCTGGCGATGGAGCTGATCAAGCAGCGCGAAGGCATCTTCGTGACGCACGTGCCCTACCGCGGCGGCGCGCAGATCGCCACCGACGTGATCGGCAACCAGATCGACCTGGCCATGCTGGTGAGCACCAGCGCCATCCCGCACGTCGCCGGCGGCCGCCTGAAGGCGCTGGGCGAGACGGACGACAAGCGGCTGAAGGCGCTGCCCCAGGTGCCGGCCTTCGGCGAGATGCCGGGCCTGAAGGGCTATTCGATGCTGAGCTGGACCGGCATCTTCGCGCCGGCCAGGACGCCGGCGCCGGTGGTGCAGCGCCTGAACGAGGAACTCAACGCCGTGCTGAAGGACCCGGAGGTGCGTGCCAAGCTGGAGGAACAGGGCGCGCTGCCGGGCAGCGGATCGCCCGAGGAACTCGGCCGGTTCGTGCAGGCCGAGTACGCGCGCAACCAGAAGATCGTGCAGGCCGCGAACATCAAGGAGTGACGCCGCCGCGGCGGCTGCGCCCCAGGGGCGGGGGCGCGCAGCGGGAGGGGCCTCAGCTGCCCTCTTCCTCCGCCGGCCAGTCGCGGATGTAGGCCTTGAGCATCTTGTTCTCGAAGTTCTGGCTGTCGACCACCGCCTTGGCCACGTCGTAGAAGCTGATCACGCCCATCAGCATGCGCTTGTCCATCACCGGCATGTAGCGCGCGTGGTGGTCCAGCATCATGCGGCGGACCTCGTCGAGGTCGGTGTCCATGGTGGAGGTGAGCGGCTTGTCGTCCATCGCCTTGCGCACCGGCGTGCTGCCGACCACGCCGCCGTTGGCCTGGATCGCGAGGATCACCTCGCGGAAGGTGAGCATGCCCACCAGCTCGCCGCGCTCCATCACCACCAGCGAGCCGATGTCCTTCTCGGCCATCACGTTCACCGCGTCGGACAGCGGATCGTCGGGCGTGATGGTGAAGAGCGTGTTGCCCTTCACACGCAGGATGTCGCTGACTTTCATCGGGGTGCTCCTCTCTGCTCTCGGCCACATTGGCCGGATGAATATAGCCCACAATGTGCGACCGGCAACAGCGCGTTGCCGGCACGGGCCGTCCCGTTCGTGACCGGGCGTTACCGGCCCCTCTTTCCCAGGAGACGAAAGCATGCATCCCACCCAGGGCCGCGCAGCATGAGCGGCTATTCCGACCCCGGCTTCGACACGCTCGCGGTGCACGCGGGCGCCGCCCCCGACCCGGCCACGGGCGCGCGCGCGGTGCCGATCCACCTGACCACCTCCTTCGTCTTCGAGTCCAGCGACCACGCGGCCGCCCTGTTCAACCTGGAGCGCTCCGGCCACGTCTACAGCCGCCTGAGCAACCCCACCAACGCGGTGCTGGAGCAGCGCGTGGCGGCGCTGGAAGGCGGCATCGGCGCCATCGCCACCGCCAGCGGCCAGGCGGCGCTGCACCTGGCGGTGGCCACGCTGATGGGCGCGGGCTCGCACATCGTCGCCAGCACGGCCCTGTACGGCGGCTCGCAGAACCTGCTGCACTACACGATGCGGCGCTTCGGCATCGAGACCACCTTCGTCAAGCCGGGCGACATCGACGGCTGGCGCGCCGCGATCCGGCCCGAGACGAAGCTGCTCTTCGGCGAGACGGTGGGCAACCCCGGCCTGGACGTGCTGGACATCCCCACCGTGGCGCAGATCGCGCACGAGGCGAAGGTGCCGCTGCTGGTCGACTCGACGCTGACCTCGCCCTACCTGATCCGCCCCTTCGAGCACGGCGCCGACCTGGTCTACCACTCGGCCACCAAGTTCCTCTCCGGCCACGGCACCGTCATCGGCGGCGTGCTGGTGGACGGCGGCAGCTTCGACTGGGACGCTTCGGACGGGAAATTCGCCGAGCTGAGCGCGCCCTACGACGGCTTCCACAACATGGTGTTCACCGAGGAGTCCACCGTCGGCGCCTTCCTGCTGCGCGCGCGGCGCGAGGGCCTGCGCGACTTCGGCGCCGCCATGAGCCCGCACACCGCCTGGCTGATCCTGCAGGGCATCGAGACGCTGCCGCTGCGCATGGAGCGGCACATCGCCAACACCGAGAAGATCGTGCGCTTCCTCGCGAGCCACCCCTTCGTCTCGCGCGTGGGGCATCCGCTGCTCGAAGCGCACCCGAGCCACGCGCTGGCGAACCGGCTGCTCAGGCACGGCGCCCGGGGCGCGGGCTCGGTGTTCAGCTTCGACATCAAGGGCGACCGCGAGCAGGGCAAGAAGTTCATCGAGGCGCTCAAGCTCTTCAGCCACTTGGCGAACGTGGGCGACTGCCGCTCGCTGGTGATCCACCCGGCCAGCACCACGCATTTCCGCATGACCGACGAGGCGCTGGCCGCCGGCGGCATCGGGCAGGGGACGATCCGCCTGTCGATCGGGCTGGAGGACCCCGACGACCTGATCGACGACCTCAAGCGCGCGCTGAAGGCGGCCGAGAAGGCGGGGGGCTGAGATGGAGCTGAACGTCAACGGCCACCGCACCTACTGCTACACCGGCGGCAAGCCCTTCGACGCGGCCCGGCCCACGGTCGTGTTCATCCACGGCGTGCTGAACGACCACAGCGTGTGGATCCTGCAGAGCCGCTACCTGGCGCACCACGGCTTCAACGTGCTGGCGGTGGACCTGCCCGGCCACTGCCGCAGCGCCGGCGACGCGCCGGAGACGGTGGAGCAGGCCGCCGACTTCGTCGCCGCGCTGCTCGACGCCGCCGGCGTGCAGCGCGCCGCGCTGGTGGGCCACAGCTGGGGCTCGCTGATCGCGCTGGAGGCGGCTGCCCGCCTGGGCGAGCGCGTCACGCACCTGGCGCTGGTGGGCACCGCCTTCCCGATGAAGGTCTCGCAGGCGCTGCTCGACGCCTCGCAGAACGACCCGGAGGCGGCGCTGAAACTGGTCAACGTGTTCTCGCGCTCCACCCTGGCGGCGCCGCCCTCGGCGCTGGGGCCCGGCACCTGGGTCTACGGCGCGGGCATGGCACTGGGCCGGCGGGTGCTGCGCAGCAACCCGGGGGTCAACGTGTTCCACCGCGGCTTCCTGGCCTGCGACCGCTACGCCAACGGCGAGAACGCCATCGCGCAAATCGCCTGCCCGGTGCTCTTCGCGCTCGGCGCGCAGGACCAGATGACCTCGCCGCGCGCGGCGCAGGGCCTGATCGCCCGGGCGCGCGAGAGCGGCAAGCGTGTGGAGGTCGCTTCGCTGCCCGTCGGCCACCACCAGATGACCGAGACGCCGGACGCGCTGCTCTTCGCGCTGCGGGACTTTCTGGCGCGCTGAACGGGGAAGCACTGGCGTTCGACAGATTTGGCAAAATTTGCCAAACTCTCGCCATGAGCACCATGAACATCTCCCTGCCTGATGCCCTGAAGTCCTTCGTGGACGAGCAGGTCAGCCAGCGAGGCTATGGCACCAGCAGCGAATACGTGCGCGAACTGATCCGCCGCGACCAGGATCGGCAACAACTGCGCGGCCTGCTGCTGGCGGGTGCAGGCTCGGCCCCCTCGGCAACCGCGTCGGCAGCCTATTTCGAAGGACTGCGCGACCAAGTGCGCAAGACGGCCGGCCGCCGCGCCAAACCGTGACGGCCAAGCCCGTCATCCCGCGCATGCGGGCCAGCCAGGATGTGGACGAGGCGATTGCCTACTACCTGGCCGTCGACGCCGAGGCTGCGGCGATCGGCTTCGTGGATGCATTGGAGCGGGCCTACGCGCACATCGGCCGCCATCCGGCCACCGGCTCCACGCGCTACGCACACGAACTGGACCTGCCGGGCCTGCGCACCTGGCGGCTGAACCGCTACCCCCATCTGGTGTTCTACGTGGAGCAGGCGGACCACGTCGATGTCTGGCGCATGCTGCACGGCCAACGCGATGTGCCGGCCTGGATGCAGGCGGCGGACGCGCCTTGACGGGCGCGTCGGTCAGCCCACGTGCAGCGCGAAGGCAGCCGGATCGCGCTCGATGCCGGCGATGAGCGCATGCACATGCGCCTCGGCCGGCTGCGCCGCCGGCAGTGCGCCGAGCAGGCGCGACAGCGCCTGCGCGTTCGGCAGCATCGGCCCCAGGAAGCGCTGCCCGCCGGCATCGACCACCAGCAGTGTCGGGAAGGTCTCGACATCGAATTCGTCCGCCAGTTCGGCGTGGTCCTCGATGTCGACCCAGGCGAAGCGCATCTGCGGATGCGCCTGCGCCACCTGCTGCATCAGCGGGCGGTAGTCGCGGCAGGTGCCGCACCATTCGGCGCACAGGCACACGACCCAGGGAGCGTCGGAAACAGGGGGATTCGGCAGCAAGGCGGTGGCGGCAGGCAGGGATGCGAGGGATGGCCGCCACGCAGGCGGCTCGCTATTATGGTCAGGCGCCCGGCTGCGTGCCGGCGCCCCTGAAGGAGACCGCGATGAACCCCGCCACGCCCTCCCCCGGCCAGGCCCGCACGGCCGGCGCAGCCGTCGATCCGCGCCAGTTCACGAGCTTCGCCGAGTTCTACCCCTTCTACCTGAGCGAGCATTCCGACCGGACCTGCCGGCAGCTGCATTTCGTCGGCTCCTCCCTGGCGCTGGCCTGCCTGGCCGCGCTGGTGTTCACCGGCAACCCGTGGTGGCTGCTGATCGGCCTGGTGTGCGGCTACGGCTTCGCCTGGGTGGGCCACTTCGCGTTCGAGAAGAACAGGCCCGCCTCCTTCAAGCGGCCGCTCTACAGCTTCATGGGCGACTGGGTCATGTACCGCGACATCTGGCTGGGCCGCATCAGGTTCTGAACGGCCTGCGGGTCGACGGCGGCCTTCTCCGACGGCTCGTCCTTCGCCAGCACATCGCGCAGGCGCAGCGCATCCAGCGCGCCGCGCGTCCACAGCCCTTCCAGGCTGGGCGAGCGCGGCAGCATGAGCGCCTCGGCCAGCGGCGCCAGCGGCGTGGCGTCCGGGTCGGCCAGCAGCACGTAGCGCGGATCCCGCGTTTCCTCGACCTCGGCCAGCTCGCCCACCCAGTCCAGCGCCACCAGCGCCTCCAGCACGGCGGCCAGCTGCAGGGCGTCGACCCGCATGCGCGCCACCAGCTCGCTGGCGCCCAGGCCCTTGAACGGCTGCGCGCGCGCCCGCTCCAGGTGCTGCAGCGCCTCCACCGCCAGCTGCATCGGCCAGCCGGGGCCGCCGCCACGGCGCGCCACGCCGGTCAGCAGGCTGGGCAGGTAGGCGGCGATCACCGCGCCCAGCAGCACGATCACCCAGGCCACGTAGATCCACACCAGCAGGATCGGCACCGTGGCGAAGGCGCCGTACAGCACCGAATAGGTCGGGACGGTGCCCAGGTACCAGGTCAGCACGCGCTTGGCGACCTCGATGGCGGCGGCGACGAACACGCCGCCGGCCCAGGCGTGCGACCAGCGCACGTGGGTGTTGGGCACGTAGTGGTACAGCGCCGCCATGCCGGCCGCCAGCAGCAGGAACTCCAGCGCGTCGAACAGCAGCTTCAGCGCGCTGCCGTCGTGGAAGATGCCGCGCGAGGCGGTGAACACCCAGGCCGTGGTCGACAGGCTGGCCGCCAGCACCAGCGGCCCGAGCGTGATGGCGGCCCAGTAGATCAGGATGCGCTGCCCCAGCGGCCGCGGGCGCGGCACGCGCCAGATATTGTTGAGCGTGCGGTCGATGGTGAGGATGAGCGCGATGGCCGTCACCAGCAGCACGCCCAGGCCGGCGATGCCCAGCCCGCTGGCCTTGCTGGCGAACTGGGTGAGGTAGCCCAGCACCTGGCGCGAGATGTTCTCGGGCACCAGGCTGTCCACCAGCCAGCGCTGCAGGCGGCCCTGCATGGTGGCGAACATCGGGAACACGGTGAACAGCGCCAGCGCCAGCGTGAAGAAGGGCACCAGCGCGATGGTGGTGGTGAAGGTCAGGCTGCTGGCGGTCAGCCCCAGGCGGTCTTCGCGGAAGCGCTCGCCCAGCACGGCGGCGGTGTTGCGCCAAGGGAAGCGGGACAAGTCCCTCCAGAGCTGGCGGCGGTTCATGGGTCGGTATTATTCCCACCCCCAGTCTTCGCGCACTTCGTGTCGCTCCGCCAACCCCCTCAAGGGGGGCACACGCAGCGGCCCGGCCAAGCCGGTTCCGCGGGTGTTCCCGCATGGCCTGCTCCGCGGCCGTCGGTCCCGCTTGGTTTCGAGTGACACGTGCGCAAACTGCTCAACACCCGACATGACTCCGGTCGCCCCCTCCCCCGCCGTCGCATGGACCCGCACGCTCGCGGTGGGCTGCCTGCTCGGCCTGGTCGCGCTGTGCCTGGCCTGGGAGCTGTGGCTGGCGCCGCTGCGGCCCGGCGGCTCCTGGCTGGCGCTGAAGGCGCTGCCCCTGGTGGTGCCGCTGGCCGGGCTGCTGAAGAACCGCATGTACACCTACCGCTGGGTGAGCCTGCTGGTGTGGCTGTACTTCACCGAAGGCGTGGTGCGCGCCTGGAGCGACACCACCGCCGCCAGCCGCGCGCTGGCCTGGGTGGAGATCCTGCTGTGCCTGGGCCTGTTCGTCGCCTGCGCGCTGCACGTGCGGCTGCGCCTGCGGGCGGCCCGGACGCTCAACGAAAGACCTGCCTCGTGACCGACCTGATCGATTCCCTGCGTGCCATCGTCGGCGCGCCCAACGTGCTGACCGACGGCGACCTGGGCGCCTGGGAGCAGGACTGGCGCAAGCGCGCCCGCGGCAAGGCGCTGGCCGTGGTGCGGCCGGCCGACACGGCGCAGGTGGCGGCGGTCGTGAAGGCCTGCGCGGCGGCGGGCACGGCGATCGTGCCGCAGGGCGGCAACACCGGGCTGGCGGTCGGCGCCATCCCCGACGACAGCGGCACGCAGGTGGTGCTCAGCCTCACGCGCATGAACGCCATCCGCGGCATCGATGCCGCCAACCTCACCGTGACGGTGGAGGCCGGCTGCGTGCTGCAGACGCTGCAGGAGGCGGCCGACCAGGCGGGCTTCCTCTTCCCGCTGAGCCTGGCGGCCGAGGGCAGTTGCACCATCGGCGGCAACCTGGCCACCAACGCCGGCGGCACGCAGGTGGTGCGCTACGGCAACACGCGCGAGCTGTGCCTGGGCCTGGAGGTGGTGACGGCGCAGGGCGAGGTGTGGGACGGCCTGACCGGCCTGCGCAAGGACAACACCGGCTACGACCTGCGCGACCTGCTGGTCGGCAGCGAGGGCACGCTGGGCGTCATCACCGCGGCGACGATGAAGCTCTACCCCAGGCCGGCGGCGCAGCTCACGGCCTGGGCGGCGGTGCCGAGCTTCGACGCGGCGGTGGACCTGCTGGGCCTGGCGCACCGGCAGCTCGGCCCCGGCCTCACCGGCTTCGAGGTGATGGGCCGCTTCGCGCTGAGCCTGGTCGGCAAGCACATGCCGCAACTGCGCGTGCCCTTCATCGGCGACGAGACGGTGCCGGGCTTGCCGCCGGGCCGCCCCAAGACAAGCCCAGCCCCCTCGGGGGGCAGCGAAGCACACGAAGTGGCGAGCGTGGGGGCACCCTATTTCGTGCTGCTGGAGAACTCCGACAGCGAATCGGAGGACCATGCCCGCGCCCGTTTCGAGGCGCTGCTGGAAACCGCCTTCGAGGCCGGCTGCGTCACCGACGCGGTGGTGGCCGAGAGCCTCTCGCAGGCGCACGAGCTGTGGCACATCCGCGAGAGCATCCCGATGGCGCAGGCCGAGGAAGGCCTGAACATCAAGCACGACATCTCGATCCCCGTCTCGCGCATCCCCGCCTTCTGCGCCGAGACCGACGCGCTGCTGGCGCGCGAGATCCCCGGCGTGCGGCTGGTCAACTTCGGCCACCTGGGCGACGGCAACCTGCACTACAACGTGCAGGCGCCCGCCGAGGGCGATGCGAAGGCCTTCCTGCGCGACCAGGAGGAGCGCGTCAACGCCCTCGTCTACGAGCAGGTGGCGAAGTACGGCGGCTCCTTCTCCGCCGAGCACGGCATCGGCGGCCTGAAGGTGGGCACGCTGGAGAAGCACAAGTCGCCGGCGGCCTTGTCCATGATGCGCGCCATCAAGCAGGCGCTGGACCCGCGGGGCATCCTGAACCCCGGGCGGGTGCTGCGGGCCTGACGCAGGCCGGCCCGCTCAGCCGCGCAGGAAGGCGAGCAGCGATTCGTTGAACACCCCCGCGTGCGAGACGTTCAGGCCGTGCGTGCCGCCGCTGACCGTCACCAGCCGGCTGTGCGGGATGGCGCGGTGGGTGCGCAGGCCCGAGCCCTCGATGGGCACGATCGCATCCGCGTCGCCGTGGATCACCAGCGTGGGCACGCTCACCCGGCCCAGGTCGGCGCGGAAGTCGGTGCCGCCGAAGGCGTCCATGCAGGCCAGCGCCGCATGCTGCGCCGACTGGTGGCACAGCGCCAGCGCCTCGGCGCGCTGCGCCGGGCTGACCCGAAGCTCGCCGCCGGCCGAGAAGAAGTCCTGTGTGAACTGCTCGAAGAAGGCGTCGCGGTCGCGCTCCAGCGCCTGGCGCTGCTGCCGCGCCTGCTCCGGCGTGAGCGGCCCCTCGGGGTTGTCCGCGGTCATCATCAGGCAGGGCGGCACGGCCGCGGCGAAGACCACGCTGCGCAGCCGCGCCTGGCCATGGCGCGCGATGTAGCGCGCCACCTCGCCGCCGCCCATCGAGAAGCCGACCAGCGTCGCGTCTTCCAGGCCGCAGTGCTCGATCACGTGTGCGAGGTCGTCGGCCAGCACGTCGTAGTCGTAGCCCGTGGCCGGCTTGTCGGAGCGGCCGAAGCCGCGCCGGTCGTAGGCCACCACGCGGTGGCCGGCCGCGCGCAGCACCGCCACCTGCGGTGTCCACGCCTGCGCCGAGAGCGGCCAGCCGTGGATCAGCACCACGGGCCGGTCCGCCCCGCCGCTGTCCTCGACGTGCAGCCGCACCGTGTCGGCCTGCCCGGGCGATGATGCGGCCGCGCCCACGGCCTGGCCGCCCAGGGCGCCGGCCAGCCCGCCGAGCGCCACCCCGACGAAGCCGCCCAGCGGCCCCGCCACCGCGGTGCCGAGCGTGGCGCCCGTGGCCGCGCCGACCATGGCGCCGCCGCCGGCCAGCACCGAGCGGGCCTCGCGCCGTGCCTCCTCGCCTTCGAGCGGCTGCTGCGCTTCGGGGCGCGGGTCCTGCGAGGGAATGCCGTAGCCGGGGCGGGCCTGCGCGGCCAGGTCCGGATCGGCGGGCGGCGTGGAAGGCGGTGGTGAGGTCGATGACGTCATGGGGCGGCTCCTGGGGCGGTTCGTCGAGGAAGGCGGCGGGCGGGCGGCCCGCGCGGCGTTCTTCCATCTGACGCCGGCGGCGCCGCGCGCGCTGCCGTCCCGCGGACCATGCGGCCGTCGGACGAGGCCGATGCGGCGCGCCCGCCGTTCCCCTCAGGGCGCCGTGGCCCGCTCCAGCGTGCCGAGCCAGCGCAGGGCCTGCACGCGATCGCCGCCGCACATCTCCTCGGCCGGCTGCAGGCTGGCGCACACCGCGGGCCGCTCGGGGCGGCCGAAGAGGCGGCAGCGCAGGTGCTCGTCCAGTTGCACGCAGGGCACGCCGGCCGGCTTGCCTGCCGGCATGCCGGGAATGGGCGAACTGATCGAGGGCGCGATGCAGCAGGCGGCGCAGCCGCTGCGGCAGGCGGGCGAGGTCGAAGGCATCGGGCGATTGAAGCACGGGGCGGCCACCCTCGCCGCCCTCCCCATGACACCTGCATAGAATCGACGCTTCGTCCTCGCCTGAAGGGCTCCTTCATGCCGAGCTTCGGGCCGCAGGCAGGCCGGTCGTGATGGACTCGGCATCCATCGGCGCACGGCCAGCCACCGGCCTGCGACACCCCCTTTGGCTCGTATTGACCGCATGGCCGACATGACCGACCACCCCATCCGCTCCCAATACGAAGACTTCATGCGCCACGTGGACACGCACGGCGTGTTCAAGGCCGACCGCACCGGCACCGGCACCAAGAGCGTGTTCGGCTACCAGATGCGCTTCGACCTCGCCGAAGGCTTCCCGCTCGTGACGACGAAGAAGGTGCACCTGAAGTCCATCATCCACGAGCTGCTGTGGTTCCTGCAGGGCTCCTCGGACAACAACTGGCTGCGCGAGCGCGGCGTGACGATCTGGGACGAATGGGCGCGCGAGGACGGCGACCTCGGCCCCGTCTACGGCGTGCAGTGGCGCAGCTGGCCCACGCCGGACGGCGGCCACGTCGATCAGATCGCCGAGGTGGTCAAGCAGCTCAGGACCAACCCGGACTCGCGCCGCATCATCGTGAGCGCCTGGAACGTGGCCGACCTGCCGAAGATGGCGCTGATGCCCTGCCACGCCTTTTTCCAGTTCTACGTGGCCGAGGGGCGCCTGTCGTGCCAGCTCTACCAGCGCAGCGCCGACATCTTCCTGGGCGTGCCCTTCAACATCGCCAGCTACGCGCTGCTGACGCACATGCTGGCGCAGCAGTGCGACCTGGCGGTGGGCGACTTCGTCTGGACCGGCGGCGACTGCCACATCTACAGCAACCACGCCGAGCAGGTGGCGCTGCAGCTCTCGCGCGATCCGCGGCCCTACCCCACCCTGCGCATCAAGCGCCGCCCGCCGTCGATCTTCGACTACGAATACGAGGACTTCGAGATCGAGGGCTACGACCCGCACCCGGCCATCAAGGCGCCGGTGGCGGTGTGAGCGGCCCCGCGCAGCCGATGGGCCGCCTGAACCTCATCTACGCGCGCGCCGCCAACGGCGTGATCGGCGCGAACGGCGCGCTGCCCTGGCACCTGCCGGAAGACATGGCGCACTTCCGCCGCCTGACCAGCGGCTGCCCGGTGGTCATGGGCCGCAAGACCTGGGACTCGCTGCCCGCCCGCTTCCGCCCGCTGCCGGGCCGGCAGAACATCGTCGTCACGCGCCAGCCGGACTGGCACGGCGACGGCGCGCAGCGCGCAGCCAGCCTGCGCGAGGCGCTGTCGCTCGCCGGCGCGGCGCCCGAGGTCTGGGTGATCGGCGGCGCGCAGATCTATGCCGAGGCCGAGCCGCTGGCGCAGCGCGCGGTCGTCACCGAGATCGCGCGCGACTTCGAGGGCGATGCCTTCGCCCCCACGCTCGCCGACGGCTGGCGCGAGACGGCGCGCGAAGCCGCGGTGTCGGCGGACGGGCTGCCGTTCGCCTTCGTCACCCTCGAGCGCACGGGCTGAGCCGCGATGCGGCGCGTGCCCAGGCCCGGCGCGGCGACCCGGCGGCAGTGGCTGGGCCTGGCGGCGTCGATGGCGTGGGCGCCGGCGCAGGCCACCCTGCGCGACGACGAGCGCGTCCTCTTCCTGCCGGGCACCGCGCGCCGGCTCGACGCCGGACGCATCGAGGCCGACCTGCATGCCTGGGTCTACGAGCCCGAGCGCCGGCCCGGACTGCGCACCGCCTTCGCCCGCTACCTGGGCCTGGACCAGAGCGCCATGTCCGCCGCCGACCGCGAGCGCTTCCGCCGGCGCTGCGGTCTCTTCCTGGCGGATTCGGAACGGGGCAAGGAGGTCGTGGTCCGCTTCGACGCCGTGCCGGCGCAGCCGGTGCGCCTGCCCGCCACCGACGCCGCCGGCCGCAGCCGCCTGCGGGCGGTGATCGACGGCGCGCCGCGCCGCGGCAACACGGCGCACCTGGACTTCCATGCCGTGCTGGCCGATGGCGACACGCGCCGCTTCGCCGGCCGCGCCCTGCTGGTGCCGCCGGAAGGCCTGTCGGTGGTCTCGGACATCGACGACACCATCAAGCTCACCGAGGTGCGCGACCGGCGCGAGATGCTGCTCAACACCTTCGCCCGGCCGTCGCGCGCGGCGCCCGGCATGGCGGCCCGCTACCGCCGGCTGGCCGCGGCGCCCGGCGCGCGCGTGCACTACCTGTCGGCCAGCCCGATGCAGTTGCTGCCGGTGCTGGAGGACTTTCTGGCCGCGGCGGGCTTCCCCCGCGGCAGCCTGCACCTGCGGGAGAGCACGAGCTGGCGCTCGCTGGTGCCCGGCGAGGGCGAATCGAGGGCGCACAAGCTCGGCGCGATCGCGCAACTGCTGCACGACTTCCCGGCCCGGCGCTTCCTGTTCGTCGGCGACTCCGGCGAGGCCGATCCCGAGATCTACGCCGAGGTGGCCCGGGCGCATCCCGGACGCGTGCAGGCGATCCTGATCCGCGACGTGACCGGCGAGGGCCGCGACGCGCCGCGCTACCGGGCGGCCTTCGAAGGCATCGAGCCCGGCCGGTGGCACCTGCTGCCGCCGGACGGCGGCGCATGGCCGCGCCTGCCGGCCTGAGCGGACCCGCTCAGTACTTCAGCCGCCCCCGGCTGTCGACGACGCCGATGTCCACGAAGGCGGCACCCACGTTGTTCCTGGTCTCGGTGAAGTCGACCGGGTAGCCGCCGAGGTCCACGCGCAGGCCGCGCAGCGCGGCATGCACCTTCTCCGGCGTCGGGTTCGAGCCGGCGCGGCGGATGGCCTCGCCCGCGACCCGCGCGTTCACGTAGCCGATGATCTGCATCGACGAGCGCGTCTTGACTTCCGGCAGGTACTTGTCCATGGCCGCGCGGAAGTCGCGCGAGAGCTGCGTGGACGAGGTCTCGGGGTTGGGCGTGACCTGCGCCAGCGCGACGCCCACGGCGTCCTTGAGCGGCACCTTCTGCAGGATCGCCGCCGTCGGCACGTACGACAGGCTGTAGATGGGCGTGTGGTCGCCGATGGCGCGCAGGTCGCGCACCATCGCGGCCCCGCTGCTGGGCGTGAGGATTGACCCTGCCTAGATTTCACGTACAGCAAGAAGTTGGAAACTTCAAAGGTACGGAGAATCGAGATGAAAGAAGGCAGGCTGCCCAAGAGGCAGTACACAGAGGAATTCAAGGCCGAGGCCGTCAGGCTGGCGGCCTCGGTGGGCGGCCACGAGGCAGCGCGGCGCCTGGGCGTGCCGGTGGCCACGGTGGGAAACTGGTCCAGGCGCGGTGTTGCCTCGGCCACCACCGGCGGTACGGTAGCGTCGGGTGATTCACCCGCCCGGCGCCCCGT
>NZ_JQKD01000065.1 GCF_000745855.1 Xenophilus azovorans DSM 13620
ATGACGGCGACGTGCCGATCTCGAACAACTGGGTGGAGAACCACATCAGACCGATCGCGCTGGGTAGATCGAACTGGCTGTTCGCCGGCAGCCTGCGCGCGGGCAAGCGGACGGCGGCGATCATGAGCCTACTGCACTCAGCACGCATCAACGGGCACGAGCCCTTTGCGTATCTCAAGGATGTGCTCGAGCGGCTGCCGACTCAACCGGCCAGCCGAGTTGAAGACCTGCTGCCACACCGCTGGAAGCCGTCTGCCTGAGCGCAATCACCGGCTACACGCTCGCCCGCTCGGGGGCAAGGTGACTTGGCCAGACGCATACGTTGATCCATCGCCGGGCGCCCTGGAAGACCAGAGAGGCGGTGGAGTTAGCGACCTTGGAGTGGGTGTCATGGTTCAACAACCATCGGCTGATGGCCCCGCTGGGCTACGTGCCGCCCGCCGAGTTCGAGACCACCTACTATCGCAATCTTGAGCAGCAGGCCACTCCGGCCTGACTCAAGCCAATCGGCCTCCGCGAAAGCCGGGGCGGTTCAACCCGAGCCGACGAACGACTTTGCAAATGCAAGAATGAATCTTCAATTTGCATGAATTGCGTAGATGCCCTGTGATTGGCTGGCGGCGGCTTCAGCATCTTCCGACGCGCTGAGCCTCTGGAATTTAGCGCCGGGCAGCCCTCGCGCCGAACCGGTGATCCAGGTTCCATTTCACCCGCAGCCCTTCCACCGGCTTGATCAGGACTTCATCGAAGACCTCCAGCTCCAATGTGTGACGATAGGCCGTGATCGCCACGAGGTAGGTGTTGCGGTTCACACCATCTATGAGGCGGATGCGCTGCGCGAGCTCAATGCCACCCACTTGCGGCAGGTCCAGGTCCAGAAAACAGGTTTCGTAGCGGTGCTGCGCCAACAGGCGCAGCGCCTCCTCGCCGGACGCCGCAACGTGGCAGGGATGCCCGTAGCCCTTGACCAATGCCGAGACCGAATCGGAGATGTCGGCCTGGTCGTCCACCACTAGCACCAAACCGTCGGACGTGCTGTCCGAGGGCACCTCGTCGGGGTCCTCGAAGACCACCGGAATGCTGACCTCGAAGCGGGTTCCTTCGCCAGGAGCGGACTGGACATCAAGCGTTCCTCCAAGATGATCCATCACCGTGCGAACGATCGCCAGGCCCAGGCCGGAGCCGTCATGACGAGGCCTCCACTCCTCGATGCGGAGCAAAGGCGTCTTCAGCCGCGCCATGGCGTCGGCGGGCAATCCCGGCCCCGTGTCGGCAACGATGACCCGGATCCGCCCCGACGCGATTTCAGAGGGCATCAAGGTCATCGACACCTCGCCCTCGCGCGTGTACTTGACCGCATTGCTCACCAGATTGGCCAGTACCTGGCTGATGCGCTGCACGTCCGCCCGCACGAAGACCGGCTCGTCCGGCACCTCGATGCGAAACCGCAATCCCCGCGAGCGCGCGGCATGCGCGGCCACGTTGCCCACGTCCTGCACCAGTTCCGTGGCCTCGAAGGACTCCGGCTGCATTTCCAGGCGTCCTGCCTCACCACGCGCGATGGTCAGCAGATCGCGCAACTGCACGCCCATCATGAGCGAGGCCCGGCGAATGCGCGCAACCGCGCTGCTGCGCTCGGACGGTGGCACCTCCATGCCCAGCAAGTCCACCGAGGAGACCACCACCTGCAGCGGCGAACGCAGCTCATGGCTGACCATGCTGAGGAACTGCGCCTTGGTGTTCATTTCCTCGCGCAGTTGTTCCCGGGCTGCTTTTTCGCCCGCCAGCGCCGCATTCAGCGCCGTCATGCGAGCGCGATCGCGGATCTGAGACAGCAGAATCCAGAAGAGCCACCCGTTGAAGACCGCCCAAAGCATCAGGCCCCAGAACAGCCGGTCGTTTTCGCGCGCGATCAGGTTCGAATAAAGATCATTGCGGCCGTCGATCTCGCGCTGGCGGGCGCTATTGGCAAAGCGTGAGGCGGCTGCTTCGGCGTCGGGGAAGAGCAGCAGTGCTTCGCGCGCATCCGCCGCCGTGAAAGGCTCGCGACGCATGATGAGCGCAAGATGCGTTTCGAAGCGCAAGAGCGCCGCCACGGTCGCGTCGTACGCCGCCAATCGCTGCAGGCGCTGCTGGATTTCCGAGGGTTCGCTCAGTAACCGTCCGCGGGAGACGAGCACGTCGGATCGAACACGCAGTTCGTCGACATCCGACGCCGTCAGGGGGTCGCCCTGGACAACCAGCGCAAGCAACTGCTCCCGCACCTTGCCCAATGCCAGCTGATACTGTGCAGCGGACCAATAGAAGCCTTCGGCTGGCTCATGCTCAGGCCATGCCGGGCTTGTCGGTCTCAGTACGAGGTAGAAGCCGATGAAGCTCAGGACGGGAAAGAAAAGCAGGACGCCGTAGTAGCGCCAGCGCTTGGGCCAACAGCGCAGCCATCGATCACCTTTGACACGCGTGTCGCCGTGGGGCGATGCGTCGACGGGTTCGCCAGCAGCCGCCACTTCGCGCCTCACCGGACGTCGATCCGGCAGACCTGCCAGACCATGCGGGCCGAGAACAGGGGCGAGCGCAATGCCGGATGGCTGTCGCGCGGATAGACGATGAAAAGCGGACCGAAGCGGTCCCGACTCATCTGCTGGCCGTTCTGCTTGTACGCCAGGATTGGATTGAACTGCACCATGTCCTCCCAGGGAATGCTCGCTGCGTAGTCGTTCAAGGCACGCACGTCCAGCCGCGTGCCGTTGGTGGCCACCAGCGCCACCACGTCCTTGAGAAAGGGCCCCTCGAATCGGCTTTCGGGCGTCCAGTCGGTGGCCGTCACGATGCTGTTCAACGGCAGGTCCAGCACCTGCTGCTGCGTGAGCAGCAACTCCTTCGGCGCGGCACTGCTCCCGCCAGACGCACCCTGACCGCGATCTCCGGCGGCGCCAAGCACCAGGAAAGCGTCCCGGTAGCACGGCCCCGCGAGGGCGGGAGCGGCCGCGGCCCAGGCCACCCAGCAAACGACTGACAAGATGAAGTGACGCAGCCTCATGGTGAACAACTTCTCTTCGGACCTGTGGGTCGAGCCTAACGCCTGGCGGCCGTTGGCGCTCGGACCTCCTGATGCACACGAACGGTCGAATTTCCGGCACGCCGCAACTGCGCCGCCAAGCGGTATTTGGCGCTGCGATCGACCTTGGCCTGCAACACGACACCCTCGTTGCGCGGGTCGCGCAACTCCAGCGCGGCGTACTTCTTGGGCTCCCGGCTCATCGCCGCCGCCAGCTTCGAAGCATCATCGGTGAAGAGCGTGATGTCACGCCGAGGCCGGGAGATGGCCACATAGAAGACCGCCCGATTGCTGGTCAGGCTCTTGGTGTTCGCCTCGACCAGCACGCGGTTCTTGGTGAGACCCTGCGCCGAATGGATGGTGCTCGCATAGCCGTGCTGCAGGTGAAGCGGCCGCCGGCGGTCAAGCCGGACGTCGCCCTTTGGGCCTTTGAGTGCCACGAAGCTCCTGTCCACCGTTGCCACCTCGTAGCGCTCGCCGTTGTAGATGCCGAGGGCCTTGTGGTTGGCCGTGACCCGCACCCAATCTCCCGGCGCCAGGTCCACGCAATCGCGCTCGTAGAGGCGCAGCATGTAGCTCTTCTCGGGATCGAAAGCCACCTGCTGCCCGTTCTCGCGCTGGACCGTGAGAAGGTTCGTGCGCACATCGTGCGACACCACCGTGAGTTGTTCGTCCTTGGCCAGCTGCTGCCCGTAGGTGCGCTGGGGCACCACGATCTGGCCAGTCTCGTAGCTTTGCGCCGAACGAAGCTCCGCGCGGGTCATGTCCACGTTGTGGAGCACCACCACCTGCTCGCCGTCGGGCAGCGCCAGCCCCTTGCGGACCAGCGCGTTGATGGCACGCCGCGCGTCGTTGGTGCCGGCCACGATTAGCGTTTCCCGCCGCTCGTGTTCCGGGAGCGAGACATAGGCGCGGGCCAGTTGCTCGTAGCGAATCTGATCGATCCTCACCTCGACCACGTGGGGCTCAAGAACCTGTACCGCCTTGGGCACCTCGTTGTTGGCCGCGTGGACCACGGCCGCCTTGATGACCTCGTTCTTCTGGCGCTTGATTTCCGTGAGGAAGGCCTTGGTCATGCCCGCGTCCTGTAGCTGCTCGAAGGGCTTGCCGGCCTCCACCGCATGGGTCTGCTTGCGGTCGCCGCTGAGAACCAGGCGTGCACCCTGCCGCTCGACGATGGCCATGAGCTTCTCCAGCTGGTGCGCCGGCACCACGCCGGCCTCGTCCAGGAACACGATGGACTTGGCGTCCAGCTCCTTTTGCCGCCTGGAGCTTTCCAGGAAGGAGGCCAATGTCCGGGATTCCATGCCCAGGGCCGCCAGCGCTTCGTTCTGCGAGGCGTAGGGCGCGAGACCCATCACGCGATAGCCCTGTCGCGCCGACAGGCGGGTGGTCTGCGCCTTGATGCCCTCCACCGCCTTGGCCAGCATGTGGCTCTTGCCGGTGCCGGCCAGGCCCTGGATGCCGACGAAGCGATCGCGCGCGGTGAGCACCATGCGCACCGCGTCGCGCTGGCCGCGGTTGAGGTCGCTCGCCGCGAGCATGGCGTCCACGGTGTCGGCGGTGGCCACCGGTGCAACCGCGCCCCGGCCGGCTTTCTCGATGCCCAGGATACGGTTCTCGCTGCGTCGGGCCTGTGGCGTGGCAAAACGCGGCTCCGAGGGCACCAGCGCGCCGCGCTCGATCGCGGCGTCGACCGAGGCCTCGGCCTGGGCCTGCGACTGCCCGCGCGTGGCCATCGTCAGGGCGATCCAGGACGCACGGGTCAGCTTCTCGAAGTCATCGTGGCCCTTGAACTGGCTGGCTTTCGGGTCGCGCGCGAGTTCGCCGGCACTGATGTTCAGGGACCGGGCCGTCTGGTAGAGCGCCAATTCAGGCAGCAAGCGGCCGTCTGTCCGCGCCGCCTCCAAGGCGCTGCGCACTTCCTGGGTGGTGCTGCGGGTTGCAGCCCACCCATAGGCGACTTCCAGCAACTCGGCCCGCGAGAAGATCCCCTGGCGCTCCGCCAGGTGCGCGATGGCGAAGTTGACGGCATCGTCAGCCGCGTGGCGCGACGCTCCGGAGGCGGCAGGCGCCTCGTCACCGAACCCGAAACGGCCCCTCCACGACCGCGCGCGTTGCGCGTCGTCCTGCATCTGTCCCTGTGCTCGGAGGTCCAGCCCTGCCTCGCGCGCGGTCTGCCGCCAATGCTCGCGCAACCACGCCCGGTCGCTCTCGGTCTTCTTGCGGCGGCTGGCCAACGTGACCACCTGCTTCTGCGCGGTGGTGGCGGTCTCTCGGGCCTGGCCTCGCGCGGCGAGCAGGGTCTCGATCTCGCGGCTGCGCTGGCTGAAGTGGCGGATCACGGCGTCGGAGACATGGGCGAGCTCCCAGCCGCCCTTGCGCGTTTCCCGCAGCTCGAAGCCCAGCTTCTTGAGTTCCTCCGCGAGCGTGGCGCGGTAGAAGGCGCCCACCATCTTCACGTTGCGCAGCATGTCCTCGTTCGACAGCGCCCGCCACTGGCCGTCCGAGCGCCGCGTCATGTTCATCACGATGGCATGGGTGTGCAGCTGGGGGTCCTGCGCTCTCGACAGTTCATGCCGGAAGGTCGCCACCACGAGGTTGCCGGTGCGCTCACGGAAGGACTTACCCTGCTCTTTCCTGCGGGTCGCAGCGAACTCCTGCATCAACTCCAGGCTCTTCTTCACCGCCGCGTCGTGCGCGGCGACGATGCGAGCGTCCTCCTGCACCAGCGCCTGGATGCTCACGGACTTCGGCGCGCTGAAGGTGAAATCGATGCCCTTGCGGTCCTGGCTGCCGCGGGTCTTGGCCGTGCGCAGCTGCCGGCCGTCCGGCAGCCGACCCTCCAGCAGGTTCTGGAAGACCTCCCGCTCGACCCCCTGGGCACCCTGCAGGCCCAGCTCCGCCACGCCGGCACCGATCCAGTCCCCGCGATGGCCCTCCTTGCCGTAGTAGTCGTCCGAGGATTCGAAGTAGTGCCCGGCCCGGGTGGCGTCGGCGACGAACTTGAAAGAGAGCATGCCTGTGCCGTCCTTGAAGGTTCAAGGTGCCGGGGACAAAGCCTGGGCGGCGGCCGCGGCTCGCGTCGTCGCAGCGCCGGCACCGGTCTGCGTGGCAAAGCCTGCTGTCGCGCCCGCCGAGAACAGCAGGTTCTCCTGCTGCGGCCGGTCATTGAAGCCCTCGGCCATGAGCATCGGCTCGACCACGACCGGGCGCTTCCTGTACCGCAGCGACACCCGGGCCATGGGGTAGCTGCCCGCCAGCTTCACGTAGCCCGTGAGGTTGCGCAGCAAATGGAACTCGGCCGGCGAGACCAGCCGCTCTGTGTCCTGGCGCAGCGAGGGCGTCCCCGCCCCGCCCGCGGCGCGCCTGTACGGGCTGGGCGCGCGGCGCAGGACGGTGTGTTCGCCGAGCCCGCGCGAGAACTCCTCGGCCGTGTAGGTGTCCAGTTCGCCGATGCCGCACAGGAACGAGCTTCGAAAGCAGTTGCGAAGCGTCAGCGCATCGTCCTTGCCGTAGATGTCGTTCAGCTGCGCCAGGGACTGGACGCCCGCCATGATCCTGAGGCCCTTCTTGCGGCCCTTGGTCGCGGCGTCGATCAGGTAGTTGAGCTTTTCCAGGGAGTCGAGCTCGTCGCACACCAGGTGGATGCGGCGGTCCGCGTCCTCCGCCATCGACAGCACGCTCGCGCAGGTCACATCTGTCCAGCAGGAGATCAGGGGTTTGAGCGCCTGCAGCATGTCCTCGCGCCAGGTGATCCACAGGCTCCCCCGGCCGGTGTCGAGCCAATCCCGGAAGGAGAAGTCGCCCGAGGGCAGGTACTTGTGAGGGGTGATGTACTGGGTCAGGACCGTACGGATGCTCGCCAGCGTGTCCGGCGCGCCGTGGAAGCATCCTGCCGCCGGCGTGCCGGCGAGCAGTGCCTTGAGTTCGTCGTTGCTGGCGGTGGTCAGCCAGTAGACCAGGCGCTCGGTCGTGCCCGCGCCCTGGCGCAGCAGCACCGTGAGGGTCTCGCTCACGATGGTGCGGCCCATGCTGTTCCAGGTCTCCTGCTCGGTGGAAGGGCTGCGCGGGATCAGGCTGATCGCGTACTGCTCGCAGTCGAAGCTGGTGCGGATCTCGTTGAAGATGCTCCAGCCCTGGCTGCGCCGATCGAAGGGATTCAGGATCATGTCGCCGGGCTGGTAGAAGTAGCGCATGGAGGCGCCGTCGGGATCGACGCAGATGACGCGGTCCCGGCGCTGCACGGCGCTGTCCACGTAGTCGCTGATGCACACGCTCTTGCCGGTGCCGGTGGAGCCGCCCACGAAGAACTGGGTGTTCTCGACTTCGCGCGGCACCGGCATGCCGGCGAAGCGAAGTTGCTGCGTGCCGCCCCGCTTGCGGGTGGAAGCGGCCAACAGGGTCTGGCTCACCATGCGCGGGCCGCGCAGACGGGTCACGAAGACCGAGCCGCCGAAGTGATTGGCGTAGCGCTTGACGCCGACGATGAAGACCGCGACGCCCAGCACGAAACCCAGCGCAGGACCAATCCAGAGCACCGGCAGGAACGGGGTCTGCTTCGCGGCGTACAAGAGGCCCTTGGCAAAGAGCGGCCCAGGCAGACGGTAGTACAGGGCCACGTTGGCGATCCAGCCGGCAACGACGGCCGCGATCACACCGAGGGCCAGCCACGAGCGCAGTGTGTTGTCGGGCGTGCGGTGATTGACGTACATGACAGCGGTGCTCCTCAGCGATCCTTGAGGTAGCGCTCGATGGCGGTGAACTCCAGCACCTGGTCGGCCTGCGCGCGGATGCTCTCACCCACCGACTTGCGCACCATGACGTACAGGCCGCACAGAATGCTGAGCATCATGTCGACGTTCTGCGGATCGTTCAGCCGCTCGCCAGGCTCGGCATGCAGTTCGCGCAGACGCTCGACACCGGCTTCGATGCGGCCCATGTCGCGGCGGATGTCCTGCAGCACGTCCACCTGCAGGCGAACCGCGTCGAAGTAGACGCGCTTGATGTGCGTGCTCAACGCGACGTCCTCCGACGCGGCGAACGACCGCTCCAGGCTCGCAGCTTCCTCGTCGTTGAAGCGGATCGGAACGTAGCGGCCCATGTGTTACGCCACCGCGGCCATCGCCCCAGTGAAGAGCGATCTCGAAGTAACACGCGCCGGATCCTCTGTAACACAGCGGAAGCCAGCATCCATGCGGCCTGGCCGGCACCTTGTAGGTGCGTATGGTGTATGCCCCCTTAGGCGGGTCGGGAGGGGCCCGAACCCCACCTCAGACACCCCTTTCGCGGCGTCAACGGCTCGGTCGAGCCGCAGGATCGACCGAGGGCGTGACAACAGGCCGAAGGCACAAAGGCCGATCTGTACCCCGCATGCACTCAGTCCGTACTCCAGCTGCACCCTTTCCACGGAGCGACGCCGCATCTCGCGTACCCGATCCGTACCCCGGATGTACCCCATCCGTATCCCAAAGAGACAATTCAACGAATCATTCGGCGCCGTCACGGGCCAGAATGTACGCGCCAATGATTCGTTTGACTATCCATCGTGGTTGAAGACAGCCCGCTCGATCTCATCCGGCAACGCACCGCGCTGCTGGTCGCCCAGCAGTTGCGAAGCCATGCGCTGGTCATTGCGCGCCTGGCAGACCTGATCCAGCAGGCCGTGCGCTGGGGCCATCCGCACCGCGCCATCCACGACGCCATGACCGCCGGCGGCCTGGCGGTCAGTTGGAACACCTACCGCGTCTCCCTCCGGCGCGCCCGGTCACGGGACGGAAAGACCCAGACGGATCCGGCCGCCGGGGCGCCGTCGGGCGCGGCGCGGCTCTCTGGGGCGCCGCAAGTAGAGGTCTGCGCGTTGCGCGCGGCCCCGGAGCCGGTGCAAGGCAGCGGCACGTCGTCCACCACCGACATGCTCGCCGCACTTGAACGCGCGCGGGTCACGGCCTCCAAGGACTACGCGCGCATCGCGCGCGAGGACTACCGCCGGCGGGGCCGCGCCATCGCATCAACCGCCACCCCGTCCCGCAAGGATCCCTCATGAAGATCTGTGTCCTGAACCTCTCCGGCAATGTCGGCAAGAGCACCCTGGCCGTGCACCTGCTGGCCGCCTTCATGCCCGGTGCACGCATCCTGAGTGTGGAGTCCCTCAACGCCAGCGCCGCCAACGACGTGGCAGGCCTGGACGTGGAGGAACTGAGCGCCAGCCGCTTCAAGGACATCTTCCGCGAGCTCATGATGGCCGACGAGGTCATCGTGGACGTGGGCGCCTCCAACGTGGCCGCCTTCATGAGCGAGATGCAGCGCTTCAGGAGCGCCGTCGGCGAATTCGACCTCGTGCTCGTGCCCACGGTGCCGGCCGACAAGCAGCAGCGCGACACCATCGCCACCATCGACTGGCTGCACGGCCTGGGATTGGACGGGCGCCGGGTGCGGGTGGTCTTCAACCAGTACGCGACCGACGCGGCCGAGCCCGTCGAGATCGTCTATGCGCAGGTGCTCGGCTATGCCGCTGCCGACGGCCAGGGCAAGGCGGTCTTCGCGCCGCACGCGGTGATCGACCGCAACGAGGCTTACGAGATGGCCAAGGAACTGGGCCGCACGGTGCGCGAACTGGCCGAGGGCGCCACCGACTGGAAGGCAGAGCGCCAGGCGGCCAAGCGCAGCGGCGACATGGAGGCGCTGGAGCGCGCCATGACCGGACAGATGACGCATGACCTGGCCGTGACGGCGCAGCGCAACCTCGCGCGCGTGCATGCGATGCTGTTCCCGCAGGAAGCGGCGGGCAAGCACGCGCGCGAGGACGTCCCGGAGACGGCCACCGCCGAGGCCGTGGCGCCGAGGCGGCGCGCATGAATGCAGTCAGCGTGCAGCATGCGGCGCTGCGCATCCTGCTGGAGGATGTCGATCCCTTGATCCAGCGCGCCGAGGAAGCGGCGGCGACGCTGACGAAGGTGCGCGAGGAACTGGACGCCGACCTGGAGACGCTCGGCCGCCTGGTACAGCAGTCGGTCGATGCGCAGCCCCTCCTGCTGGAGGCCGGACGCAAGCTCGCCGCATCGGCCGCGCGGATCGAGACCGCGATGCAGGGCAGCGCCCTGCCCTCGCGGGTGGACAGCGGCGCGATGGGCGCGGCGGGCCGCAGGCCTGCCCGCATCTGGCGCGCCTGCGCGATCAGCGCGGCGGTGACGGCGGTCCTGCTCGCCGGCGTGCTGTGGCTTGGCATGCGCGACGTGCTGGAACAGGCCCGGCTCGGCCGCGCGCTGACGTCGGCGTGGCCCTCGCTCGATGCGGCCACACGCACGAAGCTGCATGGGTTGCTCGGCCGGTCGTGACGGCTGAACGTCGAACACCGGTGTGCCGCGCGTCATGACAGGCGGACCGGCGAGGCAGACTCGCCGGCCCGGCGGCGCGCGAGGTGTTGCCGATCATGATTCCTTCTCGGGCCAGTCGACCCGCGCGAAGTGGTACGCGTCCGGCAGCTGCTCGTGGTCCCCGCTGATCTCCAGGTACTGGCAGCCGTGCTCGATGGCCAACGCCATCAGCTTGTTCAGCGGCATCCAGACCTCGGGCTGCTCCTGCGCGAGGCGGCGGATCGCCGCCTCGTTGTCGCGCCACAGCAGGATGGTCCACCCGTCCTCGTGCAGTCGCACCGAGAGAAATTCCGAGCCCGCATGGATGTTCGCGTAGATTTCGCCCCGGCGCTGCTCGGCGTCGATCCGCTGGGCGCAGCCTTCCCACGGCAGGTGCGCCGAAGACACCCGCAGCGTCCGCGCGATGAATGCCGCGCCCAAGGCCGGGCGGGGCGGCTCCGTGAGCCGGTCGTGGAACCACACGGCATGGGTGACCGTAGATATGCCGTGCCCGCACGGCGGACCGATCAGCCCCTTGCCTTCCGGGTCATATCCATGTTCGCGGGCCAGCCGCCGGAGCACGGGATAGCACTCCTCCAGCGGCGTGCGGTGGTCGCGCAGAAGCTGCATGTAGAGGCCGCCGGGGCCGTTGTGCGGGTGAACCACCTTCGGCCCCTCGGTGATCTGGAAGCCCTCGCTCATGCCTCGCTCCCGACAGCCGAGCCCTGCGCGGCCTCGCCCTGCACGTCCAGCGTACGCAGCGCCTCGGGCAGCCAGCGCGTGCCTTCCAGCCGGGCCGCGCAGTACCGGACGGCTTCTTCCCGGCGCATGCCGGACACGGCGTGCGTGCAGTCCTGGCCCGTGGCTTCACGCACCGCCGCGACGGCCTCGCGCCGGCTGACATGCCGCAGGTAGTTGTCGGCGGTCGGCGTCCACCAGTCCGCCATGTCCAGGCTGAACGCCCGCGCGATGACGTCGCCCAGGTCGCCCAGGTCGCTGCGGCGCTCGCCCTCCGACACCGCCGTGATGCAGCGGGCCGTGCAGTAGGCCAGCAGCGACAGCAGCGCCTCCTGATCGAGGTCGAGCAGCCAGTGAAAGAGGGCTTCCGAAGTGGCGGGCAGGCACGCGCTCCATTCGGCGTGGGCGCTCGCGAGCAGCCATCCCGCCGGGGAGTTCTCATAGTCCGTCGCGTCGGCCGACAGCGCATCGTCCGTGGTCGGCCGGATGTGCACCTTCACCACGTCATTGCCCGGCCCGTGCCGCTCGAAGAGAGATTCGAGCATGCGGTGCGCCAGGATCGCCAGCGCGCCCTGCGTGCTTTGCATCACCATCGCCTGCAGGGCGGCGGTGCGATGGGCGCTCAGGTCGCGCAGGAGGCGCGGGTCGCCCGCTTCCCGCCGAGGCGCCCCGCCAGATGCCGGCCGCCCGCCGCGCCGGAACACACCCCGGTGCACGATCACCTCGCCGGCCGCATCGACACAGACCACCGCGCCCAGGCGGTCCATCTGCTCGGGTGTCCATGCCCGCAGGGCGTCTTCTGCCGCTTCCATGCGCTCCTGCACGTCATCGATGGCGCTGCACAGGTACTGCTCCTGCGAGCAGTAGACCGCGCTGTGCGGATCGCGCTCGGCCTCGTTGGCGTCGTAGGCCGCGATCAGCCGCTCGCGCTCGGCTTCCAGCCGGGCCAGCACGACGAGTTCGTCGGCCGAGGGCTCCCGCCGTGTCATCGGCTCCGTGCCGTAGCGGCGCAGGTCCAGGGCGAGGCGTCCGTGCTCGCATGCCACCCAGCCCCAGCCCTCGGCGCGCACCTCTTCGGCCAGCGCGTCCTCGCCGGGTTCGCTATCCCAGGGAGGAACTTGCGAGTCGGTGGTTGCATCGATCGAAACAGTGGACATGGCCATCTCCTTGCGGGTTGAACATCGGACGAATGCGCCCAGAAAAGAAGCGAAGGCCGGATTCCTAGATTCAGAGCCCCTCGGGATGAGGGTTCCGGCATCGCGCCGGCCGGCGGGTCGGTGGCCGGCCGCCGTCTTTCCTGAGTTCTTCGCCCGGCGACCCACGGCGACCGCGGGGACGGGGGAGCAAGGGGGAAGCATTCGTAACGCGCCAGCGTTATGAACACCCCTTGCAGGCGCAGCCGGTCCGCCGGCGCCGCGGTCGCACCGTCACCGACAAGGTGAAGGACGCAGGAAAGACGGCACCCCAAGTCGCTACGGCTCAGGGCGATCCGTGAACCGCCGCGCGGCGAGCGCCTGCACCTGCCGCAGGCAGGTCTGATCAAGGGCTGTTCAGGACGAAGTCCCGGGAGCCGCAGGCCCCCCGCGTCAGGGGTCCGGAAGGCGGCCGCAGGCCGTCCTCGCAGGGGATGAGCGCGCCTGCGCGAACCTGCAGGGGCCCGGCCCCGGCGAAGCCGGGGAGACGCCCGAAGGACATCGGCACACCCGCCTGCGACGCCAGAGCCCCCCACCTAGAATTTGGCCCAAAGACACGGCCACGAGACGAGACAGCCTGCCGCCATGGCGATGCCATGCCCCGAGCACGCCATGCGCATTCGCCAGCAAGGCCGTCCACCAACGCAGATGCCCTTCCCCCAACCCAGCCTCCTGACCCAGGTGTCCGCCGCGCACCTGGTCAGCCACCTGCACATCATGGCGCTGCCGGCCCTGCTGCCGGTGCTGCCCGGCGTGCTGGGCGTGGGCTTCGTGGAACTGGGCCTGGCCCTGAGCGTGTTCAACATCGTCTCGGCCCTGGTGCAGGCGCCGCTGGGCTTCGCCGTCGACCGTTTCGGCGCACGGCGCGTGCTCATGGCCGGGCTGCTGCTCGGCAGCGCCGCCTTCGCTTCGCTGGCCGTCTTCGGCGGCTACCCCTGGCTGCTGGTGGCCATGGCGCTGGCGGGCTTGGCCAACGGCGTGTACCACCCCGCCGACTACGCCCTGCTGTCCGCCGGCATCGAGGGCAAGCGCATGGGACGCGCCTTCTCCATCCACACCTTCTGCGGCTTCCTCGGCGGCGCCATGGCGCCAGGCCTGCTGATGGGCATCGCGTCGCTGGGCGGGGTGCGCTGGGCCTTCGCCACCACCGCGCTGGCGGGCCTGGCGGCCTGGCTTCTGCTGCGCATCGGCCCGGCCCACGAAGCGCAGGCCATGCGCAAGCGCCCGGCCACTGCGCCCGCCAAGCCGTCCACGGCCTCGCCGGCGCGGCCTCTGGGCGTGCTCACCCCGGCCATCGCCATGCTGACGGTGCTGTACGTGCTGCTGAGCCTGAGCACCGGCTCCATCGAGAAGTTTTCCGTGTCGGCGCTGGTGGGCGGCTACGGCATCGGCCTGTCCTGGGCCAACACGGCGGTGACGGCCTTCCTCTTCGCCAGCGCCTTCGGCGTGCTGGCCGGCGGGGCCCTGGCCGACCGCACCCGGCGCCACGGGCTGGTGGCCGCCAGCGCCTTCGGCGCGGCCGCGGTCCTGGCGGCGCTGGTCGCCTGGGGCCATCTGCCGGCGTGGGCGCTGGTGCTGTGCCTGGGCATGACGGGTTTCCTGACCGGCGTGATCGCGCCCTCGCGCGACATGCTGGTGCGCGCCGCGGCGCCTGAGGGTGCGCAGGGCCGCGCCTTCGGCATCGTGTCCACCGGCTTCAACATCGGCGGCGCCCTGGGCCCGGTGCTGTTCGGCTGGCTGCTCGACCAAGGCCGCTTCAGCGGCATCTTCTGGGCCGCGACGGTCTTCATGACGCTGACGGTGGGCCTGACCCTGCTGCAGGAGCGTCGCCTGGCGCAACGGCGCATGACGACGCTGGGCGGCCGCACGGCCGGCGCAGCGTGACCGGCTGGTTTGCGGGGGCCGAACGTCTGGCCATGCCGGCGCGCGGCGACCTCGGCCTACGGATCTGCAGCTTGCGCCTGACGCGCGTGCCGCCTCAGCCAGTCGTTGAGTGCCGGCCTGCCGCCGTCGAACGCATCCAACCGATGGCTCGCGTCCAGCGCCTGGGGAGCGCCGAATGCCATCAGGCGTTCCAGGGAGGCCGCCGCGAGAACAGGTCCTTCAAGCCAGCGTTGCCGTGCGCGGGCCGGTCCAACAGCGACAGCAGCGCCTGAGACTGGCTGGCGGATGCCAGGAACAGCCGCTGATCGAGCAAGATCTGCTCGGCCGCCTGATAGGCGCTGTCGAGGATGAAATCGGTCATCGACTTGTTGGAGGCCTCGGCCGCGCGGCGCAGCACAGCTTCCTGTTGCGGCGTTGCGCGCAGCCCCAGGCGTGAAGAGCGGGTGGTCATGGTGGTCTCTTTCATCAAAGTAATGACCAGAATTGCTACGACGATCAGGAGAGAGCGCCCCTCGGGCGGGTTGCGCCCAGCCCCCCGCGGGGAACAAGAAAACATAGGACGGGCCGGCGTTTGCTTGAAAGGGCTTTCAACTGCCCACCCAGTTCTCCATTCGCAAGCCGGGTACGCGCTGGAATTCGCGCAGGTTGTTCGTGACCAGCGTGGCGCCCAGAGCCAGCGCATGGCCAGCGATCAGCAGATCCAGCGCTCCGATGGGCGTGCCCTTGCGCTCGAGTTCGCTGCGAAGCGAGCCGTAGCAACGCATCGCCGCTTCTTCGAAGGGCAGGATATCCAGCGGCGCCAGGAATTTGTCCAGCGCCGCCTGGTTGCGCAGCGATCCACTCTTGGCCACGCCGAAGGCCAGTTCGGCACCAGTGATGCTGGAGATGGCAACCTCGCCGGCACGCAGGCCGTCGAAGTGGGTGAAAACCTCGGGCGGGCGGCGATTGATGATGTAGATGCAGGTGTTGGTATCGAGCAGGAAGCGCGTCTCGGTCATTGCGGCCAGTCCTCGCGCCGCTGCTGCTCGGGTTGCTCGCGCTCCAACTCGAAGCCTGGCTCGAATTCGTCCAGCGCATCGCGCATCAACTGCCACGGCGCGTCGACCGGCAGCAGCAGGACGCCGTTGCCGAAGCGGCGGGCAGTGACTTCCTCCCCCTCGAAGCGCAGCGCCTTGGGCAGGCGTACGGCCTGGCTACGGCCGGACATGAAGAGTTTTGCGGCGATTGCCATGGTCGGCTCCCCTGGGTGATTGAAGATGGTAGTTACCAATGATATCCACCATCCGGAATCATGTCAACGAAGGGCCTGGGCCATGAAAGACAGCTTCCGCCAATGAACGGAACTGCCTTGCGCTGCGCGCTCAGGGCGAGGCGCCACAAATGCACGGAAATAGAGATCACCCAGCATCGCCGGATGCTGAGTCGGCGACACGCTGGAGGTCGAGCGCGATCTCTCGCCATAGGGTGCGCGCACGATGACGCACGTCGCGCCCACGTTGGAAGCCAAAGGGCCGGTCGGCCGGCGCCGCTGCAACCTCCCGCACGAGCGCCGCCAGCTGCGGCGCGAAGCGCATCAGCAGCACGGCCTGCTCGAAGGGCAGCGGCGGCCCGTCATCCAGCCCGGTCGGCAAAGCGGGCCGATGGACCTCGGCAATGTTGTGCAGCCGGGCATCGAAGATCAGCGCCCAGGAGTGGTCGCTGCTCAATCCGCAACGCCAGGCCGGTATTCCGGCCCCCGGCCGGCCGAAGGCCGGCGGGTGGCCGGCTGTCATGCCGAGACACCTTGCTTGCGCATCTCCGCGCCGATGATCCGGTCGCGCTCCTCGCGCTGCGCTTCGCTCAGCTGCGCGCTGAGCCGGTTCAGCGCTTCGGCCATCGCGAAGGCGCGCGCGATCTCGCTGCGGTAGGCCTGCAGGGCCCGGATTTCCTGGCTGACGATCAGCCGCCAGGTCAGCAGGCCGATCTCGCCCCAGGTGGGCGTCATGTCGGTGGTCCTCATCACAACTCCTTGTGCTGTCGGTTCAGGCGCCCGCGCTCAGGTGCGGATCACCAGCAAGGCCGCGCGCACCTGCGTGCCCACGCTCGCGAAGCTGCCCTCCGGAAGCGGCTCGTACTCGCCGAGCGCTAGCAACTGCTCACGCTGGCGGGGACCGTCGGCGCACAGGGCCACCAATCGCCCGCCAACCGCCAGGAACTCGCGCGCATGCCGGATGTGCGCGATGTCGGCGCCGTCCGCAAAGGGCGGGTTCATCAGGATCACGTCGAACAGGCCCAGGTCCTCGGGCGTGCAGGCGAGGAAGTCGCCGCCGATCACGCGCTGTGCGAGCCCCTCGTGGATCAGGGAATCGCGAAGCGCCAGGTTCAATTCCACCGCCACCACGTCGCAGACGGTCTGTCGCAACGTGCCGATGGGTGCCCGCTCCTGGATCACGCCCGGCAAGGCGCGCAGGAGGTTGCCGCTGCCGGCGCTGGGTTCCAACACACGCTCGCCAAGACGCGGCGCCGCCAGGGCCACCATGCGCTCGGCCAAAAGCATCGGGGCCGGAAAGAGCTGCGGCGCGCTCACCACCTTGACGCCGCCGGCGTGCAGCGTCCGGCGCATGGCTTCGATGGACCCGGCCCCTCGGGCTGCGTCGCAGCGCAAGGCGGGTCGCCGGCCGGCGAGGCCGGCGCAGGCGCCGCAGGCACAGGTTCCGGCACGCTCGCCCGGGGCTGCGTCGCCTCGCCCACCTGGGGCGGCTGCACGACCTTGGCGTCCGTGATGAACACCGAGCGCAAGGCACCACCGTGCACGATCACCCGGACGCGGTGCAGGCCGTGCCCGGACAGGTCGGCGTTCTCGATGTTGCGCGGACCGCCGCCCTCGTAGCGGGCGCCCTGCCCCACCTCGCGCGTGCCCTTGTAGTCCTTGTGCGCGCGGTCCCAATCGGCCTTGCTCATGTCCACGGCACCCGCATGCGCATAGTTCGCCAGCGGCGGCAGCTTGCGTGCGGCCTTCACCGCCGCCGCCTGTGCATCGCTCGGCGGCCGATAGGCCTGGACCTCCTCGATGCCGCGCACCCGCACATAGCGGGCATTCGTGGTGACGCTCACGGCCTTGCCGGCCTTCTTGTTGACTCGAACCACCGTCAGCCAGACGTCGCCGATCCGCACCTGCCCGCCCACCTGGATCTCCTGCGCCTCGGCCACCAGGCCGCCGCCCTCCTCCAGCATGGCCCGCTCGTAGGCGATCCGGTGTTCGTAGTGCGCGATCCAGGGCTGCTGGTGCGCGATCCTTGATTCGTGGAAACGGATCGCCAGCGCCACCACGTCCGCCAACGGCTTCGGGTCGTCGCGGGTGAGCAGGTCGTAAGCCGACGTGCCCCAGGCCTTCCCCTTCTCGACCACGCGCACGCTGTCGCGCCCCGCGATGGCGAGGGCCTGCTCCTGCGTCAGGCCGGGCGTGCGCCACAGCCGAAGGAAGGCCTGCGCCTCCTCCACGATGCGGTGGCTCTTGCGCAGGTCGGCCTCGATGCCCTTCAGGCGCCGGTACCGCACGGCCGGCTGCTGCTTGTAGTCGGCATGGTCCTTGGCCGCCCGGGCCCGGCGCTCCCAGTAGTCGCGCGTGTCCCAGAGCCTGACAGCCCGACGCATGCCGCCCTGGATCCGCTCGGCATCCCTGCGGGCGCGCCGCTCGCTGTGGTGGCCGATGAGGATCGGCTGGCCCAGGGGAATGTGCTCGGTGATGGCCTCCACCTCCCGGCGCGCGGCCTCGGCTTCCTGCCCCCGGCGCTCGCTGTAGCCCTCGAAGCGGTCCGCGCGGTCCTCGGCGCGTTCCAGGAGGCTGCGGTCCTCGTCCCCGATCTCGCCGCACACCGCTTTCAGCAGCGCCGCGCGCGCGGGCGTCCACATCGGCGCGACGAACAGACCCTGCTTCGCGGCCCACGAAAAGCCCGCCGCCTTGACCCGCTCGTAGTCGGGGCGGCTCAGCCGCGCGAAGGGATACAGGCGCAGCTTGTTGTCTTCGGGCGAATAGGTCGCGGTGCCGAGGAACGCCTGCGCCCGATCCTCTGCGTCCTCGTCGCGGCCTTCGGCCGCCTCCGTGGAATCTTCCCCCTGGACTTCCGGAGCACCTGCTCCTGGGTGAGCCTCGGGGGGTGCGGGAGGAACGCCCGCGTCGATCGTGTCGTCTTCGGTGCGTGGTGTCGGATCGCTCATGATGTGCCCTTTCAGGTGGTTGGAAAAAACGCTGCTCCTCGGAGCCGCCTCGACGCGTTCCGGGGCGAGGAGCGGCCCGGCCGCAAGGGCGCGCCCGCAGGCCGCAGCCGAACGCAGTGAGGACCGGGCGAGGCGCGCGGGCAGCGCCTTCACCCTTGCGGCAGGGCCGGCCGCAGCCCGCGTCGAACAGAGGCGGGCCGAGGGGCAGTGCATCGGCCAGGCACCGAACGCCAGGGCGCATGGAGCGATCGGGCCGAAGGACACGCACAGAAGACGGCGCGCGCCAGGACGAACGAAGAACGTCTTGGCGGTACTCGGCGACAGCCCCTTCGGGGGCGGGCGGCGCTGAACAGGGTCATCGGGATTCGCCGGCGCCGGTCCACGTCTTGGCGGCGCAGCCGCGAGGGGCCGTGGCCGGCGCCGAAATCACGTCGGCCACGGCCCGCACGGCATCGCGGCGCGTCGCAGACGCAAAGACGCAAAGGAGTGAGGGAGGCCGCCGGCGGGCAGCGACCTCCTGGCCGAAGACCCGGCCCCGGCTCAGGTCACGATGCGGCCCGCGCGCCGCGCATCGCGCGCGTAGTGGCTCAGCGGCTTGTCCGCGCGAAAGCCCCGGTCGTATTCCAACGGCATCTCGCCGCCGCGGCGGATCTCCTCCAGCTCGTCCAGGCTGACGAAGCCCATCTCGGGAAAGCCCAGGTCCGCCAGGCCGAAGGCCATGGACGGCGAGCCGGGATCCACGAAGGTCAGCAGCCAGGTCGCGCCCGAGCCCGGGACGAAGAGCTTGACGACCGGATGCGGATCGAAGAGTTCGCCGCGCGCCTCGTGATGCCGCGCCATCCGGCCGTTGGCCAGCAGCAGCTCGAACTGCTCGTCGGTGATGAAGGGAAACGGGGAAGACGCAAGAGACGCGGTGGACGTCGTGGCCATGTGAGACTCCTGAACGGTGGCAGGGCGGGATTGCCCTGACCGTGTCGGGTCACGCGGCAGCGCAGCGGTCAAGCCTCGAAGACGGCCGCCAGGCCGCAAGCGTCAGGCCCTGCCTGGCGTGCCGGGCTTGACGGCGAGAACCGCGTGGCACGATGAAGGTCACAGCAAGCCAGCCCCACCCCCCACACCTCCGGGCCCGCACGAGGCGAAGCGAGTCGGGCACGGGCCAGCACGGGCGGCTCTCGGGGCCGCGATCTGCCGGGGGGGGTCCGATCACTGCCGCACCGCTCGCCACGCAAGACACGCCAGGGGCCCGCCTGTTCGCTCAGTAACGTTTGGAAGAACGCCAGCAGGCTTTGCGCCCGCGCCACTCGCGACGCTTGCAGCGCCCAAGGCCATCGGGGCCGATGGCTTTCCCGGTTGCCGCGGAGCGCATAGAAAGCAGGTTTGCACACTCATGGGAGCCCGAACATGGTCACCGCAGTTCACAGGGGACATGAAGCCGTTGCGGCGCCGCAGACGATCAAGGTGTGGGGACATAGCCTCGGACTGCGGATCCCTGCCCGCCTGGCGCGCGCGGCACGCATCCAAAGCGGCACACCGGTGGTGGTGCAGCTCGTGGACGAGGGCCTGCTGATACGCAGGGTCGGCGCCCCCAAGCGCACGCTGGAAGATCGACTGGCGGCCTACGACTCCGACAAGCACGGCGGCCAGTTTGCCGGTGACGGTCTGGTCGGCCCTGAGCGTTTCTGATGGCGGCGGTTCCATCGACCTGGAGATGCCCCACCTGACGTCCGCAGCGAAGCGCGCAGGCGGTCAAGAGCAGATTCGAGCACTCGCGGTGAACCGTCGTGGGGCCACGGAACGCGACAGGGACGTCCTTGTACTACGATGTACACAACCCAGCACGATGACCGTTGCCCGTATGTCCACCACCATGACCATCCGACTCGAAGAGGACGTCAAGTTGCGCCTGGACCGGCTCGCCGACTCAACCCAGCGCAGCAAGTCGTTTCTCGCCGCGGAGGCCATCCGGGCTTTTGTCGAAAACAACGAATGGCAAGTTGCCGAGATCCGGGCTGCACTGGAGGAAGCCGACGCTGGAGACTTCGCCTCCGAGGACGAGCTTGCGGCGATGGCCGACAAATGGAAGGTGAATGCGCATTAGATGGCTGCGCAAGGCGCTGCTCAACTTGGACGAGGAGGCCAGCGACATCGCGCAGGATGATCCCAGGGCCGCGCAACTCGTTCTACAGCGTGTGCTCGACAGTGTCGCCAAGCTGGCCGAGCAGACCGGTCTTGGCCGTCCGGGACGGGTTCCTGGCACCCGCGAGCTGATTGGCTTGAAGACACGCTACCTCGTGCCGTACCGCGTGCGAGGCCAGACGATCGAGATCCTGCGCGTGTTCACAGTTCAAGGCGCCAGCCGTCACGCTGGTAGGCGTAGCGCATCCGTTATCTCCTTCTGAACTCGCAGATGGACGAGATCAAGGGGCTGCGACTGCGCAGGCCGACACGGCCGCAACGATCCGCCGGGCCGGCCTGTCAAGCGCCATCCAGATCTGGCCCCCTGACGACATTGAGTTCTGCCCCCCGGTTGATGATCAGTTCGTTGTCGCTTCGGTATTCGCGCTGGCCTGGTTAACCAGGCCAGCGCGGCGCTTCGTTCTGAGGCGGTAGCTGTCGCCGCGGATCGTGATCACGTGGCTGTGGTGCAGCAGCCGGTCCAGGATCGCTGTGGCGACCACCGCATCACCGAACACGCCACCCCACTCGGCCACCGAGCGGTTGCTGGTCACCAGCATCGAGCCGCGCTCATAGCGGCGGCTGACCAACTGGAATGTCGGCGCCGGTTGAACTTTGACCCACCCTGCCGGTTGAACTTTGACCCGGGGATGGAAGCCGGCCTCGTGGTTGCCGACTGTGGATAACTGTAGCTGTTTCCTCCTTTCTTGCTTTGCTTGATGTTCGGTCTTAGAGGGCGCGCAGGGCGAAGCCCGCAGCGCCTTGTCCCTTCGCAGCGTTGATCAGGCGAGGTCTGCCGGTGGCGCCTTGGCCTCCTTGCGCTCCTGCTCGCGAGCCCTGATACGTTTCTTCGAGTTGGCCGTGGCATGCGTGATGCGGTAGCTGTCATTG
>NZ_JQKD01000066.1 GCF_000745855.1 Xenophilus azovorans DSM 13620
GTTCGCATGGGCAAGATCATCAAGGACAAGTATCCCGAGCTTGACGCCGAAGATCAGGAGGCCGTGCGCCAGCACGCCATCGCCGCCCTCAACCTCACGCAGCAGGCCAAGCGGCTTGTCACCGAAGGCGAGAGCGATGGGTCGCCCAACACCGCCCTGATCGACGGCGTGCGCCGCTTCGCGATGGACGTGCGCGAGTTGGACATCGACCTGATCGACCGCATCAACCCCTTCGGGGAAGCCTACGCCATCCTTGCCAAGACCATGAGCGAGGACAGCTTGAAGCAGGTCGCGGCGGCCATCTCGGCCAAGCGCACGAGCCTGACGCCGGACGAGGCGAAGGAGATGGCCGTTCGCGCCGTCCAGTTTAAGAAGGAACGCGGCCGCATTCCTGCGCTCGATTCTCAGGATGCCTGGGAGCGACGCATGGCCGAAGGCGCGGCCGCCTTCATGCGCTTCAAGGCGGAGGGACGCTATGAGTAACTCCGATCTTGACGAACTCGCTGCGGAGCTTGCTGAGTTCGCACCGCCTGAAAAGAAGGGCGGACGGCCGGCCAGTGAGGAGCGCGTCATCGCGGGCTTCGAGGAAATCCAACGCTTCACAGAGCAGCACGGCCGTGCGCCGCAGCATGGCGAAGACTGCGACATATTCGAGCGCCTGTATGCCGTGCGTCTGGACCGCTTGCGCGCGCTGCCGGACTGCCGCGCCCTGCTTGAGCCGCTGGACTATCAGGGCTTGCTTGCCGCTGCGACAGCCACTGCCGTGCCGGGAGATGAGGCCATCGATGTCGACGACCTGGCTGCCGAGTTGGCGGGCGTAGCCGAGGCGGACGACATCACGGTTCTACGCCATGTCCGCACCAGCGCCGACAAGCGCGCGGCCGAGGAGATCGCGGATCGCAAGCCCTGCGAGGACTTCGAGACCTTTCGACCCTTGTTCGAGCGCGTGCAAGCGGAGGTCAAAACCGGTATGCGCCAGTCCCAGCCCATCGAAGCGGGCCGCCGCGCGATTGAGGCCGGGGACTTTTTCGTTCTCGATGGCATTACGCTCTACGTTGCCGAGGTCGGCGAGCCATTGAAGACCACCGCCGGGGAAGTGGACCGCCGCCTGCGCCTCATCTTCTCCAACGGCACCGAGAGCAATCTGCTGCTGCGCTCGCTCCAGCGAGCGTTCTACAACGACCCCGCCGCGCGGCGGCTGGCCTCGCCCGAGAGCGGGCAACTCTCCTTCGGCGGAGAGCTTGAAGCCGATGATGTCGAAAGCGGCACGATCTACGTCCTGCGCTCCCTCTCCGATCATCCCTATGTCGCGCAGCACCGCGAGATCATCCACAAGGTCGGCGTGACTGGGGGCAGGGTGGAGACGCGCATCGCCAACGCCGAACACGACTCCACCTACCTGCTGGCGAAGGTCGAAGTGGTAGCGACCTACAAGCTCGCGGGCATCAACCGCACCCGGATGGAGAACCTGTTCCACAGGCTGTTCGCCCCTGCGCGGTTGAACATCACCATCAATGACCGCTTTGGTCATCCTGTGCAGCCCGAGGAATGGTTTCTTGTTCCGCTGTTCGTGATCGACGAGGCCGTCGCGCGCATCAAGGATGGGAGCATCACCAGCTACATCTACGACCCCGGGACTGCCGAGTTGGTGAAGGCCGAGGACAGAACAGGCGCATGTTCGGCTCCGCCACCCGACCAAGCTTCATAGCCCATTGTGGGCCATACAGCCTGGCCGGCCAACTCGGCAGCTTGCCGGTACAGCGAGGGCGACATTGGCGTCAGCGGCGTCGGGCGTCAGTATGGGCGCACGGGTGGGAGTGGCGGGAAAAAGGTTCGCTCCAGGCGAATTTTCTTGTTGACACCAGAAAAACTTTCCCCCATACTCCGCTGCAGCGGTAAGAGATCCAATCTCGCGATTGGTGGAGTGAAAGCTCCGTGGAGGCGCAAGCTTCTAATCCGTCCCATGCGTGTCTTTCCGGTTGCAGGGGATAGGCGCGTCGGCGAGAGCCCGACGCGTTAATCGAGCCGAGGGAAAGAGTCGTGCTTCTCTCTTGTTTTGACAGTTGGTGGGCGTGCGAGAGGCCTAGGGCAATCCTGCTCCAGGTCGCTTTGTCAACACTGTTCTTGAAGGAGAACTATGTCAAAACTGAAACCCGCCGGAGCACGGCTGTCGAAGAGTAACGAGAGTGCAGGAGGGCGGCGCGATGGAAGCTGCGAAAAGCAGCGACCTTCGAGTCTTGCCCTGCTGCACGCGTGCATGAACTTTGTCGGAGGTGTCGGGCGCCTGCTCGATCTCGCCGTCAAGGCCTACACGTGGTGGCAGCACCACTCGTAGTCTGAGACTTACCTCGATTCTTTTAAGGAATAGGAGAGCCAATGCTTGGCGAAGCGCTCCGACTCATCCGTGTCTATCACGATCTAACGCAGACCCAGCTTTCCTATGAGTTGGGCGTTTCGAACTCGTTCCTTTCGGAAGTGGAATCAGGCAAGAAGACTCCGTCACTGGAAGTTTTGGCGAAGTACGCCGAGCGATTTGACATTCCTATGTCTTCGTTGCTCTTCTTCTCCGAGAGCTTGGACGCCAATCGCTTTACCTCAGCCGTTCGCACGTCCGTCGGGAAGAAGGTGCTGACGTTGCTCGACTGGGCATCCCGCACCGCGAGGAAGAAGAACGTTCCCGTGAAGGCGTGATATGGCTGGCTACGCCTTGAATCAATGCGCGTTGTTCAAGGTGGGGTCGAAGGCGAAGTTGGCCTCTGTGCTGTTGCTCAAACAGCGGGATCTAGTCGACCTGAGTGAGGATGGTCAATATCGTCAGTTTAGATTGGAAGCTTCTGTCTGTGAGTTCACGGGCAAGCGAACGAAGGCCCGTGACGTCGCCGAGCCGAAGAAGGCGCTAAAGCGCGTTCATCAACGGATCGGTGATTTGTTGTCGCGGGTGTTGCTCGTGGAATATGCGCACGCCGCCGTCAAGGGGCGGTCCTATCGGACCAATGCTGCGGCACACCAGCATGGTGACGAGATCGCTACTTTCGACATCGAAAACTTCTACCCATCAACGACGCACGCACACGTCTACCACTTCTTCTTTCGGGAGATGAAGTGCGCAGCGGATGTCGCACACCTGCTCGCTCGACTACTCTGCTTTCGCGCTACCCCGGAGGCACTGGGTTGCCTTCCGACCGGCAGTCCAGCGAGCCCGATCATGTCGGTATACGCAAACAAGCCTCTTTTTGATGCCTTGCACCGGCTGGCGCAAGAACTTGGTCTCGTTTTCACTTGCTACGTCGACGATTTGACTTTCTCTGGGCCGCAAATCCCGCCGAGCCTGGGTCGGCGCGTTGACTCCATAGTCGCTGCTCATGCCCAGCGCCTTCACGCCTCGAAGAGCCGAGTGTTTCGTAAGGGGAAGCCCAAGCACGTCACGGGCGTAGTTATCGCCGACGGAAAGTTGGCAGTGCCCGACGCCCGCTTTTTCAAGGCGCGCCGCGTTGAGCAGCGACTTGTTGCAGAGACCGATCCTGGCGAGCGTGCGCGTCTCAGCCGAATTCTCTGTGGCCTTCTTGGGGAGGCTGCCTACTTGGACAACAAGTATGCGAATTGGGCGAAAGACAGCTATCGCAAATTGGCGGCCGAGACGCGTCTTGCTGTGGTCACGGCGGCAGGCACCATTGCCTTCGCGGCCACGAGAGCGGACCCGCCAACAGGAGCGTGAATGCCCAGACGAATGGGGTTTCAAGCGGATGAATGCGCCCCCCATCTTTCGGCTCCGCAAGCGGCGAATCAGCACTTGAGGTCGAAGAACTGCTTTCTGGCCTTGTAGAGGTCCACATCGGCGCGAGCCTTGGCTGGGCCAGTGGCGCGCGCGGCGTCGGCTTCGAGAGTCGGCAGAAGACCGTCCAGGCGAACGCATTGCTGCCGATCTCGGCCGGATAAGTACACCCGCTTGCGCAACACGTTCATTTCTTCGTGAGACCGACCGTGAAGTGGGTGAAGGGCCTCGTCGAACTGCCGGTTCATTTCGGAGCGCTGGACCTCTCGACCTTTGCGTGACCGGCCGGCCATCTTGTCCATGCCCTGGGTGGGGGTGGCGTCGATGACCTTGGCGCCGATGCAGGGGGCATCGGAGTAGGCCACTTTGCCACCAGATTCGCAGCGGTAGACTTGCTGCCCGGCGGCAGGCAGGGCGGCCAAGGCGAGTGCCAGGGAGACGGAGGGGATCGCAAAGCGCATCGGCCGAAGTTACCTGATCTCGGCCACTGTGCCACCTATTGATCCTCGTCGTCCTCCCGGTCGGCCTCGAAGTGGTCCTGCAGTTCTCCCAGCGTCCCCTCGCTCGCGGCGCGGCATACCTCGCGAGTGAGGCATGCATAGCCGGCTGACGCCACAGCGATGGTGTAGACGTGGCAGGCGCGCTCGAACATCGCCTCCATGGCCGTCCCGGGCAACGCGCGCGGAAAGATCGTCATGAGGTTGTCGGCGATGGCGGCGTCCACCAAGTTCGTGCGGCGGTCGATGATCGATTGCAGGTAGGTCCGGTCGGCCTCTTGCTGCGCGTGCGCGAAGGCGCGTTCGGCCGAAGGGTCGGTGGGGTGGTCGGGCATGGTGCCAGGGTAGCGAATCGGGCACCCGCGCGGGCGCGGGCTGGGAAGTGTGCAGTCCAGAGGCAGGTGACCACGTGGATGGCTGGGCGCTTCGACATCAGGTTGTCAGGGACGGCTGTCCCCATGCCTGCGATGGTGAGCGAAACGGGCGAATGTATCCGGTGGCGCTTTCGGTAAGATTGTTAGACGTGGTGCTGACCGGGTAACTTGCCGGGTAACTTTCGTGAGAAAAGCAACATTCCCCAGGAAATGTGAGTGACCCCAGCCCACCACACAATCGAATGGCCGGGTGCCAAGGCACCCGGCTTTTTTGTGCACGGGTGTTTCAACTGAGGAGGACAAGGGATGACGGATACGCTGACTCGCACGCTCACGAGCTACTACGACGAGGTGCCCTACGATTCGCACCCCTTCCCTCAGACGTCGATCGAGCACCTGGAGGCGCTGGCCTGGCTGTTCGGCCTGGAGGCGCCGGCGCCGGCGAAGGCGCGCGTGCTCGAACTGGGCTGCGCCGCCGGCGGCAACCTCCTGCCGATGGGCGCGCGGCATCCGTTGGCCAAGGTGGTCGGCGTGGATCTGTCGCAGGTGCAGATCCGGCTCGGCCAGGAGGCGCAGGCCCGCATGCGGGTGAGCAATGTCGAGATGCGTGCCCTGAGCATCGCCGACATCGACGACAGCTTCGGCACGTTCGACTACATCATCTGCCACGGCGTCTACAGCTGGGTGCCGCCCCAGGTGCAGGAGGCGATCCTGCGCGTGTGCGCGCGCAACCTGGCACCCACGGGCGTCGCCTACGTGAGCTACAACGTCTACCCGGGCTGGAAGGCGCGCGAGATCGTGCGCGACGCGATGATCCTGCGCGGCGGCCCGCGCGACGCGCCGCAGGAAAAGCTGGCCTACGCGCGCGGCATGCTCGAATTCCTCGAGCAGTCGGCGCGGCCGGACAGCGTGCTCAAAAAGACGCTGGAAGAGACGATGCCGATTGTGCGCGGCTCCAACGAGTCGTACCTGCTGCACGAGTTCCTGGAGCCGTGCAACGCGCCGTGCTACTTCAAGGAGTTCGTCCAGCACGCCGCTGACCAGGGCCTGGCCTACCTGTGCGATGCCGAGCCCTCGACGATGTTCGTGCAGAACTACGGCGAGAAGGTGCGCGAGCCGCTGCTGCGCGAATGCGGCGGCAGCCAGATCATGATGGAGCAGTACCTGGACTTCCTGGTCAACCGCACCTTCCGGCAGAGCTTGCTGGTGCCGCAGGCGCGCGCGGCCGGGGTTCGCTACCGTCTGGACCGCGACCGGCTGCGGCAGTTGCACTATGCCGGGGTCTTCGCCGCGGCCGACGGGCAGCCGCTCACGCTCGACACGCACGAGCAGCCCGCCACCGCGCAGCGCGGCCTGCGCGTGACGCTGCGCCTGCCGGTGCACAAGGCCGTGGCCCAGGTGCTGGACGAGCGCCATCCGGCGACGATTTCGGTCGATGCGCTGGTCGACGCCGTGTCCTCGCGCGTCGGCGAGCCGCGCGCCGCCGTCGAAGCGCCGGTGCTGGCCATGCTGGAGGAACTGCTCATCATCGGCGCCGTGCGCTTCCGTCGCTCGCCGGTCATCACGGCGGCCCAGGTGCCGGACAAGCCCCAGGCGCTGATGTCGGTGCGGCAGTCGCCCACGCTCGCGTCGCTGACCGCGCCCACCGCGCTGGTGTGCAACCAGTGGCACGAGTCGGTCGGCCTGTCGCTGCTGGAGCGTTGCCTGCTGCCCATGCTCGACGGTGCTCGCGACCATGCCCAGCTGGCGGCCCACCTGCAGGCCGAGGCGCGCGCCGAGCGCCTGCGCTTCATCAAGGACGGCCAGCCCGTGACCGGCGAGGCGGAATCCGAGGCCTTCGCCCGCGAGCAGGTGGCGCTGGCGCTGCAGGGCCTGCGGCGCAAGGGTCTGCTGCTGGCCTGAGCGGCGACGTGGCGACCACGCCGATGGAGATCCAGGAACTGCTCTACCGCCAGGGCTTCGGTACGCGGCGCGTCTGTGCCGGGCTGGTGCAGCAGGGCTACGTGAGCGTCGAGGGTGTCACGCTGACCGACGCGGCCGCCGAGGTCGATGCGCGCGAGGGCCTGCCCTTCATGGTGCGCGGCGAGGCGTGGGCGTATCACGCCAAGGCCTACCTGATGCTGCACAAGCCGGCCGGCATCGAATGCTCCCAGCGCCCCTCGGCCTGGCCCAGCGTCTACACGCTGCTGCCCGCGCCGCTGCGGCAGCGTCCGGCCAAGGGCGGCACCGACGGCGTGCAGGCCATTGGCCGGCTCGACCAGGACACCACCGGCCTGCTGCTGCTCAGCGACGACGGCGCCTTCATCCACCGGATGAGTTCGCCCAAGCGGCACGTCCCGAAGGTCTACGAGGTGCAGGGCGTGCACGACTTCACGCCGGACCAGATGCGGCGGTTGTGCGACGGCGTGGTGCTCGACGACGACCCACGCCCCGTGCGCGCCGCCGCGGCCGAACGGGTGGACGAGCGCCACCTGCGCCTGACGCTCACCGAGGGCAAGTACCACCAGGTCAAGCGCATGGTGGCGGCGGTGGGCAACCGCGTGGCGGGCCTGCACCGCAGCCGCATCGGCGGCCTGGCCCTGCCGGCGGACCTGGCGCCGGGCCAGTGGCGGTGGCTGGACGAGGGCGCGCTGGCGCTGTTGCGGCCGGCATGATCCGGCGCCGCCACGCCGGCTGCGTGGTCAACCCGCAGGGGGGCAGCGGCGTTAGCTGGCCGAAGCCACTTCGTGCGGGAGCCGTGTTTGCCCGGGTTGTTGAAGCAGGCCGCCATCGGGGCGGCTTTTTCGTGGATGCTCGGCGTGGCATTGGCCCAGCCGGCCCAGCCGGCCCCGCCGGCGCTTCCGCTGTTCGTGCTCAATTCGCTCGATGCATCGGTCAGCCTGATCGATCCCGCCCGCTGGACGGAGCGCGCGCGCGTGGCGGTGGGCAAGGAGCCGCACCACATCTACATGACGCCCGACGAGCGCTCCGTCATCGTCGCCAACTCCGCCGGCGACTCGCTCACCTTCTTCGACCCGCGCACCGGCGGCGTCCAGCGCACCCTCTACGGCATCATCGATCCGTACCAGCTGCAGTTCTCGCCCGACATGAAGTGGTTCGTGACGGCGGCCAACCGGCTGAACCACGTCGACGTCTACCGCTGGGACGGCAGCAGCCTGCAACTGGCCAGGCGCATCGCCACCGGCAAGACGCCCAGCCACATCTGGATCGACCACAGCAGCACCGTGGCCTACGTGACCATGCAGGACAGCGACGAACTGATCGCCGTCGACCTGCCGACCCAGACGATCCGCTGGCGCATGCCCACCGGCCCGATGCCGGCGGACATCTACGGCATCCACGGCGACCGCACGCTGCTGGTGGGCCTGACGGGCAGCGACGGCGTGCAGGTCTTCGACGTGGCGGGCAGGGAGCCGAAGCTGATCGGCAAGATCTTGACAGGCAAGGGTGCCCATGCCTTCCGCAGCGCAGGCGACGGCAAGTCGGTTTTCGTCAGCAACCGGGTGGCCAACAGCATCAGCCGCATCGACATCGCGACGCTCACCGTCAGCGCCACCTACCCGGTGCCGGGCGGGCCGGACTGCATGGACGTCTCGGCCGACGGCAAGACGCTGTACGTCACCTCGCGCTGGGCCAAGAAGCTCAGCGTGGTGGACCTGAGCGCCGGCAAGGTCTCGCGCACCATCGGCGTCGGCCGCTCGCCTCATGGCGTGTGGACGCTTGATCATGCCCGCCGCCGCTGACCTCCCCCGCCTGCTGGCGGCCGCGGCGCTGTGCGTGGCGGCGGCGTTGCCCGCGGGCGCCGGTGTGCAGGGCAGCGGCTGCGACAAGCCGGTCTACCTGACCTTCGACACCGGGCACATGGGCATCGCACCGCTGGTGGCCGAGGTGCTGCGGCGCCAGCAGGTGCGCGTGACCTTCTTCGCCGCCGCCGAGCGCACGCAGGACGGCGGCGACAGCCTGGACAACCGCTGGGCGCCGTGGTGGAAGGCGAGGGCGGCCGAAGGGCACGAGTTCGCCTCCCACACCTATGACCATGCCTACTGGCGCGGCGACGAGAAAGGCATCGAGCCGCCGCCGGGCCGCCCCAAGGCGGCGAGCGCCCCCTCGGGGGACAGCGAACCACGCGCAGCGGGGAGCGTGGGGGCCACGTTCACGCCGCGCTTCCGTATCCGGCCCTCGGCAGGCGCCTTCGCCGGCCGCACCTTCACCTGGAGCGCGGCCCAGTACTGCGAGAGCATCGCCAAGGCGGCCGACCGGCTGGAGCACATCACGGGCAGGAAGCCGCTGCCGCTCTTCCGCGCGCCGGGCGGCAAGACCTCGCCGAAGCTGTTGGCGGCTGCCCGCCAGTGCGGCTTTGCCCATGTCGGGTGGTCGCCGGCCGGCTTCCTGGGCGACGAGCTGCCCAGCGACAAGTACCCCAACGACCAGCTGCTGGCGCAGGCGCTGGAACGCATCCGGCCCGGCGACATCCTGCTGGCGCACCTGGGCATCTGGTCGCGGCAGGACCCGTGGGCGCCGGCCGACCTGGAGCCGCTGATCGTGGGGCTGAAGGAGCGCGGCTTCTGCTTCCGCACGCTGCGCGAGCATCCCGACTACGCGGCCTGGATCGCCGCGCACCCCTGAGCGCCGTCATGGAGTGGCTGAGCGATGCGTTCGACCTCGCGCAGCAATGGCTGTTCGAGGCGGTCGTGCAGCCGCTGGTCTATGCCGCCGGCCTGGGCGGCTGGGCGGAGGACGCCTTCGACGCCACCGGCTGGCTGCTGGTGGGCCTGGTCCAGATCGCCGTGCTGCTGGCGGTGATCGGCCCGCTGGAGCGCTGGCGCCCGGTGGAGCCGGTGCGCGACCGGCAGGCGGTGCGGGTGGACGTGATCTACACGCTCGTGCACCGGCTGGGGCTGTTCCGGCTGGCGCTGTTCTTCCTCGTCACGCCGCTGTTCGATGTGGTGCTGGGCTGGCTGCGCGGCCGGGGCTGGGGCACGCTGCACCTGGACGAGCTCTGGCCGGGCGTCACCGACATCCCCTGGGTCGCCTTCGTCCTTTACCTGGTGGTGCTCGACCTCGTCGAATACCTCATCCACCGCGGCCAGCACCGCTTCGCGTGGTGGTGGCGCCTGCATGCGCTGCACCACTCGCAGCGGCAGATGACCATGTGGAGCGACGACCGCAACCACCTGCTGGACGACCTGATCCACGACGCCGTCGTCGTCGCGGCGGCGCAGCTCATCGGCGTGGCGCCGGGGCAGTTCGTCGCCGCCGTCGCGTTGATGCAGTTATCGCAGAGCCTGCAGCACGCGAACCTGCGGCTGGCCTTCGGCCGGCTGGGCGAGCGGCTGTGGATCAGCCCGCGCTTCCATCGCCTGCATCATGCCATCGGCGTCGGGCACGAGTCGCATGGGCCCAGGACGCTGGGAGGGCGCAACTTCGGCGTGCTGCTGCCCTGGTGGGACATGCTCTTTGGCAGCGCCGACTTCTCCGCCCGCTACGAGCCCACCGGCATCCGCGACCAGGTCGAGCCCGACGCGCAGGGCCGTGTGCGCGACTACGGCCGCGGCTTCTGGGCGCAGCAGTGGCTGGGACTGAAGCGGCTGGCCGGACGGGCCTGAGTCCATGGCAGGTATGCTCGACCCGATGCGCCTGCTGCTCGACTCCTTCTGGCGTGCCGTCGCCTACTGCCTGCACCCCCGCGTCATCGTCCTGTCGCTGCTGCCGCTGGCGCTGATGGCCGCGCTCGCGCTGGGCCTGGCCTGGCTGTACTGGGACGCCGCCGTCGCCTGGACCCGCGATGCCCTGGACGCCTGGCCGCTCCTGGCCAGCTTCTGGGGCTGGCTGCAGGGCCTGTTCAGCGGCGACGTGCGCAACGTCCTGGCGCCGCTGGTGGTGGTGCTGGCGGTCACGCCGATGCTGGTGCTGGTGTGCCTGGTCGTGGTGGCGGCCTTCATGGCGCCGTCCCTGACCCGGCTGGTGGGCGAGCGGCGCTTCCCGGCGCTGGAGCAGCGGCATGGCGCCTCTTTCATCGGCAGCGTGCTGCGCTCCATCGGCCTGACCCTTGTGGCGGTGGTGGCGCTGGTGGTGTCGATGCCGCTGTGGCTGGTGCCGCCGCTGGTGCTGGTGCTTCCTCCCCTCATCTGGGGCTGGCTCACGGCCCGCGTGATGAGCTACGACGCCCTGGCCGAGCATGCCAGCGGCGAGGAGCGCGAGACCCTGCTGCGCGCGCACCGCTGGCCGCTGCTGGGCATCGGCGTGCTGTGCGGGCTGCTGGGCGCGGCGCCGAGCATCGTGTGGGCCTCCGGCCTGCTGTTCGCCGCCGCCTTCTTCCTGCTGGTGCCGCTGGCGATCTGGATCTACACGCTGGTGTTCGCCTTCTCCGCCCTGTGGTTCGCCCACTACGGGCTGGACGCGCTGGCCCGCCTGCGCGCGCAGCGCGCGGGGCTGGCGGCGACGGCAGCCGACGCCGATGCGGCGGTCTTGCCGCCGCCGCAGGAGGGCGCGCCATGACCGTATCTCCGGCCTTCGGCCTGATCATCGTCGGCGACGAGATCCTCTCGGGCAAGCGCGCCGACAAGCACCTGTCCAAGGTGATCGAACTGCTCGGCGCCCGTGGCCTCGCGCTGGCCTGGGCGGAGTACGTGGGCGACGATCCGGCGCGCATCACCGCCGTGCTGAAGCGCGCCTTCGCAGGCGGCGACGTCGTCTTCTCCACCGGCGGCATCGGCGCCACGCCCGACGACCACACCCGCCAGTGCGCCGCCGCCGCCCTGGGCGTGCCGCTGGCGCTGCACCCCGAGGCCGAGGCGCTGATCCGCGAGCGCATGCAGGACACCGCCCGCGAGCAGGGCGTGCCCTACGAGCCGGACCGGCCGGACAACGTGCACCGGCTGAACATGGGCGTCTTCCCGGCCGGTGCCGCCATCATTCCCAATCCGTACAACAAGATCCCGGGCTTCAGCGTGGGCGACGTGCACTTCCTGCCCGGCTTCCCGGTCATGGCCTGGCCGATGATCGAGTGGGTGCTGGACACCCGCTACGCGCACCTGGCCCGCCCGGCGGGCGTGAGCGAGCGCTCCGTGATCGTCTTCGGCGCCATGGAGGCCAGCCTCACGCCGCTGATGCAGGCGGTGGAGCGCGACCACCCGGGCGTCAAGGTGTTCAGCCTGCCCAGCGTCGACCACCCGCAGTACGGGCGCCACATCGAACTGGGCGTCAAGGGCGACACGACTCGCCTCGATGCGGCTTACGCGCAGCTTCGCACCGGCCTGGACGGTTTTGGTGCGCGCATCGGCCCCGAATTGGTGCGATGACGAATTGAGCACACAATTGGTGCATTTGCGGCCCCGCGCCTGCGCTCCGGCGCCCCGCCAGCGGGCCTGACGGCGCCCCGCAATGGCACAGAAACTGCATCCCCTGCCGCTGTCCTTCACTCAACCCACCATCCCTTCCAGGAGAAACCTGATGGCCAAGACCGTCGCCGACGTCATGAAACTCGTCAAGGAAAACGAGGTCAAGTTCGTCGACTTCCGATTCACCGACACCCGCGGCAAGGAGCAGCACGTCACGGTGCCGGTGTCCCACTTCGACGAGGACAAGTTCCAGGCCGGCCACGCGTTCGACGGTTCCTCCATTGCCGGCTGGAAGGGCATCGAGGCCTCCGACATGCTGCTGATGCCCGACCCGAACACGGCGGTCATCGACCCCTTCTTCGAGGAAACCACCCTCAACCTGACCTGCGACGTGCTGGAGCCGGCCGACGGCAAGCCCTACGACCGCGACCCGCGCTCCATCGCCAAGAAGGCCGAGGCGTACCTCAAGGCCTCCGGCCTGGGTGACACCGCCTTCTTCGGCCCCGAGCCCGAGTTCTTCATCTTCGACGACGTGCGCTGGGCCAGCGACATGTCGGGCAGCTTCGTCAAGATCGACGTCGATGAAGCCCCCTGGAACACCGGCAAGAAGTACGAGAGCGGCAACAGCGGCCACCGCCCGACCGTCAAGGGCGGCTACTTCCCCGTGCCCCCGGTCGACAGCAGCCAGGACATCCGCGCCGAGATCTCGCTGGTGCTCGAATCGCTGGGCATCCCGGTCGAGGTGTTCCACCACGAGGTGGCGGGCGCCGGCCAGAACGAGATCGGCACCAAGTTCAGCACGCTGGTCGAGCGCGCCGACTGGACGCAGAAGCTCAAGTACGTGATCTGGAACGTCTGCCACGCCTACGGCAAGACGGCCACCTTCATGCCCAAGCCGATCCAGGGCGACAACGGCTCCGGCATGCACGTGCACCAGTCGATCTGGAAGGACGGCAAGAACCTGTTCGCCGGCGACGGCTACGCGGGCCTCTCGGACACGGCCCTGTACTACATCGGCGGCATCATCAAGCACGCCCGCGCGCTCAACGCCATCACCAACCCGGGCACCAACAGCTACAAGCGCCTGGTGCCGGGCTTCGAGGCGCCGGTGAAGCTGGCCTACTCGGCCAAGAACCGCTCGGCCTCGATCCGCATCCCCTTCGTCAGCAACCCGAAGGCGCGCCGCATCGAAGCCCGCTTCCCCGATCCGCTGGCCAACCCCTACCTGTGCTTCTCGGCCCTGCTGATGGCCGGCCTGGACGGCATCGAGAACAAGATCCACCCGGGCGAAGCGGCCACGAAGGACCTGTACCACCTGCCGCCGGAAGAGGACGCGCTGGTGCCCACCGTCTGCCACAGCCTGGACCAGGCGCTGGAGTACCTGGACAAGGGCCGCGGCTTCCTGACCAAGGGCGGCGTGTTCACCGATGCCTTCATCGACGCCTACATCGAGCTGAAGATGCAGGAGGTGACGCGCTTCCGCATGGCGCCGCACCCGGTCGAGTTCGACATGTACTACTCGCTGTAAGCGCCCCAGGGTCGGCCCGCCGCGCGCAGGGCTGGTGTGGCAAAAGGACGGCTTCGGCCGTCCTTTTTCCTTTTCAGGGGGAACCGCCGGATCGGTGCTCCCTCGAATTGCAAGAAAATGCAAGTCTCCCTTCCGCTTCACTGGCCCCGGAACATGAAGATCTTTTCCCTCACCGCACTGCTCATCGCCACCGCGCTGGCCGGCACGGCAGTCCAGGCGCAGGACCGTGTCTGGCGCTGCGGCAACGAATACACCAACAACACCGCCGAGGCGCAGCGCCGCGGCTGCAAGCTGGTCGAGGGCGGCAACGTCACCATCGTGCAGGGCACGCGCCCCGCGGCCTCGGCATCGTCCTCGGGCGGCGGTTCGCGCGCCGGGGGCTCGTCCCCGGCCGGCAGCCCGAAGGTCGACAGCACCGAGCAGCGCCAGCGCGACAGCGACGCGCGCGCCGTGCTGGAGTCCGAACTGAAGAAGGCCCAGTCGCGCCAGGCGGAGCTGCTCAAGGAATACAACAACGGCGAGCCCGAGCGCCAGGGCAACGAGAAGAACTACCAGAAGTACCTGGACCGCGTGGCCGAGATGAAGGCGCAGATCGAGCGCAACGAGAGCGACATCGCCGGCCTGCAGCGTGAACTGAGCCGTCTGCCGGCCGGGCGCTGATGGCCTTCGGCAAGCCGGCCGCGCCGGCCCGGCGTTTCCAGCCCTTCGACCTGCTGGCGACGCTGGTGGCGGTGGTCCGGGCCGACGGCCGGCTGCTGTTCGCCAACTCGGCGCTCGAGGACGCAATGGGCACCTCGCGCCGCACACTGGAGGGCAGCCCCTTCGGCGCCTGCTTCCTGGAGCCCGGCGTGCTCGCCACCGCCATCGAGGGCGTGCGCGACAACGACTTCGCGACGCTGCGCTACGAGGCCTTCCTGCGCCGCGGCGCCCAGGAGCCGCTGCCGGTGCAGGTGACGCTGGCGCAGACCGACCGCAAGGGCGAGATCCTGATCGAGATGTCGCCGCAGGAGCAGCAGGTGCGCCACGATCGCGAGGAGCGCCTGCTGGGCCTGGCGCAGGCCAACAAGGAACTGATCCGCAACCTGGCCCACGAGATCAAGAACCCGCTGGGCGGCATCCGCGGCGCGGCGCAACTGCTGCAGATGGAGGTGCAGGCGCGCGACCTGATCGAGTACACCCAGGTCATCATCCACGAGGCCGACCGGCTGCAGACGCTGGTGGACCGCCTGCTCGCGCCGCACCGCCGCCCGCACGTGGTGGGCGACGTGAACATCCACGAGGTGATCGAGCGCGTACGCTCGGTGCTGCTGGCGGAGTTCCCGCACGACCTGGAGATCGAGCGCGACTTCGACCCCTCGATCCCTGAGTTCCGCGGCGACCGCGAGCAGCTCATCCAGGCGACGCTGAACATCGCCCACAACGCCGCGCAGGCGCTGGCCGAGCGGCGCGAGGCGGGCGACGCGAAGATCACCTTCCGCACGCGCGTCGTGCGCAAGGTGATCCTCAACAAGCAGTGGTGGCGACTGGCACTGGAATTGCATGTCATCGACAACGGGCCGGGTGTGCCGGACGACATCAAGGACCGCATCTTCTATCCGCTGGTGTCGGGACGGGAGAGCGGCACCGGGCTCGGGCTGACGCTGGCGCAGACTTTCGTTCAACAGCACCATGGCGTGATCGAGTGCGACAGCCAGCCCGGCCGGACCGATTTCAAGATAGTGATACCACTGCCTTAGCAGGAAGGACGACAGGAACTGCATGAAGCCGATCTGGATAGTGGACGACGACCAATCGATACGCTTCGTGCTCGAGAAGGCTCTCTTGCGTGAAGACCTGCCCACGCGCAGCTTCACCAACACGCGCGAGGTGCTGGCCGCCCTGGAAGCCGCCAACGACGACGAGATGCAGGGCCCGCAGGTGCTCGTCAGCGACATCCGCATGCCCGGCGGCTCCGGCCTGGACCTGCTGGACAAGATCAAGCAGAAGCATCCCGGCCTGCCGGTCATCATCATGACCGCCTTCTCCGACCTGGACAGTGCCGTGTCGGCCTTCCAGGGCGGCGCCTTCGAATACCTGCCCAAGCCGTTCGACCTGCCGCGCGCGGTCGAACTGATCCGCCGCGCGGTGGACGAGAGCCAGCGCGAGGAGGTGGCCGAGGAGCGCATGCAGGCCGCGCCCGAGATGCTGGGCCAGGCGCCGGCGATGCAGGACGTGTTCCGGGCCATCGGCCGGCTGTCGCAGAGCAACGTCACGGTGCTCATCACCGGCGAGTCGGGCTCGGGCAAGGAGCTGGTGGCGCGCGCGCTGCACAAGCATTCGCCGCGCGCCAGCGGCCCCTTCATCGCCATCAACACCGCCGCCATCCCGAAGGACCTGCTGGAGTCCGAGCTGTTCGGCCACGAGCGCGGCGCCTTCACCGGCGCGCAGACCATGCGGCGCGGCCGCTTCGAGCAGGCCGAGGGCGGCACGTTGTTCCTCGACGAGATCGGCGACATGCCCTTCGACCTGCAGACGCGCCTGCTGCGCGTGCTCAGCGACGGGCACTTCTACCGCGTGGGCGGGCACAACGCCGTGAAGGCCAACGTGCGCGTGATCGCGGCGACCCACCAGGACCTGGAGCAGCGCGTCAAGCAGGGCGCCTTCCGCGAAGACCTGTTCCACCGCCTCAACGTCATCCGCCTGCGCCTGCCGGCGCTGCGCGAGCGCAAGGAGGACGTGCCCGCGCTGGCGCGCCACTTCCTGCAGCAAAGCGCCAGGCAACTCGGCGTCGAGCCCAAGCGCATCTCCGACGCGGCGCTGGCGCAACTGGCGGCCTTCGGCTTCCCCGGCAACGTGCGGCAACTGGAGAACATCTGCCACTGGCTCACGGTGATGGCGCCGGCGCAGGTGATCGAACCCAAGGACCTGCCGCCGGAAGTGACGACGAGGGCGGCGACGGAGTTTCCCGCGGCGCCTGCCGCGCCGCCTCATGTGGCCGAGGTCGTCGAGCCTGCCGCCGTCGTTGCGGCGCCGGTCGCACCGGCGCCGCTTCAGGCCGCGCCCGTTGCGCAGGCCGGCTGGGAAGACCTGCTGGAGCGCGAGGCGCAGGCCCTGCTGGCGGAGGGGCGCCACGACGTGTGGGACGTGCTCGTGCGCCGCTTCGAGTCGCGCCTGATCCTCACCGCGCTGCACTTCACCCGCGGGCGCCGCATCGAGGCGGCGCAGAAGCTGGGCATCGGCCGCAACACCATCACCCGCAAGATCGCGGAGCTGGATCTCGACCGCGACGGCGACGGCGACGCGGGCCGCTGACCGCTACCGGCTGCGCTGGCCGAGCGTGAGCGTGTCGATCTGGAAGTTGCCGCTCTTGTCCCACAGCCAGGTGTCGACGTAGGTGTGGGCGCCCAGCTTGCCCGGGCTGGGAAAGGGCGAGGTCGCGCGGATCAGCGCGGCGATCTTGGGCGGCACTTCCGGCGCATGGCTGGGGGTGCGGCTGAAGGTGACGTTGGTCACCTTGCCGCTGGCGTCGACGTCGGTCTCGACCACCACCACGGCATACACCAGCGGCGGGATCTTGCCCTTGTAGATGCGCTTGGGATAGGCCTTGTAGATGTGCTGCGCCGCGACCTTGCGCCAGGCCCTGACGGCCGGCGTCTGCGCGGTGATCAGGCGCACGCCCTTGACCCCGTCGCCGGGCCGCAGGTCGTCGCTCGGCGCGGGCGTGGCGGCCGCGGCCGGCGGCTCGTCCTTCTTCATCCAGGGCAGCCCATGGCATCCGGCCAGCAGGAGGGCGGCTGCCCCCGCCAGTGCGAAGGCGCGCGGTGCCGACGGCGCGCCCATCAGGCAGCCACCTCGAGGTCGAGCACCACCGGCGCGTGGTCGCTGGGTTTGTCCCATTTGCGCGGCACGCGGTCGATGGTGCAGCCGCGCACACGCGGCACCAGCGGCTCGCTCACCAGGATGTGGTCGATGCGGAGGCCGCGGTTCTTCTGGTAGCCGAGCATGCGGTAATCCCACCACGAGAAGCTCTTTTCGGGCTGCTCGAAGAGGCGGAAGCTGTCCACCAGTCCCAGGCCGAGCAGCGCCTTGAAGTGCGCGCGCTCCTCGCTGGTGTGGTGGATGGTCTCGGCCAGGCCGACCGGGTCGAAGCTGTCGCGGTCTTCCGGCGCGATGTTGAAGTCGCCCAGCAGCACGAGTTCGGGGTGGGCCGCCATCTCCTCGCGCAGCCAGTCGCGCAGGGCGCGCAGCCAGCTCATCTTGTATTCGAACTTCTCGGTGCCCGGCGCCTGGCCGTTGACGAAGTAGCCGTTGACCACGCGCAGCGGGCCGGCCGCCGTGTCCAACGTGGCGCTGATGACGCGCGAATGCTCGTCGGTGAAGCCGCCGATGTTCTTCGCCACGTCGCGCACCGGCGAGAGGCTGAGGATGGCGACACCGTTGTAGGTTTTCTGCCCGAACACGGCGGCGTGGTAGCCGGCGGACTGCAGCACCTCCAGCGGGAACTTGTCGTCGCTCATCTTCAGTTCCTGCAGGCACAGCACATCCACCGGGTTGGCGATGAGCCAGTCCAGCACGTGCTGCAGGCGGGCGGTGAGGGAGTTGACGTTCCAGGTGGCGATTTTCAAGTTTTGTCTACCGTGTTGATTTCATTGGGATTTTTTCTCATCGGTCGATCCTGTATCGTTCTTGGTATCTTTTTTGCGTGATTCCGATGCTGCGGAGGGCTTCCCGCATTCGCGGCAGTCTAGCTGGTGTGCCGTACGAAGCTCGCACACCGCTGCGCTGGCCTGTCGGGGGCTTGCTTTTTCGAGCCGGCACGGCCGGCTGGGTGTCGGCTGGGTCGGTCTTCAGTGTTTCGCCGCGTCTTTCGTGTTCGTTGCTTGCCTAGTTTTTGAGCAATTTCCGGCATGCGCTCGCAGCTACTCCTACGCCGCCTTGCGCATGCACTTTCATTGGGTTGTTCGTTCCGCTGGCTGGCTCGATCAACATCGCTCGCGCTCGATCAGGTAGCCGGTGAGCAGGCCGCGCCATACCTGGGGATGAAAAGGCGTGACCCTGGTGGGCCGGGTGGTGAAGGGGTTGACGCCCTGCCACGCCTGGGCGGGCGTCCAGCCGTGCAGGTGCTGGTGCGGTCTGGCGTGGTTGTACCAAGTCACCCACGTCTTCAGCAGCTCGTCCAGATGCCTGCCATCGCGCAGCCTGATCCATTGAAGCCGGCTCTTCAAGGTACCGAACATGCGCTCGATGCGGTTCTGCCAGGGGCTGGCGAGGCGGTTGCGCACATGGCGGATGCCCAGCGCCTTCATGGCCCGGGTGAACCGTGCCGAGGTGAACACGCTGGCGTTGTCGGTGCGGATGCGCTCAGGCGTGCCGTGCTGCCCGATCAGTTGGCGGATGACCGCCAGGACCGCCGCCGTGTCCTGCCCGATCATTCGCTTCAAGTACAAACAGGCGCGCGTGCCCCGGTCCATCACGCCGAGCACGGTGTGCAGGCGACCTTGCACATCCACCTTGCCCGTCATGTCCAGGCACCACTCGGTATTTGCCGGTTGCGGCTCGGGAATCCGATGACGGCAGCGCGTCCTCGCGGCTTCTTCGCGCGCCTCGGCCTTCCTGATGTACTTTGCTACCGTGCTGGCGCAGGCCGTCCAACCCTCATGCCCATGCAACTGGCAGAACTGCGCGGCCGTCTTGCGGTAGCCGTTGGTGTGGCGCCGGTAGTGGGCGACGAAGAACTCCACGGCCCATTCGGGCAGCTTGTCGGTGCGGCCGTGGCGCCAACGCGGGCGGGGCTGCGCGAAGTCCGTCGGCGTGCCCAGGGCGAGCGGTGCATGCACGGGAACGGGTACGGCCCGCGCCTTGCGCGCACCCTGCAACGCCCTGCACCGCAGGATCAGCGACACGCCTGCGAGCGCACCAGCCACGCCGCCCGCTGCCAGCCAGCCCAATCCCATCGCTCGTTCCTCCCCCGCTTTGCTGGTCTGTCCGATTCCGATCTCATCGGCTCAGGCCAATACATCCAGCGGGCGGGTGAAGGCTTTAGCGCGGCGGCAGGAAGCGGCCTATGCGAGGGCCAGGATCGGCCGCAACGAACTGTGCCCCTTGGGCAGCGGCAGGAAGTTCAAGAAGTGCAGCTGCGCGTGACGGTGACGGCGCAGACAAAGAAAAAAGGGCCCGCATCGCGGGCCCTCAAGGAGGATTGGGTACCTCACCCGATTCAGGGAGGAGGTGCAGGGTCAGTGCACGCTTTGAAACTCGGGTGAGCGCGAGTGTAGGGACTGCCGCTTGCCGGTCCTTCTTCCCAATCGGTGTTTGTGCAACCTACTTCACGATTCCGGCGCGCTGAGCTTTGGCGCGGCGGCGAGAAAGGCCGTGCATTCCTTTGCGCACCTCGGGGGGCGCTAAACGACGGCGGCGGTGTGCTGTGGCGCACCCCCGCGGACCAGCCCCTGAGCGGCCCTGGCCGTTACACGCGATGCCGCCACGGGCATCAGCCACGCCGACCTGGCGCATGAGGGGACATTGTCCACAGGTCGAACTCGCCACTGGAGGCGGCTTGCGCGCTACGCCGCCTCGATGATGGCCACGGCCTGGGCCGCATTGACGATGGCAATGCCCTCGTGAACCTTGATGCTCAGCAGATCCTCGTCGCCGGAGACGATCAACTGCGCTTGCGCGGCCAGCGCGCAAGCCAGCACGATGTCATCCTTGGGGTCGCGGCACACCGGCTGCGGCAGCGGTGGCGCATCGATGACGATTGCGGCCAGCGTGCGCAGATGCGCGATGACCGAAGCCGGCGTACGCGTCGTGCGCGACAGAACGGCCGCGAACTTCGGCCGCGCAATCACGGCGGTGAACTCGTTGAGCAGGGCCGGTGTGACGACCAGTTCGGCTGTGTTGTTGCGCAGATGCTGGATCAACCGCTGCGGCGTGCCTCCCCACAAGAAGGCAGACAGCAGGACGTTGGTGTCAATGACGATCCGCACGCTTGCGCAGATCCTCGCGTGCCGCCTTCACCTCGGCGGTAATCTCCTGCATCGACATCGGCGCGACGCCAGCCGCCGCCACTTCGCCGGCCAGGCCCAGCAACGCATCGGCCGCGCGCTGACGCGCCAACGCGTTCGACAGCAGCCGCTCCAGCGCCTGCGGGGTGAGCAAGCCCGCCGCCTGTGCGTCCTGCGCGATCGCGTCGGGAAGGTCCATTTGAATTCGGGTCATGGTGCATGGCATTCTGCCCGCACCTCGAAGTCCCTGCTCACCCTGGCGGACTGACCCTGCCTCGTTTCCACGTACATCAAGTCATGCAGCCAACTGGGCGTTCTCCCAGGTCACAGGGGCGAGGAATCCGTTGGCCGAGTGCAGGCGCTGACGGTTGTACCAGCCCTCGATCCAGTCGACGATGTCCAGCCTGGCCTGCGCACGCGTGTCGTAGCGTACCTGGTAGATGCGCTCGACCTTCAGCGTCTTGAAGAAGCTCTCCATCGGCGCGTTGTCCCAGGCGTTGGCCTTCCTGCTCATGGACATCGTGATGCCCAGATCGGCCGCCAGCGCCCGGTAGCGCC
>NZ_JQKD01000067.1 GCF_000745855.1 Xenophilus azovorans DSM 13620
TGCGGATCTGCCGCAGGCAGTTCCGCTCCCCCAGGGGTGCCAACCGAAGGGCGGCGGGGATAGCCGGCCAGGCGCGCCGACCGCAGGAACGAGGACCGGCGCGACTGGCCGGCTTTCCCCTCAGAGGCAAGCGCAGCGCGCAGCGCCGGCCTGCCGGCGCGAAGGCGTCAGCCGCGTTGTGCAAAGCTCTCCAGGGCTTTGCGCTCGCGTTCCGAAAACCGGGACACATGGCAGTACCGAGATCCCTGGACGCGCGGAATGGCGTTCACCGCGGCCCCATCCTGACCCTTGACGGCCACGATGCCCTCCACCTTTCCCTGCTCATCCAGAGCCCAGCCGATGAGCTTGTAGAGAACCGGCGAGCCATCCGACCGGTCGTGGACGAAGTACCAGTCGTCGGCCGGCATGATCTGGACGTACTTGTTGGCCATGTGCAATTCCTCCTACGGGTGTGGCAACCGGTGAAACAGGGGGCAGGGGCGGCGTCAGCGCTCCTGCGAATCGTCCTTGCCTTGGGACTCGGACCGCTCGCTGCGCTGGTCGCGCACGTCGACGGCTGGGTAGCGGCCCTTCTCAATGTTCATCGCCATCAGCTCGCGTGCACGCTCGACGACGACGGAGCGCTGCCGATCGTCCAGGCCCTGCGCTTGCGCACGCTGGTCCATCGCCTGCAGGGCGCCGTAGGCGCCGGCGAGGCGAGGGTGCTGTGCGACGGCCTCCTTCGGCGCTGAATAGCGAAGCGCTGCGGCCGCGGCGGCGTCGCGTTCGCGCAGCAGCGCGGCATCGCGCATCGCCGCGCCTTCGCGCCGAAGGCGCTCCACCTCCTGCAGCTCGGTCGCGGTCGCATTGCGCTCGGGCCGGTCCTGCAGGGCCGCCACCTTGTCCCATGTGGCGACGTACTCATCCAGCTGGCGGGCCGTGGGCGGGCGGTTGCGCTCGTTGTCCAGCACGCGCGCGCCGGCGGGCTGGTGATGCCACTGGCCATCGGGCTTCAGGGCGTTGCTGTAGATCTGCTCGGCACCGCGGCGGTCGATGCGCAGCCGGTCCACTGCACGCTCTTCCTCCAGCTTCCTGACGGTTGCGGAAACGCCCGCCACGGCCGCATCGTGGACCTCCTTGGGACACCAGCGCCCGGCTCCGGCGATGGCTTTCTGCTGCTCATAGCGGGAGACCACGCCCTGCCAGCTGGTCATCGCCGTCGCCGCGATGACGCGGGCCTCGACGAAATATCCGTCCTGTCGGTATTCGGCGATCTTCGTGGCCGTGTTCTCCGGCGTCTTCATCGTGCCTTCGAGCAGGACGTTCATGCGCTGCGAGCGCGCGAAGCGCTCGGCCTTCTCGGCCCACAGCGAGGCATCGGCATGGGTGAAGCTGGCAGCCGTGCGATCGTCGGCGCGCATGAGCGCGTCGTGCTTCGGATGGAACTTGCGCAGGTCGTCGGCCGCGATCTCCATGACGCCGCCACGCTTCTCTAGATCCAGACGCACGGACGCGATGGATCGGCTCTTGCCGGCGCCAGGCTGGCCGCCGACCATCACCATCACCGGCGCGTCCGAGCTGGTGATGCCCGGCGTGGCGGTGGCCAGCAGGTAGGGCTTGATGTCCTCCTGAAAGATCTTCTCGTTTTCTTCGGGCGTGAGCGCGAAGCGGGTGTCGTCCGCCACCGCGTCAGTCCTCTTGGCGCGCCTGCGCGATGAGGACGCCGTAGCGGGCCGTCACCTCGGGCAGCCGGGCGTCGCCCAGCACCAGGCTTCGGCGCTCGTTCGCGGCAGCGTAGAGCTGCCGCTGCAGTCCCTGGATGCGCGCCTGGTCCGGCGATACCTCCGATCGCAGCGCGCGGATGCGGGCCTGCAGGATGCCCTCCCACACATCGATGACCGCCTGTACCGCGGCCAGCTGGTTCTCTTGGTCGGCGTCGCTCATGGTGTTCTGCACTTTAGGCATTGGAGAGAGCAGGGGGATGCGGCGACGGCGCTTGTGGCCCCGCGCCCCGCGGATCAAGGGGCCAAGAAAAAGGGGCCAGATGGCCCCGAAGGAGGGTTGGATACCTCGACCGATTCAGGGAGGGAGGCATGCAAGCCTGCATGCCATTTGAGTCGGACAAGGCGATTTTAAGCATTTTGCAGTCGCCCAGACCTGGCGGCGACCACCTCCGCACGCCCACGAATGTCCTTGGTTTCCCTCTGAAACATTAACGATTGTCTCCGCAATGTTTCTCTACCTCCTGTTGGCGATGCATGAAACATTGCGTTGACATTGCATGTGCTAAAGAGTCCAGTTTGCACATGCGTTTTCGTCTATATTGCAGGCGGCCGCGCGAGCGGCAAATGCTGTCACACATCAGGAGAGGACATGAACATGAAGAAAGCCGCGCTGGTAGGCGCGCTGATGGCCTGCGCATGCATGAGCGCACAGGCCGACGAGTACGGCTGCCAGGTGCTGCTGTGCATGTCGAACCCGAACGGCCCGATGGCCGTTCAGCAATGCGTGCCGCCAGTGCAGAAGTTCCTCGAAGGGCAGGCGAAGGACCCGAAGGACCCGTTCCCGCAATGCCCCGAGTCCAAGGGCCAGGCCGGGATGACGCAGGGCGTCAACCCCTATGACGACTGCCCCTCGGGCACGAAAGCGCTCGCCTCGGGCCTGGAAGTGATCCAGGGGATGCCCAAGCCGCCGGCGGCGACCACGACGAGCGCGAACTCGATCGGCCGCCCGACGAAGCCCGGCGAAGTGGTGATGGACGCCTCGAACGTGGGCACGCTGGTGATCTACACCGGCATCGGCGACGGACAGGGCATGCGCCAGGGCCAGGGCAAGAAGATCTGCACGGGCGCGCAGATCGGCACGCTGACGGTGCGCTACGGGACGAACGAGGGGATCGATTCGGACGTGCGCTACGTGTCCTACCCGGCCTACGACCGCATCGTCACGATGGACCCGGTGAAGGGCAGCCCGGTCTACTACGAGGTCCAGATCAAGGGCAGCACGTCGCGCCGTGTGAGGTTCTGAGTGCTGGACGTGCTCGCACTGGCGCAGACCTGTGCGCCGAACGTGCACCCGACGACGATGGCGGCGGTGATCCGGGTCGAATCCGGGTTCAACCCGTTCGCCATCGGCGTCGTCGGGGGCCGCCTGGAACGGCAGCCGGTCAGCAAGGACGAGGCGGTGGCCACCGCACTCGCGCTGGAGAAGGCCGGCTACAACTTTTCGCTGGGCGCAGCGCAGGTGAACCGCCACAACCTGGCGCGCTACAGCCTGGACTACGCGAAGGCGTTCGATGCCTGCGAGAACATCCGCGCAGGCGGCGGCATCCTGAAGGAGTGCTACGACCGGGCCAGGTCGACCTTCAAGGACGAGCAGCAGGCGCTGCAGGCGGCCTTCAGCTGCTACTACAGCGGCAACTTCAGCACCGGCTTCCGCCCGGACTTTCCGGGCCAGCCGAGCTACGTGCAGAAGGTGCTCGCGAGCGCCGGCGCGGCCACTGACGGCGCCGGGCCGGTTGTGCCGAAGGTGCAGCCGCTGCGGGTGATCCGCACGGCGCCTGCGAAGCCCGCGCAGAAGGGCTCGGCTGCGGCCGGCGGCGCCACAGACGCCGACGAGAAGCGGCCCGAGGCCGATACCGGCGTCATCAGCGTGGGCGAGGACGGCAAGTCCTCGCAGAGCGTGATGGTCTACCAGTGAGGCGGCCATGACGAAACTGCTGATTGTGGAATCGCCGGAGAAGGCCGAAGTCATCCAAGGCTGGCTCGGCGACGGATGGACCGTGGCGGCGAGCAAGGGCCACATCCGGGATCTGCCCGAAGACGAGATGGGCGTCGAGGCGCCCGACTTCAGGCCCAAGTACACCTTCATCCCGGGCAGGCTCATTCCTGGCGAGAAGGGCAAGCGCTACCCCGGCTCGAAGGAGCGCGTGGCCTGGCTGAAGACGCAGGCCGACAGGGCCAGCGCGGTTTACCTGGCCACCGACCCGGACCGCGAGGGAGAAAGCATCAGCTGGCATCTGCAGCAGGCGCTTCAGCTGAAATCCCCCCATCGCGTGACCTTCGCGGAAATCACCCCGACGGCCGTGAAGGCTGCGCTCGCCTCGCCGCGCTCGATCGACATGCAGCTCGTGGCAGCGCAGGAGGCCAGGCGCGTGCTCGATCGCATGGTGGGCTACATGGTCAGCCCGGTCGTCTCCGACCTGGCTGGCCAGCAGCTGAGCGCCGGCCGCACGCAAAGCCCCGCCGTGTGGCTCGTGGTGCAGCGCGAGCGCGAGATCGCCGGCTTCAAGCCGACGCATCACTTCGGCGTCCAGCTCAATTTCGCGGGCGCGAAATCGAGTTGGCACGCCCTATGGGAAACCCAGCCGGACTACGCGAGCGAGGACGCCCCGTACTTCATGGACGAAGGCTTCGCGCAGCGCGTCGCCTCGGTGCCCGAGCTGACCGTGGAGCATTTCGAGGCGACGGAGCGCAAGCGCAGTCCGCCGGGCGCCTTCACCACGGTGACGCTGCAGCAGGCAGCCAGCGTTCGCCTGGGATACACCCCGGGCAAGACGATGGAGCTGGCACAGGCCCTGTTCGACAAGGGCCACATCACCTACCACCGCACGGACAACCCGAACGTGTCCGAGGAGGTCCTGGGCGACATCTTCGCGGTGGCGAGCCGGCTGGGCCTGGACATGGCGGACGAGCCGCGCAAGTTCAAGGTGAGTGCCGCGGCGCAGGCCGGGCATCCGGCGTGTACGCCGACGCGGTGGGACGTCGAGGAGGCGGGCGAGGGCGCCGAGCAGATCGCGCTCTACAAGCTGATCCGCATCCGCGCCATCGCATGTCAGCTCGCCGACGCGCGCTATGCGGTCCACACCGCCGGCCTGCGCGCCGACCCGCCGGAGGTGGGCAGGCCCACCCTGAAGTTCACTGCCACCGGCCGCACGCTGACCTACAGCGGCTGGCTCAAGCTGATGGCCGGGGACGACACGGACGAGGACAAGGAGCCGGAGGCACTGAACCCGGTGCCGACGCTCCAGGCCAGCGACGTGGTGAGCGTGGAGTCGGGTGAAGTGCTGCGCAAGCAGACCAAGGCCCCGAAGCGCTACACCGAGGCCTCGCTGGTGGGGAAGCTGGAGGCCGAGGGTATCGGGCGGCCCAGCACCTATGCCGCCATCATGGAAACCATCATCCCGAAGCGCGGCTACGTGGAGGTGGTGGACAAGAAATTCCTCCGCCCGACGCCGAAGGGCGTCGCGGTGGTGGACGCGCTGCTGGGCCGGTTCAGCTTCGTCGAACCGGGCTTCACCCGGGGCATGGAGGAGCGACTTGACGAGATCGCGCAGGGCCGCGACGGGTATAAATCCGTCGTGGGACGACTGCATGACGACCTGCAGGCGGAATTGAGCCGCGTGCAGGACGGATTGCCGAAGTTTGCCTGCGCAACATGCGGTAAGTCGCTGCGACGCATCGTTGCAAAAGGCAAGGCTTTTTGGGGGTGTTCTGGACACCCGGAATGCAAGGTCACGTTGCCAGACGTGGACGGCAAGCCGGGGGAAAGGATCGCCAAGGAGCCGCCAGTCACAACGAGTTTCGCATGCGGGAAGTGTGGCAAGCCGCTGGTACACCGCCGTAAACAGGGCGCAGGCGGGTACGACTTTTTCAGCTGCTCCGGTTTCAAGGAGGGCTGCAAACAGGCGTATGAGAACAAGGACGGCAGCCCGGACTATCCCGAAGCGAAATGAAAACGATCGCAGAGGCAAAACCGCATGCCTGGCCGCACCACTCTATGGATCTCTCGGAACTCTCCCCGCTGTCGGGTGAGGCCGCGCATGCAAGCGAGGCTGAGCCCATGCCCACCATCAACCCCCTGTCGCCCGACCTCGGGCAACTCACCGACGAGGACCTGAAGAAATTCGCGCTCGCAGGCGCGTTGAAGTCGATCAATGTATTTCGCCTGGAATCAGGCAAGTACAGGATCGTTGTTTCACTCACTTGGAAAACAGGAGATTACCTACTCATCACCTACCGCAAGAAACCCCGCGAATGGGCCAGCCTGGACAGACTGATGAAACACGTCGAGGCCAATTACGGGGACATCTCCAATTTCAGTCTGTCCATCAAGACGCGGCCGCCAAGTAAATAGGCCGCGGTTTTTCTGTGTCAAGGGAGTAACTATGAATTTCGTGAACGTGTGGGCCGGCATCAGGTCCGCATTCCAGGCAAATGCGGCCGGCATGGCAGAGCAAAACCGCAAGACGCTCAGCGTCTTCGCGGTTGCGCTTCTGGTGCTGGTCGCCATGAGCCCGGAGCTGGCGATGGCCGCGCCGTGGGACGGCGTTGCCGACAAGGTTCTGGAGATCTTCACGGGCGGCCTGGCCCGCACGATCGCCATCATCTGCGTGATCGGCTGCGGCCTCGCCGCGCTGGCTGGCAAGCTGAGCTGGAACTGGGCGATCTACATCGTCCTCGGCATCGTGCTCATCTTCGGCGCCGCCACGATCGTGGACTACATCATCTCGGGCGTGTCCTGACCTCATGAGCCAGGACGTCGAAGACGTTTACACAGACCCGCTCTTCGTGGGTCTCACACGTCCAGCCACCATGTTCGGCATCCCGTACATGGCCTTCGTCGTCGAGTTCATGACGGTGGTGATCGTGTTCCTGGGCATCGGCAATCCGCTGTACCTGCTCCTGGCGGTGCCGGTGCATGCGGTGCTCTACATGGTCAGCGCGCACGATCCCGGCGTCTTCGCCGGGATCGGGGTCTGGATGAAGACAAGCGCCAGGTGCGTGAACAAGTCCTTCTGGGGCGCGGTGACCTTCTCGCCCCTGACCGGCAAGAAGTACAGATAGCCGCCGCATCGCGACGGCGGCAAGGGAGTTGATATGCCCAGTGAGGCAACGAGAGAGCCGGGCCGCGGCGATGCGGCCTGGCTTGCCCCGACAAGGGCGGGGAAGTGCATGGTGCTTCCTCGGAGCGCGGTGCTGCAGCGCCGGCGCTCTGGCGAGGTGACGGACAGGAAGAATCGCTGCGTCTGGAACGTCCTGACGCACCGCATGCAAACCGCGGAGGGCCGCTGCAATGGGTGAGCGATTCAAATTCCAAGCGCAGTTGCAGCGGGAAGTCGGCACCGAGGCGTTCATCCCGTACACGTCGCTGGTCACGAAGAACGTGGTCAAGCTGGCCAGCGGCGCGTACATCCAGACGATGAAGCTGCAGGGCGCAGCGCACGAGAGCGCGGACATTCAGGACATCAATGCCTGGCATGACCAGCTCAACGGCTGGATGAAGAACATGGCCTCGCCGAACGTGGCGCTGTGGACGCACATCGTCAGGCGCGAGTTCAACGACTACCCGGAAGGTGAATTCGACGAAGGCAGCTTCGTCGCGCACCTGAACGAGAAGTACCGCGCCCGCATGGCCGACACGCGCATGCTGGTGAACGAGCTGTACTTCACGATCGTCTACCAGCCGCAGGCCAACCGTGCCACCCGGCTGCTCGATACCGTCTTCAGCAAGCTGGGCACGAGAAGGGCCGCCGATCTGGTGGACCAGCAGGCCGACGAGCTGGAAACGTGCCGCGAGCTGGCCAGCACCGCACTGGCGGCGCTGGACCGCTACGACCCCGAGCTGCTGGGCACCTACGAGCACCGCGGCGCGATGTTCTCGGAGACGCTGGAATTCCTGTCCTTCCTCGTCGACGGCGAGAAGCGCCGCTTCGCCGTGCCGCGCGCCGAGATCCGCGAGGTCCTGGCCACGACCAGACCGATGTTCGGCAAGGGCGGGATGATGTCCTTCAAGGGCCCGACGCGCACGCAGTTCGGCTCCATCGTGACGATCAAGGAATGGCCGGCCATCACCGTGCCAGGCCTGATGAACGACCTGCTGGCGATGCCCTTCGAGTTCGTCCTGTCGCAGTCCTTCACCTTCTTGAGCAAGGCCGTGGCATCCGGCCGCATGGAACGGCAGCAGGCGCGCATGGTCAACGCCGGCGACGTGGCCACCTCGCAGATCGAGGAAATCACCGAAGCCCTGGATGACATCCACAGCAGCCGCTACGTGATGGGCGCGCACAACCTGGCCCTGGTCATCCGCGGCGACACCCACAAGGAGCTGAACGAGTTCGTCGCCGAGGCCGGCGCCGCGCTGTCGGACGCCGGCATGAAGTGGGCGCGCGAGGAAGTCGGGATCGCCGGCGCGTTCTGGTCGCAGCTGCCGGGGAATTTCGAGTACCGCGTGCGTGTCGGCGACATCACGAGCCGCAACTTCGCCGGGTTCTCCAGCTTCCACAACTTCCCGATCGGTCGCCTGCGGCATAACCAGTGGGGGCCCGCAGTCGCGATGTTCGAGACCACCTCCGGCGCACCCTACTACTTCAACTTCCACAAGGGCGAGGAAGGCGCGGAAGCGAAGCGAGCGGCGAAGCTCGATCCGAACCACAAGGACCTGGCCAACACGATCGTGATCGGCAAGACCGGTACCGGCAAGACCGTGCTGGAAATGTTCCTGCTGGCCCAGACGATGAAGTTCAACCGCTTCCCCGAGAAGCACTTCGGCGTCAAGAAGCTGTCGGCCGTCATGTTCGACAAGGACCTGGGCGGCGCGGTGGCCGTGCGGGCGATGGGCGGCCTGTACTACCCGCTCAAGAACGGCGTGCCCAGCGGCTTCAACCCGATGCAACTGGAGCCGACGCCGGCGAATGCCACCTTCATCGTCAAGCTCATCAAGCAGCTCACGAAGGACACGGAACGCCCCTTCACGCCAGAGCAGGATCGGATGATCGCGGAAGCGGTCGCCGGCGTGCTGGCCGCACCGAAGCCGGCACGCCGCCTGGCGGCCGTGCTGGAGTTTCTGGACCCGACCGAGCGCAACGGCATCGCGGCGCGTCTGCAGAAGTGGGTCAACCGCGGCGAGCTGGCCTGGCTGTTCGACAACGAGAAGGACACGCTGCGCGTCGACGACTGCAGCATCGTGGGCTTCGATGTCACCGAGTTCTTGGAGAACGACGACACGCGCACGCCGACCATGATGTACCTCATGCACCGCATCGAAGCCCTCTTCGATGGCCGGCGCGTGCCCATCTTCATGGACGAGTTCTCGCGGCTGCTGGACGACGATGCATTCAGCGACTTCGGCAAGAACAAGCTGGTGACGATCCGCAAGCAGGACGGCTTTCTGGTGATGTTCCTGCAGGACCCCCAGCAGGCCCTGGACTCGAAGATCGCGTTCGCGATCATCAACCAGACGGCCACCAAGATCTTCCTGCCCAACCCGACGGCCAGCTACGAGGCCTACGTCGAAGGCTTCGGCTGCACGACTCGGGAGTGGGAAATCATTCGATCGCTGGGAGAGAAGTCCCGGCAATTCCTCATCAAGACGGGACACAACTCCGTCGTCGCTCAATTGAACCTGCGAGGGTTCGATGACGAGCTGGCCGTCCTCTCGGGCAACACGGCCACGTCTCGATTGGCAGAGGACCTGGTGGCCAAGCTCGGCCCCGATCCGGCCGTCTGGTTGCCTGAGTTCCACCGTATCCGCAAGGGAGAGTGAAGATGAAACGCATTGCGAAGTTCCTGGGCGCTGCTGCGCTCGCCATGAGTGGCCTGCTCGGCATGGGCAGCGCATCGGCGCAGATCCCCGTCACCGACGGGGCGTCGATCGCGCAGGACATCATGAACCATGTCGAAACCATTGCGAAATGGAAAGAGCAGTACGACCAGATGAAGGAGCAGATCGACGAGCTGCAGCAGCAGAACCAGAAGCTGCAGCAGACCTTCAACAGCCTCAACGGCGTGCGCGGCATGGCCAGCCTCATCAACGATCCGGCGGCACGCCGCTACCTGCCCGACGAGTGGCAGGCGACGATGGACGCCATGATGGGCGGCGGTGGCCAGTACGCCGGCCTCTCGGGCTCCTTCTCGCAGATCCTGGCCGCGACGCAGACCGAGAGCGCTGCATCGCTCGGACTGACCGGCGAATCGGCCAATGCCTATGAGGCGATGCGCAAGCAGGCCGCGATGAACCGAACCGTCGGTGAAGAAGGCTACCGACAGGCCAGCAAGCGCTTCGACAAGCTGCAGCAGCTTATCGAGCGGATCAACTCGGCATCCGACGCGAAGGACATCGCGGACCTGCAGGCACGCATCCAGGCAGAGCAGGTGATGCAGCAGAACGAGTCCACGAAGCTGGCCCTAGTCGCGCAATTGAAGGAGGCACAGAAGGACATTCAGAACGCGCAGGCCATGAGCCGACGCATGAAAACCCTCAATCGCACTGGCGACTGGAGTTGGTAATGGAACGACAGGCCGTTGGGAACATTCGGCTTGCCATTGCCGCACTCTTTGCGGCAATGGCATTCGCTGGCTGCTCGAACAACAACTCCGGAAAAGACGCCGATGGCGTGCCCATCGTCGAGGACATTCGCAATATCGTTGTCGATGGGAAAAAGATGACTACAAGCGAATTCCGCGAGCAATACTGCAATCGGTATCGCCACAACCATGCCCAAACCAACGCAACATGCAATCGCGCAGTAATGCAGTCTCGTATGGAAACCCTCGAACGTAAGGGTGACGGGAGCTTTTAATTTAAAGAGGCGCCAATGACTGGCTTTTACACATCAATGTTCACGAAGTTGAACGGCACGTTGGACACCTACGTGAGTTCTACTTCTGCGTCGGTCATTGGCGCAATTACTCCTGTCACGCGAACGCTATTAATGATCTACGTTTGCCTGTGGGGCTGGTCGATGATGCGAGGGGTCATAGATGAGCCAGTTACAGACGGAATCGCACGGATGGTCCGGCTTTCGATCATCGTGGCGATTGCCACAATGGGTGGGTACTACTCCGCATTTGTGGCAGATTGGCTGTGGCAATCGCCCGATGCCATCGCAAGCTACATTGCTGCCGATAGCAGCACCACCAACGTGAGTTTCCTCGATTCACTGTGGGACAAATTTTATAACTATGGCAATGCCTACATCAAAAAGGCAAATGCAGATTCGAACGCACTGGGAATCCCGGACCTGACCCCGCTTCTCGCAGGCGCTGGCATTCTCACTGGTGGTGTTATTTGCACGGGATATGCCGCATTTCTTTTTGCCCTTGCGAAGATGGCACTTGCGATTCTTCTCGGCGTTGGCCCAATTTTTGTTCTACTACTAATCTTCGAGCCGACCAAGCAATTCTTCAACAGCTGGCTTGGTCAGACGCTGAATTACATTTTTCTCGCGATGCTGACGGCTGCGGCGGTGAAGCTGATCCTTCAAATAATCTCAGCGTATCTGAATACAAAGGGCGTATCCGCAAACATGCCCACTGAAGGATTGGAATTGGGCGATGCTATTGCTGCGATCGCGCTTTCAGTCATTGGTTTCCTCGTCCTAATGCAAATGCCCTCCATCGCCTCGGCCCTCGGCGGCGGCGTGGCCGTGAGCACATTGGGCGCAGTCGGCTCGCTGTACGGCAAGGCGAAGGGCGCAGCATTCGGTGCAGCAGCCTTCGGCTGGGCCCGGTTCGGCGGTGGCAAGGCCAAGCTCGCACGCCTCCAACACCGACGCAACAAACAGATGCTGAACACTTGGGCAAAACGGAATCCCGAGGCTGCACGCTCGCCCGTCAGCAGGGGGGCCCGGGCAGCTGCTGGCGCTCCGCAGGCGGTCTACAGAAGGATCACGACCAGGCGCTCGAACAGCGTCCAGCAAGCCTAGCGTTTTCGCGGGCGCGAAAGTGGGCCGAGCCCACTGGTAGCGTATTCGCTTCATAGCTGCAAAAAGCATCATTTCGCCGTGGCATTTTGATATATTTTGCTCGGTCGATTTTTATAAGAAAGCAGAAGGGATCATGAGAATTGCTGTCACATCACTGGTGCTCTGCGCCATCCTCGCGGGCTGCGCCGGCACCCCGCCCAAGCCCGCGAAATGCCAGGGCTCCTTCCATCCCATCAACGCGCAGGGCATCGCATCGGCACCAGCCGACGCGATGACGCTCGCGGGTCTTTGCCAGGGAGGCGCACATGGCCACCAAGGCTAAGAAGCTGTCCGAGAAGGAGATCCAGGCGCAGTACTTCAGCGAGGCACGCAGTTGGGAGACGACGCGCGTGCTGGAGCTGGAAAAGGCGGCGAAGCGCGGCTGGTGGGTCGGTATCGCCGGCGCGGCGGTCGGCCTGGCAGGGGTGTTCGCTGTTGCGGCGCTCACGCCGCTCAAGCAGATCGAGTACGGGGTCATCCGCGTGAACGATGCGACGGGTGCGGTGCAGTCGATCACGACGCTGCGCGATGGGAAGGAGAACTACTCCGAGACCATCAACAGCTACTTCGCGCGCTGGTACGTGCGCTACCGCGAGGGCTATGCGAAGGACCTGGCGGAAGAGTACTACTACGCGACCGGCCTGCTGTCGGGCCCGATCGAACAGAAGCGCTACTTCGATTCCTTCAACCCGAAGAATCCGATGTCGCCGCTGAACGTGTACAGCGACTACGCGCGGGTGAAGGTCTCGATCAAGAGCGTGTCCTTCATCCAGCCCCAGGTGGCACTCGTGCGGTACACGCGCCTGATCGAGCGAGGCTCTGACAGGCCGGAGCTGTCCCACTGGGCCGCGACGCTGACCTTCCGCTACTCCAAGGCGCCAATCTCTCAGAAGGACCGGGAGATCAATCCCTTGGGCTTCCAAGTGATCGAGTACCGCAACGACCCGGACAGCGGCACGGAAGGCGGGCGGCCGCAACCCGCGCAGGCCGGCACAGAAGCCGTGATCGGAACCAGCACCGTGACCCTTTCGCCAGGCGAGCAGGTGCAGGTGCCTGCCGTCACCGCCCAGCCGCAGGCACAGCCGGCGCCGCAGGTGCCCGAGGCTGCCGGCACCGTGCCGGCGGCGCGTTGAGGAGCCCATGATGAAGAAATCACTGGCCCTCCTGCTGCTGGTCCCCGCCCTGGCGATGGCCGAAGCGACGCCGCCGCGCGGCGATGTGGACTCGCGCGTGCGGACCATCGACTACGACCCGGCGAACGTGGTGCGCCTGGGCACGTTCTACGGCGTGTCCACGCACGTGCAGTTCGGCGAGGGCGAAAAGATCAGCGACGTGGCGGTGGGCGACACCGAGGCCTGGCAGGTCATCCCGCGCGGCCGCAATCTGTTCTTCAAGCCCAAGGCGGAGAAGGCCGACACGAATGTGACGGTCATCACCAACAAGCGGACCTATCAATTCGCGCTGGTGGTGCAGCCGCGCAAGGTGACGGATGCGACGGCCTGGAAGGACCCCAACCTAATCTATTCGCTGACGTTCCGCTATCCCGACGAGGAAGCGGCTGAGCGGGCCGCGAAGGTGAAGGCCGAGGCCGAGCTGCAGAAGAAGAACGAAGTGAAGTCGCGGCTCGCCGAGGCGAAGAAGGAAGGCATCAACTTCGACTACTGGGCGGCGGGCTCTCCGGAGATCTCGCCGACGTCGGCCAGGGACGATGGGCGCTTCATCTATCTGACCTTCTCGAACAACCGCGACATGCCCGCGGTGTACGAGGTCGACGAGGACAACAACGAGGCGCTGGTCAACACGAGCGTCGACGGCAACACCATCGTCGTGCAGCGGATGGTGCGCAAGATCGTGCTGCGCAAGGGCAATTACGCCGTGTGCATCGTGAACAAGAGCTTCAGCCTGGATGCCGGCCAGGACAACACGAGCGGCACGATTGCGCCGAACGTCGAGCGCGTCATCAAGGGAGCGAAAGAATGAGCTGGATGGACCGCCTCAAAGGCAGACGCGGCGAGGACGCCGACGCGGGCGACATGGCGAGCCAGGCCGAGGCCGCCGCCGTGCAACCCGAGGCGGACGGCGAGGCGGCGACGCTCGCTGCCGCCGCCGGCCGCACGCACGCATCGCGGCACCAGGCCGCGCCGGCTCAAGCGCTGGACGATGCCGTGGATCTGGATTCCGATGTTCCATCGGTCAACCGGCGCAAGACGGCCAACAAGGGCGTCACCTACGCCGGTTTCGCAGCCATCGCCATCATCGGCATCTCGCTCATCTGGGCTGCCAACGGGCCGAAAGGCCCGAAGAAGAAGGAGAAGGAGACGCAGCTGACGAACGCGATGCCGCGCCTGGAAATGCCGAAGCCGCCTCCGCCGCCGGCGGCCGTGACGCCGCTCGCCTCCGCAGCGCCCAAGCCCATCGAGGTGAAGCCGGCCCCCGCGAAGGCGCAGCAGGGGAAGCGCCCGCAGGAGTGGTACGAGAGAAAGATGGGCGCGCCATTGCTGGTCGGCAACCAATCCGGCGGATCGGGCAACAAGCAAGAGCCGGAAGCGCAGCGAGGACCTGGCCAGCTGAACACGGTCAACGTGAACGGCGATGACAGCTTCGGGGCGCCGAAGAACGATCTTGCCGTGAAGCTGGAGCCGACCATCACCAAGGCGGTGTCGGCCTCGATGCTGCCCAACCGCAACTTCCTGCTGACGAAGGGCACGTCGCTCGATTGCGCGCTGGAGACAGCCATCGACAGCACGCTGCCAGGCATGACAACATGCCGCCTGACCCGCGACGTGTACTCGGACAACGGCCAGGTCATTCTGCTGGACCGCGGCACGCAACTCGTGGGCGAGTACGTCAGCGGCTTGAAGAACGGCCAGGCCAGGCTCTTCGTGCTGTGGACGCGGGCGAAGACGCCGAATGGCGTCGTCGTGTCGCTCAACTCGCCAGGCGCTGATGCCCTGGGCCGTGCCGGGCATGAAGGCTTCGTCGACAACCATTGGATCGAGCGGTTCGGCGCGGCGATCCTGATGAGCGTGGTGAAGGACACGATGGCCGCCATCGTGGCCAACCAGTCGCGGGCCAGCAGCTCGCAGACATCGGCCACGGGCACGGTCATCTACAGCGGCGGCAATTCCAACCCGTATGCCAACACGATGAGCGGCGGCGAGCAGATCATTGCGCGCATCTTGGACAGCACGGCCAACATCCCGCCGACGTTGACCAAGAATCAGGGCGACCACATTCAGGTGATGGTCGCGCGAGATCTGGATTTCGCCGACGTGTACGCGCTGAAGGGCACGCCATGAATGCCCGGGTGGATGAGGAAGTCCTGACGTACAGCGAGGACCGCCGGGCCTCCGGCATGCTGGATCATGCGCTGACGCAAATCCAGGCGCTGCTGGATTCGGGCGAATGGAGCGAAGTCGCGATCAACAGGCCGCGCGAGCTGTGGACGGAAGGTGCCAAGGGCTGGCAGAGGCACGACGCGCCCGATCTGAGCTTTCCGGCGCTGATGCGCCTCGGCCGGCTCATCGCGAGCTACAACGCGAAGCCACTGAGCGAGGACTATCCGATCGTCGGCGGCGAGTTGCCGAAGGGTGAGCGGGTGCAGGTCCTCATCCCGCCGGCCGTCACGGCGCAGACGGTCTCGATCACCATCCGCAAGCCCAGCCAGGTCAACAAGACGCTGGAGGAACTGGAAGCGGAAGGCTCGTTCGAGGGCGTGCGCGAGATCGTGACGGGCCTCCTGACATTCGAGACGGAGCTGCTGCAGTTGCGCCAGCAGCGGCGCATCCGCGAGTTCCTAGAGCTGGCCGTGCGCTCCAAGCGCACGATCATGGTCGCGGGCAAGACTGGCAGCGGCAAGACCACGATCAGCAAGAGCATGCTCAACTGCATCGGCCCCGAGGAAAGGCTGGTGACGCTGGAAGACGTGCACGAGATCTTTCTGGAGCAGCACCCCAACAAGGTCCACATCTTCTACGGCCGCGCCGATGAAGGCGCACGGGTGACGGCACGCCAGGGCCTGGCCTCGTGCCTACGGATGAAGCCGGACCGCATCATCCTCTCCGAGTTGCGCGCCGACGAGGCCTGGCAGTTCATCAACCTCATCAACACCGGGCACCCGGGGTCGATCAGCACCCTGCACGCCAACAACGCCCAGGACACCTTCACGCGCCTGCTGATGCTCATCAAGGAGAGCGAGGCGGGCCGCACCCTGGACGTGGAATACATCAAGGCGATTCTCTACACCACGATCGACATCGTTCTGTTCTACGAGAACCGCCGCCTGGTCGAGATCTACTATGACCCTGAGCGGAAACGTAAGTACATGGAATAAGGTCCTGATCGCCGGCGTCATCACGCTGGTGGTCATCGGCCTGTGGGTGTACCTGGCCGGCGGCATCCTGATGATCGCTTTCGACCGGCGCTACGACGACGCGACGCCGCTCACCTTTATCCAGTACTGGTACCACTACCACGGCAACGCGCAGGTCGAGCGGCTGCTGTGGATCTCCGGCGGCATTGCCGCCGCCATCTGCCTGTCCCCCTGCCTCCTGTTTTTCGCGGGCGAGAAACGCAGCCTCTTCGGCGATGCCCGGATGGCGTCGCGCAGCGAGGTCCGCAAGGCGGGCCTGCTCGGCGAGGACGGGATCATCTTGGGCAAAGCCTTCGGCCGCTTCCTCATGTTCGACGGGATGCAGCACGTGTCCATGTCGGCGCCGACGCGCAGCGGCAAAGGCGTCGGCTTCGTCATCCCCAACCTGCTGAACTGGCGGCAGAGCTGCGTGGTGCTGGACATCAAGCAGGAAAACTGGGACCTGACCAGCCGCTACCGGAGGCTGAAGGGGCAGAAGTGCTACCTCTTCAACCCCACCGCCGTCGACTATCGCACCCACCGCTGGAACCCGCTCGGCTACATCAGCGATGACCCGAACTTCCGGATCGACGACACGCAGAAGATCGCCAACTTCCTGTTCCCCGACCGGGAAGGCACTGACGTGATCTGGACGGCGACGCCGAGAAGCCTTTTCCTCGGCATCGTGCTGATGCTGCTCGAAACCCCGGGCAAGCCGGTGACGATTGGCCAGGTGCTGAGAGAAACGCTGGTCGATGGCGATGGCTCGGCGTACTTCGCGAAGCTCATCAACGATCGAGCCGAAAGCGGAAACCCGTACTCGCCGGCGTGCATCCGGGCGCTGAACACCTACATTTCTATCAAGGCGGAGAACACGCGCTCGGGCATCATCGCCGGATTCCGCTCCGCCCTGGAGCTGTGGAACAACCCCCTCATCGACGAGGCCACCAGCGCGAACGACTTCGATCTTCGCGAGGTTCGGACCACGCGCATGTCGATCTACATCGGGGTCACCCCCGACAACTTGGAACGGCTGAGCAAGCTGAACAACCTGTTCGTCCAGCAGCTGGTGGATCTGAACACGCGCGAGCTGCCCAGCCAGAACAAGGCGATCAAGTACGCCTGCGCACTCATCCTCGATGAGTACACGGCACTCGGCAAAGTGCCGGTCATTTCGAAGGGCGTGAGCTTCCTGGCCGGCTACCTGCTGCGCCTTGTGCCCATCTACCAGTCCCCGTCGCAGCTAGTGGAGACGATGGGCAAGGAAGCCGCGAAGACCTTTCAGGTCAACCACGCCGCCAACGTCATCTTTCCACCCAAGGCGACCGACATCGACACGGCGAAGGACATCTCGGAGTGGCTGGGCTACGAGACCGTCAAAGGCGTGTCGCAGTCCCGAGGACTCGGAATCTTCACCAAGAAGCAGAAGAGCGAGTCCGTCTCCGACCAGCGCCGCGCCCTGATGCTTCCCCAGGAAGTCACGAGCATGAAGGAGGGTTCTGCCCTGGTGGTCGTGGAGGGCCTGCGGCCGATCATGGCCAGGAAGATCACGTTCTTCAACGACCCGGTGTTCATCGACCGGCTCAAGGAAGTTTCACCTTCACTCCGCGCCCTCGGCAGGAAGATTCCGACGCGCAAGCAGCTTGAGGCGGCATGGCAGCGCGGCGAGATGGCTGCGCCTGTTCCGCTCATCGACTTGGAGGCCCACGTGCGCAGCGCCGAAGGCGCTGCGGTTGCCGTCAGGGTGTCTGCGCCAGTCATCGAGGGTGTGAGAACGGAAGTGATCGAGCGGGCCGTGACGGCGGACGATCTGCCGAACCTGTCCAACCTCGCGCTCAAGGATTTCGCCATCGACTTCAAGGCCGAGGCGCCGGTGCTGACCGGCGACCCGGCCATCGACGAGGCCAGGCTGAACGACTACGCCGATCAGCTTTGCCGCGACGCCGGCATACCGGTTTGATTTTTTCCAGGGGAGATTGATATGGCAACGAACGACAGCCAGGCACAGCGTGACGACGATCGTGGTCCGCGCAGCCTGGAAGATGCTGCCTTCGGGCGGATCAAGGACAGCGAACTCGGCAACACGGCCGTGAATCCCGATGACCACACCTATTTCGATCACGGTGGCAAGAGGTACATGGTTCAACAGAACTTGCCTGAGAACTACACCGTCTACGAGCTAGGACCTGACGGAGCACAAAGTCGGGTGCAAGACCTCGGCGGCACCCCTATGGAGTCCGAGCCCGGCAGCGTGATGCGCTACAGCACACAGCCCAGCACCGCGGGCGCGCAGATCATCCGCCCCAATGGATCGCAAATCGACTTCGGGGGTGCAGATGCCATCGACAAGTACGCCGGCGAGTCGGGCTTGACGCAGGCCGAGATCGATACCCTCAAGCGCTTCGATGAGAAGGCTCAGGGACGCAATTCTCCGGTGGGGCCGTCGCCTGGTGATGTGGATCGAGTGGCAGCATTCGAGGGCGCAGCGAAACAGGCTCAGGAGTTTGCAGGCGAGGGACGCCAGTTCCACGGCGATTCGGCCGCCGACGTGGCGCGCGTCGACGTGAAGATGCTCAACGAGATCGAGGACGACAGGCTGCGCATGCAGGCCGCCGGGCACATGGCCACGATCGCCGAGTCCCACCCCGACTACAAGGCGGCGCTGCTGGCCAACCACCGCATGGAAGCCCAGGAAGTTGCAGGGCACGCGCGCTTCGTCGTGGCCAGCCAGGACGCCGATGGGAAGCGCCAGGTGCTGCACTTCGGCAATGACGCAGATGCCGCAGTGAAGCAGTACGTGGCGAATGCCAGCCACGAGGATGTGAGCAAGATGTCCGCCGGCGGCAATGTGACCCTCACCGACGCGCAGCTGAAGCTCGATGCCGCTCGCGTCAGCGAAGGCAAGGGCGGCACGATCGAGAAGTTCGGAAAGGCCGAAGGACGGGAGGCAGTGGAGACCGCCAGTGCCGAGCCGCAGGCCGGCCCGGCGTCCCCAGCCGCGCCCGACCTGGCCCTCACCGATGCGGACCTGGCGCGCCTCGATGCCGTGCGCTCACGCGATTCGGAGAAGGCACGCGAGGCAATGGGTCTGAACACGATCGAACCCGGCTACGAACGCGAGATGAAGCCGCTGGAGGGCGAGGCCGAGGCCAAGCGTGCCGCGTGGCTGAGCAAGGCCAAGGAGGCGCCGGCGCCGGCTGTTGCCGCACCGGAGGCATCAAACAAGCTGGAGAGCGACGAGATCTTCACCGGAGGGCAGGCCGACCGCCAGGCGCTGGTGCCACAGGAGATCGAACGCCAGTTCGTCCGCAAGGGAGACAAGTTCTACAACCAGCCAGATGCCTCGCGCCTGGAGTTTCAGGACCGCGGCAACAAGCTGGAGACCCGCTCGGACGGAGAGCGCGTCGCGGAAGCCCTCGTGCGGATCGCCGAGGCGCGCGGCTGGGACGAGATCAAGGTCAAGGGCAGCGATGCGTTCTGGCGCGAGGCCTGGATGGAGGCCGCAGCGCGCGGCATGCACGTGAAGGGCTACCTGCCCACGGAACAGGACAAGGAGGCCCTGGCGAAGCGCACGGGTAAGGTGCCCGCGAAGGAGGTTGCCGACGAAGCCAAGCCTGCATCGCAGAAAGCCGAGGAAAGGGCCAAGGAGGCGGAATCGCCTGGCCAGCGCAAGGCCAGGGAGTTCACGGCCGACAGGAATGCAGCGGCACGCACACATCCTGAGCTGGTGGGCGCGGCCGCCGCGGCAGCCGTGGTGAATCGCCGCGTCGAGGAAAGCGGGCTGAGCCCAGAGCAGCAGGCGACCGTCAAGGCCAGGGTGCACCGGAAGGCTCTGTTGCAAAGATTGGCGGCAGTCAGAGGTAGGCTGTCGCTCTGCGCCGATCAGGCGGCTGCTGCGAAATGGTGGTTGAGCATGCCCATGG
>NZ_JQKD01000068.1 GCF_000745855.1 Xenophilus azovorans DSM 13620
CAAGTTCGGCGGCGAGGCCAAGAAGTACGACGAGATCGACGCGGCTCCGGAAGAAAAGGCGCGCGGCATCACCATCAACACCGCGCACGTGGAGTACGAGACGGAAAACCGCCACTACGCCCACGTGGACTGCCCGGGCCACGCCGACTACGTCAAGAACATGATCACCGGCGCTGCCCAGATGGACGGCGCCATCCTGGTGTGCTCGGCCGCCGACGGCCCGATGCCCCAGACGCGCGAGCACATCCTGCTGGCCCGCCAGGTGGGCGTGCCCTACATCATCGTGTTCCTGAACAAGTGCGACATGGTCGACGACAAGGAACTGCTGGAGCTGGTGGAAATGGAAGTCCGCGAGCTGCTGGACAAGTACGAGTTCCCCGGCGACGACACCCCGATCATCCACGGCTCGGCCAAGCTGGCGCTCGAAGGCGACAAGGGCGAGCTGGGCGAGCAGGCCATCCTGAAGCTGGCCGAGGCGCTGGACACCTACATCCCCACGCCCGAGCGCGCGGTGGACGGTGCGTTCCTGATGCCGGTGGAAGACGTGTTCTCCATCTCGGGCCGCGGCACGGTGGTGACCGGCCGCGTGGAGCGCGGCGTGATCAAGGTCGGCGAGGAAATCGAGATCGTGGGCATCCGCCCGACGGTCAAGACCACCTGCACGGGCGTGGAAATGTTCCGCAAGCTGCTGGACCAGGGCCAGGCGGGCGACAACGTCGGCATCCTGCTGCGCGGCACCAAGCGCGAGGAAGTCGAGCGCGGCCAGGTGCTGTGCAAGCCCGGCACCATCAAGCCGCACACCCACTTCACGGCCGAGGTGTACGTGCTGAGCAAGGACGAGGGCGGGCGTCACACGCCGTTCTTCAACAACTACCGTCCGCAGTTCTACTTCCGCACGACGGACGTGACGGGCGCCATCGAGCTGCCCAAGGACAAGGAGATGGTGATGCCTGGCGACAACGTGTCGATCACCGTGAAGCTGATCGCGCCGATCGCCATGGAAGAGGGTCTGCGCTTCGCCATCCGCGAAGGCGGCCGCACCGTGGGCGCCGGCGTGGTGGCCAAGATCATCGAATAAGGATCCGTGCCTAGGGGTATAGCTCAATTGGCAGAGCGTCGGTCTCCAAAACCGAAGGTTGTAGGTTCGATTCCTACTGCCCCTGCCACCTGAGGGTGGTTTCCGCCGCGTGGCGGGATGAGCCAAACAAGCCCGCCGCCCCCGGCGGGCTTCGGCGTTACGAGAGACGCCGGCAACGAGGCCGAGAGGCCGCAGGAATTCGCCGAACATGGCCGCAACTCAAATCGAAACCGTCAGCACGGGTGCCGACAAGGCCAAGCTCGCTGCCGCCATCGTCCTGGCGGTGGGGGGCTTCGTCGCTTTCTACCTGCTGGGGCGCGAAGGTGCGCTGGTGCAGTGGGGTGCGCTGATCGTGGGGCTGGCGGCGGCGGTGGCGATGTTCGCCGTGTCCGAAAGCGGCCGCCGGCTGTGGGCCTTCGGCCGCGATTCCTGGCGCGAGGTGAAGAAGGTCGTCTGGCCCACGCGCAAGGAATCCATCCAGATGACGGCCTACGTCTTCGGCTTCGTGGTGATCATGGCCATTTTCCTGTGGCTCACCGACAAGACGGTCGAATGGGTCTTCTACGACCTGCTGCTGGGCTGGAGGAAATAATGAACGACACCGTGGACAACGAAGTCCATCCGGTTCTGGCGCCGCCCGCCAACCCGGATCTGCGCTGGTACGTGGTCCATGCCTACTCGGGCATGGAGAAGGCCGTCGAGCGCAACATCACCGAGCGCATCAACCGCGCCGGCATGCAGTCCAAGTTCGGCCGCATCCTGGTGCCCAGCGAAGAGGTGGTGGACGTCAAGAACGGCCAGAAGCGCACCACCGAGCGCCGCCTCTTCCCCGGCTACGTGCTGGTCGAGATGGTGATGGACGACGAGAGCTGGCACCTGGTGAAACACACCAACAAGGTGACCGGCTTCGTCGGCGGTGCCAAGAACCGCCCGGCCCCGATCTCGCAGAAGGAGGTCGAGGACATCGTCAGCCAGATGCAGCAGGGCACCGACAAGCCGCGCCACAAGGTGGAGTTCATCGTGGGCGAACTGGTGCGCGTGAAGGAAGGTCCCTTCACCGACTTCAACGGCACGGTCGAGGAAGTCAACTACGAGAAGAGCAAGGTGCGCGTGTCGGTCATGATCTTCGGCCGCGCCACCCCCGTCGAGCTCGCCTTCGCCGAAGTCGAGAAGACGTGACAGATCCCGGAGGCGCGCTTCACGGCTCGGCGCGCCTTCCTTTCCAGCAGAGCTGCAACCCCGGGGAGCCGCGGCAGAGTCCGCGGCGCTAGAACCCGCAAGGAGAAGAAAGCATGGCGAAAAAGATCGTCGGCTTCATCAAGCTGCAAGTGCCGGCAGGCAAGGCCAACCCCTCGCCGCCGATCGGTCCCGCGCTGGGTCAGCGCGGCCTGAACATCATGGAGTTCTGCAAGGCGTTCAACGCCCAGACCCAGGGCGTCGAGCCCGGTCTGCCGCTGCCGGTGGTGATCACCGCTTTCGCGGACAAGAGCTTCACTTTCATCATCAAGACGCCGCCGGCGACCACGCTGATCAAGAAGGCGATCAAGCTGGACAAGGGCTCGGCCAAGCCGCACACCGACAAGGTCGGCAAGATCACCCGCGCCCAGCTCGAGGAGATCGCCAAGACCAAGATGCCCGACCTCACGGCCGCGGATCTGGATGCTGCCGTGCGCACCATCGCCGGCTCGGCCCGCTCGATGGGCGTGAACGTGGAGGGCGTGTGAGATGGCCAAGCTGACCAAGAAAGCCAAGGCCCAGCAGGGCAAGATCGAAACCACCCGGCTGTACCCCCTGAGCGAGGCGCTGGCCCTCGTGAAGGAAGCGGCCACCGCCAAGTTCGATGAGTCGATCGACGTGGCCGTGCAGCTCGGCGTGGACGCCAAGAAGTCGGACCAGGTGGTGCGCGGCGCCGTCGTGATGCCCAACGGCACCGGCAAGACCAAGCGCGTGGCCGTGTTCGCCCAGGGCGCCAAGGCCGAGGAAGCCAAGGCCGCCGGCGCCGACATCGTCGGCATGGACGACCTGGCTGCCCAGGTGAAGGCGGGCGACATGCCCTTCGACGTGGTGATCGCCGCCCCCGACGCGATGCGCGTGGTCGGCACGCTGGGCCAGATCCTCGGCCCGCGCGGCCTGATGCCGAACCCCAAGGTCGGCACCGTGACGCCCGATGTCGCCACGGCGGTGAAGAACGCCAAGGCCGGCCAGGTGCAGTTCCGCGTCGACAAGGCCGGGATCATCCACGGCACGATCGGCCGCCGCTCGTTCGACAACGACAAGCTCCAGGGCAACCTGGCGGCGCTGATCGATGCGCTGAACAAGGCCAAGCCGGCCACCAGCAAGGGTGTGTACCTGCGCAAGGTGGCGGTGTCCTCGACGATGGGCGTGGGCGTTCGCGTCGACACGCAGTCCATCGGCCAGGCCTGATGACGTGATTTGCCGCCGGCCGGTTCGTTTCGGATCGGCGGGCGGCGAATGTGGTGGGCCGCAGCGGCGCCAAGCTGCTGCGGGCCATCCAAGACCGCTGGCGGCTGCACGGGGAACCGTTGCAGCCTTAATCGGCCCCTCCGGGGACCGGCCAGCGCAGATGGCGATCCCGCTGCAAGGAATCCATTTCCGAAACAGGTGGTCGCTGCATGAAGGCGCTGCCCTGGGGTGTTCTCCGGGGCAGCATTGAAAAGGAGTCAACCTTGAGTCTGAATCGCAGTGAGAAAGAAGCGGTCATTGCAGAAGTGACCGGCCTCGCCGCCAAAGCTCAAACGCTCGTGATGGCGGAATACCGCGGCATCACGGTCGCCGACATGACTCGTCTGCGCAACAACGCCCGCGCCCAAGGCGTGAGCCTGAGTGTTCTGAAGAACACCCTGGCCCGCCGTGCGGTGGCCGGCAGCGCATTCGAGGCCGTGGGCGACCAGATGACCGGTCCGCTGATCTATGGCTTCTCCGAGGACGCCGTGGCCGCCGCGAAGGTGGTGGCCGATTTCGCGAAGACCAACGACAAGCTGGTCATCCGCGGTGGCGCCTTCGGTGGCAAGGCCCTGGATGTCGAGGGCGTCAAGCAACTGGCGAGCATCCCTTCCAAGGAAGTGCTGCTGGCCCAACTGTGCGGCCTGCTCATGTCGCCGATCTCGCGCACGGCCGTGGTGCTGGGCGCGCTGGCGGCCAAGAAGGGCGAAGGTGCTGCAGAAGAGCCTGCAGCCGAAGCCGCCGCGGCTTGATCCATCGCTGGATTTCGCGGCAATCAACCCAATCTGTTTTAGGAAATCAAAATGGCATTCGATAAAGACGCATTCCTGACGGCGCTGGACAGCATGACCGTCCTCGAACTCAACGACCTGGTCAAGGCCATCGAAGAGAAGTTCGGCGTGAGCGCCGCGGCCATGGCCGCCCCGGCCGCCGGCGGTGCCGGCGGTGGCGCTGCCGCTGCGGCCGAAGAGAAGACCGAGTTCAACGTCGTGCTGACCGAAGCCGGCGCGAACAAGGTGTCGGTCATCAAGGCCGTGCGCGAAATCACCGGCCTGGGCCTGAAGGAAGCCAAGGACCTGGTGGAAGCCGCTCCCAAGGCCGTCAAGGAAGCGCTGCCGAAGGCAGACGCCGAAGCGGCCAAGAAGAAGCTGGAAGAAGCCGGCGCCAAGGTGGAACTGAAGTAATTCGCTTCACCTTCGAGGCTGGAAGCGCCTTCGCGGGCCTTCCAGCCTTTGCCGCTTCAAGAGGCCACCAGAAAGCCGCCGGCTACGCCGGCTTTCTAGTGTCTTCTGACCCGACTGCAGAAGATCCCTTGGTTCGGGCGATGTGCAACGCATCGCCGTCCGCCATCGCTGGTAGTGGCCAGCCGCCAAGCAGGGGCGCCGGAGAAAGCGGCGTCGCTGGTCTAGTCGCTGATGATCTCAAGCCCGGAGCTCTCATGGCCCAAGCATCGACCTACAGTTATACCGAACGCAAGCGCATTCGCAAAAGCTTCGGCAACCGCGACAGCGTCGTCACGATTCCCTACCTGCTGCAGATGCAGAAGGACGCGTACACCGCCTTCCTGCAAGCGAGCGTCCCACCCCAGAAGCGCAGCGACGAAGGCCTGCAGGCCGCGTTCAATGCCGCCTTCCCGATCGTCTCCCACAACGGTTTCGTGGAGATGAAGTTTCTGGAATACAACCTGGCCAAGCCGGCGTTCGACGTGCGCGAATGCCAGACGCGCGGCCTGACCTTCGCCTCGGCCGTGCGCGCCAAGGTGCAGCTCATCATCTACGACCGCGAGTCCTCGACCTCGCAGTCGAAGGTGGTCAAGGAAGTCAAGGAGCAGGAGGTCTACATGGGCGAAGTGCCCCTGATGACCGACAAGGGCTCCTTCATCATCAACGGCACCGAGCGCGTCATCGTCTCGCAGCTGCACCGCTCGCCGGGCGTGTTCTTCGAGCACGACAAGGGCAAGACGCACAGCTCGGGCAAGCTGCTGTTCTCGGCCCGCGTGATCCCCTACCGTGGCTCGTGGCTGGACTTCGAGTTCGACCCGAAGGACATCCTGTACTTCCGCGTCGACCGCCGCCGCAAGATGCCGGTCACGATCCTGCTCAAGGCCATCGGCCTGAATCCGGAATCGATCCTGGCGAACTTCTTCGTCAACGACAACTTCCGCCTGATGGACAGCGGCGCGCAGATGGAGTTCGTCTCCGAGCGCCTGCGCGGCGAAGTCGCGCGCTTCGACATCACCGACAAGTCGGGCAAGGTGATCGTCGCCAAGGACAAGCGCATCACCGCGCGCCACACGCGCGAGCTGGAGCAGTCGGGCACCACGCACGTCAGCGTGCCGGAGGACTTCCTCGTCGGCCGCGTGCTGGCGCGCAACATCGTCGATGCCGATTCGGGCGAGATCCTGGCCAAGGCCAACGACGAGCTGACCGAGGCGCTGCTCAAGAAGCTGCGCGCCGCCGGCGTGCAGGAGATCCAGTGCATCTACACCAATGAGCTGGACCAGGGCGCCTACATCAGCCAGACCCTGCGCATCGACGAGACGGTGGACGAGTTCGCCGCCCGCGTCGCCATCTACCGCATGATGCGCCCCGGCGAGCCGCCGACGGAGGACGCGGTGCAGGCCCTGTTCCAGCGCCTGTTCTACAACCCGGACACGTACGACCTGTCGCGCGTGGGCCGTATGAAGTTCAACGCCAAGATCGGCCGCGACGAGGCCACCGGCCCGATGGTCCTGACCAACGAGGACATCCTCGCGGTGGTCAAGATCCTGGTCGACCTGCGCAACGGCCGCGGCGAGGTGGACGACATCGACCACCTGGGCAACCGCCGCGTGCGCTGCGTGGGCGAACTGGCCGAGAACCAGTACCGCACCGGTCTGGCGCGCATCGAGAAGGCCGTGAAGGAGCGCCTGGGCCAGGCCGAGCAAGAGCCGCTCATGCCGCACGACCTGATCAACAGCAAGCCGATCTCGGCGGCACTGAAGGAATTCTTCGGCGCCTCGCAGCTGTCGCAGTTCATGGACCAGACCAACCCGCTGTCCGAGATCACGCACAAGCGCCGCGTCTCGGCCCTGGGCCCGGGCGGCCTGACGCGCGAGCGCGCCGGCTTCGAAGTGCGCGACGTGCACGTCACGCACTACGGCCGCGTGTGCCCGATCGAGACGCCGGAAGGCCCGAACATCGGCCTGATCAACTCGCTGGCTCTGTACGCCCGCCTGAACGAGTACGGCTTCATCGAGACGCCGTACCGCCGCGTGGCGGACGGCAAGGTGACGATGGACATCGACTACCTGTCGGCCATCGAGGAGGGCAAGTACGTCATCGCCCAGGCCAACGCGGCGCTGGACAAGGACGGTCGCCTGACCGGCGAGCTGGTGTCGGCGCGCGAGAAGGGCGAATCGATCCTGGTCGGCGCCGACCGCATCCAGTACATGGACGTGTCGCCGGCGCAGATCGTGTCGGTGGCCGCCTCGCTGGTGCCCTTCCTGGAGCACGACGATGCGAACCGCGCACTGATGGGCGCCAACATGCAGCGCCAGGCCGTGCCGGTGCTGCGTCCCGAGAAGCCCTTCGTGGGCACCGGCATCGAGCGCGTCTCGGCCGTGGACTCGGGCACCGTGGTGACCGCCACCCGCGGCGGTGTGGTGGACTACGTGGACGCCACCCGCATCGTGGTGCGCGTCAACGACGCGGAGGCGCAGGCCGGCGAGGTGGGGGTGGACATCTACAACCTCATCAAGTACCAGCGTTCCAACCAGAACACCAACATCCACCAGCGTCCGATCGTCAAGCGCGGCGACAAGATCGCCAAGGGCGACGTGATCGCCGACGGCGCCTCGACCGACCTGGGTGAACTGGCCCTCGGCCAGAACATGCTGATCGGCTTCATGCCCTGGAACGGCTACAACTTCGAGGACTCGATCCTGATCAGCGAGCGCGTGGTGGCCGACGACCGCTACACCAGCATCCACATCGAGGAGCTGGTGGTGATGGCGCGCGACACCAAGCTGGGCGCCGAGGAAATCACCCGCGACATCCCGAACCTGGCCGAGCAGCAGCTCAACCGCCTGGACGAGTCGGGCATCATCTACGTGGGTGCCGAGGTGCAGCCGGGCGACGTGCTGGTGGGCAAGGTCACGCCCAAGGGCGAGACCACGCTGACGCCGGAAGAAAAGCTGCTGCGCGCGATCTTCGGCGAGAAGGCCTCCGACGTGAAGGACACCTCGCTGCGCGTGGACCAGGGCTCCTCGGGCACCGTGATCGACGTGCAGGTGTTCACCCGCGAGGGCATCCAGCGCGACAAGCGCGCCCAGCAGATCATCGACGACGAGCTCAAGCGCTACCGCCTGGACCTGAACGACCAACTGCGCATCGTCGAGGCCGACGCCTTCGACCGCATCGAGAAGCTGCTGACCGGCAAGGCCGCCAACGGCGGCCCGAACAAGCTGGCCAAGGGCAGCAAGATCGACGCGGCCTACCTGGCCTCGGTCGAGAAGTTCCACTGGTTCGACATCCGCCCGGCGGACGAGGACGTGGCCGCCCAGCTCGAATCGATCAAGAACTCGATCGAGCAGCAGCGCCACAGCTTCGACCTGGCCTTCGAAGAGAAGCGCAAGAAGCTGACGCAGGGCGACGAACTGCCCGCCGGCGTGCTGAAGATGGTCAAGGTCTACCTGGCCGTCAAGCGCCGCCTGCAGCCCGGCGACAAGATGGCCGGCCGCCACGGCAACAAGGGCGTGGTGTCCAAGATCGTTCCGGTCGAGGACATGCCCCACATGGCCGACGGCACGCCCTGCGACATCTGCCTGAACCCGCTGGGCGTGCCCTCGCGGATGAACGTCGGGCAGGTGCTGGAAGTGCACCTGGGCTGGGCCGCCAAGGGCATCGGCCAGCGCATCGGCGACCTGCTGCAGCAGCAGGCCAAGGTGGCCGAGTTGCGCAAGTTCCTGGAGCAGTTCTACAACGGCTCCGGCCGCAAGGAAGAGCTGGCCAAGCTCGGTGACGACGAGATCGTGGAGATGGCGCACAACCTGCAAAGCGGCGTGCCCTTTGCGACCCCGGTGTTCGACGGCGCCTCGGAAGAGGAGATCCGCGCGATGCTGAAGCTGGCCTTCCCGGACGACATCGCCAAGCTCAAGGGCCTGACCGACACACGCACCCAGGCGTACCTGTACGACGGCCGCACCGGCGACCAGTTCGAGCGTCCCGTCACCGTCGGCTACATGCACTTCCTGAAGCTGCATCACCTGGTGGACGACAAGATGCACGCCCGCTCGACCGGCCCGTACTCGCTCGTCACCCAGCAGCCGCTGGGCGGCAAGGCGCAGTTCGGCGGCCAGCGTTTCGGCGAGATGGAAGTGTGGGCGCTGGAAGCCTACGGCGCCGCCTACGTGCTGCAGGAGATGCTCACCGTCAAGTCCGACGACGTGCAGGGCCGCACCAAGGTCTACGAAAACATCGTCAAGGGCGAGCACGCCATCGAGGCCGGCATGCCCGAGTCCTTCAACGTGCTGGTCAAGGAAGTTCGCTCCCTCGGCCTCGACATGGAACTCGAGCGTTCGTAATTGGAAGGGGAATCAGGAACATGAAATCGCTACTCGACCTGTTCAAGCAGTTCACCCCCGATGAGCATTTCGATGCCATCAAGATCGGCATGGCCTCGCCCGAGAAGATCCGCTCGTGGTCCTTCGGCGAGGTGAAGAAGCCCGAGACCATCAACTACCGGACCTTCAAGCCCGAGCGCGACGGCCTGTTCTGCGCCAAGATCTTCGGGCCCATCAAGGACTACGAGTGCCTGTGCGGCAAGTACAAGCGCCTGAAGCACCGCGGCGTGATCTGCGAGAAGTGCGGCGTCGAAGTCACGCAGACCAAGGTGCGCCGCGAGCGCATGGGCCACATCGACCTGGCCGCGCCCTGCGCGCACATCTGGTTCCTCAAGAGCCTGCCGTCGCGTCTGGGCCTGGTGCTCGACATGACGCTGCGCGACATCGAGCGCGTGCTGTACTTCGAGGCCTACGTGGTGACCGACCCCGGCATGACCCCGCTGAAGAAGTTCAGCATCATGACCGAGGACGACTACGACGCCAAGCGCAACGAGTACGGCGACGAGTTCGTCGCCAAGATGGGTGCCGAGGGCATCAAGGACCTGCTCGAAGGCATCGAGCTGGACACCGAGATCGAGAAGCTGCGCGGCGACCTGACCGGCTCCGAAGTCAAGGTCAAGAAGAACTCCAAGCGCCTGAAGGTGCTGGAGGCCTTCCGCAAGTCGGGCATCAAGCCCGAGTGGATGGTGCTGAACGTGCTGCCCGTGCTGCCGCCGGACCTGCGTCCGCTGGTGCCGCTGGACGGCGGCCGCTTCGCCACGTCGGACCTGAACGACCTGTACCGCCGCGTCATCAACCGCAACTCGCGTCTGCGCCGCCTGCTGGAGCTGAAGGCCCCGGAGATCATCGCGCGCAACGAGAAGCGGATGCTGCAGGAGGCCGTCGACAGCCTGCTGGACAACGGCCGCCGCGGCAAGGCGATGACGGGCGCCAACAAGCGCGCCCTGAAGTCGCTGGCCGACATGATCAAGGGCAAGAGCGGCCGCTTCCGCCAGAACCTGCTGGGCAAGCGCGTCGACTACTCGGGCCGCTCGGTCATCGTGGTGGGCCCGACGCTCAAGCTGCACCAGTGCGGCCTGCCGAAGCTGATGGCGCTGGAGCTGTTCAAGCCCTTCATCTTCTCGCGCCTGGAAGCCATGGGCATCGCCACCACCATCAAGGCGGCGAAGAAGGAAGTCGAGAGCGGCACGCCGGTGGTGTGGGACATCCTGGAAGAGGTGATCAAGGAGCACCCCGTCCTGCTGAACCGCGCGCCGACGCTGCACCGCCTGGGCATCCAGGCCTTCGAGCCGATCCTGATCGAAGGCAAGGCCATCCAGCTGCACCCGCTGGTGTGCGCCGCCTTCAACGCCGACTTCGACGGCGACCAGATGGCCGTGCACGTGCCGCTGTCGGTGGAAGCGCAGATGGAAGCCCGCACGCTGATGCTGGCCTCCAACAACGTGCTGTTCCCGGCCTCGGGCGAGCCCTCCATCGTGCCCTCGCAGGACGTGGTGCTGGGCCTGTACTACACCACCCGCGAGCGCATCAACGGCAAGGGCGAGGGCCTGATCTTCTCCGACATCGGTGAAGTGCAGCGCGCGCTGGACGCCGGTGTGGTGGAGCTCACGGCCAAGGTGGCGGTGCGCATCACCGAGTGGGCCAAGAACAAGGACACCGGCGAGTTCACGCCCAGCACCGCGCTGGTCGACACGACGGTCGGCCGCGCGCTGCTGTCGGAGATCCTGCCCAAGGGCCTGCCGTTCTCCATCATGAACAAGGCGCTGAAGAAGAAGGAGATCAGCAAGCTGATCAACGCCTCCTTCCGCAAGTGCGGCCTGAAGGAAACGGTGGTCTTCGCCGACAAGCTGCTGCAGAACGGCTTCCGCCTGGCGACCAAGGCCGGCATCTCGATCGCCATCGACGACATGCTGGTGCCGCCGGAGAAGCAGAAGATCATCGACGAAGCCTCCAAGGAGGTGAAGGAGATCGAGCAGCAGTACGTCTCGGGCCTGGTGACGGCCGGCGAGCGCTACAACAAGGTCGTGGACATCTGGGGCCGCGCGGGTGACGCCGTCTCCAAGGTGATGATGGCCCAGCTCTCGAAGCAGAAGGTCGAGGACCGCAACGGCAAGGAAGTGGACCAGGAGTCCTTCAACTCCATCTACATGATGGCCGACTCCGGCGCCCGCGGTTCCGCGGCGCAGATCCGCCAGGTGGCCGGCATGCGCGGCCTGATGGCCAAGCCGGACGGCTCGATCATCGAGACGCCCATCACCGCGAACTTCCGCGAAGGCTTGAACGTGCTGGAGTACTTCATCTCCACCCACGGCGCCCGGAAGGGCCTGGCCGACACGGCGCTGAAGACCGCGAACTCGGGCTACCTGACGCGCCGCCTGGTCGACGTGACGCAGGACCTGGTCGTGACCGAGCAGGACTGCGAGACGCACGACGGCACCGCGATGCGCGCCATCGTCGAGGGCGGCGAGGTGATCGAGTCGCTGCGTGACCGCATCCTCGGCCGCACCGCGGCCGACGACGTGCTGCACCCCGAGACGCGTGCCGTGCTGGTCAAGGCCGGCGACATGCTCGACGAGGATGCCGTGGAAGTGCTGGAAGCGGCCGGCGTGGACGAGGTGAAGGTGCGCACCGCGCTGACCTGCGCCACGCGCTTCGGCCTGTGCGCCAAGTGCTATGGCCGCGACCTCGGCCGCGGCGGGCTGGTGAACATCGGCGAGGCGGTCGGCGTGATCGCCGCCCAGTCGATCGGCGAGCCCGGCACGCAGCTGACGATGCGGACCTTCCACATCGGCGGCGCGGCCTCGCGCGCGGCGGTGGCCTCCAGCGTCGAAGCCAAGAGCAACGGCGTGATCGGCTTCAACGCCACGATGCGCTACGTGACCAACTCCAAGGGCGAGCTGGTGGTGATCGCGCGCTCGGGCGAGATCATCATCCACGACGAGCACGGCCGCGAGCGCGAGCGCCACAAGGTGCCGTACGGCGCGACGCTGACCGTCAAGGCCGACCAGCAGATCAAGGCCGGCACCATCCTGGCCAACTGGGATCCGCTGACGCGACCGATCATCACGGAGTTCGCCGGCCAGGTGAAGTTCGAGGGCATCGAGGAAGGCGTCACCGTCGCCAAGCAGGTGGACGAGGTCACCGGCCTGTCGACGCTGGTGGTGATCGATCCGAAGCGCCGCGGCGCGGCCAAGGTCGTGCGTCCGCAGGTCAAGCTGCTGGACGCCGGCGGCAACGAGGTGAAGATCCCCGGCACCGATCACTCGGTGACGATCGGCTTCCAGGTCGGCGCCCTGATCCAGGTGCGCGACGGCCAGGACGTGGGCCCCGGCGAAGTGCTGGCCCGCATCCCGGTCGAGGGCCAGAAGACCCGCGACATCACCGGCGGTCTGCCGCGCGTGGCCGAGCTGTTCGAGGCGCGTTCGCCCAAGGACAAGGGCCTCTTGGCCGAGATGACCGGCACCGTGTCCTTCGGCAAGGAGACCAAGGGCAAGATCCGCCTGCAGATCACCGACCCCGAAGGCAAGGTGTGGGAAGAGCTGGTGCCCAAGGAGAAGAACATCCTGGTGCACGAAGGCCAGGTGGTGAACAAGGGCGAATCCGTGGTCGACGGCCCGGCGGACCCGCAGGACATCCTGCGCCTGCTGGGCTCCGAAGAACTGGCGCGCTACATCGTTGACGAGGTGCAGGACGTGTACCGGCTGCAGGGCGTGAAGATCAACGACAAGCACATCGAGGTGATCGTTCGCCAGATGCTGCGCCGCGTCGTGGTCGAAAACCCGGGCGACTCGGCCTACATCCAGGGCGAGCAGGTCGAGCGCTCGGAGATGCTGGACACCAACGACCGCCTGCGGTCCGAGGACAAGCTGCCGGCGACCTACACCAACCTGCTGCTGGGCATCACCAAGGCGTCGCTGTCCACCGACTCGTTCATCTCGGCCGCTTCCTTCCAGGAAACGACCCGCGTGCTGACCGAGGCGGCCATCATGGGCAAGCGCGACGAGCTGCGCGGCCTGAAGGAGAACGTCATCGTCGGCCGCCTGATCCCCGCGGGCACCGGCCTGGCGTACCACCAGGCGCGCAAGGCCAAGGACGCGATGGACGAGGCCGAGCGCCGCGCCATCGCCGAGGCGGAGGCCGCGGAACTGGCGGCATCGTCCGGCGAGGCCGCCGCGACCACGGCCGAGGCCAGCGAGGGTTCGGAGTGACCGGCCTGCCGGCCTGACGACGACCCTTGGCCATGACCGGCCTGCTGCGCCCTTCTTCCCCGCGCGGGAGAAGGGCGCTTTTTCTTCCACGGAGACCGCAGCCGTGAACTGGCTGGGCGATTCGCTGCTCACCTGGGCCGCCCTGGCGGCACTGCTGTTCTGGTTCGTCGGCGCGCACAACCGCCTGGTGCGGCTGCGCGCCGCCGCGCTGCAGGCCTATGCCGCGCTGGACGCGCAGATGCTGCGCCAACTGGACTTCGTCCAGGCGGCGCTTCCGGCACCGGCCGCCGGCGGGCCGGGCGACGACAACGGCACCGAAACGGCGCTGCGCGCGGCTTCGGCGCAGATGTCCACCGTCATGGGCAGCACGCGGCCGCGGCCGCTCGATCCGCAGGCGATGGCCGCCTTGGGCACGGCCCTGGGCGTGCTGCTGACGGCCTGGCAGCGCATGCACCCGGACGCGGAGCCCATCAGCTTCGAGCCCGACGGAACCTTGTCGCGGCCCGCGGCTCTGCAGGAACTGCCGGCGCCGGGTGCCGCCGCCGTGCCGCTGGTCTGGCCCGAGCCCTCGGCGCTGGCCGAGATCTCGCGCGCTCAGTTCAATGCCGCCGTGATCCAGTACAACCACGCCATCGGCCAGTTCCCGGCCGTGCTGGTGGCCTGGCTCTTGCGGATGCGGCGGGCGGCCCCGCTGGGCTGACGACTACGCCATCCTTCGACGCACCGACCCTTTTTCCTTCCACCTTGTCCGCGCCTTCCTCATCCTCCCCACTTTCCCCGGCCGCGACGCAGCCGATGGGGCCGCCGCTGTGGCAGCAGCTTCAGCAGTTGGCCGCCGTGCTGGCCGCGGTGCGGGCCGGCAGCTCCGCCACCTCCGCCCTGGAGGCGGTGGACCCGGCGCTGCGCCCCGGCGTGCAGGCACTGGTGTTCCATGCGCTGCGCTGGCTGGGGCGCGGCGAGGGCCTGCGGCGCCACCTGGCCAAGCGCACGCCGCCGCCCGCGGCCGATGCGCTGCTGTGCGGCGCCCTGGCGCTAGGCTGGGACGCGGCGCGCTCGCCCTACGAGCCCTTCACCCTGGTCGACCAGGCCGTCGAGGCGGCCAAGCGCAACCCGGCCACCCGCGCGCAGGCCAGCTTCATCAACGCCTGCCTGCGCCGCTTCCTGCGCGAGCGCGACGAACTGGTGGAACTCACCGACCACGAGCCGGTGGCGCACTGGAACCATCCGCGCTGGTGGATCGAGCGGCTGCGGCGCGACCATCCGCAGGCATGGCAGCGCATCCTGCGGGCCGACGACACGGCGGCGCCGCTGACCCTGCGCATCAACGTGCGCCGCACCTCCGTGGCGCAGTACCTGCCGGCGCTGGCCGCGATGGACCTGCCGGCGCGGCGCGTGGCCGGCAGCGGCCTCGAACTGGGCCGTGCGCGGCCGGTGCAGCAACTGCCCGGCTTCGAGGCCGGCGAGTTCTCCGTGCAGGACGCGGCGGCGCAACTGGCCGCGCCGCTGCTGCTGGACGGCCTGGCGCCGCCCGGCGGCGGCGTGCTGCGCGTGCTGGACGCCTGCGCCGCCCCCGGCGGCAAGACCGCGCACCTGCTGGAGCACGCCGGCCCCGGCCGCCTGGCACTGACGGCGCTGGACGTCGACCCGGCCCGCTGCCGCCGCGTGGACGAGACCCTGTCGCGCCTCGGGCTGGCCGGCGAGGCGCAGGTGCGCGCGGCGGATGCGGCCCGGCCCGCCGAATGGTGGGACGGCCAGCCCTTCGACGCCATCCTGCTGGACGCGCCCTGCACCGCCTCGGGCATCGTGCGGCGCCACCCCGACGTGCGCTGGCTGCGCCGCGAGAGCGACGTGGAGCAGCTCGCCCTGCAGCAGGCCATGCTGCTGGCCGCGCTGTGGCCGCTGGTGCGGCCCGGCGGGCGCCTGCTGTACTGCACCTGCTCGGTCTTCCGCCGCGAGGGCTCGGAGCAGATCGATGCGTTCCTTGCAAGCAACACCGATGCGCAGGCGCTTCCTTCCCCGGGCCATCTGCTGCCCCAGGGCGGGCCGGGGCGGCACGCCGTCGCGGACAATGCCCTCGGTGAGCACGACGGCTTCTTCTACGCCCTGCTTGAAAAGCGCCGGGCCTGACCGCGACGGGCGCCGCGGCTGCCTGCGCCTGCTGGCGGCCGCCGCACTGCTGGCTGCCGGCGGTGGGCACCTTCCCGCGGCCCAGGCCCAGGCGGGCCCCGCCGCCGAAGTCACCCAGCTCAAGCTGGAGCGCAGCGACGACGGCGTCTTCCTCAGCGCGGCCGTGCGGCTCGACCTGTCGCCGCCGGTGCTGGACGTGCTGGACAAGGGCATCGCCATCCACTTCGTCGCCGAGGCCGAGCTGTTCCGCGAGCGCTGGTACTGGACCGATCGCCAGATCGGCCATGCGGCGCGCCACATGCGGCTGGCCTACCAGCCGCTGACGCGGCGCTGGCGGCTCAACGTGTCGCCGGTGCCCATCACCGCCGCCATCGCGGGCGTCACGCTGAACCAGAACTTCGACTCGCTGGACGAGGCGCTCGACGCGGTGCGGCGCATCGGCCGGCTGCGCATCGCCGACGCGTCGGAAGTGGGCGAGGAGGGGGAGCGCTACCCGGTCGTGTTCCGCTTCCGGCTCGACACCTCGCAACTGCCCCGGCCCTTCCAGATCGGCCTGGTCGGCCAGTCGGACTGGAACGTCGCCGTCGAGCGCAGCGTGCAGCTTCCGCTGGAGAAGATGCAATGAGCACGCCGCCCATCGCTCCGCCGCACCGCTCGCGCGGCGTGCGCTGGGCCATCGGCGTGGGCGCCGCAGCCGTCACCGCCATCGGGCTGGTGCTGATGTTCCTGCTGGCCCAGTCGACCAACAACCAGGCCCTGTACGAGCGCAACTACGCGCGGCTGTTCGCCATCAACGTGGTGGTGGCCATCGCGCTGCTGCTGGTCATCGGCTGGGTCGCCTTCCGCCTGGCGCGCCGGCTGCGCCAGGGCAAGTTCGGCAGCCGGCTGCTGGTCAAGCTGGCGGCGGTGTTCGCGCTGGTCGGCGTGGTGCCGGGCATCCTGGTCTACACCGTCTCCTACCAGTTCGTCGCCCGCTCCATCGAGAGCTGGTTCGACGTCAAGGTCGAGGGCGCGCTCGACGCGGGCCTGAACCTGGGGCGCGCCACGCTCGACTCGCTGGCCGACGACCTGGCCGGCAAGGCGCGGGCGGCGGCGGGCCAGCTCTCGCAGGTGCCCGACACCAGCACTGCGCTGGCGCTGGACCGCATGCGCGACCAGCTCGGCGCCAGCAACCTGCTGCTGTGGACCGCCTCCGGCCAGCTCATCGCCAGCGCCGGCAGCTCGCGCTTCGAGCTCAACCCCGAGCGGCCCACGCCCCAGCAGTTGCGCCAGGTGCGGGCCGACCGCGCCGTCGCCTACATCGAGGGGCTGGACGAGGCGGCGCAACTGCCCGGCGGGGCCGTGCCGCCGGCCCAGGTGAAGGCCATGGCGCTGGTGCCGCGGCCCGGCTTCGACCTGCGCAGCGAGCCGCGCTTCCTGCAGATCGTGCAGCCCCTGCCGACGGCCGTGGTGGCCAATGCGCTGGCGGTGCAGGAGGCCAACCGCGAGTACCAGGAGCGCGCCCTGGCCCGCGAGGGCCTGCGCCGCATGTACATCGGCACCCTCACGCTGAGCCTGTTCCTCGCCGTGTTCGGCGCGGTGCTGCTGGCCGTGCTGTTCGGCAACCAGCTCGCCCGGCCGCTGCTGGTGCTGGCCGACGGCGTGCGCCAGGTCGCCGCCGGCGACCTGCGGCCCACGCAGGTCTCCACCAGCCGGGACGAACTGGGCGGCCTGACACGCTCCTTCGCCGAGATGACGCAGCAGCTGGCCGATGCGCGCGCCGCGGTGGAGCGCAGCATGGGCGAGGTGGACGCGGCGCGCGCCAACCTGCAGACCATCCTCGACAACCTCACCGCCGGCGTCATGGTGCTCGACCGCGCCGGCGTCATCGTCTCCACCAACCCTGGCGCCACGCGCGTGCTGCGTGCGCCGCTGGCCGCCTACGAGGGACGCCCGCTGGCCGAGGTGCCCGGCCTGGCGGAATTCGCGCTGGCCGTGCTGCACCGCTTCGACGAATTCGAGCTCGACGCCACGCAGCACGGACTGGACCACTGGCAGCACGCCTACGAACTGCACGCCAGCGGCATCGGCGTGGAGCGCAGCGCGGTGAACATCGTGGCCCGCGGCGCCAGCCTGCCGGCGGCGCAGCGGCTGCTGGTGTTCGACGACATCTCCGAGATCGTCTCGGCCCAGCGCGCCCAGGCCTGGGGCGAGGTGGCGCGCCGGCTGGCGCACGAGATCAAGAACCCGCTCACGCCCATTCAACTGTCGGCCGAGCGGCTGGAGCTCAAGCTGGCCGGCAAGCTGCCGCCTGCGGAAGAGGCGGTGCTGCAGAAATCGGTGCGCACCATCGTCGACCAGGTCGACGCGATGAAGCGCCTCGTCAACGAATTCCGCGACTACGCGCGGCTGCCCGCGGCGCAACTGCAGCCGCTGGACCTCAACGCCCTCGTCACCGAGGTGCTGCACCTGTACGACCCGGCCGACGCTGCCGTGCCCATCGAGGCGGAGCTCGATGCGCGCTGCCCGCCCATCCGCGGCGACGCGCAACAACTGCGGCAGGTAATTCACAATTTATTGCAAAACGCCCAGGACGCCACCGAGGCCGCGACCCCGAAGGGCGCCGCGATGCCGCCGGTGATCGTCCGCACGCGGCTGTCCGACTCCGGCCAGCGCGTGCGCCTCACGGTGCTGGACGCGGGCAGCGGCTTCGCGGAGCACATCCTGCAGCGTGCCTTCGAGCCCTACGTCACCACCAAGAGCAAGGGCACCGGATTGGGGCTGGCGGTGGTCAAGAAGATCGCCGACGAGCACGGCGCCCGCATCGAACTGTCCAATCGCACGGCCGATGGGACTGTGGTCGGCGCGCAAGTCTCGCTATCATTTGCGATGGCAACCGGACGCGCACAGAACCCGTCGGACAACGACACACGGGCGCCGGCGACGACCTGAGCATCGTCCGCTGCACAGAGGGAATGCAGCGCGGTACTGATTACAAGCAAGCACTCATCATTCAATGGCAAACATCCTGGTGGTCGACGACGAACTGGGCATTCGGGACCTGCTCTTCGAAATTCTCAACGACGAAGGTCACAACGTCGACCTGGCCGAGAACGCCTCGGAGGCGCGTGCCGCGCGCCAGCGCGCCCGGCCCGACCTGGTGCTGCTCGACATCTGGATGCCCGACACCGACGGCGTGACGCTGCTCAAGGAATGGGCCACCGCCGGACTGCTCACGATGCCCGTGATCATGATGAGCGGCCACGCCACCATCGACACCGCCGTCGAGGCCACGCGCATCGGCGCCTTCGCCTTCCTCGAAAAGCCGATCACGCTGCAGAAGCTGCTCAAGGAAGTGGAGCGCGCGCTGGCCAAGGAAGACGCGCGTCGCGCTGCCGCTGCCGTGGTGCCGCCCATGGCCGCGGCGGGCCAGCCGCTGATCTCCGGCGTACCGATGAGCGCCGTGATCGGCCCGGCCGGTGCCGCGCTGCCGCCCACACCCGAGCCGGGCCCGCAGGCGATGCAGAGCTTCGACCTCGACCGCCCCCTGCGAGACGCGCGCGACGGCTTCGAGAAGGCTTACTTCGAGTTCCATCTGGCCATGGAGAACGGCTCCATGACGCGCGTGGCCGAGAAGACCGGCCTGGAGCGCACCCACCTCTATCGCAAACTTAAACAATTGGGTGTCGACCTGTCCAGGGGCCGCCGCAGCGCTGTATAATCATGGGCTCGGCTTGGTGCAACGCCAAGCGACGGCCCGGTAGCTCAGTTGGTAGAGCAGCGGATTGAAAATCCGCGTGTCGGTGGTTCGATTCCGCCCCAGGCCACCATCCCCCTTTCCCACCCGGTTTCATCGAATCCCATTTCCTCAGGGAAATCAAGGGGTTACGCAAGAAACCTGTCCCACAGCGTCGCATTCGATTCCGCCGAATCCCGGGGTTTTTGTTCCCTGGCGTGTTCCCTTACCGTTCCCCCTGTTTTCGCAGGGTACACGGAGGTACGGCGATGAAGCTCACTGCCAAGGCCATTGATCGGGCCCAGCCTGCGGACAAGGAGTACATGCTGTCCGATGGGGACAAACTGGTATGCGTCCGGCCAACCCACATTGAAGTTCGATAGCCGGCCAAGGATGCTTGTGTCCACGGACTTTTGCGTGGACACATGGACACTTTGGAA
>NZ_JQKD01000069.1 GCF_000745855.1 Xenophilus azovorans DSM 13620
CTGCTCGGGCAGCACCAGCGGGGGCGGCTCGTCCACCGGCTCGCTGGCGTTGTAGAGGAACACCGCCCCGGCCACCTCGCGCACGTGGAAGCTGCGCGTGGCCTTCTGGCCCTCGAGCTTGCAGCCCGGGCTGCCGGGCACGCTGGTGACCACGCCGTCGCAGCGCACCTCCACACCGTGGTAGGGGCACGACAGGCGGTCGCCCATGGTCACGCCCTGCGACAGGGGCGCGCCGCGGTGCGGACAGCGGTCCTCCAGCGCGTGCACCTGGCCGTCGGCGCCGCGCCACAGGGCCAGCCTGTAGCCGAAGCGGCGCAGCGACACGGGCCGCTCCTGGATGAAGCCGGAGGGGCACACGGCGTGCCAGACGTCCTGCAGGCCGGTCTCCAGGCGCTGGTCGACCGGGTCGATTCGTGGGGTGGTGCTCATGGTGGGTACTCCTCGTGGGGTGCCGGCGGGGGCGGCGGGCTCAGCGGCTGAGCTCGGCCATCTCGGGGCCGTAGTTGGCTTCGGTCCAGGGCTGGCCGGCGCGGGTGGTCATGCCCTGGCGGTTCAGGCTCTCGACCAGGCCGGCCAGGTCGTGCACGCCGGCGGCGAAGGTGCGCTCGATGGCGTCGCCCAGCAGGTCTTCGTAGTTGGTCGGGGGGCGGTGCTGCGCCTGGCGCGGCTGCAGGTAGCGGTCCGGCGCATGGCCGGGTGCCGCGCTCTGGCTGTCCACGATCTGGACGAGTTGCATGATTCTTTCGGCCATGGAGGTCTCCTGTGGGTCGGGAAAGGCGGGCGCGGCGGATGGATCAGCGCTCGATGCCGGCGAGCGGGTGGTCCGGCGGATAGGTCGGCGTGATCGGCTTTCTGGCGCCCAGCATCACGCACATGAGCGCGTCCTCGTCGCCGATGTTGATTTCGCCGCGGTACACGCCGGGCGGCACGGACACGAGGTCGCGGTCGCTCATCACGGTCTCGAAGTAGTCGCCCTCGGGCGTGGAGAGCATCAGCTTGAGCTTGCCGCGGATGACGAAGAAGACCTCTTCCACGTCGGTGTGCAGGTGCGGCGGGCCTTCGTGGCCGGCCGGGATCACCATGGTCGAGAAGGTGAAGTGCTCGGCGGGCACGGTGTTCATGTCGGAGGCGACGCCGGTGCCGCCGGTGCCCACGTAGCGCATCTGCGCGCGGCGGTACTTCGGGTCGAGGTCGGCCTGGAACTTCAGCGCGTCCCAGTCGCACCTGCGTGTCGCGTAGCGTGCGATGCGCGTGCTCATCCAGTCCTCGAAGCTGGCGCCTGCGGGGCGGGCCCAGGCCGGGCTGCCGGCGTTCGTCTTCTCGGGGGCGGTGGGGGTGCTCATGGGATCTCCTTGGTTCGGTGGGGCGGGGCCGAGCTCATGCGCGGCTCTTGACGGGCTTGCTCTTGCTCGCGATGTACTCGGCGAGGCGGTCGAGGTCATGGATGCGCACGGAGCGCTTGTCGAGGGTGACGAGGCCGTTGTCGCTCAGCTCCTTGAAGTGGCGCGACAGCGTTTCCGGGGTGAGGTTGAGCTGTGCCGCCACCACCCCCTTCTTGATCGTGAGTTCGAACTGCGCGGAGCGCGCGCCGCTGTCGGGCGGCGCCAGGCGCAGCAGGTAGATGGCCAGCCGCGCGGCGGGCGGCTGCAGCAGGAAGGACTCCAGGTCGTCGACCACCATGTGCATGCGCAGCGACAGGCTCGCGAGCATGCGCAGGGCGAAGCGGCTGTCCCGCTCGACGAGGTGCAGGATCGCCTGCCGCGAGACATACGCGAGCAGGCAGTCCTCCAGCGCCTCGGCGGTGAGGTAGTAGGGCCGTTCGAGGAACATGGTGATGTCGCCCAGGCTCTCGCCGGGCTCCACCACCTGCAGCGGCTTCTCGACGCCCTGCTCGGTCACCAGCGAGAGCTTGATGCGGCCGTAGGCCAGCACGTGGAAGCCGTCGCAGGGGTCGCCGCGCTTGAACAGGATGCCCCGGCGCTCCAGGGCGTCGAGCCGCGTGAGGCCGGCCAGCGCGTCGAGGTCCGCCTCGCGCGCGGCGCGGAACAGGGGCAGGCCGCGCAGGACCTGCTTGCAGCGCTGGGTCGGCGTGCTCATGCGCTCGTCTGCTCTCATCGTGTCTCCTTCTTCGCGGCCGGGTCGCGCCCGGACTGCCATGAAGGGTATGGGCGGCGCCCGCCCGTGTGAATGCGTGCCGTTGATCCGGATCAAGTATTCGGAAGAAACGGCGGCGGCGCCGCCGGGACAGGCGCTATTGCAGGCCTTCGCGCTGCGCGACGGAGCGCGCGTCGCGCGACCACACCTGCAGCAGGAAGTCCTGCTCCTCGTGGCGCGCGATCAGCCGCAGGCCCAGCCCGCCCAGGGCGGCCTGCACCGCGTCCGAGGACTGCCGGCGCTGCGCGAAGTCCGGCCGCCAGTCGCAGGCGGCCAGGTCGCCGTCGGCGGCCAGGCTGCGGCCGCAGGCGCCGGCCACCTCGCGCCAGGCGGCTTCCTCGATGAAGTAGCCGATCTCGCTGAGCACGACGAGGTCGAACGGGGCCGCGCCCTGCGGCCAGTCCCGGGGCAGCGTGTGCCGCTGCACCTGCACGTGGGGTTGGCCCTGCAGCCGGCGGCGGGCCAGGGCGACGGCGGCGTCGCTGAAGTCGCTGGCCAGCAGCCGATCGCAACGCGGCGCCAGCTCGGTCGTGAGCTCGGCCGCGCCGCAGCCGGGCTCGTAGGCATGCCGGTAGCGCCGGCGCGGCAGGCTCGCCAGCAGCACGGCGCGCTTGCGCGCCTCGTACCAGCGGTGGCGCAGGCCGTAGGGGTCGTCCTGCTGCCGGTACAGCCGCTCGAAATGCGCGCGGTCGGCAGGCCCGGTCGTCGTCATGGCGTATCGTGGACGAACATCAGCTCGAAGGGACGCGCGGCCCGCGTCATCGTGGCGCTATCGAGGACTGCTGGCGCGCCGGTGCTCGGGTCGGGCAGCCACTGGCTGCGGTGCAGGCGCAGGGCCGCGCACTTGCGGCGCACGGTCTCCGCGTCGAGGCTCACGCGGCGGGCCTGCCGCCACGGCATCGGCGCATCCTGCGGCCGCGACCAGTGCCAGCCCCACACCGGCACCTCCACCAGCCGCGCGTCGCATCGCGCCGCTGCGCTCGCGCAGGCCTCGCCCACGGCCTCGTGGTCCGGGTGGCCGTCCAGGCGCCAGGTGGTGAACACCACGTCGCCGGGCCGGAGCAACTGCAGGAGGTGGTCCAGGAGCTGGGGATGCGCTGCCTGCAGGCCGCCGTCCGGCAGGCGCAGCCGGTGCACCGCGGCACCTGCCACGCCCAGCCGCTGCAGGGCGCGGGCCTGCTCCAGCGGCCGGTACCGCTGCAGGCGGCGCGGCGGCCAGCGCGTGGAACCGGGGTGGCTGGCCGCGCCGTCGGTCACCGCCATCAGGCACAGCGCGCGCCCGGCGTACGCCAGTTGCGACAGCAGGCCGCCGGTGGCGATCACCTCGTCGTCCGGATGGGGCGAGACCACCACGGCGCGCGCCTGTGCCGGCACCAGGTCGGTCGCGCGGATCCCGGGCGCTTCGCGCACGGCCGTGCAGGCCAGCCAGTCGGCCTCCGGCGTCGCGCGGCCGGCGTGGATCGTGCGGTCGGTCACAGCGTCCATGCGGCGTCCATGTCCGGTTCCGCCAGGCTCGCCAGGTCGCGTTCGGCATGGCTCTGGCGCAGGAAGACCGGCAGGTCGGCCATCGCGCGGGCGAAGCGCGCGTCCCGGCACAGCGGGCCGGCGCCCAGCGCGCGGCCGGCGTGCCGCAGGGTCGTTTCGGCAGCGGCCTCCACGGCCAGGCGGGTGCGCAGGGCCCAGGCGCGCGCCGAGGCGTTGGGATGGGCGTCGATCCACGCCGCGCACGTTCGCAGGACGGCTGCGCTGGAGGCGACCGCCACGTCGATGGCGCCCAGGTGCGCCAGCGCATGGGGCTCGCTGCGCGCGAGGATCGCGGTGCGCGCCGTGTCGGCGATGGCGCGCGCGCCGCCCCACCAGCAGGCCGCGATGCCCGCGCCGCCCTGCCAGAAGCCGGGCCGGGCCGTGTAGTCGCCCGGTGCGCCGACGGGGCGCGCAGGCACGCCGTCGAAGCGCACGTCGACGCTGGCCGTCCCGCGCATGCCCACCGCCGCCCAGCCGCTGTCCGTGATGGTGACGCCCGGAGCGTCCAGCGCCACGGCAGCCAGGCACGGCTGCCCGTCGTCGTCCCAGCCGCTGACCAGGGCGTGGGTGAGCTGGGCCGCGCCGGAGCACCAGGCCTTGGTGCCGTGCAGCCGATAGCGCGTGCCGTCGGCCTCGAAGCGCAGGCGGGCCTGCGGCGGCTCGGCGCACCAGGTGCCCCACCGGCTGCCTGCGGCAGGCGGCGCGGCGCCCAGCTCGGCCTGGATAGCGAGCGCGTCGGTGTGCCCCTCGAAGAGCTTGACCAGCGAGAGATCATGCGCGGCTACCGCGGCCAGGCGCCGCCATCGCACCAGCGTGCCGCCGCTGCCGGGGCGCGGCAGGTCGTCCAGCCCGGCGTCCACCAGGTCGCGCAGCGTGAGTCCGTCGCCGCGCAGGGCGATCAGCCGGTCGAGTTCGTCGTCGTTCACGTCCCGTCCTCGGTCTTGCGCAGGCCCCGCAGATTGAGCAGCGCCAGGCCGATCTGCAGGGCGATCAACGCCCAGGCGCCGGCATGCCAGCCCCAGGCGATCCAGAGCACGTTGCTGACGAGAAAGACCCAGAAGCCCGTGTTGCGCCGCGCGCGCTGGTTGGACGCGACCAGCCAGGCCGCGGCCAGCGATGCGGCGAAGGCCGGCCACTGCAACCAGGCCCATCCTTCCATCGCCTTCTCCTCAGGCCGTCGACGGCAGCGTCGCCGCCGGCGCCGGCACGAGGGCCCGCAGGAGTGCGTCGGCAAAGCCGCCGACGACGCGCGCATGGCGCCGGGCGCTGGTCGTCACGCGCGGCCGGGCGCTCCATGCGATGCGGGCGCCACTGGCCTCCAGCGCCCGCACGAAATCGACGTCCTCGCCGCAGGCCAGGCTCCTGAAGCCGCCCGCGCGCCGGTACGCCGACACCGACACGCCGAGGTTGGCGCCATGGATGTGGCGGTGGCCGTCCCTGTCTTCGTAGGTGCCCAGGAAATGTGCCCGCACCGTCGCCGCGTCGTCGCCATGGCAGGACCAGTCGTCCACCCCGACGCAGCCGCACACGGCATCGGCGCCGAGCGACAGCTGCTGCACCAGCCATGCCTCCGACACGCGCGTGTCGGCATCGGTGAAGGCCAGCCAGCGCGCCCCGGCCTGCACCAGCACCCGTGCCGCCTCGGCCCGGGCCAGGCCCACGTTGCGCGCCGACAGGGCCACAGTCCACGCGCCGGCCGCGCGCGCACGCGCCTCGGTGGCGTCGCTGCACGCATCGGCAGCGACGACCACGCGGCAGGCCTCGTTCGCCAACCCCGGGTGCCGCGCCGCCCGAAGGGCCGCGGCCACGGCCGCCTCGATGTGGGATTCCTCGTCGTGCGCGGGGATGGCGATTCCGATCATGTCGTGGGCGGCGGTGCTTCGCGGGGTTGGAGAGCACCTTAGGCACCGGCTTCGTGCGCCGGCGTCGGCGCGCAGGAACCGCGGCTGTCAGCGCGGGCCGTTGCGAAGGGCGATCGCCGCCCTTGCCATTGCAAATGACATTGCTGCCGCTGCCCCGGCTCGGTAGGCTGGAGCCTACAAAGGGGGTGCTGATGAAACCTGTTGTACTGGGAGCCGCGCGCACCGGACCGCTGGTTCCCGTCGAGTGGTCGATGGAGTTCCTGCAGCAAGGAACTCAGTTCATTGCGATCGTGATTCGTGAGGGTCGGGACATGTGCCGGCTTTCCATCACCGCTGACGGACTGGACGAGGCCTCGGCTCACCCGGTGCTCGCCGACAGGGCGAACCGGTGGATTCGCGACTATCTGCGCGCATGCACGAACTGAGGAGCAGGGCGAGTGCGTGACGCCAAGGTCTGGAGCGTGCCTTTCGACAGCGCTTCCCTGCCTTGCTGCGTGAGGGCGAGGACCTGGGCCGCTTCCGCAGGCCCGCTCATGGACAGGAGGCCGCCAGGCGACGGTGTGAGCGCAATGATCAGCCCCGCCGCGCGCAGCGCCCTGACGGCTTCGATGTCCTGAGGGCGATGGAACGACGTCGGAGAGGGGGTGCTGGCAATTTGCCTGAGCAAGCTCATGGTCATGGAGATGCCTCCTGTCGGCTGACCGCGCCGACCGCCGTGCGGAGGGTGAGGTCATCCATTCGGGATGGAAGGGCCAGCCGCGCATGCGGAGGAGGAGGCTGCTCGCAGGGGGTGCGGCAGAAGTGAAAAGCCCGCGTCAAGCGGGCTTGGAGAGGTGGTCGTGGACTCTTACGCGGTCCACGCTACGTGCATTGAGGATGCAGTGTCGCCCAGTTGTTTTCTTGTCATTGGCGACATCGCGCGACGTGCCGTCGTGAGATCCGGCGACCTGCTCGGTCGTGAGCAGATGCCCGGATTGTAGCCGACCGATCCCTGTCCCTGGCCATGAGGGCCGCCTTTGCGCCCAGCCTTTACTCCGTCAGTGCCATCAGCACGTCGGCGTACCAGGCGCAGTTCAGCCCCAGGGATTCGTCGGCGAGCGGATCGCGGGGGCGCATGTCCATGCGCGTGGAGTGCACGCCGATCAACTGCCAGGGCAGCGCCGACGGGGCTGCTTCCGGCAGGCTTCGGCGCCGCAGCACGGGCGCCCCGCTGCTGCCTCGATGGGTGCGTGCGTCCGTGAGAAAGCAGCCGCGCTGCTGGAACCGCACGCCGTAGGCCGATGCGATGGAAGCGGCGCGCGCCACGGCCAGATAGTGCGTCGTGTCATGAAAGCCCAGCGGAAAGCCGATGACGGTCAACGCATCGCCCACGGCCACCGTCTCACCCCGGTCCTGCAGATCTGCCGGTTCGAAGGCCTGCAGGACGGAGGAAGGCGGCAGCAGGCCGGCATCGATCTCGAGGGCGGCCACGTCCACGGTCCCGGCGCTGTCCGTCACCTGGCGCCACAAGGCCTGCCCCTCTCCCGTGTACAGAGGGAGCGAGACGACCGCGTGCTGCGTCAGATCGCGTTCGTGGGTGTGGATGGCGATGTCGACGCGGTCGGGGAAGTGATTGCTCGGCCCGTCGGCGAGCACGTGAAGATTCGTCACCAGGAAGAGGCGGCTGCCGCGCCGGAAGAAGAAGCCACTGGCGCCGGTCAGCGGGTGGCTCCCGAGGAAGGTCGATACGCGCGTCGTGGTCAGCATCACGGGTTCGACGGCGTTCTGTGACGGCGCCTGCGGCGAGGCGCCCGCGAGCACGGCGCGCATGCGCCTGGCGTCACGTTCGAAGGCGGCGATCACGTGGTCCGAGATCGGCGCGTGCAGGAGCACCGTCCGCGCGGCCTCGCAATGCGCGTCGAAGGAGGTCGCCAGGGTGTCGCGCGCCGAGGCGGGCAGGCTCTCGATCAGCGCGGGCAGCAGCGCGTCGATGGCGATCAGGCTGCCCTTGAGCTCGCAGATGCGCTCTGTCGCGTCCTGCAGGTTGTTCATCGAAGCGCCTTTCCAAATGAAAAAAGCGCGGCCGGGCCGCGCTTTCAGCGTGATCTGGCAGGAACGGGACCGAGGCCCCGCTCCACGCTCAGGCCGCGCTGCGGATGTTGGAGGCCTGGGGGCCCTTGAGCCCCTGCGTCACCTCGAACTGCACGCGCTGGTTCTCGGTGAGGGTCCTGAAGCCGCCGCTGCCCTGGATCTCGCGGAAGTGGGCGAACAGGTCCTTGCCGCCGTCATCGGGCGCGATGAAGCCGAAGCCCTTGCCCTCGTTGAACCACTTCACGGTTCCGGTTTGTGTCGTCATGTCGATGTCCTTTCTGATTGCCAGGCACAAAAGCACGCCCGGCGCAGAGACGCCAAGAAAAGAGCACCAAGGGAAGTTCGACACATCCACCGGCAGAGCGCCGGAGGGGAGCACGGAAGAGACCTATGAAGCGATGGTCTTGCGCATATCTACCGGGCCCATGCTACACGGCTTCGCGCCCGCGTGCCGGAATCGGCGAACATATTCTTCAGGACGAACGCGCTGGATGGTCCCGGAGGGGATCGAAAATCAGCCTGAAGGCCGCATGAATGCTTGAAGTCGTCTGTTTGGGATAAGAATTTGCCCCCAAATATGCCCCCAACCATTTGGGTGACGACGGATGAAGCTGAACGACACCAAGCTGCGCAATCTGACCAAGTCCGGCAAGCACGCCGACGGCTTCGGCCTGTACCTGGAGATCACGGAGGCCGGCGGCCGGTACTGGCGCCTCAAGTATCGCTTCGGCGGCAAGGAGAAGCGTCTCGCCTTCGGCGTGTACCCGACCGTGACCCTCAAGCAGGCGCGAGAGCGGCGCGAAGAGGCGCGCAAGCTGCTGGCCCAGGGTATCGCCCCCGGCGTTGCCAAGCGCGACAAAAAGCTGGCCCAGGCCCTGGCTGCCACCAACACCTTCGAGGCGGTTGCGCGCGAGTTCGGCATGCCGAACACTTTGGCGTGGGCGCCGGCGCGCGATGCCGGGGACTGTTCGGCATGCCGAATGCAGAGTCCTTGTTTGGTATGGAGGGCAGGATAGACTGGCGTCAGACAATGTTTACACCCTCGGTGTTTGTCATGGCCAACGGTCCTCGATCCGCCGTGGTCTCGATGCGGTTGCCTCCCGATGTGAAGGCGAGATTCGCTGCGCTGGCCGCGCGCCATCACCTCACCGAGTCGGGACTGCTCTCCAAACTCATCGACAAGTGCTGCGCGCGAATGCACCGGGCGCAGCTGCTTCAGGGCTGGTGGCAGATGCGAGTGACGCCGCGACGGACGCTGCATCCGGGGACCGCATCACGCTGCGCCTTCGCCATGGCGATCGCATGCGTGCCGCAGAGCGCGCCGGCGCGCGGGGCATGAGGACCGGCACGTACCTGGCACTTCTCATCCACAACCACGTGCGCGCCGCAGACGTGCTGCCGCCGCGGGAACTGGACCTGCTCAAGTCGGTGGGAGCGCAGCTGGCAGCCCTGGGCCGACAACTGCGCATGTTCGGCATGCCGAACACTTTGGCCGAACCCGCAGCATCGGAGCTGCGTGATTTGCTGGCGCATGTGCGCCACGAAGTTGAATTGGCGCGCGAGGCATCCGCGGCGGTGGTGCGTCGCAACCTGATGAGCTGGGAGGCGGGTCATGCCTAAGCGGACGGTGCGATCGCGCCCATTGGGTGGCGGCGACCGCGACATGGCACTGGACATCGTGAGCTATGGCCGGCGCGGTCCTGCTGGGGTGCTGCGCTTGGGTCCGGAGCAGATCCAGCAGATCAAGCGCACGGTCAGTTGCACGCCCGAGGTGATGGTGAAGGTCTCGGGCGGTGGGCGCGACATCGGCGGTGTCTGCGCTCATCTCAAGTACATCGGTCGGCACGGCAAGCTGCCGCTGGAGACGGACGAGGGCCTCATGGTTCAAGGCAAGAATGCGGCGCTGGAGATCGCGCAGGACTGGAACTTCGATCAGTGTCGCAGCCAGTACCGGCCGAAGCCGTCGGAGGGCGAAAAGGACACGCGGCCCAAACTCGCGCACAACATCGTGCTGTCGATGCCCGCGGGGGACGCCGCCGGAGAGGGTGCTGGCGGCAGCGCACATCTTCGCGCGCGAGAACTTCGGGCTGCAGCACCGGTATCTGCCGCGCAGCGGCCCTCTTCGCTCCAATCAAACTGGAAGGCCTCGCCAAGTTCGAAGTGCCGAAGGACGTAGCGTGGCGTTGGCTGCTTGCCCTTTGCCTAGCTCGAATGAAGTCGATCAGTCGGCTGTACCATGAGCACCACGCCCAGGCTGCGGCTGAGGGACGGCTGAGGGAGAAAATCGAGACCGCTAAGCTGACTTTCGCTTGCCCGGCCAATACCTGTGCTGATTTGAGGGAATGGCGGACTTCGGATTGTGATGGCGAGTGCTCACAGTCCGAACAGCAGAGAAAATTTGAAAAGATACAGCGAATGGAGGAGGTGCGATGAACGATCGGGAATTCGGAAACAAGAAGGCGATGCGATAAGCGACGGAGCAGCAATGCCGACTCAATTTGCAGCGCATCGGCTGAGCCTTTGTCGATTCGAGTGTCGTTCGGCTTCGTCACGTGCAGGATCTGCATAGTGAGGAGTCATTGGATACCGTGGGGCAAGTTGAGCCGCCTCCCTGATGGGCGTGTTCTCGTCCACCCGCTGTTGGATCACATGGTCGATGTGGCGGCGGTGCTGAGCGCATTGCTGCTGCTGCCAGCCGTTCAGCGCGCGCTGGACTGGGCGGCCGGTCGGCCATTGACCGACGTGGATCGTGCGCGTCTGGCAGTACTGACCTTTCTGCACGACATCGGCAAGGCCAATGCCGGATTTCAGGTGCGCTACTGGCACGAGCGCGCGATGCGTCCTCACCATTGGACGGTACCGGAATGTGGTCATGGACCGCAGGGATGGGCATTGTTCACCTGCAGCCTGAACACAGCAGAGCGTGTTTTGATTGGTCTACCTCGGGAGCAGATGGCGACATGGGGCGAAGCCGTGGATTCGCTTCTCTATGCCAGCATCAGCCACCATGGGCGCCCGGTTGGGTCCGATTCAAGTGAAGTGGTCTGGCAACCCGTGCGCGACAGCGCGCGGCTTGTCTATGACCCGGCCGAAGCGGTCGCCGCAATGGGTGAGCGCATCCAGGCGCTTTACCCGCAGGCCTTCGTCGCCCCCGCACCCGAGTTGCCCATCCCGCCCGCGTTTGCCCACCTGTTCGCGGGCCTCGTTCAGTTGGCCGACTGGCTGGGCTCGGACACGCGCGAAGGTTTCTTTCCTTACACGCTACCGGGCGAGGACCGCGCTGCCACCGCGCCGCAGCGCGCTCGCCATGCCTTGCGGGCGGTTGGTTTAGATGTCGGTGATGCCGCCGTGCGCTTGGCTGCCACGGCCTGCGACTTTGTGCAAGCCTTCGGCGTGCCGGCTCCGCGCCCCATGCAAGCGGCGATGGCCGACGACGGCCTGGGCCCCGTGCTGGTTCTGGAAGCCGAAACCGGCAGCGGCAAGACCGAAGCCGCGCTGTGGCGCTTCCTGCATCTGTGGCGTGCCTGCAAGGTGGATTCGCTGTACTTCGCGCTGCCAACACGCGTGGCAGCCTCGCAGCTGTACGAAAGGGTTCTGGCCTTCGTGCAGCGCGTCTGGCCGGCGAATCCGCCGATGACGGTGCGCGCCTTGCCCGGCTATACGGCAGCCGACGGCGAGACTGCCACGCCGCTGCCCGAGTTCCGCGTGCTGTGGTCTGACACGCCCGGCGATGCCGAGGCCGAGCGCCGCTGGGCTGCCGAGTCGCCCAAGCGCTACCTGGCCGCCACCATCGCCGTCGGCACCGTGGACCAGGCCCTGCTCGGTGCACTGCAGATCAAACACGCCCATCTGCGCCAGGCCATGCTGGCGCGCAGCCTGCTGGTGGTGGACGAGGTGCATGCCTCCGACGCCTACATGACCCGTCTGACGGAACACCTGCTGCGTGCCCACGTGGCCTGCGGCGGCCAGGCACTGCTGCTGTCGGCCACGCTGGGCGCGTCGGCGCGCACGCGCTATCTGACCATCGGCAGCTGCCGCGCCGATGCACTGCCGCCCTTGGCCGCTGCGCAGGCCATGCCTTATCCAGCCATCGGCCACCGCGGCGGTCAGGGGCCAGAGCTGCTACCGGTCGAAGGTAACCCACGCCACAAGACCGTGCACTGGCAGGCGTTGGACATCATCGACGAGCCCGCGCGTGTGGCTGCGCTGGCCGTGCAGGCCGCCACTGCCGGCGCGCGCGTCCTGGTCGTGCGCAACACCGTACCGGTTGCTATCGCCACGCTGCAGGCAGTGGAAGCGCTGGCTGCGGTGCAGGGGCTGGATTGTCTGTTCAAGGTCGGTGGCGTCAGCACGCTGCACCACAGCCGCTTCAGCCGGCAGGACCGGCCGCTGCTGGATGCCGCGGTGCAGGAGCAGATCGGCAAGCAGCGGGCGCAGCGTGGTGGCTTGGTCGTCATCGGCACGCAGACCTTGGAGCAGAGCCTGGACATCGACGCCGACCTCTTGATCACTGACCTATGCCCCATGGACGTATTGCTGCAGCGCCTGGGTCGCCTGCACCGCCACGCCCGGCCCAGCGCGCAGTCCCTGGGCGATCACCGGCCGGCGGGTTTCGAGGAGGCACGTGCCTGGGTGCTCACGCCGCCGGGAAATGACCTGGCACCGCTTCTTTCGCGCCAGCGCCATGGCTTGGGGCCGATCCGCATTCGGGGTGAGCCCATGGGTGGTGTATATGTGGACCTGCGTGTGCTGGAGGCCACGCGGCGTCTGATCGCAGCGCAGCCCACGCGTTGTATCCCAGCCGACAACCGGCTGCTGGTCGAACAGGCCACGCACCCAGAGGCATTGAACGCGATCGTGCGGGAACTGGGTGAGGTCTGGGTGCGCTTCGGCATCGAATACGACGGCGCGCTTGCAGCCACCAAGACCGTGGCCAACCTGCACGCGCTGCCGTTCGACAAGACCTTCGACGACGTGCAGTTTCCCGAGGACGAGGGCCGCATCGGTAGCCGCCTGGGCGCTGCCGACCGCATCGTGGTCTTCGACACGCGGCCCGAAGGCCCTTTCGGCCAGCCGGTCGCGCAACTGACCATCCGGCACCACCTGCTGCCCCGAGGTCTGGCTCCCGACGCTCAGGCTTCGGGGGTGCAGGTGATTGCAGAGAACAAGGGCTTCACGTTCGACCTGGGTGCGGCGCAGTACCGCTACACCCGGCTGGGCGTGGAGCGCATTCCATCCACCATTGAAAAGAGCCCGAACGATGCCGCATGACACCCCGTCTTCCGGCCTGCGCTGGAACCTGTTGGATGAAGCCCTGATCCGTTGGCGCTGCGTGGCCTGGGGCGACTCGCACCGCGGTAGCTTGCCCCAACTGCTGGCCGAACTTGCAGCAGACACGGTGCGTGATTTCCCGGCCTTGCGGCCACATCAACGTCATCCCTGGCATGCCTTCCTGGCCCAACTGGCCGCCGTCGCATTGCATCGCGCCGACCAGGTGGTGCCATGGACCGATGCCGCCGACTGGCGCACCGCCTTGCTGGCCTTGACGCCGGACGATGCGGATGGCGCGGCCTGGTGCCTGGTGGCGCCGCCCGAGCGGCCGGCGCTGTTGCAATCGCCCGTGCTGGGTGAGCGCGTGTCCGACTGGAAGAACGTGTTGCGTGCCGCCGACGAACTGGACATGCTGGTCACGTCGAAGAACCACGACCTCAAGGCCGCGCGAGCGCGGCGAGCCGAGCCAGATGACTGGCTCTATGCGCTGGTCAGCCTGCAGACGCAGGAAGGGTTTCTGGGCGCTGGCAACTACGGCATCTCGCGCATGAACGGCGGTTTCGCCAGCCGCCCCGGCGTCGGCGTGTCGCCGGTCGGAGCCTGGGGGGGGCGATGGGCCGCGGATGTACAGACCTTGCTCGCGCAGCGAGCCACCATCGCGGACCAGCAAGGGCTGGCGGCCGAAGGTGGCCATGCCTTGCTGTGGTTGATCCCCTGGGCGGGCACGGAATCGCTGGCCATGCAGTCGCTTGATCCGTTGTACGTTGAGGTCTGCAGGCGGGTGCGACTCGAGGACATCGGCGGAGTGCCAGTCGCCCGCGTCACTGGCAGCAAGGTGGCGCGTGTAGCCGCCAAAGAGCGCAATGGCATCACGGGCGATCCGTGGACACCGGTCGATGCCGCCGATGGCAAGGCGTTGACGGTCTCTGGGGCCGGCTTCGAGTACAAGCTGATGGCCGACTTGCTGACCGGGGGACGCTTCACGCATGGTGCTGCCTGGAGGCTCGATGGCTGGCCGAGGGATGCCACGCTGCAGGTCGTGGCTCAGGCCACTGTGCGTGGCCAAGGCAAGACGGAGGGCTACCACGAGCGGCGCGTTCCCGTCTCGCCCAAATTGCGCAGCCGACTCGCCGGCCCGCAGCGCGTGGCGGTGGCGGAGATGGCCAAGCAGCGCATCGCTGCCATCGCTGCACTGCGCAAGCTGCTGTGGAGTGCGTTGGTGTTGCTCTTCGCCAATGGCGACGGCGACGACCGCAACGACAGCATCAGCGACAAGGCCGGCCGCTTCGCCCGGCCTTTCGAACAGCGCGAAGACCCCCGCTTCTTCGACGACCTCGCGCTGGAAGCAGAAGCCGAGGACGCCGACCGCATCGCGCTGCGCGTGCAATGGTTGCTTGGCTTGGTGAAGCGCGCCGAACACGTATTGTCGGAGGCCTTCGAAGCGGGACCGCGCAGCGGAATGCAGCGTTACAAGGCTCGCGCCGCCGCGTTGGGCCGCTTCCACGGTGCACTGCGCGGCCTCAAACCCGTGCTGCCGGATCTGGCCCATCACTACGCTCAGCAACGCCGCGAGGCGGGGGCCGAACCAGAAGGACAACACCATGACTGAGCCCTCCGTCAATTCTGTTGCAGCCGACCAAGCAGATGTCTCCCCGTCGCGCAGCAGCCCTTACGGTGCGCTGGCTGCGTACGTGCAGCGCGCCGGTCCGGGGGACCGCGCGGCCCTGGCCCGGCTGAACCCCGACGCGTTGCGCCCGCACGAGATCGCGGCGCTGTCGCGCGCCTTGCTGTCCGCCGGCCTGCAGCCCGAGACCTGGCGCCCGGAAACCTGGCCGCGCTGGGCGCTCATTGCGCATGGCATGGCGCTGGCGGGGCATGACGGCGCCGGCCGACTCGGCCGGCAACTGGTCCAGGCGGGCGTGGCCGAGTCGCGCGTGACCCGGTTGCTCACGGCCCGCGGTGAGGCCTTCCGGCAACTATTGCCGCGCCTGCTGCGGCTGCTGGCTTCCAAGGGTGTGCAGCCCAACTGGTTCGAACTGGGTGAACTGATCCTCAACGAGGACAGCAGCGAGCGCGACGAAGCCCTCCGTGCCGAGCAACTGCGCATGCGTATTGCTGGTCCGTATTTCTCGGCCCTCGCGGCCAAAGCCTGAACAAGCCACCGATCTCTGGAGAAGCCATGACACTGCCCCGTTTCCTGCAAATCCACACGCTGCACAACTACCCCGCAGCACTACTGAACCGCGATGACGCCGGCCTGGCCAAGCGCCTGCCCTATGGCGACAAGGTGCGCACGCGCATTTCCTCGCAATGCCTCAAGCGGCACTGGCGGGTAGCGGACGATGCCTTCGCACTGCGCCATCTGGACGTTCCCATGGCCGTGCGCTCGCGGGAGACGCCGCGTCTGATCCGCGACCGGTTGATTGCGGCCGGTGTTGCCGAACCGCTGGCGCAGCTGGCCGTGGAAGGCTTGCGTGCAGCGGGACTGGTCGACAAGGCCAAGGATCTCAAGGGCAAGGATGCGCTGGAAACCGGCCAGGCCGTGCTGCTGGGCTATGCAGAGATCGACTACCTCGTGCAGCGCTGCGCCGCGCTGGCGGTCGAGCACACCGAGGAGAAGGCGTTGAAGGCGGCGATTGCCGGGTTCCTCAAGGACGAGAAGAAGAACATTGAATCCCTGCGCCTGGGCAGCGGCCTGGAGTCCGCGCTGTTTGGCCGCATGGTCACGTCCGACGTGCTGGCCAGCCGCGACGCCGCCATATACGTGGCCCATGCCTTCACCGTGCACGAAGCCCAGGTGGAGAACGACTATTTCACCGTGGTCGACGATCTGCTCCAGGAGGCGGGCGAGACCGGATCGGCCGGCATCTTCGATACCGAACTGGCCAGCGGCCTGTACTACGGCTATGCGGTCGTCGACGTGCCGCAACTCGTGGCCAACTTGGAGGGCGTGCACATCAAGGAATGGAACAACGCCACGCCCGAGCAACGTGCGCTGGCCGGCCGCGTAGTGCAAAACCTGCTGCACCTGATCGCCACGGTGAGCCCCGGTGCCAAGCGCGGTTCGACCGCGCCCTTCGCATGGGCCAAGTTCATGCTGGTGGAGGCCGGGGACTGGCAGCCGCGCAGCCTGGCGGGCGCCTTCCAGAACGCGCTGCCGCAAAGCCAGCCCGCGCTGCGCAAGGCGGCCGTGCAACGCATTGCGGACGAGATCGCGCAGATGGACGCGGCGTACGGTGCACCTCTGTCGCGGCGCTACCTGTCTGTGGATGACGTGCAGGTGCCGGGCGCAGAGCGGCTGCCGCTCAAGGCGCTGGCCGAATGGGCGCAGGCCGCTGTCACGCGCGCGGAGGCTTGATCGTGGGCCGTCATCTGGTGTTGCGACTGGCGTCACCGCTGATTGCCTTTGGCGGCGAGACCATCGACAACCAGGGCGTGATCCGCGACTTCCCGGCACTGTCGATGCTGACCGGGCTGATCGCCAACGCGCTGGGTTGGGACCGGTCCGAAGACGCCCTGCACAACCGACTGCAGCAGCGCTTGCGCATGGGCACGGTGCTGGAGCCTATAGCGCGGCGTGATGGCGGTGCCAGCGCGGAGCGACTCGCGGACTTCCAGACGGCCGAGTTGGGCGCGGCCGACAAGGGCTGGACGACCTGGGGTCAACCGGAGGAGCGGCGTGGCGGCGCTGGCTCCTATGTGGGACCGCACCTGCGCTACCGCCATTACCACGCCGAACTCACCGCTTGGGTGGCGTTGCACCTGGAGCCCGCCGACGAATCGCCCACGCTGGATGCCATCGCCGCCGCACTGGACCGCCCCACACGTCCGCTGTTCATTGGCCGCAAGCCCTGCCTGCCCACGGGGCGCTTGGTCGCTGGCTGGCAGGAGGCTGATCACGTGTTGGGCGCGCTGCAAGCTTGGGTGCAGAGTCTGCCTGCAAATGGAGAAGGATGGCGTGCGCAGTGGCCGGATGGCCAAGGCAACCTGCCGTCCGACCGCCGCAGCGACTTGTGCGATGAACGCAACTGGACCAGTGGCGTGCATGGTGGATGGCGCCCGGTGCGCGAGGGGCTGCTGATGGCAAGGGCGGCTTCATGAGCCAGACATCCTTGCACTTGCTGCACACGCAGCCCGACGCACGCCTGCTGTCGGCCTGGGTCGCGCGCCACCACGCACGTCATGAGCGGCAGCCATCGGACCTGGGCGATGCCTTGCACGGGCTGTTGCGCGCGGCCTTTGGCGATGCGGCGCCCCAGCCTTTCCGCTATCTGGACGAGCGCCAGGGCCTGCTGGCCTACACCGCGCTGGATGCAGATGCTATGCGGGCTCAAGTGGCCCTGGCCGATCCGTTGGCCGCGCAGACGCTGGGTTTGGGCGCAAACGGGCAGCACGATGGCTATCGCCTGCGGCCATTTCCCACGCAATGGCCAGTAGGCCAAGTGCTGGGGTTCGAGGTGCGTCTGCGTCCCACGGTGCGCGCAGCCAAGGGCGAGCGCGATGCCTTTCTGCATGCCGTGGAACAGGCGCAGGGGGCGCCGCTGGAGCGCCAAGCGGTCTATGTGCAATGGCTCCGTGAACATCTTGCGCTTCGCGAGGGCGGCGCGCGGGAGGCTTGGCAAGGGGCGATCGATCTGCTGGATGACGTGCACCTGGCGGGCTACCAGCGCCAGCAGGTCGTGCGGCGCACGCAGGCGGCAGGTGGCGAGGCGCGAAGGGGGCGCGTGATCGACGGCCCCGATGCCTTGCTCAAGGGCCACTTGCGCGTGCGCGATCCTGCAGCATTTGCGCACTTGCTGGCGCGCGGCGTCGGCAGACACCGGACCTTCGGCTTCGGCATGCTGTTGCTAAGCCGGCCGAGCTGAAGGGCGCGCGGTGCTCAAGGGCCGGCTGGGGCTGGAAACGGCGCGCATTCCGCATGCGGACCGCCACGGTTTGCTGTGGCTGTCGCGCGGCGAACTGTGCGTGGTCGATGGCTGCCTGCATTTCCTGCGCGGGCGGGATAGCCTGACACCGTCCATGGACCAGATCCCGCACCAGTCGGTGTCGATGATCTTGCTGGGGCCGGGCAGCAGCGTGACGCACGATGCGCTGCGCCTGCTGGCACGCCACGGTACGCTGCTGGCGGCCGTGGGCGAGGATGGCGTACGCAGCTACACCGCGCCGCCGCTGCTGCCGGACCGTTCTGACGTGGCGCGGCGCCAGGCCGAACTGTGGGGCAACCCGCGCCGGCGCATCAGCGTGGCGCGCCACATGTATGCGCTGCGCCTGGGCGAAGTGCTGCCGCACCGGGACCTGGACACGCTGCGCGGCATCGAGGGCTCGCGCGTCAAGAATTTCTACAAGCTGATGGCCGAGAAGCATGGCATCCAGTGGAAGGGGCGGAACTACGATCGCGCCAACCCCAATGCCACAGATCTGTCGAACCAGGCCATCAACCACGCGGCGACGGCGGTGCAGGCGGCTGCGGCCATCGCGGTGCAGTCGTTGGCGGCACTGCCGCCGTTGGGGTTCATCCACGAGGACTCGGGCCAGTCCTTCGTGCTGGATATTGCCGACTTGTTTCGCGACACGGTGACGCTGCAGATCGCGTTCACAGCGGCCAAGCGGGCGGAGCAGGTGGACGAAACAATCGATCGCCTGGTGAGGCGAGAAGCGGCGGCGGTGTTCCGAAAGCAGCAGGTCATTGGCGCCATGATCGACCGTATCAAGCAAGTCTTGCGCATGGATGAGGTGGGAAATGGCGCTGGTGATGATCGTGATACGTGACGTGCCCGATCGCTTCCACGGGTTCCTGTCGTCCGTGATGCTGGAGGTTTCGCCCAACGTATTCGTGTCGCCCCGCATGAACCCCAGCGTGCGCACGCGTGTTTGGGACGTAATGAGCGACTGGCATCGTCAAGAAGGCCGTGGGAGCCTGGTGATGGTTTGGCGCGACTTGAATGCGGTGGGCGGTGTGGGCATTGCCAATCTGGGCGATCCACCGCGGAAGATGGTCGAGGTGGATGGAATGTGGCTGGTAAGGCGGCATCCTGGGCTGTCTGAAAACGCTCTTTAAAATTTCGGGTCAGTTTTCTGGTTTTCTCTTGCGTGACTTGAGCTTGCATGCGAGAGGTTGCCCCGCGCGAGCGGGGATAGGCCCTCGCCG
>NZ_JQKD01000070.1 GCF_000745855.1 Xenophilus azovorans DSM 13620
GCGAAGCGGTTGACCGAGGGGCCATTTTTCATCGCCGGGCCGCCCCAAGATGAAAAAGCATCCCCTCGGGGGATCGGGCAAGCGCGAAGCGGTTGGCCGAGGGGCCATTTTTCATGGAGCAGATGCAGATGTCAGAGAAGATTCCCCTGTTGGTCCTCAACGGCCTCGCGGCCGAGCACCGGGCGCAGATCGCCGCGGTCTACGACCTCACCTATGCGCCCACGCCGGCCGAGCGCGCCGCCGCCGTCGCGCAGCACGGCGCGCGCTTTCGCGCCGTGCTCACCATCGGCACCATCGGCCTGACGGAAGAGGAGCTGGCCGCCATGCCCGCGCTGGAGCTGGCGTGCTGCATGGGCGTGGGCTACGAGGGTCTGCCGATGCAGGCGCTGCGCGCGCGCGGCATCGCCACCGCCAACGGCGCCGGCACCAACGACGACTGCGTGGCCGACCATGCCTTCGGGCTGATCATCGGCGCCGTGCGGGGCTTCCATGCGCTGGACCGACAGTGCCGCGAGGGCGTGTGGCGCGAGTCCATCGCGCAGCCGCCGAACGTCTCGGGCAAGAAGCTCGGCATCCTCGGACTGGGCGGCATCGGCCGCAAGATCGCGAAGCGTGCGGCGGGCTTCGAGATGCCCGTCGGCTACCACAACCGCAGGCCGGTGGAGGACGCGCCGCACCGCTACTTCGACAGCCCGATCGCCCTGGCGCGCTGGTGCGACGTGCTGGTGTGCGCGGTGCCGGGCGGCCCGGCCACCCAGCATCTGGTCGGCGCCGAGGTGCTGGATGCGCTCGGTCCGCAGGGCTGGCTGGTCAACATCGGGCGCGGCAGCGTGGTCGATACCGACGCGCTGGCGGCGGCCCTGCGCGAACACCGCATCGCCGGCGCCGGGCTGGACGTCTACGAGAGCGAGCCGCGTCCGCCGCAGCAGCTCATCGGCCTGGACAACCTGCTCATCACGCCGCACGTGGCCGGCTGGTCGCCGGAGGCCACGCAGGCCAGCGTGGACCGCTTCATGGCCAACGCCGAGGGGCACTTCAGCGGGCGCGGGGTGGTTTCACCGATCTGATGCCAGGACCGGCGGCCGCAGGGCGGTCCAGGGGCAGGCCCGGTCGTAGGCGTGGCCCAGCCGCAGCACCGCCAGGTCGGCGTTCGCCGGGCCGGCGAGCTGCAGGCCCATCGGCAGCCCCTGCGGCCCGAAGCCGGCGCGCAGGTTCAGCGTCGGCAGGCCGGCCAGGGTGAAGGGCGTGACGATCTCCATCCAGTGGTGGTAGGTCTGGCTCTTCACGCCGTCCACTTCGTCCGGCCAGTGCCGCTGCGCGTCGAAGGGGAAGACCTGCGCCGTCGGCGCCACCACCGCGTCGAAGCGCTCGAACAGGCGCACGAAGGCGCGGTAGACGTTCGATCGGTAGATCGAGGCCTGGTAGAGCGAGGCCGCATCCAGGTGGCGGGCCTGCTCGATCTCCCACAGTGCCTCGGGCTTGATGCGCTCGCGGTGCCGCGGGTCGGCCGCCAGCGCGCCCAGCTTGCCGCCCACCAGCAACTGGCGCAGGCGCAGCCAGGCCGTCCAGTTCTGCTCGCGCGGCACGTCCAGCGTGCAGGGCTCGACGATGCAGCCCAGGCCGGCGAAGGTGGACAGCGCCTGCTCGCAGGTGGCGAGCACGCCGGGCTCGGTGGGCAGGTCCGGCCAGACCGGGCCGAGCCATCCGATGCGCCGGCCCTTCACATCGGCGTCGAGCGAGAGCGCGTCGGCGGTGGGCAGGGCACCGGGCAGCGACAGCGGCACGTGCGCGTCGAAGCCGGCCTGCACGCACAGCAGGCGCGCCGCGTCCTCCACCGTGCGGGCCATCGGCCCCTCGGTGCCGAGCTGCTGGAAGAACAGGTCCTCGTCCGGCGAGCTGGGCACGCGCCCGCGCGAGGGCCGGAAGCCGATCACGTTGTTGAAGGCGGCCGGGTTGCGCAGCGAGCCCATCATGTCGCTGCCGTCGGCCACCGGCATCATCCCCAGCGCCAGCGCGACGGCCGCGCCGCCGCTGCTGCCGCCGGCGCTCTTCGTCTCGTCCCAGGCGTTGCGGGTGGTGCCGAAGACGGTGTTGTAGGTGTGCGAGCCCAGGCCGAACTCCGGCGTGTTGCTCTTGCCGATGACGATGGCGCCGGCCGCCTTCGCGCGGGCCACGTGCAGGCTGTCGGCGCGCGCCGGGCTCCTCGGCGCCAGCGGCGAGCCCATCGAGGTCGGCAGCCCGGCGGCGTGGCTCAGGTCCTTCACCGCCAGCGGGAAGCCGTGCATCCAGCCCAGGCGCTCCCCGCGGGCGAGCTGCGCGTCGCGCTCGTCCGCCTCGGCCAGCAGCGCCTCGGGGTCGCGCAGCGACACCAGGGCGTTGAAGCGGGGGTTGAGCGCCCCGATGCGCGCCAGCGCGGCGGCCATCAGCTCGCGGCAGGAGAACTCGCGCGCGGCCAGGCGGCGGGCCAGCGTGGTGGCGTCCAGGCTCAGGATGTCGGCGTCGTTCATGGCGGGCGTGGTGGCAGCGATGCGAGGAAACCCGAGGGTACCGCGCACCATAATCGCCGCTCATGGAAACCAAGTGGCTCGAGGACTTCGTCAGCCTCGCCGAAACCCGCAGCTTCAGCCGATCGGCCCAGCTGCGGCACGTGACGCAGCCGGCGTTCTCGCGCCGCATCCAGGCGCTGGAGGGATGGGCCGGCACCGACCTGGTGGACCGCAGCTCGTACCCGACGCGCCTGACCCCCGCCGGGCAGACGCTCTACACGCAGGCGCTGGAGATCCTGCAGTCGCTGCAGAGCACGCGCGCCATGCTGCGCGGCCACACGGCGGTGGCGCAGGACGTGGTCGAGTTCGCCGTGCCGCACACGCTGGCCTTCACCTTCTTCCCGGCCTGGGTCACCAGCCTGCGCCAGCAGTTCGGACCGCTCAAGAGCCGGCTGATCGCACTGAACGTGCACGACGCCGTGCTGCGCCTGGTCGAAGGCAACTGCGACCTGCTGATCTCCTACCACCACCCCTCGCAGCCGCTGCAGCTCGACGCCAACCGCTACGAGAAGGTGTACCTGGGCGAGGAAGTGGTGGCACCGTGGGTGCGGCCCGAAGCCGACGGCTCGCCGCGCTACCAGCTGCCCGGCCGCCCCGGCCGGCCGCTGCCCTACCTCGGCTACGCGCCGGGCGCCTACCTCGGCCGGGTGGTCGACCAGCTGCTCAAGGCCTCGCGCACGCCGATCCATCTCGACCGGGTCTACGAGACCGACATGGCCGAGGGCCTGAAGGTGATGGCGCTGGAAGGCCACGGCGTCGCCTTCCTGCCGCAGAGCGCGGTGCGCAAGGAGGTGCGTTCGCGCAAGCTGGTCAGCGCCCTCGGGCCGGAGTCCGGGCCGCTGGAGGCCACCATGGAGATCCATGCCTACCGCGAGCGGCCGGCCGCAGCTGCCAGCAGTGCCGAAGGGGCAGGCCTGGCGCCGCGCCGCGCCGCCGACGCGCTATGGGCCTACCTGGTGCAGACCGGGGCCGAGCGGGCGCCGCGCTGAGGCGCACGGCCATCCGGGTCAACACCGATGAACTATGTGCACCGCGCATTGCGGCTCTCGCAACCGGCATTGGTCGCCATGCGGGCGTGTCTTACAGTGCGCCGTTTCGCTGGTGGGACGCGCCGTGCAAGCCCGGAAGGCCTGCGATCCGGCTGACGAAGCCGGGCCTGCAGGAGGGCATGGCATGGAGGCTGCTAAACCCTGGCGTCCCGGTGTCGCCGCCGGCCTGCGCACCCGATTGGGGAGCGGGCGCACCGTGCACCCGGGTGGCTACGGGTATTCCCCATCAACACGTGTGTCTAGAATTTCCAACTGTTTCCCTTAGTCATCCCAAGGAGCTCTTCATGAAAAAGCAAGCACTGGTTCTCGCCATTGCGGCGCTCGCCACCAGCGGCGCGTTCGCACAGGCCAACGACACCCTCGCGAAGATCAAGGCCAGTGGCAACATCAGCCTGGGGGTGCGCGACTCCTCCGCGCTGTCGTACACGCTGGGCAACGGCAAGTACGTGGGCTTCCACACCGAGATGGCCGAGCGCATCGTCGACGACCTGAGCAAGGACGTCGGCAAGAAGCTGAACATCAACTACACCCTGGTGAGCTCGCAGAACCGCATCCCGCTGGTGCAGAACGGCACGGTGGACCTGGAGTGCGGCTCCACCACCAACAACGCCACCCGCGCCAAGGACGTCGACTTCGCCTACAACACCTACATGGAAGTGGTGCGCGTCGCGGTCAAGGCCAACTCCGGCATCAAGGACCTGAAGGACCTCAACGGCAAGACGATCGCCACCACCACGGGCACCACCTCCGTGCAGCTGCTGCGCAAGAACCGCCGCGCCCAGGGCCTGGAGTTCAAGGAAGTCAACGGCAAGGACCATGCCGACAGCTTCCTGCTGCTCGAATCCGGCCGTGCCGACGCCTTCGTGATGGACGCCTCCATCCTGGCGGCCAACATCTCCAAGTCGAAGAACCCGAAGGACTACGCCATCGTCGGCCCCGAGCTGTCGGTCGAGCCCATCGCCTGCATGGTGCGCAAGGGCGACACCGCCTTCCTGAAGGCGGTCAACGCCAGCATCGAGCGCCAGGTCAAGGACGGCTCGCTGGCCAAGCTGTACGACAAGTGGATGGTGCAGCCGGTGCCGCCGAACAACGTCGCGCTGGGCCTGCCGCTGTCCGACGCCACCAAGGAAGCCTGGGCCAACCTGAACAACAAGCCGGCCGAAGAGTTCGCCGCGAAGTAATCGGCCATGCCGATCCCGCAAACGCCCGCCCGCCGTGGCGGGCGTTTGCCGTTTCTGGAACGCGACATCAGCAGTTGAGGAGAGCCCGATGAACTGGGATTGGCAGGTGTTCTGCAAGGACACCATCGATGGAACCGTCATACCCGGGTGCTTCGGCACGGGTGGCGTCGACACCTATCTCAACTGGATGCTTTCGGCCTGGGGCTGGACGGTGGCCGTGTCCCTGTCCGCGCTGGCCGTGGCGCTGATCGTGGGGTCGATCATCGGCGTGATCCGCACCCTGCCCGACAGCCCCTGGCTGGTGCGCTTCGGCAACGCCTGGGTCGAGCTGTTCCGCAACATCCCGCTGCTGGTGCAGATCTTCCTCTGGTACCACGTGGTGCCGGCGATCATCGCGCCCATGCGCGACGTGCCGCCCTTCGTGCTGGTGGTGCTGGCGCTGGGCCTGTTCACCTCGGCGCGCATTGCCGAGCAGCTGCGTTCGGGCATCCAGGCCCTGCCGCGCGGCCAGCGCTACGCCGGCATGGCGGTGGGCTTCACCACCATGCAGTACTACCGCTACGTGCTGCTGCCGATGGCCTACCGGATCATCATCCCGCCGCTGACCAGCGAGTCGATGAACATCTTCAAGAACTCGTCGGTGGCCTTCGCCGTGTCGATCGCCGAGATGACGCAGTTCGCCATGCAGGCCGGCGAGGAAACGGCGCGGCCGATCGAGATGTACCTGGGCGTCACCGTCCTCTACGTCATCTCCGCGCTGGCCATCAACCGCATCATGGCCTTCATCGAGAAGCGGGCGCGCGTGCCGGGCTTCGTGGCTGCCGGCGGGACGGGGGGCCACTGATGCGGTACCCCCACGCTCATCACTTCGTGTATTCGCTGCCCCCCGAGGGGGCGCAAGCCTCCCTTGGGGCGGCCCGGCGGGAGGCCTGACATGTTGAACCTCGACTTCGGCTTCTACGACTGGAACGTCATCAGCGGCTACGTCCTCAAGGGCCTGTACTTCAGCGTCTTCCTCACGGTGGTGGCCACGCTCGGCGGCATCTTCTTCGGCACGCTGCTGGCGCTGATGCGCCTGTCGGGCAAGAAGTGGCTGGACACGCCGGCGGCGATCTACGTCAACGGCATGCGCTCGATCCCGCTGGTGATGGTGCTGCTGTGGTTCTTCCTGCTGGTGCCGCTGGCCATCGGCCGCCCGATCGGGGCGGAGTACTCGGCCATCATCACCTTCATCGCCTTCGAGGCGGCGTACTTCTCCGAGATCATGCGCGCGGGCATCCAGTCGATCCCGCGCGGCCAGGTCTTCGCCGGCATGGCCGTGGGCATGACCTACCGGCAGAACATGACGCTGGTGATCCTGCCGCAGGCCTTCCGCAACATGCTGCCGGTGCTGCTCACGCAGACCATCATCCTGTTCCAGGACACCTCGCTGGTCTACGCCATCGGCGCCTACGACCTGCTCAAGGGCTTCGAGACGGCGGGCAAGAACTTCGGCCGCCCGATCGAGAGCTACCTGCTGGCGGCCGTCATCTACTTCATCATCTGCTATGCGCTGTCCTGGCTGGTCAAGCGCCTGCATAAAAAGATCGCCATCATCCGCTGACCCACTGGACGCACACAGAAGCAAGGAGCTATCCATGGCCGAAAAAATGATCGAAATCAAGAACGTCTCCAAGTGGTACGGGCCCGTGCAGGTGCTCAACGACTGCAACGTGAGCATCGACAAGGGCGACGTGGTGGTGGTGTGCGGCCCCTCGGGTTCGGGCAAGTCCACGCTGATCAAGACGGTGAACGCGCTGGAGCCGATCCAGAAGGGCGAGATCGTGGTCAACGGCATCAGGGTCAACGACTCGAAGACCGACCTGCCCAAGCTGCGTTCCAAGGTGGGCATGGTGTTCCAGCACTTCGAGCTGTTCCCGCACCTGTCGGTGACGGAGAACCTGACCATCGCGCAGGTCAAGGTGCTGGGCCGCAGCCTGGACGAGGCCAAGACGCGCGGGCTGAAGATGCTCGACCGCGTCGGCCTGATGGCGCACAAGGACAAGTTTCCCGGCCAGCTCTCCGGCGGCCAGCAGCAGCGCGTGGCGATCGCCCGGGCGCTGTCGATGGACCCGATCGTGATGCTGTTCGACGAGCCCACCTCCGCGCTCGACCCGGAAATGGTCGGCGAGGTGCTGGACGTGATGGTCAGCCTGGCCAAGGAAGGCATGACCATGATGTGCGTGACCCACGAGATGGGCTTCGCGCGCAAGGTGGCCAGCCGGGTGATCTTCATTGACGTGGGCGGCCGCATCCTGGAGGACTGCTCCAAGGACGAGTTCTTCGCCCATCCGGAGAATCGCCAGCCCCGGACCAAGGACTTCCTCAACAAGATCCTGCAGCACTGAGCCGGCCACCGATAATCGGCCCCATGACCCGCCCCGCCGCCTCGTCCATGCCCATGCCCGCCTCGCGGGCGGGCGCGGCGCTGCGCGCGAGCCAGCGCCTTCGCGGCCTGCAACCGACCGCACCCTCCTGAGCCCGGCGAGCACCCTTCACCTCCTCCTCGCCACATCGCATCGCCGGGCTCCGACCCGGCGTTCGTCTTTCTGGAGTCGTGTGATGTCTTCTTCTTCGCTTTCCTCTTCTTCCTCTTCTTCTTCCCCCGCCTCGGCGGTGCGCGTGCTGACCGAGTTGGACCACGTGCGCATCGGCAAGTGGCTGGACACCCACGCCGCCCAGCACGAGGCGCTGCAGAACCTGCTGGACAACGCCGACCTCGTCGCCTCCGACGCCGTGGCGCCCGACGTGGTGACCATGCGCTCGCGCGTGCAGGTGGCCGAGCCCGGCGACGGCGCCGTGCGCGAGATCACGCTGGCCTATCCCGACGAGGCGGACGCGGCGCAGGGCCGCATCTCGGTGCTGTCGCCCGCCGGCACGGCGCTGCTGGGGCTGCGCGCGGGCGACGTCGCGCGCTGGACGGCGCCCGACGGCCGGGTGTCGGCGCTGCAGGTGCGGGCCGTCGCCTTCCAGCCCGAGGCCAGCGGCGACCTGCTGCGCTGAAAACGAAGAAGCCCCGCGGCTGCGGGGCTTCGTCGGAAGAGGCGTGCGCGGCGGGCGCCGCGCGGGCGCTCACTTCTTGCGTGCGGCAATCGCCTTCTCGGCCTTGTCCACCAGCGCGTTGCCGATCTGCGGCTTCCACTTGGCGTAGATCGGCTTGGTGGCCTGGACGAAGGCATCGCGCTCGGCCGGCGAGAGCTGCACGATGTTCACGCCCAGCGCGGCGATCTCCTTGAGCAGCGGCTGGCCCGGTTCGACCAGGCCCTTGCGCGCGATCTCGATCTCCTGCTTGCCCGCGTCGAGCGCCGCCTGGCGCACGATGTCCTGGTCGGCCTTGGTCCAGGAGTTCCACACCTCCTTGTTGACCACGAAGACCAGCGGGTCGGCCACGTAGCCCCACATCGTCAGGTTCTTCTGGCCCACGTTCTGCAGCTTGGCCGCGGTGAAGATGGACATCGGGTTCTCCTGCCCGTCCACCGCGCCGCTGGCGAAGGCCGGCTGCGCGTCGGCCCAGCTCATCTGGGTCGGATTGGCGCCCAGCGCGGTGAAGGTGTCGACGAACAGCGGCGAGCCGACCACGCGGATCTTCAGGCCCTTCATGTCGGCCGGCGTGCGCACCGGGTGCTTGGAATTGGTCAGCTCGCGGTAGCCGTTCTCGCCCCAGGCCAGCGGCACCACGCCGGCCTTCTCCAGGCGGGCGAACATGTCCTTGCCCACCTCGCCCTGCGTCAGCGCGTCGATGGCGGCGTAGTCGGGCATCAGGAAGGGCAGCGAGAACAGGTTCAGTTCCTTGATCTGCGGCGACCAGTTGATGGTCGAGCCGATGGCCATGTCGATCACGCCCTGGCGCAGCGCGCTGAACTCGCGCGTCTGGTCGCCCTGGATCAGCGAGACGCCCGGGTACAGCTTGATGTTGATGCGGCCCTGGGTGCGCTCCTTCACCAGGTTGGCCCAGATCTCGCCGCCCTTGCCCCAGGGGAAGGCGGGGCCCACCACCAGCGACATCTTGTATTCGCTCTTGTAGTTGCCCTGGGCCAGGGCGGCCTGCGGCAGGGCCATCAGGGTGGTCATGGCGGCCGTGGCGGTGGCCAGGGCCAGCAAAGTGCGTCGGAATGTCATGCTTCGTCTCCTTCGGTCGTCGAAAAAATCGGTCAATCAGTAACCCAGGTAGTGGGGCAGCCACAGCGCCAGCTGCGGCCAGATGATGACGGCCACCATCACCAGGAACATGGCCACCAGCATCCAGCCGACCCAGCGCACCGTCTCTTCCATGCGCACGCCGGCGATGCGGCAGGACACCATCAGGTTGACAGCCAGCGGCGGCGTGAACTGGCCCAGCGCCACCTTCAGCGTGAGCAGCACGCCGAACCACACCGGATCCCACTGGTAGTGCTGCACGATGGGCCACAGCAGCGGCACGAAGATCAGGAAGATCGACACGCCGTCGAGGAACATGCCCACCGTGATGAGCAGCAGGATCAGCAGCGACAGCACGCCGTACTCGCCCAGGCCCGAATGGACGATGGCGTCCGTCACGGGATCGATCACGCCCAGCGTGGACAACGAGTACGCGAAGATGCCCGCCAGCGACACCACCAGCAGGATCACCGCCGACAGCTCGCCCGACTCGCGCAGGATGACGAACAGGTCGCGCACCCGGATCGTGCGGTGGATCGCCATGCCGACGAACAGGCCGTAGAACACGGCCACCACGGCCGCCTCGGTGGGCGTGAACCAGCCCATGCGCATGCCGCCGAGGATCAGCACCGGCGCGGCCAGGCCCCAGACGGCCTCGCGCAGGCTCTTCCAGAAGGGCGGGCGCGGCAGGCTCGATTCGAGCTGGCCCATGTTGTGGCTGCGCGCCATCCACACCGCGGGGACGATCAGCGCCAGGCCGGCCAGCACGCCCGGCACCATGCCGGCGGCGAACAGGGCCGGCACCGAGGCGCCCGGCACCAGCACCGAGTAGACGATGAAGGCGACCGACGGCGGGATCAGGATGTCGGTGGCCGCCGCCGCGCCCACCACGCTGGCCGAGTAGGAGGCCGGGTAGCCGGCGCGCGACATGGCGGCGATCATCACCGAGCCCACCGCGGCCGCGTTGGCCGGGCCGGAGCCGGAGATGCCGCCCAGGAACATCGCCACCACGATCGCCACCAGCGGCAGCATGCCCGGGCCGCGGCCGACGATGGAGATGGCGAAGTTCACCAGCCGCAGGGCCACGCCGGAGCGGTCGAAGATGGAGCCCACCAGCACGAACATCGGGATCGCCAGCAGCGGGTACTTGCCCAGGCCGGCGTAGAAGTTCTGCGGCACCGCCAGCAGGCCGAACCACTGCGCGTCGGCATTGGCCAGCGCGATGCAGGCCGCCCCCGCCAGGCCCAGGGCCGCGCCGATGGGCACGCCCAGCAGCATCATCGCCAGGAAGGCGACGAACAGCAGCGTCGCGATCATGGCCGCTCCTGCCCTTCTTCTTCCTGCGGCATGCGGCTGCGCCGGATGAACAGGCCCACGGCGCGCAGGCCGATGCCGGTGCACACGATCGGCAGCCAGATCGAGTACCACCACTGCGGCAGGCCGACGCCCGGCGAGGTCTCCTCGAAGCGCCAGTCGTCCCACACGATGCGCACCGACAGCGCCGCGATCAGGAAGAACAGCAGCGCCACCATGGCCGCGCCGAACTGCGCCAGGCGGCGGCGCCGCGCCCTGGAGCCGGACTCGCTGAAGTACTCGATGCGGATGTGCCGGTCGCGCGCCACCGCCGCGCAGCCGCCGATCATGGCCAGCAGGATCATCAGGAACACCGAGAACTCCTCCGTCCAGGCGAAGGACTGGTCGGTGAAGTAGCGCACCAGCACGTTGGCGAAGGTGATGCAGGCCAAGAGGCCCATGATGACGACGGTGGCCCAGTCCTCGATGGCGAGGGGCACCTTCACGGGCTCGTCGGCGGCGGGGATGTCGGTGGGCAGGGGGCTGGCGGCGTCCAGCTGGGCGCCGGGCTCGGGGGCGGAGGACATGAGGTCGGGAACGGCGTCCGCGGGCCTTGCTGGGCCGCCCGCGGGCAGGAAGAAATCGACGCGCGATCGTAGCGGGTGGCATCCCTTCGCAGCATGGGGGCTTTCCATGAAGGGCCGCCTTGGCGACAGTCGGGGGATGACCCGCATCGGCCTCGTCTCCGACACCCACGGCCTGCTGCGCCCCGAAGCCCTCGACTGGCTGCGCGGCAGCGACGCGATCGTCCATGCCGGCGACATCTGCGACCCGGCCACGCTCGACGCCCTGGCCGCGCTGGCGCCGCTGCTGGCCGTGCGCGGCAACAACGACCACGGCCCCTGGGCCGAGGCGCTGCCGCTGCGCGTGGAGCGCGAACTCGCCGGCGTGCGCCTGTGCGTGGTGCACGACATCGCCGACCTGCGCGCCGCGCCGCCCGCCGCCGGCGTGCAGGTGGTGGTGACGGGCCACTCGCACCAGCCGCGCATCGAGCGGCGCGAGGGTGTGCTGTACGTCAACCCCGGCAGTGCCGGGCCGCGGCGCTTCCGCCTGCCGGTCTCGGCGGCGGAGCTGCGCATCGCGGGCGGCCGCGTCGAGGCGAGGCTGCACACCCTGCCGGCCGCGCCGGCATGAATTGCCGCCCGCCCCGATGGGAGAATCCGCCGCCATGACCGACACCCTCACGATCACCCGTCCCGACGACTGGCACCTGCACGTGCGCGACGGCGCCGGCCTGCAGGCCGTGGTGCCGCATTCCGCGCGCCAGATGGGCCGCGCGCTGATCATGCCCAACCTGCGCCCGCCGGTGACCACCGCCCAGCAGGCGCTGGACTACCGCGAACGCATCCTGGCGGCCGTGCCGGAAGGCGCGCGCTTCGAGCCGGTGATGTCGCTCTACCTCACCGACAAGCTGCCGCCCGAGGAGATCGCCCGCGCCGCCGCGGCCGGCGTGAAGGCGCTCAAGCTCTACCCGGCCGGCGCCACCACCAACAGCGACGCCGGCGTGACCGACATCCGCAAGACCTACGCCACGCTGGAGGCGATGCAGAAGCACGGCCTGCTGCTGCTGGTGCACGGCGAGGTGACCGACCCGGCGGTGGACCTGTTCGACCGCGAGGCTGTCTTCATCGAGCGCGTGATGAAGCCGCTGCGCGCCGACTTTCCCGGCCTGAAGGTCGTCTTCGAGCACCTGACGACGAAGGAGGGCGCCCACTACGTTCGCGACGAGGGCGGCGACGTGACGGCCGCGACCATCACCGCGCACCACCTGCTCTACAACCGCAACGCGATCTTCACCGGCGGCATCCGCCCGCACTACTACTGCCTGCCGGTGCTCAAGCGCGAGGTGCACCGGCTGGCGCTGGTGGAGGCCGCCACCAGCGGCAGCCCGCGCTTCTTCCTCGGCACCGACAGCGCGCCGCACCCGGCGCACCTGAAGGAGCACGCGCTGGGCTGCGCCGGCTGCTACACCGCGCTCACCGCCATCGAGCTGTACGCCGAGGCCTTCGACGACGCCGGCGCGCTCGACCGGCTGGAAGGCTTTGCCAGCTTCCACGGCCCCGACTTCTACGGCCTGCCGCGCAACAGCGACACCATCACCCTGAAGCGCGAGGCGTGGACGGTGCCGGAGGCGGTGCCCTTCGGCGAGGCGACGCTCAAGCCGCTGCGCGGCGGCGAAGCGATGCGCTGGCGCCTCGTCTGAGCAAAGGCACGGCCGATGACCGACACCGAAAAAACCCAGCGCATCGCGCTGCTCATCGACGCCGACAACGCACCGGCGGCCAAGATCGACGAGGTGCTGACCGAGCTGTCCACCATCGGCGTCATCAACGTGCGCCGCGCCTACGGCAACTGGACCAAGGGCGCCCTGGCGGGCTGGCAGGACGTGCTGCTGGAGTACGCGATCCGGCCGATGCAGCAATTCGACTATTCCAAGCGCAAGAACGCCACCGACATGGCGATGACGGTGGACGCGATGGAGCTGCTCTACACCGATCGGCCCGACGCCTTCGGCATCGTCTCCTCCGACGCCGACTTCACGCCGCTGGTGATGCACCTGCGCTCCAAGGGCGCGGCCGTCTACGGCTTCGGCGCGGCGCAGACGCCCAAGCCCTTCGTCAACGCCTGCTCGCGCTTCCTGTACCTGGAGGCGCTGGGCGAAGAGGCGGCGCCCGCCGCCACGCCGATCGAGCCGGATGCCGATGGCGCGGCCGCCGCGCCAGTACCGGCGCCGACCGGGCCCGCCGCGCCCGGCGTGCCGGCGCGCCCGATGACGCTGCGCGTGCCCACGCCGCAGCTGCGCCAGGACGCGCGGCTCATGAACCTGCTGCGCGACGCCGTGAAGGCGGTGCAGGGCGAGGACGGCTGGGCCAAGGTGGGTGCCGTCGGCACGCAGATCGCCAACAAGACGCCCTTCGACGCGCGCAACTACGGCTACGCCACGCTGACCAAGCTGCTGGCCGCCACCCAGGCCTTCGAGATGCGCGACGAAGGCACGCCCAGGGTGTCGGTGCGCGACAAGCGCGCCGCGGCCGGTCCCGCGGCCGCATGACGCCTGCCGCGCCTGCCTGGCCGGAGATCGACTGGCGGCAGCCGGCATTCGCCCCCTGCGGCGACCACGGCAGGCGTGCGCTGGCCTGCCTGCGCGACGGCGCCGCCGTGCACCAGGCGCTGCGGCAGGCCGCGGGCGCGTCGCCGGCGCCCCGCTTCGTCCCGCAGGCGGCGCTGCCCGCCGGCGAGCCCTACGAATCCTTCATCCACCGCACCGGCGCCGTTCCCACCCGCGACAACCTGCACGACCTCTTCAACGGCCTGGTGTGGCTGGCCTTACCGCGGGCCAAGCGGCGGCTCAACGAGCTGCAGGCGGCGGAGATCGCGCGCCGCGGCGTCGGTCCCACGCGCGGGCCGCTGCGCGATGCGCTGACGCTGTTCGACGAGAACGGCGCGGTGCTCGATGCGCCGCCCGAGCTGTGGCGGGCGCTTCTGGCGCGCGACTGGCGCGGGCTCTTCATCGACCTGCGGCACCGATGGGCCGACGCACGCGTGCTGGTCTTCGGACACGCATTGCTGGAACAAGTGCAGCGCGGGCAACTGTCCGCGACGGCGCACGTGCTGCCGGGGCATCGGGCGTGGTCCGTGGCGCCCGACGACGCCGCCATCGCGGCGGCCCTCGATCCCTGTCACCTGCTCTCCAAACCCTTCACGCCGCTGCCCGTGTTCGGCGTGCCGGGCTGGCACCGCGACAACTGCCGGCCCGGGTTCTACGCGAACAAGGCGATCTTCCGCCCTTCAGCCGTTGCATTGCGATGAGGCGTGCGCATCCGGGCGAAGCGGGCGTGCGCCATGTCAGGCCCGGCGCTGCATGCGGGCCTGCGTCTCGCCCCGCGGGCCCGCCGACGCGATGGGCCCCAGCCGCCGGATCTTGTCGTAGAGCGTCTTCCGCGGGATCCTGAGCCGTTCGGCCGCCGCGCTGGCGTTGCCGCCGCAGGCCTCCAGCGCCTCCTGGATCAGGTAGCGCTCGAACTGCGTGACCTGCTCCTCGAGCGTGCGCGTGGACGGCTCCGTGCCCTGGAAGTCGGGATCGCCGTCCCACAGGCCCAGCACGAAGCGGTCGGCGATGTTGCGCAGCTCCCGCACGTTGCCGGGCCACGCGTGGTTCATCAGTGCCTCGAGATGGCGTTGCGCGACCGAGGGCAGTTCGCGCTCGTGGCGCAGCGCCGCCTGCATCGTGAAGTGCGTGAAGAGCAGCGGGATGTCCTCGCGGCGCTCCCGCAGCGGCGGAAGCTGGAGCACCACGACGCCGAGCCGGTAGTAGAGATCGTCCCGGAACTTGCCTTCGCGGGCGGCCTCCAGCAGGTCGGCCTTGGTGGCTGCGATGACGCGGCTGTCCATGGGACGCAGTTCGTTCGAGCCCAGGCGCTCGAACTGCCGCTCCTGCAGGGCCCGAAGCATCTTCACCTGCAGGTTCATGGGCATGGTCTCGATCTCGTCGAGAAACAGGGTGCCGCCATACGCATGCTCGACCTTCCCGATGCGCCGCTTGGACGCACCGGTGAAGGCGCCGGCCTCATGCCCGAACATCTCGCTCTCGAACAGGGCCTCGGGCATGCCGCCGCAATTGATCGCGGCAAAGTTGCCTGCGCGGCGCCGGCTGCAGTCGTGCAGGCAGCGCGCCACCAGTTCCTTGCCCGTCCCGGTTTCCCCGAGGAGCAGGACGTCCGCGTCCGAGTTCGCCACGTCCAGCACCAGCCTGCGCAGCCGCTGCATCGCGCAGGAGCGGCCGAGCAGCCTGGCGTCGATGGATTCGTAGCCCTCCAGCCGGCGCCGCAGCGAGTCGACCTCCATGCTCAGCGCCCGTTTCTCCAGGGCCCGCTGCACCACGTCGGTGAGTTTCTCGGGCGAGAACGGCTTTTCGAGGAAGTCGTACGCGCCCCCCTGCATGGCCTGCACCGCCATCGTGATGTCGCCATGGCCGGTCACCAGGATCACGGGGAGGGTGCGGTCGACCTCGAGGGCCCGCGCGAGCAATGCCAGGCCATCGATGCCCGGCAGCCGCACGTCCGTGACCAGGACGCCGGCGAATCCGGGCCGCAGTTGCGCGATGGCCTGCTCGGCGGAGCCGAGCGCCGAGACGCGCAGGCCGGCCAGCTGGAGCGCCTGCGTGCTTCCCAGCCGCACGGCGGCGTCGTCCTCGACGAAGAGGACTTCAAGTTCCTTGGGTTCGATCATGGGCGTTGCCTCGGCAGCCGTCGCGCAGGTGGATGGTGAAGACGGCGCCGCCCAGATCGCTCTGCCCGGCGCGGATGTGACCGCCGAAATCACGCAGGATCCCGGCCGAGATGGCCAGGCCCAGGCCCAGCCCCAGCCCCTGCTCCTTGGTGGTGAAGAAGGGCTCGAACAGGCGGGTCATCACGTCGTTGGGAATGCCGGTGCCGTTGTCGTGCACCTGCAGTTCCACGCCATAGGAGGTGCCGCGGGCGCAGATGCGGACCCGCCGGCTCGGCGCGCCGGCTGCCGCCGTGGCATCGAACGCGTTGGCCAGCAGGTTGACGAGCACCTGCTCCAGCCGGTTGCCTTCGCACAGCGCCGTCAGGCCCGGTTCGACGTTCTGCTCGATGGCGATCTTCTCTTCCCGGATGCGCTGGCCCAGCAGGAACAGCGCATCCGCGATGACGCCGGCCAGCGCCACGGGCTGCAGCACCACGCCGGAGCGCCGCGCGAACTTCTTCAGCTGGGCGGTGATTTCGCCCATGCGGTCCGTCAACTGGCAGATCGTGCGCAGGTTCAGGTCCACCTGGCCGGTCTGGCCCTGTGCCAGAAAGACCATGGCATTGGCCGACAGGGTGCGCAGCGCCGCCAGGGGCTGGTTGAGCTCGTGGGTGATGCCGGCGGACATCTGCCCGAGGACGGCCATCTTTCCGGTCTGCACGAGATCGTCCAGCGTGGTCTTGAGCGCTTCCTCGGCGCGCTGGCGCTCGGCGATCTCGGTCTGGAGGTGGAGGTTGGCCTGGCTGAGCGCCTCGGTGCGCAGGCGGACCTTGTGCTCCAGCTCGGCGTAGGCCGCCTGCAGGGCCTCGCGCGCCGAGAGGCGCTGGCGGACGATGCGCCTGCGCTGCTGGACGTACAGCGTCAGCAGTGTGAGGAACACCAGGGCGAACACCGAGGCCAGGGCGCTGCTGCGGGCGAGCGCGCGCACCGGGCGCATGTCCGAAAGCATGATGAGCTTCCAGTCGGTGCCGTCGACCTGGCGGCTGTCGAGCAGGTGGTCCGGCCCGAAGGAGTCGTTCGCGTGCTGGCGCAGTTGCACGACGGTGCTCTCGCCGCCCGACAGGGGCTTGTGCTCGCGCATGTCGATCTGCTGCAGATGGCCTGCTTCGGTGTACTGGCGCGTGCGTGCCAGGTCACGGAGCGTTTCGCTGGACAGGGGGCGCAGCGTCCCGTACTTCCAGCTCGGCTCGGAGGACAGGAAAACCACGCCGTTGCCGTCGATGACGAGCACCTTGTCCGCCGTGCTGTCCCAGGCCTCGTCCAGCTTGTCCAGGTTGACCTTGACGGCCACCACGCCCGCCTTGCGGTCCCCGTCGACGATGCCGTAGGAGAAGTAGTAGCCCGGTTCGCGGCTGACCGTGCCGATCCCGTAGAAGCGGCCGGGCCGCCCGAGCATGGCGTCCTGGAAGTAGGGCCGGTACGAGAAATTGCTGTTCACGAAGCTGCCGGGTTGGTTCCAGTTGCTCGCGGCCCACGTGAGTCCCGTCGCGTCCATGACGTAGATCGCCGCAGCCCGGGCATGTGCGCTCACCGTCTCCAGGTGGACGTTGGCTTCGAGCTGTGCGCCGGGATCCCGGGGGTTGCGCAGCAGATCCTGCACGGAAGGGCTCAGCGAGATGACTTGCGGCAGGTACTCGTAGCGGCTGAGTTCGCTGCGAAGGCTGTTGGCGTAGATCTCGAGGCGGTGCCGCGTGCCCTGCTGGAGCTGGTGGATGCCGGATCTCTCGCCGACCAGGTAGGCGAGGCTGCCGCCCGCGGCGACCAGGCACAGCCACAGCGTGGCGAGGAGTCCGCGCCTGCTGGGAATGAAGGACATGGACACGCCGGCGCTGCGCAGCTTCCCGACGGAGCCATCGACCGGTGCCGCCTGCGCGTCGATGGCCGCCGCCCTTCCGTTCACGCCACGCGTGGGAACGGAATGAATGTCGGCAAGGGCATGTGCAGGCGGATACGGGCGCACTGGCAGGAGATCATGGAGAGCGGTCTGGCGCTGAGCGCAGCGATGATATGGATCGGCCCCGGGCGCGCCGACGCGTAGTTTCCCGGGGCGTCGGCGCAGCCTCTGGCTGCGCTCGGCAGCTATGGCGTCAGTCTGCGTAGACGCCTGCGGCCTTGATGACGGGCCCGAACCGGGCCACCTCGGACTGCACGAACTTCTTGTGCTCGGCCGGCTCCACGCGCTTGTCCGCCGCCACCACCGCACCGAGCGCCTCCTCGCGCTTGATGAAGTCCGGGTCCTTCAGCGCCGTCTTCAGCGCATCGTTGAGCTTCTTGAGCACCGGCGCCGGCGTGCCCTTGGGCGCGTACAGCCCGTGCCAGATCGTCACCTGGAAGCCCTTGAGCCCCGAGGCGTCCAGCGTCGGCAGGTCCTTGAGCGCCGGCGTCGTCAGCGGCTTGAGCGTGGTCACCGCGTACGCCTTGACCTTCTTGCCCTCGATCTGGCTGGTGGTGTTGGTGGTCTGGTCGCACAA
>NZ_JQKD01000071.1 GCF_000745855.1 Xenophilus azovorans DSM 13620
CCTTCCCCACGATCACCGAAGACGTGCAGGAAACCTGCCTGCAGCGGCTGACAGCGACGATCGGGTTTACCGAGGGCGTGCCGCCGGACCTCGTCGAGCAGATGATCACGCGGTTCTGCGTCGACCACCCAGAGCGCTACCTGCTCGCGTTCGTCTACGGCTACCTCGGCGAACACGACCTGCTACGGGTGCGAACTGACGCCGAGAAGTTCTTGCTGCTGGCCGCGCTCAACCTCGTGGAGTGCGTTGCCTACGTCGGAGCGCAACTGCAGCCCTGATGAACCGCGTGCGGCCGGTCAAGATGGGATGACTGGACGCTCACTACGCATCAGCAGGTAGGCAGCCGGAATCACGAACAGCGACAGCAACGGTGCGGTCACCATCCCGCCGAGCATCGGGGCTGCTATGCGGCTCATGACTTCAGAGCCCGTGCCGCTGCTCCAAACAATGGGTACCAGGCCCGCCAGGATGACCGCAACGGTCATCGCTTTTGGGCGCACGCGCAGCACCGCCCCTTCCCGGATCGCATCGAGCAGTTCTTCTCGCGTCGGTTCGCGTCCATCGGGGCAACGTTCCGCCAAGGCCTGCTTCAGATAGATGAGCATCACCACGCCGAACTCCGCCGCCACACCTGCCAGCGCGATGAATCCCACGCCGGTGGCGATGGACAGGTTGTAATTCAGCAGGTACAGGAACCAGATGCCCCCCGTGAGCGCGAAGGGCAAAGTCGCCATGATCAAGCCCGCTTCGTCCACACGCGCGAAGGTCAGGTACAACAGAACGAAGATGATCAACAGGGTGGCAGGCACCACAACCTTCAGGCGTGCATTGGCCCGCTCCATGTATTCGAACTGCCCGGAGTAGGTGATGCTCACACCCGGCTCCAGCTTGACCTGCTGCCCGATGGCATCGCGCAGTTCATTGGCCACCGAGGCTAGATCACGGCCGCGCACATCGACATAGACCCAACCGGAGGGCCGTGCGTTCTCGCTCTTGAGCATGGGCGGCCCATCGGTGATCGCGATGCGTGCCACGGTCCCCAACGTAATCTGCTGACCCATCGGCGTGAAGATGGGGAGTTCTGCCAGCCGTTGTGGTGAATCACGCCATTCTCGCGCGTAGCGCAGATTGATCGGAAAGCGGGCAAGCCCCTCGACCGTCTCCGAGACGTTTTCGCCACCCACCGCGCCGGCGATGACCGCCTGGATATCGGCGATGTTCAGGCCGTAGCGACCGGCGGCTACGCGATCGATCTGAACATCCACGTAGCGCCCGCCCGTCAAGCGCTCCGCGAGTGATGACGTCACGCCGGGAATGCCCTTGGCGACCTGCTCGACCTCTGCAGCGATGCGATCGATCACGCCCAGGTCGTTGCCAGTCACCTTCACCCCGATCGGGCTCTTGATGCCGGTAGCCAGCATATCGATGCGATTGCGGATAGGGGGAATCCATATATTGGACAGGCCCGGGATCTTCACGGCACGATCCAGCTCTTCCACGAGCTTCTCGGGCGTCATGCCTGGACGCCATTGTTCCCTGGGCCTGAGCTTCACCGTGGTCTCGAACATCTCCAGGGGCGCCGGATCGGTCGCAGTTTCGGCCCGTCCTGCCTTGCCGAACACCTTGTCCACTTCAGGTACGGTCTTGATCATGCGGTTGCTCAGCTGCAGCAACTCCGTGGCGCGCTGCGCCGAGAGTCCCGGCAGGGCCGAGGGCATGTAGAGCAGGTCCCCTTCGTCCAACCTCGGCAGAAACTCACCGCCGAGCCGCGCCAAGGGCCAGGCCGTGGTCGCCAAGGCCAGCACGGCGATCAGCAGCGTCGCCTTGGGCCGGCGCAGTACCCACTCCAGTGCTGGCCGGTAGGCTGCAATCAGGATGCGGGTAATGGGGTTCTTCTGCTCATCTGGGATACGCCCGCGAATCCAGTAGCCCATGAGTACGGGAATCAGCGTCACCGACAGCCCTGCGGCCGCAGCCATCGCGTAGGTCTTGGTGAATGCCAGCGGGCCGAACAGCCGGCCTTCCTGCGCTTCTAGGGTGAAGACCGGGATGAACGAGAGCGTGATGATGAGCAGCGAGAAGAAGAGCGCAGGACCGACTTCCTCCGCGGCCTGTGTGATCACGTCCCACCGTTCCTTGCCCTGCAGTCGTTGATTCGGGTGCGCGTGCTGCCAAGCCTCCAGCTTCTTGTGGGCGTTCTCGATCATCACCACCGCTGCATCCACCATCGCCCCCACGGCGATGGCAATCCCCCCCAGCGACATGATGTTGGCGTTGATGCCCTGGTAGCGCATGACCAGGAACGCCGTCATCACGCCCAGAGGTAGCGAGATGATGGCCACCAGCGCAGAACGAAGATGCCAAAGGAACAGTGCGCAGACCAGCGCCACCACCAGAAACTCTTCGCCCAGCTTGGTCGTGAGATTGCGAATGGCCCGCTCGATCAGCGCGCTGCGGTCGTAGGTGGTGACGATCTCGACGCCCGGCGGCAGGCTGCCCTGCAGCTCCGCCAGCTTGGCCTTGACGGCAGCGATCGTCTCCTGGGCATTCTTGCCGGAGCGCAGCACCACCACGCCGCCGGCGACCTCGCCTTCTCCGTCGAGTTCCGCAATGCCACGCCGCATCTCCGGGCCTATCTGGAGCATCGCCACATCCCCCAGCCGCACCGGCACACCGCCGCGTGCCGTCAAGGGGATCTCCCGGAACTCGTCCAGGGTCTTGAGGTATCCGCTCGCGCGGACCATGTACTCCGCGCCTGACAATTCCAGGACGGAGCCGCCGGTCTCCTGGTTGGCCGCCATCAGGGCATCGCGGACTTGAGCCTGACTGAGGCCATAGGACGCCAACTTGATCGGGTCGAGCACGACCTGGTACTGCTTGACCATGCCCCCCACCGATGCCACCTCGGCCACGTTGGGCAGGCTCTTGAGTTCGAACTTCAGGAACCAGTCCTGCAACGCACGCAGTTGCGCCAGATCGTTCTTGCCCGTGCGATCCACGAGCGCGTACTGGAAGATCCAGCCGACGCCTGTGGCGTCCGGACCCAGGGCCGGCTTCGCCGTGGCGGGCAATCGGCCCTGGACCTGGTTCAGGTATTCCAGTACCCGTGAGCGGGCCCAGTACAGGTCGGTTCCGTCCTCGAACAAGACATAGACGAACGAGTCGCCAAAGAACGAGAAGCCGCGCACGGTCTTGGCCCCTGGCACCGACAGCATGGTGGTGGCCAACGGGTAGGTGACCTGGTTCTCGACGATCTGCGGCGCCTGTCCTGGGTAGTTGGTGCGAATGATGACCTGCACGTCTGACAAGTCCGGCAGCGCATCCACGGGCGTGCTGCGAACGCCCCACACGCCCCATGCCGTGAGCATGGCGGTGGCCAGCAGCACCAGGAAGCGATTGGCCACCGACCATCGAATCAGCTTGGCGATCATGGCTGCACCTTTTCGATGGCCGTGATCACGTAGTCCTCACCTTGCTTGGAGAAGGTGAATCGCACCTGCTGCCGAACCGAAAGACCCGCGGCGAGCTGCGGGCTGCTCAGCTTGAAGCCCATGGTCATGGCCGGCCATTGGAGGGCTGGCACGGCCTCGTGCGCCAGCGTCAGCTCGGTGGGCGACATCTCCTCGATCACGCCGCGCACCACGAAAGCGTTGGTGGCCGCGGCCGTTGGCGACGAGGTGCCGTGCCCGTTGTGCGGCGATGCAGGCGCGGACGCCGCGGCACCTGCAGGCAGCACGCCCCGCAGGCTGGCTTCCGAATCGATAAGGAACTGCGCCGAGGCCACCACCTGCTGTCCCGCCGCGAGCCCGCCGTTGACCACCAGTTGATCGCCTACCTCCGCGCCCACCTGGACCTCCACGGGATGGAACTTGCCGGGTCCATCGACCACATAGGCCAGTGCGCGCTTGCCGGTGCGGATGACCGCCTCGCTGGGAACAAGCAGCGCGGGCTGTTCGTTGCCTTTGAGCGCGATCTGGCCGGACATGCCGGCCTTCAGGCGCTGGCCGGGATTGGCCATTTCAAGCCGCACTCGCACCGTACGGGTGTCGCGGTTGGCTTCGGGCAGGATGCTCACGATGCGCGCCTGGAGCACTTCACCGGGAAACGCCGCCAGCCGGACCTGCGCCGTTTGGCCGACCTCCAATGGCCCGCTTTGTGCTTCGGGGACGGCCGCTTCGATCCACACCGTGGCCAAGCCATTCACCCGGGCCAAGCTTTCCCCGGCGGAAACCGTCATGCCCTGACGCACCATCAGTTCGGCCACCAAGCCGCCTTGAGGTGTTGTGACCGTGTACAGCCCCTTGGGCTCGCCTGTGCGCTCCACCTGGGCGATCAGGGCTTGCGGCATGCCGAGCAGCAGCAGCCGTTGGCTGGCAGCTGCGGTCAACGGTGCGTCGCCCATCGCGCGAACCGAGAGAAACTCGCGCTGTGCGGCGATCCACTCCGGCAGCAATAGGTCAGCCAGCGGTGCCCCTGCTGCGATCACGTCGCCCGCAGCCCGTGCATAGACACGCTCGACGAAGCCAGCGGTCCGCGCCTGCACGATGCTTACGTCGCGGTCGTTGAGCAGCACGGTGCCCACGACGTTCACATCTGCGCCGATCTTGCCCTGCACGACTTCGGCTATACGCAGGCCCAGGGCTTGCACCGCTTGCGCCGACACGCTCAGGCCCGTGCTGTCCTGAGTGTCTTCATCTGCGTACTTCGGCATCAACTCCATGTCCATGTAGGGCGATTTGCCGGGCTTGTCGAACTTCTGGGTCGGCACCATCGGGTCGTACCAATACAGCACCTTGCGCTCGGTCGGAGCACTTGCAATGGTGGCAGCGGCGGAGCCGCTGAGGTGGCCGGCGCGCCATTGGGCGACGCTCCATCCAACGGCAATACCGGCAGCAATCAGCGTCAAGCCGGCAAGGATGTTTCTCGAAGAGGTGTTCATGGCGAGGGTCTCCACTCAGTCCGCGATCAGGCTGTTCAGTCGGGCGACGAGGCTGTCGCGCTGCGCTCCGAGGTCGATCAGACGCATGCGCGTCTCCAGCACCTGGGCGCGTGCACTGAGCACAGCGCTCAGGTCCCCCTTGGCGGATCGGTAGTTGCTCAATGCAAGTGCCGCTCGGTTCCGTACCAGTTGCAAGCCGGCGGTCTGCAGGCGGTCGATCTGGCTGTTCAACGCTTGGAGTTCGGCGGCGCTGTCGTCCAGCTCCTGCAAATGCCGCCGCGCCACGTCTTCGCGTTCGGCGTCCAGACGTTCCAACTCGTGCCGTTTTGCCTCGATCATGGGCACTTGGCGTCGATCCTTCTGCCAAGGCAGATCGAATGTCACCTGAAATGACACCATGTCGCCCCATCGGCGATCACGCCGGCTATAGGCTATCTCCCAGGCCCAATCGCCGCGGGTCTCTGATTGGGCTTCGCGGGACTCGGCCCGGGCCATGCTTTGCATCGCCGGATAGAGTTCAAGCTCCGCGTGATTCGCCAGTTCTGTGCGCAGTTGCGCGACGGGGCGAGTGAGCGGGCCTGGATCGCCTTGCAGTGCTTCGTCGGCCCTGGAGCCCACCCAGCGCCGCAACGCGGCCCTGGCCTTGGCCCGGTCCCGCTGTAGATCGTCACGGCGGTCCGTGAGTGTCAGCGCCTCCTGTTGCGCGACCAACAGATCGCCAGCCTGGGCGGTGCCGCCGGCGACGCGAGCGGGGAGACTGTCTTGCAGGCGCTGGTTCTCCGCGAGCAGTTCCGTCAGCAGTATCTCCCGTTGCTCCACCGCCTGCGCGGCGATCCACGCCAGGCTGAGTTCCTGGCGGATCTGCAATCGCTGCAAAACCAGCGCCGCGCGTTCTCGATCCACACGCGCCTGCGCGCTGGCGACCTGGGCGTCGCGCTTGGCCCTGTTGGGCACTTCCTGCATGAGCGCCAAGCGCTGCATCGTCATGGATTCGCGCGTCATGCTCCAGCGATCCATGCCGCTGATGGGGTAGTTTTCGATGCCGAGCGAGAGCTTGGGGTCGGGCAGCGAGCCTGCTGCCTTCTGCACGGATTCGGCGACGTTAACCTGCAACTGCTGCGCGCTTATGCGTGGGCTCTGCTGCTCCGCGATAAGGCGTGCCTCAGCAAAATCGAGGGCGTAGGCTACAGGCGAGACAAGCGCACTGCCCGCCAACGCGATGCTGATAGCTTTCAGACGATGCACTCGCATCGAGGCCGGCGTTGTGCCTCGGCCGTACGCCGACGGGCGCCCCTCGGGGGCGCCAAAAAAGGGAGTAAACATGGTTGTCCTCGGAATTGGTGTTCACGAAATCACGTGGTCTGCCGCATCGGTGCGCGGCGAGCACGGATCGGCGTGTCAATTCCGCAGGACTTGGAGCGTGAGGTAGATCGGCGGAAAGCCCGCTCGATGGTCGGGCGGGACATAGGCGACGTGCTGCCCGGCTGCCGCGTGGGATTCGATCACGGCCGGAAGCATGTACGCGAACCAGACCGCCTGGGCAGCGAGACTCTGGACGTCCAAGCCTTGCAATGAAGGCACCGGCTTGCCATCGCCGCTGCAATGTGCTCGGCACAACTGCGGCGCCTCACCGTCCATGGTTCCCGGCATGGCGTGGCAGTCCGGCATACCGGACATGCTGGCGGCATCCTCCATGGCCATGCCTGCCATCTGCATTGATGCGACGTGCGTGTCCGAGTCCAGTTTGGGGCAGGCATACATCGCCAATGCGACCTGCGAAAAGAGCAAGGTCACGACGAGACCGCTGGCAATCCAGCGGCCCCATTGCGTGACGATGCGTCTAAAGCAGATCATGAGGATATGTTAGCCAGGTGATTGTGTTGTGAAATTGATGTCAATCAATCTAAAGACTTGATTTTCGAGTTGTTCGACTTGATAGCGGCTCCAAATCATCCTGGGCTACTTCACGCCGCGCAACCGAAGCGCATTGAAAATCACAGAAGCAGAACTCAGGCTCATCGCCAGCGCCGCGATCAATGGGGAGAGAAGCCAGCCCGTGAACGGATAGAACACGCCAGCCGCGATGGGTACACCGATGCCGTTGTAGACAAAGGCGAACAGCAGGTTCTGCCGCATGTTGCGTACCGTGTCGATGGAGACCTCGCGGGACGAGGCGATGCCGCGCAGATCACCCTTCACGAGGGTGATCTGGCCGCTGTTCATTGCAACGTCGGTGCCCGTGCCCATGGCGACGCCCACATCGGACTTGGCCAGGGCCGGCGCATCGTTGATGCCGTCTCCCGCCATGGCAACCACGTGACCTTCCTTTTGCAGTTTGTCCACCAGCGCCAGCTTGTCAGCGGGTTTGACCTCGCCGTGCACTTCATCGATGCCGAGCTTGGCCCCCACGGCCTTGGCTGTGGTAAGTCCATCTCCAGTCGCCATCACGATGCGCAGACCGCTGGCGTGAAGGGTTCGGATGGCATCGGGCGTACTGGCCTTGATGGGGTCGGTCACGGCCAGGATGCCCGCGAACACGCCGTCTACGGCCAAGTGCATGATGCTGGCGCCTTCACCGCGCAACCGTTCTCCGTCGGCACGCAGTGCAGAAACCGCCACTCCTTCCTGCTCCATCAGTGCCGTATTGCCCAATGCCAGGCGCCGTCCCTCCACCGTTCCGCGCACGCCGATGCCGCTGCCCGACTCGAAATCAGAGGGCTTGGCCAGTTGCAAGCCCTTGGCTCGCGCAGCGCTGACGATCGCGTCTGCCAGCGGGTGCTCGCTGCCCTGGTCCAGACTGGCTGCCAGCCTCAGCACTTCATCGGGCGTGAAGCCCGGAGCCGCAATGGCTGTATCGAACGCGGGTCTGCCTTCCGTGAGCGTGCCGGTCTTGTCCACGATCAGGGTGTCCACCTCGCGCATCTTCTCGATCGCACCGGCATCGCGAAACAGCACGCCCTGCGTCGCGGCGCGGCCGGTGGCGACCATCACCGACATCGGCGTGGCCAAGCCCAACGCGCACGGGCAGGCAATGATCAGCACAGCCACCGCGTTGATCAGCCCGAACACCCAGCTAGGCTCCGGCCCGAACAGACCCCAGACAAAGAACGTGGCGATGGCGACCAGTACGACCACCATGACGAACTTGCCCGCCACCACGTCGGCCATGCGTTGCATGGGGGCCTTGGAGCGCTGGGCAGACGCGACCATCTGGACGATCTGCGACAGCATGGTGGCCGCCCCGACCTTCTCGGACTGCATGATCAGCGCACCGTTGGTGTTGAGGGTAGCGCCGATCAGCTTGTCGCCAACCCGCTTGGTCACAGGTACGGGTTCACCGGTCAGCATGGACTCATCGACCGCGCTGCTGCCTTCGGTGACCGTGCCATCGACCGGAATCTTCTCGCCGGGACGCACGCGCAGCAGATCGCCGACGTGTACGTGGTTGAGAGGCACATCTTCTTCACTGCCGTCCGCATTGATGCGCCGGGCGGTCTTCGGCGCCAACCCCAGCAGGGACTTGATCGCGGCCGATGTTTGGGAGCGGGCTTTCAGCTCGATGATCTGGCCCAGCATGGTCAGCGAAATAATGACCACCGCGGCCTCGAAGTACACGGCGACGCGACCCATCGCCACGAACGATTCGGGAAACACACCCGGGGTCACCGTGGCAACAACGCTGTAGACGAATGCCGCGGCCGTTCCCAGGCCGATCAAGGTCCACATGTTCGGGCTGCGGTGGACGATCGACTGCCAGCCCCGCACGAAGAATGGCCATCCGGTCCAGAGCACGACGGGGAGCGACAGCAACAATTCGACCCAGGTCTGCGTTGCCATGCTGAACAAGCCAAGGCGATGGCCCCACATCGCAAGAACCGTGACGATCAAAGTAAGCGGCAGCGTCCACCAGAAGCGCCGCTGAAAATCCTTCAACTCGCTGTTGTCCTCTTCATCCAGCGGAATGATCGGCTCCAGTGTCATGCCGCACTTGGGGCAATTGCCCGGATGGTCCTGCCGGACTTCCGGGTGCATCGGGCAGGTATAGGTGGTGCCGGCAGGCGCTTCCTGCGGTGCGGCGGCAGGCGCCACAGGAGCCGACTCACGAGCAACGTGAGCGTGGTGGTCGTGGTGGCGGTGGTCGCCATGCGCAACTTGCCCTTCAGGGACCAGGTGCATCTGGCACTTGGGGCAGCGCCCCGGATGGTCCTGCCGCACTTCCGGGTGCATCGGGCAGGTATAGGTGGTGCCGGCAGGCGCTTCCTGCGGTGCGGCGGCAGGCGCCACAGGAGCCGACTCACGAGCAACGTGAGCGTGGTGGTCGTGGTGGCGGTGGTCGCCATGCGCAACTTGCCCTTCAGGGACCAGGTGCATCTGGCACTTGGGGCAGCGCCCCGGATGGTCCTGCCGCACTTCCGGGTGCATCGGGCAGGTGTAGGTAACTGCGGAACCAGCCAATCCTGGTGTGCCATCGATGGCGGCGGCAGCATTGGTCGCTACTGGACGTTCGACCGAAGAAGCTGCGTCCCTTTTGCCGTGCGTATGCTTGTGCGTGTGGTCGTTCATACCCGTGCTTTCGTAAATTCTGGCTTGATTATTAGCCTTGCCATTGTGTGAAGGTCAAGCCAATATCCTGGCGAGCGATTCCGTCTAGCCTATTGCAGTATCCGGTTGCGTTGCTGGTTATCGATTCAGCGACTTGCGGTATTGGGAATTGATCACGTCGTGACGGCGCCGAACTTCAAGAGGCCATTGGGACTTTATCCATGACAACGCGGCCACGATCTCGTCGTCGCTCAGTACCTTGTCGTAGACCGGCATGACCGTCCGGTAGTCGGGCTGCTCAATCAACTTCGCCAAGCCATATTTGGTGATGGCGAACAGCTGTTCATCGGGGTGATGCCAAGTGTGGCCGCTGGGGTCGTGGGGCGGCGCTGGCAAGAGACCATCAGGTCCGCGGTCTCGCCAGTTGGGCTGGCCTTCGCCCTTGACCCCATGGCAGGCCGCACATTGCTGTGCATAGATCGTGGCGCCGAGTCGCAGCACCTGCGGATCTTCTGGCCGGAGGCTGCGGGTGGGCGGAACCGCTGGCGGAGCACTCTTGAGAAGATGGAAGTAGCTGCCTGCCGCTGTGGCGATCAAAGCAAGCAGTCCTGTCGTGATCCAGACCAACTGCTTCAGCTTCATGGTTCGCCACCTCCAGGTACCTGTGTTGCAGGATGCGACTTTGCGGTTCGCCGGCGGTTCCCAAGTGCAGCCAAGCGATCCCATGCGAACGGAGGTGCGGCGCGCGGCACGCTCACTTGTGGCAGACCCGGAGAATGCAGTGGGCCCTTCCTGCTGGCATAGCATGTCAGTTGCGTGTGCAACCGCGTTCGGACTGGCTGAACGGCCGAAGAGAGGCGAAGCGGTCAAAGAGACGCAGGCATAAGGCCTACCCCGCGCGGCCCATGGTCAGTCCCTGTCGGAATTCGACCGCCTGCCCTCGTCGGACCCAGGGGATTGGTTGCCATGTCCGCCATGCCCCTTGTGCATGAATACGTGCATCAGCGGACAGGCCAACAGCAGCGCATAGGGCCACCACTGCTGTAGATGGGCCCGGTGTTCGGTCCAGAGGAAGTACCCGGCAACGATACCGAGGACGAGCATTCCCAGGGTGTAGCGCGAACGCCAGAAGCCACTGCGTCGATCGGTATGGGGGGAGGATTGGTCGTGATGCATGGTGATTTTTCAGCTACCGGGAAACAATGGGCAAGCGGACACGGACTGCTGAACCATCCTCATCCGCATTGCAGCCTTCCGCATGTTCGCCTCAGTTCGCTGGACGTATATCCGTGACGACCATTTTTCCGCCTTCGTTGACGACCATGAATTTCACCTTGTCCCCGGGCTTGAGGTTGGAAAGCAGTCCCTTGTCCTTGGCGGTGAAAACCATGGTCATTCCCGGCATGTCCAGGTGCTTGATATCGCCATGCTTGATGGTGACCTTGCCGTTGTCCAGGTCCACCTTCCTGATCTCACCGTCGGTCAGCGACGCTTGTTGAGAGGCCTGTGCCCTGGGCGATTCGGATGTGGTCTGGGCCATCCCGCTCATGGGCAGGAAAATGCCGAGCGTGACGGCGGAAACGGAGAGAAATTGCTTGAAGCTGTTCATGACTACCTCACGGGCGCGAGTTGAAAAATGTCTGCTGATCCGCCTTGCGGATCAGCAGGACGTGGGAGAGCCGACACAGTCACCGTGCATCCCCTTGATGAAGCGGCGTGGTTCTACTTCTTGCTGACCTGAACGAGGCCCTTCATGCCAGCTTCGTAGTGGCCGGGAATCAGGCAGGCGAAGTTCACACCGCCAGCTTTGGTGAACTGCCAGACGATCTCGCCTTGCTTGCCAGGCTGCAGCGTGACCTTGCCGGGCTCGTCGTGCTCCATGTCCGGGAATTTCCGCATCTGCTCCAGATGCTCAAGCAGTTCCTTCTCGGTGCCCAAGCTGAGTTCATGCTTGACCTTGCCGGCGTTCTTGACGATGAAGCGAACGGTCTCGCCCTGCTTGACCTGAATGTTCGAGGGGGTGAAACGCATGGTGTCGCTCATCTCGATGGTGATCGTGCGGCTGGCCTTGGCGGCGACACCGGGCTTTCCGATGGCGGTTTCCTCTCCATCACCGTGGCCGTGGCCACCGGCATGGTTGCCTGCGGCCATGGCGGCCCCCGAAGCGGTCAGCGCGGCGGCAGCCAGCAGGCGGTAGAAGGTGGATCGCGTGAACTTCATGGATGATCTCCAGTTAAAAACGAAGGGAAGAAATCAGTGCGCACCATGTGACGTCGGCTTGCGCACCTTGACCTCGGTTGGCGTCGCGGGCTTGCGCTCGCGCGGCATGGACTGACCGCCTTCTGCGCTGAAGCGGGCTGGCTCCGCCAATGGGCCGGTGTATTCGTGGGCGACCGTGCCTGCCGGATGCTTGAACCAGCCGGGGTCCTTGTAGTCACCTGGCTGCTGGTCCCTGCGTACCTTGAGCACGCTGAACATCCCGCCCATCTCCACCGAACCGAACGGTCCTTGTCCCGTCATCATGGGCACGGTGTTGTCTGGAATGGGCATTTCCATCTCTGCCATGTCTGCCATTCCGCGCTCGCCCATGACCATGTAGTCGGGGATGAGCTTGTTGACCTTCCTGGCGAGGCCGGTGTGATCCACGCCGATGAGCGTGGGAACGTCGTGCCCCATCGCGTTCATCGTGTGATGGCTCTTGTGGCAGTGGAAGGCCCAGTCGCCTTCCTCGTCTGCCACGAACTCGATCTGGCGCATTTGTCCGACGGCCACGTCGGCGGTCACTTCATGCCAGCGCGTGCTCTTGGGTGTCGGCCCGCCGTCGGTGCCGGTGACCACGAACTCGTGCCCATGCAAGTGCATCGGGTGATTGGTCATCGTGAGATTGCCTATGCGAACGCGCACCTTGTCGTTGAGCCGAACGTTCAGGGAATCGATGCCAGGAAAGACGCGGCTGTTCCATGTCCACAGGTTGAAGTCCGTCATCTCGGCAACCTTGGGGGTCGCAGCGCCAGGCTCGATGTCGTAGGCGCTCAGCAGGAAGCAGAAGTCTCTCTGCACCACGTCGATCAAGGGATGCTTGTCCTTCGGGTGCGTGACCCAGAAGCCCATCATGCCCATGGCCATCTGCACCATCTCGTCCGCATGCGGGTGGTACATGAACGTGCCTGGCCGGCGTGCGACGAACTCGTACACGAAGGTCTTGCCGGACTCGATGGCGGGTTGCGTCAGCCCGGTCACACCGTCCATACCATTGGGCAGGCGCTGGCCATGCCAGTGGATGCTGGTGTGCTCGGGCAATTTGTTGGTGACGAATATGCGCACGCGGTCGCCTTCGACCACTTCGATCGTGGGGCCGGGGCTCTGACCGTTGTAGCCCCACAGATGGGCCTTCATGCCGGGCGCCATCTCGCGCACCACAGGCTCGGCCACGAGGTGGAACTCTTTGACGCCCTGGTTCATCCGCCACGGGAGCGTCCAGCCATTGAGCGTGACCACAGGGTTGTAGGGCCGGCCTGAGTTGGGTACCAGCGGTGCCATGGTGCTCGCACTGGTCTGGATGACAGGTTCAGGCAGGGCGGCCATCGCCACACGGCTGACCGAGCTCGCCGCAACAGCGCCACCTGCGATGCCGGCAAACTTAAAAAAATCTCGTCTGGATGTCATGATGATGTTCTTTGCTTCAATGGCCGGCGTCGCCGCCGCCGGGTGCACTGGATGCGACGGACAGGCTGGTGCTCGTGGGGCGTCCGATCACGGACGCCTGCATGGCGGCGTCGGCCAGCCAGAACTGCTGCTGTGCGTCGATGGCAGCGGAGACGGCGCTGACCTGATCGCGCGCATCGGCCAGCAGCTCGAAAACGCTGATCAGCATGCCGTTGTAGCGAAGCTGGTTTTCCTCCGAGATCACCTTGCGCAGCGGCACCACTTCATCGCGGTGGTGGCGGGCCACGTCGTAGGCCGTGCGGTAGGCCGAGTAGCTTTCCCGCAGGCTGGAGCCTGCTGCGCGCACGGTGGCTTCGAGCTGGTTGGCTGCGGCCAAGGTCCGTGCGTTCATCGCATCACGCTGTATCCCGCCCCAATCGAAGATCGGAAGGCGTACGGCGATTTCCCAACCACGCGCGGTCGAACGGGTGCCCTCGGCGCGATCCCAGCTGGTATTGCGACGCCCCTCCAACTCGATGTCAGTGAAGCTGGTCACCAGGTTCAGACCCTGGGCCTTGGCCGCACTATCCAACGAGGCCTGCGCCAGCCGAATGTCCAGGCGCGCTCTGGAGGCCTGCGTGGCAACAGCCTGCGGCTGCAGCGGCTCTTTGGGAAGGTCGGGGAGTCGCTCGGGCAGGCGAAGCGCTTGCGCCTGGGCCTCATCGAGCCCAAGCAGGCGCACGAGCTCTTCCCGGCTGGCCGTCGCCTGGTGCCCTGCGGTGCTGAGCCGGGTGGCGGCGTCAGCGTAGAAGGCCTGCTCGCGAGCACGTGTGATCCGGTTGAAGTTGCCAACGCCTTGCATGCGCTTGGCCAACTCGGCTCCGGCCTCCGCGCTTTCATAGACCTGCTTGGCATACTTGAGTGCTTGCTGGGCGGCCACGGCCCGCACCCATGCCTGACGTACCTGGGTGACCTGATCCACCACGTCGCTGCTCAAGCGCAACTGCGACTGCTCGATGCGCCGGGTCGCCACGTTGTACCGGGCTGGAAGCGTCAGCACGTCCAACAAGCCGAATGCCAAGGCACGGCCCAGCTCCAGTTCGTCGCCCGCGACCATGCGCTCAAAGCTGAAGATCGGGTTGGCGATCCGGCCTCCTTGGGCCGCGTCGGCCGACTCCGCCCAACCCTGCGCCAGCAGAGCTTGCAAGGAGGGGCTGTTCACCAAGGCCAACTGAACGGCCTCTTTCTGTCCCACGGGCTGAGCGAGCAGGGCCTGAGCGGCTTGCGCGCGCTGGTCGCGGTCGTCCTGACTGCGTGCGAGCGAGAGCTTGCCTTCGGTGAACGCGCTGGCTTCGTCGTTCACGCGGCTGATGTTCTGATCCAAGCTGACGCTGGCGCATCCGGTCAGAACGGCGAAGCCAAGGCCGGACAGGGCCAATCTGGCATGAGTGGTACCCAATCCCATCATTGCTTGCCTCCACCGTGATGGCTCGAATGCGGATCACTGACGGGAGCAGCATCCTGGGATGGCGACGACGGCGCCTGCGTCTTGGCTTCCTTGGCGTAGGTGCGCCAACCCCCGATCTGCCCGACGCGATCATTGGCTGTTCGCCAGGACTGCACTGGCTGCTCCACGTAGCCTTGGTAAGCCTGGATTGGCGATGAGTACTGCAGCGTCGTCAGCAGTGTGGGCTGCGACGCTGCCTCCGGCGGTGAGGCTTGAGCGAAAGACGCCCCCGCGAACAGCGCCAAAACCCAGGGCAGGGACGCCCTGAAAGACGGCGAAAGATTAGAAGTGACCATGGTTTCCTCTGCAAGAATCTTTGATCTCACGATGTGAAGATTCTGGAGAGGGCACCCTGTCACTCAGATGTTCCAGGCATTACATTGTTGTTATCTTCATGTCGGGACGCTTTGAGTTCGGCACACTCTCGTTCAATGCTGTGAACGGAGAGCGAACGTGAAGATATTGGTTGTTGAAGACGAGCCCAAGACGGGGGAGTACCTCCGGCAGGGATTGACCGAAGCGGGATACGTTTCGGACCTTGTGCCTAACGGCGCAGACGGGCTGCATCTGGCTTTGCAAGGTGAGTACGACCTGGTGATCCTGGACGTCATGCTGCCGGGGTTGAATGGCTGGCAGGTCTTGCAGTCCCTGCGCGACCGTGGCCTTGAGATGCCCGTCCTGTTCCTGACCGCCCGCGACCAAGTGGAGGATCGGGTCAAAGGGCTGGAGCTTGGGGCGGATGATTACCTTGTCAAGCCCTTCTCGTTCGCGGAGCTGCTGGCCAGGGTTCGGATCATTCTGCGGCGCGGTCATGCCGGCAACGAGGGCACCATGCTCAAGGTGGCCGATTTGGAGCTGGATCTGTTGCGTCGCCGTGTCTCCCGCAACGGCAAGCGTGTTGACTTGACAGCCAAGGAGTTTGGCTTGCTGGAGCTGCTGATGCGCCGCCATGGTGAAGTGCTGCCACGCTCCCTGATCGCCTCGCAGGTCTGGGACATGAACTTTGACAGCGACACCAATGTCATCGAAGTGGCGATGCGCCGCTTGCGCGTGAAGATAGATGAGGGGCATGCCGTCAAGCTCATCCAGACCGTGCGGGGCATGGGCTACGTGCTGGACGTACCAGAGGAGGAATAAAGGTGCAGCGACAACAGCGCCTGGGCAGGCTTTCGTTGACCCGCCGTTTAACCCTGTTTTTTACAGTGGTGGCGGCTATCGTCGTGCTCGGGCTGGGATTGTTGTTCCTGGCAGAGACTCAGCGTCATTTTGTCGTGCTCGATCAGATGGCTTTAGAGGACAAGAGGCAGTTGATCGAGGAAATTCTGGGTAATGCCAATTCTGTGAACGACGCGCGCTCCCGCTTGAGCGACGCTTTGGGATACCACCATGATCTCTATGTCTTGGTAAAAGATGCTCATCAGGAGACCGTTTTTCAGTCCTCACATTCCGAGCTTGGTGTGCAGCGTAGTAAAGCCATCCACACCGATGCGAAGGGGACATTTGGGGTGTGGCGCAACCACGATGCCGAGTTTCACACGCTGAGCTTCCAGTCGCTTTCGGGCTACTCTGCATCGGCGCTGCAGGTATTGATCGCGACAGATACCAAACACCACACCGAGTTCCTGGATGGTCTGCGTAGCAGCTTGGCCTTGTATGTCGCCGCAGCCATCGTTGTATGCGGCTTACTGTCCTGGCTGGCTGCGCGCCAGGGGTTGGCACCGCTGCGCGAGATGAAGTCACGCGCCGCAGTGGTGACAAGCCATAGGCTGTCCGAGCGCATGCCAGTAGGGGCTGTGCCGGTAGAAATGGCAGACCTTGCGCAGGAACTCAATCGCATGTTCGATCGGCTGCAGGATGACTTTCAGCGGCTGACAGACTTCTCATCCGATCTGGCTCATGAATTGCGCACGCCCATCAGCAATCTTCTGACCCAAACGCAAGTGGCGCTGGCGACCAAGCGCGACGCCGCGACGTATCGTGACACCCTGGCCTCCAACGCCGAGGAGTTTCAGCGGCTGGCTCGCATGGTGTCCGACATGCTGTTCCTGGCGAAGACTGAGCGCGGCGTCGATCTGCCGCACAAGGAGGTGTTCTCCGCGCGCAAGGAAGCCCAGGCATTGCTGGACTTCTACGAGGCGGTAGCGGAGGAGAAAGCCATCCAACTACAGCTACACGGCGATGGCCAAATTGATGGCGATCGCTTGATGTTCCGCCGCGCGCTGAGCAACCTGCTCTCCAACGCTTTGCGCTACACCCCGAATGCAGGCGCAATCACAATCGGCATTTCGAGCACTGGCCACGCTACCTCAGTAGCGGTGGAGAACACGGGGCAAGATATTGATCCCAAAGTCCTGCCCCGCTTGTTTGATCGCTTCTATCGCGCCGACCCCTCGCGTGCCCATCCTGACTCCGATGGAAGCGGCTTGGGCTTGGCCATCACGCGTGCCATTGCAGAGGCCCACGGCGGCAGCGTCGACGCAGCCTCATCCCGAGGACATACGTGCTTCACGCTGTGGTTTCCCCATCGCAACGCCCATCCACAATCCTGAGGTGCCAAGGGTGATCGGATCGGGCGAGGGCGATGCATAGCGCGGCTTGGCCCAATCATTCCACTGTGTCATGCGCCTTCATTGCTGGAGTATCCAACTCGGCGTTGTGTCTTGTCCTAGAGGCCGCTTCAACACCTGGTCGCTGAGCCTGATCTCGCCTTCCGAATCTTCGGAGCGGTGGCGCTATCACGCTCGGGAAAGCTGACAGAAATCTCACCGTGCTGTCCCGCTTCTGTTGGGTAGCGGTCTCTACGATGAACACATCTCCTCATCGCCTACCAAGCGGACGGGAGATGCAAGTTCATCGTAAGCGGGCAATTAACCACGTCCTTCTCGCCAGCCCGCTGACCTGAGAGCCTACGTGCCCACGTACATGTAGATGGGAACGTAATGTCAGAGTGGGTTTCGGAGTTGGCCGGGCGGCTGATCGTTGGCCGCAAGCGCGATGGCCGGTGTGTCTATGACGCGCAGGCCAAGCAGGAACTGATCGAGGCCTGCGGTCGGCCAGGCATCTCGATGGCCAAGCTGGCGCGCGACTGCGGCATCAACGCCAACCTGCTGAACACCTGGGTGCGCAAGCACGAACGCAAGACGGTAGTGCTGGCCGCGCCGGCAGCCGTCGAGCCCGAGGGCGCTGCACCAGCCTTTGTGCCGGTCC
>NZ_JQKD01000072.1 GCF_000745855.1 Xenophilus azovorans DSM 13620
CGGCGTGACCACATCACGCGGCTGCGCCACCTCGGTGGCGGCTTTGCCGGCAGCCTCGGACTCGCGCACCCAGCGGCGCAGCATGTTCGCATTCAGCCCGTTGGCCAGCGCCACCGCGGCCACCGACGTGTTCGGCTGGCGTGCCAACTCGATGATCCGTGCCCTGAACTCGTCAGAGTGCCGCCGCCAACTGCGCTTGGGCGGTGCCGCAACCGCTGTGTTCGTTTCCAAAGTGTCCATGTGTCCACGCAAAAGTCCGTGGACACAAGCATCCTTGGCCGGCTATCGAACTTCAATGTGGGTTGGCCGGACGCATACGCTGCGATGGGCGGCGTGCGCGGCTGCACCCACTTGCGCGAGTTGCTGGGAGTGATGGCGACCGTCGCCTTCCAAACCGTTCCAGGCTATCGCCGCCACCAGCGGCTCCTTCGCGGAGATGCACCCCTCGTAGCAAACGAGCCTGATCATCAGATGGGCAAATGCTTGAGCTGGGATTTCGATGGCCCTGTCATCGCGCGCATCGCGCCGCAGTTCATCGGCTACCGCCCAAAGGCACCGTCGCGCTGAGACATCGCTGCGCATCGAAGAACTCTTGTGCAACGCTGGCCAGCGTCACGCAAAACAGCAACCCATGAACCCCACACACTTAAGAGCCGACGAAGTCGGTCGAACAATCCGATGCGGGCCGACCTGATGGGGGTGGCTGATGACCGCAGCGGGAACGCGGCCAGCGATCGTGACCAGCTAACTGAAATGCAGAGAGTCCCGCATTTCAATTTGAAGGCGGGGCACATTCTTATGCTGAGCCGGCCAGCGTGGGCGGTGAGCCGAAGCTCCTCCTGCCTTTCGGTATGTGGACATCCCATCGCAACCATGCCGGTCTCGCGATAAACGAAGCCCGCTGGTTGCGGGCCGACCCTGAGCTCAACCACTATATGCCTGCCAGCGTGAGACTTTCTGCTGAGTCATTGCGAGCAATAGAAGCATTTTGAGGAGAACTCCCCGAGGCGAGGACCGGAAGTCGGTCGCCTGTCAGACGCGAGCTCTTGGCAGGAAGAGATGCCCGACGAAGGGCTTCCGAGGGCAATTCCCCGAATAGCATCTTGTATTCGGAAGAGAAACGCCCCAGGTGGCAAAAGCCGTACTCCAGCGCCACCTCGGTCACGCTGCGCACACTGCCGGTCGAGGCGTGAAGGCGATGGTAGATGCGGCGCAACCGGCGTGTCTTGATGTATGCATGCGGCGTGATGCCTTTGGCCCTCTTGAATCGGTCGTAGAGCGTCCGGACGCTTACATTGGCTAGCCGCGCCAAGTCAACGGCGGCCACGTCGGCACCCGCCGCCGAGTCGATGTAGCTGTCAATCAGGCCGAAGAAATCGGCATCTTCTGAAGAGCCGACAGTAGCTGGTAGGTTGTGGGGAAGGACTTCCATCAACTTGGTGACAACCAAAGCGCCAATTGATGTGCCCACCGGGTGATTGGCCAGTTCGCGCTGATCAGCTTCCAAACACAACAGCTCGATCAGCTTCCAAAAAGCACCGTCCTCTTCCAACTGAAATGCGCCGGCATTGAAGTGGAGCCCACCAGACGGCACATAGCCAACTTGATCGATACAGCAGGAATTGATCAGCGCAACGGGAACCTTGACGATGAGTTTGACGCAGTCGTCGGAGTACTCGAGGGCCACGGGATCCGAAGGATTGATGAGGGCGCCAGCGCCTGACGTGAGAACGAATACTTCGCTCTCCGAATAACGCACCTTGCAACTTCCCTCAAGGACCATCTGCAGGTGGTACTCCTGTTCCAAGCCAGAGGAATTGCTGACCACGACGTGATCGCCGTAGGTCAACTTGCTGAGGCCGATAGAGCCCAGCTTCTTGTAGTTCAGCGTCGCCTTGGCGGAGTTGCGGCGCAGTTCGATGGAGTGATTGCCGATATGGCTCCTGACGAACGCGGATACTTCGTAGGGACTCGCCCTATGAAGGACCCTGCCTGATTTCAGCAGCATCTGTTGACCGACCATAGACACCCCGCAGATTTTCGATCTTCATCCATGCAGACCTGTGCCAGGAAATCTAGGAGTCCGGCAAGAGGGCATGCTTCGTCAGCACTTCCAGAGCATGCCGAATGTGATTGGCCAGGGAAGCCTTTGCCCTGTCAATATCGCGCCCCATGACTGCCTCAAAGATTTCCTGATGCTCGTCATGCACGTCGGCAGGAACTGGCGCCTTCAACGCAGAAAGGCGCCGATAGCGCTCGGACTGCTGATACAGCAATTCTCGAAACCGTTTCATCCATGTCGATTGGCAAGCGGAAACAAGCGCCTCGTGGAACAAACGGTTGCGCTCTTCCCAATCGTCGAAAGCGCCTGCGGCGTCCGCGCGCAGCCGATCTTCGGCAAGCGTCAGCCGGTGAAACGCGCTGACCACGCCAGCTTCCCACTCGTCTCTGCCCCGCTCGATACTCTCGCCCAGCGCCTCGCATTCGATCAGGATGCGGGTCCGGGTCAGATCCTTGAGATCCGAAAGCGACATCGGCGCCACCCGAAAGCCCCGTTGCTCTTGGGACACCACCAGCGAGTCCGAAACGAGCAGGGCCAAGGCTTCGCGCAACGTTCCGCCGCTGACGCCATAGGCCGTCTTCAGGTGCTCAATGCGCAGTTTGTTTCCGGCCGCATGACGGCCATCGATGATGTCTCTGCGCAACTGTCGATAGACAGTTTCGATGAGCGTGCGCGGTGCCCCGGCCGAGTCGGGCGCGACTGGATGCGTTGAGGGTGATGTCTGAAGCATCTGAACGCCGGGCGCAGTCATGAACAGGAAGAGGTCAGTCTCTGAAAAGTGAGCGCAAAGATAGCATGTGACACGCCTCTACCGCGTCGAATCGTGCTCAATGCTGGTACACGGCGGACACCCCAGCATGCTCGTGCCGCGACCGAACGATGGCCAGGCCCAAGGCCGCGATGACCAATGGTCCGATCAACGCCAGATAGAAACCGGACGGGCCACCCCGCTCGAGGAACCAACCGCCGCTGGCGGAGCCCACGATCGCGCCCACGCGTCCCAGGCCGATGGCCCAGCCGGTCGCCGTAGCACGCAAGGCCGTGGGGTAGACCTCCGCCACCATGTAGTTCAGCACGAGCTGTTGCCCCCCGATGCCGAGGGCGGCGACGGCGGCCAGAACAAGCACAAGCGTCCAGTTCGTGCCGCTATTTGCCAGGGCGACGCACATGGCGATGCCAAGCACGAACATCCCCAGGAGCAGCTTTCTGGTGTTGACTTTGGGCAAGATCGTTGCGAACGGTATCGCGAAGATCACGAACACGGCGTTGACCACAACCGTACCCAGCGGCGCCTGCTCGGCGGCGAATCCGGTCGCCTTCAGCACTGTTGGAAACCACGACAGGAACATGAACCAGGCGACCCAGTTGAACATGTAGATCAGCCAGATAGCTGTGGTGTTGCGCGCCATGCCCTGCGAGAACAGGGAGGAGACGCTGGGCTTGACTTCCGATTCAGGAACAACGTAGCGCACGCCGGCCGGGATGCCCGTCGCGATCTTCCGGATGATGCGCTCGATCTTCGCGCTGGTGTCGCTGCCCTTTGAGCGCGCGATGAAGTGCAGCGATTCGGGGACGAAGAGGAAGATCACGACGAGGAGCACCAGCGGTACCAGCCCGCCGACCACGAAGATGCCCTGCCACCCCGTGTGCGGAAGGATCCTGGACGCGAGCAGGCCGCCCAGGATGGCCCCGGCCGGCAATCCCAGAATGACACTGGTCATCGTGGCGCCCCGGCTCTTGGCCGGGCAGTACTCCGCCGTGAGCGCAAGGACGATCGGCGTCGCGCCGCCCATGCCCAAGCCGGCGACGAAACGCAGCGCCAGTATCTGATCGGTGCTCGTCGCCCAGGCCGTTGCCAGAGACGCTATCGAAAAGACGGCCACGGCCCCACCGAGTGTGGGACGTCTTCCAAATTTATCGGCCAGGAGGCCGAACGCCATGGCGCCCAGCACCATGCCGATGATGCCCGCCGTCAAAATTGGCGCGAGCGCGGCGGCCTTCAGGTTGAACGCCTGCAGGATCGCTGGTCCGGTGAAGGCCATGGACTGCGTATCGAAGCCGTCACAAAGCGTGACTAAAAAGCAGAGGATGAAAATCCTCCATTGCAGCGCGCTCAGCGGCGACTGATCGATGAGGTCGGGTATGGACTTGGTTTCTGTCATCTCGTCTCCTGTTTGTTCGTATCGGTTTCGCGGAGGTCATCCGGCACCGAAGGTCGGGAACGATCGGCCGGCCGCCAGCGATCCCGCGGTAAGGATGGCGTTGAGCACCATCGTGTGATCTGCGACACCTTTTCCGACAATGTCGTAGGCCGTCCCGTGCGCGACCGTGACATGCGGATAGGGCGGCCCGAGGACGATGGCGATGTTCCCCGAGAAGCCCCAGGTCTTGATCGCGATGTGTCCCTGATCGTGGTACATCGCCAGCACGATGTCGTGCTGGCCCTCGATGCATTGCCTGAAGACCGTGTCAGGACTCACTGGTCCGGCAACCAGGATTCCGGCGGCACGGGCTCGTTCTATGCCCGGCACGATCTGCTCTTCCTCTTCCGTGCCCTTGGCATGCGGATTGAAACCCGCGACCGCAATCCTCGGGCGCTTGATACCCCAAGAGCGCAATGCGGCGTCGAGCTTGCGTAGCGTCTGCTCGATCAAATCGCGGGTGATGAGCGTCGAGACCGCACCGAGCGGCACGTGATCCGTCAGATGCGCAATCCGCAGTGCGCCGGAAGCCAGGAGCAGGTACTTCTGGCCTGGCTCGTTGATGACGCGGTCCGCAACGCCGGCCATCTGCATGGCGACGGCACTGATCGGTCCCATGACCGTCGCGTCGAGCGCGCCAGCCCGGGCGAGGCGGTCCGCTTCGTCAAGCCAGTCGGCCGACGCTTTGCCGCACGCGATGGTGTCGACGCCGACGATGATGTCCCTCGGATCCAGGGCGCCGGAGTCGATGATGTCGAGCACGCGGGCGCTGTCCGAGCCCTGGTCGGGCGCGTCGATGATGCGAACAGAAACGCCCGACGGGAGCAGCGGCAGCACCTGCTCCATGGCAATCGCGCTGCCGAGGAGTACGGGCCTGCATTCCTCGTGCAGCCGGCCGGACGTCCAGGCCTTGGCAACCACCTCCGGGCCAATGCCGCTGGGATCGCCGATCACCACTCCGACGCGGGGGCGAGCAAATGCAGGCGGTGTCGTATGTGTCATGTCTAATTTCAACGGTGGGGTCGGGTTGCGGCCTACAGGTCGTCTTCTGAGAACTCGAAGGCATGGCGTTCGCCCTTGGCGCGGCGCTCCGCTTCGAGCGCGCGCAACTCCGACCGGCGGATCTTTCCGGAGAGCGTCTTGGGCAGTTCGGCAAATTCGATGCGCCGGATGCGCTTGTACGGTGCAAGTCTGTCGCGACAGAAGGCCAGAATGTCGCGCGCGAGCGCCTCGGAGGCCGTCTGTCCTGTGGTCAGCGTCACGATGGCCTTCGGCACCGAGAGGCGCAGTGGATCGGGACTGGGGATCACTGCCGCCTCCGCGACGGCGTCATGCTCGATCAGCACAGACTCGAGCTCGAACGGACTGATGCGGTAGTCCGACGCCTTGAATACATCGTCCGCCCGGCCCACATAAGTGATATAGCCTTCGGGATCGCGCTTGGCGACGTCACCGGTGTGGTAGCGGCCCTTGCGCATGACCTCCGCCGTCTTGGCCGCGTCATCCGAATAGCCGAGCATCAGGCCGAGCGGCGCATCCGGCCCGGCGCCGAGTTCGAGGCAGATCTCGCCTTCTTCCGCCGGCTCTTCGTCGGAGTCGACGAGCGCGATGCGGTAGCCCGGCAAGGGGCGTCCCATGCTGCCGGGTTTGACAATCTGGCCCGGCGAGTTGCCGATCTGGCAGGTGGTCTCGCTCTGGCCGAAGCCGTCGCGCAGCGTCAACCCCCAGGCCCCCTGGAAGCGGGCGATGACTTCGGGATTGAGCGGTTCGCCGGCACCGATGAGTTCGCGCAGGCTTACCTTCCATTGCTTGAGGTCCTCCTGCATCAGCATGCGGTAGACCGTGGGTGGCGCGCACAGCGTGGTGACACCCCGGTCCTGCAGGACATCGAGCAGGGCTTTGGCAGAAAAGCGCGCGCTGTTGTAGATGAAGATGCAGCAACCTGCATTCCACGGCGCGAAGAAGCAGCTCCATGCATGCTTGGCCCAGCCGGGCGACGAAATGTTCAGGTGCACGTCGTCCTTGCGCAGACCCAGCCAGTACATGGTGGACAGATGGCCGACCGGATAGCTCTGGTGGCTGTGCAACACCAGCTTGGGCTTGGACGTGGTACCCGATGTGAAATACAGAAGTAGCGGGTCGCTCGCGAGCGTCTTGCCCAAGGGTTCGAAATGCGCAGACGCCTCATACGCGCCGTCGAAGGCATGCCAGCCATCCGGGCGCGCGCCGACCGCGATGCGGGTGTAGTCGCCCGGCAAGTTCGCGAACTTGGCCAGGTGATCGGCACCAGCGATGACATGGCGCACGTTGCCTCGCTCGAAGCGATCGATCAAGTCCTCATGCGACAGCAGCGTGGAGGCCGGGATCACCACCGCGCCGAGTTTCATGGCGGCAAGCATCGCCTCCCACAACGGGCGCTCATTGCCCAGCATGAGCAAGATGCGATCGCCGCGGCATACGCCCAGGCTGACCAGCCAGTTGGCCACGCGCGAGGAACGTTCGGACAACTGGGCGTAGGACCATTTCTCCTCGGCGCCGCTTTCACCGACGATCCACAGCGCAGGACTGTCGTTGCCGCGTGCTATCTCATCGAAGTAATCCAGCGCCCAGTTGAACTCATCCAGTTGGGGCCACCGGAACTTGCGCACCGCAGTGTCATAGTCGGTGCGATGCGACTGCAGGAAGTCACGCGCTGCGATGAAGCGCTGATAGCCATCTCGGTTCACCGGCATCTCCTCAACCTGCTGACGGCGATGAGGCCGTTCGATTCAGAAGATCGAGCGCTACGTCGACGATCATGTCCTCCTGCCCGCCGACCATGCGCCGGCGGCCGAGCTCGACAAGGATATCCACCGTCTTCAGCCCGTACTTGTTCGCGGCGGCCTCGCTGTGCCGCAGGAAGCTCGAGTAGACGCCCGCATAGCCGAGCGCCAGCGTTTCACGGTCCACGCGCACCGGTCGGTCCTGCAGCGGGCGAACGATGTCGTCCGCCGCATCCATCAGTTTGTACAGATCGCAGCCGTGTTCCCAGCCGAGGCGCGTGGCGGCTGCGATGAAGACTTCAAGCGGAGCATTGCCGGCCCCGGCGCCCATGCCCGCCAAGCTGGCGTCGATCCGGTCGCAACCCTCCTCGACCGCGACGATGCTGTTGGCCACCCCCAGGCTCAGGTTGTGGTGCGCGTGCATGCCGGTTTGTGTCTCGGGAAGCAGGACGTCCTTGAATGCGCGGAACCGGTCGCGCACCTCGTTCATGCTCAGCGCGCCGCCCGAATCAACGACATAGCAGCAGGTCGCGCCGTAGCTCTCCATGAGCTTGGCTTGCTGAGCTAGACCCTGCGGTGTCTGCATGTGGCTCATCATCAGGAAGCCAACCGCCTCCATGCCCAGGTTGCGCGCAGCCTCAATGTGCTGTTTCGATACGTCGGCCTCCGTGCAATGCGTGGCCACGCGCACGATGCGCGCGCCGGCCGCATAGGCTTGCTTCAGATCATGAACGGTGCCGATTCCCGGCAGCAGCAGCGTGGCCACCTTGGCGTGGCGCACTTCGCTGGCGACCGCCTCGATCCACTCCACATCGCTATGGGCTCCGAAGCCGTAGTTGAAGCTGCCGCCCTGCAGACCGTCGCCATGAGCGACTTCGATCGAATCGACCTTCGCGTCGTCGAGCGCGCGCGCGATCTGTCTTGCCTGCGCAATGCTGTACTGATGTCGGATCGCATGGTTGCCATCGCGCAGCGTGACGTCCGAGATGTAGATCTTCTTCATTGACTGCGTCCTCAAGCCACCACTGCGTTGCCGAGCGTTCGCCGAGCCAAGCGTTCTGCCGTGGCCAGCGCAGCACTGGTCATGATGTCGAGGTTTCCGGCATAGGCCGGCAGATAATGTGCGGCCCCTTCCACCTCCAGAAAGATCGAGGTTTTCAGACCCGACATGCGCGTGCCAATGCCCGGGACATTGAGTGGATTGGAAACCTCGATACGATCGAACTGCACCGCTTGCTTCAGGCGATAGCCGGGCACATAGTCACGTACCGCCGCCGCCATGCGTTCGACCGATTCCACGATCGCGCTCTCATCTGCGAAGTCGCTCAGCGTGTAGACCGTGTCGCGCATGATCAGCGGCGGCTCGGCAGGGTTCAACACGATGATGGCCTTCCCCTTGGCCGCGCCGCCGACGACTTCGATGGCTCTCGATGTCGTCTCTGTGAACTCATCGATGTTTGCACGCGTGCCCGGTCCCGCGCTCTTGCTTGCAATGCTCGCGACGATTTCGCCATAGTGAACCTTGGCAACTCGTGCCACCGCCGCAATCATGGGGATGGTGGCTTGGCCGCCGCAGGTGACCATGTTGAGGTTGGGCGCGTCCAGATGATCGTCCCCGTTGACCACCGGGATGCAGTACGGACCAATGGCGGCCGGCGTCAGGTCGATCATGCGCAGGCCGGGCCGCAGGCGACGCAGGAACGCATCGTTGTGGACGTGGGCGCCGGCAGACGTGGCATCGAAGACGACATCGAGCGTTTCAAACACAGGGAGCCGCGCCAGGCCTTCCACTCCCTCGTGGGTCGTGGTCACACCCAGCCGTTTCGCCCTGGCCAGGCCATCGGACGCCGCGTCGATGCCCACCATCGCCACGACCTCGACATGTCGGCCATGTCGCAAGGCCTTGATCACGAGGTCGGTGCCGATGTTGCCGCTGCCAATGATGGCCGCACGCAGTTGACGACTCATCGCTTGCCCCTCAGACCATGCGGCAGCTCACGCTGCCGAGCGCGCCGATGCGCGCATGAACGAAATCGCCAGAAACCACGGGCACCATGGGACCCAACGCGCCGGACAGAATCACTTCGCCGGCACGCAGTCCCTGCCCTCTTTCGGTCATGGTGCGGGCCAGCCAGTACGCCGCGCGCAGCGGATGGCCGAGACACGCGGCACCCGTGCCGATGGAGAGGAGTGCACCGTTCAGGCTCATCTGCATGCCCAGCTCTCCCAGGGAGAGCGCGCCGACCGCCAGCGGCTGATCGCCCAGCACGAACAGCGCGGAGGACGCGTTGTCGGCCACCGTGTCTACCAGGGTGATCTTCCAGTCGGTGATGGCGCTGTCCACGATCTCGATCGCAGGCAACGCATATGCAAGGCAGGAGAGAAACTCGGCCCAGCTGGGCATGGTATCGCCGAGGTCGCGCCCCATGACGAAGGCGACCTCAGCCTCGACCTTGGGCTGGATCAGGCGGCTCATCGGAACGTCTTGCCCGTTCAGGAACTCCATGTCGTCGAACAGCACACCGAAGTCAGGCCGGTCCACGCCGAGTTGCTGCTGCACGGCCTTGGACGTGAGGCCCACCTTCTTGCCGACGATACGCCGGCCGGCCTCCAGTTGCGCTCGCGTGTTGATCTCGGCCACGGCATAGGCCGCCTCCAGGCCTTCGATGCCATGGCTCTCGGAGATGCGGCCAATAGCCTCACGGTGAGCGCGCGCCTCGCGCAGTGCGAGCGCGGCCTGGGCCACGGCGCCGGACCGATTGGGAACCGTGGTGCTGGACAATGCGTTCATGCGGCCCCCGCGCCTTCGCCGGCAAAGAAACGGCTGGCTACCGCATTGAACTCATCGGGAGCCTCGTACTGAGGCCAGTGCGCGGCATTTCCCTCCATGACATGAATGCTGCTCCTGGGAACGCGCGCGGCAGCCGACTGCGCGGCCTCCAGGTCGTGGATCGGGTTGTCCCGGGTCCACAGGAAGAGTGTCTCGCATTGAAGCTGCTCGAGCGGAATAAGAAAATCGTCATGGCGCTGCATGATCGCGTTGATCTGGGGAGCGACGCGCCGCGTCTCTGGTGCCAAGTAGATGCGCAAACGCAGGTCGATAAGCTCTTCCTGCAGCAAGTGGTGGTTGCTCGGATGCATGAGCCATTGCATGCGGGCCGTCACGGATTCGCGCGTCGGCGCGGAGTCCACATTGCGCTTGTTGAGCCCCATGAAAGTCATGAGATCCTGCTTACCCTTTTCCGAAACCACGGGAATTCCGGCCGCGGTGTTCAGCATCAGCCGCCGCACCCGATGGGGATGCTTCGCCGCGAAGAGACCGGACACCCAGCCACCGAGCGACTCGCCTGACAGGTGCGCTGCTTCGATCTCGAGGGCATCCATCAACTCGGCAACCTGGTCGGCGAAGATCGCCGGGCTGTAGTCGTCGTTCTTCTTGTCCGACAGGCCATGCCCCACGTAGTCGAATGCAATGACATGAAAGCGATCCGACAGGGGCATGACGTTTTTGGCGTACGCCTCCAGATGGCCGTTCATCCCGTGTTGGAACAGGATGACGTCCTTGTTCCCTTTGCCCGCCTCGGCGATGCGGATGCGGCCGAAGCTGGGGGTCTGCACGTAGCGAACCTCGACGCCGAGAAAATCAAGCCACAGACTCACGTTACTTTCCTTGAATAAGTAAATTGCTGAACATCGCCCTGATCCGGGAGCTCCAAATCAGGTGTATGCGTTCATGAAGGATTCATGCGGCACTCCGGTGTGATACAGGAGGCCGCGCGACGCCTGGTCCTCGGTCCAGGTCACGACAGGCTTGTCTCTTTGCGCCTGATAGCCCAGGCCTGCGAAGGTCTCGTTGCGGTTGCCGGAGGGGTCAAAGAAGTACAGCGTCTCGCCCCGGGTCAATCCGTGACGAGTCGGTGGCACATCGATATGAACCCGGTGCTTGGCAAGCACATCGGCCGCCTTGAGGATGTCGTGCCACGAATCGAGGAAGAACGAGATGTGATGCATCCCGGCTGTCGGGCCGCCAACGAAAGCGATGTCGTGGGTCTTGCTTGAGCACGAGATGAAGGAGCCGAATTGCAGGGCGCCTTCCGGTCCGACGGTCAACTGCTCGGTCTGGAAGAAGTCCAACGCATCCACGAAGAAACGCGTGTTCTCCGCCACCTTGTTCACGCCCTTGGCCGGATCGAACTCGCACACCAGGGCACAGTGGTCCAGCCAATGCACGCCCGCGCCTCGGATGCTGTCCGGCCAGGGATCGGGGTTAATGGAGCCCACGTCGGTGCCGACGCATTCCTTCTGCGCATAGAGGCGCATCTCATGGCCGCTGGGCATGGCAAATCGCAACATCCGTCCGCAAGCAGGCAGAGAGTCGGGCGGCAGCACCTCCACCGCCAGGCCATGGCCCTTGATTTTCTCTGCCAGTTGATCGAGTTCGGCGTCGCCGGCAACCTTGTAGGCGACATGATTGAAGCCTGCTCGGTCTGAGGGCGTCAGGACGAGCGAGTACTTGTCCCATTCGTCCCAACACTTCAGATACGCATTGCCTTCGCCATCCCTGTGCGTGAGCCGCATGCCCACGACTTGCTCGTAATGCCGGATCGCAGCTTCCAGGTCCATCACTCGAATGCTGATGTGCCCAATTCTCATCACGCCCATTTCGTCTCCTTTATGTGCAACAACATGCAGATTTAACGGTCCTGCGCCCAGGTCGGCCAGCCTCTACCCTGCCCCAGCGCCCTCTCCATCCCGCCGAGCACCTCCACCTTCAGATCGGACAAGGGCTTGACCCGGCAAGCGAGACAGAAACCTTGCTCTTCCTGTTGCAGCGATACATGCGCGCGGCTCATGGTCCCAGCCTTCGACACGTGACCAGTGAGAACACGAATCTTGCAAATGCCGCACCCCCCGTTTCGGCAGCCGGACGGGATGCCCTTTCTCCGTAGCCCGACCATGCCTTGCAGCAGCGTCTCAGAGCCTGGACACCGGAAGGTGTCGCCGCCTGGCGAAACCTGAATCTGAAAGGCATGCACCTCATCTGACCTAGACATAAAACAAGCAGGCCCTTCGCGCGACAAAAACGTCGCGATTTGAAGATTTAGTTAGTAATTGTCGATATTTTATTCTTTTGTTGGTTTTCTATGATGGTAGAAACCCTCATTCATCCTCATGCTCAAACATCCAGAGCGAGCGCTGGAGCGGTCGGCAAGTTTGTCGGCCTGGATGCACATTGCCCTGTCAGTGAGGCCGCAGAAGCCATAAGAGCATCGAGGACCACCGAGCCAGCGGTGCCGACATTCCCAAGATGAAGCTGCAACTCGAGGCATCCTGTCCGAGCCGCGAATGGGCATGAAGGCTATCGGCAAGACTGCCAACATCACGCAGGCCGCTCATGCTGCGGGCGGACAGGGAAGCTTCGTCGACGAGAACGACCACGTCGAGCGAGCGTGCGAAGCCGAGGCTCGGTCACCGCGAAGCAGCCGGTTCGAGTCCTGTTCCGGTCGACGTCGCTGTGATCGCGGCGCAAGGACCAGTGGCGTATTGGCAGGCAAGTGGAGAGAAGAGGTCAGGACTGCAACATGCGGATAAGGAACTGCAGCCTCTGGATAGTTCGCAAGCGGCGTCGTCTCTATGCTTGGTCAACGTGCGGCAACGTGACCGCACCCATCAAAGCAGGAGACAAACTTGGACTACGATCTGATGCGCCGCAAGATCGCGGGCGCTGTTCAGGAGGATGCCAGCAAGGGCATCTTCCGCATGAAGCGCGAGGTCTTTACCGATGCCGAGCTGTTTGAGCTCGAGATGAGACACATCTTCGAGGGCAACTGGGTTTACGTGGCCCACGAGAGCCAGATTCCCAACCCGAACGATTTCTTCACTACACACATTGGCCGGCAGCCCATCTTCATCGCCCGCAACAAAGAGGGCCGGCTCAACGCCTTCATCAACGCCTGCGCCCATCGTGGCGCCACCCTGTGCCGCACCAAGAAGGGCAACAAGGCAGTCCATACCTGCTCCTTCCATGGCTGGTCGTTCAACGCCAACGGTAGCCTCGTCAAAGTCAAGGACCCCGAGGGTGCGGGCTACCCCGACGCCTTCAATCAAGCCGGCTCGCACGATCTGAAGAAGGTACCCCGGTTCGAGTCCTACCGCGGCTTTCTGTTCGCCAGCCTCAGCGCCGACGTGCAGTCTCTGACCGACTATCTGGGCGAGGCGGCAAAGCTCATCGACATGATGGTCGACCAGTCGACGCAAGGCCTGGAAGTGGTGCGCGGCGCATCGACCTACGTTTACGACGGCAACTGGAAGCTGCAGGCGGAAAACGGCGCCGACGGCTACCACGTCACCGCCGTGCACTGGAACTACGTGGCCACCACCTCCCGACGAAAGGCCGGTCTGTCCATCGACGACGTCAAGGCCATGGAAGTAGGCACCTGGGCCAAGCAGCCAGGTGGCTTCTTCGCCTTCGACAACGGCCACATCTGCCTGTGGTCGCGCTGGCCCAACCCGCAGGATCGCGCGCTGTATGAGCGCCGCGCCGAGCTGGTCGAGCGCTGCGGGGAGGCCCGCGCCGACTGGATGATCGGGCATGCGCGCAACCTGTGCCTGTACCCGAATCTGTTCCTGATGGACCAAATGAGCTCGCAGATCCGAGTATTCCGCCCCCTGTCGGTGGACAAGACCGAGGTGACCATTTATTGCATCGCGCCGAAGGGCGAGAGCGCTGAGGGTCGCACCCATCGTCTGCGTCAGTACGAAGATTTCTTCAACGCCACTGGCATGGCCACACCCGATGACCTGGAAGAATTCCGCGCCTGCCAGGAGGGCTACAACGGCCGCCTGGCACCGTGGAGCGATCTCTCCCGAGGCGCCAAGCACTGGATCGACGGTCCGGATGAAAACGCCCAGGCTATCGGCATGAAGCCCGAGATGTGCGGTGCCCGCCCCGAGGACGAGGGCATCTACCTGGTGCATCACAAGTACTGGGTGAAGAAGATGCAAGAGGCCGTTGACGCCGAGGCCGCCATCAACTCTGAAGGAGTGGGGCAATGAGCTTCAGCCATGACGAGGTCCGCGACTTCCTGTACCGGGAAGCGCGCTACCTGGACGAGAAGAACTGGGACGCCTGGCTGGAGCAGTACTGCAAGGATGTGGAGTACTGGATGCCATCCTGGGACGACGATGGGCTGCCCACGGCCGATCCCCAGAAGGAGGTGTCACTGATGTATTACCCGCGCCGCGACGGCCTCGAGGATCGGGTCTTTCGCATCCGCACTGGGAAGTCGGCAGCCAGCACGCCGCCGCCGCGGACCGGGCACAACCTGTCCAACCTGGAGATATTGGAAAACGGCGACAACGCCTGCACGGTCCAGTACAACTGGGTCACCTACACCACGCGGCACAACGTCGTGGACCACTACTTCGGCACCACGACCTGCCGCCTGGTTCGCCTCGACGCCAACATCCGCATCCAGAAGAAAACCATCCTTCTCAAAAGCGACTACATCCACCAGGTGGTCGATATCTATCACGTCTGAAGGGCCACGCTGCGCCTCGCACCTCGCACCTCGCACCTGCACGACGGTCAGGGTGCAATATCGATGACCTTCATCCAGGAGCCCTACGTGCATCGCACGATCGCATTGAATTTCGAAGACGGCGTCACTCGCTTCGTCGTCTGCCTACCTGGCGACACCATTGCCGACGCGGCCTATCGCCACGGCGTGAACATCCCTCTGGATTGCCGCGACGGCGCCTGCGGTACCTGTAAATCGATCTGCGAATCCGGCACCTTCGAGATGACGGGCTACGTGGAGGAGGCACTGAGCACCTCAGAGGCTGCTGAAGGGTACATCCTGACATGCCAAACACGTCCGCTCTCTGATTGCTTGATTCGAATTCCCAGCAGTTCCGTCGCCTGCAACGCAGCCGACAACACGGTGCGCAAAGCCCGCATCTCGCGCCTGGAAATGCTGTCTGCCAGCACCATCGGGTTGGAGCTGGAAGGCCCGGAGATCGAGACGCTGCATTTCCTGGCGGGCCAGTACGCCAACCTCTATGTCCCCGGCACAAACGAAGTCCGCGCCTATTCCTTCAGTTCCAGGGTGAGCCACGGCAAAGTCAACTTCCTCATCCGCAATGTGCCGAACGGCAAGATGAGTGCGGCGCTCTCCGGCATTGCAAAGGTCGGCGACGAGATTCGTTATCGCGCGCCCTTCGGCAGCTTCTACTTGCGCAAAGTAGAACACCCTCTGCTGATGATTGCCGGCGGCACCGGCTTGGCGCCCTTTCTCGCCATGCTGGAACAGATGGCCAATGCTTCCGCGTCGGTACCGATACATCTGCTCTACGGAGTCACCCGCGAGGATGATGTGGTGGGCCTCGATTGGCTCGACGAGTTCAAGAAGCGCCTTCCCACCTTCGACTACACCGTCACTGTGGTCGACACTGCGGTTGACGGTCGACACAAAGGCGTGGTGACCGACTACTTGAAGCAGAGTCACTTCCACGATGGCCGAGCCGATCTGTACCTGTGCGGTCCGCCTCCGATGGTGACGGCGGTTGAACAATATATACGCGACCAGGGAATGACACCAGCCTCAATGCACTTCGAGAAGTTTCTTCCGAGCACATAGTGTTGACGCTGATCGACAAATTGCCACCGAGGTAAAGATTCCTCGGATGCAGGCACAGTGATGGTACGCAGGGCCTGTTCCTGCAAAGGCAGGCAGGGTAGTGACAGGGCCTTTCGTCCAATGCAGCCGTCAGCTGCGGGAACAAGGCAGGTAGTGTTTCGGCCCAGATGCTGCCCACATATCCAGCGACCTCTCCCAGCAACATCGGCAGATGTGATGCATATGTACCGTCGCGCCCCCCCGGGTCGACGGAATCAGCGACAAAGCCTACTGATCGATCAGCGCTTCCCCGAGGGTCGATGCTGGTCAGCAGGCGCATGTCGACGGCCGGCTTGAATGCCGAGGCAGACGCTGGGAACCAACCAACATGGTGGTATCGTCGGGCGGCGAATCGCCCCTGCGAGACACCTTATCGGTAGTGCTATTCGAAGTCACCGGCGAGAGCTTGAGCCCGGACATCACCTGCACGCGCTCGCCCAGAGTGCGTGGAAAAGCCGCCAAGGTGTTCGATGGCGAGCTGTCAACTGACCTCCCGGCCTTCGACCTGATGCAGGTGAACGCTTGCGAGGCGCCGGCACTGGGCCCGGCCGCCAACTGCCGAGAGAGGTCTTCGTTGTGTATCGTTGCGGTGTGGCGTCCGCGAAACGATCCTGACTTTGGACCATCGCTGGTTTTGGGGATCGGCCTGGGACTTTCGGAGAGCGGAAGCTGTCGGCGCCGGTTGAACTTTGACCCACCGGGGGTGCGGCGGATTTCTTGGACTACCGTTGGAGGTAGTTCATGTATTCATACGAAGATCGAGTTCGCGCAGTACAGCTGTACATCAAGTTGGGCAAGCGTTCTGGGGCGACCATTCGCCGGCTGGGCTACCCGACGAAGAATTCCCTGAAGAACTGGCATGAGGAGTACGAGCGACACCACGACCTGTCGCACGGCTATGTGCGCTCGAAGCCGAAGTACTCTCAGGCCCAGAAGGAACGGGCCGTCGAACACTACCTCGAGCACGGGCGCTGCATTGCCTTCACCGTCAAGGCGTTGGGCTATCCGGGCCGGGAT
>NZ_JQKD01000073.1 GCF_000745855.1 Xenophilus azovorans DSM 13620
CGGTTGCGCGTCAGGTACATCTCGCCGGTGATCTGGTGCAGCAGCAGGATGTTGACGACCGCATGCAGGTCCGGCCGACGCTTGAGTTCCTCGTTCTCGATGACGATGAAGTCGTTCGAGAAGTCCACGTTGGAGCGCCCCTCGAAGAAGCGTTCGTACTGGCCACCCCGTGCGTACGGGTTGAGCATGATGGCCAGATCTCGGATGCGCTGGTCGCCCCTGACACCGAGCTCCTCGATGGTCCCGGTCTTGAAGGCATCGCGCAGGGCCGTGATCGTGAGGTCCTGGCCGTGCGCCTTCCAGAGCTTGAGCACCATCGCGGACACCGCCTTGTACTGGACCTCCTCCAGCTGGTGCTGCATCGAGCACATCTTGGCGATGCCCGGCACGAGCATGTCGATGTCCTCATGGATGTCGCGGACGATGCTGAAGGGGTTCAGGCAGATATCGACATCGGGGCGGAACTCCAGGTAGGTGCCGCGCGCTTTGCGGCACAGCTTCTCGAAGCTGCGGCCCAAGTCCAGCATCCAGACTTTGGCGCCGATCGCGCGATACGACCACGCCAGTTCGTTCATGAGGACCGATTTGCCGGAGCCGGGCGCACCGATGATCGCGAAGTTGTAGTTGCCCAGGTCGTTGTCGAACAGGTCCAGCGTCATGACCTGGCCGCGCCGGCCGCCGAAGACGAGGGCAGGCGTCCTGGTGCCACGCCATTCGGCGATCAACGGCGCCATGTGGATCGCGTTCGACATGGTCTTGCGCGTGACGCGGCGCATCTTCCCGAGGTCCTTGTGGAACCTCGGCGTCAGCGTCATCGGCAGGCTGGCCAGCAGTGCCTGGCGGTGCATGTAGGCATCGGCATTGAGTTGAAAGCCCCGGGCGCGCCAGATCGCGTTCGCAGCTTCGTGCGCGGCCGCGGCTTTGTCCGGATGGGTGAAGATCGCGAGCTGGTGGTACAGGCTCACCAGACTGCCGCCGGTGTCGATTGCGTTCGCTGCCGCTGACCAGTCGTCGAGCTTCTTGCGCACATCCGGCATGACGTCCGCCATCTTGGACTTAGCGTTCTGCGTGGCCCGGACGTGGTTGGCGGTGATGATGGACTTGGTGGCGTTGGGGTCCAGCATGTGCACGCCCAGCGTGATCAGGAAGGGCGCGGTGTACTGCAGCGCGGGCTGCATCAGGTCGCCGATCAGCGAACCCATTTGCCAGAGCGCGAAGCGCTCCGGGAAGCTCTTGATCGAGTAGAAGCGCGCCTCGAGCACGTCGTCACTGGTCTCCTTCCAGAGCGTGAGGCCGGAAGGGTGCGGGTCCTGGATAGTGTCGAAGTCGACGATCTGGTCGCGGATCTCGCGCCCGTCGTCGTAGTGCAGCCAGCGGTCGTCGTCGAAGTTCAGGTCCGGCGCGTCCGAGTGCGCGATGCGGTCAGGGTTGGTGAACAGGGCGCACCAGTTGATGAGATCAGCGGCATCGCAGACGCGGCTGGGCAGCATGGCCGAGCGCAGCGTCGCAGTCATCGAGTCGCGCAGCGTGAGCAGCGCGTCGCGGCGGTTCAGGTCGTTCGCGTCGCCGGGGAATGACACGCTCAGCATCAGGCGGAAGTCGCGCAGCGTGAAGTGGAACCCGGCCGTCAGCGAGGCCTGCGTGCCGCGCAGCAGGTGGTGCACGCGCTGGCGGGCCAGCTTGCGGAACAGGTTCTCGTTGGGCACGGGCCGTCCGAAGGGCCGCGCCTTCTCGGCTTGGTCCTCGTCCTCCACGCGCAGGTTGGTGTACTGGCGCAGCTGTTGGCGGATGTGCGGCGAGGCGAATAGGTGAAACTGCAGGCCGGTGTCGGGCGGGCAGTTGGCGTAGAGCGAGACCAGCACCTCGGCCATTCGCTCGTCCGCTCCGCTTTGCGGCATCACCTCCAGCATGAAGCCCATGCCGTCGCGGTTCACGAAGATGCGTTCGTCCGCGAGGTAGGCCGAGTACGGCAGCCAGCCAGCGAACTGCTCCGCGGGGGTGTCCGGCGGTGTGCCGAACGGAAGCAGGGTCGAGAGCGCTTCGCCCGGCCGCGCATCGAAGATGGAAGGCAGTCGCACGGTGGCCTCACTGCGGACGGGCGCCGGGGCCCGTAGGCGGGGCGACGAGCGACGGGAACAGCTGGCGGGGATCCGTTGCCGTCGTGCGTTGGATTGGGCCTGCGGTGTCGGCGCGATCTGCCGTTACCGTGTCCGGGCCGGCTTCTGCATTGCTCTGGGGTGCGGGGCCGGCTGAGACGGGCGGACGAAGCGGTGCGTACCGCTCCCTGATCTGCTGACGGACATGGTCGATCTGCCAGCGGCCCTGGTCGATCTGGACGTAGACGTGAGCCTGGTCGAAGAGGTCGCCGTCGATGTCCTCCCACGGCTTGACCCACAGCCGCAGGTAGCGTGCTTGCGAGCGCAGGGTCTGCGGTGCGGAGGAGGAGGCGGCTGTCTCCAATGTCCGACGTGGCGGCGCTGACTCGTTCGCAGAGCCGCTGGGTGACGGCGTTGATGCGGTTGCCATTGCTGGCGCGGCCTCCGCGCGCCGCTGGCTCGGCAGGTTGCGGTGCACCGCGTTGGCGTAGGTGCCCGATACCGAGTCGCAGGCCACGCCTTCGGGGGCGGCGCAGGCGTACTTGGAGTCGCCGCCCAGGCCCGACATGTTCACGCAGGCGGTCAGGGGCAGCAGCAGCGCCGCCATCCCCGTGCGCAGAAAGATGGGACTCATGGCTGCTTCTCCGCGTGCGTGGCCTGGCCGGCGGCGGCCAGCCGCGCTTCGAGCACCGAGCGGCCGACGTAGCCATCGGTACGCGTCCCGTCGGCATAGAACAGCGTCGGGGTGCCCTGCACGCCCAGGCGGCGGGCCAGGTCCAGGTTGCGAGCGATCGGATGCGCGCAGCGCGCTGCGGGATCGAGTCCGCTGGCATCGGCTTGCAGCATCCACTGGCGCCAGGCACGGTCCCGGTCGGCCGCGCACCAGATGGAAACGGGTCGGGCCTCGCCCTGGAATGGCACGAGGAAGGTGTAGATCGTGACGTTGTCCAAGCCGGCCAGCTCGGGCTCGAGCTGCTTGCAGTAGACGCAGTTCGGATCGCTGAAGACCGCGATCCTTCGCTGGCCGCTGCCTCGCACCGTCTTGAGCGCGTCGGCCAGCGGCAGCTGGTCGAGCGACACCGGCACCGTGGAGACGTTGTCGCTCTGGAGCTGGCCCTCCTGTTCCGGGGCGCGCTGGGCGAGTTTGGGGCCGGTGATGTCCCGCATCGTCTGCGTGTCGAACAGCCGCCCGAAGACGAAGTAGCGCGGGTTCGCCGAGGCGACGTAGGCCACGTTGCCGTTCATCCAGACTTCGTAGAGCCCCTGGATGTCTGTGCGCGAGACCTCGGTGAAGCGCGTGCCGGGATGGGCTTTGCGCAGAGCGTCCAGCAGCTTCGTCTCGTCGGCATGGGCCGCGAGCGACGGTAGCGGCGCCAGGCCGGTGCACAGTGCGCTCAGCACAGCGGCGGCGAACAGGCGGCGCGGGCAATGCGGCTGGGGGCCGCGCGGATCAGTAGTCGCCATCATCGGTGGCCTCCAAGTAGCGGGTATCGGGGGAATGGGCGAGCAGCGTGCTGCGTGTCGCGGACGCCGTCATGGGGACGTCGATGCGCACGCCCCGGGTGATGACCACGTCGATCTGGCGGCCTGCGTCGACCTCGATGACGGGGAACGTGTTCTCGGCCAGGCGGATGTAGTACTGGGCGAGCCGATCCAGGGCCTTGCCGACGCCCTGACCAAGGCCTGCGCGGTACGCGTCGGCATTGCTGTCGGTGCTGGCGATGGTCCCGAGCGGCGAAGAGCTGTAGGAGGTGTTGGCTGTGGACAGCCCCTGGCCGATGCCGCTGACCACGCCGGCGAGCAGCGCGTTCGCCAACATCTGGCCCTGTTTGGTGACCAGCCTGCCGCGCATGCCCACCTTGCCGTCCTCGCCGTAGACGCTGCCCTGGATGCGCACCTCGAGCGTCGCTCCGTCGCCGCGGACGCACGACAGGCTCTCTGTGCGCAGGTAGGCACGTTCGGAGCTGATGTCGCCGTAGCCCGCGGCGACGACGAAGCACTCGCGGTATTCGCCACGGAACTGGTTGGGCAGGACCGAGTTGTCCGAGAGGCGGATCAGCACCGGGTGCGGATTCGACTGGCTTTGACCTCCGGTGGGCGCGTCCAGTCCGCCGAGGAGGATCCCGCGGGTGAAGCTCACGGGCAGGAAGGTCGAGACGGTCTTCGGGGAAGATGACGACGCGCTTGCGCTGTCGTGCGGCGTCCCATCAGACCCCCTGTCTGCGGCGGGCCGCGACCTGTCGGCCAGGGTCACGCGCGAGATCACGGGCGCGGGAGCCGCGGGTGGCTGCAGCGGCTGCCCAGGGGGCATCGCTCCCACGCCGAGGCGCGAGCCTGGCGGCCCCGCTGGCAGACCACCCGCCGGCGGCATGGTTGGGGGTGTGGAGGGCTGAGGAGTGGGCGCGGGCGGTGGCGGCGGTGGGGCCGGGGCGACGGGTGCGGGCGTGGTCCCCTGCTGGTTCGCGGTCAGACGCTGCTCGAGTTCCGCGAAGCGCTGCATCGTGCGGGCCTCGAAGGCCTGCCGATCTTTGTTGAGCCGGCTCTGCTCTTCGCGCTCCGTCTCGTACTGCGCGAGCTTGCGGCCGGCGGTGCCGACCCATTGGTCGACGGGATTCACCTGCCCACCGGGTGGGAGCACGCCGATGTTGGTAACGTCGCCGGGGCGCGTCGGAGCCGACCGCGTGCCGTGCGCCGGCGTCCCGGAGCCGGCGAAGCTGAAAACCAGCCACAGCAGGCCGACGCCGCTGGCGAGGATGGCGCCGAGCAGCGCGAACTGGCGCTGGCGCGGTGTCAGGCGGTCCAGCCCGCTGCGCACCGCGTAGCCGGGCGGCCGGCCCTGCCCGGGGTGGGACGGTGGGGTGGGGGACGATGCGTTCATCGCGTGCCTCCCCTGCGGATGACGTAGACGCTGGTGGTCTCGCCCGGCCGCAGGGCGTGGTGCTCAATCGCGATGCCAGCGATCTCGCCGGCCGTGTGGCTGTCGGGACGGTCGAACTCCTGTTCGGCCAGCACCATCGGGACCAGGCTGATGTTCTGCAGCGTGTACTTCTCGCCCACGAAGCCTCGGCCTTCGTACAAGCGCATCAGCGTGAAGCGGGCTTCGGCCCAGAGCTGGACCGGGCGCGACGTTTCCTCGACGCGGACGTCGGTCGGAACGCGGTCCGACGCCATCGCTACCAGCAGCGCCTTGATCGTGCGCACATGGTTCGGAGCCGGGCCGGCCGGTGTGGCCGCGGGCGCGGCGGGCCGCAGCGCCCGCGGCGTCTTGTCGCGGATGACGATGGTGTCGGCCGGCGTGTCCGCACGGCGCAGCAGCAGCGTGTAGGTGGCCGTCGCGGACGACACGAAGAGGTTGATCGGACGCGATGCGTCGCCGACCGGGCGGATGTAGATCTCCCCCTTGTCGCGGTCGCACTCCACCACGACATCGCCCGCGGGATTCGCGGCGGACAGGGGACCTGCGGTCGAGGTCGGGACGCCCGGCGTGGCGGGCGCCGCCGGCAGCGACGGGCCCGCACCGCAGTGGCTCGAATGGATGTTGCCGAAGACATCCACGATCGGCGAGCCCTCGAGGCGGATCCGCGTGGGCTCCTTCTGCGACACGATGGCCTCCACCGCGACGCCGTCGCTCGCCTCCACGACCTGCAATGCGTGGGCCTGCAGGCCAAAGGACAGGGCCGTGACGGCAATGATGCGGCGCGCGGCCGGCGCCTGCCGAATCCAGCGCGGGGTCGGAGGTGCGCGATCCAAGAGCCGCTTCGGCGCTGCAAGGCTCAGGTGCTTGGATTGCGCGGGAGGAGGCAGGTCCTCTTGCTGCAAGACGGCAGGCCGACGCGAGGCGGCCAGAATGTCAGCGGACCGCATAGGGCACCTCGCTGAACTCGACGATATGCATGCGCGCTCCGCCGTACCCGAACTTGATGCGGTACGCCTTGAGGTCGTTGGCCGTCTCGTAGCCGTTGACCAGGGTGCGCAGGCGCCCGCGCACGACCAGGGTCTGGGTGTCCTCACTGGCCACCAACTGCTGCGGGGAAAAGGCCGTGGCTGCGTTGATCCGCTTGAGGCGCTCGGCCTCGACCTCCTGGCGTGTCTTGAGCGCGCCGTACTGTCCTGGATCGACGTAGCCGAGCAGGATGTCCTTCTTCCAGTCGATGGTGCTGGGCGTGACGTCGAGGATCAGCCAAGCGATGAAGCCACCCATCTGCTCGAGGTACTCGCTCGATGCCCGGTCGCCCGCGACCCAGAAGGTCTTGTTGAGCGATGGCGGCACGATCACGGTGCGCACCGTGCCGAGCAGGCCGACGATGATGGCGAGCGTCAGGAGCAGGCCGAGGGCCAGCGCACCGACAGCCAGGGCCAGGCCCCGGTTGCGCCGGCGCATGTCCTTGAGGTCGCCGTTGAGCCGATCGAAGTCCATGGCGGTGCCTCCGGCTCAGCCGACCATGCGGCGGATATGCGACGGGGGCGTCACGCGCATCGACGTGACGGGGTTCGTCGGCAGGTGCCAGTACAGCCAATGCAGCGCGAAGGCGGGGTGCTTGTCCGCCTTCAGCCGCGAGATCCAGCGCGACACCGCGATGCCGGCGGCGAGGCAGACGGCGAACGCCGCTTTGCTCGACGACAGGTAGCCGATGAAGAACATGAACAGGATCGGCGCGGCGACTTCCAGATCCCAAAAGCCGACTTTCCAACTGTCGTCCAGGCGCCGGGGGATGTAGGTGTCCGCATGCATGGCAGGCTCCGGAGTGACGGGAGCTGCGGCTCAGACGACCGCGCCCATGATGGCGCCGGCGATCACGAGGCCCACGGCCGCGAAGATCGCGAGTCCGACGTAGAACAACACCGGCCCGAAGTTGCGCAACGCAGACAGCGAGATCAGCGCAACGACGAAGCCGACAAATCCCACCAGGGCCTTGATGCCCGGCCCCAGATCGGCGATCTGGGTGAGCGCGGAGGTCAACGGGCCGGTGATGCCCGTGAAGGCCACGAGGTCCAGCGCATGGGATGGGAACGCGAGCGCCAGGCCGATAAGGGCGATGGCTAGCAGCGCGAAGAAGCCGGCGAGCTTGCGCACGGGAGAACGCAGCGGCTCCGGGGCAGAGGTGGAGAAGACGGCAGTGCTCATGGGAAGGCTCCAGCAAGGAAGGTGGTGGGCGATCCGGTGGGAGCGGGTGGTGGCAGGTGTCGGTCGGGTCCTCGCGCCCGGTGGCGCTGCTGGCGTGGTGGAGGGCGCACCCTCGGCAGGTGTTGGGAGACGCGCTCAGGGCGGGTCGTCGAGGTCCAGGCGGTAGACGATGTCGACGCGGCGGTTGCGCGCGCGCCCCTCTGCGCGGTCGTTGGACTCGATGAAGCAGCAGGCGCCCTGCGCCTCGACGGTCAGTGCGGGAGCGATGCCGGGCACTAGGGCGAGCAGTTCCCGGCGGACGGCCTCGGCGCGGTCCTTGGCGAGCACGTCGTTCGCAGCGGCGGGTCCGGTGCTGTCGGTGCGGCCGCTCAAGCGCACTTCGGTGGCTTGCCCGAGCTGGGGCGCGATGCCGCGAAGTGCGTCCCGCGCCGCAGGCCCCAGGCGCGCGCTCGCAAAGGGGAACTGGACCGACAGTTTCTGCGCCGCTGGCCGCGGCACCGGGCTCGCGGGGCGCACCGTTGTCCCCACCAACGCCTCGCCCTCGGCGATGCTGTCTACCAGCGCCACCGGGCGCATCGAGGTCGGTGCCGCGGGTATCGCTGGCTCAGGCGAGGTTGCCAGGGTCTTGACGGTGCGCCGGGGGCAGTCGTCGCCACGGCACCAGCCGAACGTGGCCTGGCGTCCGTGGCCCAACTGGGCGATGTGCAGTGATGGATCGACCCGAGGCGCGGGCGCACTCACCGGAGCGGGCGGCGGCGCAGCGCAGGCCGCCAGGGCCAGGCACGCAGCGAGGGCGCTGCGACACCGTGCGCGCGTGGCCGGGGAGCGCTTCACGGCGCCACCCTCACGTGCAGGACGCGCGTCGGAGATGCCGTGACCGTGGAAGGCCTTGCGGCGGCAGACCTTGCGGCGGCGGTGGGGCGCTCCGCGTCGGCCCTGGGCAGGTGGCGGTAGACCTTCCAGGCGTAGCTCGCCCTCGCCCGCGCGCAGTCTTCGCCCTTGAGCTGGCTGCAGGCCGCGTTGTAGGCGCCCACGGCGCTCCAGCTGACGCCGTGGCGTGAGAAGCTGTCGGCCAGCAGCCAGGCGCCCACCTGCAGGTTCACGCAGGGGTCGTAGAGATCCGACTCCTGGATGCCAAAGCTGGCCAGCCTGGGCAGGTGCCGGCTGTTGATCTGCATCAGGCCGATGTCATAGCTGCCTGTGCGCTGCGCATGGCTGCGATTCACCGCACGCGCGTTCAGATTGGATTCGGTGCGCGCGACGGCGTAGAGCAGCTCGGGCGCGACGCCGTAGCGCTCGGCGGCCATGTCCCAGCACGGCGTGGCGGTGGCCGGCAAGGCGAGCACAAACGCCAACACGAAAGCGATAGCCAAACGCATCGAAGACCCCAAGGTATTCATGACCAGCCCGCGCAGGAGCGGGCACGGGGTGAGGACCGGCAGGCCGGTCAGGGTCTTGAGCGGGTCGGCCGGGCGCAAGCCCGGCGGGGTCGGTGTGGGTGGCGCGGATGCGCTGCGCGGTCAGGTGACGTCAGCGTTCGGGGCGAGGTGCGCCATGCGCGCCGGAGTGGCGCTCCACCATGTTGAGGCGCGCCTGCCGCAGCACGGCTGCACCGGACGGATCGTCGTGCTGGCACAGCGCCACGCAGGCGGTGGTCAGCTGATCGAGTTGGAACTTCGGGTTCGGATGTTTGTTCGCAGGCGAACACTGCAGGTCGTGCAGCAGCTCGTACTGGGCGCGCCACAGCGACTCGCGCCGCCGTGGTGTGCTCGGCGGGCGCATGACCAGCAACGTCCCCAAGAAGCCGAAGATGCGCTCGGCGGCATCGTCTCGGCTAAAGACAATCGCGACGCAGGCGCTGAGCAGATCCGGAATCCGGAAGGTCGGCGCGGTGTTGTCACTGCTGCGCAGAAGGGCATACAGCCAGTTGTGCTCCTCCATCCAGAGCCGGGTCTCGGCCACGTCGCCTGGCTCGGTGGCGCCTGGGCCGGCGTGCCCTGGATGGCGGGTGTTCGTCATGGCGATCAACATGGCGGTGGTCCTTGGTTCACGGGGTGCGATGAACACGCTCATGGGCGCATGGACGAAGGGTAGGTGCCGCGCGACACGATGTCGCCTTGCAATGGCGACCTTCTGAGGGGGATTTCGCCATCGGCACTGTATGGTCGGTCGCATCCGCTGGGAGCGACGCCAGCGCTTGGCTCCCGAGAGCGACTTCTCGCGCCGGGGATGAGACTACCGGCTGAGATGTGGGCGTCACCTCCCAGACCCGGCAGCAGCACACGACGCCACTCGAGTGCGCACCATCGCATTCGGCGACCCATCTATGGATGCTAGGGAGGCGCAGGGGTTGGAGCGCGCCATCGCTGTGCCAAAGCAACGCAGCCCCCAGCTGCGTGACTAGCTTGCGGACGTGTGAAGGAAGACCGGGAGCCCTTCCACGAGCGGAGCCTCCGCATCGAACAGAAGCCAGGAGATCCCCGCGCATTCGGCGAACTCAGTCACCGCCTCGAGGTCTGGCTCGGCGGGGACGCGTTGACGGGGTGATCCGACGAACACGAGTCCGCCAAAGTCCGTCGGGTACGCGTTCACGGAGAGCGCATTGGAGCGAAGCCTTTCCCGGGTCAACGGGTGCAGGTGCAGCAGAGATACGGACGCCAACGTCTCGGCCAACTCGCGGAGTCGAACGCAGGTGTCTTTGGTCATGGTGGCGATGGAGGAGACAAGACGCTGCGTTGGCGATGTGGAAGATCATCCGTGGTGTGATTGGCATCATATATCCAACATGCGGGGATGCCCATTTCCTCGCCTCGGCACGCCAATGACCCGGTGCTCACAGCACTGGGCGGTGCCATTCGCCGTAGTCGGCGCGAGCGAGGCATCTCACAGGAGGAACTAGCGCACCGCAGTGCGATCGACAGGTCCTACATGAGCAGCATCGAGCGCGGCGGCCAGAATCCCGGAATCATCTCCATCGCGCGCATCGCAAGCGCCATGGAGATGACCTTGACCGAGCTGATGGCGGAGGCCGAGTTGTAGCGACCACCGGCGCTGTCATGCACGCCGGTGGAAGTTTGCGATGGCGAGTCCCAGCAGCACAGCCACAGCCACAGGAAATGCGGCAAGCGACGCTGGGTGCAGCCCGAGGGGCAGCACAAACGCAACCACAGTCGCGCAGGACGCCATGATGAGCAGAGAGCACCACACGGCGAACATCTCCGGGTCGTGGTGGAGGAATTCCTGCGCGCGCACGATACGCACGAGTGCGCCGTCGATGGCCGCAACGAGTACCAGGGGCAGCAGCCACGGTAGCCATTCCAGGAGGCTCGACAGTCGATAACTCGCCAGCATCAGCAGTGCATCGACCGACCGGAAGTAGGCGTTGTTGAAGAGGCGCTGGTTGACGGAGGCCATCTCGATAGCGACGGCGCTATTGACGCCAGAGGCTGCCGGCATGTCGCGTACAGTCGGGATGGGGCTGGCTTCGGCAGCGCCGGCCTGCATCCGCATGGCCCGGTCCAGCACCCGATGGGCCGGCTGCCTGCCCCAGAACTCGACCGCGGCATCGTGCTCGCTGCGCAACTGCATCAGGAAGCGCTCAGGCGGATGCGCCGCAGGGACATACAGCACCAGGACAAGCAACGACAGCAATGAGACCACGGCCACAGCGCGGATCATGAGCGAGCCTCTTACGGCCGCCGGCCCACGTCAGGGTCGATGATGGGGAAGCGCCCCTTGATGATGCGGCCGCCCGAAACCGATGCGAAGTACTGCAGGTTCGGCAGCTTGCCCAAGATGTCGGCCGGAACGACTTCCTCGAAGCTCTCCGTGAGCTGGGTCGAGTAGCTCGATGAGAAGTCCCCGAGATGTGCGTCAGCACTGTGGCTCAGGCCCACGCGCACGGTGTGGATCGCGGTCTTGCCAAAGGTCTCGACCACGAAGTCTTGCGTCGGCCGATCCTTGGTCCGCAGCGCAATGAGGTTGTTCAGGTTCCCGAGCGCCATGCGTGCGGCATCTTCGCTGCCCAGGCGCCGTGCCAGGTCGGCTAGCGTCTGCATCGCACACGTCGCGAAGATTCCTCCTTCGGCGCCCTTGTTGAGAATCTCGATCAACGGCCCATTGATCACGTTCGAGACCTCGTCCACGAACAGTGAGATGCGCCGGTAGGTGCCGAGGTTGTAGCGCATCCCGGCACGCGCGGCCTGATCGGCCAAAGCCAGCGCGCCGATGGCGGAAGCCACAGAAGGGTCGGGAAGCGAGTCTAGGCACATGTAGAGCACATGCCCGGCGCGCTCGATCTTCTCGAAGTTCATGATGGGGCGCAGGTCTTCCGCGTCGAACGGGTCCGGCGACAGGCTGCGGCCCAGGTCGCCTGAGGTAAGCATGGAGAGGATGGGTAGAAGATTTGCGGTGATCTTCTGGTAGTGCTCGCGGTTGTGTCGGAACACGCGCACCTGCGCGTCCAGCACCTTGGTCCTTTGGTTCTGCGCGACGTGGTGCTCGTAGTAGGCGACGAACGCCATCAGGTCGGCACTGGCGGCCTCTGAAGGGCGGCGCATGTTGCCGCGGTGAGCATCGTGCAGCAGCTTGCGCATGTCCGCCTGCTCACGCCAGCCACTGCCGAGGAGTTGTTCGTAGAAGCGCCGCAGCGAGGCTTCCAACACGGGTTCGATGCCACCTTCGATGTATGCGGTCAGCTTGATGAGGTTCGGTCGCTCCTCGAGTTCGACCAATCCCTGCACCACGACGTTCACGGCATCCCAGCCGAATGCCGAGAACGCGCCCGCCGTGTCGGGCGGCATGATGGACTGGATGCGAGAAGCGATCTCCGTCGGCTTCTGCCAGTTGAAGGTGAAGTCCAATCGGACGCCGCGTTCCGGAAACGCCGGGTGGAACTCCATGAAGGTGTCGGGCTCCCGGTAGTCTTCGCAGGCGCGTTCCACGATTCGTTTGAGACGCCGGCTGTTCTTCGGGTCGATCACGATCACGACGTCGCCGCGGCGCACGGCTTGGGTGATCAGGTTGGCGAGCGCCACCCCCTTGCCCGACTGCGTCGTGCCCACCAACAAGGTCCCGCCCTCGAAGTTCGGCAGTGGCCTGTGCAGGGGATGCTCCTTGGGCTCGACGCCGTGGATGTAGGGCAGACCGATCTCGGCATCGGGTTGGGCAGCATGACCCTGCCCGAGCGTGTGCTGCAGCCACCGAGGCACGCTGAACTCACGGTAGTCCACCTTGGAAAGCTCGTACAGCCGTTGCGCATGCACGGGCCGCCATTCGAAGCCGAATCCGAGGAACACCTGGGCTGGATCCGTGCACAGGCGTGCCAGCTCCTGCGTGCCGAGGATCTGGATGCGCTGTCCACCTAGTGAGCCGCGCAGGCGTAGCACGCGCAACGCCTGAGCGAGCCTTCGCACGGCTATCAGCAGGCATGCCGTCGCGAGCGCGAGAGACGGCAGGCTCGGCAATCTGCCCAGGGCGGCCACCACGACGAAGTAGCCCGAGGTTGCAAGCCACGCCAGCCCGGCATGGCCCTCGAACGCGCGGCGCCAGGGCATCTCGTAGCGACGCACCAGCATGTCAGCGTCCCAGATGTCGTCGCGGACGGGACTCGGGAGGTATTCCCGCGTTGTCGACGGTGAAGGCTCGGGGATCGAGACCGACGACATGGACAGGCGAGACGACCACGCCAAGGACCGTCAAATCGCGGATCTGCCGAGACACCGTGGGTGGCCCCCCTGCCGGTGGTCGCCGGAGCATGTGCGCGTCGTTCAAGGCCCGGATGGCGATGCCTGGTTGTATACCGCGCTGCTGAAACTCCTCCAGCGGCACGAAGACACCGTCGGCCACGGTGCTAACGTTCGAGGTGCTGGCACTGTCGTTGAGCTTCTCCACGATCTCTGCCAGCGCGCCGCGCACGGCGGGATTCAGGCGCATCGGGGCCTCAAGACTGATGGCGACGGGGGCGGGACCTTGAGGTGGTTGCGGTCCAGGCGCCAGAGCCACCTCCAGCGAGCCTGCGCTCGCTTCCTCGGGCGCAGATGTTTCTGCCTCGACCTCAGGCTCAAGAAGTGATAGCTGCTGATCCTGCGCAGACCTTGGCGTGGTCGCCTCTGAGTTGGGTGAGGACGAAGACCAAGAAGGTGATCCTCGAGCGGCCGCAGACGTCACCGGCTCGGAAGCCTGAACGGCAGCCGTAGGAGCCTGAGTATGAGGCGCTGTCGCATCGGCTCGAGATTGCCCCGCTTTTGGGTGCGGTGAGGACGGTGCCGGGGCAAGCAGTGAGGTATCGAGTGCGGCGGGCGGCGGCTCCAGCCCTGCCAGCAAGATCGCCGGGTTCGCGAGCTTGACTGCATCCATGGGCGCTTTGGTGCCCGGCGGCTGGATCACCCAGGTCTTCCCCGTGGCGTCGGGTGCGACGAGCACCCCTGCCTCGAGCAGGATCTCCATCAGCGTCTGCGGCGACTTGGGGATGCCTGCCAACTGGTCGCCCTCCAATAGGGTCAGCACGTCGTCGGCCGCGCCCGGCCAGACGAGGAACAATCCTTCGGGCCCGAGCCATACCCGGCTCTTGTCGCGGTTGGGGGTCCATGCCGAGTGGCCCGCGACCAAGCGGCGCAGCGCATCCACCAGGTAGCGCTCGAGGTGGGAGCCGTACTGGGGCTTGCCGTAGCGGTCGGCGTTGCTGAGGAGATTGCGGTCGATCACCAGGGCCATCGAGCGGCGCACGAGTCCGTCGAGCACATTGTGTTCGTGGTGCTGCAGGAGCCCTGAGATGCTGGCCATGAGCTGGGGAACCAGGATCGTGTTGCCGCTGCCGAGCATTTGCAGCACTGCGGCCGGCACCACATGGGGCAGAGCGAACAGGCCCAGGCCGCGTGCTTCGCGTGCGTTGGGCCGCCACCGCACGAAGTAGCGATCTGCGCCTCGCACTTCCAGCCACGGCGCCAGTCCCCCCAAGTAGGCGGGCCATTCTTGACCATCGGCCGTCGTCACGATCAGGTGCGTCAGGGCTCGATGGACCTCGCAGCACAGACCGCCGACGAAGGTCGCGATGCGCCAGCGTGGCTCCATCTCGCGCCGTTCGGAGATCGTTGCGCGACCGGAGAAGATGTGTGCATCGGTCCCCTGAAGGCTGAAGAACGCGGTCTCCAGTCCCAGCTGAAGCAGGCCCCCCGGCACGTGGAAGTAGTTGTCGGCGGTCGCCGGGAGCAGATGAACGAACCGCGCATAGCCGTGAACCAGGGGCAGTAGGTCGCGTTCGAAGGTAGCCCGGTCCTCGCCAAAGCACAGCTTGATGCGACCCAAGAGGGTTTGATGGCTGTCTAGCAATGCGCTCAGTGGCAGCGCCTCAAAGCCTGGATCCGAGGATGGGTACGGAGCAGGTCCGGTGGTGAAGGAGGGCGCAGCCATCTGTGGGTCTCCACGCCAGCGCCGGCGTTTCGAAGACCCATTGTTCAGAGTTGACTAGTGTTTGACCGGCGGAAATGGAAGCGATGTGAAGGGGGTATCGCCATCTGCATCGCCTGTAGCGGTCAGGACAGGGCTCAGATGCACCACGAGGTCCTCGAACAGGGGCGGCGCATCGACGACGGACGTCGCGAGGCGCGGGTCTCGGCCATGTCGCTCCAGCAGCTGGCAGAAGGGGCAGGGGCGCACCGCGGTGCTCGCGCTTCCGATGGCATCGAGGAATTCGCTGCCGCAACGGAGGCACGACACCAGGTGGAAACTTGGCGACTTCGCTATCCACAAGCCCTCGGTATGGGCCGCTAGGTCGAACGCACGGTCAAAGCTGATGCGTGAGGGCGGTTGGCAGACGGATTGGTAGTAGCGGTATGCCGCGATCAGGGCCTCGGGAGCCTGGAACCCCATCCTGCGCATCCGCAGAAAGTTCGCGGTCACGATCGATGCTTCGATGCGGTACAACAGGTTGGCGTTGTGGTACCACTCCCGAGTGTCCGGTGCACGGCCTCGCGGCGGAGGGGTGCGAGAGCTGAACAGCAGATTCAGGAGCTCCCGCGGGCGCATCCCGGTGATGTGATGGATCGTGCGGACGCGCGCTCCCAGGCTGGCGCAATCGCGGGCCAGTGCCAGGGCACGCATGCGCTGGTTGATCTTCGTGCTTGGCATCACGGCGCCGTCTGAATGCTGATCAACGGCGTGGGCGTCGGAGGATGCGCTGCTGCGAGCGTGCTGACCAGACCGACTGGCGAGTCGATCAGCGCGACGAGATCACTTCTCGGAACAAACAGAGAGGTCTCGCCAACTGCGTGCACGAGCGACCAGAGATCGGAGGGGCTCATGGCCCGAAGTCGCTCGGCCTGCGCAGCGTGCAGGCCGAACTTGCGGCAGGTACCAACCAAGTCTCGCTCCGTGCCAACAAGGATCACGTGGAGCAATTGCAGGTTGGTGGATTGCACATCAGATAGAAGCAGGTGGCGCATGGTCGGTTCCTCGATGTTCCCGATGGGTGTCTCAACGATGTTTCACGACGTCCTCGAATGGCTCAGTAGGCTGAGTAGTTCAAGACAGCATATGGTGTGTGCCATGAACAGAGTCACACAGACTGCTCCTGATTCCTCTACGGGCTGAAGTCGCCATCCGAAAGGGCGCCCGCTGACCGTCGATTTCGCTTCATGCGACATCGTGTAACACGAGAGGCGGTACAACATGGCCCCATGGAAAGGAGCACCAAATGGCCAAGTTCTGCATGCTTTCGCTACGACTCCTTCGTCTCGCCGTCTCACAATGAGACAGTCCCAAATGCCTCGTGCCGCGACAGGCGTGACAGGGCACTTGGAACTCGTGAACCTGAGGGATCCGCAGGCCACGGAACTGGATCTGGTTCCGGGCGTGCGCGATCGCGTCCAGGCTCGCTTGGCGGCCATGGGAGTCCCCGCAGATAGAGCCGTTTCGTACATGGCAGCACTCACCCAGCGGGCGTCGCAGAGCGTTCGCCGCTGGGTTGGCTCCCAGGATCCCGGTCTACCTGACCTCGAGTCCTTCGCGCGCCTGTGCATCGGGCGTATGCGTCCGGCGAAGTCACCTTGACCGCCAGTGCGTCGCCGGTGACAGCCCTCAAGCGGAAGGCGACCAGCGGTGCGGCAGCAGTTCGTCGATGCGGCTGGCCGGGTGGGCCGGCAGTCGTTCCAGCACGTCCTTGAGGTACGCATAGGGCTCGTGCCCGTTGATGCGCGCCGAGTGCAGCAGGCTCATGATCGCTGCTGCGCGCTTGCCCGCGCGCAGGCTGCCGGCGAACAACCAGTTCGACCTTCCGAGGGCGATGGGCCTGATGTGGTTCTCC
>NZ_JQKD01000074.1 GCF_000745855.1 Xenophilus azovorans DSM 13620
TACGATGGCCAGCGCCACGTGGGGCTCGATGCTGCGCGGGGACCGCTCGGGGCGGGAGGACTTGTCCAGCAGGCCGGCGGCGCCGTCGGCCAGGTAGCGGGCCAGCCATTTGCGGGCTGTGACCGCGCTGACGCCGTGCCGGCAGGCGGCTTCTGACGCGCTTGCACCACGTTCTGTGATGTCTTGGACCATCTCCAGGCGGCGCAGGTAGGTCAATCGGGCATTCTTATGGGTGTTCATCCGGTTGGGTGACTTGAGTGGACTGGGGGTTTGGCGATTTCCAGTCTCTCAAAACCTCTCCGGGTGAACACCCGCAACAACCTATTGGGCCTTCACACCTAGACCATCCGGCCGAGCCTGCGCACCAGGGCCGCGGTGGACTGATCCAGCCCCGCGATGTCGCCCGAGGCCAGGCGCGGCTCGACATCCTTGGCCAGCACCTTGCCCAGTTCCACGCCCCACTGGTCGAAGCTGTTGATGCCCCACAGCGCGCCGCTGACGAAGACGCGGTGCTCATGCATGGCGATGAAGGCGCCCAGCGCCTCGGGCGTGAGCCGCTCCAGCACGAAGAAGCTGCTGGGCCGGTTGCCGGGAAAGTTGCGGTGGCCTCCGGCGATCTGGCCCCCACGCTCGCCCACTGCGTGTGGCTCGCTGCCCCCCGAGGGGGCTGCGCCGCCTTGGGGCGGCCCGGCGGCGTCGCCCTGCTTCCCGACCATCAGCGCCTGCGCCTGCGCGATGCAATTGGCCAGCAGCTTGGCGTGGTGCCCTTCCAGCGTGTGGCCGGGCTCGTGCACGGCGATGAACTCCAGCGGCACGACGTCGGTGCCCTGGTGCAGCATCTGGAAGTACGCATGCTGGCCGTTGGTGCCCGGCTCGCCCCACAGCACGGGCGAGGTGCCGTAGGGCAGCCGCTGCCCGGCCAGGTCGACCTGCTTGCCGTTGCTCTCCATCTCCAGCTGCTGCAGGTAGGCCGGCAGGCGGCGCAGCGCGGCGTGGTAGGGCGCGATGCTGCGGCTGGTGAAGCGGTGGAAGTTGCGGTACCACACGTCCAGCAGGCCCAGGCGCACCGGCAGGTTCGATGCCAGCGGCGCGGTGCGGAAGTGCTCGTCCATCGCATGCGCGCCGGCCAGGAAGGCGCGGAAGCCTTCGGCCCCGATCGCCAGCGCGATCGGCAGGCCGATGGCCGACCACATGGAGTAGCGCCCGCCCACCCAGTCCCAGAAGCCGAAGGTGGTCTCGATGCCGAAGGCGCGCGCCGCTTCCACGTTGGTGGTCAGCGCCGCGAAGTGGCCGGCGATGTCGTTGCCGCCGGACTGCGCATACCAACGCTTGGCCGACTGCGCGTTGGCCATGGTTTCGGCGGTGGTGAAGGTCTTGGAGGCGATCAGGAACAGCGTGTGCTCCGGCGCCAGGTCCTCCAGCACGGCGTCCAGCTCGTGCCCGTCCACGTTGGAGACGAAGTGGAAGTGCTTGCCCGGCGCCGCGAACTCGGCCAGCGCCTGCACCGCCATCTGCGGCCCCAGGTCGGAGCCGCCGATGCCGATGTTCACCACGTCGGTGATGGTGTGGTCGGCGCGCACCTTTTCGGCGTAGGCGAGCATGGCGCCCAGCGTCTCGTGCACCTGCGCCAGTTCGGCCGGCACGGCGGCGGCCGATGCCGCGCCGGGCGGGCAGCGCAGCAGCCAGTGCATCACGGCGCGGTCTTCCGTCGCATTGATGTGCTCGCCGGCGAACATCGCGTCGCGTTTCGCCTCCAGGCCGCATTCGCGCGCCAGCTGCAGCAGCAGTTGTTCCGTGCGCGCGTCGAGCAGGTTCTTCGACAGGTCGGCGAAGACATACGGCGCCTCCTGCGCGAAGGCCTCAGCGCGGCCCGCATCGGCGGCGAAGGCCTCGCGCAGGTCGAAGCCGCGGCCCGCGGCATCGAAGTGCGCCTGCAGCGCGGCCCAGGCGGGCGTGCGGTCGCATCGCGGCGAAGGTGTCGCGGCCATGGCTCAGGCCCCCATCAGGCGTTCCAGCTTGACCGCGTCGGCGGCGAAGGCGCGGATGCCCTCGGCCAGCTTCTCGGTGGCCATCGCGTCCTCGTTGAGCGCGAAGCGGAAGGCGGCCTCGTCGTAGCGCACCTCCGGGATGTCGCGGTCGCGCGCCGCCGATGCATCGAGCGCATGGGCCAGCGGCGCAGTGCTGCCCGCCAGCTCGGCCAGCAGCTCGGGGCTGATGGTCAGCAGGTCGCAGCCGGCCAGCGCGGCGATCTGCCCGGTGTTGCGGAAGCTCGCGCCCATCACCTCGGTGGCGATGCCGTGCTTCTTGTAGTAGTCGTAGATCTGGCGCACCGACTTCACGCCGGGATCGTTGGCGCCGGCGTTCGCGGCCTCGTCCCACTGCGCGCCGGCGGCCTTCTTGTACCAGTCGTAGATGCGGCCGACGAAGGGCGAGATGAGCCTGACGCCCGCCGCGCCGCAGGCCACCGCCTGCGCGAAGGAGAACAGCAGCGTCAGGTTGGTGTGGATGCCTTTCTTCTCCAGGATCTCGGCGGCGCGGATGCCCTCCCAGGTGGAGGCGATCTTGATGAGCAGCCGCTGCTCGACGTCCACCCCCTCGGCGCGGTACAGGGCCACGATGCGCTCGGCGCGCTCGACGGTCGCCGCGGTGTCGAAGGACAGGCGCGCGTCCACCTCGGTGGAGACGCGGCCGGGGATGAGCGAGAGGATCTCGGTGCCGAAGCGCACCAGCAGGTGGTCGATCACCTCGTCGACCGGCTTGCCCTTGTGCGCGGCGACGGTCTCGTCGAGCAGCGGCCGGTAGTCGGGCTTCTGCACGGCCTTGAGGATGAGCGAGGGATTGGTGGTCGCGTCCTGCGGCTTGAACTGGGCCAACTGGCGGAAATCACCCGTGTCGGCCACCACGGTGGTCCACTGGCGAAGGGCTTCGAGCTGGTTCATGGCGTGTGTTTTCTCCGGGGGAAAGGCGGCCTCGTGACGCCGGCGATCGCCGGGCGGGCCGCAGCATGGGCATGGTAAACGGGCTGCGTGGCGAGGCTGATATGCGGGGGATCGGGGGTCGGTACGTATTTCTTTCCGAGGGTGCGCTGTTGTGCCGGCCCGGGCCCCGTTCAATTCCCCTCACCCGTTCACGCTGAGCCTGTCGAAGCGCGTCACCCGGCTTCGACAGGCTCAGCCCGAACGGGGGTTGGGGTATCAGCTTCCCCGTTGGATGCTCTATCAACGGTTCCGCGCCCCCAACGGTCAAGCCAGGAAATGCAGTCAGGCGCGCTGCGCCCGTGCCCCTTTCCATGCCCCGAAGATCGCGATCAGCCCCGGCACCAGGATCAGCGCCCAGATGATCTTGTCCAGGTGCTCCTTGACGAAGGGCAGGTTGCCGAAGAAATAGCCCGCCGTGCAGATGCCCACCACCCACAGCAGCGCCCCGCCGACGTTGAAGGCGGTGAACTTGGCGCGCCCCATCTCGGCCACGCCCGCGACGAAGGGCGCGAAGGTGCGGATGAAGGGCATGAAGCGCGCCAGCACGATGGTGACGCCGCCGTAGCGCTCGTAGAAGGCGTGCGCCTGGTCGAAGGCCTTCCTGTTGAAGAAGCGCGAGTGCTCCCACTGGAAGACCTTCGGCCCGAAGTACCGCCCGATGCTGTAGTTGCACTGGTCGCCCAGCACCGCCGCCGCCAGCAGCACCGGCACCGCGATGCCGAAGTGCATCAGCCCCGCGCCGCACAGCGCGCCGACGATGAACAGCAGCGAGTCGCCCGGCAGGAAGGGCATGACCACCACGCCCGTCTCGACGAAGACGATGAGGAACAGCAGCGCGTATACCCAGGGCCCGTAGGCCACGACGAAGGCTTCGAGGTGCTTGTCGACGTGGAGGATGAAATCGATCAGGAAGGCGACGAGATCCATGCGACCGGCATTATCCCGACGGCTCTGCGCGCGGCTTCCTAGAATGCCCCGGTGAGCGCCCTTCCCTCCGCCATCGACGCCGCGGCCGGCACGCGCCGGCCGATCCGCGAACTCCCCGACGAACTCGTCAGCCAGATCGCCGCCGGCGAGGTGGTGGAGCGCCCCGCGTCGGTGGTGCGCGAGCTGGTGGACAACGCGCTGGACGCCGGCGCCGCGCAGATCACCGTGCGCCTGCTGGCCGGCGGCGTGCGGCTGATCGCGGTGGAGGACGACGGCGTCGGCATCCCGCGCGAGGAACTGCCGCTGGCCCTGCGCCGCCATGCCACCAGCAAGATCGCCAGCCTCACCGACCTCGAATCGGTCGGCACCATGGGCTTTCGCGGCGAGGCGCTGGCCGCCGTCAGTTCCATTGCCGAGCTGAGCATCCTCTCGCGCCACGCGCAGGCCGACGGCGCCTGGCTGCTCGACGGGCGCACCGGCGAGCTCAAGCCGGTGGCGCGGGCGCAGGGCACCTCGGTCGAGGTGCGCGAACTGTTCTTCGCCACGCCGGCGCGCCGCAAGTTCCTCAAGACCGACGCGACCGAACTCGCGCACTGCCTCGAGGCGGTGCGCCGCCACGCGCTGGCGCGGCCGGAGGTCGGCTTCACCGTCTGGCACGAGGGCCGGCTGGTCGAGCAGTGGCGCCCGACGGCGAACGCCGCGCAGCGCATCGCCGACGTGCTGGGCGACGACTTCGTGGCGCAAAGCGTGGAGGTCGAGCACGGCACCGGCGCGGTGCGCGTGAGCGGCCACGCCGGCGTGCCCGACGCGGCCCGCTCGCGCGCCGACCAGCAGTATTTCTACGTCAACGGCCGCTTCGTGCGCGACAAGGTGCTGCAGCACGCGGTGCGCAGCGCCTACGAGGACGTGCTGCACGGCCAGCGCCAGCCGGTGTTCGTGCTGCACCTGTCGATCGATCCGACGCGGGTGGACGTGAACGTGCATCCCACCAAGATCGAGGTGCGCTTCCGCGACGGGCGCGAGGTGCACCAGGCGGTGCGCCATGCCATCGAGAACGCGCTGGCCGCGCCGCGCGCGCAGGCCATCGGCGCCGACATGGCGGCCGCGCGGCCGGCGCCGCTGTTCCGGCCGGACGCGCCGCCGGCGCCCGCGCCCTGGATGCAGCCGGCGATCCACTTCGCGGCAGAGCGCGGCCCGGGCGACATGGCGGCGATGTGGCCGGCCTCGCGCGCCGAGCCGGACGCGGCGGGCGCGATGCCGACCGCGGCGCCCGTGCCGGCCTTCCAGCCCGCGGCGGCCGCCCCGCTTCCCGCCCCCGCAGCCGACGGCGCGCAAGACTGGCCGCTGGGCCGCGCCCTGGCCCAGTTGCACGGTATCTACATCCTGGCCGAGAACCGCCAGGGCCTGGTCATCGTCGACATGCACGCCGCGCACGAGCGCATCGTCTACGAGCGGCTGAAGACGCAGCTCGACGGCAGCGCCATCGCCAGCCAGCCGCTGCTGATCCCGGCGCCCTTCGCCGCCACCCCGCAGGAGGTGGCCACCGCCGAGGCCTGCGCCGCCGTGCTGCCGGCGCTGGGGCTGGAGGTCTCGCCCTTCTCGCCGCGCACCCTGGCGGTGCGCGCCGTGCCCGCCGCCCTGGCCGACGGCGACCCGGTCGAGCTGGCCCGCAGCGTGCTGGCCGAACTGGCCCAGCACGAGGCCAGCACCGTGGTGCAGCGCGCCCAGCACGAACTGCTGGCCACCATGGCCTGCCACGGCGCCGTGCGCGCCAACCGCCGTCTGACGCTGGAGGAGATGAACGCCCTGCTGCGCCAGATGGAGGCGACCGAGCGCTCCGACCAGTGCAACCACGGGCGGCCCACCTGGCGCCAGCTCAGCGTGCGCGAGCTGGACGGCCTGTTCCTGCGCGGGCGCTGAGCCCGCCGCAGCCAGCGCGCCCTCGCCGGCGCAACCCCGGGTTTTCCGCAGTCGGCAAACGTCCAGGCACAGCCGTTGCATGTCGTATCTTCTGCCACGCCACCCGGCGCGGCAGGACGAAGGGGGACGACCGGGTCGAGACGACGGCCGGATCCGGTGCGAACGAGTGAACTTTTGGCCGCCATCCGATCTCTTCTCCCCCGATGAAGCGCTGGACCGCGTTGCTTTCCGCCCTTTCCCTCGCCGCCCTCCTGGGTGCCGGCTGCGCCACGCTGGACGAGCGCCAGCGCGAATGGATCTTCCAGCCCAGCGACCTGAGCTGGGGCAACACTGCCGCCATGGCCGCCGGCATGCAGGACGTGTGGATCGGCTTCGACTCGCAGGTGTCCGGCCAGCGGGCGCGCCTGCACGGCCTGTGGCTGGGCGAAGGCGACGCGCAGGCCGACCCCCGCCGGCCGGTGATGCTGTACCTGCACGGCGCGCGCTACAACGTCGCCGGCTCGGCGCCGCGCATCCAGCGCATGCACGAGCTGGGCTTCTCGGTGCTGGCCATCGACTACCGCGGCTTCGGCAAGAGCACCAAGGCACTGCCCTCGGAGGCCTCCGCCCGCGAGGACGCCCGCGCCGCCTGGGCCTGGCTGGCCAGGCAGTATCCCGACAACCCGCGCTACATCTTCGGCCACTCGCTGGGCGGCGCCATCGGCATCGACCTCGCCGCCTACGCGAAGGACGAGGCCGGCACCATCGTCGAGGGCACCTTCACCTCGATCACCGACGTGGTCAGCAGCTTCAAGTGGGGCTGGCTGCCCTTCTCGGCGCTGGTTACGCAGCGCTTCGAGGCGATCAGCAAGGTCAAGTCGATCGGCTCGCCGCTGCTGGTGGTGCACGGCTCCAACGACACGCTGATCAACCCCACGCTGGGCCGCAAGCTCTACGACGCCGCTGCGGGCCCCAAGATGTTCGTGCTGGTCGAGGGCGGCTCGCACCACAGCACCAACTCCATCGGCGAGCTGCAGTACCGCTCGGCGCTGGCGCAGCTGTTCAGGATGCAGGAGCCGCCGACGCAAGCGGCGCAGGCGGCCCCCACGCCGGCACCGCCACCACGCAGCAGCACGTCCGCCTCCGCCCGGCCGTCGCTGCAGAGCTGAGACGCAGCCGGGCCCGACCCGGCTTTGCTACGCTCGCCGGGTGCCCTCCGCCCCGCTCGCCACGCCCGCCGCTTCAGCCGCCCCCCAGAACGTCGCCCGCCCCGGGCTGCTGGTGCTGGCGCTGGCCCTCCTGCTGGGCATCCAGCCCGTCACCACCGACCTGTACCTGCCCGCGCTGCCGGCGCTCACGGCCGGCTTCGGTGCCCACATGGCGCAGGCGCAGCTCACGCTCACGGCGCTGCTGCTGGCCTTCGGCCTCTCGCAGCTCGTGCTCGGGCCGCTGTCGGACCGCTTCGGCCGCCGGCCGGTGCTGCTGTGGGGCCTGGCCGCCTACGTGGCGGCGGCCGTCGGCACCACGCTGTCGGGCTCCATCGAGGTGCTGATCGCGCTGCGCGCCGTGCAGGGCGCGGCGATGGGGGCGGCCGTGATGGCGGCGCGCGCCATCGTGCGCGACCTGTATGCGCCGGCCGACGGCGCCCGGGTGATGTCGCGCACCCTCACCGGCCTGGGCGTGATCGCCTGCCTGTGCGCGCCGGTGGGCGCGCTGGTGACCGACCTGCTGGGCTGGCGCATGGCGCTGGGCATGACGGCGGTGTTCGGCGCCGTCACGCTCGGCCTGGTGGCGCTGCGCCTGCCCGAGTCGCTGCCGCGGCCGGACCCGCACGCGCTGCGGCCATCGGCGTTGGCGCGGACCTGGAAGCAGGTGCTGGGCCACCCGGTGTTCCTGGCGTACTGCGCGCTCACCACGGCCGCCTACGGGCTGCTGTTCACCTTCCTCGCCGCCTCGTCCTTCGTCTTCCTGCAGGTGCTGGGCCTCACGCGCACCGGCTACGGTCTGGTGATGCTGTGGAACTCGCTGGCCTACATCGCCGGTACCTTCCTGTGCCGGCACTGGCTGGCGCGCCACGGCGTGCAGGGCGCGGTGGCGCGCGGCGCGGCGCTGAGCCTGGCGGGCGGCACGGCGATGGGCCTGCTGGCGCTGGCGGGCGTGCAGTCGGTGTGGGCCGTGATGGCGCCGGCCACGCTGGCGATGCTGGGCCACGGCGTGCACCAGCCCTGCGGCCAGACGGGCGCGGTCGGCCCCTTCCCGCAGGCGGCGGGCGCGGCCTCGGCGCTCAACGGCTTCGCCATGATGCTGGCGGCCTTCGCCATCGGCCACTGGCTGGGCGGCGCGCTGGACGGCTCGACGCGGCCGCTCGCGCTGGGCATCTGGTTCTGGAGCGTGTGCCTGGCCGTGCTGGGCTGGGCCGTGCTGCCGCGCGCGGTGCGCCGGGAGACACCCGCTTGACGGCGCCGCGGGGCCCCGCCTGGATCGGCATCGCCGGCCCCACCGCGAGCGGCAAGACGGCCGCGGCGCTGGCCGTCGCGCGGTCGCTGGCGCACGCGATGCCGGTGGAAATCGTCAGCGTCGACTCCGCCCTGGTCTACCGCGGCATGGACATCGGCACCGCCAAGCCCACGGCCGCCGAACGCGCCGCCGTGCCGCACCACCTCATCGACATCCTCGACCCGGCGCACAGCTACAGCGCCGCCGCCTTCGTCGCCGATGCGGTGCGGCTGGTCGCCGACATCCGCGCACGCGGCGCGCTGCCGCTGCTGGTGGGCGGCACGATGCTGTACTTCAAGGCGCTGATCGACGGCCTGGACGCGATGCCGGCGGCCGACCCTGCCGTGCGCGCGCGGATCGACGCCGAGGCGGCCGAGCGCGGCTGGCCCGCGCTGCACGCCGAGCTGGCGCAGGTGGACCCCGCCACCGCGGCGCGGCTGGCGCCCGGCGACAGCCAGCGCATCCAGCGCGCGCTGGAGGTCTGGCGCACGAGCGGCCAGCCGCTGTCGGCCTTCCAGCAGCGGGCGGCCGACACCGGCCGCCGGCCCGCGCAGGACGTCGTCCTCTTCTCCCTGGAGACCGAGGACCGCGCATGGCTGCACGAGCGCATCGCCCGGCGCTTCGACGCGATGCTGGCGGCCGGCTTCCTCGACGAGGTGCGCGCCCTGCGCGCGCGCGGCGACCTGCACCCGGGCCTGCCCTCCATCCGCTGCGTGGGCTACCGGCAGGCGTGGGAGATGTTCGACGCGCTCGGCAGCGACGCGAAGCAGCCCGGCGCCGGCGACCTGGCCGCGCTGCGCGAGCGCGGCATCGCCGCCACCCGCCAGCTCGCCAAGCGCCAGATCACCTGGCTGCGCGGCATGCCGGCGCGCCGCATCGTGCCCTGCGACGCGGCCGATGCCGCCCAGCGCCTGGCCGCCGCCGTCGCACCGCTGGCATGAAACTGCTCGTCGAGCACCTGCGCAAGCGCTACGGCGAGGCCGACGTGTTCCGCGGCGTCGACCTCGTGGTCGAGCCCGGCGAGTTCGTCGCCATCGTCGGCGAGTCGGGCGTGGGAAAGTCGACCCTGCTGAACTGCCTGGCCGGGCTGGACCGCTGGGACGAGGGGCGCGTGCTGCACGGCGACGCCGACATCGGCGCGCTCGACGACACCGCCCGTGCCCTGTGGCGCCGCGCGCACGTGGGCTTCGTGTTCCAGGCCTTCCACGTGCTGCCGCACCTGGACGTGGCGCAGAACGTCGCGCTGCCGCTGATGCTGCTGGGCCAGCGCGGGCCCGAGGCGCGCTCGCGCGTGCAGGCGATGCTGGAGGCGGTGGGCCTGGCCGGGCTGGGCGGGCGGCTGCCGCAGCAGCTCTCCGGCGGGCAGTTGCAGCGCGTGGCCATCGCGCGCGCCCTGGTGCACCGCCCGCCGCTGCTGCTGGCCGACGAGCCCACCGGCAACCTGGACCCGGCCACCGCCGCGAAGGTGATGGACGTGCTGGCCGCCCAGAGCCGCGAGCACGGCGCCAGCCTGGTGCTGGTCACCCACTCCGACAGCGCCGCCGCGCGCGCCGGGCGCGTGGTGCACCTCACGGCCGACGGCATCGCCCGCGGCTGAGGGCTTCAGCGCACCTCGGGCTGCTGCCAGTACACGTAGGTCCAGGCCGGCGAGAAGCCGATGCGCGCGTAGAGCGAGCGCGCGAGGTAGTTCTCCACCTCCACCTGGAGGAAGGCTTCCCCGATGCCGCGGCGCAGCGCCTCGGCGCCCATCGCCGCCATCAGTTGCCGCGCCAGGCCGCGGCCGCGAAAGCGCGGGCGCGTGCGCATGCCGTGCACGCCGACCAGCCCCTGGCTGAAGCAGGCGCAGCCCACGGCCGCGACCTCGCCCGTGGCGGCCGGCTGGCCTTCCGCGGTGAAGCGCACGCTGGCGTACACCGCGTCCTGCGCGCGGCGCAGCAGCCGCACGCGATGGCCGCCGTCGACCGGATCGAAGCCCTCGCCGAGGTACACGCGCGCCCAGTCGTCGCCCGGCTGCACCTCCAGCAGCACGGCGTCGCCGCGGCCGCCGTCCACCATCGCCTGTGCGGTGCCGGTCATCACCATCGTCGGGCGCGAGGGCACGTAGTCTCGCTCGCGCAGCGCCGCGTTGAACGCCTCGAAGGCGGCCACCTCCACCGGCAGGCGGAACACCGGCGCCAGGTGCCGGGCCCGATAGCGCGCCTCGATCTCCGGCAGCAGCGCCGCATCCGGCGCGTCGTGCGCGAGCGGCACCGCGCTGTGCGCCCGGCCCACCGTGCCGGCGTCCAGCGGCAGCAGCCAGCCCGGCAGTTCCTCCACCACCTCCGGCGGCACGGCGGCCAGGGTGGCGCGTTCGATGGATTCGATGGAAGGCATGGCCCGATTGTGCGTTGGTACCGCGCGCCGCCATGCGGCGGGTTTCCCGCGGGCCGCCGCGCGTCAGCCCGCCGCCGGCGCGTTGAGGAAGGTGCGCGGGAAGAAGGCCGGCCGCGCGCGGTCGCGCAGGCGCCAGCCCATGGCCGGCCGGCCGGCGGCCGCGGGGAGCATGCCCGCCTCCTCCAGGAAGCCGCCGTCCAGCATGCGCTTGCGGAAGGCGCTCTTGTCGACGAGGCGGCCCAGCACCGTCTCGTAGGCCTGCTGCAGCGCGGGCAGGGTGAAGGGCTCTTCCAGCAGGAAGGCGGGCAGCGAGGTGTATTCCACCTTGCCGCGCAGGCGCTCCAGCGCGGCGGCGAGGATCTGCGCGTGATCGAAGGCCAGGCGCTTGCGCGCGGCGGCATCGGCGCCGAACCAGGCGACCTGCGCTGCATCGCCGCCGCCGGGCCGCCCCACGGCGGCGAGCGCCCCCTCGGGGGGCAGCGAACCACGCGAAGCGGGGAGCGTGGGGGCTACGTCATCGCCCTTTTCCAGCGTGACCGACGGCGCCGGCAACAGTGCATAGAAGCAGTGGGTGGCCGACCAACCGCGCGGATCGCGCGTCGCGCCGCCCCAACTGCCGAGTTGCTCCAGGTAAGGGGTGACCGCGCCCGTCTTCTCGCGCAGCTTGCGCAGCGCGCAGTCCAGCAGGGTGGCGTCCCGCGCCATGTCCACGAAGCCGCCGGGCAGCGCCCAGCGGCCCGGGAAGGGCTCGTCCGGCCCGTCCGGCCGGCGCACCAGCAGCACCTGCAACGCATCGGCCCGGACGGTGAAGATCACCACGTCCACCGTGACCAGCGGGCGGGAGAAGTCAGGAGGCGTGCGGGGAGAAGTCATGGCAGACGGTCGGGCATCGCCAGGATATCTTAGTTGTGCTGTACCACTTGAGCCCCGCGCCACAATGCGCCCATGCTCCGGCGTCTGCTCTGCACCTTCTCCTGGCAGGAACTACGCCACCACCCCTGGCGCAGCGCCGCGGCGGTGGGCGCGGTGATGCTCGGCGTGGCGCTGGCCTTCGCGGTGCACCTGATCAACGCCTCGGCGCTGGACGAGTTCCAGGGCGCGGTGCGCTCGGTCAACGGCCAGGGCGACCTGGAGATCCGCGCGGCGCAGGGCGGCTTCGACGAGGCGCTGTACGGGCAGGTGGCGGCCCTGCCCCAGGTGGCGCTGGCCAGCCCGGTGCTGGAGGCCGACGTGGTGCTGCGCACGCCCGCCGGCGCGCGCCTCGCGCTGCGGCTGGCGGGCGTGGACGCGCTGGTGGTGCCCGGCATCGCGCCGGCGCTGGCGCCCATGGCGGCGCCCGGCGGCGATGGCGACCGCCTTGCCGTGCTGTCGCCGGGCCGCGTCTTCCTCAACCCAGCGGCGCGGCAGGCAGCAGGCGAAGCAACCGCGCTCCTGCTGATGCAACCCGACGGCACGGCGACGCGCGAACTGCGCATCGCCGGCACGGTGGCCGCAGGCGGCGCCGCGCTGGGCGTGATGGACATCGGCGCCGCGCAGGACCTGCTCGGCCGCGCCGGCCAGCTCAACCGCATCGACGTGCGGCTGCAGCCGGGCGCCGACCCGGCCGCCTTCCGCGCCGCGCTCGCCCGGCTGCCGGCCTGGAGCGCCGCGCTGCGCGTGGTCGAGCCGGCCGACGCTGCGCAGCGGGTGAGCAACCTCTCGCGCGCCTACCGCGTCAACCTCACGGTGCTGGCGCTGGTGGCGCTGTTCACGGGCGCCTTCCTGGTGTTCTCGGTGCTGGCGCTGTCGGTGGCCAAGCGCGCGCAGCAGTTCGCGCTGCTGGGTGTGCTGGGCCTGGCGCCGCGCCAGCGTCTGCATCTCGTGCTGGCCGAGTCGCTGGCGCTGGGCGCGCTGGGCAGCGCGGCCGGCATCGCGCTGGGCGCGGCGCTCGCCTGGGCGGCGCTGACGCTGCTGGGCGGCGACCTGGGCGGCGGCTACTTCCGCGGCGCGGCGCCGACGCTGCAATGGGCGTGGCCGGCCGCGCTGCTCTATGCGCTGCTGGGCATGGCGGCAGCCGGCGTCGGCGGCTGGTGGCCGGCGCGCGCGGCGCAGCGGCTGCCGGAGGCGCAGACGCTCAAGGGCCTCGGCCACACCGGCGCCGGCCCGCGCACGCCCTGGCCGGCGCTGGCGCTGCTGCTGGCCGGCGCGGCGCTCACCCGCGCGCCGGCGGTGGCGGGCATCCCGCTGGCGGCGTACCTGTCCGTCGGGCTGCTGCTGGTGGGCGGCATCGCCGCCCTGCCCTGGGCGGTGGCGCTGGTGTACGACCGGCTGGCGCCGCGCGTGGCGGACCGCCTGCTGCCGCTGCTGGCGGTGGAGCGCGCGCGCCGCATGCGCGGCACCGCCGCCATCGCGGTGAGCGGCGTGGTCGCCAGCCTGGCGCTGGCGGTGGCGCTGACGGTGATGGTGGCGAGCTTCCGCGACTCGGTGGCGCGCTGGCTCGACGTGGTGCTGCCGGCCGACCTGTACCTGCGCCCGGCCGGCAGCAGCGGCGCCGGCAGCGCGAACGCGGAGGCCGCGCCCTTCGACGCCCCCTTCGTGCAGCAGGCGGCACGGCTGCCCGGCGTGGCGCGCACGCAGACGCTGCGCACGCGCAGCCTGCTGCTCGATCCGGCGCGCCCGCCCGTCACGCTGATCGCACGGCCCATCGACGCGCAGGACGCGGCCGGCTCGCTGCCGCTGCTGGGCCCGGCGCTGCCGGTGCCGGCCGGGCGCACCGGCGTCTACGTCAGCGAGGCGATGCAGGCGCTGTACGGCGCCCGGCCGGGGCAGGATCTTCCGGTGCTGGCTTCTGCCTTCGGAGCAGGCGATGCCCATTTCTTCGTCGCCGGCGTGTGGCGCGACTACGTGCGCCAGTTCGGCGCCGTGACGATCGCCGAAGCGGACTACGTGCGCCTGACCGGCGACCGCAGCGTCAGCGACATCGCGCTGTGGCTGGCGCCCGGCGCACGCGAGGCCGCCGTGCAGCAGGCCGCGCGCGCGCTGGCGGCGCGGCGCCTGGGCGCGGCCGATGCGATCGAGTTCGCCTCGGCCGCGCAGATCCGCGCCAGCTCGCTGCGCATCTTCGACCGCAGCTTCGCCGTCACCTACTGGCTGCAGGCGGTGGCCATCGGCATCGGCCTGTTCGGCATCGCCGCCAGCTTCAGCGCGCAGGTGCTGGCGCGGCGCAAGGAGTTCGGCCTGCTGGCGCACCTGGGCCTCACGCGCGCCCAGGTGCTGGCGGTGGTCGCCGGCGAGGGCGCGGCCTGGACGGCGATCGGCGCGCTGGCCGGGCTGCTGCTGGGCCTGGCCGTGTCGGTGGTGCTGGTGAAGGTGGTCAACCCGCAGAGCTTCCACTGGACCATGGACCTGCTCGTGCCCTGGCTGCGGCTGGCGCTGCTGTGCGGCGCGGTGGTGGCGGCCGGCACACTCACTGCCTGGCTGGCCGGACGCGCCGCCGCCTCACGCGAGGCGGTGCTGGCGGTCAAGGAAGACTGGTAGCCGCCGACGCCTTCGACGCGGGGGCTCGCGGACAATCGCGCCATGAACCTTGCTTCGATCTCTTGGTGGCAACGCACAGCCCCGCTGGCCGGTGCGCTGGTGGCATGCGCGGTGCTCGCCGCCTGCGCGCAGTCTCCGGCGCCGCCCCCGCCGCCTGCCGCCTCTCAGGCCCCGCTGCCGATGCCCGGCTCGGACGTCGACCCGCAGGGCTGCAAGCCGTCCGCCGGCTACCGCTGGTGCCAGCGCACCGCCCGCTGCGAGCGGCCGTGGGAACTGGCGAAGCAGCGGGGCTTCGACAACACGCCCGAGGGCTGGCAGCGCTTCTGCGGCGCGCCTGCGCGATGACCGGCTGGCTCCACGGCGCCATCGCCCGCATCGAGGCGGATGTGCAGCGCAGCGCCGACACGCACCTGATCCCGCTGCGCCTGCCGGCCTACGAGGCGGCCGGCATCGACCTGTACCTCAAGGACGAATCCACGCACCCGAGCGGCAGCCTCAAGCACCGGCTGGCGCGTTCGCTGTTCCTCTACGCGCTGGTCAACGGGCAGTTGCGCGAAGGCATGACGGTGGTGGAGGCCTCCAGCGGCTCCACCGCCGTGAGCGAGGCCTACTTCGCCCGCCTGCTGGGCCTGCCCTTCGTGGCGGTGATGCCGCGCGGCACCTCGCCCGAGAAGATCGCGCAGATCGAGTTCCAGGGTGGGCGCTGCCACTTCGTGGAGCAGGCCGGCGAGGTGTACGACGAGGCGCGCGCGCTGGCACGCGAAAGCGGCGGCCACTACATGGACCAGTTCACCCACGCCGAGCGTGCCACCGACTGGCGCGGCAACAACAACATCGCCGACAGCATGTTCCAGCAGATGGCGCGCGAGCGGCATCCGGTGCCGGCCTGGATCGTGGTCGGCGCCGGCACCGGCGGCACCAGCGCGACCATCGGCCGCTACGTGCGCTATCGGCGCCACGCCACGCAGGTGGCGGTGGCGGACCCGGAGGGCTCGGTCTTCACCGCCTACCACGCCAGCGGCGACGAGACGCTCGCCGCGGCCGGCTCGCGCATCGAGGGCATCGGCCGCCCGCGGGTGGAGCCGAGCTTCATCCGCACGCTGATCGACCGCATGGTCCCGGTGCCCGACGTGGCCTCCATCGCCGCGATGCGCGTGCTCTCCGGCCTGCTGGGGCGCCGCGTGGGTCCGTCCACCGGCACCAGCTTCGTCGGCATGCTGGCGCTGGCGCACGAGATGCACGAGCGCGGCGAGCAGGGCTCGATCCTCTCGCTGCTGTGCGACGCCGGCGAGCGCTACCTGCCGACTTACCACGACCCGGCCTGGGTGGCCGCGCGCTTCGGCGACTGCACGCTGGCGCAGCAGGGCATCGAGGCGGCGCTGAACGGCTGAGCGCCCGCGGGGAGACGCTCCCGCCGCGCCCTACGCGGCCGCCTTCAGCGCCTCGGCGTCCGAGGGGCGGTGGCGCGCCACGATCCGGCCGTCGCGCACGTGCACCACCTCGTCCGCCACGTCGAAGTAGCGGTCGTCGTGAGAGATCACGATCAGGGTATGTCCCTTGCTGCGCAGTTCGGGCAGCAGTTGGCGGTAGAAGAGGCGGCGGAACACCGGGTCCTGGTCGGCCGCCCATTCGTCGAACACCAGCACCTGCCGCCCTTCTAGGTAGGCGTGCAGCAGGGCCAGGCGCTTGCGCTGGCCGGTGGACAGGTCCAGCGTGTCGAACGCGCCGTCGCGGATCGTCACCTTGTGGGCGATGTCCAGGCGCTTCAGGTAGGCCCGGGCCGCGGCGGCGGCCTCGGGTCGTGTCCCAATTCGTGGTGTAAGTCCACAGCCCGGACGAGGCTGAGATGCACGGTACTCAGCGAGCCACAGCGGACAGCCGAGTGGGCGCAGTGTCGCTCAGGGTCTGCAGGCCTTCAAGTTGCATGTAGCGCCGGTTGAGCGACCACTCGTCGTTCTGCTCCAGCATCATGGCGCCGACCAGGCGCACGATGGACGCATCGTTGGGGAAGATGCCCACGACGTTGGTGCGTCGCTTGATCTCCGCGTTCAGCCGCTCCAGCGGGTTGGTGCTGTAGATCTGCGCCCAGTGCGCTCGCGGGAAGGTCATGAAGGCCAGCACGTCGTT
>NZ_JQKD01000075.1 GCF_000745855.1 Xenophilus azovorans DSM 13620
TGCGCGGACATCGGCAACTGCATGAACGCCGGCGTGACCACATCACGCGGCTGCGCCACCTCGGTGGCGGCTTTGCCGGCAGCCTCGGACTCGCGCACCCAGCGGCGCAGCATGTTCGCATTCAGCCCGTTGGCCAGCGCCACCGCGGCCACCGACGTGTTCGGCTGGCGTGCCAACTCGATGATCCGTGCCCTGAACTCGTCAGAGTGCCGCCGCCAACTGCGCTTGGGCGGTGCCGCAACCGCTGTGTTCGTTTCCAAAGTGTCCATGTGTCCACGCAAAAGTCCGTGGACACAAGCATCCTTGGCCGGCTATCGAACTTCAATGTGGGTTGGCCGGACGCATACGGCGAAGCGGCACAGGTGCGCAACCTCGTCTACATCTATGCGGAAAGCCTGGAGCGTAACTATTTCGACGAGCGCCTGTTTCCGGGGCTGATGCCGAACCTGAAAGCACTGCGTGCTGAGGCCCTGGATTTTTCGGAGCTGGTTCAGGTGCCTGGCTCGGAGTTCACCATTGCCGGCATGGTGGCTTCGCAATGTGGCACGCCGCTCTTTGCCGTTCATCACGGCAATGCCTCGTCCGGGCTCGACACCTTCATGCCGGGAGCCACCTGCGCGGGCACCGTCCTCAGGGACAGCGGCTTCGACCTGACCTTCATGCAAGGCGCCTCCCTGACGTTCTCCGGCAAGGGCAACTTCTACAACACGCATGGGTTCCAGCACATCTATGGGCGCGAGAACCTGGCCACCCTTGGCGGAGATGCGGCGACGCCGCTCAATGCATGGGGCTACTACGACGACTTCCTGCTCGACCGCGCCTTCGAGCGGTACCAGGCGCTGTCGGCGGCGGGCCAGCGCTTCGGGCTGTTCCTGCTGACCCTGGACACGCACCACTACGACGGCTTCCTGTCGCCCCGCTGCCTGCGCGAGGGCGTGCGTTATGGCGATGGGCGCAACAGCATGCTCAATGCCGTGGCCTGCAGCGACCGGCTGCTCGGCGAATTCGTGCGGAAGATCCGTGCTGCGCCAGGCGGCCGTGACACCGTGATCGTCATTGCCTCCGATCACCTGGCGATGAACAACCCGGTCTACCAGCAACTCGAGACCTATCCCCGCAAGGAACTCTTCATGGTGCTGGACCCGAGCCAGCCGGAGGGCAGGCAGATCGACACACCTGGCACCGTGCTCGATGCTGGTGTGACGGTGATTAACCTGATAGGGCTGGATGTTTCCTATGGCCTTGGCCGGGACATTCTGCGAAAGCCTTCGCTGGCGGCGGGGCGCAACGACTTCGATGCCGATCTGGCAAGCTGGCGTGACAGCATCTTGGCGTTCTGGGGCCGTCGCTATCTGGGTCGCGAGATCATGGTCGATCTGAGCGAGCAGAAGATCGAGTTTGGCGGGCAGTGGGTGCGATTTCCTGTATTGCTTCAGGTGACTGACCGCGGCGAAGCGCTTCCGCGTTTCGACTTCGATGCGTTCGAGGAGTTCGATGCAGTAGACTTGTTTCAGGAGTTGTCGAATGACGACCGATTCGTGTGGATTGATCGTTGCGAACGAATTGCGGTGGCTTGGCACACGCCGCGCACCGATGGCTATTGTGCGGTGTGGGGCCGGTTGGATGACGCCGTCCATGTGCATGTCATCGACGCTTCTGGAAAGTTGTCGCTCAGCTGGCGTTCGAGCCGCTGGACGCAGCAGGACGAGGTAGCGCGCGTCAGGGCACGCTTGGCGGCTCGCCGCTATCCTGCGCAACTGAGCGATGGCTATGAGGTCCGCCGGTACGGCTTGCCGGATTTCCTCACAAAGGTGGATGGGCTATCGCATCATGAAGAAGGTGGCCGGTGGTCCGATGCTGACGTGGCCGCCACCGTGCGCCTGCATTTCAAGGAGCCCTTGCCGACTGCGTTCGACGTCGAAATCGATGCCGCCTCGTATCGCGGTAGCGTCGGTGCTCCCGTGCGCATCCGCGCTGGTAACGTTGAACGCCGCATGACTTTTTCCGAGCTTGGGTCGTTGAACACCGCGGCGTTTCGCCACGTGTCGTCCACCAACGTCTTGGAGATCATCCCAGCGCATCCGCAACGTCCGATCGATATTGGTGAGAGTGACGACGCACGGCGGCTGGGCCTCTTTTTGAGACTTGTGAGGATCAAGGAGGCGCCTCGGGGGCTGGCGACGGAGTAGCGCGTGGGATCACTCCTGCAGCCCTGCTCGAGCGAGTTCCACGTCCAGAAGTTCACGGGCGTCGAGTGGCTCGATTGCAGCGGCTTGCTCGAACAGGCGCGTGGCATGTGCCAGCTTCGCCTCATCTTCAAGCGCAAGCAGGGCGCGAGCGTATTCCATCAGGCCAGCGGCCGAATGCGGATTGACCTCCAGCCCGCGTTCGAACAAGGCGACAGCCGTATCGGCACGCACGCCATAGGTCATGCGGCCCACCAGCGGCCCCACCTTGTCGATCACTTCCGCATGAAAGGCACCCAGCGCGAAGTGCGCATCGGCATGGGTCGGCTGCAACTCGATGATGCGCTCCAGCGTCTGCTTGAGCTTGCCGCCCAGGCCCTGTGCCAACGCCCGGGCCACGCTCACGGCCTGGGCGTAACGGCCGAGCGCGTAGGCGTGCCAGTAGAGGGCCTGGCAGTCCTCGGGGTGGGCGATGGCACGGGCGTGTGCCCGGTCACCCACCTGGCGGAACAACGCCAGCCGCGTGGCCTCGCGCGGCTCGACGTAATTGGCGTAGATGGCGGTGGCCTGATCCGCCAGACTGGCGCCGTCGTCTCCCAGCGCCAGCCCGGCCGCAGCGGCGGCCGCAAAGTCGCCGCTGTGGTAAAGCGCCCAGGCATCTGCCAGGGCAGGGTCGGACGGCGGTGGCAGGGGCTGGCCGGCATGCAGGCGCGGCCACTGCGCCAGCACCATGGCGGCGTCGAAGCGGGGCACGCCGGCCATGGGCAGCGGCGCCCAGGCAGGCGGCGCCGGGGCGCGGATGTCGGCGCCGCCGAACAGGGGAAGGGGAGTGAACTGTGGCGCGGACATGCGGTGGGTTTCAGGCGGGTTCGGCTGCATCATCCTCGGTCGCGGGCACGGCGTCCAACGCAGGCAACTGCACGCGGCTGGCCGGCGGCATGTAGGGTGTGACCAGCTGCAGCACGTGGCGGCAGCCGCGTGCGAGTGCCTGGTCGGCGTGCGCCGGTTCCAGTGCCTCGCGCGGATTGGTCGCGTACTCGAAGTTGAACCAGTAGGTCAGCACCACCACCATGCTGCGTGCCAGCGTGTCGGCCTCGTCGGCGGTGATGGCCAGGTGGCCGGCACCGGCCAGGCCGGCGATGGCGCCGCGCAGCGAAGCCTCCTTGTCGAGCAGCAGCTTCTGCAGCCGCGCCTCCAGGTGCCGGTTGCGGCTGAGCAGATCGCTCTGGTCGCGGTAGAGGAAGCGGTAGCGCCAGATCAGGTGGAACAGAGCCGCCACGAAGCGGTGCGCCGCAGAGACCTCACGCACGCGTGGACCATCGGCCAGCAGTTCGGCCAGCGCCGCCTCGAACTCCTCATGCAGCCGGTTGACCAGCGTGTCCTTGGCGGGGTAGTGGTAGTAGAGGTTGCCGGGGCTGATGCCCAGCTCGGCCGCGATCAGCGTCGTCGACACGTTCGGCTCGCCGAAGCGGTTGAACAGGTCGAGCGCAGCTTCGAGGATGCGTTGCGCGGTGCGTCGTGGCGCTTTCCTGGTCATGAGGACCCCAGGGGTTGTCTCCTGCGGGCCACTCTAACCCAATCTGTGGTGCTTTTATGCTGCGCTGCGATATGTGACTGTTCACTATCTCGCGCGTCTCGACGCGCACATGGTGCGGCTGCGTGGAGACGCCCAAACTGCAGAAGTGGAGGCTGACTTGGGAGGGAGCGGGCTCAGCGAGGAGCCCTTCCTATTTGAGATTCTTCCCGGAGCCTGGTAGGGGGCTGTCAAGCGCCAACTGCGGCCGCGTCGCATCGCTTGAACGACGTATTGAATCTCATGGATCGTACTCTCTGCATACATTGATGTTTTCGCGTATCGTTCGGCGCGGGCCAGTGCGGCGGTTGTGTGCCTTGATTCGATCTTCAAAAGAGCTTTGTGTGACTAGATTCCGCGAACTGATCTTTATAGATGACATCTTTCGTGGAGAAGAGAGCGGTCTCCAGCCCCACCCAACCAACAGACGTTTCCTTCGCGCCTTCTTCGAAGTGGCTGCCCGGCGATTGGGTTGGGATGTGCGAGAGGTCTGTGCGGAGTCGCAGAAAGGTGCGCTTCCCGTTGCCAATCTCCTGAGCGATCTTGGATTACCTTCCTCGCCGGAAGGATGGGCTGCTGCATGTGTGGCCGACCTCACGCCTGGCGCTTCTGCCTTGGCCTCGCTTGCCTTGAGTTGCGAGAGCTTGGTTATCGGCTGGGGCATGCCTCCATCGCTCATGCGATTCATTCATGCGCAAGGGGTCGCGTTCATCGATGTGGAGGTGTATTCCCTGCGCTTCGCGCGTCACCTCTTTCTATCCGCGAGGACCAACGACGTAGTGATTCGTCGTCAGTTGGAACTGTTGCGCCCGAATGATGAAGTCTTCTGGGCGGCGGCAGCCGGACTGAAGGGTTTTTTTGCACGCCGAGGCCAAGGATTTATTTTGGGGCGTGATGTACGCGTGGGCTTGTTTCTAGGTCAAACGGAAGTGGACTTGGCGCTCGTCAGTGGAGCTCGCTTGGCCCGCCCTTCGGACTTTGTCGATCAGATCGCGCAGTGGGCCAGGGAGGTCGACCTGTTGGCTGTGAAGGCGCATCCATATCAGCCGGATCTAGGCCAGCTCAGGCAACTGCTGCAGGTTGTGCCCAATGCCGCGTTGATCAACGTCAATGCATACGAACTGATGTGTGCCGAGAACCTGCAATTCGTCGGCGCACTGTCCTCCGGGGCGCTCAAGGAGGCGCCGTATTTTGGCTGTCGGGATGTCCGGCAACTGCTGCAAGACGATCGCAACAACGCGGCACAGTTGCCCCCGTCATGTTCGCCATGGCTTCCTGTCGGACCCGCGATTGCGTCGATCGATGCGCTGCGCGCTTTCGCGGGCGTTTCTGCGGTCGGGCGCAACTGGCCCTCGTGGCTGCCAACTCGACGCAATGCCTGTGTCTTGGAGAACGGTGGCTTTGCCGATGATGTGCTGGACCAGATATTCGGGGGGCGTTGGGGCTTATCTGAGTTCACCGAAGGACTGCCGGAGGTTCCGACGCTGAGGTGCGAACAGGAATACCGTCTGTCGGCAGGGCGGGCCGAGCGTTCTTGGCTTGGAGCTGGGTGGCACCAGCCAGAGCACTGGGGCGTCTGGAGTGAAGACCACCAGGCGATTCTTCTGATTCCACTCGCTGTAGAGGCCGTCGATGCCACTGCATCAGGGCTTGAGTTTCGATTGCGTGGACGCCTGTATCGACCGCCAGGCGGATCTACGGCACCGAAAGCACAGGTGTTCGTCAACGATCGTTCGTGCCGGGAGCGAGTTCACGATGAGGCCACTGGCCTGCTCGAATGGTCGGTCGACTGGGATGCCGATTTGATCCGAGGACCCCTCCTCTTCGTGCGCGTGGAGGTATCCGGCGCCACGTCTCCCGCCGCAGCCGGCGAAAGCCAGGACGAGCGGAGGCTCGGCCTGGGCCTGGAGACCGTTGATTTGGTTAGCCCTGCTGCGGCCGATTGACCGGCACGACCCGGCCATAGGTGTCTTCATAGCGCACGATGTCGTCTTCGCCCAGGTAGCCGCCAGACTGCACTTCGATCACCTCCAGCATCACCTTGCCCGGATTCTCGAGCCGGTGCACGGTGCCCAGCGGGATGTAGACGGACTCGTTCTCCTGCACCAGCAGCGTCTCGTCGCCGCGCGTGACCTTGGCCGTGCCCTTGACCACGACCCAGTGCTCGGCGCGGTGATGGTGCATCTGCAGCGACAGCTTGGCGCCGGGCTTGACCGTCAGCCGCTTGACCTGGAAGCGTTCGCCGTGGTCGATGCTGTCGTAGGCGCCCCAGGGGCGTGCCACGCGGCGGTGCTCGGTGGCCTCGTTGTGGCCATCCCTGGTCATGAGGGCCACCACGTCCTTGACCTGCTCCACACAGTCGGCCCGGGCCACCAGCACAGCGTCCTGCGTGTCGACGACGACGAGATCCTCCGTGCCCAGCGCGACCACGGGGCGCAGCGGCGCATGGACGAAGGTGTTCTTCGCGTGCAGCATCACCGCGCGGCCGGAGGCGCGATTGCCCGCCTCGTCGGCAGGCTGCAGGCTGGCCACCGCGTTCCAGCTGCCGACGTCGCTCCACGCGCCGGCAAAGGGGATCACCGCCACTTTGTCGTGCTTTTCCAGCACGGCGTAGTCGATGCTCTCGCTGCGGCAGGCCTCGAAGGCGATGCGGTCGAGACGGATGAACGAGCCGTCGGTGCTGCTGGCGGTCACGGCCTTCTGGCTGGCCGCCAGGATGTCCGGCGTGTGCTTGCGCAATGCCTCGATTAGCGTGCCGGCGCGCACCAGGAAGATACCGGCGTTCCAGAGATAGCCGCCTTCCAGCAGCATCGCCTGGGCGCGGTCGGCGGCGGGTTTCTCGACGAAGCGCGCCACCTGACGGCTCTCGGTGCCCGGCAGTTCCGCTCCTGGCTGGATGTAGCCGTAGGCAGTGCTCGGGAAGGTAGGCACGACGCCGAAGGTGACGATGTGGCCGGCTCGCGCAGCATCGGCCCCCTGCTGGATGGTGGCGGCGAACGCCTGTGCATCGGGCACATGGTGGTCAGCAGGAGCGAAGAGCAGCAGCTCGTCGGCATCGGCCAGCAGCGCGGCCGCTGCCATAGCCGCCGCCGTGTTGCGCGCTACCGGTTCCAGCACCTCGTGCCCCTCGATGCCGGCAGCTTCCATCGACTCCTGGACCAGGAAGCGATGCTCTTCTGCCGTGACGCAGATGACCTGCTTCGACAGTGCGCTCAGCCGTTCCAGTGTGAGTTGCAACAGGCTCTTGCTGCCCACAAGGGGGACGAACTGCTTGGGCAGGGCCTTGCGGGACAGCGGCCAAAGGCGGGTGCCACTGCCGCCGCACAGGACGACAGGGCGAATGGAACTGACTGCAACAAGTGTGTCCATGGTCGACTCGATCTCAAAAGAGGATGGAAATTTAATACAAAAGAATTCGTGAAAATGCGAAAGTCAGAACTCGAACCAACGATTCCTCCACACCCGGTTGCAGCTTCGTGGCCAGGGGCAGGCCGGATGGCCGATAGGCACGGGTGAGCCATAGATAATTCGCCCGGGTCGCCCTGGCGGCCCATTGTTCTTCAAATCAACGGAAACAGGCCATCCCATGATCCTGGTCACCGGTGGCGCCGGCTTCATCGGCGCCAACTTCGTCCTCGACTGGCTCGCGAGACAAGACGAACCCGTCGTCAACCTCGACAAACTCACCTACGCAGGCAACCTGGAGACGCTGGCCTCCGTCAAGGACGATCCGCGGCACATCTTCGTGCATGGGGACATCGGCGATGGTGCGCTGGTCGATCGACTGCTGGCCGAGCACCGGCCGCGCGCGGTCGTCAACTTCGCGGCCGAGTCGCACGTCGACCGTTCCATCCACGGCCCGGGCGACTTCATCCAGACCAACGTGCTGGGCACCTTCCACTTGCTGGAGTCGGTGCGAGGCTACTGGGCCGGCCTGGAAGGCGACGCCAAATCCGCGTTCCGCTTCCTGCACGTCTCCACCGACGAGGTGTACGGCACCCTCAAGCCCACGGACCCGGCCTTCACCGAAGAGAACAGGTACGAGCCCAACAGCCCCTACTCGGCCAGCAAGGCCGCCAGCGACCATCTGGTGCGCGCCTGGCACCACACCTACGGGCTGCCGGTGCTGACCACCAACTGCTCCAACAACTACGGGCCCTTCCATTTCCCCGAGAAGCTGATCCCGCTGATGATCGTCAACGCGCTGGCCGGCAAGCCGCTGCCCGTGTACGGCGACGGCATGCAGGTACGCGACTGGCTCTACGTGAAGGACCACTGCAGCGCCATCCGCCGCGTGCTGGAGGCCGGCCACCTGGGCGAGACCTACAACGTCGGCGGCTGGAACGAGAAGCCCAACATCGAGATCGTGCGCACCATCTGCGCGCTGCTCGATGAACTGCGCCCCCGTGACGACGGCAGGCCCTATGCCGATCAGATCACCTACGTGACCGATCGCCCCGGCCACGACCGGCGCTACGCCATCGACGCGCGCAAGCTGGAGCGCGAACTTGGCTGGACGCCCGCCGAGACCTTCGACAGCGGCATCCGCAAGACGGTGGAGTGGTACCTGGCGAACGGGGAATGGGTGCGCAACGTGCAAAGCGGCGCGTACCGCGAGTGGGTGAGCAAGCAATACGAAGGCAAGGCATGAAGATCCTGCTCTTCGGCAAGGGCGGCCAGGTCGGCTGGGAACTGCAGCGCAGCCTGGCGCCGCTGGGCGAACTGGTGGCGCTGGACTTCGACAGCACCGATCTGCATGCCGATTTCAGCCAGCCCGATGCGCTGGCCTCCACCGTGGAGAAGGTGCGACCCGACGTCATCGTCAACGCTGCCGCCCACACCGCTGTGGACAAGGCCGAGAGCGAACCGGAGCTGGCGCGGACCCTCAATACCACCAGCCCCGGCGTGATCGCTACAGCAGCGCAGCGCATCGGCGCGCTGATGGTCCACTACTCCACCGACTATGTCTTCGACGGCAGCGGCGACCAGCCCTGGAAGGAAGACGACGCGACTGGCCCTCTGAGCGTCTACGGCCGCACCAAGCTCGAAGGCGAGCAGCTTGTGGCTGCCCACTGCCCGCGGCACCTCATCTTCCGTACGAGCTGGGTGTACGCCGCGCGCGGCGGCAACTTCGCCAAGACCATGCTGCGGCTGGCGAAGGAACGCGAGCGCCTCACCGTCATCGACGACCAATTCGGTGCGCCCACCGGCGCGGAGCTGCTGGCCGACGTGACGGCGCACGCCATCCGCGACACGCTTCGGGAGCCGGACAAGAAGGCCGGCCTGTACCACCTGGTGGCCGACGGCGTGACCACATGGCACGGCTATGCCCGCTTCGTGCTGGCCCAGGCGCAGGCGGCCGGCGTCGAGCTGAAGGCCGGCCCCGACGCCGTGGCGCCGGTGCCGACCAGCGCCTTCCCCACGCCGGCCAGGCGTCCGGGCAATTCGCGCCTCGATACATCGAAGCTGCGTCAAACTTTCGGCCTGCAACTGCCGTCGTGGCAGGATGGCGTGACGCGCATGCTGCGCGAAACGCTCTAGGTACACGGCCCTGGGCCCTGCCGATGGGCGGCCGAAGCGCTCCGGAGCTTGAGACATCTCCAGCACAACAAACAGAGAGGACCCGATGACACAGCAACGCAAGGGCATCATCCTGGCCGGCGGCTCCGGCACCCGGCTGCACCCGGCCACCCTGGCCATCAGCAAGCAACTGTTGCCGGTGTATGACAAGCCGATGATCTACTACCCCCTCAGCACGCTGATGCTGGGCGGCATGAGGGACATCCTGATCATCAGCACGCCGCAGGACACGCCGCGCTTCCAGCAGCTGCTGGGCGATGGCAGCCAGTGGGGCATCAACCTGCAATACGCCGTCCAGCCCAGCCCCGACGGTCTGGCGCAGGCGTTCATCATCGGCGACAAGTTCATCGGCGACGCGCCCAGCGCGCTGGTGCTGGGCGACAACATCTTCTATGGCCACGACCTGGCGGTGCTGCTGAAGAATGCCGATGCGCAGCGGGCCGGCGCCACCGTGTTCGCCTACCACGTCCACGATCCCGAGCGCTACGGTGTCGTCGCCTTCGACGCCCGGGGCAAGGCCAGCAGCATCGAGGAAAAGCCGGCCCAGCCCAAGAGCAGCTACGCCGTGACGGGCCTGTATTTCTACGACGAGCAGGTCGTGGACATCGCCAAGGCGGTCAAGCCCAGCGCGCGCGGCGAACTGGAGATCACGGCTGTCAACGAGGCCTACCTGAACAAGGGCCGGTTGAACGTGCAGATCATGCAGCGCGGCTATGCATGGCTGGACACGGGCACGCATGAAAGCCTGCTGGAAGCGGGGCAGTTCATTGCCACGCTGGAGCACCGGCAGGGACTGAAGATCGCCTGTCCGGAAGAAATTGCTTGGCGCGCAGGCTGGATCCATGCGGAGCAGATATTGAAGCTTGCTGATTCTTTGAAGAAGAGCGGCTATGGCCAATACCTCATGCGGATCTTGAAGGAAGGAGCGCCGCGATGAGAGTTACATCAACTGTCATTCCTGAAGTCCTGATCCTAGAGCCCAAGGTCTTTGGGGATGACCGCGGATTCTTTATGGAGAGCTTCAATCAGAAGGCTTTCGACGAGATCGTCGGTCGGCATGTGGGCTTCCTACAGGACAACCATTCGCGTTCGCGCAGAGGTGTGCTTCGTGGACTTCATTACCAGATCCAACAGCCGCAAGGCAAGTTGGTGCGGTGCGTGCGCGGCGCGGTATTCGACGTTGCCGTCGATATCCGTAAGTCGTCCCTCACCTTCGGCCAATGGGTTGGAGTCGAATTGTCGGAAGACAATCATCGCCAGCTCTGGGTGCCCGAAGGCTTCGCGCATGGTTTCTTGGTGTTGAGCGAGTACGCGGAGTTTCTGTACAAGACGACCGATTTTTATGCACCTGTCCATGAGCGCTGCATTTTATGGAGCGATTCGGACTTGGCGATAGCGTGGCCAAGTGTGGGCATTGAATACACATTGTCCGACAAGGACGCGTGCGCCAATCGCTTAGCCGACGCACAACTATTCGAATGATGCGCAGAATCTTGGGAAGGGGTAAAGCGCGTTGTCGAGTTTGGTAATGCGTCTCTACGAGGCTTAATGATGGATACAGGGTTCTACCGAGCTTTTGAAAATAGATTCCGCGGGTCGCGAGAATTGATTGCGTCGCGCCTGCGCGCGTACCTGCCCTTTCTGCATCCGTTGAAGAGTACGACCAACACGCTCAGGGCAGTTGATCTGGGGTGTGGTCGCGGCGAGTGGCTAGAACTGCTGCGAGACGAAGGTTTTACTGCTGAGGGCGTTGACTCCGACGAAGGCATGTTGGCTGCATGCGTGCAGCGGCAGTTGAATGTTCATCTGGGCGACGCCATCGCGTTCCTGAACGAGTTGCACGACGACAGCGTTCATGTAGTGTCCGCATTCCACGTGGTGGAGCACATCCCTTTCGAGGCACTGCAGCAATTGGTCAAGCAGGCGATGCGTGTCCTGGCGCCTGGTGGCCTTTTGATCATGGAAACGCCAAATCCAGAAAATCTGCAGGTCGGCGCTCACACCTTCTATATGGATCCGACGCACCGCCGTCCCATTCCCCCCGCTTTGTTGGCGTTCTTGTCAGAATATTGCGGTTTTGAGCGCATCAAGATCCTCCGCCTACAGGAGCCATCGAGGCTTCACGACCCGGGCGCCGTGGGATTGGTAGATGTCCTTTGCAATGTCAGCCCGGACTACGCCGTGATCGCACAAAAAAAGGGAGGACACGCCTTGCTCGCGCGTTTTGACGATGCTTTCAACCGGAGCTTTGGATTGACGCTTGAACGGTTGGCCGGACAGCACGATGCGCAGGGCGATGAGGCGCGCGCGGCCATTGGAGACTCCGCCAAGGCGGCCGCCGAACGCGCAGAAGCGGCACGGCAGTTAGCGGAAGATGCTTTCAAGTCAGCCACCGACGCTCGGCAGTTTGCGGATGACACAATGCAGGTTGTGCATCAGATGAACTCCGTCCTTCAAGACCTGCGCGCGAACGTTGTGGAACAAGCGCAAAAGTCTGCACAGGATGCGCAGTCGGCCATCCAACAGGCGCGCGCAGAAGCGGCCGAACTGCGTGCCGCCAACGCGGAGCTTCAACTACAGGTGCGGCATTACCAGCGCCTGACCCAGGCCTATGAGCAGCAGATTTCCGAGTTGCTGCACAGCACCTCGTGGCGGGCAACTGCGCCCCTGCGGGCTGTAAAGGACAAGGCGGCGTCTTTGGCGTCCGCGATCAAGAGGTTGACAAAAGCATCCAAAGACACGGCGGCGCGCTCGACGGGAGCGCTTCGAGCAACTGCGCCGATCGGTGCACCACGGTTCAGCGAAGCGCCCACCAAGCGTAGCGTCGATCAAATCATTACGCGGATAGATGATGAAATCCGCGCGAGCAATTCCGATCAGGCGAGAAAATGAATCTACCAAAGCGTTACACGGGCGTGCGGGTTGCTCTCTTAGTTTCGAAGGCATCAGGCAGTGCCCCCGGGGGGGCAGAGAGACATTTTCAAGGTTTGTACGACGGGTTGACCGCGATCGGTTGTGATGTCAAGACTTTGTTCATTGATGCGAGCGAACCCGACTTCCAGACGATTCTGGAAAACCACTTGCGATGCGCAGCTTTGGATGTGTCGGCCTTTGACGTCGTGATATCGACCAAGGCGCCCACCTATGCGATAAAGCATCCGGCGCACGTGATGAATTTAATCCACACGGTGCGGGTATTCGACGACATGTTCGACGAACAATGGCCGACGCCTTCGCCCACGGATCTCAATCATCGTGCACGGCTGCATGCGATTGAATTCGACGCAATCCAATCGGCCAAGGCGCGGTTTGCCAATGGTGCGGAGACGGCCAGGCGCCTCTACCGGTGGCGTGGTCTGGAGGCCGATGTGCTTCACCCGCCGCTGGTGGTCAATCGTTTCAGGACAGGGCCGTACGGCGACTACTTCTTCTTGCCCGGTCGCTTGCACCGCTGGAAACGCGTGGATCTAGCGATCAAGGCGGTGCTGGCCTCCACGATGCCACTCAAGCTCAAGATTGCCGGCGAGGGTGAAGCCGAGCAGGCGCTGATGGCGCTGGCGGGTGGGGATGAGCGCATTGAGTTTCTCGGCCGGATCGACGATGAAGAATTGATTGAGCTTTACGCGGGTGCACTGGCCGTGCCCTTCACGCCGCTGCGCGAAGACTTTGGCTATATCACGATCGAAGCCTTCGCGAGCGGGAAGCCCGTCATCACCTGTACCGACTCTGGCGAGCCCGCGCGGATCGTTCGCAACCGGGAGAACGGCTTCCTCTGTCTGCCCAATCCGCAGGCCATCAAGGAGGCCATGGAGAGCCTGTATGTGGATCGCGATCTGGCACGGCTACTGGGTGAAAACGGTATGCGCCTGCCGAAGTCGATGTCGTCGTGGGAGGCTGTTGCACGTCAACTGATCGAGGCAGCGTTGGCGCCAAGTCCGCGAACCTATGATCGACGTACGAATGTTTGTGTTCTGGACATGCAGCCCATTGATCCGCCTGTAGGGGGAGGGCGCCTTCGCTTACTGGGGCTGTACCACGACCTTGGCTCGGAGATTGATTGCACGTACGTTGGCACTTATGACTGGCCAGGCGAGCCCTATCGATCCCATCAGCTCAGTCCCACGCTGCGAGAAGTTGATATTCCGCTGACCGCAGCGCATCATGCGGCCGCAGACGACATGAAGTCGAAGTCGGGCGACAAGGTCGTGATTGATCTGGCGTTCAGTCAGCAAGCGCACTTGTCGCCTGACTATGTGAATACCGCAAGGCAGGCGGCCGTCAATGCGGACGTGGTGTTCTTCTCACACCCGTGGATTTATCCCTTGGTGAAGGACGTTTTGCGTCCCGACCAAGTGCTGATCTATGACTCACATAATGTTGAAGGCTACCTGCGCGCACAGCTCCTCAATTGTGGCAACGCCGTCGAGCGCAATTTGCTCCGAGGTGTGATTGAAGATGAGAACGAATGCGGTTGGGGGGCGCAGTGGATCTTGGCCTGCTCCCACGAGGATCTGCTTCGATTCAATAGGCTTTACGGCTTTCCTCTGGAGAATATGCGCGTCGTGCCGAATGGCGTGATGGCGTTTCGTGACCTCCCGGCAACGCCGGAGGAAAAATTGCGCGCACGCGCTGACCTTGGCGTGGCTGAAAACGCCAAGGTCACCATCTTCATTGGCAGTGCGTATGGGCCGAACGTCGAGGCCGCAGAGTTCATTGCCGATGTCTTGGCGCCCGCTATGCCGCATGTCGTTTTCGTCATCGCCGGCGGTGTAGGCACGGCGATCCAGCGCAGCAACACACCGAATCTGCGGGTGACCGGTCAGCTCAGCGAGGCGGAGAAGATCACTTGGCTAAAGGCCGCGGATCTTGGGATCAATCCCATGCTGTCTGGGTCGGGCACGAACATCAAGATGTTCGACTTCATGGCGTTGGGACTGCCTGTCGTGTCAACGCCGATTGGCGCGCGCGGCATTGAAACTGCCGGCCGTGCCGCCATGGTCCAAGTGCCCGCGGTGCTCAAAACATTTTCGCGCGCCATCGCCAATCTCGTGAACGACAAAGCCTTGTACGAGCAGATGTCGAAGAACGCGCGAGCGTGTGTCGAAGAAGGGTACTCTTGGGAACGAATTTCCTCGCAGTTGGGGTGCTTTGTCGAATCGCGGCGAAAAATCGCCGGGCAGGCGCGCCCGTTATATTCGGTCGTCATTCCGTCGTACGAGCGGCATTCGCAGCTTGACGCTTTGATGCATTGCCTGAGCCGGCAAATAGAACGCGATTTCGAGGTTGTCATCGTCGACCAGAGCGCGCAGCGCTGGTCGGGTGCGTCGGGCACGCATGGGTTCCCGCTCACGTACTTTCACACGCCCGTTAAGGGTGCTGTGCGTGCGCGTAATACTGGGGCCATGTTGGCGCAGGGGAGGATCCTTGCGTTCGTTGACGATGATTGTCAGCCGGTGCCGGAATGGCTCGTGGAGTCACGCAAGTACTTTGTTGATTCCGAGGTGGTCGGAGTCGAAGGAATGGTCTACTCTGATCATCTGGACGATCAGGACTGGCGCCCTGTGTCGAATGTGAACTGCGAAGGTATCGGGTTCTTGACGGCCAATCTGATGGTGCGGTCGGCTGCTTTCCAATACCTTGGCGGTTTCGACCTGCAATTTGATCGCCCCCATTTCAGAGAAGACACGGACTTCGGTTGGCGATTGACTGAGGTGGGCAAGGTGCCCTATGCGCATGACGTGCGCGTGTTCCATCCTGCGCAACCGCGCGCATTAGAGCGAGAGTCTGCAGTTGAGAGGGCGAAGTTCTTTCAGAAGGATGCGCTACTTTACAAGAAGCATCCGGACAACTACGAAAAGCTGTTCTACATTGAGCAGCACTTCAGGGGTACCCCAGGGTTCAAGGAGCATCTGATTGAGGGCTTCAAGGTCAACGACATCGAGGTCCCGAAGTTCATCGTGGATGCGTTGGGCGCGCGAGCATAGCCGGTAGCGCTGGCTCGCCACATCGAAGAGAAATTATCGAGCTGGCGCGCCTGAAGCGCTGGAAGTTCGGCGCCAAGACCGAGGCGATGAGTGCCGAGCAGCGCCGGCTGTTCGAGGAGACATGCGCCGAGGACGAGGGGGCCCGAGGACGAGGCGGCCCTGCAGGCACAGATCGATCAGTTGCGCGGCGAGGAGGCACCCGAGGGAGCCGGCGACAAACCCAAGCGCAAGCCCCGGCGCGAGCCGCTGCCCGATCACTTGCGGCGCGTCGAGCACCACCACAAGCCCGAGGCGCCACCTGCCCGAGCCCGGGTTGCACAGCGCCGATGACACGCGTCGGCGAGGACGTCAGCGAGAAGCTGGAAGGATGTGACGCTTCGAGCGTGAGCGTCCAGTCATCCCATCTTGACCGGCCGCACGCGGTTCATCAGGGCTGCAGTTGCGCTCCGACGTAGGCAACGCACTCCACGAGGTTGAGCGCGGCCAGCAGCAAGAACTTCTCGGCGTCAGTTCGCACCCGTAGCAGGTCGTGTTCGCCGAGGTAGC
>NZ_JQKD01000076.1 GCF_000745855.1 Xenophilus azovorans DSM 13620
CGTCCAGCTGCGCCCGGGCGCCGGCTCGAAATAGCGCGCGTTGCCCTCGTTGACGATGACCGAGCCGGCGTAGCGCCGCCCGGCCAGGTTGTCCACGCGCGCGAAGGCGTTGAACTCCCACCGCTCCCACTGCTGCACGTAGCCCGCGTACAGCGAGGCCACCGCATAGCCCGGCGCGCTGGCGGTGTTGCGGTCGTTGGCCTGCACGCGGCCCAGCGCGCGCAGCTCCGCCCCCGCGCGCCAGCCCTGCGGCGGCACCCAGCCGACGCTGGCATAGAAGGACTGCCGCGCGATACCGGGTATGCGGTTGCCCGCCGCCACGAGATTGCCGCTGCCGCAGGGCGAGGGCGAGCAGAAGGCATCCCGGTAGCGCGCATCCAGCCAGGTCAGCGCCACCTGCGTGCGCCAGTGGTTCGCCGTCTCGTGCTGCCAGCCCAGTTCGAAGCCCCGGCGCCGCGTGTGGCCCGCGTTCTGGAAGGTGGAGCGCCCACCCGTGTTGGTGGCCGTCACGATCTCGTCCTTCGTGCGGGTGTGGAACAGCGCCGCCGTCAGCAGCCCGCCCGCGATACGCGCCTTGGCGCCCAGTTCCACGCTGTCGTTCACCGAGGGACGCAGCGCGAAGTTCAGGCCGCCCGTGCCGTCGGGCCGGTACGAGAGTTCGTTGAGCGTCGGCGTCTCGAAGCCGCGCCCTGCCGACAGGTACAGCGCCAGGTCGCGCGTGGGCTGCCAGCGCAGCGAGGCCACCGGCAAGGTGCGGGCGTAGCGCGCCCGGCCGCTGTCGTCGCCGTTGCGGCCGATCACGTACAGGTCGCGCGAGTCGAAGCGCACCCGGCTGCGGCGCACGCCGGCCTCCAGCGTCCACTGTTCGGCCAGGCGCCAGGTGGCCTGCGCGTAGGGGTCGAGGTTGGACACGCTGTTGTGCTCCAGCCGCCGCAGCCGTCCGCGCACGCCCAGCAGCGGCGCGGCCGCCGGGCCGAGGTAGTTCTCGTAGCCGCTGCGCCGCTCGCTCAGGCTGTCGTAGCCCAGGCCCGCGACCAGTTCGAAGGGGCGCCCGGCCAGATCGAAGCCGCCCTGCCAACGCACGTCCAGCCCGCTGTAGTTGCGGTGCAGGTCGATCACGCCGCCGGCGTGCAGCGGGTTCTGCTGCGCCGAGGGCGGGATGGACTGGAACTGCACGGTGTCGCGCTGGCCGCCGTAGAGCATCACGCGTAGCTGCTGGCGCTGGTCGAGGCGGTGCTCCCACAAGAGGCCGGCCTGGCTCTGCAGCACGCTCTTGCGGGTGTCGTACTGCGTGGCCAGCGGCGCGGCGCGCGGGGCGGTGGCGAACTGCTGGGCCGTCAGCCCCAGCGGGTCCTGCGCGTCGATGCGCACGCGGTTGAACACCAGCGTCAGGCGGTCGCCGTTGTCCAGGGCGATGCCCAGCCGGCCGTTGAGCAGGTCGCGCGTGGCGGCGCTGTGCTCGCGCCAGCCGTCGGTGTGGAAGCGGCTGGCGCTGAAGAGGTAGTCGACCCGGCCCTGCGAGCCGCTGGCCTGCAGGCCCTGGCGCCAGGTGCCGAAGCTGCCGCCGGCGGCTGAATAGGCCAGCCGCGGCGGGCCCTCGCCGCGGGCGGTGAAGGCCTGCACCACGCCGCCGGAGGAGTTGCCGTACAGGGCAGAGAAGGGCCCGCGCAGGATCTCCACGCGGTCCAGCGAGGCGATGTCGATGTTGGAGGTCTGGCCCTGCCCGTCGGGCAGCGTGGCGGGGATGCCGTCCACGTACAGGCGCACGCCGCGCACGCCGAAAGTGGAGCGCGCGCCGAAGCCGCGGATGGACAGCTGCAGGTCCTGCGCGAAGTTGTAGCGGTTCTGCAGCTGCAGGCCGGGCACGCCCGCCAGGCCTTCGCTCAGCTGCGCCTGCAGGCGGCCCTCGCGGATGTCCGCGCCCTCCACCCGGTCCACCGAGCCGGCCGCCTCGAAGGGCACGACCTCGCCGCGCGGGGTGCTGACAGTGACGGCGGGCAATGCCGGCTGAAGATCCTGCGGCGCCGCCGGGCCGTGCTGCCCTTGTGCCGCCAGTGGCGGGGGACAGAGCGCCAGAAGGGCCAGTGCCACCGGCGACTGCTTGAACGCTTCCCTTGCGTATTCAATCCTGGAGCGGGACGCCCCACCATGCAAGCACATCATCCATGCCCTCCTCGTCGTCGACACCCGCTCCGCTTCGGATGCATCCCGGCGTGCGGGAGAACCGCGGTGCAGGGCCCGGCTGCAGCCGCCCTCCCACGACGGCATGCGTTCCCCGAGCCCGCAGCCCGGGATGTTCCACGGCCTCGGCAAGGTCGAGCACGGGCGTGATGCACAGGTCGACCTCCGCAAGCCGTCCGGCCCAGGCCGCCTGGTCGTGCTCGGCCACGCGCCTTGCGATCGCGTCGCGCAGGCGAGGCCACGCCGCACGATCGAACTGGCTGTGGGCGAACGCCTCATCCAGCCCGAGGAAGTCGAGCATGCCCGCGAAGAACCTGGGCTCGACGCAGCCCAGCGCCAGGTAGCGTCCATCGGCGGTCGCATAACAGTCGTACCAGGGCGCGCCTCCGTCCAACAGGTTCGTGCCTCGCTCCCTTTCCCACGCTCCGGCGGCGCGGAAACTCATCAGGCTGGACAGCAGCGACGTCACGCCGTCGACCATGGCGACGTCCAGCACCTGCCCCCTGCCCGATGCTCGCGTCTCGTACAAGGCCGCGGCCACGCCGAAGGCGGCCAGCATGCCGCCGCCGCCGAAATCCGCCACCATGTTCAGCGGCGGAGCGGGCGGCTCGCCCGGCCTGCCCAGCGCCGCCAGGGCGCCCGTGGCCGCCAGGAAGTTGATGTCGTGGCCGGCGCGAGTGGCCATCGGGCCGTCCTGGCCCCAGCCGGTGACCCGCGCGTAGATCAGCCGCGGGTTCAGCGGCAGGAGATCGCCCGGACCGATGCCCAGGCGTTCCGCGGTTCCCGGCCGGAACCCTTCCAGGAGCACGTCCGAGCGCTGCGCGAGCCGCCGCGCGATGCGCCGCCCGCCTTCCGTCTTGAGATCGAGTGCCAGGCGACGGCGGTTGCGCAGGAGGACGTCGTCACGCGGCGACAGCCCGAGCGCATTCGGCGCCGCGTCCCACCCCGCGGGGCGTTCGATCCGCAACACCCGCGCGCCCATGTCCGCCAGGAACATGGCGCAGAACGGCACCGGCCCGCTGGCCTCCAGTTCCAGCACCCGTACGCCGGACAAGGGACCGGGGAGGCAGGCCTCCCCGCTCAAGCACTCCCTCCCTTGACGGAGCCGAAGGACTGCCACGACCTGCCGTCGAAGCGGATCAGGTAGAGCTGCCGGATCGGGAGGTGCTGCGTGGGGCTGGTGTTGAGGGTGATCCCCGGCATCAGCATCGGCAGTTCGATGCCCCGCAGCGTCTCGGCGGCCTGCCGGATCGCCTCGCGGCTGAAGTCGCTGCCGCAGCGCTTGAGCACCTCGACCAGGGTCTGGGCCGAGAGGTAGCCGTAGACATTGAAGATGTCGGTTTTGTCGCCGTCGGGAAGGTACCGGTTCATCCATTCGAGCCAGGCGAGATAGCCGGGATCCTTGTGCCAGCGCGGGTCGTTGGGGTCCTTCTGGAACTGTGTCGAGACGATGTCCTTCGCGTTGTCCAGGCCGCCGGGCGTGAGCACCGCGGCCACCGAGCTGGAATAGTTGCTCAGGATCTGGAGCGGCTTCCAGCGCAGGTCCGCCGCCTTGCGGATGGCCTGCGCCGCGAACTTGCCGGCCGCGGCATTGAAGAAGACGTCGACGCCGGCCTCGCGCAGGCTGATGACCTGCGAGTCGACGGTGGCGTCGGTGGTCTCGTAGCTGACTTCCTTGACGATCATCTTGCCGGCCGCCGCGCCGAGTCCTTCTCGAAGGCCACGCAGGTTGTCTTTGCCGACGTCGTCGTTCTGGTAGAGGATGCCGATCCTTCCCTGCGGGCGCTCGGCCAGCACGAACTCGGCATAGATCCGCATTTCGGTGTTGTAGTTGGGCTGCCATCCGAAGGTCCACGGCGAGCCTTTCGGATCGTTCCACTGGTCGGCCCCGCCCGTCGGGAAGAGGTGGGGCACCTTCTGCGCGTTCAGGTACTTGCGGATCACCGCGTTGGTGGGCGTGCCGAAGGTGCCGAAGATCGCGGCGACCTGCTCGCGCTCCACCAGCCGGCGGGTCTGCTCGACCGTCTTCGGGGGGCTGTAGGCGTCGTCGAGCGACAGGAGCCTGAGCTTGCGCCCGCCGACGCCGCCGTCGTCGTTGACCTTGTGGAAGTAGGCCGCCTCCGCGCGCCCGATCACGCTGTACGAGGAGGCCGGCCCGCTGTAGGGCATGGTCTGGCCGACCACGATCTCCGCGGTCGGGCCACTGCGCGCGGGCAATGCGAGCGTCGCTGCGCCGGCGGCGCCGGCAGCGAGCAGGGTGCGCCTGGAGGGCGCATACGGGGTCGCCATGTCGTGTCTCCTTGTCTCCGTCGAGCGGCTCCGGCAGCCGTCGCACGTGGCACGTCGGTATCCGGGCCGCGGCCAGTCTAGGCAGCCTGTCAGCGGCGCCAGACGGCGTTCGAGCCAACCGGTATCGCGAAAAAGCCAACCCTGCGGCACCGCAACCCGACGGCCCGGACTTGTCCGTTGCGCGGGATCGAACGGCGCGGCAGCGATAGCGCCGCGCGGTGGCCTCCGTATCGTGGCGGGCATGGCAGCGGCGCGAGGTGACGCCGCCGTCCGCAGACCCAGAGGAGACCCATGATCGATCGCCATCTTCACGACAGCGTCAGCTATTCCGACATCGTCGAGCTGTCGCTGCGCCAACACCCCGAGCGGCCGGCGCTCGTCCAGGACGGCCGCTGCCTGAGCTACGGCGAGCTGCGCGCCGCCGTGCGCGACATGCAGGACCGCCTGCTCAGCGCCGGCCTGGCGCGCTCGGACGGCATCGCGCAGCTGTCGAGCAACCGCATCGAGGCGGTCATCGTCCAGCTCGCCGCCTTCGGCCTGGGACTGCGCTACACGCCGCTGCATCCCATGGGGTCGATCGACGACCACGCCTACATCGTGCAGGACGCGGAAGTCTCCGCGCTGGTGGTCGAGCCGCGGCAGTTCGCGGACCACGGCAGGGAGATCGCACAGCGCGCACCGGGGCTGCAGCACCTGTGGTCCCACGGGCCCTCGGCGTTCGGATCGGACGTCTTCGCGCTGCCGACAACCGGCGCGCTGGAACGGCTCAAGGCCAAGCCGCACCCCGAGGACGTCGTCGCGCTGCTCTACACGGGCGGCACCAGCGGGCGATCGAAGGGCGTGACGCTGACCAACCGCTCGATGGTCATGAACGTCCTGCTCACGCTGTCGGGCTGGGAGTGGCCGGCCGAGATCCGCTTCCTCTGCAGCACGCCGATCACGCACGCGACCGGCTGCATGCTGGTGCCGATCCTGGCGCGCGGCGGGACCATCCACCTGCACGCCGGTTTCGACGCGCCGCGCTTCCTGAAGGAGATCGAGCGATCGCGGATCAACAGCACCTTCCTCGTGCCCACCATGATCTATCTCCTGACCGACGCGCAGCGCGGCTGCCCGGCCGACACCTCGTCGCTCGAGACGGTGATCTACGGCGGTGCCCCCATCTCGCCCGCCCGGCTGAAGGAGGCGATCGCCCTGTTCGGCCCGGTGTTCATGCAGATCTACTCGCAGTCCGAAGCACCGAACTGCGCCACGGTGCTGCGCAAAGACGAGCACCAGGACGGCGCCGATGGGCGGCATGCGTCATGCGGGCGGCCGATCCCCGGCATCGGCGTGGCACTGCTCGACACGGCCAACCAACCGGTCAGGCGCGGCGAGATCGGCGAGATCTGCCTGCGCGGCCCGTCGCTGATGCAGGGCTACTGGAACAAGCCGGAGGAAACGGCCGAGGCCCTGCGCGGCGGCTGGCTGCACACCGGCGACCTGGCGCGAGAGGACGAGGAAGGCTTCCTGCACATCGTCGATCGCCGCAAGGAGATGATCGTCACCGGTGGCTTCAACGTCTATCCGCGCGAGGTCGAGGACGTGATCACCGCGCATCCGGCGGTCGACGCCGCGGCGGTGATCGGCGTGCCCGACGAGAAGTGGGGCGAGGCCGTCAAGGCAGTGGTGGTGGTGCGCGACGGGGCCGTGCTGACCGCCGCCGAGATCATGGGCTGGGTGCGCGAGCACAAGGGGGCGGTGGCAACGCCCAAGTCCATCGACTTCCTCGATGCGCTGCCGCTGACCTCGCTCGGCAAGCCCGACAAGAAGGTCCTGCGCGCCAAGTACTGGGCGGGGCAGGCCCGGCAGGTCAGCTGATCCGCAAGGACGATGCGATGGGCAGTGCATTGCTCTGCGTGCGCGATCTGACGCTGCGCTTCGGCGGTGTCCATGCGCTCGACAGCGTGTCCTTCGACGTGGAGGAGCACGCGATCTGCGGATTGATCGGGCCCAACGGCGCCGGCAAGAGTTCGCTGTTCAACTGCATCAGCCGCCTGTACGCGCCCAGCTCGGGAGAAATCCTCTGGCGCGGCCAGCCGATCGGCACGCTCGCGCGTCATCGCATCGCCGGCCTGGGGATCGGCCGCACCTTCCAGAACCTCGCGCTGTTCGGCGCCATGAGCGTGCTCGACAACGTGCGCGTCGGCAGCCATTGCCGCACGCAGGCCGGTCTCTGGGCCAGCCTGTTGCGCACCGGCGCGATGCGGCAGGAGGAGGCCGCGGTCGAGCGCAAGGCCATGGACCTGCTGCGCTTCGTCGGGCTGGAAGGGGTCGCCGGGTCGCGCGCCGACGCACTGCCCTTCGGCCTGCAAAAGCGCGTCGAACTCGCCCGGGCACTGGCGGCCGAACCCGCGCTCCTGCTGCTGGACGAACCGGCGGCGGGGCTCAATGCCGGCGAACTCGATGCGCTGGCCGCGCTGGTCAGGCGCATCCGGGAGACGCTGGGGACGACGGTGCTGGTGGTGGAGCACCACATGCGCTTCCTGATGGCGGTTTCCGACCACGTGGTGGTGCTGAACTTCGGCCGCAAGCTCGCCGAAGGGAGCCCCGCGCAGGTCCAGCGCGACCCCGCGGTGATCGAGGCCTACCTGGGGGCGCCGGCATCATGAGCGACGCGACCGTCATCGCCTCCGTGCGGGCGCTGCGTGCCTTCTATGGACGCACGCAGGCCCTTTTCGACGTCGAGTTCGACGTGGCCGCGGGCGGCGTCACCGCGCTGCTCGGCGCCAACGGGGCGGGCAAGACGACGACACTGCGCGCCCTGTCGGGCATGGTGCGGCGGCAGGGCCGCATCGAGCTGTGCGCCGTGGATGCCAGTCGCCTCGCCACCGAGGCGATCGCCCGCGCCGGCGTCGCACATGTCCCGGCGGACCGGGGCACCTTCGCGCCGCTGACCGTCGAGGAGAACCTGCTGCTCGGCGGCCACCTGCAGCGCAGCGCGCGCACGCGCGCGGCGGACATCGAGCGCATGTACAACTACTTCCCGCGGCTGAAGCAGCGCCGCGGGCAGCAGGCCGGCACGCTGTCCGGCGGCGAGCAGCAGATGCTGGCCATCGCCCGCGCGCTCATGTCCAGGCCGAAGCTGCTGATGCTCGACGAGCCCTCCTTCGGCCTGGCCCCGCTGGTCGTGCAGGAGGTCTACCGCAACCTGCAGACCATCCGGGCGAACGAAGGCTTGAGCATCCTGCTGGTCGAACAGAACGCCCACCTGGCCTTCGACATCGCGACCCACGTGTACCTGCTGGAGACCGGGCGCATCGTCGCCGGCGGGCCGCCGTCCGAGATGCGCTGCAACGCCCTCGTGCGCGAAGCCTACCTCGGGCAATGAGCACGGCCACGCTGCGAACCTATCCCAAAGGAGCACAGATGGATGCACTTCTTCACCAGATCGTGGCCGGCATCGCCATGGGCGGCGTGTACGGCGCCCTGGGGCTGGCGGCGGTGATCGTCTACCAGTCCACCCACCACCTCAACTTCGCGCAGGGCGAGATGGCGATGTTCTCCACCTACGTCGCCTGGATGCTGATCCAGGCCCGGGTGCCCGCCTGGATGGCCGTGGCGCTCACGATGGCGATCGCCTTCGTGCTCGGCCTGCTCGTCCAGCGCCTGGTCATCCACCGGGCGCGCTTCGCTCCCGCGTTGACCACGGTGCTGCTGTTCATCGCGCTGCTCGTGATCTTCAACAGCCTGGCGGGATGGCTGTTCGGATACACGGCGCGCGCCTTCCCGAGCCCCTTCGGGCCGGGGCGCGCATTCGGCAGCACGCTGTTCTCGCGCCACGAACTGGGCTCCATCGCCGTCACCCTGGCCCTGGTTGCCCTGCTGTACGCCTTCTTCAACTTCACCCGGCTGGGGCTCGCGATGCGCGCGACGGCCCACAACCCCACCTCCGCCCGGCTGGTCGGCATCCGCGTGGAGTGGATGTTCGCGGTGGGCTGGGGGATGGCCGCCGCCATCGGGTCGATCGCGGGAATCCTGGTGGCGCCGGTGGTCTATCTCGACCCCGGAATGATGTCGGGCGTGCTGATCTACGGCTTCGCCGCCGCCCTGCTCGGCGGCCTCGACAACCCCTGGGGCGCGATGGTGGGCGGGATCCTGGTGGGCGTGCTCGAGAACGTGCTGGGCGCCTACGTGATCGGCACGGAACTGAAGCTGTCGGTCGCCCTGGCGCTCATCATCGGCGTGCTGCTGTTCAAGCCGTCGGGACTTTTCGGCCGCACCACGGTGTCGAGGGTCTGAAGCCATGGACGGCATGACCGACTCGCTGCCCGCCCGCCCCGCCGCCCCGCGCTTCGCATGGCGGCAGGCGCTGGCAGGCCTGGCCGTGGCCGCTGCGCTGGCGCTGCCTTTCGTGGTCCAGGGCTTCTACCTGTTCCAGGTCACGCTGGCGATGACCTACGCCATCGCGCTGCTGGGCCTGAACATCCTGGTGGGCTATTCGGGGCAGATCTCCCTGGGCCACGGCGCGTTCTTCGCCGTCGGCGCCTACACCGCCGCCATCCTGGCGGACGGCTTCGGCGCGCCACTGTGGGCCGGCGTGCCGGCCGCGGCCGCGCTGTGCTTCGTGATCGGGTTCGCGTTCGGGCTGCCTGCCCTCCGGCTCGAGGGCCACTACCTTGCCCTGGCCACCTTCGCCCTGGCCGTCGCGGTACCCCAGTTGCTGAAGTGGAAGGCCCTGGAGCACTGGACCGGCGGAGTGCAGGGCATCCTGCTGGCCAAGCCCGAGGCGCCGGCATGGATCCCGCTCTCGCAGGACCAATGGCTGTACCTGATGGTCCTGGCGGTGACGGCGATCGCGTTCGCGGCCGCCCGGAACTTTCTGGACGGACGCCTGGGCCGGGCGCTGGTGGCCATCCGGGAGCACTCGGTGGCCGCGACGGCGATGGGCGTGGACGTGGCGGGCGTCAAGACGCTCACCTTCGGCATCAGTGCGCTCTACACGGGCGCCGCCGGGGCGCTGAGCGCGGCCGTGGTGCAGTTCGTCTCGCCCGACACCTTCAACTTCTTCCTGTCCATCACGCTGGTCATCGGCGTGGTGGTCGGCGGGCTGGGACGCGTATCGGGCGCGCTCTACGGCGCCGCCTTCATCCAGTTCGTGCCGAACATCGTCGACCAGGTCTCGAAGTCCGCGACCTGGGCCATCTACGGCATGCTGCTGATCGTCGTGGTCTTCACGATGCCCCAGGGCATCAGCGGCCTTGTCGGCCGCCTGCTTCGCCGGCGCCCCTGAACCGGCCTGCCGGCATCGCGCGATCGGTCCGCACTGACTATCATGCACTCGACTTCGGTGCACGACGGAGACGCCATGGTGGACCACTTCGAACTTTCCGCGCACGCCATCGACGAGCTCGAGCTGGGCATGGCGCCGGCGCCGCTGGTCGGGCTGTCGATGGAAATACCGGCGGGCGCACGCATCGAGCAGCACCAGCATCGGCGCGGACAGCTCATGTTCTCCAGCTCGGGCGTGATGGTGATCGACACCTGCGGCGGCTCCTGGGTGGTGCCGCCGCAGCGTGCGGTGTGGGTGCCGCACGATGTGCCCCACACCTTCCATCCGGCCACCAACATCAGCCTGCGCAACCTGCTGATCCAGCCCGACATCACGGTGCCGCTGCCCGCGACGTGCACCTTCGTGCGGGTCAAGCCGCTCATGCGCGAACTGGTGCTGCGCGTGGTGGAGGACGCATCGACGTTCCGCTCGCCCGACCACCACCGCCGGGCGGTCGAGCTGCTGTTCGACGAGCTGGACGTGTGCGAGGCCGCGCCGCTGCTGCTGCCCCTGCCGCGCGACCCACGCATCCGCCGCATCTGCATCGCACTGCGCGAGAACCCCGCCGATCCGCGCACGCTGGAAGACTGGGCCGACATCGCCTGCGCCAGTGGACGCACGCTGACACGCCTGTTCCTCAAGGAGACGGGCGTGTCTTTCGCCCACTGGCGGCGGCAGGCGCGCCTCATGGCCGCCATGGTCCGCCTGGGCACGGGCGACTCGGTGACCAGCACCGCGCTCGATGTCGGCTACGAGAGCGCCAGCGCCTTCATCGACATGTTCCGGCGCACCGTCGGCCAGACGCCCGGCCAGTACTTCAACTGAGCCGCGCGGCGCGTCTGCTTCGCGCTATCGAATGACGCGCAAGAAGGAGCGCGCGATCGACTCGGTTTCTAGCATCGAAGCCTCATCAACCGAGCTTCGCTGGAGACCCTCATGTCAGACCGATACCGCCTGTACGGTGTTCTCGCCTCGCCCTACGCGGCCAAACTCCGGGCCTTGTTCCGCTACCGCCGGATCCCCTTCGACTGGGTGCCTGCGAGCTTCGACTGGGCGCCCGACTTTCAACTGGTTCGCCCCGAGCTGTCGAACGTGCAGCCGCGCATCATCCCCATCGTCCGGTACCCGCAGGACCAGAGCTACCACACCGACTCCACCTTCATCGCGCTCGACCTCGAGCAGCACGTGCCGGGAAGCCGCTCGGTGGTCCCGCCGGATCCGGGGCTCGCCTTCCTGTCCAACCTGATCGACGACTTCGGCGACGAGTGGGGGGTCAAGATCGCCTTCCAGTACCGCTGGGGCAACGAGCACGACCGCAACCTCACCAACCGCGCGGTGATGGCGGAACTACTGGGTGGCGGTGTGCCGCAGGCCACCATCTGCCACGCGGCCGAGCAGTTCCGCGACCGGCAGGTCTCGCGCATGCCGCTGGTGGGTGCCACGCCGCTGAACGCGCCGGCCATCGAGGCGAGCTATGCGCGCGTGCTCGACGCGCTCAGCGGATTGCGGGAGCGCCAGGCCTTCCTCTTCGGCGGCCGCCCGTCCCTGGGCGACTTCGGGCTGTTCGGCGCGCTCTTCACCTGCCGCAACGACCCCACGCCGGGGGAGATCATGCGGCAGCGCTCTCCGGGTACGCTGGACTGGATCTACGTGCTCGACGAGGCGTCCGGCGTCGAAGGCGACTGGATCGGCGAGCCGTCCGCCCTCCCGCAGTCCGTGACCGACCTGCTCGGCGTCGTCGGCGACTTCTACCTGCCGTTCCTGGAGGCCAACGCCGCCGCCTGCGGCAAGGGCGAGAAGATGGTCGAGCTGGAGCTTCTGGGCCTGCCCTACCGGCAGGGCACGTTCCGCTACCAGGCCAAGTGCCTCCACTGGCTGCGGGACCAGTGGCGCGCGCTGGACGCTGCGTCGAAGCGCCGCATCGCGCCGCTGCTGGAGGAAAGCGGATGCCTGCGGGTGCTGTCGGCATGACCGCGCCCGAGAGCCGCTGCGGGGTCGATCCGGCAGCACCGCTGGAGCTGTACTACTGGCCCACACCCAACGGCTGGAAGATATCGATCCTGCTCGAGGAACTGGGCGTGCCCTACCGTCTCATGAAGGTCGACATCCGAAAGGGCGAGCAGTTCGATGCCGGGTTCCTGCGCGTCAGTCCCAACAACCGCATCCCGGCGCTGGTGGACCACGCGCCGCTTGACGGACAAGGCCCCCTGGCGGTGTTCGAGTCGGGCGCGATCATGATCTACCTGGCCGACAAGCACGGCCGGCTGCTGCCGGCCGCGCCGCGTCAGCGCTCGATGGTGATCCAGTGGCTGATGTGGCAGATGTCGGGCTTCGGCCCCACCGCAGGCCAGGTCCATCACTTCAACGAGTACGCCGACGAGAAGGTGCCCTATGCGATCCGCCGGTTCAACGACGAGATCCACCGCCTCTATGGCGTACTGGACCGGCGACTGGAGAACCGCGAGTTCATCGCGGACGACTATTCGATCGCCGACATCGCCTGCTGGACGTGGGCCCGCCTGTGGCGCCACCACCGTGTCGACCTCGCATCATTCCCGGCGCTGGCACGCTGGCTCCAGGCGCTGACCGATCGGCCGGCCGTCAATCGCGGCTTCCGGCTCGCCAACGAGTGGCGCGAGGGGCGTCCGACCATGACGCCGGAAGCACGCGCCGTGCTGCTGGGACAGAGGGGGCGCTGACATGGTGGCGGAGATCGAAGCGGACGTCGCCGTCCTGGGCGGCGGCTCGGCCGGCATGGCCGCGTACCGCGCAGCCACCAAGGCGGGCGCGCGGACCGTGCTCATCGAGCACCGGGCGTTCGGCACGACCTGCGCGCGCGTGGGCTGCATGCCCAGCAAGCTGCTCATCGCGGCGGCCGAGGCGGCCCATGCACGGCAGGAGGGTGCCGGCTTCGGGCTGCCGGCGCCCGCACCGATCCGTTGGGGCGGCCTGGACGACGTGCTGGCAAGGGTGCGCCGTGAGCGCGACCGCTTCGTCGGCTTCGTGCTGCGGGACGTGGAAGCCTACCCGCCCGCCGACAGGCTTCTGGGCACGGTGCACATCGTCGACGACCACGCGATCGACATCAGGGCACCGGACACCACGAGGACGCGGGTGCGGGCAGCGCGGATCGTCATCGCCACGGGGTCGTCGCCCGTGATGCCGCCCGAACTGGCGCCCGTGCGCGGGCTGTGCCTGACGACCGACGAACTGTTCGAGCTGCCAGGCCTTCCGGCCAGCGCGGCCATCGTGGGCACCGGCGTGGTGGCCCTGGAGATGGGGCAGGCCCTCCACCGGCTGGGCGTGCGCGTCAGGCTGTTCGGGCGGGGAGGCCGGCTGGGCGTGCTCACCGATCCGGAACTGCTTCCGATCGCACTGGCGACCTTGCGCGCCGGGTTGCCCCTGGAACACGACCCGCTTGCGCGGTTCTCGCTGCATGCAGGGCAGGTGCACGTGGACTACCTCGACGCCCACGGAAGCGAAGCGGCGGAGGATTTCGACTGCGCCCTCGTCGCCGCCGGCCGCACACCCAACCTGCATCTGGCTGGCGCCGAGAACGCCTCCTGGCACACCGCGCTCCTCGACGTCGGCCGGACCCTCGATCGAAGCACCCTGCGCCTCGCCGGGACGCACGTCTTCGTCGCGGGCGACGCCACGGGGGGCGCGTCGATCCAGCACGAAGCGGTGGACGACGGCCGCATCGCAGGACGCAATGCCGCGACGTTCCCGTCGGTCCAGGCGGGCCTGCGCCGCGCCCCCTTGAGCATCGCATTCACATCGCCCCAGATGGCATCGGTCGGCGGCGGATGGCAGCATGCCTCGCGAAGGGAGAGCGCCGTGGACGCCGGCCAGGCCTCGTTCGAGAACCAGGGGCGCAGCCGCGTGATGCTCCGCAACCAAGGCGCCCTGCGCGTCTATGCCGATGCAAAGGGGCAGTTTCTCGGTGCGGAGATGCTGGGACCGGACGCCGAGCACCTCGGGCAACTCATGGCCTGGGCACTACAGGCAAGGATGACCATTGACCAGATGCTGTCCATGCCCTACTACCACCCCACTGTGAGCGAAGCGCTCCGGACAGCGCTTCAGGACCTGAAGGCGCGCAGGCAGGAGACGCCAGCCTAGCATCGTCGAACCCTCCGCGGAGAGCCGCCACCTTCTCTGACCTGTTGCATCCACGTTCGCATCCTTGTGGGAAAAGTGCGTCGCACGGGCTCGCGCGATCCGCGCCCCTGATCGCCCGGCGAGCCTGCTCAGCGCCTCCCGGCAATCGGCAATCGAAGGCCGACATTCGAACCATGCCGCCCGGCTCGTTGCCACGACGGCAAACTGCTGGTTCCGGCCCCGCATACAAGGCGCTTGGCAGCAACGGGTGTTCAGGCGCTTCCCGGAAGGAACGGCTCCCGGATCCGCCGGCTCAGCTCCCGCTTCCCCTTGGCATTGGCCGACCGCCAGGCCTGTCGTGCGGCGGCGATGAACCGCTCCTCCGCCGGATCGGGCGCGTCCGTGACCAGATCTTCCCGGTCGAGCCAGCCTGCGTCGACGCCGCAGTGCCGCTCGATCTGCCGCGCCAGTGTGTCGCCGATCGGCCTGGCGCTCTTGATCTGGCTCCACATGCTGGGCGAGATCTCCAGCTTCTTCGCGAAGGCCTGGTCCAGCCCCTTGGCCGGCAGGCCCGCGGCGATGGCCTCCTCCAGGAAGCGCCGGTGGAGAAGCAGCGCATTGCGGCGGCGCGTGACGGTGGGGTGGAGCACTGTGCGAAAACGACAACGAGGCAAAAAAAGATTGTCGGCCCCGTTGACGCGACAGTAAAGACTATTTACATTGCAACCTCCATCGCGGCCTCGGCCGCACACATTTCAACCGCATTGGCATCCCCAGGACCCATCGTGAAAAGCGCACTGACCTTCACCAGCATTCGACCTGCATCGGGCCGGGCGCTCGTGCGCGTCGCGTTTGGCGGCGTCCTCAGCAACCAGCCGATGTGCCATCTGCACCCGAGCCCTGCGCACACCCTGCAAGCGACCTTGTGGGTTGGCGCGTACGAGGATCAGGTGCTGCCGGGTAGAGGGAGCGCGTAGACGCGCGCACCTCCCAAGCTCTCTTCTGCAGAGGCCCGGACACCGCAAGGTTCCGGGCCTTTTTGTTTTCAACCCGAGCGGCGTGCCGCTCCAACCCTGCAGCGCCATGCGTCGTCCTGGCCTGCCCGTGCGGTGATCGTGCCGCGCGGCGCCGCAGCGCCTGCTGCGGTGGTGTTCATTAACAACCTGCCGCGGGGCATGGCTGGCCACTGGACCGGCCCATCGTCCCGCATCGCGCGGACCCTGGGCCTCGGCCCGGCACCCGCGCCATTTCGGGTGTGTCTTCACCCCACCGCCAGAGATCAGCCGCGTGGACGGTCTGGCGGGATGTGCAGGAACGTGGACCACTCCTGTGCAGCGATGTCGGCGGAGCCGCGCGCCTGGCGCGCGGCTCATCGCGTGAGGGCACAACCGAAATGGACCTTTCAAGCCCCGGTGACGGAACTGGCATACGTGTCCGCCTTAGAAGCGGAATTCTGGGAGTTCGACTCTCCCCTGGGGCACCAGTTTTTTCTCTGGGTGTAATGTCTGTTGATTTCCATCCAGAACTGACCCACTTGGCCCGGTAATTTCCATCCAAATCTGACCCACGTAAGAACCCTAACCTGCTGCTTTTGGTGGCAGGAGCAATAGGAGTGATTGACGTGGCGACACTGAGTGTCATCAGACGTTGGGCCTTGCGCGAGCAACTGTCCATCCGCGAGATAGCCCGGCGCACGGGCCTGTCTCGCAATACCATCAAGAAGTATCTGCGCGCGGAGGCGGCCGAGCCGCGCTATGCCAAGCGTGTGAGTCCGAGCAAGCTTGACCCCTATGCCGAGAAGCTCTCGGCCTGGCTCAAGAGCGAAGCATCCAGGTCTCGCAAGCAGCGGCGCACCCTCAAGC
>NZ_JQKD01000077.1 GCF_000745855.1 Xenophilus azovorans DSM 13620
CACAAAGGCTGGTGCAGCGCCCTCGGGCTCGACGGCTGCCGGCGCGGCCAGCACTACCGTCTTGCGTTCGTGCTTGCGCACCCAGGTGTTCAGCAGGTTGGCGTTGATGCCGCAGTCGCGCGCCAGCTTGGCCATCGAGATGCCTGGCCGACCGCAGGCCTCGATCAGTTCCTGCTTGGCCTGCGCGTCATAGACACACCGGCCATCGCGCTTGCGGCCAACGATCAGCCGCCCGGCCAACTCCGAAACCCACTCTGACATTACGTTCCCATCTACATGTACGTGGGCACGTAGGCTCTCAGGTCAGCGGGCTGGCGAGAAGGACGTGGTTAATTGCCCGCTTACCCTGAAGCCGCAGGCCGAGGCGCAGCGCATCCGCGCGCTGATGACCATCGCGGTCGAGGGCAACCGCACCCAGCAGGTGCTGCGCAGCCTGCGCGGCCTGCCGCAGGTGGGTACGCTCTATTCCACCAACGGGCGCTGGGACATCGTGGCGGAACTGCAGGCCGAGACGCTGGAGGCCTTCGACCATGCGCTGGGCGCGGTGCGGCAGATCGAAGGCATCGCCAGCACCGAGACCAGCATCCTGCTGTCGACTTACTGAGCGCCCCCAGGGCCGGGCTGCGCCCAGCTCGCCCCCGAAACTTGGGGCGGCCCGGCGTTTTCTTGTGAAACCTATGCGCCGCGCTTGACCCGCAGCGCCTTCGAGGCGCGCGAGTTCGGCTCGCGCCCCAGCGCCTGGCTGATGTAGACGCCGGCGTCGATCAGCGCGTCGAGGTCGATGCCGGTCGCGATGCCCATGCCGTGCAGCATGTAGACCACGTCCTCGGTGGCCACGTTGCCGGTGGCGCCCTTGGCGTAGGGACAGCCGCCCAGGCCGGCGACCGACGACTGGAAGTTCCACACGCCCAGCTCCAGCGACGCCAGCGTGTTGACCAGCGCCTGGCCGTAGGTGTCGTGGAAGTGGCCGGAGACCGCGTCCACGCCGAAGTGCGCCAGCGTCGCCTCCAGGGCCGCCTGCACCTTGCGCGGCGTGCCCACGCCGATGGTGTCGGCCACGTCAACGCGCTCGACGCCGATGCCCTTCATCAGCTTCGCCAGCCGGCCCACCGCCTCGGGCGCGACCTCGCCCTCGTAGGGGCAGCCCACCGTGCACGACATGGCGCCGCGCACGGCGATGCCCTTGTCGCGCGCCGCCGCCACCACCGGCGCGAAGCGCTCGATGCTCTCGGCGATGGAGCAGTTGATGTTCTTCTGGCTGAAGGCCTCGCTGGCCGAGCCGAAGACGACGATCTCGTCGGGCCACTCCGCGCGCGGCGCCGAAAGCGCCGCCTCCAGCCCCTTCATGTTGGGCGTAAGCACCGAATAGCGCACGCCCGGCTGGCGGCGGATGCCATGCATCACCTGCGCGTTGTCGGCCATCTGCGGCACCCACTTGGGGCTGACGTAGCTGGTAACCTCGATCTCGGTGAGGCCGGCCGCCTGCAGGCGGTGCACCAGCTCGATCTTGACCTCGGCCGCCACCGGCTGCTTCTCGTTCTGCAGCCCGTCGCGCGGGCCGACGTCGATGAGTTGGACGCGGGAGGGGAGTTTCATGGGAGCCTCTTTCACGAAGTACCGTCCCGCAGACTCGAATGCCGCGAGTCAGAAGGCCGCGGAGCAGGCCATGCGGGAACATCCGCGGAACTGGCTTTGCCAGGCCGCAGGATGTGCCCCCGCGAGGGGGTTGGCGGAGCGGAACGAAGTCCGCGGAGACTGGGGGTGGTCATGGTTTCAGCCAGCGCGGGACCTTGAAACGCACGATCATCAGATAGGCCGCCACGTAGGTCACCACGAACAGCAGGCAGAAGAGCGCCAGGATCAGCGTGCGGTTCCAGAACAGCACCGCCGGCACGATCGACAGCGCCGCGAACATCCACAGGTAGGGCGAGGTGCGGTTGTTGCGCGCCAGCAGCTGGCGCGCCTCGCCGTCCTCGATGGCCACGCGCACGATGCGGCGGAAGATGAGCTGGTGGAAGTGCAGCGCATCGGCCGTGCCCGGCGACTGCCCGCGCGCGGCCTTGCGGTAGATGGAGAACAGCGTCTCCCACACCGGGTAGATCAGCAGCAGCATCGGGAACCACGGCGACACCACCGGATGCCGCTGCACCAGCGACACGCAGGCCACCGCGATCACCATGCCCCACACGTAGGCGCCGCCGTCGCCGGCGAAGATCTTGCCGCGCGGGTAGTTCCACAGCAGGAAGCCGCCCGTCGCCCCCATCAGGCACACCACCATGGCGGCGAGCTGCCGGTCGCCGAGCTGCAGCGCCACGTGCGTGATGGCCAGGCACACCTGCACCGCCACCGCGCCGGCCAGGCCGTTGTAGCCGTCGATGATGTTGAAGGCGTGCGGCAGGCCGGTGATGGCCAGCACCGCGATGAAGGCCGCCACCAGCGGCGTGGCCCGCAGCCACTGGTCGACCGGGAAGTAGCCCAGGCGGTGCACGCCCAGCTGCAGCGTCCAGCACAGCAGCACGGCCGAGAAGGCCGTCAGCCCCAGGCGCAGGCGCACCGGCAGCTTCTGCGTCATGTCCTCCGCGATGCCGCCCAGCACGGCGGGCAGGATGCAGGCCAGCGTGAGCATGGAGGCAGCGAGCGGCCAGTCGACGTTGAACGGGTCGGTGCCGCTGATGCCCGCGGCGGCCCAGGCCGCACCCATGCCGATGAGGATGCCCGCGCCGCCCAGGCGCGGCACGTGGCCGCGGTGGAAGCGCTGCGGCATGTCGGTGCCGTAGCGCCGCGCGTGCCGGCGCGCGCGGCGCATGAAGTACAGCACCGCCGCGGCCGAGAAGAGGAAGCTGATGACGATCAGGGCAATCATGGGGCGCGGGCCGCGTTCATAGAATGCCCGCTGCCGAAATTAGACCATGCCCGTGCCGCCGACCGCCGACCCATCGCCCGTGACCGTCTCCATCGTGAGCCATGGGCAGCAGGCGCTGATCGGCCCGCTGCTGGACGACCTGGACCGCTTCTGCGCGGGGGTGGTCGGCAAGGTGGTCCTCACGGTCAACATCCCCGAACCCGAGGCGCTGGCCGACCGCACGTGGCGCTTTCCGGTCGAGCGCATCGCCAACGCGGCGCCCAAGGGCTTCGGCGCCAACCACAACCAGGCCTTCGCGCACTGCGCAACGCCCTGGTTCCTCGTGCTCAACCCCGACATCCGACTCGATGGCGACGTGCTCTCGCCGCTGCTGGCGCTGGCGCAGGAGCGCACCGGCCTGCTGGCGCCGCGCATCCTGGAGCCCGGCAGGACGACGCCGGAGCCGCACCGCCGCCTCATCACGCCCCGGGAGATCCTCGCGCGGCGCAAGCCCGGCTACACGGCGCCGGCCGTGCCCGACTGGATCCCGGGCCTGTTCATGCTGCTGCGCAGCCGCGCGTATGCCGACGTGCGCGGCTTCGACGAGCGCTTCTTCATGTACGGCGAGGACTTCGACCTGTGCGCGCGCCTGCGCCTGGCGGGCTGGTCGATCCGCATCGGCGAGGACCTGCTGGCGCGGCACGAGGCCCAGCGCGCCAGCCGGCGCAGCCTGCGGCACCTCCAGTGGCACGTGGGCAGCCTGCTGCGGGTGTGGTCGTCGGGTGCCTTCCGGCGCTACCGCCGCCTGCTGGCGCGCGAAGGCTCAGCCCAGCAGTGAGCGCGCCCAGCGCACGCCCGGCAGCCGGGTGAGGCTGCCGATGGCGCGGATCAGCCACGGCGGGCTGTGCTCGACCATGAAGACGATCGCCCGCAGCTTGAGCTTGTGCTTGCGCCCCACCGCCGGGTTGGCCAGCACGATGGCGGCGTACTCGGCGAGGATGGCGCTCATCTCGGCGCGGTTGGCGTCGTCGGCCTTCACGGCCTCGATGACGTGGTCGATGAAGTAGCGGCCGAAGCGCGGGATGAAGCAGTCGCGCAGGAAGAAGCGCCTGAAGCGCGGCTGGTCCGGGAAGTCGGCCACCAGCTTCTTGAAGTACTTGAAGCGGCTGCGCACCATGCGGATGTCGAAGGAGGTGCTGCCGGTGTGGATGCACCACACGGTCACGACCTTGTCCAGATAGTGGTTGGTGAAGCCGCGGCGGAACAGGCGCAGGAACAGGTCGTCGTCCTCGTAGCCCATGAACTGCGTGTCGAAGCCGCCCACCGCCTCGAAGGCGCGCCGCCCGATCAGCGAGGCCGAGGGCAGGATGAACAGGTCGTCGCGCAGCATCCGGTGCAGGTTGCGCTTGGGATGCTCGGTGTGCTCCTTGACCATGCCCCAGCGCACGATGCTGCCGTCGCCCTCGGCTTCGGCCAGGTCGGCATAGACGAAGCCGAAGCAGGGGTCGTCCTCCGGCACCGCCGCGCGCAGGTCGCGGATGTGGGTGGGCAGGTAGAAGTCGTCCTGGTCGAGGAAGGAGATGTAGGGCGCCGACGACTCGCGCACGCCGGTGTTGCGCGCCGAGCCCTGGCCGCCGTTGGCCTGGTCGACGATCCGGATCGGCCAGCGCGCCGCCATCTGGTCGAGGAAGGCGCGCTCCTCCGGGCGGGAGCCGTCGTTGACCACCACCACCTCGTCGGCCGGCAGCGTCTGGTCGAACACGCTGGCCAGCGAGCGCTCGATGAACTTCGCGCCGTTGTAGTAGGGGATGACGACCACGACGCCGGAGGGGCCGGCGCCGTGGGAAGCAGAGGGGCTTTGCATGGATGGTTCTTGTCGTGGGTACGCGGGCTCACACGGCCTCGAACAGGTCGCGCACGATGCCGCGCACCCCGCGCCCGTAGAGATCGTAGCGGCCGGTCGCCGCCTCGCGCAGCACCGGGCCGATGCGCGCCAGCCGCGAGGGCGGCAGGTGGGCGCGGAAGCGCTGGTGCGTCACCTTGCCGCGCACCTGCTCGATGCGCTGCGGGCTGATGCGCTCGCCGAAGCCGAGCAGCCGCTCCAGCACCTGCTCGGCCTTGACGGCGCGCTTGACGTGCGTGTCGCCGCGCGAGCCCAGGGCCTTGCGCAGCTTCTCGCCGAAGGTGTCGCGGCGCGCGCCGATCTGGTTGCCGCCGTGCTGCCGGTAGTCGATCAGCGGCGCCTCGATGACGTCCACCTCGCCGAGGGCGGCGGCGATGATGGCCAGCCACTCGTCGTGCACCCATTCGACGGGGAAGGGGCGCGCCGCATCGAGCAGCTCGCGCCGGAACACGGCGGTGGCGCCGGTGACGAGGTTGCGGCGCAGATAGACGTCGAAGGCGCGTCCGCCGTGGATGCGGTCCAGCTCGCTGCGATTCGTCTCCAACGCATGGAAGAGCGTGCCGCCCAGCGGCGCGCCGGCGCCGTCGACCAGGCGGGCGTCGGAATGCAGCAGCAGCAGCCCGGGCCGGGCCTGGAAGGCGGGCACGATGCGCTCGAGCTTGTCCGGCACCCAGGCGTCGTCCTGGTCGCTCAGCGCGATCAGGGCGCCGCGGCAGGCCGCGGCGGCCTGCTCGAAGTTCTTCGTCACGCGCAGGGCCGGCTGGTTGACCATGACGCGCAGGTCGATCGCCAGGCCCGGCCGCTCCTGCAGGCACTGGGCCACGGTGCGGCGCACCACCGCCACGCTGTCGTCCGACGAGCCGTCGTCGGAAAGCACGATCTCGCGCGGCGGCAGCGTCTGCAGGCAGATGCTGCGCACCTGCTCGGCCAGGAAGCGCGCACCGTTCCAGGTGCACAGCGCGACGGAGACGTCCGCAGCGCCACTCATCGCCCGAACCCCTTGGCCGCCTCGCGCGGCGGCCAGGCCAGGCTGAAGTCCTCCTGCGCCATCGTCAGGTTGGGGCTGTAGGCCGGGTCGTTGAAGAGCAGTTCGCCCCAGCGGTCGAACATGAACTGCTCCTCGCGCTTGAAGCGCTCGACCTGCTCCGGCCGCAGGTCCGACGGGCGCGTGGCGGACTCGTGGTGGTACAGGTCGGCATACGGCGTCCACACGTTGCGCCAACCGGCCTCGCGCAGGCGCAGGCACAGGTCGACATCGTTGAAGGCCACCTTGAGGTGTTCCTCGTCCAGCCGGCCGACGGCGTCGAAGCGGTCCTTGCGCACGACGAGGCACGCGGCGGTGACGGCGCTGAAGGTCTGCAGCAGCGCCGCCCGACCGAAGTAGCCGGGCTCGCCCTGCGGCAGGTGGCGGTGCGCATGGTCGGCCACGCCGCGCCGGTAGCCCAGCACCACGCCGCCGTGCTGCAGCGTGCCATTGGGGTACCACAGGCGCGCGCCCACGGCGCCGACGCCGGGCTGCAGCGCGATCGACACCATCTCGCCCAGCCAGCCGGGCGAGATGACCTCGATGTCGTTGTTGATCAGGCCCAGCACCTCGCCGCGCGCGACGGCGGCGGCCTGGTTGTTGAGCGCGGAGTAGTTGAAGGGGCTGTCGTCGCGCAGCACGCGCAGTTTCGGATGCTGTTTCAGCTGCTCGAAATAGGCCAGCGCCTGGGGATCGTCGGAGCCGTTGTCCACCAGCACGATCTCGTAGTGCGGGTAGTCGGTCTTATCCAGGATGCTGTCGATGCACTGCCGCACCAGCGCGAGACCGTTGCGCGTGGGGATGATCAGCGTGACCAGCGGCGCAGGGTCAGGCAACGCGTAACGCACGCGAAAGCCCGGCGCGTCGCGCTCGGCGCGGGCCAGCCAGCCATGCCGGTCCAGGTGGGCCTGCAGCGCCGCCTCGCCGCCCTGCGGCGCGTATTCGGCCGGGTCCATCGCATCGGGCCGCGCGGCGTCGTGCACGTGGCGGTGGTACAGCACGGAGGGCACGTGCACGATGCGCCCGGCGTCCTCTCCCGCCGCGTCGGCGCAGCGCAGCGCCAGGTCGTAGCCTGCCGCCTCGTCCCCGCCGAGGCGGAAGCCCCCGGCGCGCCCGACGAGCCCGCCCTCGAAGGCGCCCAGGCGCCCGAGGTAGTCCTGCGAGCGGGCCAGGTCGGGGTTCCACGCCGGCTTGAAGTAGCCGGCCGAGCGTGCGCCGTCGTCGGCGATGCGGTCCTCGTCGGTGTACACGATCTGCGCGCCGGGGTGGTCGCGCAGGGCCCGGGCCAGGCGCAGCAGGGCATCCGGCGCCAGGGCGTCGCGGCCGTCCAGCAGCGACAGCCATTCGCCGTGCCGGAGTTCGACGGTTTCGCCGGCCGCCCCCGAAGCGATGGCAACGCGCGGCTCGGCCTGCGCCAGCACCCGAAGCCAGGCCTGCCGCCGGTCGTCGCCCGCATCGCAGAAGGCGATGCAGCGCCATGCGCCGAAGGACTGCACCGACAGCGACTGCACGGCGCGCGCCAGCGGCGCCTCGCCCGCCTGCCGGGCGTCGAGCACGACCACGAAGCGGGGGCATTCCGGCCACTGCGCCAGGTCGGCCGCCAGCGTGCGGCGGACATCATCTGCAAGCGGCAGGTCGTAGCGCTTGATCCACTCCCGGTACTGCAGGCGGTCGGGACGGGACGGGTCAGCCATCAGCGGCGGGCCGCCGCCCTGCGCCAGCACGCCGGCGGAACGCATCACGCCCTTGAAGCCCTTGTCGCGGAAGATCTGCACCGCGCGCCGCAGCATGCCGCCCACGCCGCCGCCCTTGCGCACCGCGGCGGGCACCAGCAGCGCCGTGCGGTACAGCCGCGCGAGCATGCCGGGAGGCGAACTCATTCGGCGCCCTCCGGGTCGGCCGCGGCGCGGCGCGCGTCGAAGGCCAGCCGGCCTGGCGCCAGATGGGGGTTGTGGAAGGGATCGCGCGCCAGAACGTCGCGCCAGCGGGTGGTCATGAAACGGAGCTCATCGGTGGGGTCGTCGTCCGGCCCGGCCTGCGCGGGAAGCACCTGCACGCATTCCGCGTACGGCGACCAGACGGTCCGCAGGCCGGCGGCGCCGAGGCGCAGGCACAGGTCCACGAAGGCCAGCCGGAAGGACGCGGGATTGTCTCCGAAGCCGCCGGCCTGCTCGTACGCCGCGCGCCGCAGCAGCGCGAAGCCGCCCGAGACGGCCGAGAACTGCTGGGCCAGGCTGCCGCGGTTGAAGTAGCCACCCTCGCCAGGCCGCTCGCCGGCGAAGGCCGGCACGGCGACGCGCCCCGCATCCAGCAGCAGGGCGCCGTCGGCCACGCGGCCCTGCGCATCCAGCACCTGGCCGCCGACCACGCCCACCTCGTCCTGCAGCGCCCGGCCGGCCAGTTCATCCAGCCAGTCGGCATCGCACGGCGCCAGCCCGGCCCGCATCCAGCACAGCAGGGTGCCGCCAGCCGCCGCGACGGCACGCCGCAGGGCCGACGGCACGGCCTCGCCGGCATCGCGCGAGACCACGGCGAAGCCCGGCTGCGCGCACCACCCGGCCAGCGCCGAGCGCGTGCCGTCGCTGCCTTCCAGGTCCAGCAGCACGATCTCGTAGAGAGGGTAGGCGGTGCGTTGCACCAGCGCCCGCGCCGTGGCCAGCAGCCCTTCGGCCCCCTGCGCGCCCACGACGACCACCGACACCGCCGGCGGCGCCTGGAAGAAGCGCGGCTTGACCCGATAGCCATAAGGCGTGGCCAGCGCCATGTCGGTGCGGCCCAGGCGGTCGAGGTGCGCCTGCACAGCGCGGCGGCCGGCTTCTTCGGCATAGGCCTTGGCACCGCCGGCCGCCTGCCCGGCGGTGCTGCCGGCATGGGCGCGCCAGTGGTACAGGATGCGGGGGATGTGGCGCACCGCATCGCCGCTCAGCCGCTCCGAGACGCGCAGCACCAGATCGTGGTCCTGCGCGCCCTCGAGGCCGGGCCGGAAGCCGCCCAGTTCGCGCACGAGCCGCGCGTCGTACACGCCCAAGTGCGAGACGAAGTTCTGCGAGCGCAGCAGCTCCGCGTTCCAGTCCGGCTTGAAGTGGGGCGCGAAGTGGCGGCCGGACGCATCCACCTTGTCCTCGTCCGAGTAGATCAGCCGTGCGCGGGGATGCGCCTGGATCTCGCAGGCCACCCAGCGCAGGGCATGCGGCGCCAGCAGGTCGTCCTGGTCGAGCAGCGCGATCCAGTCGCCAGTGGCCAGGTCGAGCGCCGAGTTGGACGCGGCCGAGATGTGGCCGTTGGCCGCCCGCCGCACCCACTGGATGCGCGCGTCGGCCGCCGCGTACTCCGCCAGCAGCGCGGGCACCTCCGGCCGCGTCGAGGCGTCGTCGGCGATGCACAACTGCCACTCGGCATGGCTCTGCGCGCGCACCGAGTCGATGGCCGCGCGCAGCCAGCGCGGGTCGGGGTCGTACACGGGCATCACGATCGAGATGCGGGGCGCCGGCCCGCTCGCCGCCGGGCCGGGCGGCGGCTCCTCGGCCAGATGCCGCTGCAGCCAGGCGGCGTAGGCGGCCTGCGCCTCGCCGGCGGCCCCGCGCGGGCGAAGCCGGCCTGCGGCGGCCCGGCGCAGGGGCGCCGTGAGCCGCCAACTGCTGGACTGCCGCAGCGCCTGAAGCTCCGCCATCAGCGCCCGCACCTGGCCGGCCAGGTGCGCGGCGGTGGGCACATCCTGCGAACGCAGGGAGGCCGCTGCGCGTGCGGCGTCCTGGCCTGGGGGAAGAACGGGCTTGGAAGGTCTCATGCGGCTGGAAAGAAGGCGCCTTGCGCGAAGTCCGGGCCCGCGCGGGCTGGCCCGTAAAATTATCGGTTCCTCCGCCCGCCCCTCCCCTCGCGCTCCAGCCAGCGCCCGGCACATCCATGCCACCGGGAACGCATGCGCCTTCAGAAAGACAACCCGACATGAGCCAAGTGCATTCCAACCTCCACCGCAGCGCATGGAGCGACTGGTGGGAAGGAACCCGCAGGACAGACATCTGGTGGACCCTGGCCTGGTTCGACATCGTGCTGCGCTACCGCCGCTCCATGCTCGGGCCGCTGTGGCTGACGCTGAGCATGGGCGCCATGATCGGCGGCATGGGGCCGCTGTACGCCTCGCTCTTCGGCACCGAGCTGTCGAAGTTCTTCCCCCACCTGGCGCTGGGCATCATCTTCTGGGGCTTTCTCTCCGGCACCGTCACCGACTCCTGCAACTCCTTCGTCAACGCGGCGCACTACCTGCGGCAGGGGTACTTCCCCATCACCCTGTTCGTCTGGCGCACGCTGGCGCGCAACGTCATCCAGTTCGCGCACCACATCGTGCTGTACATCCCGGTGGCGCTGTGGGCCCACATCAGCCTGTCGTGGGACGCGCTGCTGGTGTTCCCTGCCTTCCTGCTGATGATCGTGAATGCGCATGCGCTGGGCCTGTGGCTGGGTCTGATCTGCACCCGCTACCGCGACGTGACCCAGATCGTGACCAGCATCATGCAGATGCTGATGTTCCTCACGCCCGTCTTCTGGCTGCCCGAGAACCTGCCCGGCCGCGCGCAGTACATCCTGTGGAACCCGCTGGCACAGATGCTCGACCTGCTTCGCACCCCGCTGATGGGCGGCGAGGCCTCGCTGCACAGCTGGCTCGGCATCCTCGGCTGGACGGTGGTGAACGTCGTGGTGTGCGCCCTGCTCTTCCGCAAGTACCGCCGCCGCGTCGTCTACTGGCTGTGAACCCCCTCTTCCCCTTTCATCGGCAGCATCCTCCATGAGCGCCTTCATCTCACTCAAGGACGTCAGCGTCAGCTTTCCCATCTACGGCGCGGGCGCCGCGTCGCTGAAGAAGACGCTGGCCGCCTCCGTGACGGGCGGCCGCTTCGGCAAGGAAACAGGCGTCACTGTGGTACAGGCGCTGAGTCACATCAACCTCGAACTCAAGGCCGGCGATCGCCTTGGGCTGGTAGGCCACAACGGCGCCGGCAAGTCAACACTGCTGCGCACGCTGGCCGGCGTCTACGAGCCGACCACGGGCCAGTTCGTGCGGCAAGGCAGCGTCACCAGCCTGATCGACCCGGCCCTGGGCATCGAGGCTGACGCTACCGGCATGGAGAACATCATGCTGCGCGGCTTAGTCATGGGCCTGAGCAAGCGCGAGATCGACCGGCTGACGCCCGGCATCGTGGAATTCAGCGGCCTGGGTGAATACATCAACATGCCGGTGCGCACCTACTCCACGGGCATGATGATGCGGCTGGCCTTCTCGATCTCGACCAGCGTGCAGGCGGACATCTTGCTGATGGACGAGTGGCTGTCGGTGGGCGATGCAGAATTTACGGAGAAGGCCGAAAGGCGCATGCGCGAAGTGGTGTCCGGCTCGGGCATTCTGGTGCTGGCGTCGCACTCGCTTAAGCTGATTGCCAAGGAGTGCACCAAGGTCATTCATCTGGCGCACGGCTCTATCGTTGATACAGATGTTTCGATCGAGAAGCTTCTTCAAGACGAACAGGACGCGGCAAGACCCTGAGCGGACACGGGCGCCCACAGGAAACATGCTCCCTCACGCCGTCGCTGAAGCTTTGTGCGCATGACTCCGCAACTCATCGGCGCGCTGGTCAAACACATGACGAAGCAACTGCGTTTGCTGCTCAGCTCCGGGCTGCGTGCCTTCGTGCAAGCGCTGCAATCAGACCGTCGCCTCCTGCAGGATTGTTGGACGCTGCGCCAGTCCGGCTTGTTCTGCCATGCGCACTATCTTCAGGAGGCGCCGCATGCACAGCAATTTCCGGGTGGAGCCATGCTGCACTTCCTGCTTCACGGCGGGCGTGAAGGCAAGAATCCTCACCCGCTATTTCTCAGTGCGTGGTATCTGCGCATCTACCCGGACGTGGCCGCGACGGGCACCAACCCCCTGCTTCACTACATCCGCGCGGGTAGCCGCGAAGCACGCAACCCCAACCCTTACTTCGACACCGGCTGGTACGCCGACCGCTATGGGATCGATCGGTGGACCGATGGCTATCCGCTGCGGCACTACATCCAGCACGGCGCGGCACGACGAGCAGACCCATCACCTCACTTCGCAGCGCGATGGTATGCAGAAACTTACCTCGTCGGAACTGCGGAGCAAGACGCACTGACGCACTTTCTGCTGCGCGGCGCTGCGGCAGGTCACCGGCCCAATCCATTCGAAGCGCCTCGCTCGGCGCACCCTCCGGTCACCGATGCCAGCATCTGCTGGCTCAAGCGCCCAGACTTGATTGCGGGCGGCAAAGTGGTGCTGTTCGTCACACGCACGCTAGGCGGTGAACTCAATCCTCGTGTGCAGCAGCTTGTCGATGCGCTCGGGCATCACGGCATCCGGATCGTGCTGATCGTCGCGACGGACACGACGCCAGGCGGCAGCCTCTCCGCCATCACCGCGCACGTTGATGCTGTGGCGCAGCGGCAGGACCGCGGTTTTGCTTTTGCGGCCTGGGCTCATGTGCTAAGGCTGGAGCCCGGGCTCCTCGACAGCGACGCGCTCTATCTGCTGCACGACGGCCTCATCGAGCGGTATGGCACGCAGGCGTACCCTCACGTGCTCGAATGCCTAGATGTCGAGGAAGCCGACGTGGCCGGCATGGCGGCGCATCACGAGGGCGGCTGGCATCTCGCGAGCGACTTCCTGGTCTTACGCCCCGGTGCGCTTCGATCGATGGCACTGCTGCGCTTCATCCACGACGTCCACAGCCTCCCGACAAAAGAGGACGAGATGCGGCACTACGAAGTTCTATTTACCGCCGCACTGCGCAACGCAGGTCTTCGCTGCCGGGTGCTGCAGACCGCGAACGATCCCGGCAATCAGGTAAACCGGCAGACGCCTGCCGATCAGAGCGCCGACGCGTGCATCGGCCCGTCACTGTGCAAAACGGCTTCAGCGCCGTTGCCGCCACACCCGAAGGAGCCCCACGGAATGAGGCACGAGTCGGCAAGGACCGATTCCCATGAACTCCCTCCCCGGATGCTCTTCACCGGGCCATGGAACTACAACAATGGGCTGGGCGTTGCCAGCCGCTCCTACGTGTCTGCCTTGCGCCACACCCGAATGAGGCTGCACCTGAGCCCCGTCCGCCGATCCTTCCATGTGCATGCGCGTACCGCGCCTGCGGTGGACATCCGCGATTTTCCCGGCCGAGCCGACATCGCGGTTGTGCACCTGAATCCCGATGGCTGGCGCTCGTTTCTGACCGACGAACAGTTGCTGGAAATCCAGCAGACCCGCATTCGGGTCGGAATCTGGGTGTGGGAGACCGATCGTATTCCCGAGAACTGGCAAAGCGGCTTCGAGAGCGTCGACGCTATCTGGACCCCCAGCCGCTATTGCCAGGACGTGCTGGCGGCTCATTCGGATCTGCCCGTGGCCGTAGTGCCACACGTGGTGCCCATACCTGCAAGCATCCCTCCGACCAGCGCCCTACAGCACCTGCGCCGGCAACTCGGGATCGGCACCGAGGAGCGGACCATCCTCTTCGCCTTCGATGGCGCCAGCTATCTTGTGCGCAAAAACCCCTTCGCGCTAGTGCGCGCCTTTGCCCGGTCGGGCCTTGCGGCACAGGGATGGCGACTGATCCTCAAGACCAAGAACTTGTTCGACTCTGTTGAAGCCGGCCGTCACCTCCTGAATCTGTGTCAGCGCACCTCCGGCGTGCTGCTGCTCAACATGGCACTCGGACCGCAGGCCATGCAGGGATTGATGTCTATGGCCGACATCTATGCTTCGCCGCACTGCTCCGAAGGGTTCGGGTTGACCGTCGCCGAGGCCATGGCGCTGGGCAAGCTAGTGGTAGCCACCGACTACGGCGGCACCCGTGACTTCGTCGACGCAAGCTGCGGCTTTCCGGTCCGCTACACCATGACCGCCCTCGAAGCCACACATGGACATTACGTCCAGGGCAACATGTGGGCCAGCATCGATGAGGCCCATCTGAGCGCGTCGCTTCAGGAGGCGGCAGACTGCGTCATGCGCGGTGACACAACAATCGCCCAGCGAGCCCGGGAACGCATCGCGCATGACCTCTGCGCCGCCAACGTCGGTGCCCTCATTGAAGAGCAGGTCAGCCAGCTGCTGCTCGACTCACCTGCCCGGCAACAATGACTCTCCCGGCCCTTCCTGGAATGCTCGTCGTTATCCGCCTGTCGGTGCACGCCGACGCCACGCTGTGGGACACAAATGGACACCCGGCCACCATCGCCGAAGGGCAGCACTGGTATGTCATCGGAGATGAAGATTGCCGCTACCCACCGTTCTTCGATGCAGCTCTGGCGCGCAACGCCGCCATCCGGCGGGACGTCTCGCTCTTCTACTTCGATGAATCCATCGACAGCGCGCCGTGCTGTGGTCCCAAGCCGGAGTTCGACCTGGCCCGCCTGACCGCGGAAGATTACGTGGGAGTGCCGATCGCCATCCAGGCTGACGCACTGGCTCAGTTGGGCAGCATCCGACCGCAACACGGCGAAGCAGCCATCTACGACCTGCTGTTGCGAGCAGCCGCAGCCGGCATGGTTATCGACCGCGCCGCGGATACGGAAGTCCGCCGAAGCCGCGCACGTACCACGGCGCCGCAGGCCTTGCGGGAACGCGCAGTGCAGTCGTGGGCCGAAGCAGCCGGACACGCCCTTGACGTGCTACCTGACCCGGTGCGCAGCGCTCTGCAACTGCGCGTACGCTTCAACGCCGGCATTCCTCCGCCCCCGCTGACGATTGCAATCGCTCATCACGACGCACCCAAAGCGCCGGGGCGCGACGACGCTCATTGGCTGCAGGCGCTACTGGCCGGCCTGTCCAGTCCGGCGGATCTAGACCAGCCATTGCGGGTGATCGCGCATGAGGCTGCCGCACGAGGCGTTGTCGGGCCGGGCTTCGGGTCGGTTCCTGTCCGGATCATCGGCTCGGCCAGCAACTATCCCAGCGTCACGGCTCAATTCAACACCCTCTGGCGCAATTGCGAGACCGAGCACCTGGTTCTCATCGCGAATGCCTACCCGTCATCGGCAGATTGGCCATGGTGGGCTCTGCTGTCTTTCTCGCTCCAGCAGGACGTGGGCATTGTCAACGCCCTAGTGGCAGATGCTGCAGGCAACATCGAAGGCGCGGTGTCTCGGGAGCAACTGCGCGATGCCTACGCCGACGCAAGCACGCCATCTGTGCGACCGCAGCCGCTCGACGCCTTGAAGCGTTTCCATTGCGAATGGCCGATCGGTGCGAGCAGGGTTCTGGCGATTCGTCGCTCGGTGCTCGAGGAGGTCCAAGGGCTTGACGAAGGGCTGCCGCTCCTGTTGAGCACGCTGGACCTGAATTTGAAGCTGCGCATGCTCGGCTACCGCAGCGTGACGACGCCGCACGCGCCATTCACTGCGCCAAGCGCGCTGGCCGGCGAGCCACTCGCGCCATCGGCTGTCGCAATCTTCTTCGCCCGCTGGCAAGAGATCCTGGCACGTCGAAACTGGCTCTGAGATCAAACGGCCATCGTGATGCTCGAAGGTGAGCGTCCAGTCCTCCCATCTTGAATTACGGCAAGGCGTATAGGAGTCTCGAATCCACTCAACTCTAGGTGGATTCGTGAACACTATGCCCG
>NZ_JQKD01000078.1 GCF_000745855.1 Xenophilus azovorans DSM 13620
CGAGTTCGAGGCCAACTACTATCGCAATCTTGAGCAGCAGGACAGCACGGCCTGACTCAAGCCAACCGGCCTCCGCGAAAGCCGGGGCGGTTCACATCCTTCAGGCGGACGATAGCGTCCACGCGCTGCGGACCGTCCAGCGCTTCGTATTCCACTTCGTACTCGCGCTCCGGTGCGAGTTCGACCCCGGCCCCCTGGAGAGCGCGGGTGAAGTGCTCCACCAGGGCATGATCCAGCGGGTTGGGGTGTTGCGAAGCGGGCGCGGCCTGCATCACTAAATATTAGCATTTCCTCAATATTTTGTTGATCAGCAAATGTTCCATCCAGCCAAATGTTTTGAGCTCTTCCGATGATCTGCTGTACAGCAAATATTTAGTATGCAGGCATTCGGCGCTGCCAGTCGGTGGCCTCCAACTACGACTTTCGGGTAGCGGGGCAGCATCTGCGGGCATCCCGGCATAAAATGACTAGTTATCTGACCAGTCATATGGAGAGCATCATGCATGTTTGGCCTGTTCAGGATGCCAAGGCCCGATTCAGCGAATTTCTGGATGCCTGCCTCTCGGAAGGGCCGCAAATGGTCACGCGCCGCGGAGCCGAAGCAGCGGTCCTGGTGCCGGCGGCGCAGTGGAAGCAGATGCAGCAGGCCGCCCAGCCCGGCCTCAAGGACCTCCTGTTGGCACCGGAAGCGCGGATCGACCAGTTGACGCCTGAGCGTCGGCGTGGGCGCGCCCGCCGTCGACCGGTGCAAGCGCTGAGTTAAGGGCGCGAACGATTCACATGTATCTCCTGGACACCAACGTCGTTTCCGAACTACGTCGCCCCAAGCCGCACGGAGGGGTTCTGGCCTGGCTTCAATCGATTCCCGACGCGGATCTGCGTATCTCGGCTGTCACGCTGGGTGAGATCCAGGCCGGCATCGAGATGACACGGGAGCAGGACGCGGTCAAAGCCGACGACATCGAGCGCTGGGCCGATCGACTGGCCGGGTCCTATCAATTGCTGTCGATGGACGCGCAGACATTTCGCACCTGGGCCCGGCTGATGCATCGACGTTCGAACACGCTGTACGAGGATGCCATGATCGCTGCGACTGCCATGCGCCATCGCCTCACCGTCGCCACACGAAACATCGCCGACTTCAGGCAGTTCGACGTGCCGTTGTTCAATCCGTTCGAGTTCCGTTAACTTGGCGCGGCACATCACCGCCGCATCGCTCCTTGCCGTACTGCCGGCTCCGCGTCGACAACCGTCCGGCCATCCCTGCGCATCTGTGCCGACACACTGCGGCTGGCCATCTTGCCGCGCGTGTACGGCGTCACCTGCTGCGCGTCGACGCTGACTGCCGCACCTGACAGTGGCCGGGCCACCACCGTCGTCTCAGCAGACTGCAGCCTGCGCTGGTTCACGGCCATCGATCCGACCCTTGGCGTCGTCACCCGCCAGGCTGGCGCGCAGGGCGCCGACCATGCTGGCCACATCCAGGAGTTCCACCTCCTTGCGCTTGCCCCCCGCCATGTCCCGCAGCAGCGTCTCCACGGACGCGAGCCCCTTGGCGACAGCAGCCGCCGGCTCCGCCCGCGGTGCGCGGCGCAGCATCTTCAACTCATCCACACGCACCTCGACATTGCGCTGCTCCCGGCCCTCCTTATCGGTCCACTGCGTCGAGCGCTGACGCCCTTCCACATACACCTCGCTGCCCTTGGCCAGGTGCGCCAGGGCGATCTCGGCCAGCCGGTCATAGCAGACCACGTCATGCCATTCGGTGTGCTCGCGCCGTTCGCCGGTGGCACGGTCCGTCCAGTGTTCGTGGGTCGCCACGCTGAAACTCGCATAGGCCCCCTTGCCGCCCTGTGCTCCCTCGGGATCTCGGCCGAGCCGGCCGATCAACTGGATCCTGTTCATAACCCATCCTTCCTTGGTTCGGCCGCGGCAATCCGCCGGGGCCGTGGACTGCGCTGAATCCCTCCGCTACCTGACGACCGACAGCGCATACATCGGGTCGTAGTAGATGGCCGGCACGTGCCGGCCGCGCTCCCGGTCGAAGACCAGCTGGACCACCACGTGCACGAGCGTGTGCAGCAGCCGCAGGATTTCGTCCAGCGCGAGGCTGCGCCCCTCCTCCGAGGCCTTGATGAGCAGCGCCACCCGCACGAAGGCCTCCTGCGGAGAGTTCGCGTGCACCGTGGTGATGCCGCCCGGGTGGCCCGAGTTCAGCACGTTCTGCACGTAGTAGAAGGTCTCGTCGCCGCGCAGTTCGGCCAGGAGCACACGATTGGGCGTCTTGCGCATCACGGCCTGCAGCACCTGCTTGGCCGTGGCGCCGACGACACGCTCGCCGCCCCCGTGCGCGTCGCGCCGATAGAAGAGCGCCTGCGAGTTCGGGTGATTGCGCAGCGGCATCTCCGGGGTGTCCTCCACCGTGATGAGGCGCTCCCAGGCCGGGATCATCTCGATCAGGGCTCGGATGAAGGAGGTCTTGCCGCTGCCGGTCGCACCGGAGACGATCAAGTTCTGGCGGGACGCCACCGCCTGCGCCAGGAAGGCGGGCCAGTCGCCGGCGCGCGCCAGATCCCACAGCTTGAGCTGCGCCGGCTCCAGTTGCTCGCCCAGCACCTGCCGGCCCCGCTCGCCGAGAGAAGCACAGAAGGCATGCCGCGTGTGCCGGAAATATCCCTGCTCGACGAACTGGCCCAGCTCGAAGGACTGGCTCGTGTGCTTGCGCAGGTTGAGGTAGATCATGCCGCGCGGCGCCGTCGGCGGCATGGTCATCTCGATGCGTTCGCCGCCGGGCAGGTAGGCTGAGAGGATCGGGTCGCCCTCGTCGAAGGGCTTTTGTGAGAGATTGGCGAGAAAGTTGCCCAGTGCCTGCAGGTACTCGAAGCCGATGGCAGGCGCCTGCACCTGCTCCCAGACGCCGCGCTTCCACAGTTGCACCACGCCGGGCGCATTGACGGCGATCTCGTTGACCTCGGGGTCCGCCATCCAAGCCTCCAGCGCGCGCAGGTGCGCAAGGATGGAAACGTACTTGTCCGAGCTGCCCATGCCTAGCCGCCCTCGCCCGCGAGGCCCGCAGCGCCAACACGCGCGGGATACATCTGCGCGGCGGCTGGCCGCAACTCATAGACGGTCGAGAAATCCACGTCCCGCGCCACGAAGATCTTGATGATCTCGCCCTGGTTCTTGTACAGGCTCGGGCGCAGTTGCCGTCCCTGGGTGAGCATCTCCTCGACGATGGCCTTGGTCGTGCTGTCGGTGTTGTTCATCTGCGAGTACAGGCCCTGGGTGCCGATGTTGTAGGTGTCGCCGCCATTGGCCGAGGCACGCGCCGATGCCCGGGCGTCGTCGCGGGCGATGTAGATGTCCTTGGCGTCCTCCAGCAGCGAGAAGAAGATGGCACCGGCGAAGCGGTCGAACCACTTGTTGTCGACGTAGCCCGAGGTCCCGGCGCGGCCCAGGGCGTCGGTCCCGGGCGAATTGAGCTGCACCGTCACGAAGTGGGGCGTCACGGCGCGCGTCCAGAGTGTGAAGATGGCTTTCTGCCCGGACTGCACGCCTTGCGCGTACTCGCCTTCCATCGCCGTGCCGGCTTCCATCAGGACCACCTTGCCGTCCATCGACAGGACGGGAGCGCTCAGGATGCACTTGAGAAACCCAGGCTGGTCGGTGAGGATGGCTGTCAGCAGGGTGCAGTCCGGCAGCGTCCCCTTGGCCAGCGTCATCGACGGGTTGCGGATGATGCCGGCGCTCACGCTTGGCGTGAATGTGGCCGACAGGGCATTGCCCAGTGCGTTGTTCCTTCCCGTGGACGTCGATGCACCAGGCAGGCCCGGGGCACCCGCGGCAGTTGCGCCAGGCGACCCGGGCGCGCCAGCAACAGCAGACACCGGCGCGGCAGCGCTCAGCGCAATGCCGCTCTTGCGCCGGCGCTCGCGAATGCGATCCGCTTCCGACTGCCCCGACGGGGCTGCCTGGACGGCTTCCTGCTTGGGAGCCTGCTCCGGGCAGTTCAGCCCGATGGGCAGGCGCAGGCCGCCCGGACACTCCACGTAGCTCGGCGCCTGCGGCGGGGGACCGAGCGCCAGGGGCACCTTGACTTCCGGCGCCGCCAGCGGGCGCGCATCGGCCTCCTCCTTGGGCTTGGAGGGAGTTCCCGCGCCGAAAAGACCGAAGTAGTTGTTGCGGCTCGCAATACCGAAGAGGATCAGCAGCGCCGCGATCATCGCCGTGGCGGCCAGGATGAGCTTCTGCCCGGGCGCGGCGGCGCGCCGGCGCTCCACCAGGCCTTCGCGCTCGACCTCGGCAATCGGCGCTTCCTGCTTCATCTCGATCATGAGCGTTCCTCGTTCACCTCAGCGCAGCGGCTCGCGCACCGCCCGCTCGACCTTGCCGCTGGCCGTGCCGGTGGGCGAAGACTGGATCGGCAGGACCGGCGATCGGTTGGTGATGCCCGCCACCAGGTCGCCGCGGCGCAGCAGAATGCGCTGCACGACGCGGTGCAGCACCATGGTGTCGCCCTCGACGTGATAGTCCACCAGGCTCTCGGTACCGTCCGGCTCGATGACGAAGGCCGCCGGCAGCGGGTTCGCCGCGCTGAAGAGCATGAAGGTCTGACGGCCGTTGTCGTGCATCGCCAGCGGCTGCAGTTCCTGCGGGCCCACGATCCAGTAGTCGTGGTTGAGGGTGCCCTCGTGCGATGACGACTCGAGGTTGTCCTTCATCTGGCGCCGCTCGGCCTCCTGCCGGGCCAGCGCGATCGCCTCGGGCGTGCCAGCTTCCTGCTCCGGATACTGCAGCCGCACCCAGTACGCCACGTTCCTTGCCGTTCGCGAGGTGGTGCGCAGCTGGAAGAGGTACGAGCGCCTGTTGGTGAAGATGGTCAGGTTCGTGTCCGCCTTCACATCCTTGGGCTTGAGCACGAAGAGGTTGCCATTGATGGCCGCGTGCCACGCATCGCGGTCGCCCATGGCGAAGTCCTTGATCTCTTCCTTCCTGCCGAACTCGATGGTGGTGACGACGCCCTCGGCGGTGGCGATGCGGATCACGTTGTCGCCGGTGTAGCGCACGGTCTGGATGCGGGTGTCGCTGGCCGAGGGGGTGGTGCCGACCTCCGCGTGCACAAGCCCGATCCATAGAAGCCCCGCGAGAAGGCCAACAAACTCCGACTTCGCGGGAAGCGTCATCGAATGGCTCCGGCACCCATGCCGATGTTGGCCGGCGTCACGCCGGGCGCAGCCGCGGCGCCCGATCCACCTGCCGGCCCGGCACCCGGCGCGGGCGACTGACCTCCAGAGTTGCCGAGCACCTGAGGCACCCCCTCCTGGTCGCGGCGGTAGTTCAGCGCGCAGAAGCCGAAGGCGTTGATGTACAGGTCCTTGAGCTGGGAGGGGATGTTGCCCTGGTCATAGCGGATGGTGAGCGTGGCGATGTAGCGCGTGCGCACCGGCGGCGAGACGCCGCGAGTGACCGTCTTGTCGAAGCGCACCTGCGCCACGCGCAGGTCATCCTGGTCGGTCGGCAGGAAGGTGATGCTCTGGATCTCCACCCGCTCCGAGTCCGTGGGCGTCATGGTCTTGACGGGGGACTGCGGGTTGACCTCAGGATTGAAGTAGTTCTCCCAGTCGGCGCGCACCGGCCCGCAGGACATGAGATAGGCGGTCTTGTAGTTGGATTCGGCCTCGCCCCGGGTGAAGCCCTCCCGGGCCAGGACGTAGCGGGCGACGTCCGACAGGACGATCTTCTGGTCACGCTGGCGGCCCAGCTGCACGGTCTCCCCGGGTGCCAGGACATCGTAGGCGCCGGTGGCGTTGTCCACGCGAATCACGGCCGGCACGATCTGCTTGAGCGGCAGCAGGAGGGTGACGCTCAGGACACACAGGCCGCACAGGATCCCGCAGGCCCAGGCGATCCTGACGCTGCGCGAGGCACGGCGCTCCAGGGCCAAACGCTGCTGCGTGTCCCAGTTCAGCGCCTGCGCGAAGTAGGCCTCCTTGTCCGTCACCGCGGGACCTTCGGCGGCTGCCGTTGGGGATTGATCGGCCGCTCCTCGCCCGAGGGCCATCCGGGCGGCTTGGGTGCGCCGCAGCCGGCCAGAAAAATTGCCAACATGACTGCGAGGCCGAGCAGAGTGCGCACGCGAACCCCTACTTCGAGCGAATGCGGCTCAGCATGGAACGAAAGTGCACTGCGCTGGTCAGGCCGGCGCCAAACGAACCGCCACTTCCCGCCGTCAACGATGAAGCGATCACAGGAATCTGAAGGAACAGGAAGAACATGGTCAAAGAGATGAGGATGAGCGGCAAGCACAGCGCCACCACGTTGAGACCCGCCCCACCGACACCAATCAGGTTGGCCACCATGCTCATGACGCCTCCGCCTCCACTCGAGGCGCCCAGTTGCGAGTTCAGCTTGTTCACATAGGAGTTGGCGATCCCAATGAACATGAAGATGAAGAGCGCCGATAGCACATGGAAGAACACAAAGTACAGCGCGGTATTGAGCCACGTGTAGAAGTAGCTTCGCGTCTGGGGTAGCACCAACGCGAGAATGAAAAAGGGACCGACAGCCAACACCATGCTCAGACCCACCTTCGCATAGATGATGCAAAACAGTGCCCATCCAAGCATCAGGTAGGCCGCTGCCGCTGTCATGGCGCCCACCAGGAACATTGCTACTGCAGGCCCGATCGCCAGATCGCTCAGCAGCTTGGTCCCTGCCGTGAACATGGCGGACACGAGATTGACCATCTTCTCGTTCACCTGCCCCAGCAGATCGGGTGAACTTGAACTTGTCCGGCTCATGGCCGTGGTCAGTTCCGAGGGAAGCTCGAAGATCGGTTTGGCAACCCACGATAGATAGCCATGGCCCATGATGTGAAGGACCACCATGAAGCCGATGAACTTCAGCAGCCAATCCGAGATCGGCATTGCCACCTTGCCTTCCATGACGAGGTAGCACCAGATCAGCATGCAGACACCCAGAAGCACCCACGCAATGGGGATGACATAGCCAGAAATCCCCGCGGCGGCGCCTTCGTAGAAGCCGTTGAGGGCCTGCTCAAAGTTGTTGTAGATGTCACCGATGATGGTGTCCGCCACCGCACGATTCCCTTCTAGAACCGAATGTTGACGGGCTTGCGAAGATCACGGACCTGATCCTGGGCGGCACACGCGGCCAGCCGCCGTCCGTTCTTCTTCACTTCGGCAGAGCAGGCTTCATTGACCTCGGTGAGCGGTCCCAGATTTCCCTTGTCCGCCTCCGCGGCGATGTACTCCGGGTCGAACCGAGGCGCTTCGACGCGCTCCTGTTTGTTGCAGCCCACCACCAGGACCGCGGCCGAAAGAGCGGACGCGCAAAGCGTATACAGGTAGTGCTTCATCGCCTAGAACCTGATGCCGCCGGCCGAACCGCGTGCCATGCCCGCATTGAAGTTGTCGATTGCGCTTTGCTGCTGGAGCCGCCGGTCCGCCTCCTGCATGGCCTGGATGGTGGAGAGCTTGATCTGCTCGTTCTGCATGCGCACCGTCTCCACCTGGATGCGCGCCTGCACCTCGCCCACGGCCTTCACATCGCTGGAGGCGTTGATCGACTGCACGAACATCTGCAGGTTGCGGATGTTCTCTGCCGCCTTTCGGTAACCCATGTCGCCGATCTGCTTTTGAAGGGCCAGCTGCTGCCACTGCTCGTTGCAGCTCCTGCGCAATGTGGCGTCAGCGTTCAGTTCGGCACAGCTTCGAAGCTGGTTGGCCCGTACGATGTCCGACAGGGACCCGGAGATGCCCGCAAATGACCCGCCCCCGCTCCTGAGCGCATTGGCCGCGCCGACATAGTCCTGCGGCAGGTATTGGTTGATCAGGTCGTTGGTCAGAATGTTGCCCAGGTTGCGCGATCCCTGCAGGGTGTTGTAGACGTCCTTCATCTGGTCGAGCTGCTCCTTCATGGACTTGAGCTGCTCGGTCCATTTGAGAATGGTCTCGACGTGGTTCATCGTGGCGGGCGCATCCGCCACCACCGCCACGGCCCACTGCGCGGACGCGCCGCCCGACAGGCTCAGGCCAAGGGCCCAGGCGACCGCGACCGCACGGCACCGCGGCGGCAGCGAGTTGCACAGCATCCGATGGATCATCTGATTCATCACACTCTCCTTTTGAGAAACAGGGGCATCCAGTCGGCAGGGTCCTCGCCCACCTCCTCGATCGCGGCGTGCATGACCTCGACGTTGTCCAGGCTCGCCGAGAGCACGGAAAGCATGTCGTCCATGCCGCTCAGGTCCATGTTCACCATCACCGACTCGGCGCCCTTCTTCAGGAGGAACTTGCCGGCGTTCTCCTCGGTGTTCTTCACCAAGTGGAATTCGCGCGGGGTGAGCTTCAGGCCTTCGATGTAGTCGTCCTTCTCCGCCTGCCCGTTGGGCAGGATGATCTGGGTGGGGAATTGCGACAGCAGCGTACTGCCCAGCGGGGACTTGCTGATGTCGCCCGGCTCCTGGGTATCCAATCCCATGATCCCGTCCTCCTTGCGCACGGTGCGGCCCTTGTTCTCGATGAAGACCTGCATCGAGGGATCCTTCAGGGCCTTCCACGCCTCGGCGATGTCGATGATGTGGGGCGCGCCGGCGGCTTGCTGGCCTATCTTGTGGATCAGGTAACGCAGGATCGGCGTGCGCGCCTCCTCGATGTCCAGGAAATACGTCATGTCGAAGCCGAAGGTGTCGGCACCGGTCAGATCGAAGCGATCCACGTCGTTGTCCAGCACCCAGGCAAACGCGCCACCATCGCACCAGCGGCCCAAGGCGTGGTACAGGCTGTTCTCCTTGTGCGTCGGCAGCGAGTCGCGCACGCGCGCGTAGCGTCGGTAGGTCGGCTCCAGCTGATAGACCTGCCTGATGGCACCCAGCAGGTCCTCTTCGTCCTTGTGCGTCATGGCGTACTTGCCATCGAACTGCACGTTCCAGGACAGGATGCTCAGGATCAGCGACAGGTTCTCAGGCGTGGGCGGCAGGGAAAACGGGTTCATGCCGGTGGGCTCGCCGCCTGCGATGCGGAAGTACCGCCCGCCCATGGCGCGAACACAGATCTCCTCGCCGTAGTCCTTGTCGAAGCTGAAGATCTTCAGGCGACGTCCGTTGGCCAGCGCACGCTTGCGCGCCAGCAGCCGCAGGGCCAGTTTGACGACCGTCTTGCCAGCGCCCGAGCGGCCGACGATCTTGTAGTTGCCCAGTTCCTTGCGGTGCGTCCGGGGCCTGTCAGCCGCATCATTGGCCGCGGCCGCCGCTTCTTCCTCGTTGCCGGCGACGCCGCCTGCCGGCTCGTCGTCGTAGTCCAGCCGAATGCCCTGCTCCAGCAGCCGGTTGCGGCTGACGTGGTAGTTGAAGAAGTAGGGCCCGCCGGCCGCTGTCTTGAGCAGCGCGATGGGCGCTCCCCACTGGCTGCCCTGGCTGTTGCCCAACAGGTGGTTGTGCATCGGGAAGAATTTGGAGAAGTTCTTGCTGCTGATGGGCATCGCGCGGATGCGGCCGTACCTGAAGTTGGCCGGCAGTGCGCTGAAGTAGGTGCAGATGAGCGCACCTCCCCGCTCGCGCGAGGTGTTCATGCTCTTCTGGTCCAGGAGCGTCACGGCCGCGTTGACATGCTGGTTCAGTTCCTTGATCGTGTCGCCATAGACGATCAGCACCAGCTCATGCTCGAACATGGAGAACCTGCCGGCCTGCAACTGGGTTCGGGCAGCGGCCACCTCCTCCATCTGCTGCGCGTTGTCACTGGTGGACTTGATCTTGTTGTACTGGGTGCGCAGCAGCGCATCGGCCTTGTCGAAGGCCATCACGGTCACGGACTGGCTCAGCACGAACTCGAAAGGTGCCGAGAGCAGCCCCTCGAAGACCTTGGCATCGAGCTGCTCAGCGCGGTAGGGCGCCACGAGGGAGAGCACGGCGGCAAAGCGCGATCCCGCCGGACCCTGGATTTCCACGGTCTCGGTCCCGAAGTTCAGGGCCGCCGACTGCAGACCATGGCTCAACTCGTAGGCGCCGAGGTTGATATGGCGCTCGGTGTTGTTGAGCAGGCGCCCATAGAAGCCGGCGGTGCGCGAACACAGCTGCCCGCCCTGCCAGTAGGTGCCCAGGCGCCGCGGGTGGTAGCGCTTGAGGCTGGCCATCAGCTGTGCGGAGATCTTGGCCAGCTCGTCGCGCGCCCGCAGGCGCAGCTCGGCCATGCCCTCGCTGGTGCGGCTGGACAGGCGGATGCTCATCTGGTCCGCCTTGTTGCCGGCCAGGCGGTACACAGGCGAGAGGAAGAGCCGATTGGTGAACTGCGCCTCGCCACCGAACTTCGTGGCGTACTGCCGCGCGAACTCGGTGGACAGGGCGTTGTCGTATTCGACGCCCGAGAAGTCGAAGCGCACGCGCCGGCGCTCCAGGTGCGTCCACAGCGCCACGTTCGGGCTGCGCGCCACGTTGTTGATCGCCGAGAACCATTGCTGGTTCAGGCTGTCGAGCTCCTTGTGGCCGATGGTCTCGTAGGAAAGTCCGTGCACCGAGATCGTCTCGGTGAGATCGCCCTCGTAGGTGATGACGGTGTGCTCGTCGATCTGCTGCGAGTACGGCAGGCAGCTGGCGACGCTGCGCTCGGCCTGAAGCTTGGGAAGGGCGGACATGGGGACCTTTCCGTCAATGCATCAGGTCACGATCGAGTCCTGCGCGCGCGAGGTGCGGGCTGAAGCTCACGACACCGCGGCCGTGGGTATTCCTGTTGTCGGCGAACCACCGGAAGCGATAGTCGGCCACCAGGTCACGCACCCAGTACGGGTTCTCGTTGGTCTTGAGCACCAGCAGCAGATGCAATGGCAGTAGGAGCAGCGCCCAGAAGGCAAAGAGGCGCATGCACAGCAGCAGGAGCATGCATTCCGTTCCAAAGATGGGCAGCGGCACGTAGGCCTGAAGCACGGGTGCCTGCGTGCCGCGGTAGATCACGGCGCGCTCCAAGGCTGGCTCTTCGTCGCGGGTCGACTCATCCGACATATCGCGGCTCACAGGTTGGAGATGCCGGAGGATGAACTTCCCACGGTCTCCTTGATGAACTGGATGATGGCCACAATGGCGAAGGCCAGTCCCGTGGCAAACAGCACCTGCATGAAAGTGCGCTTGGGATCCTCGCGGCCGAGCCAGTTGCCGGTGGTCCAGTTCAAGAGGGTGAGCAGGCCCATGATCGCGCCCACGACGCCAACGATGCCGTAGATCACGTTGAAGAAGTTCACCCCTGTCTGCCTGAGGGTCTGCGCAAGGGCCGGGCTGGCCGCGCCGGCAACGACGAGCGCGACGGCGGCGACGCGGCTGCCCAGAACGACACAGGTCACTGCACGCTGGACACGCAATGGATCGATGGGGGACGCAATGCGCTTGTTGGACATGGATACCTCCTGACGAAGTGATCGAAGGAAAACGGGCTACGGGTTAGAAGCCGGCCTGAGCGCCAGGCTTCTCGAAGATGTCGAGGGACTCTCCGGGTCTGCGTGTATCGGGCGGGATGAGCGGCGGAGCGAGAGAGGCGACGTCCAGTTTGCGAGCCGGTGATCCGGCGGCCGCGGCGATGGCTGGCGCCTCCGATGGCGGGTTGGGCTGGAGGGCGCCCGCGGCGTCCGGCACGACGCCGCGGCCGAGTTGCACCTGGGGCGGCGCGCTGCTCATGTACGCGAAGACCCGGCTTGCATAGTCGTCGCTGATCGCGCGGTGCACGCCGCCCGAGTTGTAGCCTCGCAGCGCCGCCCAGACGGCCGCCACGCCGGAGTAGCCTGACGCTGTGGCGCGATGAAAGAAGTTCCAGAGGATCTTCTGGCCCACCTGGAGGTTCTGGCAGGCATCGAAGGCCTGTTCCCAGGTCAGGCGGTACAGAGACACGTTGCTCACATGGATCTGCGCCAGGCCCACCGAGAACTTGCGGCCGGCAGCGACCAGGGCCTTGGCGGTGGCCATCGCCTCCTGCAGTGTCTCGGGCTGCCTGACCGCGCCGTGAGACCGGTCCATGCCGATGGCCAGCGGCCGGCCGCCCGACTCGGCGCGCACCAACGCGTGCATCAGCACCGGCGAAACCTGCGGCGCGCATTGATCCAGCAGCGCAGCAGTCAGTACCATTGACATTCCTTTGATGTCTCGCCGAATTGGACAATCTGGCCCCGGAGCATAGCTGTAAGCCTTTTCCGCCCGGTTCCATTATTTCTCGTTTCGAGAGACAATACTACCAAAGACTGCACAAAGGAGCCTCTTCGCGCCGAGAATTGATCCGCTTCTTCGATCTTGATCACAAATTTCGCTTAATTAAACAAGACTCTGCGCGATGACCCTGTCTAGCGCAATCAGTCTTACAAACAGAGACAACCAGCCCGGATGAAATCTGCGCCCCCCGCCACCCCCTCCGATGAGCCTGAATCCGCCGAGCCAGTCGCCTCGGCCGATTTGTCGCAGCAGGGGCCTCGCGGCGCCAACGCAGCCCAGTTGGTACGAGCCCTGTTGGAGCGCCATGGCATCCCCCGGCACCGGCATTCCTCTTTCGTTGGAGAGTTCTTTGGGCTGTCGCGCGCCGCTTCCTACCTGCGAGTGAACAAGAGTTCGGCCTGGACGCTGGACGAGTTCCAGGCGTTGGCCGATCGGTTCGGCGAGCCCCTCGCTCAGGTGCTGGGTGCGATCGGGGGGAGCGCCTCAGGCTCGCCCGCCGTGCTCAAGGTGGGCACGATGCAGATCGGCTGCCGTGTCTGGCTCGACAAGGACGCCCAGGCCAGCCCCGCCAGCGCCCTGGTCGCAATGGAGGCCGCCGGCTCCTATGTGGTGGTGCCCTATGCCGCAGCGGTGGGCCAAGCGTGCTGGCCCGTGGCCCGGTTGGAAATCACGGATGCCAGCGCGTCCGTGCCGCGCGTCGCGGTGCTGGACGACGAGCGCGACGTCACCGAATCGGTGTGCGGCATCCTGCGTTCGGACGGCATCGATGCCGTGCCCTACTTCAAGGCCGAGGATCTCGCCCGCGACATTCCCAAGGGCTTGTTCGATGGCTACGTGATCGACTGGCTGCTGCCGGGCAACCAGAACGCGGTGCCGCTGCTGGCGGCGGTGCGGGACCAGCCACGTCGCAGTGCCCTGGTGTTGCTGACGGGGAAAACGCGCGCCGGAACAGCCGATCCCGCAGAGGTCGGCGCCGCGGCCGGCCGCTTCAGAGCGCAGCTAGTGGAAAAGCCCGTGCAAGGGCCCTTCCTGCTTTCCTCGCTGCAGATCGATGGCCTGGGTGACGCGACGCACGCCCCAGCGCTCCCTCTGCCCGCTTGACAGGAACGCTCGCGAATGCGATAGGTGGTCGACATCAATGGCCTGCCACCGTCAAATCGACAATCTTCCAAGCGTCCGGCCCTCCTTCCTGACCGTTGATCGCTTCAGAACGCCAAATCGCGGGTCAACGAACTGGTGAGGCGCGCGCACGGACGCGATGAAGTCGCGGTGATTGCAGCCGAGGATCTCCGGCCGCTGCAAGACGATCGCACAGGCAAGGCCCCGGTAACCGTGATTGCAAGAAGGTAGGTGCTGCGATCCGTACTATCGAATGCATCGGATGCGCTGCGCGTTTTCGACCAACTACATCCTTCCTCACCAGCCTGCTTCAAACGGGCCTTCCTCATCGTCGTCATAAACAAAAATGTTGACGCATTAGCATTTTTGTTTATAATCTACACCATGTTCACCACGCGGAGGATCCGTGAAGCAGAGCGAGTTCAAGCGATGGCTCGCCGAACAGGGCGCAACCTTTGAGAGTGGCAAGAAGCACTTGAAGGTCTATCTGAACGGGAAGCAAACGACGCTGCCTCGACACCCAGCCAAAGAGCTCGGCGAAGGTCTCAGGAAGGCGATTTTGAAACAGCTTGGTTTGTGAGGGGGAGGCCCCGAAAGGGGTCGTCCCGATGCTTCTCGATCACCCGTTTTTATGAAGAGGTCTGTTGCATGCGTTATCAAGTTGAAGTCCGAAAGGATGGGAAGGGCTATATGGCCTCCTTCCCGGACATCCCGGAGGCATTGACCGCCGGCGATACCAAGGCGGAAGCTTTGGAAATGGCACAGGACGCGCTGATCACCGCGCTCGACTTCTACTTTGAAGATAGGCGAGAGGTGCCCCTGCCTCGAAAGGTGGCAGCGGGTAAGGATTGCGTCGAGCTTCCTGCTAGTCTGGTCGCAAAGGTTCTGCTGCTCAACGAGATGGTGCGGCAGAAGGTGCGTCCGGCAGAGCTTGCGCGCAAACTCCACACGAGTGCGCAGGACGTGAACCGTCTGACGAACCTTCGGCACACCACGAAGGTTGACGCTCTCCAGAGTGCCCTTGGCGCACTCGGCAAGCGATTGGAAATCAGCCTCGCTTGATCGGAAGCGCCTGCGCTTTGCGGGCGCTTCCTTTTCGCGTCTCCCTCAGCGAGTAGTTACGGCGCAGCAAAGACACGCCGGGGCCTGCCGTCGTGAGATTCGGCGAGCCGGCACTTCACAAGTGATCAAGTGCGGAAGCCTCGCGCAGCGGCTTCCTCTGCGCTCATCCCAGCCGATCAGCGGTCCAGGTTTCATTCACGCGCAGCCCCCGCCTGCTGATCAGCAGCTCTTCGAAGCCCCTGGCGCCAACGCGTGTCGATAGGCCTTGATCGAAAACAAGGGTGGGCATCGCGGTTCATGTCGTCCGTCACGCGGATGAGCTATGCAGTTCGATGTCCCCCCAGCTGGGGAGGTTAGAAATTCAGGCTTCATAGCGGAAGGCCGCCAGCGATCGCTGCAGCTCCCTCCGACCGCCGCAATGTGGTATGGGTTCCATAGCCCTGACCAGCGCAGCGACCGAATACCACTCACCGATCTCCGAAGAGGCCGACCTGAACCGCCCCGGCTTTCGCGGAGGCTCCCTCGTTTGAGAAGATGGAGCCATCATGAGGAAGTCAGTGAAGTTTTCGCCGGAAGTGCGCGAGCGTGCGGTGCGCATGGTGTTCGAGCATCAAGGAGAGCACGCGTCGCAATGGGCGGCGGTCGTATCGATCGCCGGCAAGATCGGCAGCACGCCGCAGACGCTGCTGAACTGGGTGCGTCAGCACGAGCGTGACACGGGCCAGCGCGAAGGCGCGACCACGGCCGAGGCCAAGCGCGTCAAGGAACTGGAGCGCGAAGTGCGCGAGCTTCGCCGCGCCAACGAGATCCTCAAGCTG
>NZ_JQKD01000079.1 GCF_000745855.1 Xenophilus azovorans DSM 13620
GGAACATCGCGCTCGGCGAGCCGTAGAGCGCGGATCGCGGATCGGCGCCGGCGCCGGCGCCGCGCGCAAGGGTGTGGTTGATGGACCGCTTACGCTTCAGGCGCACCGTGTAGCCGGCGATCACGCCCTCGCGCTCCAGCCGCGCGATGCGGTTCTGCACGGTGCCGCGTGCCACGCGCAGGCGCTGCGCCAGGCTGGCCACGGTGGCACGGGCGTTGTCGCGCAGTAGGGCGATCAACTGGCGGTCGGTGTCGTCGAGATTGATCATGTCGCCAGATCCTGTTGGCGAAATGTTCAACCGGCGGCGCATTCCGGTCAAGCCGCCGGCTTCCGGTTGGCACGCCGGCCCGCCACACTGGCCTACATGAGCACACGCTTCATCGACGTGCCGGCGCTGGCGCAACTGCTGCAGCGGGTCGGGCTGCAGCCCTTCATCGAGGGGCTGGCCGCCGCCATCGAAGAGGACTTCCGGCGCTGGCCCGACTTCGACAAGACGGCCCGCCTCGCCAGCCATTCGCCGCAGGGCGTGATCGAGCTGATGCCGGTGGCGGGCCCGGCGCGCTATGCCTTCAAGTACGTCAACGGCCACCCCGGCAACCCGGCGCGCGGCCTGCCGACGGTGATGGCCTTCGGCGCCCTGGCCGACGTCGATACCGGCATGCCGGTGCTGCTGGCCGAGCTGACGCTGACCACCGCTCTGCGCACCGCCGCCACCTCGGCGCTGGCGGCCCGTGCGCTGGCGCGGCCGGGTGCGCGGCGCATGGCGCTGGTCGGCTGCGGCGCGCAGGCGGAGTTCCAGGCGCTGGCCTTCCATGCGCTGCTGGGCGTGGCCGAGCTGCGCGTGCACGACCGCGACAGCGCCGCCGTCGACAAGCTGGCGCACAACCTCGCCCCCTGGCGCGGCCTGCGGGTGCACCGCTGCGCCGATGCGGCCGAGGCCGTGCGCGGCGCCGACGTCGTCACCACCGCCACCGCCGACAAGCGCCATGCCCACGTCCTGCTGCCGGCGATGGTCGAGCCCGGCATGCACCTCAACGCCGTGGGCGGCGACTGCCCGGGCAAGACCGAGCTGCATCCGGAGGTGGTGCGCGCGGCGCGCGTGTTCGTCGAATACGCGCCGCAGACCCGGGTGGAGGGCGAGATCCAGCAGATGCCGGCCGGCTTCCCCGTCACCGAGCTGTGGCAGGTGCTGTCGGGCCGCGTGCCCGGCCGCACGGGCGCGCAGGAGGTCACGCTGTTCGATTCGGTGGGCTTCGCGCTGGAGGACTACGCGGCGCTGCGCTTCGTGCAAGGGCTGGCCGCGGCGCACGGCGTGGGGCGCGAGGTCGAACTGGTGCCGCAGACGCCGGACCCGAAGGACCTCTTCGGCCTGGCGCTGGGCACCGCCGCGGGCCTGCGCCGCGCGGCCTGAGCGGCGGCGCGGCGCCACCTTGGCGACAGCGCGCGGGACATCACGGATTGCCGTGGCCGGGCGGCATCGGCCCAATGGCGGCTTCTTCCAACGACCGAGAAAGAGACGACTCCCCATGTTCCGCCGCACCCTGCTGCGCGCCGCCGCGCTCGCCGCCCTGCCGGCCGCGATGCTGGCCGCCGCCCCTGCCGCCCATGCCCAGGCCTGGAAGACCTTCCCCGAGAAGCCGATCAAGCTGGTCATCGCCTTCCCGGCCGGCGGGCCGACCGACATCACCATGCGGTCGCTGGCCGACAACGCGGCCAAGGTACTCGGCTACCCGGTCATCGTCGAGAACAAGCCCGGCGCGGGCGGCACGCTGCCGGCGCAGCAACTGCAGACGTCGCCGGCCGACGGCTACACCATCGCGCAGATCCCGCTGGGCGTGTTCCGCCTGGGCTACACCACCAAGATCAACTGGGACCCGCTCAAGGACATCAGCTACGTCATCAACGTCACCGGCTACGCCTTCGGCGTCGTGGTGCCGACCGACAGCCCGCTCAAGACCTGGGCCGACTTCGTGGCCTACGCCAAGGCCAACCCCGGCAAGCTCAGCTACGGCTCCACCGGCACGCTGACCAGCCCGCACCTGACCACCGAGATCCTCGCGCAGCAGGCCGGCATCGAACTGCAGCACGTGCCCTACAAGGGCAGCGCCGACCTGATGCAGGCGCTGCTGGGCGGCCACCTGATGGCCGCGGCCGACTCGACCGGCTTCGCGCCGCAGGTGGAGGCGGGCAAGCTGCGCGTGCTCAACACCTGGGGCGACAAGCGGCTGGCCAAGTTCCCCGAGGCCCCCACGCTCAAGGAGCTGGGCTACGACATCGTGCAGAACTCGCCCTTCGGCATCGGCGCGCCCCGGGGCACGCCGCCGGAGGTGGTCAAGCGCCTGCACGACGCCTTCAAGAAGGCGATGGAGGAGCCCAGCTACGTGGCCGCGCTGGGCCGCTACGACATGCAGCCCATCTACATGGGCAGCGCCGACTACGCGAAGTTCGCGCAGAACACCGTGCAGCGCGAGAAGGCCGTCATCGACAAGCTGGGGCTGGCCAAGCCGCAGTAGCGGACGGGGCCGTGCGCGCCGTGCCGTGGGGACCGACAATGGCGGTCCGTCCTTCCGCCTGCCTGCTGCCTTGACCGAACGCTCCCCGTCCGCCGGCCGATCCGCTGCCCCCCGCAACGCGCCTTCGGTGCGCGCCGTTCCTCCGCCCGCGGAAGGCGGGCCCACGCGGCGGGGCGCGCCGCGCGAACGCTCCGAGCAGATGGAGTCGCGCATCCTGGCGGCGGCGATCGAGGAGTTCTCCGAACACGGCTTCGCCGGCGCGCGCGTCGAGCGCATCAGCCGCGCCGCCGGCACGGTGGACCGGATGCTCTACTACTACTACGGCAACAAGGAGCGGCTGTACCAGGCGGTGCTGGAGAAGATCTACGCCGACATGATCGGCGAGCAGCGCGCCTTCGTGACCTCGGAGGACCCGGTGGAGGGCATGCGCCAGCTCGTGCTGCACTCGTGGGACCACTACGAGTCGCACCCCCACCTGGTGCGCGTGCTGATGAACGAGAACCTGCTGCGCGGCCGGCACATCCGCCAGTCGCAGCAGGTGGAGCGCACCTCCTTCCCGCTGGTGGAGACCGTCACCGCGCTGCTGCAGGCAGGGCAGGCGCGGGGCCTGTTCCGGCGCGACGTCGCGCCCGAGCACGTGCTCATGACCATCATGTCGCTGGGCTTCTTCTACCTGTCGAACCAGCATACCTGCTCCACCTGGATGGGCGGCGACCTGATGTCGCCCGCGCGCCGCAAGGCCTGGCGCGAGCACATCTGCGACGTGGTGCTCAGCTCGCTCGCGCCTTCGGCCGAGCGCACCGCGCCGCCGGCGCGCAAGGGCGGCGCGCGGCGGCGCGGCTGACGGTTCAGGCCCTGGCCGCCTGCTGCGCCCACGTCTCCCGCACGAAGCGGGCGATGGCCGCGTTCTGGCCGATCAGCGAGAAGCGCGCGTTGTGCGCGTAGTCGGGCAGGTTGATCATCTCGGTGGTGATGGCGCGCAGCCCCGAGCCCGGCGTGCGCGCATGGTGCGCGAGCACCTTGCGCACCACCGCCTTCGTGCAGTCCAGCGCCGAGGCGTCCCAGGGCGAGTGCCATTCGCCCGGGCCGGGTTCCTCGAAAGGGTAGAGGATGCCGCGGCCCGGCTCGCCGGCCCGGTAGTCGAAGATCGAGTGCTTCGGCACGGCGGCCACGGGCTGCGACGGATCGAGCACCGACCACCGGTTGCGCGGCCCGTCGGGCGCCACCGCGCGCACCTGCAGCCAGCGCACGATGCCCATCTCCAGCCACTGGTCGACCAGGCTGCCGGGTCGGCGCGGGTCGAGCTCGATGCGGCCGGCCGCCACGTCCTCGCTCAGCCCGCAGATGCGCAGTTCCTCCGCGTTGCCCATCTTGAAGATGACGTGGCTGTAGTCGAGCGTGAAGTGGAAGGGCACGCCGCGTCGCCGCACCGCCTCGGCCACCGGCGCCACGCGGCGCGGGTCTTCGCTCCACATGTTGACGTGCAGCTCCAGCGTGGGCTCCACGCCCAGCGGCATGCCGAGGTCGTGGGCGCGCAGGTAGAAGTCGGCCACCTCGCTGTCGCTCACCGGCCGGCCGTCGCCGTCATGCCAGTGGACCATGATGTTGTGCTGCCGTGCGCCCACGGCGGCGGCCAGCCGGATCTTCTCGGGCAGCAGCGCCTCGTCCTGCCTCAGCGCGTAGAACCAGCTCGCGGTGAGCACCGGCAGCTGCCAGCGCTCGATGCAGCGCAGGTAGGTGTCGAGCTGGTCCGGCATCGGCAGGCGGTCGAAGCTGTCGAACACGCCGGCCTCGGCCACCAGGCGGAACTGCTCCTCGATCGGCGGCTCCTGCAGCGAGACGGGCGCCTGCAGCGAGGACGCCTGCGCGCCGCGGCCGTTGCAGCCGATGGGCGGAAGCGCGGTGGACACGCTCGTGCTCACGACGGGTTGCGCATCTTGCGGATCTGCTCTTCCGGCGGCTGCAGTCGGCTGCCGTCGACGTAGGTGCCCGCGGGCATCACGCCCTTGCCGTCCTTGACGGCGGTGCGGCCGACGAAGATGCCGAGAGTGGACTGGTTGTCCTGCGGGCGGAACACCACCGGCCCGAAGGGCGAGCCGAACTCCAGGCCCTTGAAAGCCGCGATCAGCTTCTCGGTGTCGGTCGAACCCGCCTTCTGGATGCCGGCGGCCAGCGCCTTGGCGCTGGCGTAGCCGACCACCGAGTTCAGGCGCGGGTAGTCGTTGTACTTCTTCTGGTAGGCGGCGAGGAAGGCCTTGTGCTCGGGCGTGTCGATGTTCGCGTACGGGTAGCCGGTCACGATCCAGCCGGCCGGCGCATCGTCCTTGAGCGGGTCCAGGTACTCGGGCTCGCCGGTCAGCAGGCTCACCACCTCGCGGCCCTCGAACAGGCCGCGGTTCTTGCCTTCGCGCGCCAGCTTGGTCAGGTCGCTGCCGAACAGCACGTTGAAGATGGCGTCCGGCTTCGCATCGGCGATCGCCTGCACCACCGCGCCCGCGTCCACCTTGCCCAGCGGCGGCGCCTGCTCGGCGACGAACTCCACGTCGGGCTGCAGCTTCTTCAGGTTCTCCTTGAAGGCGGCGACGGCGGCCTGGCCGTACTCGTAGTTGGGGTAGATCAGCGCCCAGCGCTTCTTCTTCAACTTGGCGGCCTCGGGTACCACCGAGGCGGACAGCGCGTAGGTGCCCGAGCGCAGGCGGTAGGTGTAGCGGTTGCCGTTGTCCCACACCACCTTGTCGGAGAGTGGGCCGGTGGCCAGGAAGAAGGCCTTCTTCTGCTTGGCGAAGTCCGTCAGCGCCAGGCCGACGTGCGAGAGCGTCACGCCGCTGATGACCTCCACCTTCTCGCGGGTGAGCAGTTCCTCGGCCGTGCGCACCGCGTCGCCCGGGTTGGCGTTGTCGTCGCGGAAGACGGTCTCCATCCTGCGGCCGAGCAGGCCGCCGGCGGCGTTGATCTCGTCCTGCGCCAGCAGCCAGCCGTTGCGGTAGGGCACCAGGTTCTGCGGCAGGGCCTTGTAGCTGTTGATCTCGCCGATCTTCAGCGTGTCCTGGGCTTGGGCGCCGGCGGCAGCGAGCGCGAGGCTGGCGGCCAGCAGGCGGGCGGAGGCGAAGCGTGCGATGGTCATGGCGGACTCCGGTGGGGCGGGTGGGGGTGCGGGAGGGGGGCGGAAAGGAAAGAGGGCGTCAGTCAGCCGGCGGCCGCCATCTCCTCGACGATCCGGCGCATCTTGATCGAGGAGGCGTCGAGCGCGAGGTTGACGCGCTTCCATTCGCGCGGCTTGTCCTCGTTGCGCTGGATGGCCTCCAGCACGCGCTTGTCCTCGTTGAAGGCCAGGCGCAGGCTGGCGCGCAGGCGCTCGTCCACCTGCGGGTCGGCCGGCGAGTTCCGGATGCACAGCCAGTGCTGCATGCAGCTGTGCTGGTCGATGGGCGTGATGAAGTGGCACGCGTACATCTGGATGCAGTCGTCCCGGTTGCCCTCGAGGGCGCCGGTGCCGGTCTTCGCGGAGCCGAAGTCGATGACGGCGATGCACGGCGCGTGGTAGTGGTAGTAGTGCCAGCGGTCGACGTTGGCGCCGCCGAAGTCCTTCAGCCCCTCGAACACCGGGATCAGCGGGCCGTCGATCACCCAGCGCCAGGTCACGACCTTGTTGCCCTGGCGCTCGTGCATCACGCGCGTCTCCTCGCGGCCGGCGCTGGCCAGGGTGGTCTTGTGCACGTAGACCACGTGCGTCGGGTCGCACAGGTTGTCGGCCAGGCTCAGGTAGTTGGCCCGCACGGGCAGGGCGTCGCCCTCGACCACGCTGTAGCCCGGGTCGTCGTACTGGGGAAGGTGGAACACCTCGGCCGGGTCGGCCCGGGCCGGGTCGCCCATCCACACCCAGACCATGCCCATGCTCTGCGCGGTGGGGTAGCTGCGCACCTGCGCGCCGCTGGGCGCCCGCGCCATGCCGGGCGCGGCGACGCACTGGCCGCTGCAGTCGAAGGCCAGGCCGTGGTAGCCGCACTGCACGGCGTCGCCCTGCAGCGTGCCGAGCGACAGCGGCGCCAGGCGGTGCGGGCACACGTCCTCCAAGGCGGCCACCCGGCCGTCCTCGGTGCGGAAGACCACCAGGTCCTCCTCCAGCACGCGGCGCGTGCTGAGCTGACGGCCGATGTCGCGCGCCCAGGCGAGCGGATACCAGGCGTTGTAGGCATAGGCGGGATTCATCGTGGGCACTCCTTCCGTGGCGGCCGCCGCAAGGCGATGCGTGCGGCCGGTGTGTGATGCAGGTCAAAGCACGACCTGTGCCGGATGTTAAGTAAGTGTTTTCTCCATTAACTTGGAGAAAACACTTACTTTTGGTGCGAACGGGGCCCGTTCGGGTGCGCCCGGACGAAAAATGACCCCTCGGGCAACCGCCTTGCGCTTGCCCGATCCCCCGGGGGGATGCTTTTTGTCTTGGGGCGGCCCGGCGAAAAAAAAGCCCCTGCAGGGCAGGGGCCGGTGCGGGGAGCGGGCCGGATCAGGCCGTGATCGACACCGCCTTGGTGTTCAGGTAGGCCTCCACGGCCTCCGGGCCGCCCTCGGAGCCGTAGCCCGAATCCTTGATGCCCCCGAAAGGCATCTCCGGCGTGGGCGTGGCCGGCTGGTTGATCCACACCATGCCCGCCTCCACCCGCTGGGCCAGCAGGTGCGCGTTCTTCAGCGAGCGCGTGTACGCGTACGCCGACAGCCCGAAGGGCAGCCGGTTGGCCTCGGCGATGGCGTCGTCCAGGTTGTCGAAGCCGCGGATGGCGGCGATCGGCCCGAACGGCTCGTCGTTGAACACCGAGGCCGTCAGCGGCACGTCCGCCAGGATGGTGGGCGCGAAGAAGTTGCCGCTGGTGCCCACGCGCTCGCCGCCGGTGGCCACCTTGGCGCCCTGCGCCTGCGCGTCCTCCACCACCTTGGCCATGGCCGTCAGCCGCCGCGCGTTGGCCAGCGGGCCCAGCGTGGTGCCCTCGGCCAGCCCGTCGCCCAGCTTGAGCCCCTGCGCGTGCTTGACCATCATCTGGGTGAACTCGTCCTTCAGGCTGTTGTGCACCAGGAAGCGCGTGGGCGAGATGCACACCTGCCCGGCGTTGCGGAACTTGGCCGCGCCGGCGGCCTTGACGGCCAGCGCCAGGTCGGCGTCGTCGCACACGATCACCGGGGCGTGGCCGCCCAGTTCCATCGTCGCGCGCTTCATGTGCTGGCCGGCCAGCGCCGCCAACTGCTTGCCCACCGGCGTGGAGCCGGTGAAGGTGATCTTGCGGATGATCGGGTGCGGGATCAGGTACTCGGAGATCTCGGCCGGGTTGCCGTACACCAGCCCCACCACGCCCGGGGGCAGCCCGGCGTCCACGAAGGCCTTGAGCAGCGCCGCGGGCGAGGCGGGCGTCTCTTCGGGTGCCTTGACCAGGAAGGAGCAGCCGGCGGCCAGCGCGGCGCCCAGCTTGCGCACCACCTGGTTGATGGGGAAGTTCCAGGGCGTGAAGGCGGCCACGGGGCCGACCGGCTCCTTGATCACCAGCGACTGGGCGGCCAGGTTGCGCGAGGGCACGATGCGCCCGTACACGCGGCGGCCCTCGTCGGCGAACCACTCGATGATGTCGGCGGCGGCCAGGGTCTCGCCCTTGGCCTCGACCAGGGGCTTGCCCTGCTCCTGGGTGAGCAGGCGGGCGATGTCGCCGGCGCGCTCGCGCACCAGGGCGGCGGCCTTGCGCATGAGGGCGGCGCGCTCGTGGGCGGGGGTGGCGCGCCAGGTCTCGAAGCCCTTCTGGGCGGCGGCCAGGGCGCGGTCCAGGTCGTCCTTGCCGGCGTGGGCCACCTTGCCGATGACGGCGCCGGTGGCAGGGTTGAGCACGTCCAGCGTCTTGCCGCTGGCGGCGTCGAGCCATTCGTTGGCGATCAGCAGTTGGGTGTTCGGGTAGGAGGCGGTCATGCGTCGTCGACTCGGGTTGAAGGGGCGGGAGGAAGGGAGCCGTCAATGCTACTCCGCTGCCGATAATCCCGCACCCGCCGCCTCCCCTTGCCCGCACCCGATGACCGCACGCCGCGCCGCCGCCCCCGCATCCGCCGCCGACGAGGCCGCCCAGAGCGCCGCGCGCGACGCCATCCTGCAGGCCGCCCGCGCCGAGTTCGCCGCCAAGGGGCTGGCGGGCGCGCGGGTCAACGAGATCGCCGCGCGCGCCGGCGTCAACAAGCAGCTCATCTACTACTACTTCGGCAGCAAGGAAGACCTCTATCGCATCGCGCTGGAGGTGGTCTACGCGGAGATCCGCACGCTGGAGCGCGGCCTGAACCTGGGCGGCATGGCGCCCGAGGCGGCGATGGAGGCGCTGGTCGGCTTCTCCTTCGACTACCTGGCGCGCCACCCGGACTTCATCGGCCTGCTCAATCACGAGAACGCGCACGGCGCCCGCCACGTGCGCGAGTCCGACGCCATCCGCGACACCAACTCGCCGCTGATCGACCTGATCGCCCGCACGCTGCGGCGCGGCATCGCGGCCAAGGTGTTTCGCCGCGGCATCGACCCGGTGGAGCTGTACGTGTCGGTGGCCGGCATGTCGTACTTCTTCTTCTCCAACCGGGCGACGCTGTCGTCCATCTTCGGGCGCGACCTGTCCGAAGCGGCGGCCGTTGCGTCCTACCGGCGCCACGTCGTCGGCTTCGCGATGGCCGGACTGCGGCCTTGAGAACATCGTTTCAACCAAACGGTTGACACGCGGCAGGGCGCTGCCTACAGTCGCTGCCACGGCGCCGCCGCATGGCGCCCAGAGTGACACCGCATGACTTCTTCCGCGCCCGCCGGGCCGCTGCTCGACCCGGCCCGCCTGCCCGCACGCTTCGACTCGGTAGAGGCGCTGGACGCCTTCCTCGCCACGCCCACGCAGGCGCTGGTGGACGACCTGGCCGCCGTCGAGGGCGACCTCATGGTGCTCGGCGTCGCCGGCAAGATGGGCCCCACGCTGGCGCGCCTGGCGAAGAACGCGGCGCCGGGCAAGCGCGTGATCGGCGTGGCGCGCTTCTCCGACCCGGCGGTGCGCGCGCAACTGGAGGGCTGGGGCATCGAGACGCTGGCCTGCGACCTGCTGGACCGCGCTTCGGTCGAGGCCCTGCCGCGCGTGCCCAACATCGTGTTCGCGGCCGGCCACAAGTTCGGCTCCTCCGACCACCAGGCGCTGACCTGGGCCATGAACACGCACGTGCCGGCCCTGGTGGCCGACACCTTCCGCGCGTCGCGCATCGTCGCCTTCTCTACCGGCAACGTCTATCCGCTGTCGCCGGTGGGGCGCCCGGGTGCCTCGGAGCGCATGCCGCCCGGGCCGATCGGCGAATACGCGCAGTCCTGCCTCGGCCGCGAGCGCATGTTCCAGTACTTCGGCGCGCGCCACGGCACGCCGGGCCGGCTGTTCCGCCTCAACTACGCCATCGACATGCGCTACGGCGTGCTGCACGACATCGCCGCCAAGGTGCATCGCGGCGAGGCGGTGGACCTGGCGATGGGCCACGTCAACGTGATCTGGCAGGGCGATGCCAACGCGCAGGCGCTGCGCTGCCTGCGCCACTGCACCGCGCCGCCCACGCCCATCAACTGCACCGGGCCGGAGACGATCCCCGTGCGCTGGCTGGTGGAGCAGTTCGCGTGCCGCTTCGACGTACCCGTGCGCACCACCGGCGAGGAAGCGCCCACCGCGCTGCTGTCGGACACCACCGAGGCCGCGCGCCTGTTCGGCTACCCGGTGGTGCCGCTGGGCGCCATGCTCGACTGGGTCGCCGACTGGGTGCAGCAGGGCGGCCCCACCCTCAACAAACCCACCAAGTTCGAGGTGCGCGATGGCCGCTTCTGACATCGATGACGCCGTGGCCCGGGCCCGCGCGCTGCTGCAGCGCGGCCTGGCCATCCCCGCCCATCCGCTGGCGCTGGACGCGCAGCGCCGGCTCGACGAACGCCGCCAGCGCGCCCTGACCCGCTACTACCTCGACGCCGGCGCCGGCGGCCTGGCGGTGGGCGTGCACACCACGCAGTTCGCCATCCGTGAGGCGGGCCTGTACGAGCCGGTGCTGCGCCTGGCCGCCGAGACGGCGCGCGACTGGCTGAAGGGCCGGCGCGACATCGCCCTGGTCGCCGGCCTGTGCGGCCCGACCGCGCAGGCCGTGGCCGAGGCGCGCATCGCCCGCGGCCTGGGCTACCACGCCGGCCTGCTGAGCCTGGCCGCGCTGCGCGGCCGCAGCGAGGACGAGCTGATCGCGCACTGCCGCGCGGTGGCGGCCGAGATGCCACTGGTCGGCTTCTACCTGCAGCCGGCCGTCGGCGGCATGGTGCTGGGCGAAAGGTTCTGGCAGCGCTTCGCCGCCATCGAGCAGGTGGTGGCCATCAAGGTCGCGCCCTTCCACCGCTACCGCACGCTGGACGTGGTGCGCGGCCTGGTCGCCGCGCGCGCCGAGGAGCGCGTGACCCTCTACACCGGCAACGACGACCACATCGTGCTGGACCTGACCACGCCCTTCACCGTGATGCGCGACGGCGCCCCGGTGACGGTGCGCTTCCGCGGCGGGCTGCTGGGCCACTGGTCGGTGTGGACGCGCCAGGCCGTGCAGCTGCTGGCGCGCTGCCAGGAGGCGGCGCAGGCCGGCGCGGTGCCCGCCGAGCTGCTGGCGCTGGACAGCCGCGTCACCGACTGCAACAGCGCCTTCTTCGACGTGGCCAACGACTTCCGCGGCTGCATCGCCGGCTGCCACGAGATCCTGCGCCGCCAGGGCCTGCTCGAAGGCATCTGGTGCCTCGACCCGGAGGAAGGTCTGAGCCCCGGCCAGGCCGAGGCGCTGGACCGCGTGTGGCGCGAACACGCCGACCTCTCGGACGACGCCTTCGTCGCGGCCAACCTGGACCGCTGGCTGGCCTGACGCGGATTCGCGTTCGACAGACAAGAACCGTTCGGGCTGAGCCTGTCGAAGCCTCGCGCAGCGCTTCGACAGGCTCAGCCCGAACGGTTGATCTCGTTGAACGCGATCCAGTACGAGCGCCTCAGCGAACCGCCAGGATCGCCCGCACCACCTCGGCGAAGCCCGCGCCGCGCTCGCCCTGCGTCACGTAGCGCGGCAGGTGCGACAGGTGCGGCACGAAGCGCGCGATGTTGGCCACGCCGATGCTGTGCGGGAAGGCCTGGAACATCAGCGCGTCGTTGGTCGAGTCGCCCACGTAGGCCCAGCGGCCGATCTCCGCGTCGAGGTCGCGGCCCCACAGCGTGCGCGCGATCCAGCGCGCGCCCTCGAGCTTGTTGTGCTCGCCGTACCAGCCGTTGACGTGGATGCTGCTCACCGTGGCGTGCATGCCTTCCTGGCGCATCGCCATCACCACCTTGTCGATCTGCGCATCCGAGAGCTGCGTGAACTCGCTGTGGTCCACTGCGATGTCGCACTCGCGGCCGGCCGAGTCGGTGGCGCGGCGCGCGCCGGGGATGTCGCGCTCGATCTGCGCCAGCACCGTCTGCATGCGCGCGAAGTTGGCGGCGCGCGTGGCGGCGTCCTGCTGGTAGCGCCGCTGCAGCGTGCCGCCCGGCTGCGGCACCAGCGCCATGGCGCCGTTCTCCGGCACGATCGCATCGACCGGCCAGGCGGCAGCGAAGGGTTCGCTCCAGCCCACCGGCCGGCCGGTGATGGGCACCACGTGCAGGCCGGCGGCCTTGAGCCGGCCCAGCGCCTGCACCACCTCCGGCGCGACCGCGCCCTCGGTGGTGAGCGTGTCGTCGATGTCGGTGAACAGGCCGACGAGCTGCCGGCGCGCATCGGCCGGCCAGGCGTTCAGCGGCTGCATCGTCGTGTCCATGCGCCTCATCCCGCGGTCTGCAGCGCCAGCCCGGCGTGTTCGCGCAGCGGGTGGAAGTGGATCTTCGGAAAGCGCTCCTGCGCCAGGCGCACGTCGTACGGCGAGGTGCACAGGTAGGCCAGCGTGTCGGCCGCGTCGCGCGCCATGCGCAGCGGGTAGGCGTTCTCGAACTCGCGCAGTTCCTGCGGCGTGTCGGCCGTGATCCAGCGCGCGCCGGTGTACTGGCAGCCCTCCAGGCGCACCTCGCAGTCGTACTCGGTCGCCAGGCGGTGCTGCACCACCTCGAACTGCAACTGGCCCACCGCGCCCAGCAGCATGTTGCCGCCGGCCTCCGGCTTGAAGACCTGGATCGCGCCTTCCTCGCCGAGCTGCATCAGGCCCTGCTGGAGCTGCTTGGTGCGCAGCGGGTTCTTCAGCACCACCGTCATGAACATCTCGGGCGCGAAGAAGGGCAGGCCGGTGAACTGCAGGCTGGCGCCGTCGGTGATGGTGTCGCCCAGCTGCACGCCGCCGTGCGTGGTGAAGCCCACGATGTCGCCGGCGTAGGCCTCGTCCACCGCCTCGCGGCGCTGGCTCATGAAGGTGACCACGCTGGTCGGGCGCAGCTCCTTGGCGGTGCGCTGCACCTTCAGCTTCATGCCCGGCGTGTAGCGGCCCGAGGCGATGCGCACGAAGGCGATGCGGTCGCGGTGGTTGGCGTCCATGTTGGCCTGCACCTTGAACACCACGCCGGAAAAGCCCGGGTCCTCGGGCTGCACGGTCTTCTCCTGCGGCTGGCGGTTGACGATCAGCGTGCTCTTGCGCGGGCCGGGCGGCGGCGACATGTCCACCACCGCGTCCAGCACCTCCATCACGCCGAAGTTGTTGACGCCGGAGCCGAAGAACACCGGCGTCAGCTTGCCGGCCAGGAAGGCCTCGTGGTCCCACGCGGCCGAGGCGCCCTGCGCCAGCTCCATGCCCTCGACGGCGTCGTCGAAGGCCTGGCCGAAGCGCGCGCGCAGGCGGTCCTTCTCAGTCAGCGGGATGGTCTCGAACTCTTCCGGGCGGCGCTCGCTGCCGGCCTCGAACACCGTCATGCTCTGCGTGCGCAGGTTGATGATGCCGCCGAAGCTCTTGCCCTGGCCCACCGGCCAGGTGATGGGGCAGCAGGGCATGCCCAGCTCGCGCTCCACTTCGTCGAGGATGTCCAGCGGCTCGCGCACCTCGCGGTCCATCTTGTTGACGAAGGTGATGATCGGCGTGTCGCGCTGGCGGCAGACCTCGATCAGCCGCCGCGTCTGCGACTCCACGCCGTTGGCCGCGTCGATCACCATCAGCGCCGAGTCGACGGCGGTGAGCACGCGGTACGTGTCCTCGGAGAAGTCCTTGTGGCCGGGCGTGTCCAGCAGGTTGACCACGTGGCCGCGGTAGCTCATCTGCATCACCGAGCTGGCGACCGAGATGCCGCGCTGCTTCTCGATCTCCATCCAGTCCGAGGTGGCATGCCGGCTGGCCTTGCGCGCCTTGACCGAGCCGGCGATCTGGATCGCGCCCGAGAACAGCAGCAGCTTCTCGGTCAGCGTGGTCTTGCCGGCGTCGGGGTGGGAGATGATGGCGAAGGTGCGGCGGCGGCGGGTTTCGGCGGCGAAGGAGGATGACACGGAGGGCTCCAGGCGCGGCGCGAGGACGAACCGCGCATGCCGCGAGGCGCTTACGAGCGACCCCTGGAGAGTCGGGGCCGGCACGTACATAGGCGCTGAGAAAAACCCGCAATTATCTCTCTGTGCAAGATGGTCGGGTCACATGCGACTTCTGGACTTGATCCGGAGCCGTGTTGTGTGGCGGCCTGGTGCTCACATGGTCGTCGACGCAGGAGCTCAGCCTCAGCGCATCTGGGCATCTGGGCACCTGGGCACCTGGGCACCTGGGCACCTGGGCATGATGCCTGCCTTGAGCCTGAGGTCGTGATCAATCGAGTTGTCTCAACTCAGACGCCCGTGAGGGCGCGCCATGACCAGCGCCTTCGTTGCCTTGAGCTCCCCGGTGTTTCAATCCACGCGCCCATGAGGGCGCGACCAGTCACGCAAGCGCATCACGACCGTCTTAAATCACACGTCGGTGAGGACGCGAGGGTACCGACCGCGCGTGACAATGCGCGGCACGTTCTCGTTTCAACTCACGCGCCGGCGACGTCGCTGTGGCAGATCTGCGCCATGAAGTTTCAACTCACGCGCCCGTGAGGACGCGACCCGCGCCATTCAGCCGCGCCCAGTGGTTCCAGGCTGTCAAGCGCCATCCAGATCTGGCCCCCTGACGACATTGAGTTCTGCCCCCCGGTTGATGATCAGTTCGTTGTCGCTTCGGTATTCGCGCTGGCCTGGTTAACCAGGCCAGCGCGGTGACCCTGCCTCGTTTCCACGTACATCAAGTCATGCAGCCAACTGGGCGTTCTCCCAGGTCACAGGGGCGAGGAATCCGTTGGCCGAGTGCAGGCGCTGACGGTTGTACCAGCCCTCGATCCAGTCGACGATGTCCAGCCTGGCCTGCGCACGCGTGTCGTAGCGTACCTGGTAGATGCGCTCGACCTTCAGCGTCTTGAAGAAGCTCTCCATCGGCGCGTTGTCCCAGGCGTTGGCCTTCCTGCTCATGGACATCGTGATGCCCAGATCGGCCGCCAGCGCCCGGTAGCGCCCGCTCGCATATTGCGCCCCGCGGTCGCTATGTACCAGCA
>NZ_JQKD01000080.1 GCF_000745855.1 Xenophilus azovorans DSM 13620
GCTACACCGAGCGGCTTGCCGAGGCCGGCATCGAGCCATCGGTGGGCAGCAAGGGCGACTCCTACGACAACGCTCTGGCAGAGACGATCAACGGGTTGTACAAGGCCGAGTTGATCCATCGCCGGGCGCCCTGGAAGACCAGAGAGGCGGTGGAGCTAGCGACCTTGGAATGGGTGTCATGGTTTAACAACCATCGGCTGATGGCCCCGCTGGGCTACGTGCCGCCGGCCGAGTTCGAGGCCAACTACTATCGCAATCTTGAGCAGCAGGTCAGCCCGGCCTGACTCAAGCCAACCGGCCTCCGCGAAAACCGGGGCGGTTCACGTTGTCATGGGCGACCCCAGCTTGGGCTGACAAAAAAGCCATTGCTGCGATTTATCGCGAAGCACGGCGGCTCACCGCTCAAACCGGCGTAAAACACGAGGTTGATCACATTGTTCCCCTTCAAGGGCGTAAGGCGTGCGGGCTTCATGTCGAGCACAACTTGCAGATTCTGACCAAGGCGGAGAATGTCTCTAAGCATGCCGAGTTTGACGACTGGTCGGCATCTCCTACTTGTCGGGAGAGACGATAGGCGAAGCGCGTTCCACGGCTCCGAGGCGTGCACATGCCGCGCGCAGGCGGCTCGTGTAGGTGCCGTCGCCCTCGACCGCCTCACCGGCCGCCCTGGCCCGGCGTTCGGCGAAGCGCTGGTCGCGGATCAGGGCGCGCGCCGGCATGGTCGCCAGCAGTTCAGCGTAGTCCTCCAGCACCCCGCGCAGCACGTGCCAGTCGTCGGCATCGAGGCCCCGGCCCTGGTGCTCGCCCAGGTCGATCAGCATATCCAGCGCGCGGCCGCATTCGTGGCTGGGGTCCGTGAAGATGCCCAGCTCCACGCCCATTGCCAGCACGCGCAGGGCGTCGCCAACGTCTTGCCATGCCGCTATCGTCGGTCGGTCGAGTAGGGCGTCCAGGCCCGCGCGCACGACGCGCAGGTGCGGCTCAATGCGCGCCACCGGCAGCGGGTTCACCGGGTCGGCCAGCAGCTCGTCGAGCGCGGTAAACGCCCGGGCCTGCGCGCGCCTGCGGCTCACTTGATGGCGCGCAGGTGCCCGCCCACCGCGAGGCGGAAACGGTGCGGGTAGGCCGGGTGCATGTAGTCGCGCTGGGTGCCTGGCACCAGCTTCGCACCGCGCAGGAAATGCTCTACGGCCAGGGTGGCCGAGCGCACCTGATAGAGAGCGCACGTGGCTGGCGCGCGCTCGTCCTCGGCCCTGTTGCGGACCTGGCCGACGACCGGCAGGCGGAAGTCGTCGGCCTCACGGATGACCCAGCCGACGACATCGGCGCCCAGGCCGTACTTCTCGCGCATGCGGCGCCGGATCGCGCTGACCGTCTCCATGCCGGCCGGCGGGGCGTCGTGCACTTTGCTGTCCGCGATCATCTTCACGTCGTCGGCCACGCGCACCAGCGCTTCCGCCTGCTCGGCGGCGGTCGCGCGGAGGCGTTCCTGGCCCTCGCGCAGCTCCGAGTTCTCGCGCTCCAGCTTGAGCAGGGCCTGCGCCTGCAGCAGCAGGCGCTCGGCCTCGGACAGGACACGCGGCGCGGCAGCGGCGCCCGATTCCAGTTCCTGCCAGCGGTCCACCAGCCGGGCCGTGAATTCCGGCGAGAGCTGGGCCACCACGATGATGCTGTCCCGCTTGCCCTTGTCCCCCTCGAAGACGAACTCGGAGCCAGGCCGCCCGCCCGTAGACGGCTTTTCCACCAACGGTGGGAAAGCGATAACTCCTTGATTCGCAAGGCGTTCGATGGTGCGCTTCACGCTGTCGTGGCGCGACTCGACCAGTTCGGCGATTTCCAGGCTGGTCATGGTCGGCGCGGTATCGCCCGCTGCCGGCGTCGCCAGGGGAACGACGTGGTTGCCCGGCATCGGCGTGGGTTGCACCTCGACGCGCGCGGGCAGGGCATGAGCGTCGTTCGCCGCTTGCTGGCCCTGGTGGGCGATCATGCGCTGCAGGATCGGCTGGGCCTCGCGGAAGAGCCAGGCGCCGAACTCGCGCGCGAGAAAGTCGCCGCAACGCGCCTTGCCGATCAGCAGCGCCAGCTCGGCGCCGTCGAGGATGCGGATGCGGCCAAGCGCGGCGTAGCTGGGGTGGTAACGCGCGCTGGAGCCGCAGATGGCGCGCACCATCTGCTCGCCGCCACCGATGCCCAGCACGTGGGCGGCGTCGGCAGCGGCGACCCAGATCGCGCCCTCGATGCAGATGGCGCGCACGGGGCGGCCGTTGTAGACGAGGACCGCGAGGGCGTGCTGGTCCTCGGGTGCGTGCTGGGTTCCGATGGTGTCGGCCGTGCTGACAGTCATGGCGCGCTCCTCAGGCGATGCCCAGTGCCGCGACGGCGGCCTTGCCGGCGGTGTCGGCGAGGCCGATGGCGATGAATGCCACCAGCAGCGGCCGGGTGGCGAAGTAGCGCACGACGGCGCGAGGGAGGTGATGGTTCAAAACGGTCTCCGTTACGACAAGGATCGCCGAGGAGACGCTTCGCCAGGGATGGCCCTCAAGGGTGCGGCCGAGAGACGCTCGTAACCGCCGGGAGGAGGGTCCGGCGAGGCCCTGTTGGGCACGTCACCGGCCGCACGCTTGAGGGCCATCGCCGAGCACTACGCCACTCGACAGCACTCATCTTCCTGGTCGGCGGGCGGAGCCCATGGGCTGAGTTTTCCAGCGGCTCAGGCGGCCACTGCCGGCGCGCCGTCGTCGTTGGCTGCGGGCGCCGGCAGCGGAGTGCCACGCAGAGGCCGTACGGTGCGCACGTCGGCATGTGCATGAACGCCGCTCACGCCCGGCTTGAGCACCAGACGGGCATGCACCAGTTCGCCCTCGGCCAGTGCGGCCTCGATGGCGAGGCGCACCTTGTCGTCGTCGAGCAGCAGCGTGCGCAGCCGGGCGAGCGCGGCGTCCACGCGCACCACGGACGCGCCGGACAGCCTGGCGCCAGTATGGACCTTCGGCATCGCCTCGGGCGCCGGTGCCGGTTCCAGCAGCTCCGGCATCGTCGGCGCCGGCACCACGCGGCGCAGCGCCAGCTTCTTGCGTTGAACAACAGGTTCCGTCACGGTCATGCCTCCTCGGCGCCGAACTTGTCGGCCAGGTCGATGCCGTACACGTCCAGCCACGCGCCGGCCGGCCAGCGCTCCACCTTCCCCCATCGTGTGTCGATGGCGTCCAGCGGCTTCACGCCGTGGTCCTCGCACCATTTCTTGAGCGGGCGCCACGCCTTGCGATCGTCCAGCTTGAGGGTGAACGCCTTGTTCACTGCCAGGATGGACGCGAACATTGCGCCTTCGCCGAGCTTGGCGCGCAGCTTCTTCGCCTCGCGCGCCGCCGCGCTGGCTGTCGCCATGGCCTGCGCCTCGCGCCGCGAGCCGATCAGCGCCTTCGTGCGCACCGCCTCGTCGCGCTGCTCGATGGCGAACTGCTCGGCCTTTTTCGAGGCCAGCAGGTGCTCCAGCGCCTCGATGTAGCTGCCAGGCAGCACGGGTGCCGGAGCCTGGGCCATCGCGTAGCTGCCGGTCTTGCGGATCGTCGGCAGCACCTCCTCGAACACCCACCGCTCGAAGCGCTCGGCCGACGGCAGCTTGCTGTTGACGATCAGGCGCAGCATGTCCGGCTCGGCCAGGATGCGAACGTCCTGCACGCCGCCGCTGGTGCGAAGGGGGTAGCGTTTCACGACCCCCTTGCAATGCCGGGTCATCGCATCCGTCTCGTTGGAGTAGCCGAGCGCGCCGGCCACGTCCTTGCCGACGAACCACGCCTCGCCGTCGATGACCACGATGCGGATGTAGAAGTCGTCGAGCGCGAATGGCGTGACGCAGCCCTCTGCGCGCACCACGGCGTAGCGCTGCTCATTGGCGGCCTCGGCCGCTTCGGGGATGTGCGCCTGCGCGGCGCGAAGAGGGTTGGACATCGAGTTCTCCACAGGTCAGGTTGCGCCGTCCAGAGCGAGAGAACCCCCACGGGTTCACCGTCCAGCGTGACAGCCGCGCACCTTGCGGTGCTTGGACGGTGAACCCGTGGGGGCTCGATGTAGATCGCAATCTCCTGCCTGCTGTCACGCTTCGGCGACCTGCAGTTTCTGGCTGGCGCGGCTGAGGCGGCGGGCTGGATTTTCCGAGCGGCGAGGGCGGCCGGGATCGTGGGTTCCCTCAGGGCTGACCTTTGAAATCCACGGGTCAGGTGCAGAGGTCGCCTTCCGCCTTCGGCGGACGCGCTGGCGCGCGTCGTTCATCTCCCTCTGATGTTGCAGAGCGCGGCGCGCAGCGCCGAGGGTCGGAGGCGATTGGCAGTGGTCGATCTCGCGGAGGAGCGAGCGCTGAGCACTGTCGGGCAACAAGCCGCCTTTACCGCCCGCAGGCAGCTTGGCCTTGTTCCCGCTGGACGCGGGGCGTAGCCACGCACGTCGCGCTACGCTGGATGGCTTTCCGCTCGCGTGAGCGTCTTCCCTGGCCCATCCCGTCTGCCCCGCCACCCGCCGCATTGATGCCACGGGCGTTGCAGACCAATCCACCAGTGCGGCCCGGTCTTCTCTGCCGCACGATTCGCTGATGGGAAGAACGTTGCCCGGACGGTGCTGTCGTACTCCGCCGCATCGCTTGCGCGACCGCATCTTCTCGACTACCCCTTGCCGCCCGGTTGGCCCGATAGACCCACCAGCTAGTCACGGAAAAGGCGAAGCCCCGAACTTCGCCGTCTCCAAGGTGGTGCCAATGCCAGCTTGCGCTGGTAGGAGACTACGAAGCCGGGGCTTCTGGGGAAAATCTGCGTCGTTGGCACCACCCATCGACACATGCAGTTTCAGAGCGCTGCGCGATAGAGCGGGGGACGTTTTTTCCCACTTTTTCGCCGGCTGATGCAACGCCTATTGTGCTTCGCGGAGGCTATCGGCACGACGCTGGTCACGGGCCTGTCACGCGTGACATGCGCACCCTGTCGCGAGTGACAGGGCTGGGACGTCGCCGGGGACATGCATTCCATGTCCCGGGTGTGTCCCCGGGGACAAAAGCGCTCCCGGCGTTCATTGGTGTCCATACGTGTTGATGCGGATGAATGTTGCGCGCGATAGCTCAGAACGAAACCGCAACGGTCTAATGACAAGCGTCGAGGTCGTCCAGCTTCGGCGGCAGGAACGTCTTCGCGGCCCAGGCGAGGTAGTGTTCAGGCTCGCACAGCATGGTTTCTAGCCTGACCCTACCCGCGCCAGAAATCTCTACCTCAGCGGCAGGCCCGGTGCCAGGGGTATCGCACTCCTCCGGCCGCGCAAGAGTGGACAGTGGCGCAAGAATGTCGCGGATGAGGTCCGGCAGGTAGTTCGTGCCGGCGCGACCGAACCGCTCGAAGGCCCGTTCCATGAAGTGGCGCCCGATGATCACCAAGGGGTCATCCACCCGTCGCACCGTCCCGCGACCCGTGAAGTCAGCCGAGAAGACGGCGAGTTCACCCTCCGTTTGCGCCGTGCAGAGCCATACCCGCGTGCCCATCTTGAAGCCAGGCCCCACGCGCATGCGCTCCTCTCGGAGAAAGGCCAGGCTCTTGCGAGTGCATGCCAACGACCTTTCTCCGTCCATGAGCGCGTCACTGGCCGCGCCGATGTCGCGCCACGCCTGCCGAGCCAGCAATCGCGCGTAGTCATCATCAACCCAGGCGGCGGTGTTGCATGTCGGTCTGCGCACAACCCGGGCAGCAGGCTGGATTGATGCGGCGATCATGGCCGTACCTCGCCGCCGCTGGATGCCGCCAGGACGCTTGGCCGCCGCAAGACGGTGCCATCCTGCGCCAGCTCCGCCGCCTCGGCTTCCATGTCGGCCTTCACCTCGCGCAGTTCCGCCAGCAGCTCAGCGGCTGGCTTGAGCACGGGCGGAAGGTCGCACACGGGGTGGCGCTGGTCTTCTTCGTGCCACTCCACCGGTGCCGTAGCGACCTCGATTTCGGCTGCCGACAGCGTGGTCATGACCTCCATGTCGTCTAGCCAGGCCGCGCCGTCCCATCGCCGCAGCGTGCCACCGTAGGCCGCATCGAAAGCGTCCTGCAGACCCTCCAAGTCCGCGATCTCAGTCGGGCTGCCGTGGTAGACGACCGTGCGGTAGCTGCTCGCTTCGGGCAGCGGTTCGGCGTAGTCGTCGGTCACGTAGGCGGTGCGGCCAGTGTTGGCATCGAACAGGACGGCGCGCGCGTGGCCGGGCTGGCTGATGGCGTTGGCGATAGCCTGGAGGATGAGCTGCGCCTGTTGCACGGACTGCACAGGGATGTCGGCCGGCCGCTGGCCGTGGTGGCCGCACCGCCACTCGGTGAATCGAAGCGTCAGGGGACCGTTCATGGAGACTCCCCGCTTCCTTCCATGGCGCAGGTGGAGGCCTGCATCGCGTCGAACAGGGCACGAAGTACGTCCGAACGTCGCATGCACTCGTCGCCCGCAGAGGAGTTTCCGGCGCGGAACGCGAAGTATGCTGTTTCCGTCGCCGCCGCTACCTCCAAGAGAATGCCCGCGCTGGCGCTCGTGAAGAATGCGGCGTCGCAATAGGTGATGGCCTGCGCCGGTCGTCCGGAAGCTGCGATCACCCGCTCCGCCACGGCCACGGCTGCGTCGCGCGCGTCGCACATCTGCCTGCGCCAGCGGTCGCCGCCGACGCTCGCGGCCGCTGAGAGGGCGGACAGGCGCTGCGTCGCCACCTCGGCATCGGCCAGGATGACGGCGGTGTCCGCAGCGTCGGGCGCTGGCGGCTGGTGTTGATTGGTGCGGTCCATGTCAGGTCGCGCCTTCGATTTCCAGCAGACCGATGGTCTCCCACTCGCCGGCCGGATCGAGCAGCATCTGCAGTTCGAGGCCATGGATTCCGAGAGGTCCAACATGGCCGAACCAGTCGCGCGGATCACCGCTCTGGGCATGGCGAGTCAGGCCGATCCAAGTGGCGTGAGAAATGGAAGCTCGGCGGCGCAGAGCCCCACCGGTGAGCAGCTTGTTCGCGTCGATGCCGAAGCGGCACAGGCCGCCTCCAACCGTGTGCGTCTCCGTCATCGTCAGAGTGCGCAGGGCACCGTTGTGAACGATGGCCTTGTTCGCGGTCGGCTCCCACCGCTGGTTGAGCGAGAACCAGACGACAGGTTTTTCCGGGGGCTGAACACCGGTGCTGGACGGCTTGAGGATGCTGTCGCCCAGGATGTCAACAGCTCGCGCCTTGGTGGTGTAGTGCCAAGCTTTCAGCATTGCGCCACCTCCTGATGCAGGCCGTGGGCGCGGGCGAAGCTGTGCAGGTGCCGCATGGCAGTGTGGAAGGTCGTGGCCTGAGCAGGGGTGAGGATCATGCTGCTTCCCGTGCGGCGCCCCAGGTGTTGGAGAACTCCGACATGAGGTTGGCGTAGACGGCCTCCACCATGCCGGCAGCCGAGCACATGGACACGATCGCGATGGCTGCCACGCTCGCGTTCTCTTCCGGAGCGACTCGGTCAATCTCGGCTCGCAGGCCCAGGGCGGACGCGCGCAGCAGAGGTTCAAACATCTGGTACTCGCACATCAGGCTGTCCATGGTCTCTTTGCTTTTGACCTCGTCGAGACGCGTCGCGAAGGATTCTGCGGTGCTCCTGAGGCTGTAAGGGATGCAGCTCAGATCGGTATCGACATAGTCGGTCAGGACGTGGCCTGCATGATCCAGTGCGACCACGATGTCGTTGGCGATGGAGCGGGCCTTCTTAAAATAGAGACTGGTCATTGACTTTCCTTTGAGGTTGTTGGTGGTCCGGCCGCCCGGTCGGGTGGTACTGGTTGGGCGGCCGTTTAGTTGTGAGTTCCCGGGCGCTGGCCTCCGGGATGAGGGATCAGGTATCCGCGCCGTTGGCCGTGCATCCGCTGCCTACGCGAAGGAGTACCCGCCTGCTTACCCCCGGGCGGCGCGCATGCACTGCGCGTGAAGCGGGGTTGAATCTCAGACTTCGGCCAGCACCTCAGCGGCGCCCTCGATGAAGCCCTCCGCCATCGCGTTGGACAGCTCTTGGTCGCGGGCGAGGCCGAACAGCTCGTCGATGTCCAAGTTCGTGTCGCGCAGGGCCGCATGCACGGCATTGGCCTCCTCGCCCTGGATGGTGGCTTCGCCGCTGAGGTTCGCGACGGCCTTAAGGTCGTTGATGTCGGCGTATTCGAGCGCCCACTTCTCGCCGATCTTGCGGCCTTCGATGCGGTCGATTTCGGCCTGCTGGGCCTGGCTTGCGCGCAGCCGTTCGAGGCCGGCTTGGCGCTTAATGTTGGTCATGTCAGTCATTGATTGGTCCGTGAAAGGTGATTGGTGCCGTTCGCTTGCTCCTGCGCTCTGAGCACGAGGTCAACGATTTCGGCATTGATGGTTCTGTAGCGGGCAGCCGCACGCTCAGCGAGCCATGCGGCCAAAGGGGCCGGCAGACGAATCTGCCCGCGCCAGTAGCGCTTCTGCGGTGGTGTATCTGTCATAGGGCTCCTGTTGCATGGCTCATTGCCATGCTACGAATGATATGGCGTTGAGCCATGAAATATATGGCAATAAGCCATTGTATTTATGTATGGCTCATTGCCCTATGATTGAAAAATGACAGCCGACCGAGCGCCGCAGACAGCAGACAAGTACATCGTTCGCTTCCCTGACGGGATGCGGGACCGCATCGCCGAGGCGGCCAAACAAAGCAATCGATCGATGAATGCGGAGGTGGTGGCACGGCTGCAGGCCAGCTTCGCAGCGCCGCCAACAGCCATGGAGGGCGAGGTGTTCCGGGATTTGGCAGAGGCCCGGGCGCAGACCATTGCCGCAATGGCCGACGCAAAGGAGGCACGGGAACTCGCCGAAGCCCGCGCCAAGACCATCGTGACGCTGGGCCGCGTGCAGGCCAACCTATGTGAATGGATTGCCCTGATGTACGAGGAGCTAGGGGGGGGCAAGGGCCGGCGTGGTCGCATGGGCGAGTTTGACGAGGCGGCGGCCTATGCGGCCACGTTCTACGTGGACATGAAGCCCGAGGACTATCTAGTGCCCCGAAGCGACTTCCAGAGGAAGCACCGCGATGTGGCAGAAGCCATGGATACGACGGATGCCGCGTGGGAGGCCACGCAGCGACGCTTTCGCCGAGCTGTCGTAAGCAAGAAGACGGGCGACGACTAGGTGCACCCCGCTCGAGTCCCGTCGCCCTTGCATGCGCCTATCGCGCCATGTCGGCCGCCGTGCCGGTCGGACGCCTGAACAGATGCTCCAAATTGAAGGTAAGCCATGAACTACCTGCTGCGCCGCCTGCGCGAAGAGGGTGTGATCCAGTCGGGCATCTGCTTGACCTTCGGGTTGCCCAGGCTGGCCGACGAGATTCCCAAGCGCGGTCGTTTCGCGGTGGTCCACATGCCCGACGACACGCGACCCGGCCCGTTTTGGGCCATGCCCCCGGAAGATGCGCGCAGGATGATTGAACGAGGCTACAAACTGCACCCAGGCTCATCGCTGGACGGACCAGTTGTCGCCGCCACCGCTGCTCCGAGTCGTGACCATCACCTTTGCGTGCCGGTTGCGCCGCTTTTGAAGCATGAGGGCTATCTACCTACAGAGTGCATTGCTTCGTTGCTGCCGCCGGATGCGATGGCCGGGCTGACAGAGATGCAGGCAGGCCTTGAGTTGCTGGAGGCCTTTCGCATCCGCCTTCTGGATGACGTACTGATCTTCTATGTCGAGGATATTGAATGGCATGGCCCCCATGAGCCTGCTGGCGTTTGGACGCCCGAGGCCGTACTACCCGCCACGGCGCCATTGAAGTCTGTCGGCGCGACATTGAAGCGCCTATTGAAGAAGAGGCGCTACTTCGTGGTCTGCCGCGAATGCGGTGAACTCAATCGAGCCGGTCATACAGAAGGCGAGATTTGCTACCCCTGCCTTGAGAGAAGCCACGGGGCGGCTTTCTAGGATGAGTGCGGTGGCACGCTACAGGGCCGAGTTCATGCAGTTGACGCCCAAGCTAGCGTAGCCAGAAGAAAAATCGCAGGAATATGAGTACCCCGCAGAACGACAGCCGTCAGGCGAATTGGCCTAGAAAGAAGGCCGCACGCCCATGAACGCCGTAGAAATCGAACAAGCCATCAGTGACCTCGCGGAGCAGCCCTTTGACCCCGCAGAGTTCCCCTACGCCTTCCTTGAAGCCTTCGGCAACAAGGCGACGACCATCAAGCGCCTGCGCGCGGGGGCGTCGAACAAGTCTGACCTCGGCGGTGTTCTTCAGACCAGCAACATCCACATCCTGACCTGCGACGCAGGGCGGGTGACCCAAACGCTCGCCGCTCTCAAGGCCAGCCCGGCCACAGCTAAGGCCAAGGCGAAGTTCATCCTCGCCACGGACGGGGCGGACTTCGAGGCCGAAGACCTGACCAGCGGCGAGACCGTCGCCTGTGCCTTCAAGGACTTTCCCGACCATTTCGGCTTCTTCCTACCGCTGGCGGGCATCAGCACTGTCCGCCAGATCAGTGAGAACGCCTTCGACATCCGGGCCACCAGCCGCCTGAACCGTCTGTATGTCGAACTGCTGAAGGACAACCCAGAATGGGGCTCGGCGGAGCGTCGGCACGACATGAACAAGCTCATGGCGCGGCTGATCTTCTGCTTCTTCGCCGAGGACACCGACATCTTCGTCGGCAGGGGCCGCTTCACCGAAACCGTCGCGCAGATGAGCGCGAAGGACTCCTCGAACACGCACGAGGTCATCGCCACGCTGTTCCGCGCCATGAATACCAAGCGCGAGGACCGGGCTGCCGCCAAGATTCCCCGATGGGCCGAAGACTTCCCCTACGTCAACGGGCAGTTGTTCTCTGGTGGCGACGAGGTGCCGCGATTCAGCAAGATCGCCCGGTCCTACCTGCTGCACGTCGGCGGGTTGGACTGGACCAAGATCAACCCGGACATCTTCGGCTCGATGATCCAGGCCGTCGCCGAGGACGAGGAGCGCGGCGAGCTGGGAATGCACTACACCAGTGTCCCCAACATCCTGAAGGTGCTGAATCCGCTGTTTCTCGACGACCTGCGGGAGAAGCTGGATGAAGCGGGTGATAACGCCCGCATGTTGCTCAACCTACGCAAGCGCATCGCCAAGATCAGGGTCTTCGACCCGGCATGCGGTTCGGGCAACTTTCTGGTCATCGCCTATAAGGAAATGCGCGCCATCGAGGCCGAGATCAATCAGCGGCGCGGCGAGCCGGATCGCGCATCAGAAATCCCGGTCACCAATTTTCGCGGGATCGAGCTGCGTGATTTCCCGGCGGAGATCGCCCGCCTTGCGCTGGTCATAGCCGAGTACCAATGCGACGTGCTCTATCGGGGGCAGAAGCTGGCCTTGGCCGAGTTCCTACCCCTGCGCAACGAGAACTGGATCACCTGTGGCAACGCACTACGGTTGGACTGGTTGGGCATTTGCCCACCTGCGGGGACAGGCGTGAAGGTGCAGGCCGATGACTTGTTCGGCTCGCCGCTCGACCAAGCTGAGATAGATTTTGAGAACGAAGGGGGCGAGACGTACATCTGCGGCAATCCGCCGTTTTCAGGAACCAGAAAGCAAACGGATGAGCAGAAGGCTGACCTCGAAGCAGTCTTCGCCAACATCACTTCCAAGTGGAAGAACGTGGACTACGTTGGTGCTTGGCTACTCAAGGCCGCGCTCTACAACCAGCACTGCAATGCCCGCTTCGCCTTCGTGGCTACAAACAGCCTCTGCCAAGGTCAACAGGTGCCTATCACTTGGTCGATTCTCGGCGAAATGGGATGTCGCATTCGTTTTGCGCACACATCGTTTGTCTGGTCGAACCTCGCAAAGAACCGAGCTGGTGTCACAGTCATTATTGTCGGCTTGGACTTTGACGAGTCGGGTACCAGAACCATCCTGGCCGGCGACAGCCGTCGCACGGTTACTCACATCAATCCATACCTGACTGAGCATCGCATCAAGATCGTTGAAGCTTCGCGCCGTCCCCTCTTCGTTGAGCCAGTCATGGACTATGGCGTCTATTACTCAAAGTCCGCTGGACTGATTCTTGATCCGCTGGAAAAGGAGGCGCTGCTTCAAGAGGGGTTCCCTGCGAATCTCGTCAAGAGCTTCCTTGGGTCAACCGAGTTCATAAACGGCGACCCCCGCTATTGTTTGTGGCTCGGAGACGATGATGTGGCATTGGCTCGCCGCTTTCCGAGCGTTGCATCCCGCATTGATGCCGTTCGCACGGATCGCTTGGCAACAGAAGACAAGGCCGTCAACAAGCTCGCTACTCGACCGCACCAGTTCAGAGAACGCAAAGGCGACGAAGCAACGAAGATTTTCGTGCCCATCGTCTCGTCCGAAAACCGCGAGTACTTCCCGGTCGGGTTGGCAGACGGGGCTGTCATTCCGACCAACAAAGCCTTCTATATGGGTAACAGCCCATTATGGTGCTTATCTATCCTTGCCTCTCGACTTCACCTAGCTTGGATTGCGGCAATCTGCGGCAGGTTGCGTTCAGACTTCTCGTACTCCAACACCCTCGGTTGGAACACGTTCCCGGTGCCGACACTGACCGAGAAGAACAAGGCTGATCTCACACGCTGCGCGGAGGACATCCTGCTGGCGCGGGAGCATCACTTCCCCGCGACCATCGCGGACCTGTATGACCCTGAGAACATGCCCGCTGACCTGCGGGCGGCGCATGATCGCAACGACGAAGTGCTAGAGCGCATCTACATTGGTCGTCGCTTCAAGAACGATACCGAGCGGCTTGAGAAGCTGTTCGACCTCTACACCAAGATGATCGCTTCGGCTGCACCGGCCAAGGGCAAGAAGCGCAAGCCGGGAGCCAACGCATGAGCCAAAAAGTCAAGTCCGTACCATCCGTTTCCGTCAGCTATGCCCGCAATGGCGCATCGACCAAGGCCAATGCGCTTGGGATGCGTCCCATGCAGGAGCGGGCGTACGAGAAGCGAGGCGAGCAATACCTGCTCATCAAGTCGCCGCCCGCATCCGGCAAGAGCCGTGCGCTGATGTTCGTGGCACTCGACAAGCTCAAGAACCAGGGCTTGAAGCAGGCCATCATCGTTGTGCCCGAGAAGTCCATCGGAGCCAGCTTCAACGACGAGCCGCTGTCGAAGTACGGCTTCTGGTCCGACTGGCAGGTCGAACCCAAGTGGAACCTGTGCAACGCGCCAGGCAATGACAACGGCGGGAAGGTCAAGTCGCTGGGCGCATTCCTCGAAGGCGACGACAAGGTGCTGGTCTGCACCCATGCGACCTTCCGCTTCGCGGTCGATGCCTACGGCGTGGAGGCGTTCGACGACCGACTGATCGCGGTCGATGAGTTCCACCACGTTTCAGCGAACGCGGACAACAAACTCGGCTTGCACCTCGGGCAATTCTTCGCGAGGGGCAAGACGCACATCGTCGCCATGACTGGCTCCTACTTCCGTGGCGACGCCGAGGCCGTGCTCGCACCGCAGGACGAGTCGAAGTTCGATACCGTCACCTACACCTACTACGAGCAACTCAACGGCTACGAGTACCTCAAGCAACTCGACATCGGCTACTTCTTCTACAGCGGGCCTTACGTCGATGACATCCTCAATGTCCTCGATCCCGCCGAGAAGACCATCATTCACATCCCGAATATCAATTCGCGCGAGAGCACGAAGGACAAGATACGGGAAGTGGAGCACATCATCGAAGCGCTGGGTGAATGGCAAGGCATCGACCCTGCGACTGGCTTCCAACGTGTCAAGCGTCCCGATGGCCGCGTGCTGCGGATCGCCGATCTCGTCGATGACGATGCCACCAAGCGCGACCGCGTGTCCGCCTCGCTCAAAGACCCGGCGCAGAAGAACAACCGCGACCATGTGGACATCATCATCGCGCTGGGCATGGCGAAGGAAGGCTTCGATTGGATTTGGTGCGAACATGCGCTGACCGTGGGCTACCGCGCCAGCCTGACCGAGATCGTGCAGATCATCGGCCGAGCTACCCGCGACGCGCCCGGCAAGACCCGCGCGAGGTTCACCAACCTGATCGCCGAGCCGGATGCAGCCGAGGAAGCTGTCACCGAGGCCGTCAACGATACGTTGAAGGCCATCGCGGCAAGCCTGCTGATGGAGCAGGTTCTTGCTCCGCGCTTCGAGTTCAAGCCCAAGAACCCCGACAGCGGCCCGACGCCGGGCTTTGACTACGGGGAAGGTGGCTACGACGCGGACCGCTGCAATGTCGGTGTCAATGAGCAGACAGGGGCGTACCAAATCGAGATCAAGGGCCTCGCCGAGCCCAAGAGCAAGGAGGCAGCACGAATCTGTCAGGAAGACCTGAACGAAGTCATTGCGGCCTTCGTGCAGGACAAGCCCACCATCGAGCGCGGCCTGTTCGATGAGGAGCTGGTGCCCGAGGAGCTGACGCAAGTTCGCATGGGCAAGATCATCAAGGACAAGTATCCCGAGCTTGACGCCGAAGATCAGGAGGCCGTGCGCCAGCACGCCATCGCCGCCCTCAACCTCACGCAGCAGGCCAAGCGGCTTGTCACCGAAGGCGAGAGCGATGGGTCGCCCAACACCGCCCTGATCGACGGCGTGCGCCGCTTCGCGATGGACGTGCGCGAGTTGGACATCGACCTGATCGACCGCATCAACCCCTTCGGGGAAGCCTACGCCATCCTTGCCAAGACCATGAGCGAGGACAGCTT
>NZ_JQKD01000081.1 GCF_000745855.1 Xenophilus azovorans DSM 13620
TGCGAAGCGATGCGATCTCGTACAGTGCTTCCTCCATCGCCGGGTCCGAAAGCGCGAACCAGTTCTGCATCAGGTGCACGCGCAGCATCGCGTCCAGCGGATACGGCCTGCGGCCACGGCCGGCCACCGGGTAGTGCGGCTCGATGACCTTCAGCAGCGCCTTCCACGGCACCACCTGCTCCATCTCTTCGAGGAAGACCTCGCGCCGCGTCTTCTTGCGCTTGCCTGCGTACTCCGCGTCCGAGAAGCTGATCTGGCTCATCGCAGCGAACTCCTTTGCAACGTTCAACGCATCAGGGCGTGATCCGTGGACTTGTTCAGACCTTCCCTAGATCATCTTGCGGGGGCCGTGATGGTCAAGTGCGAGGCTCTGCTTGTGATCCGCAGAACGAGGCATTTGGCTCTTGCATGCAGCAGTAGGAGCGGTGCGCGCTGAAAAAGAATTGCCCCACCACCTTGCGGTAGTGGGGCCAACATTCAGGCGGCCAGGCGGGCCGCCTCGCCATCGAGACTGGCGCTGCCAGCCTCGTCCTTGCCGAGGTCCAGCAGTTTGACCAGCTCGCGCTGGCGCACCAGCAGCGCGCTCAGCCTGCCTTCGTGCTCAAACGGCCGTGCCAGCTCGAGCTGCAGGTCTTCCAGGCGCTTGCGGCGCACGCTGAGCTGCTCGCCCGTGCGGGCATGCTGCTCGGCTACCGAGGTCAATGCCGCCAGCAGGGCCGACACCAGTCCCGGTCCCGTCTGGTAGGGCTGGGCGTCGTAGCGGCAGCGACCGGCCAGGTACAGCGCCGGCGTCTCCTCCCCGCGCACCGCCGTCAGCCCCAGCTCGAAGCCGCCGAAGCGGCCCACGGCCCGGTCGATCAGCGGCGCGCCATGGCGGGTCTCCGCCTTCGCTGCCTTCACCAGTTCGCGCAGGGCCTCGCCCACGGCGTCCGGCCCGGCGACCTGGCGGCCGCCCAGCTCCACGGCGATCTGCGCCATCGTCTGCGGTTGGGCCGCCTCAGCATCGACCGCATGCAGCGCCACCTTCTGCTCCAGCGACGCGATCAACATCGGCAGCCGCCCCACCTCGCTCTCGTTGGCCCAGCGCTGGTTGCGCCAGACCGAGAACAGGGTGGAGAGCTTGGCCACTTCCGCGTCCACGCCGGCCTTCTCGATCACCATCGGGTTGCCCGACGCCAGGGCCTTCACCTCGGCGTAGCTCAGCGTGGCCAGTTCCACATCCTCGATCGCCCGCAGGCCCTTGTCGCCGCGCATGACCTGCGCGATGAAGCGCGCCTTGGTCTCCAGCGTCTGCCACGAGTAGGCATCGAAGCTTTGCTCGGTCACGTAGCGGAAGATCTCCACCTCCTCGCATTCGTTGCCTTGCCGCAGGATGCGGCCCTCGCGCTGCTCGACGTCACACGGGCGCCACGGCGCATCCAGGTGATGCAGCGCCACCAAGCGCGTCTGCACGTTCGTGCCCACGCCCATCTTGCCGGTCGATCCCAGCAGCACCCGCACGCGGCCCTCGCGGACCGCCTTGAACAGCTTGGCCTTCTGGACGTCGGTCTCGGCATCGTGGATGAACGCGATCTCCCGCTCGGGGATGCCTGCCTCCACCAACCGCTCTTTCAGGTCCTCGTAGACGCTGAAGGCCTTGCCGCCCTTCGGGCTCGACTGGTCGCAGAAGATCAACTGCGTGCCGCGGAACTCCGCCGTGCGCTGCCAGATCGCCAGCACCTCGCGGGTGCAGGCGGCGACCTTGCCGTCCGGATCGAAGCGCGCCGTCGGCGCGACCAGCCGGAAATCCAGCGCGGCCGCGCGGCCGTCGTTCGTGACCGCGAGCATGTTGTCCTCGCTCGGATCGACATGCCCGTTGCGGATCGCCTCGGCCCGCTTGACCAGCGTCTGCACGTAGGCCTTGAGCGCCGTGCTGGCCGGGCAGGCCACCGTGCGCGGCTTGCCGCCCCGCAGCTTGGGCACCGGCAGGTCCAGCATCTCGGCGGTGCGGATGTCCGCGATCTCGCCGAAGATGGCCATCAGCTCCGGCACGTTGATGAACCGCGCGAAGCGCGTGTGCATGCGGTAGCCGCTGCCGTCCGGCGCGATCTCCAGCGCCGTCACCGACTCCCCGAAGGTCGCCGCCCAGGCGTCGAACTGCTGCAGACCCAGGGCCTCCAGCCTTCTCGGCTGCAGGTAGCGCTGCATCGTGTGAATCTCGGCCATGGTGTTGGCCACCGGCGTCGCGGTCGCGAAGACCACGCCGCGCTGCGCGTTGCCGTGCAGCTTCATCGTGTAGCGCGTCTTCAGGTACAGGTCGAACGCGCGCTCCGAATTGCTCTGCGGCAGGCCCGCGACCCGCGTCATCTTCGTGAACCGGTAGAGGTTCTTGTGCAGGTGGGCCTCGTCAACGAACAAGCCGTCGATGCCCAGCAACTCCCAGGTCAGCAGGTTGTCCTTCTTCTTGTCGGCGACCAGCCGTTCCAGGCGAACCTTCCAGCTCTTCTTCTGCGCCTCGAGCTGCTTGATGATCCGGTTGCTCCGGTCACCGCTCTTCTCGGCGCGCACGGCCATCTCTATCTCATGGATCACCTCCGTGATGTAGTCCTCTGTGAATTGCGGCGACATCCGGATGCGCTCGAAGCTCGAGTGCGTGATGACCACCGCGTCCCAATCGCCCGTGGCGATGCGCGACACCAGCTCGCGCCGGCGGTCGCCTTCCAGATCCTCCTTTCCGGCCATGAGCACCGAGGCCTGCGGGTACAGGCGCACGAACTCGGCCGTGTACTGCGACAACATATGGTTCGGGACCACATGGCAGGGCTTCGCGAGGAAGCCCAGGCGCCGCATCTCCATGCTCGCGATCACGCACACCGCCGTCTTGCCGGCGCCGACCACGTGGAACAGACCCACGTTGCCGGTCTGCACAACGCGCCACACCGAATCCCGCTGGTGCGGGTGCAGCGTGAAGCACTGCGAGAAGCCCGGCAGCTTCAGGTGCGAGCCATCGAAGTGCCGCGGCCGCGTGGCGTTGAACAGGTCGTTGTAGACCCGGCACAGCCGCTCGCGGCGTTCGTTGTCCTCGAAGGCCCAGACCGCGAAGCGGTCCTTGAGCGCTCCCAGCTTCTCGCGCGCCGCCAGCGTTTCCGCCGGATTGACGACGTAGCGGTCCTCGGTGGGATGCGCATCGCGCACCGTCGGCACCTGCACGTTGAGCGCGGCCTGTACCAGCTCGATCGCGTTCATGCGCGGAGTGCCCCATTCCTGGGTCACTTTCACGTTCTGCCGCGCGCTCCACTCGGGGTAGGTCACCGACCAGGCGCCGGCCTCCGCCGAATACGCCACCTGGCAGTCCTTGAGTTCCAGCACCTCATGCACGAACCTTTCGACGTCGCCTGCAGGGATCCACACCGCGCCCAGGCGCGGCTCGATGGCCGCCGGCTGCAGGTCCTCGGGCTGCACGCGCTCCAGCGCCTCCACGTTGCGGCGGAAGGCCGGGCCCGACAGCGCGGCCTGCTTGAGCTTCTCCTTGACGTTGCCCGACAGGTAGTCGTCCGACGCCTTCCAGGCGTTGTCCGCCGGGTCCAGGAAGATCTGCCCGGCCTCGGTCAGCGCGGCCAGCACCTCCTCCTCGGGCGCCGACAGCAGCCGCGCCATGTAGGCCGGATCGACCCGGCCCCGCCATTGCACCGACGTGGCCAGCGCCTCGGCCGGTTCGTTGACCGCCGTCGGCGCCGAGACCCGGCGCAGCGTGCGCTGCGTGAACAGCGCCGCCTTGCGGGCGGTGTCCGACTCCTCGTCGTAGTGCTCCAGCGACAGCAGCAGCGGGTAGTCCGGGTCGCGCCGGAATGCCAGCGCGTTGGCCCGGGTGCTCAGGCAGCCGTGGCGCGCGACGTAGCGGTCGTAGGTGCCATTGAGCATGGCCCGCAGATGGGCCAGCCCTTCGTCACCGTCCTGCGCCAGCTGCGCGTCGAGCAGCGTCCGGGCATGGTCCCGGATTGCGCACAGGCCCGCGATGCGGGCACGCTGCGTGGCGTTCAGGCTGTCGTGCAGGTCGACCAGTTCCGCGCCTTCGACCCGGTGCACGCGCCCGTGGTGGACGCGGTAGCTTCCGGGCCGCGCGCCGGGCTCGGCCGGCACGGCGGCTCGGACGGCCGTCAGCGCCACGGGCTTGGCCGCTTCGTACACGCCACTGGGCAGCAGCGCGATGCGCTCGGCCAACGCCGGCTCGAGGTCGCCCTCGAACACGACGGTCGGCACTTCCTCGTAGCCGTTGCTCTCCTGCGTGACCCGGCCAATGCAAAAGCCCGGGTTGCGCGCGTACCAGCCGTTGATCTGCAGGTACTTCTGCCCGCAGCGCGGATGCCGCAGTTCGTCGGGCACCATCACGCGCTCCAGCCAGGCGCCACTCACGGCTTCGCCGGGGTGGCGTTTGCGCAGGAGCAGGATGTCCGTCTGCACGTCGGTCGACGCAATGCCGGCGAAAGCACCCATCGGCAGGCGGATCGCGCCCAGCAGCTCGGCCTGCGACGCGATGTGCTCGCGCACGGCGTCCGCGCGCGCCTCCATCGTGCCAGTGCTCGTGATGAAGCACACCAGGCCGCCGGGGCGGACCAGGTCCAGCGCGCGGCCGAAGAAGTAGTTGTGGATCCGAAACCGCGCGTACGGCTTGGTGCTCGTGTCGGCGACCGGGTAGTTGCCGAAGGGAACGTTGCCGATCACCAGGTCGAACCAGTTCTCGGGCAGCGCCAGCTTCTCGAAGGGCACGATGCGCACGTCGGCGCCGTGCGGCCCATAGAGCGTCTGCAGCAGCCGTCCGGACAGCCGGTCGATCTCGACCGCGGTGAGCGCGCTGCGCTCGGCGAGCGCGCGCGGCATGCCGCCAAGGAAGTGTCCGACACCGGCTGCTGGTTCGAGCACGCGTCCGCCGGTGAAGCCGAAACGCTCCACGGCCTGCCACATGGCCTCGATCACATGGACCTCGGTGTAGTGGCTGTTGTTGACCGATGCCCGGGCCGAGTCGTAGTCCTCGGCCGGCAGCAGGGCCTGCAGCTCCTCTGCGCGCCGGCGCCATGCCGGATCGTCTCCTTCGAGGTTGAAGGCGGCGGGCAGGCCGCCCCAGCCGGTGAAGCGCAGCAGGTGGCCGCGCTCGACGGCGTCCGGGGCGCGTTGACTGGCTTCGAGCACCTGCAGCGCACGGATGGCGGAGAGGTTGGCGTCGAACTTCGTCGCCGCGCCGCTCAGGCCGGCCAGGTGGTCGCGGCGCAGTGCCGGCCACAGGACACGGGGTTCGTCGCGCTTGGTGCCAGCGATGACGCGCCAGCTGGAGCGCGATGGCGACGGCGAGGGCGAAGCCAGGCTTTCGCCGGCAGTCTCGGTGCCGGGATCGATCCCGATCGGCACGTCCGCAGCCTGCGTGGCGGCGGCGTGCGACGCCTCGGGCGCGGGGGAATCAGCAAACAGGTCCGCCTCGTGGGACGGACGGGCAAGCTCGGGCTCATCCGGGTCGAAGCCCGGCAGCCACAGGGAAGGCGCGGTGGTGCGTGCCATCGGTGGTTCTCCGAAGGAAGGCGGAGAACGCACCAACCCATCGGGGGAGGCGAGCTCCCCGGATGGGATGAACGAATGCACACGGCCTGTACCCGCGGATGCGGGCGCAGGGATCAGGGTGTGCGGTGAACGGGCAGCTCAGGACTGCCGTGGCGGTGGGGCGGGTAACGACCGCGACGCCCGAACGGACTCGGGAACGCCTCAAGGGCGTGCGTTGGCCGGAGCCAGGATGCGCGAATCAGTATGGGGCGTCGTTGGTGCGAGGCGCAAAAGGCGAGAGGATTTGCCTGCGTAAGCGCCCGTCAATGCAGCAATAGTGCCGTGGCGATGTGTCTGCCCTATCGCGTGTCAGTCGGCAGGCGCTGGCGATACCATCTTTGCTGGGCGCTTGATTTGCTTCGCTTGGAGTTGCCGCAGTCCATGCTGGCGGGCATCGTCAGGGCGTTTGAGGGGCACACGCGAGGCTTCAGTTTCGTGGTCTGCACGCTGTGGATCGCAGCAGGAGATCGGGAAAGAAAGCAAGGATGTTCGATGAGTGACTATTTCAGCGACCGCGAACTTGGCCCCAGGGCCAGGACCGAACAGGAGATAAGCCCCGTGGCTTGGGCAGGCATCGTGGCGCTCGCATCGTCGTTGGCGAATAGCGGAGCTTTCGGAGCCAGCTTTCCGGAGCGGTGCCCGGATGGCCAGGCCATCTGTGGAAACGAACTCTCCGACCTGAAGAGCGCCATCGAAGCCGAACTTGATGGACTGTCATGGCCGCCGCAGACCGAGCACGTCGTCGAAGAAGGGTTCACGAGCACCCGAGAACCTTGGGCGCCGACGACATTGATGGCGCTGGACTTCGTCGAGTTCGTGTGGCGCAAGGTAGCACTGCCTGTCGTCGGCCGGCATCACGACTATTTCCAGCACCACCACCTCACATTCGACATCGAGGCTGGACGCGCATCGTTTCGCGCAGACGTGAACCGCATCCTCGCGCGCAACGGATTGGCCTATGAGCTGGGCGAGGACGGCCAGATCCGGCGTGTGTTGCCGGCCGTGCTCGGCGAGACTCTGGCGCGGACCTACTTTCGCACGGGGGAAAGGACGCTGGACGTGATGCTGGAGGAGAGCCGAACGAAGTTTTCGGACCCGGATCCGTTGATCCGGCGCGAAGCTCTTGAGCGGCTTTTCGATGCCTGGGAGCGCATCAAGTCTCTGGCCGATGCGAACAAGGCGAAATCGGTTCAACAGATCCTGGACAGGAGTGCTTCGGAGCCCGCGTTTCGCGAAGCTCTTGAGAAAGAGGCACGCGAGCTCACGCAGATTGGCAACAGCCATCTGCTGCGCCACCACGAGGTCAGCCAGACGCCGGTGATCGATGTCGAGCATGTGGACTACCTGTACCACCGGCTGTTCGCCATGGTGGAGCTGGTCATCCGGCGCAATGCGCCCCGGTAGGAGGCGGCTGGCCCGATGGCGAAACCACACCGACCGCCACCGCTCGAAACGCTGCGTGACGCGATCGCCGAGGCCCTGTGGGGCGCTGTGAGTGCGCCCTCGCTGCCCGCTGCCTGCGCGGCGCTGGGCTTGCGCGACGGCGACTCGGCCGAGGCGATGAGCAGCAAGCGCAAGTACGTGCGCAGCCGGATCACGACCTTCAAGGGGCCGGAGTTGCTGGTGCTCGCGCAGCGTGTGATCGAGGAGTACGGCGCTCCCGATCTGGCGGACTTCGTGAGCGAACTGACGACGCATGCGGATCACCGCATCACCGATCTCACGCGGCGCTCGGTGTTGGCGGAGCTGAATTCGGCAGGAGAACTCTTCGGTGAACTGCCAGTCTGGGATGGCGTAGCCGTGCTTTGCCCGGACCTCGAGAAGCCTGCCCAGTATTCGCACCAGTTCGCGGCAACAGTTCGCGATGACATCCAGCGGCACTACATCAACGACAACGACTTGAACAATGCCCAGCTGCTGGAACTCTGCGGCGCGCTCACATGCTCGCAGCAGCGCTTCTTCGACTTGCTGGAAAAGGTGGTCGATCCGGTTTGCCGTCGCGGCCCGGAGCAGGAGCGACTCGTCCATGGATTGAACAAGCTACTGGTTGCCGATGGCTTCGTGCTGGTCGTCATCGGCGAGGTCTCGCGCCATCCGCAGTACGGCGTGCGCCGTGCGGCCAACGGCGTGGCGGGTACGCCGAAGAATCTGATCTTCGCAGCGATCAACTGCAAGCCGGACCTGTACTTCACGGACGCCATCAACAACGATGTCGCCATCGCCAACGATTCCGACGCCTTGATCTATGACCGCGCGTTGTCCGACGGAGGGCTTCGCTGGGACGCCTTGGTCGACTGGTGGCGCGGTCGGGAGCGGCTGGAGACGCTGGCTGATGCCAGGAAAGGCTTGTTCCGGAGGCTGCGCGCCGCCGTGCATGCTGCCCAGTCGCCGGGTGAGGTCGCCATCTTCGAGGCCTACTACGCGCACTTCGCGCGCAGCATGGCCGGCAAGCTGCCTGCGCTGGTGCCTCAGGTCTACCTGCACTACGACCCCAGAACCGCGTCGGAACGCGGCGCAAGCAGGGCCCTCCCACGGCAGCGCATGGACTTACTGCTCTTGCTCGGGCATGGCGCCCGCGTCGTTGTGGAGGTGGACGGCAGGCACCACTTCGCCAATGGGGAGCTCGCGTCGCCTGCCCGGTATGCCGAGATGGCGGCCGAGGACCGGCGCCTGCGGCTGCAGGGCTACGAGGTCTATCGCTTCGGTGCAGCCGAGTTTGCGGATGTCGAGCGCGTCGGGGGGCGCTACGTTGTGGGGCCTCGCTCGAAGGAACTTGTCGTCAGCTTCTTCGAGAAGCTGTTTGCCCGACACCTTGATCGATCGGATGGGTAGGCCGTGCAAAGTGCCGGGCACCCGAACCCCCGACGATCGGCATCGGTGGTTCGGTCACGGAACAGCCCGGGCGGCAGTTCAAGAAGCCCGCCTCACTGGAACACGCGGGGCTCTACGGTCTCGCCGCACATGAAGGCAAGGTAGCCGCCAGCTTTGCCGATGTCGCCGAAGCGGGCAACGACGGTCCCGTCGTGCAACACCTGCCAAGGCCCGTTGCCTTCTTCCGGCGCCCGCCGGATCGCCAGGTCGGGCACGCGGTAGGCTGGGTGCCGGTAGAGGTCCCGCCCCGATTCCCAGTCGATCAGGCGCAGCAGGCAGTTCGTCAAGATGGCCACGCCGCCGTCGTCGCCGGCCTCGATCAGCAGCGGCACCTTCATCGTGCCGGTGGAGCGGCCGATGCGGCCGACCACATCGTGTTCGTCGAGCCAGCAGCGGCCGGTGGTGGTGTTGCCATGCACCAGCCGTACCTTGCGGCCGTCGCGGCGGCACGTCTCCAGCGCCCGGGCCGCCTTGGGATCGGTGCCGGGGTCGAAGTAGGTCTGCTGGGTCAGCGGTGATCGGCCCCAGGCGTCTGTGGCTGCGCGGTACTTGGCGTACCCGGCCAGCGAACCATGGTCGCCAGGCGAGAAGCCCAGCAGCGGCTGATTCAGCCGCGCGGCAATCTGGTCGGCGTGGTCGCGGGCGTTGTCGAAGCCCAGGCAGCTGTAGCCATCGCCGCAAGGGATGACATACAGCCGCTGCTCGAGATTCAGGGTCACATTCATGATGGGTTCCTTGAGAGTTCGGGCGGAACCCAGCCCCAACGGGGCGAGCCCCGCGGGGTGGTGACAATGGAAACGGACAGGCGCCGGTGCGCCCGCCATCGACTTCAGGCAGCCAGAGGCTGCGCCCGGGCTTGCGCCGGGGCAACGAACAGGCGCCGCAGTGCCGTGATGTCGCCTCCTGCCAGGGCCGCGCAGGCCTCGGCTACCGGCGGTTCGACATCGGGCATGCGCGGCTCGCACGGCTGGATGCTGGCGAGGATCATGTCGTCGTCGGTCAGGAACGACAGTGCGCCGTCACACGCGTCGTGTGTGACCTGCCACACCGGCCGGGGTCGATCGGTCAGGTGCTGGCGCACCAGTTGTGCTGCGGCGGCCAGCGATTCGGTGAGCTCGACCCGTTCGAGGTCCCCGAGTTCGTGTCCGTAGAAATGGACCAGGTAGCTGCCCGGTTGGAGCGGCTCCAGGGAATCGAAGGCGAGCACGGGAAACCCGGGACCTGCCGGCGCTACGGCCGGGGCCACAGGGGACGGTGCAACGGAATCCACCTGCTGGCAGCATTCCAGGTGGCTGAGCTTGAGCAGCAGCGCATCGGCGTGTGCACGGTCCTCGAGCGTGAGCTGCGTGCGCAGCGCCTGGATCTCCTGCGTCATGAGGCGCAGTTCCTGGACGACGGCGCGATCGGCGCGGCGTTCGATGGCGCGCAGGGTGTCGGTGATGGTGGTCATGGATGGCTTTCTGGAATGGGTGAGCCCGCCCGCGCCCTTGAACGAGCGCGGGAATGGCATGGCGCGGCCTGGCCGCGGGCGAAGAAGGGGAGTGCGCCCGGAGGCGCCAGAGCTGGGGCCGGGATGGCCGGCAAAGGACAGCCGCGGGTGCGGCAATGAAACTTGGCAGCGGAACTGCGCCAGGCGGGTAACGACCGCAACGCCCGAGGCACTCGGGGAAGAGGGTGGCCAGCAGGGGGCACCACTCGGGAGAGTGGTGCCAGTCTGCCGCAACGGGCGCTGGTGGGAAAGCCGTCACCGGCCCTCGGCATCCTCAAGAGACCGTAGACGCTGCCGTTTGCCGGTGGCGACTGCGGCGGGCCGGTGTCCCGGCGGAAACGTCGGCCCCGCGATGAGCAGATCCGGTCGTCAGCCTGTGTGCAGGACGACGGGCGCCCGGTCGAGATGGTGCTCGACCATCCGGTTGCCGGCGTTGAGGCACTGGTCGAGGAAGATCCCCTCGATCAAGCTGGCGGGCGGCTCAATGCCGAGGGCGGCCAACTGGTCGGCCACTGTGTTGATGTCGGTCCAGTCCAGCCCGGGATCTCTCAGACTGTCGTAGACGAACACTTTCTCCTCGGAGGATGCCGTGTCGTCGTCGCGGACCACATGCAGGTAGAGCTCGCGCAGTGGCCTGTCGTAGCCAGCCACCACCGTCAGCTTGCGGCCCTCGTGGACCAGACGCAGAAGATGGCGGCTCATGATGTACGCCCCTCAGATGGCGCCACGACGCGGGCCGAAGGGGGCTTGGGTCGCCGGGTGCGGCTGAAGTCCATGCCGCACTGGCGACAACGGAACCAGGTGGTCGAGCCTAGGGTGCCGAGCGGGACGCCTTCTCCTGAACACAGCGGGCAGGCGGGTGGATGTCGATGGGACATGCCGAACTCCGTCAATGCTGCGCGACGAATGCTGGCAAGGACCCGAGGCGGGACCAGCCAACGCGTGCATGGTGACCATGGTGAATGGACATGAAGGTTCTCCAATGAGTGCAGGAAGCGGCACGCCGCGCCGAAGGGGCCTGGCGTGCGTGCGGTATGTGGATGGCTGATGGAGCGTTCAGGGGACGCCCCCGGTGCCCTTGTTGGGGCTACCTCGTCGGGTGCGAACCGTGCACCTCGACCAAGCGCGAGTCCGGACCGAAGTCCAGGCCGTTGATCAGGTAGTGCCGACCGGTGGCCGGGTCACGCACTTCGATCGAATGCGGCGTGTGGACGCAGGCGACCTCGCACTCGCCCAGCCGTTGCGTGACGATGCGGTCTCCAGGGCTCAACGCACCTTCTCGGGCGAGTCGGACCAGACGCAGCGTGCCCGGTGGAACGGGCTCGTCGAGCGTCGGCTCGGTGTAGGAACCCATGAAGCGGCGCCGGCAAATGTGCCGTGCCGAGTCGCGGGTCTGCGCGTCGACCGTCTCGCCGTAGGTGCGGGCGTAACTGTCCAGTAGTTCATCGAGCATGGCCTCGTTGCGCAGCTCGGCATGGGCATCGAGGCGTTCGATGGCGACCCTGGCCCACAGGGGCAGGTACTGGTAGGGTGTGGGTCCCATGTCAGGACCTCACCGCGGCTGGAATGTCGACTGCGAGATTCTCGATGGGCTCGGCGCCGAGTCGGGCCAGAAGCCTGTCGATCTGCGGGATGCCGAAGTCCCAGGGTTCAAAGGCTCGGCCGTGGGGGCTGACGCCCTCGGCGCGCACGATGCCCAGGGCTTCGACCTTGATTTCGCGCAGCCGGTAGAGGCCTTCATGGACGAGCTGAGCGTCGCTGTCGCCCAGCAAGGACTCCAGATCGACGGTGTCTCGGGCCGGCGCTTCGGGCGCGCTGGCCGGTAGGTGATTTGGCATGGCGTTCTCCAGAAAGACGGGAACACCGATCTCTGGGAAGGTGTTCCCAGAGGGATGACAGGCAGCGGGTGAGCCCGTGCCGGGGGCAGGTGACGACTGCGACGCCCGGTAAGCCGGGGAGCTTCCGCAGAGGAAGCAAGAGAGTTCCCAGTGTGAGCCAGGTGAGTTGGCGGGCTCCGGTATTGAGGCTACGGCCTCGTCCAGGCGACCGGTTGGATGTTGGGTTTCGGGTGGCGCTCTTGGCGGCGCCTACCTCAGCCGAACGGGGGCTTCGTCGATGCGCCGCGCAGCCCAATGCTCCAGTGTGCGGGTCTTCAGGTGCCACAGGAAGCCTCCGCGTTCCTGGGCCAGGAATCGTAGGCACCCATCGTCATGGTGCGCTGATTGTGTGGAAGCGATCCATGAACGACCGGATCAGTTGGCGCTCGATGCGCGCGGAAACTGATCCTTGTGCCGGTGTGGCCTGTCATCGATCATAGCCGTCCATTTCATCGGCTTTGGGCGTGTGCCAACGCCATTCGAAAAGTGAAGCTCAGCAGTCATGCCATCATCCAGCACGCACTCGGATTCGCCGTGCTGGTTGCCGGCCAATGGGCGGGGGACCTTACCGTTCTTGGCCTCGGCCTCCCGTTGCCGGGTCCGCTGGTGGGCATGGTGTTCCTGCTGCTCGCGTTGATCGTTGCAGGCCGGGTCGTTAAGCCGGTCGCGTTGGCCAGTGGCGTGTTGCTGCGCCACATGATGTTGCTGCTGCTGCCGGCGGTGGCCGGCATTGGCGAGACCTATGCGTTCGTCGTCGGGCAGTGGCTGCCCTTTGCCGCGGCGGTCGCGCTAGGCACGGTCATGACGATGGTGGTCACAGCCATGGTGCTCCAGGCCCTTCTCAGGCGGCCACATGGTCGTGGACTGGGCGACGAGTGATGATGACCTGGGCGCTTGCAGGTCACGGACTGGTCTGGTCGGCGGCGACCCTGCTGGCTTATGTCGCCGCCCTGCGCATTTACCACGGGTCGCGGGGCAGTCCATGGCTGATTCCCGTGCTCACCGGCGCCCTGGCCATCGCGGTGGTGCTCAAGTTGGCCGGCGTTTCCTACGCGAGCTATGCGGACGCGATGCGCCCTCTTAAGGCACTGTTGGGGCCCGCAACCGTGGCGCTGGCGGTTCCCTTGTACCACCAGTGGTCGCGAATGAAGGGGCGGTTGCGTCCCCTGCTGCTGGCGCTGGCCGCGGGCAGCGTAGCGGCCATCGCCTCTGCGTTCCTGTTGGCGCGCAGTCTGGGCGGCGACAGCGTGCTGATGGCATCGCTGGCGCCGAAGTCGGCCACTATGCCTATTGCCATTCCGGTGGCCGAGAAGTTTGCCGGCCAGGGCTCGCTGGCCGCGCTGGCTGTCGCGATCACCGGGATCGTCGGCACTATCGTCAAGACACCGCTCATGCGCTGGATGCGCGTGCAGGATGAATGCGTACGCGGTTTCGTCGCAGGGGTGTCGGCGCATGCCATCGGCATGGCGCACGAGCTCCAGGCCAGTTCAAGGGCAGGCGGCTTCGCAGCACTGGGCATGTGCCTCAACGGCGTTGCGACGGCCGTGCTGGTGCCTTTGGCCTATGGGCTTGCCTCGCTCTTGTAGGCGGCCGGACTGAGACACTCATGAGGCAGTCCTGAGACGCATCTGATCGAGGGCAACTCGATCGCGGTGCCCGACGACCTGATGGGGTCGGCACGCAGCTCAGTTCTGGGTGAACTCAGTGGTACAGCCGACGGGGTTCACTCAGAACTGGCTCCGAGTCCGGTCGGTGCCAACGTGGGCGGGCGGCGCCTGAGCTCGCGGTACAGGGTGGCACGGCTGATACCGAGCCGACGCGCGGCCACGTCCTTGTCGCCGTCTGTATCCGCGAGCGTCCTCCGTATGTAGGCATCGCGCTCGCGGTCTAAGTGCGCCTGCAGCGTAGTGGTTGCAGGGCTCGCGTGGTCGCCGGCACCAGCGTGCAGGTGTTTTGTGGCAGTTGTTTCAGGCAGTCGCTCATCGCCCGAAATCAGGAAGCGCAGTAGCGCAGTTTCCAGTTGGCGCACGTTCCCCGGCCAATCGTAGGCCATCCATCGTGCGCGCAGCGAGGAAGGCACTGGCCGCTCCGGTAAACCCTCCCGCAGCGCGATCCGCTCTAGCAGTTGATCGGCCAGCCATGCCAGATCGTCCCGCTCGCGCAGGGCTGGCATACGCAATTCGAGGGCATTGAGGCGGTAGTACAGGTCCGCCCTGAACTGCCCGGTCTCCACTTGCGCCTGCAGGTCGCGATGCGTCGCGCAGATCACGCGCGTGTCAATCGGAATTGGCGAGACGCCGCCCACTCGCACGATCTCCTGGTTCTGCACGGCGTGCAGGAGGCTGGCCTGCAAGTTGAGCGGCATGTCGCCGATCTCGTCGAGGAACAGCGTGCCGCCGCTTGCGAGCTCGAACTTGCCAGGCTTTCCGCGCGTCCGTGCCCCGGTGAATGCGCCGCCTTCATAGCCGAAGAGCTCGGCATCGATCAGAGACTCCGGAATGGAGGCGCAATTGAACCGCCCCGGTTTTCGCGGAGGCCGGTTGGCTTGAGTCAGGCCGGGCTGACCTGCTGCTCAAGATTGCGATAGTAGTTGGCCTCGAACTCGGCGGGCGGCACGTAGCCCAGCGGGGCCATCAGCCGATGGTTGTTGAACCATGACACCCATTCCAAGGTCGCTAACTCCACCGCCTCTCTGGTCTTCCAGGGCGCCCGGCGATGGATCAACTCGGCCTTGTACAACCCGTTGATCGTCTCTGCCAGAGCGTTGTCGTAGGAGTCGCCCTTGCTGCCCACCGATGGCTCGATGCCGGCCTCGGC
>NZ_JQKD01000082.1 GCF_000745855.1 Xenophilus azovorans DSM 13620
CATTCGAGGCCAACGCCGCACACTTGTTCTTCCAGTTGGTCAGCCGCCGCTATGAGCGCGGCTCGATGCTGGTGACCAGCAACCGCTCGGTGGCCGAGTGGGGTGGCGTGTTCGGTGATGCGGTGGTCGCCACAGCGATCCTGGACCGGCTGCTGCACCACAGCCACGTGATCACGATCCGCGGCGACAGCTACCGCCTCAGAACGAAGCGCCGCGCTGGCCTGGTTAACCAGGCCAGCGCGAATACCGAAGCGACAACGAACTGATCATCAACCGGGGGGCAGAACTCAATGTCGTCAGGGGGCCAGATCTGGATGGCGCTTGACAGATGCGGCCGACGCCCGGCACCGCAAATCTGCCGGGGCCAGCAGGCTCCTGCGGGAAGCCATCCTTCGCACGCTCAAGGTCAGCGCGCACAGCGCCCGACGCCGGCCCGTGGCCCGCTTCGAACCAGCGTCTGTACGGATCGCATGCGCCAACGCCGGGAGAGAGTGCCCCGGCCTCGCGCTCAGCGCCCCTCGCTATGTGCGGTAGAGTACATAGGCATGCGCCGACGCCACGACGCCCTGCTGCGGGACGGGCTCCGCGCCTTGGGGGGTATATGACCGCTATCAACGATCCGAGAAGCAATACGCTTCTGGCCGCGTTGCCCGACGCGGAGTGGCGGCGATGGCATCCTCAGCTCGAATCGGTGGAAATGCCCCTGGGACAGGTACTCTACGAATCGGGTCGGACTCAGAGCCACGTCTATTTCCCGACGACATCCATCGTATCGCTGCTCTATGTCATGCAGAACGGCGCCTCCGCCGAGATCGCCGTCGTGGGCAACGAGGGCATCGTCGGGGTTTCGATCTTCATGGGCGGCGAGTCCACGCCAAGCCGCGCGGTGGTGCAAAGCGCGGGCCAGGGCTTGCGTCTGCCCGCGCAGGCGATGAAGGAGGAGTTCGGTCGGTCCGATGCCGTGCTGCACCTGTTGCTGCGCTACACCCAGGCACTGATCACGCAGATGGCCCAGACGGCCGTATGCAATCGGCATCATTCGCTGGACCAGCAGTTGTGCCGTTGGCTTCTGCTGAGCCTGGACAGGCTGAAGGGCAATGAATTGGTCATGACGCAGGAACTGATCGCCAACATGCTCGGCGTGCGCCGCGAAGGTGTCACCGAAGGTGCGCTCAAGCTGCAGCAGGCCGGCCTGATTCGCTATGCGCGAGGACGCATCACCGTTCTGGATCGCCTCGGCCTGGAACGGCGTACCTGCGAGTGCTACGCGGTGGTCAAGAAGGAGTACGACCGGCTCCTTCCGGGCGCGCGGACCGCATAGTCCCATCCCTTCCGCACGGCTTCCTTCATTCTTTCGAGACCGCTGTGTGCGCTGGCACACGGTCCCCGCACGCCGTGTCTTGCACACTGGGCCGATGAGTTGCCTCTTCGGGGCAGCGAGCCATGCGCCAGGAGACCGCCCGTGGGCACCCCCGAGAACCATCTGATCGAACGGCTTCCGCGCAAGGCCCGTCTTCGCCTGCTGTCCCTCTGCGAGCCCGTCAACCTGGTCATGTCCCAAGTGCTGTGCGAGCCGGGTACGCCCACATGCCATGCCTATTTTCCGATCGACGGCTTCATATCGCTGATTGCGCCCGGCACCGGCCATCCGATGCTGGAGGTCGGCATGATCGGCCGCGAAGGGATGCTGGGCGCGCAGTTGGTCCTGGGCGTGGAGACGGCGCCGCTGCGTGCGCTGGTGCAGGGCACGGGAGTTGCGCGGCGCATCGAATCTCGCGCGTTCCGGCAGGAGCTGATGCGCAGTCCGGCCCTGCAGCGCAACCTCGGCCGGTACATCTATGCCCTCATGTCACAGTTGGCGACTTCTGCCACCTGTTTGCGATTTCATCCGATCAGACAGCGTCTCGCACGCTGGCTGCTGATGAGCCAGGATCGCGCTCATTCCGACAGTTTCGCCGTCACGCAGGAATTCCTTGCCCACATGCTGGGTGTGCGGCGTGTCGGCATCACCCAAGCGGCCGGGGATCTGCAGCGCGGCGGGCTCATCGAGTATCACCGTGGACATGTTCGGGTGCTCGACCGAAATGGCCTGGAGGACGCTGCGTGCGATTGCTATGCGATGGAGCGCGATGCCCATGCAGCGCTGTTGCAGTAGGTGCGCGTCGCGACAAAACCCCTGCCATGCCTTCAACCATCGAGGCGGCGGCACTGCGCCTCGCCCGGTCGCGCCACGGATCAGATCGACTGGCCGAAGGGTGCAGGCACCGTCGGGCAGGGGCGCCAAGGGAAGACAGGCATTCATCAGGATCGCCAGCGCCCTGACACGCCGGGTGCTCTCCGCGACCAATGCGTCGCGCACAAGGGAATCCGCGTCGACCTGTTGCACGACCACCGCCAGGGAGCTCGCCTCATCGTCCTCTCGCGGATGCGTTCCCTGCGTTCCCATCGCGCCGTCCTTCGATCAAACAGGCAGGCAGTCTGCACAAGAATCGCCCACCGTTCCGTGCGGCAGCGCACGCATGCTGCGCGCAGCACGCCGACCCGATGTGCGGTAGCGCACGGATGGACCCGACGAGAGAGCGTAGAAGCGTCCAGGACGATTGTTTGCCGGCAGACGCATGGCGCCACGCCAAGAAGGCGATCTTGCCCGGCACCGGGGCGAGATATGGTTCGAATTCTTCAGTGTTGGCAGGATCTGCCTGCAGGCCCTCTTCCCGAGGCGCCGGTCGAGGCCGGCTCGACAACGGGCGTGGGCAAGGTTGCCGAGTCGATGCCGGCGCCGATGGGCCGCGCCGTCGATGGACCATCGGCCGACGCCTCGAAAGTCGACTTCGCGGACTGGCATGCGCTTGCGGGCGCTGTGGAGGAAAGGCTTCGAAGCATCGCATTCCGGCAGCCGCCAGCGGCCTCGGGATCTCATCCGCACGACGTGGACACAGCACGGATGCAAGCCATCGTCCTGGAGTGCGCGGAGGCGCTCGGCCAGCTTCGCGAGATGGCGTCAAGGATGCAGAGATAGCGTTGCCGCACCTTCCATGTGTGCGCTACCGCACGGACACGCGTGCGATCAGCGCATAGCCTCGAGCCTTGCAGGACGACCGACGCCGCCCGCCCTGATTGGGCGGCTGCCTTCCCGCGGCGCCGAGCGCCGGCCGGCCACGCCCGGCCTGTCCCTGAGCGCACCGCCGCGCAAACCGGCGCCCGACCGTCCTTCTGCTCCGGGCCGCGTGTGCGTCGGGGTTCATTTCACGGCGAAGCTGCGGCCGGCAGCAGGCCGCCCCACCTGGAGTTCGCGATGTGCCAGCGGTCGCAGCAATGAAGCTGCAGGAAAGCCTTCTCCATCGTTTCTTCGGACGCCGCCCCTCGACCACCCCCTGGGCCACCACCGCACCCGTGCGGGCGGAACTCTTCGGCCTCGAGCGCCTGGAGCAGCACGCCCGGAGCCTGGCCGCCGCACAGCCGGTCACGTCCAAGCCGCCGGCCGTGCCGCCCCTGCGCAGGCGGCTGGACGAGAACGCGCGCGTGCTGCTCGCTGCCTATAGGGCCAGCGCCGCCGAACTGGAGGCGGGTCGGCGCGTGGTGCCGGCCGCCGAGTGGCTGCTGGACAACTACCACCTGGTCGAGAAACAGGTCCGCGAGATCCGCGGCGACCTGCCGGCGGACTACTACCGCCAGCTGCCCAAGCTGGCCTCGGGCCCGTTCGCCGGCTATCCGCGGGTGTTCGGGCTGGCGTGGGCCTTCGTCGCGCACACCGACAGCCATGTCGATGCCGGCATGCTGCGCAGCTTCCTCGCGGCCTACCAGTGCGTGCAGCCACTGACCATCGGCGAACTGTGGGCCGTCGCCATCACCTTGCGCATCGTCCTCATCGAGAACCTGCGCCGCCTGGCCGACCAGATCACGGCCGGGCGCGCGGCACGCCTGGACGCCGACCGGCTCGCAGCCCGCCTGACGAGCCCGGCCACGGCGCACTCGGCCCTGGAGGAGGACATCGCCGCGCGCTCGCCGCTGGCGCTGTCCGAACTCTTCGCCGCGCAGCTGGCCAAGCGGCTGCGAGACCACGACCCGCGGACCATGCCGGCGCTCGGATGGCTGGAGGAGCGCCTCGGGCGGCAGGGGGCCACCATCGACGAGGTGGTGTCCCATGCCCAGCAGCGCCAGGGCGCCTCCAACGTCACGGTGCGCAACGTGATCACCAGCCTGCGGCTGATGTCGGACATCGACTGGGCGGACCTGTTCGAGCGCGTGAGCCTCGTGGACGCGCGGCTGCGCGCGGGCAGCGACTTCGCTGCGATGGATTTCCCGAGCCGCAACCTCTACCGCAGCGCGATCGAGGAACTGGCGCGCGGCTCGCCCTGCTCGGAGCTGGAGATCGCTGACCGCGTGCTGGCGGCGGCGCGCTCCGCCTCGGCGGATCCGGCCGGGCCGCAGGAGCGCGCCCGGCTCGCGGACCCCGGCCACCACCTCATCGCGGAAGGCCGGCCCGCGCTGGAGGAGGCCATCGGATTCCGGCCCCCGCTGCGCCTGCGCATGGGCCGCTGGCCCCGCCGCCCGGGCCTGGGCGCCTATGCCGGCGCAATCCTGGCCGTCGCGGCGGGGCTGCTCGCGCTGGCACTGGCATGGGTTCCGGCCGGCGGCGGTGCCGCCCTCCTCGCGCTGTGGATGCTCGCGCTGCTGCTGCCCGCGACCGAGGTCGCGACGGCGCTGGTGAACCGCCTGGCGGCCTGGCGCCTGGGCGCCGTCCCGCTGCCGGGGCTGGAACTCGCCGCGGGGGTGCCCGGCGCGCTGCGCACGCTGGTGGCAGTGCCGACGCTGCTGACCGGCGAGGCCGACCTGCGGGCGCAGATCGAGCGGCTGGAGGTCCACCACCTGGCCGGCGGCGGGGGCGACATGGTGTTCGCCCTGCTCACCGACGGCATCGACGCCGACCGCGAGGAGCTGCCCGCCGATGCGCCGCTGCTGGCAGTGGCGGCGCAGGCCATCGCGGCGCTGAACCGGCGCCACGGTCCTGCGCCCGCGGGCTGTCGCTTCCTGCTGCTGCACCGGCGCCGGCGCTTCAATGCGGCCGAGAACACCTGGATGGGCTGGGAGCGCAAGCGGGGCAAGCTGCACGAGCTCAACCGCCTGCTGCGCGGCGCGACCGACACGAGCTTCGTGCCGTCCGGCGGCGAGGCCTCGCGCGTGCCGGAGGGCGTGCGCTACGTGCTCACGCTCGACGCCGACACGCGGCTGCCGCGCGACGCGACGCTGCGGCTGGTGGGGAAGATGGCGCATCCGCTGAACCGCCCCCGCTTCGACGAGGCGCTGCAGCGCGTCGTGGGCGGCTACGGCATCCTCCAGCCGCGCATCACGCCTTCGCTGCCGGTGGGCCGGGAAGGATCGCTCTACCAGCGGATCTCCTCCAGCCCCGGCGGCATGGACCCGTACGCGATGGCCGTCTCCGACGTCTACCAGGACCTCTTCGGCGAAGGCTCCTACACGGGCAAGGGGATCTACGACGTGGACGCCTTCGAGGCCGCCCTGCGCGGCCGCGTTCCCGACAACGCGCTGCTGAGCCACGACCTGTTCGAGGGCGTGTTCGCGCGCGCCGGGCTGGCGTCGGACATCGAGCTGGTCGAGGAGGCGCCGGCGCGCCATGACGTCGCGGCGCGGCGCCTGCACCGCTGGAGCCGGGGCGACTGGCAGCTCCTGCCGTGGATCCTCGGGCCGCGCACGGGCGAGCGTGCCGTCCCCGCCATCGGCCGATGGAAGATGCTCGACAACCTGCGCCGCTCGCTGCTGGCGCCCTGCACGCTGCTCGCCCTGGGCGCCGCCTGGCTGCTGCCCGCGCCGTCGGCGTTCGCGGCCATCGCGCTGGTGCTGGCCATGATCGCGCTTCCTGCCCTGCTGCCGGCCGCCTGGGCGGTCTGGCCGCACCGCCCGGGCGTGCGGCTGCGCAGCCACGTCCTGGCCCTGGCCGCCGACCTGAAGCTGGCCCTGCTGCAGGCCGGGCTGGGGCTGACCTTCCTGGCGGACCAGGCCTGGCGCATGGGCGATGCCATCGGGCGCACCCTGGTGCGCCTGCTGTTCACGCGGCGGCGGCTGCTCGAGTGGACGACGGCCGCGCAGGCCGGCATGCGCCCCCGGCTCGACCTGCCGGGCTTCTACCGGCAGATGGCCGGCGGCCTGGCGCTCGGGCTGCTCCTGGGCGCCGGCGGACTGCTCCTGGCACCGTCGCCCTGGCCCGCCGCGCTGGCGGCCGTGCTGCCCTTCATGCTGCTGTGGGCGGCCGCGCCGGCCCTGGCCTGGTGGGCCAGCCGGCCACCGGCCCCGGCGCGCCGCAGCACTCCCCAGGCGGCCGACGTCCGGGCCCTGCGCCTGACGGCGCGGCGCACCTGGCGCTACTTCGAGACCTTCGTGACGCCGGCCGACCACATGCTGCCGCCCGACAACTTCCAGGAGTCCCCCGCGCCGGTGCTGGCCCGCCGGACCTCGCCCACCAACATCGGCCTGTATCTGCTGGCCGCCGCGGCGGCGCGCGACTTCGGCTGGGCCGGCCGGGCCGAGACCGTCGAGCGCCTGGAGGCCACCTTCGCCACGCTGCACAGGCTGCGCCGCTTCAAGGGCCACTTCTTCAACTGGTACGGCACCGCGGACCTGCGCCCGCTGGACCCGCCCTACGTGTCGTCGGTGGACAGCGGCAACCTGGCGGGCCACCTGATCGCGCTGGCCAATGCCTGCGAGGAATGGCGCGGCGGCCTTCGCGAGCCCGATGCCCGCACCGGCCTGGAAGACGCCCTGCAGCTGGCCCGCGACACTTTCGCGGGCCTGGACGCGGCACGCAGCGCACGCGGACGGCGCGTGAGCGCGCTGCTCGACGACATGGCGGCGCAGCTGCAGGGGCCGCAGGCGCTCGACGCCATCGCGCCGACGCTGGCCCGGCTCGCCGAGAAGGCCTCCACCACCGCCCAGGACCTGGTGCGGATCGAGGACGAGGATGCGCAGGACCTCGTCTTCTGGATCGAGGCCGTCGGCCGCACGGCCACGGCGCATGCGCACGACGCGCGCCATGCCGGGGTACCGCAGGCGCTGGCGGCGCGCCTGCAGGCGCTGGCCGACACGGCGCGCGAGATGGCGCTGGCCATGGATTTCGCCTTTCTCGTCGACCCCGAACGCAAGCTGCTGTCCATCGGCTATGCGCTGGCCGACCAGCGCCTGGACGCCGGCTGCTACGACCTGCTCGGCTCCGAGGCCCGCCTGGCGAGCCTGTTCGCCATCGCCAAGGGCGACGCGCCGACGCGCCACTGGTTCCGCCTCGGCCGCACGGCCACGCCGGTGGGCCGCGGCTCGGCGCTGGTGTCCTGGTCGGGCTCCATGTTCGAGTACCTGATGCCTTCGCTGGTGATGCGCGCGCCGGCCGGCAGCCTGCTCGAGCAGACCTGCCGCCTGGTGGTGCAGCGGCAGGAGGCCTACGGCGACGCCCTCGGCATTCCCTGGGGCATCTCCGAGTCCGCCTACAACGCCCGCGACCTGGAGTACACCTACCAGTACGCCAATTTCGGCGTGCCCGGCCTGGGGCTCAAGCGCGGGCTGGCCGATGACCGGGTGGTCGCGCCCTATGCCACCGGCCTGGCGGCGATGGTGGACCCGCGGGCGGCCTGCCGCAACTACGCCCGCCTGGCCGCGATGGGCGCGCTCGGCCGCCACGGCTTCTACGAGGCGCTGGACTTCACTCCGTCGCGCGTGCCCGAAGGCGCGCGGCTGGCGATCGTGCGCAGCCACATGGCCCACCACCAGGGCATGACCATCGTGGCCATCGCCAACGTGCTGCACGGCGGCGCGATGCGCGCGCGCTTCCACCGCGAACCGTTGATCCAGTCCTGCGAGCTGCTGCTGCAGGAGCGCATGCCGCGCAACGTCGCGGTGGAGCAGCCCCGCGCGCAGGAAGTGCGGGCCTCGCGCGACGAAGGCGCCGCGCGGGCCCCGGCAGTGCGGCGGGTGCCGGCCGTCCCGGGGCCGGCGCCCATCACGCACCTGCTGTCCAACGGGAGCTACTGCGTGATGCTGACGGCCGCCGGATCGGGCTACAGCCGCTGGCGCGGCCTGGCGGTCACGCGCTGGCGCGAGGACGCGACCCGCGATCCCTGGGGCAGCTTCGTCTGCCTGCGCGACGTGCGCACGGGCCGGGTGTGGTCGCCCAGCGCCCAGCCGCTGGCGGCCGATGCCCCGCACGGCGACGTGCTCTTCGAGGAGGACCGCGCCACCTTCGCCCACCGCGACGGCGGCCTGGCCGCGACGCTGGAGGTGCTGGTCTCCGGCGAGAGCGACGGCGAGGTGCGCCGCCTCTCGCTGGCCAACGGCGGGCGCCGCGCGCGCGAGGTCGACGTCACCTCCTGTGCGGAGCTGGTGCTGGGCGCGCAGGCGGCCGACGAAGCCCACCCGGCCTTCTCCAAGCTCTTCGTCCTGACCGAGTACCTGCCCGAGTTCGGCGCCCTGGTCGCCACGCGGCGCACGCGCGCCCCCGAGGAGCCCGCCGTCTGGGCGGCGCACTTCGCGGTGGTCGAGGGCGAGCTCACCGCCGAGCCGCAGCATGAATCCGACCGCGCCCGCTTCCTGGGCCGCGGCCGCGACGCCGGCACCGCCGCGGCGATCGCGGACGGCCGGCCGCTGTCCAACACGGTGGGCACCGTGCTCGACCCGGTGTTCTGCCTGCGCCAGCGCCTGCGCATCTCGCCGGGCGGCCTGGCGCGCATCGCCTTCTGGACGGTGGTGGCGCCGTCGCGCGCCGAGCTGCTGGACCTCATCGACCAGCACCACGACCGCAACGCCTTCGAGCGCGCCGCCACGCTGGCCTGGACGCAGGCGCAGGTCCAGCTGCGCCACCTGGGCATGGATGCGGACGAGGCCGCCGACTTCCAGCGTCTGGCCGCGCCGCTGCTGTATGCCGACCGGCGGCTGCGCGCCGCGCCCGAGCTCATCCTGCGCGGCGCGGGGCCGCAGTCCGGGCTGTGGGCGCACGGCGTGTCGGGCGACCTGCCCATCGTGCTGCTGCGCATCGACGACGCCGAGGATCTGGCGCAGGTGCGGCAGGTGCTGCGTGCGCACGAGTACTGGCGCATGAAGCAGCTCGGCGTGGACCTGGTCATCCTCAACGAGCGCGCATCGTCCTACGTACAGGACCTGCAGGTCGCGATCGAGACGGCGGTGCGCAGCAGCCAGGCGCGTCCCCGCCTCGACGCCGGCCATGCACAGGGAACGATCCATGCGCTGCGCGCGGACCAGTTGGGCGCCGAGGCCCGCGCCCTGCTGCAGTCGGCCGCGCGGGTCGAGCTGGTCGCGCGCCACGGCCCCATCGCCGACCGGCTCGCGCGCCTGATGCCATCGCGGGCAGGGTCCGCGGGCCGGCCGGCGCCGCTGCCGCCGCGGGGCGCGCCGGCACCCGCCGCCTCGCCGTCGCCGCCCACATCGCAGGACCTGGAGTTCTTCAACGGCCTGGGCGGCTTCGCGCAGGACGGCCGGGAGTACGTGGTGCGCCTGCAGGCCGGCGAAACCACGCCTGCGCCCTGGATCAACGTGATCGCCAACCCGGGCTTCGGCTTCCAGGTGTCGGCGGAGGGCAGCGGCGCCACCTGGTGCGGGAACAGCCGCGAGAACCAGCTCACGCCCTGGTCGAACGATCCTGTCACCGACCCGTCCGGCGAGGCCTTCTACGTGCGGGACGAGGACAGCGGCGACCTGTGGTCGCCCACCGCGCAGCCGCTGCGCGGCGCCGGCAGCTTCGAGGCCCGGCACGGCCGGGGCTACAGCCGCTTCGCGCACGCGTCTCGCGGCATCGCGCTCGAGCTGCTGCAGTACGTGCCGCTGGACGATCCGCTGAAGATCTCGCGCCTGGTCCTGCGCAACCGGTCGGGCCGGACGCGGCGCCTGTCGGTGACTGCCTATGCGGAATGGGTGCTGGGCACGTCGCGCGGCGCGTCGGCGCCCTTCATCGTGACGGCCATCGACGCGCCCAGCGGCGCGATGCTGGCCCGCAAGCCCTGGGGCATCGCCTTCCCCGGAAGAGTCGCCTTCGCCGACCTGGGCGGGCGGCAGACGGCATGGACCGGCGACCGCACCGAGTTCCTGGGTCGCCATGGCGCTTCGGGCGCACCTGCCGCCCTTGCCGCCGGGCGGCCACCTCTTTCCGGCGCCACCGGCGCGGCGCTGGACCCCTGCGCGGCCTTGCAGTGCGTGGTGGAACTGGCCGCGGACGAATCGATCGAGGTCGTGGCCCTGCTGGGCCAGGCCGCCTCCACGCAGGAGGCGCAGGCCCTGGTCGCCCGCTACCGCGCGGCGGACCTCGATGCCGTGCTGGCGCGCGTCACCGGCTACTGGGAGCAGACGCTCGGGGCCGTCCAGGTCAGGACGCCGGACCGCGCGATGGACCTCCTGCTCAACGGCTGGCTGCTGTACCAGACCATCGCCTGCCGGCTGTGGGCCCGCTCGGCCTTCTACCAGGCCAGCGGCGCCTACGGCTTCAGGGACCAGCTGCAGGACGGCATGGCGCTCGGCCTGTGCCGGCCCCAGGCCGCCCGGCGCCACCTCCTGCGCGCCGCCGGCCGCCAGTTCGTCGAGGGCGACGTGCAGCACTGGTGGCTGCCGCATTCCGGGCAGGGCGTGCGCACGCGCATCTCGGACGACCGGGTCTGGCTGGCCTACGCCGCGGCCAGCTATGTCGCCAGTTCCGGGGACGCCGCGGTCCTCGACGAGGCGGTGGACTTCCTGGACGGGCCGGCGCTGCAGGCCGGCCAGCACGACGCCTTCTTCCAGCCCATGCCGGCGGGCCGGCCGGCCTCGCTGTTCGAGCACTGCGCGCGCGGCCTCGACCAGTGCGTGGACCTCACTGGCGCCCACGGCCTGCCGCTCATCGGCACCGGCGACTGGAACGACGGCATGAACCGGGTCGGCGCCGGCGGGCGGGGGGAGAGCGTGTGGCTGGGCTGGCTGCTGGTGCGCACGATCGCCCTGTTCGCGCCGCTGGCCGAGGCGCGCGACGCCGGGCGCGCCGCACGCTGGCGCGCCCATGCGGAATCGGTGCGCGCCGCGATCGAGCGCGAGGCCTGGGACGGCGAGTGGTACCGCCGCGCCACCTTCGACGACGGCACCTGGCTCGGCGCGCAGGCCAGTGACGAATGCCGCATCGATGCCATCGCGCAGGCCTGGGCCGTGCTGTCGGGCGTGGCCGACCCCGAGCGCGCCGCGCGCGCCATGGACTCGCTGGCGCAGCACCTGGTCGTGCCCGACGACGGCCTGGCGCTGCTGCTGGCGCCGCCGTTCGACAAGACCGCGCTGGATCCGGGCTACATCAAGGGCTATCCGCCCGGCCTGCGCGAGAACGGCGGCCAGTACAGCCACGCCGCGATGTGGGCGATCCTGGCATTCGCTCGGCTGGGCGATGGCGACCGGGCCGCCTCGCTGTTCGCGCTCGTCAACCCGATCAACCATGCCCGCACCCCGCAGGAGGCGGCCAGGTACAAGGTCGAGCCCTACGTGGTTGCGGCCGACGTCTATGCCGTGGCGCCGCATGCGGGACGCGGCGGATGGACCTGGTACACCGGCTCGGCCGGATGGATGTACCGCGCCGGCATCGAGGGCATCCTGGGCCTGCGGCGCGAAGGAGACTGCCTGAGGATCGATCCGTGCATCCCCGCGGCGTGGCCCGGCTTCGAGATGGACCTGACGGTCGAATCCACCCGGTGCACCGTCCGCGTGCATCGCCTGTCATCCCGCTGCCAGGGCCTCTCGGAGGTGCTTCTGGACGACCAGGCCGTGCTCCCCGAGGATGGCGGTGCGCGGGTCCCGCTGGACGGCGGAGCGCATCGGCTGACCCTCGGCATCTGACAAGGAATTCCCATGATCGAACCGCTCTTCCTGACGACCGCCAGGGTCAGCACCTTCGACGGAGATCGGCTGCTCACCGGCGCGAGCGGCTTCTTCTTCGAGCGCGAGGGGCATCTGTTCCTCGTCACGAGCAGGCACGTGCTGCAGGACGCGCCGAGCGGGCACCATCCCAATCGCATCGAGGTCGAGGTGCACGTCGACGCCGTGAACCTCACGCGCTCCTCGGCCCTGTCGATCTGGCTCTTCGAGGACGGCCGAAGCCAGTGGCGCCAGGGCTCGGACTCCGGCGGCGACATCGACGTGGCCGTGATCGAGATCGACCGCGCGCTGCTGCCCGCGACGGCCGAGATCCGCTGCTTCACCACCGACCACCTGCAAGGCGAGCTGGGCCAGGTCGAAGCGGGCAAGGACCTGCTGGTCGTGGGCTTCCCGCTCGGGTTTCACGACACGATGCACCACCTGCCCGTGGTTCGCCATGCCGTGATCGCTTCCGCCTTCGGCATCCGCTTCCAGGGCCAGGGGTTCTTCCTGACCGACGCGCGAACGCACCGCGGCACCAGCGGCGCACCGGTGGTCATGCACGACCTCGATGCCGGCGCGGCGCTGCCGTGGAGACTGCTCGGGGTGCACTCGTCGCGCATCGACATGGGCACCCGGGACCGGGTGCTCGACGAATCCCTCGGGCTGAACGCGGCCTGGTACGCCGCCATCCTGCTCGCCCTGACCGACGGGCGCCCCCCGGGGGGGGCGAGCAGTTGAACGATGCAGCCCGCTCCGCGGAACGGATTCGCGAGTTCCAGCCCCACCGGGCCCGCCCGGCCCAGGCGACGGCATGGCACTGCCTCGTGCAGTTGCCAGCCGCGCGGCTTGTTCCGTTCCGAGGGCCGAGGGCCTGCGCTCCGTCAAGCTGCGGGCGGAGGTGCGGTCCACGCCTGCTCCGTGGCGGCGGCCACCGCGCACGCGCGGCATCGGAGTGTTACGCAGGTTCCACCATCCAACGGCATGAAGGACCAGCATGGCTCAAGCGCTTCTCTCCCAACCCCGGCGGGACGCGCTTCGCGTCGAGTTGCCCCATGTGGCCGACCTGCTGCATCATCGGCGTGCCAGCGAAATCGACGACGCGGTGATCGACGATCTGGTGTCGCTGTCGTGGCTCGAGTGGCTCGGTGGATCGCTTCAACTGACCACCACGGGCACGAACATCTGTCGCCAGCAGCAGCCCAGATAGGGAGCACCGGCGCCATGAACCAGACGGACGTGATGCTCAAGATCGTGGAGATGGCCCGCATCGGCGGGGCGCTCCCCGCGGACGAGGCGGTGTCGCTGGTCGCTGCGAAGGTCGCCCGCCTGGACGTGTCTTCCGCGGGCTTTCAGCAGGAAGCGGCCGACCTGCTGCGTCTGGGCGCAACGATCTGGTCGCTGGCGGGCGCAAGGTAAGGCAGACGGGCCAGCCCCACCGGCAGGTGCATCGCACAGATCCACGGGGAAATCCTGGCGCGATGGCAACGCGGTGCGCTGGCGTGGCGCATACTGGGCCACAGCCATCCACGCGGAGCCCGCCATGCACAACGACCCCGAAGGCCTGAAGGTGTGGACCACGCTCCACGCCGAATGGCATCGAACCCACCAAGCGGTCAAGACACTTTCCACGGAAATCCGCCGCAAGCAGATCGATGCCGCCTCGGGACACAGCCACCAGGCGACAGAGCGCGAACTGATCGAGTTGGAGCGCCTCGAGCGCCTGGAGTCCCGGTTGTCTGCGGAGATGGATGAATTCGTGACGAACAGACTGGCCTGACAACGGAGCACCCCATGGATTCAGCAGCAGAGCGGGTCGTCAACATCGTGCAGACCGAAACCGGGCCTCGCCATGCGTTGCAGGGCACCTACCAGGGAACGCGGATCGAAGTGGTGGCGGGCTACGACATTTCCCTGGACGACTGGCTGTTTCACGTGTACCTGCATACCCATCAAGGGCGCACCGATCGGCTGACCGATATTCCAACGCGATCGACGGCGCGCAGCCTTCAGGCAGCCTTTCAACAGGGGCTCGAGGCCGCCATGCGCTACCTCGACCAAGAAGCACAGCGCGAGCAGGCCGGGACAGGACGGGATTGACGCGCGAACGGCCATGGCAACGCAACCCGGAGAACAAGACCCGAGCCCAGGGCAACCGGACGAAACGCCGCCAGAGCCGCATCAGCCTGATCGGCAGCCAAGGCGCGCAGGTCCCGTGCCCTGCCAGCGGCAAGGGCACGGTTCCCGGAACTCGGGCCAATCACCTACAATCCGGCCATCTGTTCACGACCGAACAGGTCGCCGGATCTCACGACGGCACGTCGCGCGATGTCGCCAATGACTAGAAAACAACTGGGCGGCACTGCATGAGAATGCACGTAGCGTGGATCGCGTAAGAGTCCACGGCCACATCTCAAAGCCCGCTTCGGCGGGCTTTCTTATTTCAGCTTGTTGATTTCCATGGAATCCTGACCCGGCATTTCCATCGAATATTGACCCACCCTCTTTGCGAGCCTGGCGGCTCACGGTGTGGATAAGTTCTTGGTCTTCTCCTTCTTTCTAGATTGGTCTGCCTGAACGG
>NZ_JQKD01000083.1 GCF_000745855.1 Xenophilus azovorans DSM 13620
GATGAAAAATGGCCCCTCGGTCAACCGCTTCGCGCTTGCCCGATCCCCCGAGGGGATGCTTTTTCATCTTGGGGCGGCCCGGCGATGAAAAAACGACTACAGCACCACGCCCGCCCCGCTCTTCTGCAGCGACCACATCTGCGCATAGCGGCCGCCCAGCGCCAGCAGCTCGGCATGCGTGCCCTGCTCGACGATGCGGCCCGACTCCATCACCAGGATGCGGTGCGCGTGGACCACGGTGGACAGGCGGTGCGCGATCAGCAGCGTGGTCTTGCCCCTGGCGGCGCTGGCCAGCTCGGCCTGGATCGCGCGCTCGTTGGCCGAGTCCAGCGCCGAGGTGGCTTCGTCGAAGATGAGGACGGGCGGGTTCTTCAGCAGGGTACGCGCGACCGCCACCCGCTGCTTCTCGCCGCCCGAGAGCTTGAGGCCGCGCTCGCCCACCGTCGTGCCGTAGCCCAGCGGCAGGCCGGCGATGAAGTCGTGGATGCGCGCCGCCTTCGCGGCCGCCACCACCTCCTCGTGCGTGGCGTCGGGCCGGCCGTAGGCGATGTTGTAGGCGATGGTGTCGTTGAAGAGCACCGTGTCCTGCGGCACGATGCCGATGGCCGCGCGCAGGCTGGCCTGGGTCACGGTGCGGATGTCCCGGCCGCCGATGGAAATGCTGCCGCCCTGAATGTCATAGAAGCGGTAGAGCAGCCGCCCCAGCGTGGACTTGCCCGAGCCCGAGGGGCCGACCACCGCCACCGTCTCTCCGGAAGGGATCTCGAAGCTCAGGTCCCGCAGGATCGGCCGCGCCGGCTCGTAGGCGAAATCCACGTGGTCGAAGCGCACCGTCCAGTCCGGCGGCGCCAGCGGCCCGGCGCCGGGCGTGTCGGCCACCTCGCGCTCACGGTCCAGCAGCGCGAACATCTTCTCCAGGTCGGTCAGGTTCTGCTTGATCTCGCGGTAGATCACGCCCAGGAAATTGAGCGGGATGTACAGTTGAATCATGAAGGCATTGACCATCACCAGGTCGCCCAGCGTCATGCGGCCCTCGGCCACGCCCTGCGTGGCGAGCCACAGCATCGCCACCAGGCTGACCGCCACCAGCAGCTGCTGGCCGGTGTTGAGCAGCGACAGCGTCGCCTGGCTCTTGACGGCGGCGCGGCGGTAGCGCTCCAGTTGCTCGTCGTAGCGGCGGGCCTCGAAGTCCTCGTTGTTGAAGTACTTGACGGTCTCGTAGTTCAGCAGCGAGTCGATGGCGCGCGACTGCGCTCGGGAGCCCAGTTCGTTCATCGTCTTGCGGAACTGCGTGCGCCACTGCGTCACGCTCACCGTGAAGGCGATGTAGACCACCAGCGCCAGCCCGGTGATGACCGCGAACCACGGGTCGAAGCGCAGCGCCAGGATCGACAGCACCAGCACCAGCTCGACCAGCGTCGGCACGATGCTGTAGATCGAATACGAGATCAGCGAATGCACCGCCTGCGTGCCGCGCTCGATGTCGCGCGTCATGCCGCCGGTCTGCCGTTCCAGGTGGAAGCGCAGGCTCAGCGCATGCAGGTGGCGGAACACCTCCAGCGCGATGCGGCGCGAGGCGCCCTCGGTGGCCTTGGCGAAGACCCATTCGCGCAGCTCGGTGAAGAGGGAGGTGGCGAAGCGCAGCAGCCCGTAGCCCACCAGCAGCGCCACCGGCACGACGAGCAGGGCCTGCGGATCGCCGGGCTTGACGTCCATCGCGTCCACCAGGTGCTTGAGCAGCACCGGCACGCCCACGTTGGCCAGCTTGGCCGCGACCATGAAGGCCAGCGCCACGGCGACGCGGGCGCGGTAGCGCCACAGGTAGGGCAGCAGGCGGCGCAGCGCAGCGGCGTCGGTGCCGGCAGGCGGGGCCGCCGGGGCGGTGGCAGGCAGGGGTGGGGAAAGCGCGTCGCCGTCGGTGCGTCGCATGGGAGGACAATCGTGGGTGGAGCCGTTTCCTGAAGAAGATTGTGCCGATGTCCACCCCCGCCCCCGCCGACGCGCCCCTGAAGAGCCTGCCCGCCGACATGGAACTGGTGCTCAAGGTGATCCCCATGCCGGCCGACACCAACAGCAACGGCGACATCTTCGGCGGCTGGGTGATGGCGCAGGTGGACCTGGCCGGCTCGGTGATCCCGGCGCGCTACGCGCGAGGCCGCATGGCGACGGTGGCGGTCAACGAGTTCATCTTCAAGCAGCCGGTGCGGGTGGGCGACATCCTGTCCTTCTACGCCGCGGTCACGCGCGCGGGCCGCACGTCCGTGACGGTGAAGGTGGAGGTGTTCGCCGAGCGCATCCGCCAGCAGGGCGAATACGTGAAGGTGACAGAGGCCATGCTGACCTACGTGGCCATCGACGAGAACGGCCGCCCGCGCCCGCTGGCGGACGCGCCCGCCGGATGAAATAGAACACCCCCCAAGCGGCTTCGCCGCTCCCCCCTCTCTCGCCTTCGGCGGGAGGAGGGCGCACCCAGAGGCCTGGCAAAGCCAGTTCCTCGGGTGCCCTGGCATGGCCTGCTCCGCGGCCTCCGGATCGGGGAAGACCGTTGTGGTTCATCGGCTGCGGGCATCGCGCAGCGCCATGGACAACGGATCAGACTTTGCTGAAGTCCGGCTTTCTCTTCTCCATGAACGCCGTGAACGCCTCGCGGGCAGCCGGCTCGCGCAGCATGCGGCCGAAGCTGGCACCCTCCTCGTCCATGCGCGCCAGCACCGCGGCCTGCTGGCCGCCCTTCATCAGCCGCTTGGTCTCGATCAGCGCCGACAGCGGCTTGGCCGCGAGCTTGCGCGCCTGCTGCTGCGCGACGGCGTTGCACTCGGTGGGCGGCACCACGCGGTTGACCAGGCCGACCTCCAGCGCCGCCTCGGCCATGAAGGGTTCGCCCAGCAGCAGCGCCTCGGCCGCCCGGTGGTGGCCGAACATCTGCGGCGCCAGCAGGCTGGAGGCCGCCTCGGGGCACAGGCCCAGGTTGACGAAGGGCATGGAGAAGGCGGCGTTGTCGCCGGCGTAGACCAGGTCGCAGTGGAACAGCAGCGTGGTGCCGATGCCCACCGCCGGGCCGCACACGGCCGCGACGATCGGCTTGGGGAACTGCGCGATGCCGCGCAGGAAGCGGAACACCGGCGAGTCCTGGCCGGCCGGCGGCTGGTTCAGGAAGTCGCCGATGTCGTTGCCGGCCGAGAAGATGGTCGCGTCGCCCTGGATCAGCACCACGCGCACGGCCGCATCGTCCTTCGCCTGCGCCAGCGCATCGGCCAGCGCGGCGTACATGGCGCTGGTGATGGAGTTCTTCTTGTCGACGCGGTTGAAGGTCAGGGTCATCACACCGGCTTCGGTGTGGACGAGGATGTCGCTCATGCTGGCTCCTGGGGAATGACGCGCGGCATGGTAGCTCGCGAACGCCGCCGGCGCTGCCGCGGGAGCGACTGCGCCGCGCCTGCCGTCCGCCCGGCGCGACAATACGGCGCGCCCCCAACGAGACGACCCGCCATGCCCCCTGCCTGCCGCCCCCGCCGCCCGCACCACCGGCCGGGAGCGCGCACGTGAAGGCATCCGCCGGCCTGGCGACCCTGTCGCCCGCCAACTTCGGCATGGTGATGGCCACCGGCATCGTGTCGATCGCCGCGCAGTTGCTGGGCCGGCCGGGCGTGGCGCGCGCGCTGCTGGCGCTCAACGCGGTGCTGTACGGCGCCCTGGTGCTGCTCACGCTGGCGCGCCTGCTGCGCCACCGGCCGCAGCTGCTGGCGGACCTGACGGACCACCTGCGCGGCCCCGGCTTCTTCACCACCGTGGCCGGCACGGCGGTGCTGGGCTGCCAGTGCGTGCTGATCGCCCACAGCGACGCGGCCGGCCTGGCGCTGTGGGCCCTGGCGGCGGCGCTGTGGATGGGGCTGACCTACGGCATCCTGGGCATCTTCACGCTCAAGACGCACAAGCCCACCCTCGACAAGGGGATCAACGGCGCCTGGCTGCTGGCGGTGGTGGCGACCCAGTCCATCGCGGTGCTCGGCGCCCTGCTGGACACGCGCTTCAGCCCCGAGGGGCGGCTGGCGATGAACTTCCTGGCACTGGCGATGTGGCTGTGGGGCGGCATGCTCTACATCTGGATGATGTCGCTCATCTTCTACCGCTACACCTTCTTCACGCTGTCGCCGGGCGACCTCACGCCGCCGTACTGGATCAACATGGGCGCCATGGCCATCTCGACGCTGGCCGGCTCGCTGCTGGTGCTCAATGCGCCGCAGGCACCCTTTCTGCAGTCGCTGCTGCCCTTCATCAAGGGCTTCACGCTCTTCTACTGGGCCACCGGCACCTGGTGGATTCCCATGCTGCTGGTGCTGGGCGTGTGGCGCTACGTGTGGCGGCGCCATCCGCTGCGCTACGACCCGATGTACTGGGGCGCGGTGTTCCCGCTGGGCATGTACGCGGTGTGCACCTTCAAGCTGGCCGAGGCGCTGGAGCTGGACTTCCTGCATGCGCTGCCGCCGGCCTTCGGCCTCGTCGCGGGCCTGGCGTGGGCGGCGGCCTTCGGCGGGCTGCTGGCGCGGCTGGCGCGCCTGGGCCGCGCCGGGTGACGGCTCAGCCGCCGCGCTGCAGCGCCTCGCGCACGAAGTCCAGGCGGTCCTGTCCCCAGAACATCTCGTCGCCCACGAACATGGTGGGCGCACCGAACACGCCGCGCTCCACCGCCTCGGTGGTGACGGCCTTGAGGCGGTCCTTGACGTCCTGCCGGCCGGCCAGCGCCACCAGCGCGGCCGGGTCGAGGCTGGCGGCGGCGAGCACCTCGGCCACCACAGCCGGGTCGTTCATGTCGCGCTCGTCCACCCACATCGCCTGGTACACCGCGCGGCCGTAGTCGGCAAAGCGCTCCGGCTGGTGCATCTGCAGCCCGGTGGCGCCGCGCATCAGCAGCAGCGTGTTGACGGGGAAGTGCGGGTTGTGCCGGTAGGGTACGCCGTAGCGCGCGGCATGGCGGCGCAGGTCGCGGTGCATGTAGCGGCCCTTGGCCGGCACCTCGGCCGGCGAGCGATTGCCGGTGGCCTGGAACACGCCGCCCAGCAGCAGCGGCCGGTACACCAGTTCGGCGCCGGCCTCGGTGCACAGTGCAGGCAGCTGCGTCCAGGCCAGGTAGGCGGCCGGGCTGCCGAAATCGAAGAAGAACTCGACCACCTTCATGCCGCCCTCACTCCTTGTAGTAGACGATCTGGTTGCTGGTGGCCAGCAGCGTGCCGTCCTCGCTCCAGAGCTGCGCGCTCTGGTCGAAGTAGCCGTTGGCGAACTGCTGCCCGGTGGCGCGGCCGAGCAGGTGGCCGGTGCCCACCTGTTCGAGTTGCGCACCCGTGGCGTGGAAGTAGGTGGTGATCGACACCGTGCCGGCCGGCACCACCGTCGCGCGGCGCAGCCACACGCGCGGGTAGAACACGTCGCTCATCGCGGCGAGCGAGGCGAAGTCCAGCGTGCGCGGCACGGCGTCGCGCACCCAGATGCGCGTCTCGCTGTGGTGGCCGCTGCCGTCCCACACCCGCGGCACGGCGCCGCTGACGGGCCGCATCTCGTACTGCTCCAGCCAGGCCACGCCCTTGGGGCCGATGCTGAAACGTTCCACCGCCTGCGGTGCGGGCACCTCGGGCATCGGGCAGTCGTTCTCGCCCCAGGTCTGGCGCCGGACGGCGGTGACGGCGGTGGCGGTGGTGTTGACCTGCATCCGGCCTTCGGCATCGCGCTGGCGGATCTCCATCGTCCAGTGCTGGGTGGAGCGGTTGGTGCGCGCCGGCTGCGCGACGATCTCGAACTCGCCCTCGGTCACCGCGGCGGCGAAGTTCACCGTCAGCGCGACGGGCTCGCCCAGCAGCTCGGGATGGCGCAGCACCGCCTGCAGCGCCAGCGCGGCCGTCATGCCGCCGAAGGGGCCCACCATGTTCCAGTAGGCGGGATGCGTGCTGCCGATGAAGTGGCCCGAGGCGAGATCGCTGTGCCGCAGGGCCAGGGCCTGGTCGAAGGGGTGTGGTGATGCCATGGGCGCAGTGTGCAACGGGGCGGCGGGCTCAGGCAGTCGTCTGCGGGACGGCGGCCAGCGCGGGCAGGCGGCGCAGGCTGTCGACCAGCCGGGGCCACAGGCGCGCGGCAGCCGGCTCGCGGAAGAAGCCGAAGTGGCCGATGCGCGGCAGCTGCTCCTCGCGCGGGTCGATGCGCTCCACCGCCGTCGGGGCGCGCGCGTACAGCGACACCAGGCTGTGCGTGCCGCGCAGGGTCATCATCTCGTCGTCGGCCACCGACAGGGCCAGCACGGGGAAGCGCACCTGGGCGTAGCTGCGCTCGCCCGGTTCGCCCTCGGCGCCGACGCTGTAGCGCGGGTGCAGGCACCAGCGGCGCCACTGCAGGATCACGCCGCGCGGCAGGTCGCCCACCTTGCGCAGCCGCCGCCCCGGGAAGTAGCCGAACAGCCGCACCGCCAGCGGCACCAGCACGAACCAGAAGTACGGCACCATGCGCTTGAGCCGCGGCGCGTTCTCGCGCCAGTAGCCGCTGCCGGCGGCGATGCAGACCAGCCCGTCCACCTGCTCCGGCCGGCGCAGCAGGCCGGGCAGCTGCGCGCCCAGGCTGTGGCCGAGCAGGTACAGCGGCGCGTCGGGCGCAGCCGCCTTCGCCGCGGCGATGACGGTCTCGTAGTCGCGCGCCCAGTCGTGCAGGTCGGCGTCGAAGCCGCGCAGCGAGCGACCGGCGCGCGAGTCGCCGCTGCCGCGGTAGTCGAAGGTCCAGACGCGGTAGCCCTGCCGCGCCAGCCATTGGGCGAAAGGCGCATAGAAGGCCTGCCGCACGCCCATCGCGCAGCCGATCACCAGGCTGGCCTGCGCCGCCGCCGCGCCGCTGCCGTCGTAGCGGCGCACGGCCAGGCGGGCGCCGTCGTCGGTCAGGAGTTGCAGGTCCGTGTGCATCCGCTGTCTCCGTCCTTTTCCGTGAATCGGCCCGCGCCGCGGGGGTTCAGACCCGCTCGAAGATGCCTGCCGCGCCCTGCCCCATGCCCACGCACATGGTGACCATGCCGTACTTGAGGTTCTTGCGGCGCAGCGCGTGCACCACGGTGGCCGAGCGGATGGCGCCGGTGGCGCCCAGCGGGTGGCCCAGCGCGATGGCGCCGCCCATCGGGTTGACCTTGGCCGGGTCGAGCTTGAGCGTGTCGATGACGGCCAGCGACTGCGCGGCGAAGGCCTCGTTCAGCTCGATCCAGTCGATGGCGTCCTGCTTCAGCCCGGCGTAGCGCAGCGCGGCCGGGATCGCCTCGATCGGCCCGATGCCCATGATGGCCGGCGGCACGCCCTTGCTGGCGAAGCTGACGAAGCGCGCCAGCGGCTGCAGGTCGTACTTCTGGCAGGCCGCCTCGCTGGCGAGGATCAGCGCGCCGGCGCCGTCGGAAGTCTGCGAGCTGTTGCCCGCCGTGACGGTGCCGCGCGCGGCGAACACGGTGCGCAGCTTGGCCAGCCCTTCCAGGCTGGTGTCGGGGCGCGGGCCTTCGTCGAGGTTCACCGTGCGGGTCTTCGCGGTGGCCTCGCCGGTGGCGGCGTCGAAGCCGCGGTCGGTCACCTCGATCGGCGTGATCTCGTCGGCGAACTCGCCGGCCTGCTGCGCGGCGAGGGCGCGCTGGTGCGACTGCAGCGCGAAGGCGTCCTGCGCCTCGCGGCTCACCTTCCACTGCTGCGCCACCTTCTCGGCCGTGAGGCCCATGCCGTAGGCGATGCCGACGTCGCCGTCGCGCTCGAAGATCGAGGGCGACAGCGATGGCGCGTTGCCCATCATCGGCACCATGCTCATGCTCTCGACGCCGGCGGCGACCATCACCTCGGCCTCGCCCACGCGGATGCGGTCGGCCGCCATCTGCACCGCCGACAGGCCCGAGGCGCAGAAGCGGTTGACGGTGATGCCGCCCACGCTGGTGGGCAGCCCGGCCAGCACGGCGCCGATGCGCGCCACGTTCAGGCCCTGCTGCGCCTCGGGGATGGCGCAGCCGCAGACGATGTCCTCGATGGTCTGCGGATCGAGGCGCGGCACCTGCGCCAGCGCGGCCTTCAGCGTGGTGGCGAGCAGGTCGTCCGGACGGTAGTTGCGGAAGTAGCCGCGGTGCGAGCGGCCGATGGGGGTGCGGGTGGCGGCGACGATGTAGGCGTCTTGGACTTGCTTGCTCATGGTCTGTTCCTCGTCGTCGTTCAGTTGCGCAGCGGCTTGCCGGTCGAGAGCATCCCCATGATCCGCTCCTGCGTCTTCGGGTGCTGCACCAGCGCGCAGAAGGCCTGGCGCTCCAGGCCCATCAGGTAGTTCTCGGTCACCAGCGTGCCGGCATCGACATCGCCGCCCGTCACCACGTTGGCGATCAGGCCGGCGATGTGGAAGTCGTGCGCGCTGATGAAGCCGCCGTCGCGCATGTTCACCAGCTGGCCGCGGATGGTGGCGGCGCCGCTGCGGCCGGCCACGCGGAAGGCGCGCTTGAGCGGCGGGCGCCAGCCGGCGTCTGCCATCGCCTTGGCCTGCTGGATCGCGACGTAGAGCAGCTCGTCCTTGTTCGGCACGATCACGTCGCCTTCGACCAGGTAGCCCAGCTTCCTCGATTCCAGCGCGCTGGTGCCCACCTTGGCCATCGCGGCCGCGGTGAAGCCTTCGGTCAGGAAGGGCAGCAGGTCGGTGCCGGTCGAGGCCTGCGCGTTCTCGGCGGCGCGGCGGGCGATGTAGGTCAGGCCGCCGGCACCGGGCACCAGGCCCACGCCGACTTCCACCAGGCCGATGTAGCTTTCCATCGCGGCGACGCGGCGCGATGAGTACACGGCCAGCTCGCACCCGCCCCCCAGCGCCATGCCGCGCACGGCGGCCACCACCGGCACGCTGGCATAGCGCACGCGCAGCATCACGTCCTGCAGCGCCTTCTCGGCCCCTTCGATGGCAGAGATGCCGGCCACCACGAAGGCGGGCAGCATGGCCTGCAGGTCGGCGCCGACGGAGAACTTATCCTGAGGCGACCAGATCACCAGCCCCTTGTACTCGCGCTCGGCCAGGCCCACCGCCTCGCCCAGCGCCTCGGCCACGTCGGGGCTGATGGCGTTCATCTTGGAATGGATGCTGGCGATCAGCACCTCGCCGTCCAACGTCCAGACGCGCACGTCGCCCTCGTCGCTGATCGTGGTGCCCGACTCCTCGGCCGTCTTCGCGCCGCTACCCCGCACGGTTTCGGGGAAGAGCTGGCGCGCCATCACCGGCAGCCGGCGCGCGGGCACGAAGCGCTGCTCGGCGGCGCTCCACGAGCCTTCGGGCGTGTGCACGCCGCCGGCCTCGGCCACCGGCCCCTCGAACACCCACTTCGGCAGCGGCGCCTTGGCCAGCGCCTTGCCCGCGTCGATGTCTTCCTGGATCCACTGCGCCACCTGCTTCCAGCCGGCTTCCTGCCACAGCTCGAAGGGGCCCTGCTTCATGCCGAAGCCCCAGCGCATCGCCAGGTCGATGTCGCGCGCGCTCTCGGCGATGTCGGCCAGGTGCAGCGCGGCGTAGTGGAAGCCGTCGCGCAGGATGGCCCAGAGGAACTGGCCCTGCGGCCCTTCGCTCTCGCGCAGCAGCTTCAGGCGCTGGCCGGCCGGTTTCTTCAGCATGCGGCCGTACACCTCGTCGGCCTTCTCGCCGGCGGGCACGTACTCGCCCTTGTCGAGGTCGAAGCGCAGGATGTCGCGGCCGGCCTTCTTGTAGAAGCCCGCCTTGGCTTTCTGGCCCAGGTGGCCCAGCTCGATCAGCTTGGCCAGCACCGGCGGCGTGGCGAAGTTGGGGTAGAAAGGATCGGTCGCCTCGCTGAGGTTGTCCTGCAGCGTCTTGATGACGTGGGCCATGGTGTCCAGCCCCACCACGTCGGCGGTGCGGAAGGTGCCGCTGCTGGCGCGGCCCAGGCGCTTGCCCGTCAGGTCGTCCACCACGTCGAAGGCCAGGCCGAACTTCTCCACCTCCTTCATCGTCGCCAGCATGCCGGCGATGCCGATGCGGTTGGCGATGAAGTTGGGCGTGTCCTTGGCGCGCACCACACCCTTGCCGAGCGCGGTGATGGCGAAGGTTTCCAAATCGTCCAGCACCTTCGGGTCGGTGCTCGGCGTGGGGATCAACTCCACCAGCGTCATGTAGCGCGGCGGGTTGAAGAAGTGGATGCCGCAGAAGCGCGGACGGATGCTCTCGGGCACCGCCTCGCTCAGCTTGGTGATCGACAGGCCCGAGGTGTTGGAGGCCAGGATGGCGTGCGGCGCCACGTGCGGCGCGATCTTCCTGTAGAGGTCGAGCTTCCAGTCCATGCGCTCGGCGATGGCCTCGATCACCAGGTCGCACTCGCCCAGCAGCGAAAGGTGCTCTTCGTAGTTGGCCGGCTGGATCAGCTCGGCGTCTTCCGGCACGCCCAGGGGCGCGGGCTTGAGCTTCTTCAGGTTGTCGATGGCCTTGAGCACGATGCCGTTCTTCGGGCCTTCCTTCGCAGGAAGATCGAAGAGAACGACCGGCACGCGCACGTTGACGAGGTGCGCCGCGATCTGCGCGCCCATCACGCCGGCGCCGAGCACGGCGACCTTCTTCACATTGAAATGGGACATGGGGGGGAAATTCCGTTGGGGTTTACTGGACGCGGGTCCAGGTCTGCGTGCGCCAGAAGGGACCGAGGTAGCCGCGCACCTCCAGCTTCCTGCCGCCGTCGATGGGCGTGAAGCTGGCGCGGTATTCCTTGCCGTTCTCGGGGTCGAGGATCTTTCCGCCCTCCCAGGCGTCCTTGCCCTCGGCCTTCTTGCCGCCGCGGATGATCTCCAGGCCGGCGATGGGCTGGCCCTTGCGCTCGTCGGCGCACTCCTCGCACACCGCGTCGGGCTTGGCGTCCTTCTTCAGCGATTTCTCGATGCGGCCGACCAGCGCGCCGCCGGCCTCGCCGATGCGGATCTCGGCCTTGGCCTCGCCGGTCTTGTCGTCCACGTTGCGCCACAGGCCCACGGGGCTCATCTGCGCCAGGGCGGCCGACGATGCGGCCATCAGGAAAAGTGCTGCCAGCGAACGGTTCATGGGCTGCCTCCAGGCGGTGTCGCGATCGTCGAAGCGCTCAGGCCAGCGCCGCATCGGTGTCCATCAGCGCCTTGCTGCCTGCGCGGGCGGTGCGCATCAGCGTCGCCGTCTCGGGGAACAGCTTGGCGAAGTAGAAGCGCGCGGTCTGCAGCTTGGCGGTGTAGAAGGGGTCGGTGCTGCCCGCGGCGATGGCCCGCAGCGCCACCTGTGCCATGCGGGCGAACAGGTAGGCGAACGCCAGATGGCCGGCCACGCGCAGGTAGTCCACCGCGGCCGCGCCCACCTCGTCGGGGTTCTGGAAGCCCTTGAAGCCGATCTCGGTGGTGAACTTGGTCATCTGGTCGCCCAGGTAGGCCAGCGGGTTGACGAACTCGGCCATCTTCTCGTTGACGCCCTCTTCCTCCACCAGCGCGCCGATCAGCTTGCCGAACTTCTTCAGGCTGGCGCCGTTGTTGCCCAGCACCTTGCGGCCCAGCAGGTCCAGCGACTGCACGGTGTTCGTGCCCTCGTAGATCATGTTGATGCGGTTGTCCCGCACGAACTGCTCCATGCCCCATTCCTTGATGAAGCCGTGGCCACCGAAGACCTGCATGCAGGCATTGGTGCTGATGTGGCCGTTGTCGGTGATGAAGGCCTTGACGATCGGGGTGAGCAGCGCGACCAGCTCGCCGCAGTCCTTGCGCACCTTCTCGTCGGGGTGGTGGTGCTCCTTGTCCAGCAGCAGCGTGCAGAAGATCTGCAGCGCCCGCCCGCCCTCGGCGTACGCCTTGGCGGTGAGCAGCATCTTGCGCACGTCGGGGTGCACGATGATCGGGTCGGCCTCCTTGTCCTTGGCCTTGGGGCCGGACAGCGAGCGCATCTGCAGCCGCTCCTTGGCGTAGGCCAGCGCGTTCTGGAAGGCCACTTCCGTCAGGCCCAGCGACTGGTTGCCCACCCCCAGGCGGGCGGCGTTCATCATCACGAACATCGCGGCCAGGCCCTTGTTGGGCTCGCCCACCAGCGTGCCGGTGGCGCCGTCGAGGCTGATCTGGGCCGTGGCGTTGCCGTGGATGCCCATCTTGTGCTCCAGGCCGGTGCAGAAGATGGGGTTGCGCTCGCCCAGCGAGCCGTCGCCCTTGACGTGGTACTTGGGCACCACGAACAGGCTGATGCCCTTGCTGCCCTTGGGCGCGTCGGGCAGGCGGGCCAGCACCAGGTGGACGATGTTCTCGGCCAGGTCGTGCTCTCCGGCGGAGATGAAGATCTTGCTGCCCGTCAGCCTGTAGGTGCCGTCGGCCTGCGGCTCGGCCTTGGTGCGCAGCAGGCCCAGGTCGGTGCCGCAGTGCGGCTCGGTCAGGCACATGGTGCCGGTCCATTCGCCGCTCACCAGCTTGGGCAGGTAGGTCTTCTTCTGCGCGTCGGTGCCGTGCGCCACCAGCGCCTCGTAGGCGCCGTGCGAGAGGCCGGGGTACATGGTCCAGGCCTGGTTGGCGCTGTTGAGCATCTCGTACAGGCACTGGTTGACCACGTGCGGCAGGCCCTGGCCGCCGAAAGCGGGGTCGCACGACAGCGCCGGCCAGCCGCCTTCGACGTACTGGGCATAGGCCTCCTTGAAGCCCTTGGGCGCGGCGACCTCGTGCGTCGTCTTGTCCAGCGTGCAGCCCTCGGTGTCGCCGCTGATGTTGAGCGGGAAGGTCACCTCGGCGGCGAACTTGCCGGCCTCCTCGAGCACCGCGTTGATGGTGTCGGCGTCGGTCTCGGCGTGCGCGGGCATCGCCTTGAATTCATGAGCCACGTTGAAGACTTCGTGCAGCACGAATTGCATGTCGCGCAGCGGGGGGGTGTAGGTGGGCATCCGGGGCTCTCCTGAGAAGACGTGGAATGAAAAGGAAGAAAAAGGGGCCGCGCGGCTCAGCGCACGGTCTTGAGGCGGCGGCCTGCCGGCTTGCCCTGCGTCGCGGGCGCATCGGGCGCGGCCACGCGCGCGAGGATGTTGTCGAAGCCGAGGTGCGCCCGGTCGATGGAGCCCGGCACGCGCAGGAAGCGCGCCTCGTAGTGCAGCGCCAGGATCAGGCCGTGGATCTCGAAGCCCACCTGCCGCGCGTCGGCGTCGGCGCGCAGGTGGCCCTCCTCCTTCGCCTGCTCGATGGCGCGCAGCACGGCCGCCTGCCAGATGCTCACCGACTCGACCAACGCGTCGCGCACCGGGCCGGGCCGGTCGTCGAACTCCGAGGCGCCGCTGATGTAGATGCAGCCCGAGTCGATCTCGGTGGAGGTGCGCTTCATCCAGTTGGCGAACATCGCCGTGAGGCGCGGCAGGCCGCGCGGCGATTTCAGCGCGGGGTAGAACACCTCCTGCTCGAAGCGTGCGTGGTACTCGCGCACCACCGAGATCTGCAGTTCCTCGCGCGAGCCGAAGTGGGCGAACACGCCCGACTTGCTCATCTGCGTGAGTTCGGCCACGGCGCCGATGGACAGGCCTTCCAGCCCGATCTGCGCCGCCAGCCCCAGCGCGGCATCGACGATGGCGGCCTTGGTCTGCTGGCCCTTGGGGGCATGGCGCGACAGCTTGGCGGGAGGGGAGACGGCAGACATCCGGAAGCAGACAATAAAACGAACGGTCGTTCTATTTTGCAGGACTTCGCGCCTGTCTGGAAGGGCAAAGGCCGACTGCGCCGGCGGGTCTTTGGAGGCGCGAAGCCGTGAAGCGCGGCGCGCCCTTTGGCAGTGATTAGCGCCGGCTTTGGCAGTAATCGGCGCTGCCTTTGGCAGTTAAGTTAGTGGCCGCTTTGCGCTGCGGTTGGCAGCGGCCGGGAAAAGTTAAAGGCGCGGCGAGGCCGGAAACAGGACTTCTCCACACTTGGCGACAGGGCAGTTACAGTGCCCACCCATAGACCGATTCGGGCCGCTGGCAGACATACTCGCGGCATTCACAGGAGGCCAGGGCAATGCTGTTCACCGTGTTCGGAGTGATGAGTGCCGTGCTGTTTCTCATCGGCGCCGTCCTACTCAACTCACTTCACCTGCTCTTCGGCGGCATGGTGATCAGCGCATGCACGGCGCTCTGGTGGATGGTCTCCAGGAGCGCCAACAAGGGACGCGACTCAAGCGCCGCACCGCGGAGCCGCGATGGCTGTGCCTGAATACCCGAATCCGGCCAAGACCGGTCATTTGACCCTGCCTAGATTTCACGTACAGCAAGAAGTTGGAAACTTCAAAGGTACGGAGAATCGAGATGAAAGAAGGCAGGCTGCCCAAGAGGCAGTACACAGAGGAATTCAAGGCCGAGGCCGTCAGGCTGGCGGCCTCGGTGGGCGGCCACGAGGCAGCGCGGCGCCTGGGCGTGCCGGTGGCCACGGTGGGAAACTGGTCCAGGCGCGGTGTTGCCTCGGCC
>NZ_JQKD01000084.1 GCF_000745855.1 Xenophilus azovorans DSM 13620
CACCCTGGAAATGGCGCCACTTGAAATCCGTCATCGTTCCGTCCGTCCAATCTCCGCCAAGCATGCTCAAGCTTCACGATTTTTGCAACAGAGCCCACCGGAACATCGTCAACAGCATCGAGCGCGGCAACCCTCCCGAGGTGAAGATCAAGGAGGAACGCGAGGTGACGGTGGAGATCGAGCCGAAAAGGGAGATGGCCCGATGAAGCGCTCGTTTCTGGCCGTGGCTGCGACGGCCATCCTGGCGAGCTGCGGCAGCTACACGCAGTCGAACGAGTCCCTGTGGCGCGATACGCCGGACTACGCCGCCATGCGGCAGGCTCTTCCGCCGGCGCGGGCCTATGCCTATGGCGACACGACCATTCTGGAGTTTCCCCAAGGCGGCACGCCAGCGTGGATTCGCATCCGCGACCAGGCCGGCGCCGCCGTGCCGTTCGAGCAGCTGGGCCGCTACGTCAGGATCGCCAAGCCGATGGATCGCTTAACCGCGTGGATCAACGGTGTTCCCCGGGAGTTCGTGGTGCTGGGCGTGCCGACGCAGGCAGACATGCCGCCACCGCCGCAGACGCTGTTGCCGGCACCATCGACGCCGAAGAGGATTCAGGGCAGCACCGCTGGCGGCACCGTCACGTTGGCCGAGCTGCGCACCGAGCTGGAGGAAGTCCGGTCTCGCGTCGACGAGCTGCAGGCGTCCAAGTCCGCCAGCCCCCAGGACTGGCGGGCCGTCACGCGCAAGCTCGATGCGCTGGAGCAGCGGATGGCGGATGCAGCCGTGGCCACCCTGGCTGTGCAGTTCGCCTACGGTTCCATCGCCTTTCGCCCGTCGCCGGACGCCCAGCGACTGATCGCGGCCGCGCTGAAGGGCGTGCAGTCGATCAACGTGACCGGCTACACCGATGCGCACACGGCCGGCCCCGCAGATCCACGCATCGCGCTGGGCCGCGCGATGAGCGCGAAGAAGTACCTGGTGAGCAACGGCGCCGATGCCGCTCGCATCAGCGTGGACTCGAAGGCGGACGGCAGCTTCATAGCCGACAACACGACGCCGGAAGGCCGGGCGCAGAACAGGCGCGTGGAGATCGAATTCATGCGTGCAGCGCCCGCGGGCAACAGCGCAGGCTGAGAAGAAGGCCGCAAGGACGCAAAAGGGGCCCACAGGCCCCATTTTTTTTCGCCCCTCAGACGTCAGCGGTCGAGATCCGGCGGCGCAGGCGCCTGAGGGCCACCATGCGGCTGCTGGCCTGGGCCGGGAACGGACTCGGGCGACGGGGCCTTTCTCATGCGCTCGGCCGCCAGGCGGGCTTTCTCGATCTGGTGCCGGGTGGCGATGCTGGGCATCCCGGCCACGAAGGACCTCAGCGACTGCGCGAGGGCTCGGTCTGCGTCCGGCGCGCCAGGTACACCCGTCAACTCCCGGCTTCTTTCTCCAAGAGCGCCGCGATCGCCAGTTCGCGGCCGTCGCAGTCCATCACCGGCTGAATGCTCTCGCTGCCCGTCTCCCACACCAGGGCGTGCATCCTCGTGCAGTAGCACTTGAGGGCCTGCTGCGTCGCGAACCACAGCGACAGGGGACAGCTTCCGCACGCTGGCATAGGCGTAGGCTGGAATCTCTCCTCGATCCCCTGCAGCAGCGGACTGGAGTACATGCGCGGCTGCCTGGAGCCCAAGAGGCGTGGGCCTGCTGCGGTCGATGTGGTCATGGTGGATCTCCCTTTGGCTGAAGGCCTCGCGCTGCGAGGCCTGATGGTCGAGTGCCGCGGCAGCCGTGGCGTAGGCGGAACGCACGAGCGCCTGGCGTTTGGCGATGGCCTTTTCCCAAGGCCTCGGCGCAGGCGGCTGGCCAGCCGCCTGCGCATCGAGCGCCTGGCCCGCTTCCTCGCGGCGCGTCTTGGTCCGTTCTGTGACCTGGCCGCGCTCGGCCAGGCGTGCAGCGGCGTGACGGTGTGCCTGGCGCTCGGGCTTCAGGACCTGGCCGCGTGCCTGGCGTCCGGTGGCTTCGCAATCGACGCCGCGCTCCCGCAAGGCGGCTGCGAAGCACTCACGCCAGCGCTGGATGTCCTGGGCGTCCGTGGAAAGCCGGCGGCCGTCGAGGCCGCGGCATTTCACGCTGACGTGGCAATGCGGCTGGCTGGTCTTGTCGTCGTTCTCCGCGCAGTGCAGGGCGAACACGTACTCGTGCCCGGCGAACTCGCGCCTGCAGGTGTCCCTGACGGCCTGGCGAACCGCTTCGCTCGGGGTGTCCGCCGGCATGGAAAAGATCGCGTGCATGGTGTCGCGCTGGCCGCGCCGGACGCGCGAGTCGCCGAAGTCGGCCTGCCACTCCTTGACCAGCTCGCGGACCTCTTCCTTGCCCGTGTAGGTGTCGCCGCGCTCATCTTCGAGCTGGACGTCGCCATGCCGGCTGGTGTAGCCCAGGTGGGCGGCGACGTGGCCGCCGCCGCGGCCGTAGCCGGTGACCTTGACCATGACCTCGGGCGCGCCGGCGACCGCCGCAGCGACCTTCTGGCGATGAGAACGACCTGTGCCGGCCTGGCCGGTGGAAAACTGTGGCGTCTTGTTCGCCTTGCGGCGTACTTTCCAGCCCAGGGCGGTGGCGAACTCGCCTTCGATCAAGGCCATCAGCTGCCCGCCTCCCATACGCCCTGGCTGGCACGGACGGTCGACCGGATCTGCGCGCGCAGATGGTCGACCTGGCCGGCCAGCTGCTCCAGCAGCGGCAGGTCCGGCGCAGCCCGAGTGCCGCCGGCGATCGCGGCTTCGTTGGCGTGCTTGGCCAGCTGATTGAGGTTGCGTCCGATGGCGCGCAGTTCGCGGTTCGCCTCGCGCAAACCGAACAGCTCGGGCGTGGCCAGCACGGGCACGCCGGCGAGATGGAACTGCAGCAGCGCGGACAACCATTCCGAGTAGCCCATGAGCAATTCGCGGGCGCGCTTCTTCATGGCGGCGACGAGGAAGGCCGGCAGCTCCAGGCGCACCAGCTGCAGGGCGGCCTCCTCCTCGGTCCTGGCGACAGGCACCTGCACGTCCGGGCGCAGTTGCGTTGCCGACGCGATGACGGGCGGAACAGCGTCAGGCGGCAACGGAGGTTGCTGGCCCAGGTAGGCGGCGATGGCCTCACGGATCAGGTCGGATTCCGTGACCTTCTTCGTCGTCACCCTCCCCTCGCGCCGGCGCGCCGCCATCCGGGCCGTCCGCGCCTCGGCCCGCCGCTGCAGCTCTGCGCGCCAGGCGGGGTCAAGGCGTGTCCTGGCGATCTCGGACTTTGAGGACTTGGGCGCCTTCAGCGAAGCGGCTGGCTTTGCCATTTGTTCCTGGAGAAATGAGGGGGTTGATTGCTGCAGATGCGCGGGATTGTGGCACGCATCAGCAGAAAAAACGTATCCTGCCCTCATTCCCCAACCCCCCTCATTTCTCCCGTCCCCGCTCCCGCATTTAACCGAGCCGGCGATGCGCAGACGGATCGGTGACTACCTGCATGCTGGCTTGAGACAAGTTGAATACGAGACAAGACGAAGTGATGACTCTCTGCATCCGATCCAAATACAGCGTCGATACAATCGAGCGCTCATGTCAGGCATCCCAAGATGACGAAGGCTTCGCACTCCTCGCCCGGCACCAGCGAAACCGCATCAAAGCTGCTCGCGCTGGCCAGCGGCACCGCGAACAGGACGAAATACGGTCGGTTTCGCGAGTTGCTGGTCGCCATCGAGACGGCGTTGGCCGCCGGCGTCCGCAGGGAAATCGTCCGCGGCGAACTGTCCCGGGATGGTCTGGATCTGTCTGCCGCAACCTTCAGCACCTACCTGCAACGGGCGCGAAGCGAAGCCGCGGCGCACGGCACCAGGCGCAGCGCGCCGGCAGCCTCCCCTGCTGCAGTGCCGGCGCCGGCGGCAGCACAGGCCGCGGCGAAGACACCTGACACCACGAATTCATCGAGCGCCGGCGAAGACGCTGGTGCCGACTGGAGCCCGCAGGCCATTCGAGGCCTGCGGAATCGGACCGTCGACATGGACGGCTTGGCAAAAACGGCCAGAAAGGCCAACAAGGGAAGGGCCAACAAATGAAAGTAGCGATCCTCAATTTCTCCGGCAACGTGGGCAAGTCCACGATCGCCGCGCACCTGTTGGTGCCGCGGCTGCCGGGCGCGAAGTTGTTCTCCATCGAGTCGATCAACATGGGTGTCGACGCGGACGGCCTGGAGGCCGAGACCATGAAGGGCAAGAAGTTCGGCGAGCTGGTCGACGAGCTGCTTGTGCTGGACGATGCGATCGTGGACGTGGGCGCATCGAACGTGGAGGACTTCCTTGCCCTCATGCAGCGCTACGCGGGCAGCCATGAGGACTTCGATCTCTTCATCGTGCCGACGATGAAGGAGCGCAAGGTGCAGCAGGACACCATCAACACGCTCGCGGCGTTGGCGGCCCTGGGCATCGAGCGCGGCCGCATCCGCGTGGTGTTCAACAAGGTCGAGGCGGATGAGGCTGTGGAGGACGAGTTCGCCGCGATCTTCGGCCAGGCCATGACCACGAAGTCTTTCAAGGTCGACCCGGCCCTCACGATCTACGCGAACGAGGTGTTCGAACGACTGAAGGGCTCCGGCAAGACGCTCGGCGAGGTGATGGCCGATGAGACCGACTACCGCAGCCAGGTCAAGGCAGCGGCCGATGAGGACGCGCGCGACCAGGCGCTGCGCATGGTGGCCATCAAGCGGCTGGGCGTGACGGCCAGCAAGAACCTCGATGCGGTATTCAAGGCGCTGGCGAAATGAGCACCCCGGGCCCGCGAACCATGCGCGAGGCCCTGGCGGCCATCGCACTCGAAGAGCTGGACCAGCTGACCACGCGGGTTGAGGCGCTGCCGGCAGTGGTCGGCGAGGCGGAGCGCAAGATCGCGGCCGCCGCAGGGGCACTGAACGACGCCGCCGACCGCTACCAGGCCGTCATCACGAGCTTCAACGACCAGGCACGCGAGGAGCTGGCCGGCTACCTTCAGCGCAAGGCGGCGCAGGTGGCCGACCAGACCACCTCCGAGATCCGGTCGGTGCTGATCGACGCTGCGCAGCAGGCCTTCAAGACCGAGGCGGCGGACAAGGCCGCCCAGCTCGGCGCCGTCCTGTCGAGCACGCTGCGGGAGTTCCGCGCAGCTGCGCGAACCCGCTACATTGAGCACGCATTCACCGCGATCGTCTCGGCGGTGGCAACGGCTGGGCTGCTGACCTGGCTGCGCTGAATCGGGACTGTTTGCACCAGGGAGAGTAAAAGATGAAAAGCACACTGGTGGCCGTGGCCACGCTCGCAATTCAGATCACGGCTGCGCATGCGCAGCTGCCGGGCCAGGTGGGGACGCAATACTGGAACCATCCGCCCGGGCGCACGATGGATCGAATCCCTGCGGCCCCACCCTCTCGCTACGAGGCCGTGCCTCCGCCCAGGCCGGGCTACCGCTGGGAGCCAGGCCGCCAGGAATGGCGCGGCGACCGCTATGCCTGGGTGCCCGGCCGATGGATTGCCGTGGGCGGCTATTACGACGACAGGCGGGCGCAGCGCGATGCCTACGAGCAGGGCCGACGTGATGAAGCGCGTCGCCAGCAGCGCAGGCAGGCAATGGACTCCGATCGCGGCGACGAGCTGGGCGACATCAACGTGCGCTAGCAGGTCTGGCGACCAATCATGACGGCGAACCCGGCGCCCAACATGCTCACGGTCGCAGCGCTGCAGGCGGCGCTGGACCGCTGCATGAAAGCGCATCCGCCCTCGGGCCATGCGCATGAAATGCACCCGGATGCGAACAGGATGGCGGATCTGTGGGCCTCGATGGTCTACACCGGGTGCCAGGCCGTGGACGTGTCCACTGTCAAGCCGGCCATCATGGAGGCCTTCCAACGCTGGAACAGCTAGCGTTCCTGGCCAGGCTCCGGCCCACTGGATCGCTCCTGGCGGATCTCACGCACGTTGACCTTGGGATAGCCGCCCTTCTCGATTGAGGTCGCAAGCTGCTTGCGCAGGCTCTCTTCCACGGCTGCGCGGTACTGCTCCCCGTGGAGCCTCGCGTTCTGCTGACGAACTGCCTCAAGGAACGCATAGGCACCTGCCGTCTGCGGATATGCCTCCACCGTCTCTTTCGCGGAGCGCTGGCGGAACATCTCGGCAGCAGCCGCGTTGACGGCCGCACCGTGTTTCTGGTCGATCAGCGCCTTTTCCTCCGGCGTGGCCTTGCGCGAAGGCCGATGGATCATTTCCGCGAGTGCGGCGTAGTTGTCGGCTAGCTCGCGCTTCTCCTGCAGCGTCAATGGCCTGCTGCGCTCGTCCTGCAGCGCCTTCGCGGCACCCGGGGCTGCCGCCCACTCCTTTCCCGGCCCTTGCAGCTGGTTCTCGTGAATCCTGCGCAGGTCTTTGTCGTAGACACGCACCGCGTCCACCAGGCGCTTGGCGTCGACCGCCTCCATTGTCTTGACCAGGCCGGCATAGGCCTCGTCGTGCTTGTCCTTCGTGGAGAACCGGCCAGCACCGCTCACGGCCTTCTGCGATTCATAGCGCGTCAGCACCCGCTGCTCGCTGACCGCCTCGTTCACGGCCATGACGCGCAGCTCCACCCGGTAGCCGTTCCCGTGAAGCCCGTTGGCCAAGCGCTCCAGCGCCGCAGGGTCTCGGCTCGTCTGGTCGATGATGACGTTGCGCATGCCGAGCACCGCATCGCGCTGTAGGCGGCCGGCCCAGGCACCGCAGTCTGCATGCGTCAGGTTCGCCGCGGTGCGGTCGTCCTGGCGCTGTAGTTCTGCGTACATGGGGTGATAGCCACGCAGCTTGTCTGCGTCGGCAAGCACAAAGCCTCCGCGTGCTGAAAGCTCCGCAGATGCCTCGCTGGTCAGGCCGGACTTCCCTGAACCTGGCTGGCCACCGGTGACGATGGCCACAGGCCGCCGCTGCGGCTCCGTGTTGGCCAGGAACTCCGCCTTGATGACGGAGTAGATCTTCTCGTGCTCTTCAGGGGAAAGTTTGCCGCGCGGCAGCTCGCTCACGCGGCGTAGGCCGCGCGCGCCTGCGGGCCGTACTGGTCGATCACGCGCTGCAGGCCCTGGACGTCGCCGAGGGACAGGGACATGCTCTCGCGCACCAGGCGCGCACGTTCGCCCTGCAGGCGCTCGATCGCAGCCTGGTCGGGCGTGGGCTTGGACTCCTCGGCGCGGATCTCGGCCGAGCGCACCGCGGCGAGCAGCTGGCACAGCTCCTGCGCCGTCTCCAGCAGGGCCAGCCGTTGGGTCATGTTCATGCCAGCGGACGGCACACTGCCCTCGCCGGCATCAGGCAGCTTGTCCTGACGCATGATCGTCGGTCTCATTCTGGATTCTCTGATTTCGCGTCCGCGAAAAACCGCTGCGGTCATCACAGCTCCCTCAGGATGTCTTCACCAGACAGCAGCGACAGCAGGCCATCGTAGGACCACGCGATCACCAGCGCAACGAGCCCGACGATGCCGAAGCCCCACAGCATCTCGGTCTTGTCCGAGAAGGCCCACAGCGAGAACAGCAGGCACATCAGCATCAGGCCTGACAAGGCATGGCACAGGGGCACGACCACCATGCGAAGCCACAGCAGCACCATGAACAGCGCGAACCGCACCACGCTGAAGATTCCCACCAGCACAGCAGCCGCAATGGCCACCCCGTCGATACCACCCTTCTTTGCGGGCGCGGCAACCCTTCGATCACTTTCAGCCATTGAGGCACCCCCTGACGTTGTTCGTTCCTTATGCTTGGATTGTAGTCTTTACACTACGTTTTGTCAAGCCAATTCACTTGTCATGATCTTCGTTAAACCGCTCATTTGACAAGCCATTTCCAAGACATGCCAAACAAAAAGAAGCCCGCGTTTAAGCGGGCTGAATTGCGCCTGGAGATAGGGGCGCACGCGCTGCAGAAGGGAGGAACTACAGCGGGCTCGCGAACGAGCTGCCCGATGCTACCCCCTTGCATTGCCTAGACCTTCTTCTCCAAGAACCGCAATTCGGATCTCTTGCGCCAAAGCGAGGGAACCGACATAGCGCGCTCCTCGGCATCGATCCATTCCAGAACCAGGCCCGCATCGAGCGCCCCTCGCTCTCGAACATTCGCCTGCAGCTGCAGGAAGGCATCTTTCGATACAGGCTCGTAGGAGCACAACAGCCGATCCAAGTGCTCTTCGTGGGTGGGCGCAGCCTTGCCGCGCTTGAGAACAAAGACGAAGGTGCCGATGCTTGCGACGGCAAGGCCCACCATGGAAAAGGTCAGCGCCTGTGCGGCCGGCAGCCAAGGCCTCGCCACATTCAAAGCTGCAAGCATCAGAAGACCAGACACCGCAGCCCATGTCATCGCGCTCCTGGCGAGCGGCACGTTTTCATGTGCTTCCCATGCCCGAGCCGCGGTACGAATGCGGCGCACGTGCCGCAACTGCTCGGCCAGCCGCCGTTCGTTCCATCGCTCCGTGTCGTCGTTGCCCCCGCCGGGGGGTCCCCCTGACGTTGCTGATGTTGCTCTTGGTCATTTGACTTTTCTCCCTTGCTGATCCGGCCATTTTCACTGCAACTTGCCGATCTGGCATGAAGGCTGATTCACTCGGATCGAACCTGTACCAAAAAAGGAGGGGGCCGCGACCGCTGCCGCTGACCCCCTCAAACCCGCTGTCGCGGTTTCGCTTCCGGTGCTGTGGTGCACCGTACTTACCCCCTGATTCGCCTTGTGCGACGTGCAAAGTATGCCACCATGCATTGCAAAATGCACGTTTTTGCATAGGCGAATCGATTAATTTTGCATGCTCCATGTGACTGCTGACATGGACGCAATGCAGACCGGCCGTGTACGGCGGGCAGCGCATCATTCACGCCCTCGATGCGGGCGCAACTCCCAAAAGTGGTAGGTAGCTGGCCGGCCAGCTCAGCCTGGTTTGCGCGCCGTCATTTGGCGAACCACCAGGGGCGGCCGCTTGGTCCGTCGACGCTTGGACTCTCCGCTCGGCAACGCCGCCGGCGGCGAGAGCGGTGCCCCGGCTGCAGGCTTCGACGAACTGGGCGGCACCTGGCCAGCGCCCGGCAGCGCATTCAGCCTGGCCAGCGCGGACGTCAGCCCGCGATTCGACCTGGCCAGGACGTCACGCTCGGACTGAAGCTGCTCCATCGCGTCGGCCAGCATGCGGATCTCGCGCTCGTAGCTGTCCACGGCATCCTGCAGTTCCTGCTTCGATCGTTCGGACTCGCCCTCGGCCTTGGCCATGTCCTGGGCCAGTTCCTTGTAAGCGCGGCCGATCACGGCGATGTGCTCCCGGTAGATGGCGTCCTTCGCGAGCAGGTCGGCGCGCAGCGGCCGCAAGGCCGCTGCAAAGGGTGCCGTGCGGTGTGTAATAGACAGTCTCCGCAGGCGGCCGATGGCCGACGGGTTGCTCGTCGACGCCTTCATGGACCTCAGTTCGGTTCGATTCTTCATCTCAACTCCCTTTGTCTCGATCAGCAGAAGGCCTCAGGGCTTGAGCCCCTGCCCTCACCCCTACCCCGGCCTCGATCGCGGTCCCAAGGGGCCTTGCGGTGGCTTCACGGCGATGTTCGAGGGGGGTGGCTCCCCCTTCTTGCTGAACAGTGACGGCCGCCGCATGGCTAGGCGATCGGGTGGCGTACAGCCGTCGCACGCCACCATTTGTAGCTCTGCGGCGAAGCCGCCTGATATGCGGTGCCGGGTGGGAAAGGCCGCTGCAAGCGGCCTTGGGCGGAGGGCGCCGTAGGCGCCCGGAGGAGCCGGCAGGCGCAGCCGAGAGGCGGTGGGCTGCGGTACGCAGACCGGTTTTAGATAAGTTTTAATAGGTTTTAAAGTTTTAGGGCCGAAAAGTGCCAAAAAACTGAACGCTGACAACGACTTGCGAGAAGGTCCGGTGGGTAATAGACAGCGTTTGGTGGGTAATAGACAGTCCTCGGTGTGTAATAGACAGCGGCGGGTGGGTAATCGACAGTCGCAAGGTGTGTAATAGACAGCCGAGAGGCAACTTATGCACAGTTTTTCAACAGATTGCGTCTGATTGTTAACCCGGTCGGTCCTTCTGGACTGTCTATTACCCACCCAAGGGCCACTTTCAGAGGGGAATCGACGTCCGCAGCACTGTCTATTACCCACCCGGAAGGCTCCCCGTGCGGCCTGGCGCCGCGTTTGGCCCCTTACTTGACGCCCAGACTGTCTATTACCCACCCTCGCCACCCTCCATCGGCAGCGCAGGGTCCTCCTCCTTGCCCTCCAGGCCGGCCCTGTACGTCATCCGCAGCACCGGCCCTTCCTCGCCATCCTCTTCGCTCAGGCTGTACTCGGGAAGCTGGTCGGCCTCGATCAGCGCCCGTAGCATCCGGCTGAACTCCTTGAAGGTGCTCGTGCTCAGGCTGCGCTCGTAGATGGTCCTGAAGCCGTAGGTCGCGACGGTGCGGCCGGCGGCCTTGCGCGCCAGGCGGTAGAGGAAGCGGCCCAGGCCCGACTCGATCAGGAAGTAGGACGGGTGGACCGTCAGCACGTCGGTGTTGAAGGCGGCCTCGTAGATCCAGCTCGCCACCTCGATCTCGACGGTGGCCACCTTCCCGCTGGCCTCGTCGGAGATGATCTTGTACCTGGTGATGAACGACTCGGCCTCGCTGACGCGCTGGGTCCGGCCGCCGCGCTGGCGGATGGTCCGCACCGACTCCACGCTGGTGGTCCGCAGCCGCTCCACGACGCTCTCGATTTCCTCGTACTGCCGTCCACCCACCGAGCGCTTCGCGAAGCGCAGGATCTCGGAGATATGCGGCCGGAAGACGCGCCCCGGCTTCTCGCCCCGGCCGGCGCGCCACTCGTTGGCCGCCCGCGTCAGGTACGAGATCGCCATCAGCACCACGTCGAAGTCCCACACCGAGGCCATGCCCAGCGGGCCCGACTTGATTTCAACGAAGCCGTCGGCCAACTCGATCCGCGCAGTGGTGTTCGCGCGAAGATCGCGTTTGGACAGCCGGAAGATGGCCACGTCCATCGACAGACGTGCGTCCTTGGTGGACAGGTCGTAGACCGAGGGCACGAAGAAGTCGCCCTGGACCTCATCCACGTCGCGGGCCAGGCGCTTGCGCGGCTTGCGGCGCCCGCCTGGCTTGTCGGGAGACTCCATGTCGCCGGCGTCCTCGGCCGAGGCCTCGGCGGCGGCTGCCGCAGCGGCCGCGAGCCGCAACGCGTCAGGGATCAGACCCGGCAGTTCCGGCTGCTCCAGCGGGCTCTCCTGCGCCTCGCCGTCCACGGCATCGGCCTTGATCTTGCTCACTCTGGCCTTGAGCTTGGCCAGGTTCTCGTCGTACTTGCGATGACTGCTGCTCGGTTTGCTTCTCGCCATCGGCACCTCATGCTTTCGACGTTGCGGCCGGTCGCCGGCGCCGGCGCGGCTGCACGCCGGCCAGGTCCGCCAGTTCGGCCACCCTCGCCCGGAATTCGGCGATCAGGTTGGACGGTGCCGTGAGGGTCACGGTCTCCCAGCCAGGTGGTGCGATCGTCCCTGCCTTCTCCGCCGCGGCCTGCGTGGCAAGGTAGTCCTCGTGGACCCGCCGCACGATCCGCACGGCATCGCCCACGGCCTGCCTGGTGTACTCGGGGCCGCGCTTGCGCGCCGCGGCCTCATAGGTCAGCCCGTCGACCAGAACGAGGCGCGCCGACTCGATGCGGTCGGCGGTCATGCGTTTGAGCAACGGGAGCAAGATGTCGAACTCGGCCTGAGTAAGCCGCAACCTCGGTCTCATCGCGCACCTCCTGCGGCCGCTTCCTGCTGCCGCACGATGTCCCTCAACTGCTCCAGCTGCTCGGCACTCGGCTGCTGTCCGAGCTGGACGCGCAGCCGCTCGATATAGACCGCCTCGTCAGGACGAACGGCAGCCAGACGCTGCAGCAGCGCCTCGTGCTCCGGGGGGCGGCCTGGCGCCGCAATGCCAGGGGCTACGCCCCCGGCCTGCTCGCGCTGCTGGCCGTGCTCGATGGCCTGGCCGGCGAAAAGGCCGATCAGGCACAGGCCCAGCAGCAGCGGCAACGACTTGTTCAGCTTCATGGCGCCTTCGGCTTCACTTCACGGCGCCGAGGATGTTGAGCATGCTGTACTGCGTGCCGCCCTCGGCGCCGGCCAGGACCGCCACCAGCGCCAGCGCGCCATCGCCGTCCGCGGCGAAAGCTCCGGTGCGAAGTCCCTCGATGACCACGCGCCCCAGGTTCTTCACCTGCTTGCCCGCCTCGAAGCGTTCGCGCAGGAATGCATCCGCCGCTTCGGCCTCCTCTGCGTCCATCACCTTGAGGACGGCTGCCGGCCTGATGCCGCCCTCGTAGACCTGCGCATACGCATCCGCGAGGATCTGCTTCACTGGCTTGACCTGCTTGGCCTTCACGGCCGGTTTCGCGCCCGCGAAAACCTTGCCCTCGCTCGGCTCCTCGTGCTTGCGGTCCTTCGGCGCGGCCACCGTGCCGCCACTGTCCTTGCCATGCGCCTTCTTCGCGGCCTGCTTTGCCTTGGACGGCCTCACGTCATCCTTCACCTTGGCGACCACTTCGCGCGCATTGACCTTGCCGCGCTTGGCCTTCAGGTCCTCGACCACCTCACGCGCCTTCTCGGGGCTCACCTCCTCGATCTGGCGAACCTGATGGATCACTTCCGTGTCGGCGCTGATGCCCTCCTTGAGCAACCGCGATGCCTGCTCGGGGAGCTTGAGCAGGCCCAGCAGCTTGGACAGCCAGGCCGCGCCCTTGTTGTACTTGGCCAGGACCGCATCCGTGCTGCCGAGCGCATCGAGGTCCCGCTGCACCTTGCGCGCCTCCTCGATCTGCGTGAGGTTCTTGCGGTGGATGTTCTCGGTGAACTGCGCCTCCTCCGCTTCCTCCGAGGACAGTGGGACGATCCGGGCCCGCAGCGTGGCCTTGTCCACCAGCCGGGCCGCACGAAGCCGGCGTTCGCCGGCGATCAGGACAAAGGGCTTGCCGGTCGGGTTGTCGTTGACGCGCAGGACGATGTTCTGCAGCTGCATCTTCAACAGGCTGTGCCCGAGATCCAGCAGCGTGTTGTCCTCGCTCTCGAAGTCATCGCGTACCTGCGGAAGCACCTCGATGTCATCCAGGGGCACGTCGATCTCGTAGGGCTCGTCTGCGGCCGGCCCACCGAACAGGGCATCCACGCCTCCGCTCAGGCCACCGAGCGCGGCCGTGAACGAATTACCTTCCTTCTTCTTTGCTGCCATCACGAATTCCTTGTTGTGTCCGGGTTCAGGCCATACGGGCCAGGACGGCGCTGCACGCTGCGCGCCACTCGCGGGCCGCCAGCAGGTGCCCGCTGCCGCGCGTGTTCCTCCACACCGGCCGGCGCTGCGCAACGGCCTTGCGCACCGCTGCCCGCTCGGCCAGCGACTCGGCCAGGATCGCGCTGCCGTACTGCTTGCGCAGGGCCGCCAGGGCCTCGACCTCCTCGCTCGCCCGCGTGTTGATCTTCATGGGCAGGATGCCGATGTGCCGCAGGCGCGGATTGAACCCCTGCGTCCTTATGACCCTGATGCTCTGCATCAGGTCCACCACGCCAGCCAGTTCATACAGGCCGACCGACACCGGCGTCACCACGGCATCCGAGGCAGCGAGCGCGGCCATCAGGCGCACGCCCAGCAGAGGCGGCGTGTCGATCACGCACAGGTCGAAGTCGGCCGAGTGCCGCCGCAGTGCCACAGCGGGAAGGCGGATCACTGCGTTGTCCGCCTTGTCCACCGACAGCAGCGCCGGATCGGCCCGGATGATGGACAGCCGCTCCTGCACCTCCTCCGGCTTCGCATCGACCGGCGGCGATGCAAAAAGCTGGGACGCCAGCAGGCCGGGCGTCGCACCGTCCGCTGGCGGGAAGGTCAGCGACAGGCTGCCCTGCTTGTCCATGTCCACCAACAGCACGCGAAGGCCCGCCTCGTGCGCGGCGTAGGCCAGGTGCGCCGACAGGGTGCTCTTGCCCACCCCGCCCTTCTGATTCGCAACCGACAGAATTTTCATTACGTGTCCTCGTTACGGCGCACTCGACACCCGCCGCTTTCTTCGCATCCTACTGTGCTGGGCGCAGGTTGACAAGCCATTTCACTTGTCAACCCGAGCCAAGAAAAGCGCCTTGCGGCGCCTATGCATCACCCTAGGGAAGGTCTGAACAAGGCCGATTCAAGCGCACGCCTGGCGCATCAAGTGGGCGCGTGATCAGGCAGTGCCGCGTCTGACTCGCGTTTTCAG
>NZ_JQKD01000085.1 GCF_000745855.1 Xenophilus azovorans DSM 13620
GTTGGCTTCCAGCTGGGGCTTGCCGATCAGCGTCATGGGCACGTCGTTGATGATGCCCAGGTACTCGAAGTCGGTCTCGTAGTTGTAGGTGAGCTTGCGGTACAGCACCGGGGTGGTGGCCATGCCCACGTGGGTGACCAGCAGGGTGTAGCCGTCGTTGCGCGCGCGGGCGACCTTGGCGGTGCCGATGGTGCTGCCGGCGCCGGCGGCGTTGTCCACCACGATGGTGGTGCCCAGGGCTTTTTGCATGGCCTCGGCCAGGTCGCGCGCGACCTTGTCGGTGGGCCCGCCCGCGGCGAACGGCACCACGAAGGTGATGGGCTTGCCGTCGGGGAAGGTCTGCGCCTGCGCGCCGAAGGCGGACAGGGCGAGGGCGGCGGTCAGCGTCAGGGCGCGTCGGATGGTGGTCTTGCTCATGGATCGGAACAGGTTTCGAGTGGAGGAAATCGATGTAGGAAATGCCGCCGGCCGGGAAAGGCCGGCGGCAGCGGACGTCACAGGTTGGGGTTCAGCGTCTGGGTGATGTCGAAGAGGAGCTTCTCGGGCGAGGGGCCGAACGACAGCCAGGTGCCGTGCAGCGGCTGCTGGCCGACGCCGGGCTGCGTCCAGTCGCACACGCCGTCCGGGAAGGCGGCCGTCAGGCGGTTCCACTGCGGGCCGGTGAAGATCACCTTGTAGTCCGAGGGGTTCAGCGGCTTGAGCTGGCACTTCGCGATGTCGTCGGTGAGCGGGCCGCCCGCGGCCATGCGCGGCGTCGTGCCTGCGGGATAGAAGGTATTGCACGCGCCGTCGCCGAAGGCGGTCTGCTCTTCCGTGTACTTCAACCCACCGTGCCAGCAGGCGTCCTTCAGGTCCGCGGGGCGGTTGGCGGCGATCTTCTGCGCCCTGGGCCGGTCGGAGGTGTCCGCCCCGGCCGCGGTCAGCCACACGTGCATCGCATCGAACGCTTCCGCCGTGCTGCTGCCGGCGGTCAGCATCACGTGGTTGTCGACGTGACCGTTGGCCTTGCGCAGCCGCTCCCGCATGGAGAACGAGTGGATCTTGGTGTGGATGTCGCCGTTGACCGCACCGTCCAGGTAGTTGCGCAGGTCGATGATGGCGGTGGATGCGAGCCCGCCGCCGCCGCTGACGATGCGGCCGGACTGATAGGCGCGGCGCAGCGCATCGGGATCGCCGACCGTGCGCTGGGCGATGCGCTGCATGTCGCGGTCCAGGCCGCCTGCGCGTTCGTTGAGGTCGAGGAACTTGTCGATGCCGAGCTTGCCCTCGTTCAACGCGTTCAGGCCGTACTGGATGCCGACGTTGTCGATCGGCCGCAGGGCGAAGCCTTCGGCCTCGGTCTTGCCGTAGACGTTGATGGTGTGGTCGAACACGGTCGCCCTGGCCCCTCCCGGGTTGTTGATCGGGTGGTAGCGCTGCTCCACCGGCAGATCGGCGGGGAAGGAGACTGTCGGATCGAGCCGCCCGGCGGACCCGCTCATCGCCGCGATGTTGGCCACCTGCAGGTAGCCCGAGATGGCCAGCTTCTCGGCCGTGGTGTAGTTCAGCGCGGCCGTCGCCGGGTCGGTGAAGTAGTTCTGCAGCACGCGGGAGTCGAACAGCTTGAAGATGGTCGACGAGGTCACGTCCGCGAAGGTGGAGCTCACGACCACGCCGTCGAACAGGCCGGGGTAGTTGTCGGACGTCTGGTGGCTCTGGTAGGAGCCGCCGGAGCCGCCGGTGCCGATGGTGTAGGTGGGCGTGCCGAAGTTCTCGATGAACCGTTCCTTGACCATGGCCGTGGTCTCGGACGACAGCAGGTCGTTGCAGTTCGTGCCGAAGACGTTGAGCGTCGACGTCGTGACGGCGTAGCCCCGGCTCTGGTAGAGCGGGTTGATCAGGGTCGGGAAGTCGTTGCCCTGCTTGTACCAGCCGCCCTGGCAACCGCCGCCCAGCGGGTAGATCAGCCCGCCGTTCCAGCCGGCGGGCGGCGTGGTGGGGGACGGCTCCGGCTCGTTCAGGAAGTCGTGCAGGATGGCCGACTGGTAGAGCGCCCGGTTGATGGTCCCGCTCTCGAGCCTGACCACGTAGGGCACCTGCTTGCCGTTGATCTCGAGGTAGCTCATGTTGGCCGGGTACTCGGTCACGGCCGAGGGCACGATCCGCGTGTTGCCGCCCGAGGTGTTCCGGTACCAGTAGTCGACACGGGTCTCGGTCGAGCACTTGCCGTCGTCCAGCGGCGTGAGCTTCTGGCCGCCCAGCCGGGTGAAGGTCGCGTATCCGCAGACGAACGGTTCCTCGTGCGGCCCGGAGAACACCGGCCCCGTGATCGGATAGGCGGTGAGCGCGAGCCGGGTGCTGTAGGCGCCGTACTGGGCGCTCACTTCATTGGCGCCGAGCTGCAGCCCCGTCACCTTGCCGATGAAGTGGCCCGTGGCGGGGTGGCGGGTGAACTTCGCCGTCTGGTCGGTGCCGTTGACGGTCACCTTCAGGCTGTCGGGCGGTTGCTCGCTCAGCACGTCCAGCTGGATCAGTGCATCGTCGCCGGTGACGAGATGGGCCGGCGAGGACAGGACGCTGAGCTTGACCGTGGCGTCCGGCGGCACGGGCGTTTCCGGGTCGGTGCCCGGGTCCGTGGTGCCGGGGTCGGTCGGGCCGGGGGTACCCGGCGTGCCCGGGCCGCCCGGCGGATTGCCGCTGCCGGGCGGAAAGAGGGCCACGCCGGCGCCGTCGCCGCTTCCGCCGCCGCAGGCGCTGAGGATCAGCGCCGCGAGCAATGCGCTGGCGCCAGCTGCCGCGCGAGCAGGCAGGGCGCCCCTGGGGGCCGTGCATCGTCTTGTCATTGACAGTGTCTCCGTTGTGTGTGGGTGATGAGGAAAGCTGGCCCGTGGCGGACGTGTTTCCGTCGGGCACGCGGTGCGCCTGCATCCGTCCGGGAGATCGAGGTCAGGGGGTTGCGGCCGGCGGCGTGCGCCGCAGGCATTTCCGCGGCGCTGGTGGTCGCGAGGTGCATGTCCGTCTCCGTCCTCTCCCGTTGCGGGCGGGCCGCTCAATGCAACGGACATGCCACGCCGTGGCGGCGCTGCAAGTGCTTGATTTCAAAGGGGTTGGATGCCCGGAGTCGTGGTTTTCCCGCGCCGCGATGGATGGCGGGACGGACACCGATCGGAGGCCGAGGCCGGAAAACCGCCGGGCCCGGCCCAGGCCCTGGCGGATGGACGGCGCCTTTCGGCCTTGTCCGATGCGGGGATTTGCGCGGCGGGCGGTGGCGGTTCCCTATGATTTCCGCGCTGCGGTCGCCTGTGCCCATGGGCGGCGGCGACATCCCGCCGGGCCGCAGGCGGGGCTTGAAATCCGGGAGCCCCGCTCACATTTGGACGGCAGCCATTTCCTTCATACCCACGAGCAAGACCTTGAAACGCATTCTTCTGTTCGTCATGACCAACGTGCTGGTGGTCGCGGTGCTCGGCATCGTCGCCAGCCTGCTGGGCGTCAACCGCTACCTCACGGCCAACGGGCTGAACCTGGGCGCGCTGCTGGGCTTCGCGCTCATCATGGGCTTCGGCGGCGCGATCATCTCGCTGCTGCTGTCCAAGACCATGGCCAAGATGGGCGCCGGCGTGCGCCTCATCAACGAGCCGCAGTCGCCCGACGAGGCCTGGATCGTCGCCACCGTGCGCAAGTTCGCCGACCAGGCCGGCATCGGCATGCCCGAGGTCGGCATCTTCGAGGGCGAGCCCAACGCCTTCGCCACCGGCGCGTTCAAGAACTCGGCGCTGGTGGCCGTCTCCACCGGCCTGCTGCAGAACATGACGCGCGAGGAGGTCGAGGCCGTGATCGGCCACGAGATCGCGCACGTGGCCAACGGCGACATGGTGACGATGACGCTGATCCAGGGCGTGATGAACACCTTCGTCGTGTTCCTCTCGCGCGTGATCGGCTACGTGGTCGACGGCTTCCTGCGCCGCGGCAGCGACAACAACTCCGGCCCCGGCATCGGCTACATCGTCACCACCATCGTGCTGGACATCGTGCTGGGTTTTGCCGCCGCCATCGTGGTGGCCTGGTTCTCGCGCCAGCGCGAGTTCCGCGCCGACGCAGGCGCCGCGCAGCTCATGGGCCGCCGGCAGCCGATGATCAACGCGCTGGCGCGCCTGGGCGGCCTGCCGGCCGGCGAGCTGCCGCGTTCGGTGGAGGCGATGGGCATCACCGGCAAGCTGGGCAGCCTGTTCGCCACCCACCCGCCGATCGAGCAGCGCATCGCGGCGCTGCAGAACGCGGCGCCCGGCGCCTACTGATCCGCCGTGCGGCACCCGCCGCGGTGTCCTGCCCTCCGAAGGCCGCCTCGTGCGGCCTTCGCCGCGTTCAGGGCCGGCCCAGGCCCAGGCGCCGCGCCAGCCGCTGCAGGTTGCCGCGGTCCATGCGCAGCTCGCGCGCGGCGGCGGCCCAGCGGCCGCCGTGGCGCTGCAGGCTGTCCTCGATCAGGCGGAGCTCGTAGGCCAGCACGGCCTGGCGCAGGCCGGGGGACTCGGCCTCGTGGGCCGGCGCCGGGGCGGGCGCATGCGCCGGCGCGGCCGCCGCCACCGTGCCGGCCAGGTCCGCCGTCCCCAGCGTGAGCATGCGTGCGCGGCCCGGAGCGGCCGCATGCGGCGTGCGGCTGAGGGCGCGCAGCACGCCGCGGCTGATGAGGTGCTCCAGCTCGCGCACGTTGCCGGGCCAGCTGCGCGCCAGCAGGGCGGACTGGGCGGCCGCGTCCAGGCGCAGCCCCCGCAGGCCCAGCCGCGAGCGGTTCTCCTCCAGGAAGAAGCCGGCCAGCAGCAGCACGTCGCTGTCGCGCTCGCGCAGCGCGGGCACGTGCAGCGGGTACACGCTCAGGCGGTGGTAGAAGTCGGCGCGCATGCGGCCGGCGCGCACCTCGGCCGCCAGGTCGCGGTTGGTGGCGGCGATCACGCGCACGTCCACCCGGTGCTCGCGGTCCGAGCCCAGCCGCTGCAGCTGGCCGCTCTGCAGCACGCGCAGCAGCTTGGCCTGCACCGGCAGCGACAGCTCGCCCACCTCGTCCAGGAACAGCGTGCCCTGGTGCGCCTGCTCGAACTTGCCGCGGCGCTCGGACAGCGCGCCGGTGAAGGCGCCGCGCGCGTGGCCGAACAGCTCGCTCTCGACCAGGTTGTCGGGCAGGGCCGCGCAGTTGATGCTGACCAGCGGCCGCGCCGCCCGCGCCGACTGCGCGTGCACCGCATGGGCGACCAGCTCCTTGCCGGTGCCGGTCTCGCCGGTGATCAGCACGTTCAGCTCGCTGGCCGCCACCAGCGCCACGTCGCGCTGCAACTGGCGCATGGCTGGGCTCTGGCCCAGCAGCGTGCGCTGATCCGACGCGGGAGGCTCGCCCGGCGGCGCCTGGTGCGCCTGCACCCGCAGCTGGCGCAGCCGCTCGGCCGTCGCCACGGTGGCGGCGGCCAGGTTGCTGAAGGCCTGCAGCACGTCCAGTGCGACCGCGCCGGCAAAGCGCCCGGCGACCAGCGCGTCGAGCGTCAGCAGCCCCCAGGGCCGGCCGCCCGCCTGCAGCACGCAGCCCATGCAGTCGTGCACCTCCAGCACGGCGTGCGGCTGCGCGACCAGGCCGTCGTAGGGGTCGGGCAGCGGGCTGCCGGGCGGGAAGCGCAGGGCCTGCCCCGCCGCCAGCAGTTGGGCGAAGCGCGGGTGCTCGGCGATGCGGAAGCGCCGCCCCAGCGCGTCGGGCACCAGGCCGTCGATGGCCACCGGCCGCAGCCATTCGCCCTCCAGCCGCAGCAGCGCCGCCGCATCGGCCGGCAGCACGGTGCGCAGCGCGGCCAGCAGGCGCCGCAGGCGCTCGTGCTCGGGCAGGTCCTCGGCGAGATCGGCGACCAGGGGGACCAGTGCGTGCAGGGTGGCGGATGTTGTCATTTCGATCATTTTGCTATCGGATTGACGACGTCCGGAAGATGTCAATTTGACTCGATTACGCGTAAACCCTTGGTGAGCAAGGGCGGCCCCGCCGGGCACGCAGCATGCATGGCAGCGGGCGTTCACTTTCCCTTTGTTTCGCCTGGAACCTGCTCCTTATGCTGACCGAACGCCAACGCGCCATCGTCCAATCCACCGTGCCCCTGCTCGAAAGCGGCGGCGAGGCGCTGATCACCCACTTCTACACCACCCTGCTGGGCGAGCACCCCGAGGTGCGCCCGCTGTTCAACATGGCGCACCAGCACAGCGGCGCCCAGCCGCGGGCGCTGGCCTTCAGCGTGCTCATGTACGCCAAGCACATCGACCGGCTCGAGGCGCTGGGCGACCTGCCGGCGCAGATCGTCAACAAGCATGTGGCGCTGCAGGTGCAGCCGGAGCACTACCCCATCGTCGGCGCCTGCCTGCTGCGCGCCATCCGCGAGGTGCTGGGCGCCGAGGTGGCGACCGACGAGGTGATCGACGCCTGGGCCGCGGCCTACCGGCAGCTGGCCGACATCCTGATCGCCGCCGAGCGCGACGTCTACGACCGCACCGCCGCGGCCGAGGGCGGCTGGCGCGGCGAGCGCGCCTTCCGCGTCGAGAAGAAGGTGCAGGAAAGCGCCGAGATCACCTCCTTCTATCTGGTGCCGGCCGACGGCGGTCCGGTGATGGCGCACCTGCCGGGCCAGTACATCGGCCTGCGCGTCGCGGTGGACGGGCAGGAGCAGCGCCGCAACTACTCGCTGTCGGCGCCGGCCAACGGGCGCAGCCTGCGCATCAGCGTCAAGCGCGAGACGGGCGGCAAGGTGTCGAACTTCCTGCACGACCGGGTGCGGGCGGGCGACACGCTGGCCGTGTTTCCGCCGGCCGGCCACTTCACGCTGCAGCACAGCGAGCGGCCGCTGGTGCTGATCAGCGGCGGCGTCGGCATCACGCCCACGCTGCCGATGCTGGCCACCGCGCTGGGCGCCGACCGGCCGGTGACCTTCATCCACTGCGCGCGCGACCGCGCCGTGCACGCCTTCCGCGAGCGCATCGACCAGCTCGCGGCCGAGCACCCGCTGCTCACCCGCTACTACTGCTACGACCGCGCCGTGCCCGAGGACGAGGTGGACGCCGAGGGCTACCTGACCGAGCAGCGGCTGGGCGAATGGCTGCCCGCATCGCGCGACGTGGACGTGTACTTCCTCGGCCCGCGCCCCTTCATGCGCCTGATCAAGCGCGCCCTCAAGCACCTGGGCGTGCCGGAGCGGCAGGTGCGCTACGAGTTCTTCGGGCCGGCCGAAGCCTTGGCCTGAGCCAGCAGCCGGCGCGTCTCGTCCAGGTCCATGCCGTACATCTCGGCGAAGGCCTCCACCGTCGGCTGGCCGCTGGCCTCGAAGGCGCGCTGCAGCGCCTCGCGCCGCGCCACGCGGCGGCCGTGCTCGGCGAAGGCCTCGTCCAGCAGCAGCAGCGCCTCGGGGCGCGAGACGCGCACCTGCTCGGTGTAGGCCGCGCGGTCCAGGCCGCTGGCCTCGATGGCCTCGGCCAGCCGGGCCACCAGCTTGGGCCGCAGGTCCTCGTTCGGCGTGCGCGCTTGGCGGCGGCGGTACAGCTCGACGATCGCGTGGTGCACGTGCTCCGGCGCCACCGGTTCGACCACCTCGCCGTCCAGGCCGTGGCGCGGCAGGCGCTCGGCGATGGCCTGCAGGTAGCGCCCGGAGCGGGCATGCAGGCCCAGCGCCACCTTCAGTTCGTCGGCGGGCAGCTCCTCGGGGTGGCGCGCCAGCAGCTCCTCGTACACGCCGCGCTGCAGCGGCAGGAAGCGTGCGCCGAACAGCTTCGGGTACAGCGCCGCCAGCTTCTCCAGCAGCGGATGGACCTTGCGCTCGGCGCCGGCCGCCTTGGCGGGGCTGCCGCCACGGCGGCGGCCCTTGTTGTTGTTGCGCGGCGCCGGCGGGGCGGCCTCGGGCGCGGCGGTGTCGGGAGAGGCGTCGGGAGCGTTCATGTCGTCGTCGGCAGGGCAGGCGAAAGGGGTTCAGGAAGAGGCGTTGGAGGGCTGCGGCCGGGCCAGGCTGCGCGCGATCAGCAGGCGGAAGGGCAGCAGCATGCCGACGCCCACCGCCAGCTTCACCGCCAGGTCGCCCAGCGCCCAGGTGATCCACGGGCCGCCGGTGCCGGCGAAGCCGATGCCCCAGAACACGGCGCTGTCCAGCAGCGCGGCGGCGACGGTGGCCGCCAGCGGCGCGCGCCACCAGGCGGCGCGGCGCAGGCGGTCGAACACGCCGATGTCTAGCCATTGCGAGGCGATGAAGGCGGTGCCCGAGGCGAGGGCGATGCGCGCCGGCGCCAGCACGAGCGAGGCTGCGACCGCCACCGCGAAGCCCACCCACGCCACGCGGCGCGCGATGCGCGGCCCGAAGCGGCGGTTGACCAGCTCGCTCACCAGGAAGGCTGCAGGGTAGGTGAAGGCGCCCCAGGTCAGCCAGTCGTTGATGGCGTACTGCACCAGGATGTTGGAGGCGAGCACCACCGCGGCCATGGCCGCGACGGCCAGGGCGAAGAGGCGGGCGTCGTTCGGGCGCTGCATCGTCGTCATGCAGGGACCCTCCGCGCCTCGGCCTGCGCCGCGAGGCTGCGCGCCACCGCCTCGGCCGCCTTGATGCCGTCCACCCCGGCCGAGAGGATGCCGCCCGCGTAGCCCGCGCCCTCGCCGGCCGGGAACAGGCCGGCGATGCCGGGGCACTGCAGCGTGTCGGCGTCGCGCGCGATGCGGATGGGCGAGGAGGTGCGCGTCTCCACGCCGGTCAGCACCGCGTCGTGCCGGTCGAAGCCGGGGATCTTGCGGCCGAAGGCGGGGAAGGCCTCGCGCATGGCGGCGATGGCATAGCCGGGCAGGGCGCCGTGCAGGTCGCCCAGGCGCACGCCGGGCCGGTAGCTGGGCTGCACCTCGCCGAAGTCCGTCGACGCCCGGCCGGCCACGAAGTCGCCGACGAGCTGCCCCGGCGCGCAGTAGTCGCCGCCGCCGAGCACGAAGGCCTGCGACTCCAGCCGGCGCTGCAGCTCGATGCCGGCCAGCGGGTGCGGCCGGCCCTGCGCGCGCTCCAGCGCCTCGGGCGGGAGGTCGAGGTGGCGGTAGTCGGTCGGGTAGTCGGCCGGCTCGATGCCGATCACGATGCCCGCGTTGGCGTTGCGCTCGGCGCGCGAGTATTGGCTCATGCCGTTGGTCACCACGCGCTGCGGCTCGCTGGTGGCCGCCACCACCGTGCCGCCGGGGCACATGCAGAAGCTGTAGACCGAGCGGCCGTTGCCGGCGTGGTGGACGATGCGGTACTCGGCCGCGCCCAGCGCCGGGTGGCCGGCGTGCCGGCCCCAGCGCGCGCGGTCGATCAGGCCCTGCGGGTGCTCGACGCGGAAGCCGATGGAAAAGGGCTTGGCCTCGATCGGCGCGCCGCGGCCGTGCAGCATGGCGAAGGCGTCGCGCGCGCTGTGGCCGAGCGCCATCACCACGTGGTCGGCGCGTATTTCGTACGGCTGGCTGCCGGCCTGGTCCAGCACCGTCAGGCCCCGCAGGTGGCCGCCTTCGACGAGGATGTCCGTCACCTTGTGCCGGAAGCGGATCTCGCCGCCCAGCGCGACGATCTCGGCGCGCATGTTCTCCACCATCTTCACCAGGCGGAAGGTGCCGATGTGCGGGTGCGCCTCCCACAGGATCTCCTCCGGCGCACCGGCCTTCACGAACTCCGTCAGCACCTTGCGGCCGAGATGGCGCGGGTCCTTGATCTGGCTGTAGAGCTTGCCGTCGGAGAAGGTGCCGGCGCCGCCTTCGCCGAACTGCACGTTCGACTCCGGGTCCAGCGCCTTGCGCCGCCACAGGCCCCAGGTGTCCTGCGTGCGCTCGCGCACCGCCTTGCCGCGCTCCAGCACGATGGGGCGAAAGCCCATCTGCGCCAGCAGCAGCGCCGCGAAGATGCCGCAGGGGCCGAAGCCGACGACGACCGGCCGCGGCGTGCCTTCCGCGGCGTGCACCGGGGCGTGGTAGGCCATGTCGGGTGCGGGCTGGACGTGCGGATTCTTCGCATGCCGCGCCAGCAGCGCGGCCTCCTGCGCGGCATCGGCCAGCTGCACGTCAACGATGTAGACCGCCAGCAGCTCGGCCTTGCGCGCGTCGAAGCTGCGCTTGTGGACGGTGTGGCCGGCGATGCCGGCGGGCTCGATGCCCAGCGTCTGCGCGATGAGCGCGGGCAGCGCCTCGGGCGCGTGGTCGAGCGGTAGCTTGAGTTCGGACAGGCGGATCATGGCGCGCGGCCCGTGGTGATCGGGCAGGGGCGGGGACGACCCGCCATTGTAGGAAGCTTAGGGCGCGTCCATCTGCCGCTGCGCCCGCACCCAGCGCTTGAAGAAGTCGGCATCCGCCAGCAGGCGCCGCTCCTGCTGCAGCGCGCGGATGGCGTTGTGCAGGCGCGCCATCTCGTGCCGCAGCCGGTCCGCGACCAGCGCCGGGCGCAGCCTGCCGTGCGGGTTCAGGCCATGGCGCGCCTTGAAGTCCGCCTCGACCGCGCGCACCTCCTGCTGCAGTTCGGCCAGCTGGTCGGCCAGCACGCGGTTGTAGTGGCCCAGGCGCGCGTCGCCCAGGCCGTCGATGTGGCCGGCGTCGATCTGCTCGATCTCCAGCTGCAGTTGCAGCAGGTCCAGCAGGCGGTTGGCGGCGTAGGCCTGGTTCACGCGCTGCATCAGGGCCGTCTTTCGCAGGCGCTCCTGCTCGTCGGGCTCGCGGTCGGGGTGCAGGGCGCTGACCAGCTGGCGATAGACCGCGCGCACCGACTGGCTGGCCTGGACGGCCTCCTCGGACTGCCGGCGGGCGCGCTGCTCGCGCGCGGTGCCCTTCCGGCGGCGCTGCGCGTGGTGCGCGGCGCGCGCCGCCTCGGCCTCGGCGCGCGCGGCGGACGCCTCGGCCTCCACCCGGCGCAGCACGGCGTCGGGGCCATCGTCGTCCTCCGGCGCCTGCGACGCCGGCGAGGCGTACTTGTCGAGCAGGGCGTCCAGGCGGTCGCGCCGGGCCGGATCGTCCTCGCCCAGCAGCAGGCTGGCGGCCATGTCGGCGATGAGTCCGTGCAGTGCCTGCAGGTCGGTGCGGCCCAGCCGCATGCCGCCCGAAGCGGCCACGTCCAGGAAGTCCAGCAGCTCGACGTGCAGGTCGCGGTACTGCGCATGCAGCGGCAGGTAGTCCTGCGCGTAGCGCTGGTCGTAGGCCTCGATGGCGGCGGCCCACTCGGCCAGCAGCGCGCGCTGCGCGTCGATGCGCCCGGTGAGCGACGCGAACAGCTGTTGGGCGGGGCTGCGCGGCGCCGGCGCGTCGCCGCCGGCCGCCAGGTGCAGCCGGCGCGAAGGAGTCGGGGGCATCAGGCGGGCAGGAAACCCTCGATCGAGAGGTAGCGCTCGCCGGTGTCGTAGTTGAAGCCCAGCACCACCGCGTCCTTCGGCAGATCGGGCAGCTGCTGCGCGATGGCCGCCAGCGTGGCGCCGGAGGAGATGCCCACCAGCATGCCTTCCTCGCGGGCGCAGCGGCGGGCCATCTCGCGTGCCGGCTCGGCATCGACCTGGATCACGCCGTCGAGCAGTTCGGTCTTCATGATCTGCGGCACGAAGCCGGCACCGATGCCCTGGATCGGGTGCGGCGCCGGGCTGCCGCCCGAGAGCACGGGCGAGGCCGTGGGCTCCACCGCGTAGACCTTGAGCTTCGGCCAGCGCTTCTTGAGCACCTCGGCGCAGGCCGTGATGTGGCCGCCGGTGCCTACGCCGGTGATGATCGCGTCGATGCCCTCGGGGAAATCGGCGGCGATCTCCTCGGCCGTGGTGCGGGCGTGCACCTCGACGTTGGCCGGGTTGTTGAACTGCTGCGGCATCCAGGCGCCGGGCGTGGCGGCCACGATCTCCTCGGCGCGGGCGATGGCGCCCTTCATGCCCTTCTCCCTGGGCGTGAGGTCGAAGCTGGCGCCGTAGGCCAGCATCAGGCGGCGGCGCTCGACCGACATCGAGTCGGGCATCACGAGAATCAGCTTGTAGCCCTTGACGGCCGCCGCCATGGCCAGGCCGATGCCGGTGTTGCCGCTGGTCGGCTCGACGATGGTGCCGCCGGGCTTCAGCGCGCCGGCGCGCTCGGCGGCCTCGATCATGGCCAGGCCGATGCGGTCCTTGATCGAGCCGCCGGGGTTGGCGCGCTCGCACTTGATCCACACCTGCTGCGTCGCATCGCCGAACAGGCGCTGGATGCGCACGTGCGGCGTGCGGCCGATGGTGTCGAGGATGGTGTTGGCTTTCATGGACGGGGTCTCCTTTGAGGCGCGGGCAACGGATCGAATCGGGCATTGTGGCGATAATCGCGGTGTGAAGCACGCCGGACCGCCGCTGGTGCAAGTGCCGAAAGGCCGCACTGGAGGAACGTCCGGACTGCACAGGGCAGCGCAGGAGCTAACGGCTCTCCACCGTGAGGTGAGGATCAGAGCAACAGAGACGAGTCACCTTGGGTGCCACACCGTAGGCGAAAGCCGAAGGCACGAGCATCCAAGGTGGGTGAAACGGGCAATCTCTGCGCGCAGCAATACCAAGTAGGTGGACGACGAGGCGGCCCGCTGAGTCCACGGGTAGGTAGCACCGAGCCGTCCGGGCGACCGGCGGCCCAGATTGATGGCGGTCACGCGGCGGGCAACCGCCACGCACAGAATCCGGCGTACAGGCGTGCTTCACTTCTTTCCGTCGCGACCTCGTTCCGCTCCCCTCTTGTTGGGCCGTTGCTCCGGTATGGGAGTCAATTGTTTGCAATTGGGGTGCTCCACGGCACGCCTTTCGTGAACAAGTCCCGCCCTGGCCTTCCACGTTCGCTCCGAGAATCTTCCTGAAACACCTTTTGTTTCCTGATCGTTGCCTGTTGGCGTCGATCGGGCAGCGTGATTTCAGGGACGGCAGGGATGAACAAGA
>NZ_JQKD01000086.1 GCF_000745855.1 Xenophilus azovorans DSM 13620
GAGATCCCCGCCGCGATGTACAGCTGCGGCGCCACGATCTTGCCCGTCTGACCCACCTGCAGGTCATTGGGGGCGTAGCCCGCATCCACCGCCGCGCGGCTCGCCCCGATCGCCGCACCCAGCTTGTCCGCCAGCGGCGTCATCACCTCCTGGAACTTCTCCGCGCTGCCCAGCGCTCTTCCGCCCGACACCACGATCTTGGCCGCCGTCAGCTCCGGACGGTCGCTCTTGCTCACCTCCCGGCCCACGAACGCGCTCTTGCCGCTGTCGGCCACCGCGTCCTTCGTTTCGATGGCTGCGCTGCCGCCCGTGGCCGCGGCCGCATCGAAGCCCGTCGTGCGCACCGTGATCACCTTCTTGGCATCGCTGCTCTGCACCGTCGCGATCGCGTTGCCCGCATAGATCGGCCGCTCGAAGGTGTCGGCACTGACGACCTTGGTGATGTCGCTCACTTGCGCCACGTCCAGCCTGGCCGCCACCCGCGGCGCCACGTTCTTGCCGCTGGCCGTGCTGGGGAACAGGATGTGGCTGTAGTCGCCCGCCAGGGCCAGCACCTGGGCTGCCAGGTTCTCGGCCAGGCCGTCCGCCAGGCTGGCCCCATCCGCATGGATCACCTTGCCCACCCCGGCGATCTGGCTGGCCGCCTTGGCCACCTCCCCGGCGTTGTGCCCGGCCACCAGCACGTGGACGTCGCCGCCGATGGCGCTGGCTGCACTCACCGTGTTCAGCGTCGCGGGCTTGAGGCTCTGGTTGTCGTGTTCTGCAATGACGAGTGTGCTCATGTCGGTCTTCCTCAGATCACCTTGGCTTCGTTCTTGAGCTTGTCCACCAGCGTGGCCACGTCCGGCACCTTCACCCCGGCGCCGCGCTTGGGCGGCTCGCTCACCTTCAGGGTCTTCAGGCGCGGGGCCACGTCCACCCCCAGCTCTTCCGGCTTCACGGTATCGAGCTGCTTCTTCTTGGCCTTCATGATGTTGGGCAGCGTCACGTAGCGCGGCTCGTTCAGGCGCAGGTCGGCGGTGATGACCGCAGGGACCGTGAGCGTGACCGTTTCCAGGCCGCTGTCCACCTCGCGGGTGACTTTCACCTTGTCGCCTTCCACTTCCACCTTGCCGGCGAAGGTGCCTTGCGGCAGGTCCGCCAGCGCCGCCAGCATCTGGCCGGTCTGGTTGGCGTCGTCGTCGATGGCCTGCTTGCCCAGGATCACCAGGCCGGGCTGCTCCTTGTCCACCAGGGCCTTCAGCAGCTTGGCCACCGCCAGGGGCTGCAGCTCCTCGGCCGACTCCACCAGGATGCCACGGTCCGCGCCGATGGCCATCGCCGTGCGCAGCGTCTCCTGGCACTTGGCCTCGCCGCAGCTCACCGCGATCACCTCCGTGGCCACGCCCTTTTCCTTCAGCCGGACCGCCTCCTCCACCGCAATCTCGTCGAACGGGTTCATGCTCATCTTCACGTTCGCGATGTCCACCCCCGATCCATCGCTCTTCACGCGGACCTTGATGTCCTTGTCCACCACCCGCTTGACGGGCACCAGGATTTTCATGGCTGCACTCCTTGCTGCGTTCGTTCAGTTGACGGCGATCTTCTTGTCGCGGATGACCTTGCCCCACTTGTCGAAGTCGATGCGGATGCGCTCGGCCATCTGCGCAGGGTCGCCGTAGGCGGCCATGGCGCCGGCCTTGACGAGCTGCTCCTGCACGCCCTTGTCGGCCAGGATCTGCTTGACCTCGGCGCTCACGCGGTCCACCACCGGCTTGGGCGTGCCCGCGGGCGCCAGCAGGCCGCCCCACGACACGGCGTCGAAGCCCTTGAAGCCCTGCTCGGCGATGGTCTTCACGTCGGGCAGCTGCACGATGCGCTGCGGCGAGCCGACGGCGATGGCGCGCAGCTTGCCGGCCTGGATGTGCGGCAGCGCGGCCACGAGGTCGGCATACATCACCGGCACCTGCCCGCCCAGCAGGTCGGTCACGGCCGGCGTACCGCCCTTGTAGGCGATGTGCTGCATGTCGAACTGGCCCAGGTCCTTGAGCATCTCCATCGTCAGGTGGCCGAAGCTGCCGGGGCCGGAGCTGGTGTAGTTGAGCTTGCCGCCCTCGGCCTTGGCCTTGGCGATCAGCTCGGGCAGCGTCTTCACGTCGGGCATGACGGTGGGGTTCACGACCACCACGATGGGCAGGTCGTACACCGTGGCGACGGGGGCGAAGCCCTTGTTCACGTCGTAGCCGGCCGACTTGTACAGGTGCGGCGCCAGCAGCGTGGGCGTGGCCAGCATCATGAAGGTGTAGCCGTCGGGCGCGCTCTTGGCGACGAACTGCGCGGCGATGGTGCCGGAGGCGCCGGCACGGTTCTCGACCACCACCGGCTGCTTCAGGCGCTCGGCCAGCTTCTGGCCGACCACGCGCGAGGCGGTGTCGGTGGGACCGCCCGGCGGGAAGGGCACGATCAGCTTGATGGTCTTGGTGGGCCACTCCTGCGCGGCGGCAGGGGCGGCGGCGATGGCAGCCAGGGACAGGGTGGCGAGCGCCAGCGCGTGGCGGCGGGTGAAAGTTGCGGAAGTCATCGGTCGACGGATCTCAAAAAAGGGGGGTCGGTGGCGGCTACAGCACGCCGTCCTGCCTGAGCGCGGCGATGGCCTGTGCATCCATGCCCAGCAGCCCGCCCAGCACGCGGTCGGTGTCCTGCGAGAGCAGCGGCGGCGCGGCGCGCACGGGCATGCGCCGGCCGTCAATGCGGTAGGGCGGCGCCAGCACCTGCACGCGGCCGACCTCGGGGTTGGGCAGCTCGGCCAGCAGGCCGGCCTCGGCGGAGCGCCGCGACTGCAGCGCCTCCAGCAGGCCCAGCACCTCGCCGCAAGGGATGCCGGCAGCGGTCAGGCGCTGCAACAGCAGCTCGCGCGGCCGGCGCGCGAGTTCCGCGCGCAGTTCGGGCAGCAGCGCATGGCGGTTCTGCGAGCGGCCGGTGTTGGTGGCGAAGCGCTCGTCGGCCGCCAGGTCGGGCCGCTCGATCGCCTCGGTGCAGAAGCGCTGGAACTGCGCGTTGTTGCCCACGGTGATAACCAGCGGGCCGTCGGCCGCATCGAACACGCCGTAGGGCACGATGGAGGGGTGCGCGTTGCCGTACTTCGGCGGGTCGTCGCCCAGCAGCAGCGCCTCCATGCCGTAGTAGGCGGTGATCATCAGGCCGCAGTCGTACAGCGCCATCTCGACGTGCCGCCCCTCGCCGGTGCGCTGGCGGTCGAACAGCGCCGCCAGGATGGCCTGCGCCGAGTACATGCCGGTGAACATGTCCACCGCCGCCACGCCGAACTTGAGCGGGCCCTGCCCTTCCTCGCCGTTGAGCGCCATCAGGCCGGCCTCGCCCTGCACCACTAGGTCGTAGCCGGGGCGCGCGGCCTCGGGGCCGTCGGTGCGGTAGCCGGTGATGGAGCAATACACGACGCCGGGATTGATCGCCTTCACCGATTCGTAATCCAGCCCCATCTTCGCGATGCCGCCGAACTTGAAGTTCTGGATCACGACGTCGCTCCTGGCGGCCAGCTCGCGCACGATGCGCTGGCCCTCGGGCTTTTGCAGGTCCACGCCGACCGACTGCTTGTTGCGGTTGGCACTGTTGAAGTAGGCGGTGTTGCGCGCGCCGACACGGATGCCCCAGTCGCGCGTGTCGTCGCCGCGGCCCGGGTGCTCGATCTTGATGACCTCCGCGCCCAGGTCGCCCAGGGCCTGCGCGCACATGGGGCCGGCGAGCACGCGCGACAGGTCCAGCACGCGCACGCCGGCCAACGGCAGGCGTTGTTGCGATTCGCTCATCGCCGGCTCCTGAGCGCCACGTAGTCGGGCGTGCGCTTGTTCAGGAAGGCGCCGATGCCCTCGGCGGACTCCGCCGTGCCCTGCGCCTCGACCATGAACTCGGCCTCGCGGTCGAGCTGCGCGTCGAGCGTGTTCGACATCGCCTCGCGGCACAGCGTCTTGATGCGGGCCGTGGCCTGCTCGGGGCCTTCGACCAGGCGCGCGGCCAGGGCGATGGCTTCCGCGTCCGCGCCGCCGTGCTCGGTGAGGCGGTTGACCACGCCCAGCGCATGCAGCCGCTCGGCGCCGACGCGGTCGCCCGTCAGGCACAGCTCGGTCAGCATCTGGCGCGGCAGCACCTGCGCCAGGAAGGCGGTGGCGCCGCCGTCGGGCGTGAGGCCCACCTTGACGTAGGCGACGGAGAACACGGCATCGCGCGCCGCCACCAGCAGGTCGCAGCCCATCGCCATCGACAGGCCGGCGCCGGCCGCGCCGCCTTCCACCGCGGCGACGATGGGCTTGGGGAAGTCGCGCAGCAGGCGGATCAGGCCATGCAGCCCTTCCAGCCGCTCGCGCCGCGCCTCGGGCGGCAGCTCGCGCCGTTTGGCGAGCTGGTTCAGGTCGCCGCCGGAGCAGAAGTAGCCGTCGGCGCCCGTCAGCACCACGGCGCCCACGCCCGCGTCGGTGCGCGCGGCCGTCAGCGCCTCGGCCAGCGCGTCGTACAGGCCGGCGCTGATGGCGTTGCGCTTGCCGGGCGTGTGGATCGCCAGCACCAGCACGGCGCCCTCGCGGCGGGTGAGGATGGGGGGAACGGCGGTGTCGGTCATTGCGAGGTCTCCTTGCCGAGGGCGATGTAGCGCGCGAGGTGGTGGTCCTCGTCGCCGAGCTGGTGGTCGATCATCACCAGGCGCTTGGCGTAGTGCGACAGCGGCAGCTCCCAGGTCATGCCGATGCCGCCGTGGAGCTGGATGCACTCCTCCGCCACGCGCGTGCCGATGCGGCCGACGCTGTACTTGGCGGCCGCGAGCGCCTTCTCGCGCGCGATGCGGTCGCCGCCGTCGATGGCGGCCGCCGCGTTGATGACGGCCGAGCGCGCCTGCTCGATCTCCAGCAGCAGGTCGGCCATGCGGTGCTGCAGCGCCTGGAAGCTGCCGATGGGCACGCCGAACTGCTTGCGGGTGCGCAGGTATTCGAGCGTGTCGCGCTTGGCGACTTCCATCGCGCCCAGCGACTCGGCCGCGAGCGCCAGCAGGCCCCAGCCGGTGGCGTGCTCGAGGACGGCTGCGCCCTCGCCTTCGGCACCGAGCAGCGCGTCGGCGCCGAGCTTCACCGCGTCCAGCGCCAGTTCCGCCGCGCGGCCGCCATCGACCTTGCGATAGCCGCGCCAGGCGAGGCCCGGCGTGTCGCCCGGCATCAGGAAGAGCGAGATGCCCTGCGCGTCGCCGACCGCGCCGCCGGTGCGGGCCGAGACCAGCAGCAGCCCGGCGCGGTCGCCCAGCTGCACCACCGCCTTGGCACCTTTCAGCACCCAGCCATCGCCCGAACGCTCCGCGCGCGTGGCCACTTGCGTCGGCTCATAGTGCGAGCCCGGCTCCTCGTGCGCCAGCGTGGCGACGGTGCTGCCGTCGATGAGGGAAGCGATGCGTTCCTTCTGCGCCGCGCTGCCGGCCTGCGCGATGGCCCGACCGACGATCAGCGCGCCGAGGAAAGGCTCGACCACCAGGCCCTTGCCCAGGCTCTCGAAGACGACGGCCACGTCGAAGCCGGCGCCGCCGAAGCCGCCCACGTCCTCGGGGAAGAGCGCGCCCAGCGCGCCGATCTCGGCCAGCTGCGACCAGCGCGCGGCGTCGAAGCCTTCGTCGCTGCGCGCGATGCGGTCGCGCTCGTTGAAGCCGTACTGCTCGGCGATGAAGCGGTCCAGCGAGTCCGCCAGCATGCGGCGGTCTTCGGTGTGTTCGAAGTTCACGGTGCGCTCCTCGTCACAGGCCCAGGATCATCTTGGAGATGATGTTCTTCTGGATTTCATTCGAGCCGCCGAAGATCGACAGCTTGCGGTTGTTGAAGTACTGCGAGGCCAGCGGCGCGGCCTCGGCCGGGCCGACGGGCGGCTCGTCGTAGCCCTCGTGCAGCGCGGCCTCGATGAAGGGCTGCGCATACGGGCCCATCGCGCGGCACGCCAGCGAGGAAAGCTCCTGCCGGATCTCGGTGCCGCGGATCTTGAGCATGGAGCTTTCAGCGCCCGGCACGCCGCCGCCGGCCACGGCGGCGATCACGCGCAGGTTGGTGGTCTTCATGTTCTCCAGGTCGATCTCGACCTTCGCCAGCCGCGCGGCGAAGAGCGGGTCTTCGGTCAGCGGCCGGCCGTTGCGCTGCACCTTGGCGGCGATGCGCTTGAGCTTCTCCAGCGCGGCGACGGAGAAGCCCACGCCCGCGATGTTGGTGCGCTCGTAGGTCAGCAGGTATTTGGCGTAGGTCCAGCCCTTGTCCTGCTCGCCCACCAGGTTGGCGGCCGGCACGCGCACGTCGGTGAAAAACACCTCGTTGACCTCGTGCTCGCCGTCCAGCGTGATGATGGGCCGCACCTCGACACCGGGCGAGTCCATGTCCACCAGCAGGAAGCTGATGCCCGCCTGGGCCTTGGCCTCCTTGTTGGTGCGCACCAGGCAGAAGATCATGTTGGCGTGGTGACCCAGCGTGGTCCAGGTCTTCTGGCCGTTGACGATGTAGTGGTCGCCATCGCGTACCGCCGTGGTCTTCACCGAGGCCAGGTCCGAGCCAGAGCCCGGCTCCGAATAGCCCTGGCACCACCAGTCCTCGCCGTTCAGGATGCGCGGCAGCCAGTACTGCTTCTGCGCCTCGCTGCCGTACTTGATCAGCACCGGCCCCAGCATGTTGACGCCGAAGGGCACGATGCGCGGCGCACCGGCCAGGGCGCACTCGTTCTCGAAGATGAACTTCTGCACGGCGCCCCAGCCCGGGCCGCCGTATTGGCTGGGCCAGTGGTTGGCCAGCCAGCCGCGCTCGTTCAGGATCGCGTGCCACTCGGCCATGTCCTCGCGCGTGAGGCGCAGGCCGTTTTTCACCTTGTTCGACAGCCGCTCGGGCAGCTTGTCGCGCAGGAACTGGAGTACTTCGCCGCGGAAGGCTTCCTCTTCGGGTGTGAAATTCAGGTCCATGGCCGGCCCCTTCAGAAGATCTCGAACAGGCCGGCCGCGCCCATGCCGCCGGCGATGCACATCGTCACCACGCCCCACTTGGCCTTGCGGCGGCGGCCTTCCAGCAGGATGTGGCCGGCCAGGCGCGCGCCCGTCATGCCGAAGGGATGGCCGATGGAGATGGCGCCGCCATCGACGTTCAGCCGCTCCTCGGGGATGCCCAGCTTCTGCTGGCAGTAGATCGACTGCGAGGCGAAGGCCTCGTTGAGTTCCCACAGGTCGATGTCCTCGACCTTCAGGCCGAAGCGCTCCAGCAGCTTGGGCACGGCGAAGACGGGGCCGATGCCCATTTCGTCCGGCTCGCAGCCGCCCACCGCCAGCCCGCGGAAGGCGCCCAGCGGCTGCAGGCCCAGGCGCTCGGCCTCCTTGGCTTCCATCAGCACGCAGGCGCTGGCGCCGTCCGACAGCTGCGAGGCGTTGCCCGCGGTGACGAACTTGTCCGCGCCCTTCACCGGCGCCAGCTTGGCCAGCGACTCGTAGGTGGTGCCGGGGCGGTTGCAGGTGTCGCGGTCCACCGTCACCTGCTTCTTGCTGACCTCGCCGGTCTCCTTGTTCGCCACCGCCATGACGGTGGTCACGGGCACGATCTCGTCCTTGTAGCGGCCGGCTTCCTGCGCCTCGGCGGTCTTGCGCTGGCTCTCGACCGAGAAGCGGTCCTGCGCCTCGCGGCCGATGCCGTAGCGCTGGGCCACCACGTCGGCGGTGTCGATCATCTCCATGTACAGCTGCGGCTTGCGCTCCACGATCCACGGGTCCATGCCGGAGTTGCCGTCCTCGCGGGTGCGGATGCCGGAGATGCTTTCCACGCCGCCGGCGATCATGGCCGGCGCGCCGTCCACTACGATGCGGCCCGCCGCGATGGCGATGGCCTGCAGGCCCGAGGCGCAGAAGCGGTTGACGGTGGTGCCGGCGATGGACAGCGGCAGCTCGGAGCGGATCACCGCCTGGCGCGCGATGTTGCGGCCGGTGATGCCCTCGGGGTAGCCGCAGCCGAGGATGGCGTCCTCGATCAGCGCCGGGTCGATGCCCGAGCGCTCGACCGCGGCGCGCACCGCGAAGCTGGCCAGCGTGGGGCCGGGGGTGATGTTGAGTTCGCCGCGGTGCGACTTGGTCAGCGGCGTGCGGGCGGTGGAAACGATGACGGCCTGACGCATGGGATGGCTCCTTGAGGAAGATTCGGGTTGAGCACCGCCCTCCCCGAGCGTCGGGGATGCAGTGCGGATTGGGTTGGATTCATACGGACGCGCGTTCAACCCCCACGATCCGTTCACGCTGGGTCTGTCGAAGCGCTGCGCGGGGCTTCGACAAGCTCAGCCCGAACGGTAGTTGTCGATCGAACGCAAATCCGACTCAGCCCTTGGGCTGGTTGAGGCTGGCGAAGTCCCTGCCTTCGGCGACGAGCTTTTCGAGCAGCGGCGCCGGCTTCCAGAACAGCGGGTCTTCCTTGGCGAAGGCGCGGATGTCCTCCAGGATCTTCGGCAGGCCCACCATGTCGGCGTACTTCATCGGGCCGCCGCGGTGGCGCGGGAAGCCGTAGCCGTAGAGGAAGGTCACGTCCACGTCCAGCGGCCGCAGCGCGATGCCCTCTTCCACCACCTTGGCGCCCTCGTTGACCATCGCGGCCATGTAGCGGCGCATGATCTCCTCGGCGGTGAATTGGCGCGGCGTGATGCCCTTCTTCTGCCGCTCGGCATCCACGATGGCGAGCACCTCGGGGTCGGGCTGGCCGACGCGGGCGCCCTCGGGGTACAGGTAGAAGCCGCGGCCCGTCTTCTGGCCGAACCAGCCGCGCTCGCACACGCGGTCGGCCACCTCGACGTAGCGCGCCTTCGGGTCACGGGTGGCGGCGCGGCGCTTGCGCGTGGCCCAGCCGATGTCGCCGCCGGCCAGGTCGGTCACCTGGAACGGTCCCATCGGGTAGCCGAAGCCGCGCACCGCCTCGTCGATCTCGTAGGGGCTGGCGCCGTCTTCCATGATGTAGTCGGCCGCCTGCTTGTACACGGCCAGGATGCGGTTGCCGATGAAGCCGTCGCACACGCCGGCGCGCACCGGCACCTTCTTCATCTTCTTGGCCAGCGCGAAGGCGGTGGACACCACGTCGGCGCTGACCTTCGCCGGCACCACGATCTCCAGCAGCTTCATGATGTTGGCCGGGCTGAAGAAGTGCAGCCCGATCACGTCCTGCGGCCGCGAGGTGCTGGCGGCGATGGCATCGATGTCCAGGTAGGAGGTGTTGGTGGCCAGCACAGCGCCGGCCTTGCACACGCGGTCCAGTTCCTTGAACACGGCCTTCTTGACCTCGATGTCCTCGAACACGGCCTCGATGACCAGGTCCACGTCCGCGAGCGCGGCGTAGTCGGTGGCGCCGGTGTAGCGGGCCATCACGGCGGCCTTGGCCTCGGGCGTCATGCGGCCCTTCCTGATCAGGCCGTCGTAGACCTTCTCGACGTTGGCGCGGCCGCGCTCGATGGAAGGCTGGTCGCGCTCGACCATCACCACCGGCAGGCCCGCATCCAGCGCCGAGACGGCGATGCCCGCGCCCATGGTGCCGCCGCCGACGATGCCGACGCTGTTGAGCACACGCGGCTGCGCCGCCTTGGCTTCGGGCACCTTCGCCACTTCGCGCTCGGCGAAGAAGGCATGGATCAGGCCGGCGCGCTGCGGGCTGTCGATGCAGGCGAGAAAGGCCTCGCGCTCCAGCTTCACAGCCTCCTCGAAGGGCTTGTCGAGCGCGGTCTGCACCGCTTCAACGATCTTCATCGGCGAGAACAGGCCGCGCGACTTCTTCGCGGTGTCGGCCTTGGCGGCGTCGATGGCGGCCTGCGCGGCGGCACGGTCGGCCAGGCCCTGCGCGTCGCGGGTGCGGCGCACGCCGGCGCCCTGGGCCAGCAGTTCGTTCGCGTAGGCCAGGCCGGCGGCCTGGGCGTCTTCGCCGTCCGCGATGCGGTCCACCAGGCCCAGCGACAACGCTTCCTTGGCCTTGACGTGGCGGCCGCTGAGCATCAGGTCCAGCGCGGCCTGCGCACCGGCCAGGCGCGGCGCGCGCACCGTGCCGCCGGCGCCGGGCATCAGGCCCAACTGCACTTCCGGCAGGCCCAGCCTGGCGTCGGCCAGGGCCACGCGCCAGTGCGCGGCCAGCGCGATCTCCAGGCCGCCGCCCAGCGCGGCGCCGCGGATGGCGGCGACCACCGGCTTGGCGCAATCCTCGATGCGGTTGCACACCTCGGGCAGCGAGGGCGGCTGCGGCGCCTGGCCGAACTCGCGGATGTCGGCGCCGGCCACGAAGTTCGCGCCCTCGCCCACGATCAGGATCGCCTTGACGCCGGCGTCCGCATCGGCGGCCTCCACCGCCTCCTTCAGCCCGCGGCGCACGGCCGAGGAGATGGCGTTGACGGGCGGGTTGTCGATGGTGATGCACAGCACCTCGCCGTGGCGGGCGCTGCGGATGACGGCGGCGGACGCCGCGGCGGATTCGGTCATGGATATGTCTCCGGGCAGGGGATGGCCAGAACGGCCGGGGGCGATGCCGGGATTCTGGTCTGCCATGCGCCACGCGACAATTGCGACCACGATTGACACACTGTCAAATACGATTTGACGATGGACCTGAACGCCCTGTCCCTGCTGGTCGAGATCATCGAGGCCGGCAACCTCAGCGAGGCCGCGCGCCGCCTGCGCATGAGCCGCGCCAACGTGAGCCACCGCCTGGGCCAGTTCGAGCGCAGCCTGGGCCAGCAGTTGCTGCGCCGCACCACGCGCCGCATCGAGCCCACCGAGATCGGCCTGCGCCTGTACCAGCACGGCTGCGCCATCCGCGACGAGCTGATGGCCGCGCGCGAGTCCGTCACCTCGCTCGGCCAGAGCCTGCAGGGCCGCGTGCGGCTCTCGGTGCCCAGCGGCTACGGGCAGCTCGTCATGTCCGACTGGCTGATCGCCTTCAAGCGCACCTACCCCGGCATCGTGCTGGACGTGATGTTCGAGAACCGCGTGGAGGACCTGATGCGCGAGGAGGTGGACATCGCCGTGCGCGTGATGTCCGAGCCGCCGCAGAACCTGGTGGCGCGCGACATGGGGCCGGTGCACTATGTCGCCTGCGCCAGCAGCGCCTGGGCGCGCGAGCACGGCATGCCGGTGGCGCTGCCGGACCTGCGCCACGTGCCGCTCATCACCTCGGCCGTGCACGGCCGGCAGCTGCGCGTGTCGGCCTACCTCGGCGGGGAACGGCACGAGGTGCTGCTGGAGCCGACGCTGATCTCGGAGAACTTCCTGTTCCTGCGCCAGTCCATCCTCGCCAGCCTGGGCGTGGGCATCGTGCCCGACTACGTGTTCGACGCCGAGCTGCGCGAGGGCGAGGTGATCGCCGCGCTGACCGAGTGGCGCCTGTCGATCTTCGGCACCCACATGTACATGCTCTACATGCCCGGCCGGCACCGCACCAAGGCCATCACCACCTTCATCGATTTCATGCTGGCGCGCGCGCAGGAGGCGGGGCGGCGCGGCGACTGACGCTCGCCGGCACCGCAGGATGCGGCAGCGCGCTAAATCATGCGCCTATGCAGCCTCGCGCTTCTTGAGTTCCTGCAACAGCCGCATGGCCGCGGCCATATTCCCCAGGATGCGAAAAGAACACAGGCACGTCACGATCGCCACGATCAGCAGCGGAACGAGCGGCCACCGCTGGGACTGGATGGCCTGCGATACGAATCGGGCGGTTCCATCACGATCGGCGAAGGCCGCGCAGAGGATCTCCTGCTCCTCTGCCGTGAAAGCGCCTGACGTCATGCTGGATCCAGGAGAAGATGTGCCGGTGCAATCGGCGAATCTGAGAATCGGTGCTTCCCGGGGCCGGAACGGCTGCGCAGTCTGCGCGGTCAGCCAGAGGAAGCGGTCGGTGGCCTTGAGGCTCACGAGGGCACGCTCCGACTTCATGAGTGCCCCAATGCCCAGGGCAGCCATGAACGTCAGCAAACACAAGACGATCAACGCCGTCCCCTTCCTCCATTGCGGCAAGGGCTGCACAACTTGGCATTTGACGTAGTCGAAGAACCGGCCGCACGCGGCAACAGCGCTCATGCCAATCCGCCGGTTCTCAGCCCAATCGATCACCCTGTGACAGTCGCCGAGTGTCTCGACCTGGATACCCTTCACGAAGCGAAAGTGCATCAGACTGTTCTCTCTGGCCATGAACTGCCGCACCTTCTCATCGGCAATTTCCTGCTTTCCATGGAAAAGCTGCCAGAGCCGATACATGGGAATGTGCAGCGATCGGGTTCTGAACCAGACAAGCACCAGGAGGGCCAAGCCGGAGAGGCTGCCGAGCACGCCAATCCATGCGGTCAATGTCGTGGCGAAATTTCCATTCATGTCGATCGATCTCAAAAACTCACATTCAAATTGACCCCACCCGTGACCCTGCCCGTGCGGTACCCCTCGGGCTTCCACACCGGCGCACCGACGAACACGTCGTAGCTCAGGCGCTTGAAGGCGCCGCGCACGCCGATCACGGCGCCGGCCAGGTGGTTGCCCAGCAGGTACTTCACGCTCGCGCCGCCCACGTGGCCGTAGTCCAGCCCCGCGTAGAGTTCCGCGCCGCTCGCTCCCATCGCCCAGCCCACGTCGTTGCGCACGAGCCAGCCGCGCTCGGCCATCAGGCTGGTCTCCCCGTCGAAGCCGCGCACCGTGTAGCGCCCGCCGATGGCGAAACGGTCCTGCGGCACCAGCGGCGT
>NZ_JQKD01000087.1 GCF_000745855.1 Xenophilus azovorans DSM 13620
CGTTCAGGCTCAAATGCGCGAAGCTGCGAAGCGAGGCGATCTCATACAGCGCTTCCTCCATCGCCGGGTCGCTCAGGGCAAACCAGTTCTGCATCAGGTGCACCCGCAGCATCGACTCCAGCGCGTACGGCCTGCGGCCGCGGCCGGCCACTGGGTAGTGCGGCTCGATGATCTTGAGCAGCACCTTCCACGGCACCACCTGCTCCATCTCCTCCAGGAACACCTCGCGCCGGGTCTTCTTCCGCTTGCCGGCGTACTCCGCGTCCGCAAAACTGATCTGGCTCATTCGCGCAGGCTCCTTTGCGCTATTCAACGCGCCGCGGCATGATCGGTGGACTTGTTCAGACCTTCCCTAGCGGCAGCGGCCGGTAATGCACCTCACGCCGATCACACCTTTGTCGTCGAGCACCTGCCTTCGCTGTTTGAACAGCTGATTGTTCAACTTCAGCAGTTCCCGGCGCCACCGCTCCCGTATCGTCCACAAGCGGACGAACCGGGTATCGAGACTGGCGCGCGGGTGAGAATCATCGCGGGCTTCTCCGGCGCGGGCAAGACAACGTGGGCCGCTCAAGCCGCCTGCGTCAGCAGCCACATCTGCGCCTACTACGACTGTGCAGAGACACCGAGCGAAGCCCTCGCCGCCGCACTGGTTCGCGAGTTGGCGGCCAAGCTGTCCGGCGCGAGCGATTCGGTGCGCCGGGAGATCCTGCTCCCAGGAGCCAGCGGCCTGGAATCGCTGACAGCGCTTGACACCTACCTGCGTCGCCAGGGCATGGCGCCGATCGTGGTCCTGGACAACGCCCACCGCATCGACGCGCAGAACCTGCGTCGTATGGTGGAAGTCACATCGGCCCTGCGCTTTGTCTTGCTGTGCCAGCCAGCGGGGTCGCTGCGAGAGGTCGAAGCGACGCTGGGCGTAACCCGAGAGAGCCTCATGGGTTGGGGCCTGGACGAGTTGGCCAGTGCATGCACCGCCGCAGGCGCTTTCGGCAGCGCGTCAACTCTCGGACGCCTGCAGACGCTCACCCGCGGCATGCCACTCTTCGTGGAAAGCGCGGCGCGCATCGCGGCGCGCGACTACGGTGGCGACCTGCAACAGCTCTGCATCGCACTCGAGCAGCAAACCAACACAGCGGAAACTGCTCAGGAGGTGATTCTCGAAAAGGTCTTCGACTCGCTTCCGTCACAGTCCAAAGATGCTGTCGCGGTCTTGAGCCTGTCTGACGTGGTCCTCGATCCCCAGGAGGTGACGGAACTGCTACGTGACGCCATCACACTCAGTGGTCCAGCCGCCGCCTCGATCCTCCGGACACTGCGCCAGGCCGGCGTTGCTGAGATTTATGGCAACAGCCGAGTCAAGATCCACGATGCGATCCGCATCCTCGGTGGCCGGCACCTCCTGACGATGGATGCGACGGTGGCGGCCCGCGCGAGTTCCGCCCTGAAGTCTGTGCTGCTGAAGTCGTTGATGGAGACTCGGGACACGTCCAGATTCTCCCTCTACACCCGGATGCTGGTGGAGACCCGAGAGATCAAGGTCCTGGTCGAGTTGATCGGCGAGGAGATGTTTCACGAACTCGGCATCGCCCCGCATATCTGGAACGGACTGGAGCAGGTAGTCCAGGACCCGACCATCGACCCAGGCGACCGCTTCTGGGCGCTTGACGGGCTGGTGTTCGCGGACATGAAGCACGGTCGTACTGATCGACTGCAAAGCCGCTTCGATCAAATGGAGCAGCTCTTGGGCAACCACGAGCTGGGTGACGATGAACGCCTGTCCTTCATCATGAAGCGGATGAACTTTCAGGCGGATCAGGGTGACCAGCTAGCGGTCGACAGAAGCATCGAGGCCATGCGATCCATGCTGCCGGACAAGCCAAAGCATCACCGCGTCTTCCGCTACAACGCCGCCTGCGCACTGTTCCGGCTTAAGAAACTCGAGGCTGCAGAGCGCGAAGCGCGCCGGGCAGTCGCTGAGAACTACGAGGTGCTCGGGATCACGCCGGAGCAAGTGATCGGACTGAAACAACACGAGTTGTCCGCACTGGTTGCTCGGCCAGAAATTGACCACCACGACATCAAGCACACTGCCGATGCCCTGGAGCTTCTTGCGATGGTGACTAAGGCACTTGACAGGACGGAGATGTTTGCGCGAATCCACGCCATGAAGTTCTATGGTCTCGTCGGCGCCGTCGACTCGCTGGTCCGTGTCGGGCAGGACGCTGCCGATGATTTCGTCTACGTCCACGAGTTCGAAGGTGCCCGTGAAGTTCTTGAGCAGCACGTGCTGCCAACGGTCCTGAGGGTCAACATGCTTGATCGGATTGTCGGCGTACGCAGCCAGTATGCGGTCGTGCTCGCATACTGTGGAGATGTCGACGCCGCGGAGCGAGAGATGGCCCGCCTGGAGCCCTACGCGCCCGGATTCAGCGCTCAACAGGCGAAGGAAATAGCGAATCAGAAGGCGCTCATCGCCCAGCAGCGCGTCAAGCCGCTGGTGTCGCGGCAGCAAGCCCTGGCGCTGCGGAGATATCTGGCTGCACAAGCCGCTTCACAGCAAAGGCCATCGACGCCAGCATCCAGCACGAAAGTCGGCCGCAACGATCCCTGTCCCTGCGGCTCAGGTCGCAAGTACAAGCATTGCCACGGCTAAGCCACCTCGGTCAGACAGCGCTCTGTCCGTTCGCTCGGCAAGTGTGAGGCTCCTGTCCTTGGGCTCCAGCGTGAACAGGGAAGTTGAACAACGCGGGCAGCAGCGGTGGGTTTTCAGTGGCAACTCGAGTTCGGCCACGCCAACGGCTGCGGGACGCGCATACTGGAGACGCTTCCCGTGGGCATCGCGTCCACAAAGCCTTCATCGGCAGCTCCGGCTTCCCTGAAGTCCAGCTTCGCTGGCGTCGCAGTCGATACCTGCCCTCGAGTTGCCCGGCTTCGCCCGGGCTGGCTGCTCCGGCAGCCATGAGTTCCTGCCGGCCTTCGGGCTGACGCATGCACATGGACGGTGGCCTAACGGCTGCCATCCATCGAGCGAAGGCCCGCACCGCAAGGCGTTGGGCCTTCATCCCATGCTGGCCTTCCCAGGCCGGTACTGAGCCGCCTCGCTCACGCGAGGCACACCCGAACGGGGACCCCAGTCCCCGCCAGGGTTGGGCGTTCCCCTTTTTCATCAAAGGAGAACCCCATGTTCGCTGTCGTTGCAGCCAGAGAATCGCGCCGCATCCCGGTGCTGTTGGGCGGATCCGGCCTCGCCGACCGCCCACCTGTTCCGCATCGGAAGATCCCGGTGCTGTTGCGTCCCCTGCCCTGCTCCGGCAAGTGCATGGGTCGCCCGTGCGCGGATTGCCAGGCCGCAGGTTGACCATGACGGTCGACCTGTACAGGCGCCGCATTGCCGCCACCGTGGTGCAACTGGCCCGGGACGATCCGTTCCTGGTCAAGGAAGTCATCGCCCGCCTGCGCGCCGCAGGCGAGATCGAGAACGACGATCTGGTCTACCTCGACCGGATCGCCGACCGCTGGATCGCGGTCGCCGAAGCCAACGCCCAGCGAGGCATCTCAACGCACGCGCTTCAATTGCGCCGGTAGCGAGACGCCCTTCGCAGCGGCCAGCGCGGACGCGATCTTGTTCAGCAGAGCGGGACGCTCTTCGGCCAGCGTGTCAGCCCATCGGGCCAGCGCCTGGTCGAGACCGTCCTGCGTTCGCGCCCCACCGACATCGACTCCGAGTCTTCGGAGCTCTTCGATCTCGGTGGGCGTGAACCGGAGAGAGTGGCCTGCACGAAGCATTGTGTGGGCGTTCCAAGGCGTGTGGGAAGCCAGCTTAGCAAAGCGACACACCGCCACAACCCCTGGGAGACTGACGCCTCCCGAACGGGGCCGGCGTGCTTCCCGCAAGCAGAGGAGAAACGACATGACCGCGTATGCAACCCGGGCCAAGCCGAAGCGCAGTGCTCTCGTCATCGAGGAGGAACTCGCATGGGTCTCCTTCTACCGCCGTGCGCGCAAGTACCCGGCCGTCGCGGCCGAGGTGTTGGCGCAACTCGACGCCGACCCCGAGATGAAGCGCGAACACCTGGCGCTGTACCTGTGCTGCCGCGAATCGCTGCGACTGCAGCAGGCTCGCGAACTGCGCCACCAGCGCATCGGCCGGTTCGTGCGGTGGTTGTGCGGCAAGCTGTTCGTCGGCGCGCCGAAGGCAACCGGACGTGCGCTCGAAGAAGTGCGCGATCTCGCCATCGCGTGCCTGCCGGACAGCGGTGCGGAGCCGGCAGCCGCGCAGGTCCAAAGGCTGACGAAGGATCCCAAAGTTCGCGCGTCGCGGGCGGCCTACAAGGCAAGCCCGGCGACCGGGACGCCTGCAGCGCAGGAGGGCTCCGACGCCACGCCTCGATCGGCTCAAGCCAGCGGCTGAGCCTTTTTGCACCGCGTCTCCCTTGGCTCCGCGGCCAGGGGAGCGCCTCGGTGCACCGCATTGGGCCTCGGCAGCCCGCGGCCCTCTCTGCGCCTTCCGCCGAATCAGGCGGCCGACAAGCAGCGCGCTACCTCCTGATCGATCATCCAGTGCAGGAATTGCGTGTCCTGTGACACACCCCAGTAGTGGACCTTGCACTTCGCCACATACGCGTCGAGATCGGCGAGCGTGCGAATACCCACCGGCTCGATGTCGGTCAGCCAGTGAAAGTATGCAATCTCCTTGCGCGTCAGCCGAATCTGGCAGCCCAGTCGGATCATGGTGTGTGCCCTCGCAGGACGCCATGCTGACGCAAGCCGCCGCGCTTGTGTGCGAAGTCAAGGGATCGACAACAAAAATTTCTGCAGCGTCACTGGGTTGACACTGCAAAGTCATTCGACCGCCAGTCGGATCGCCAGGCGCCCGAGCATGCCCTGAGACCGGCACGGGCGCCGTCTGTCCATCAGCCATCGTCAATCGGTCGCCGAGGCACGCAGTTGCCTTGCCTTGGCTGGAAACCCACTTGCCCAAGCCTCCAGAGTCTTAGAAACTCGGGCGTCCTGCTCTTTTCTTGGAGAGGTCTTCTGGCTAGGCGGCCAGCGCCGCAGACGTTACCTGCCTTGAACACCGTGCCGACGCCCGTTGTGCACCCACATTCCATCGGGGACGAAGTCCCTGTGGGGGCTGGCGTTCTCTCCACTTTTCCGAGAGGAGACCGCCATGAAGGTTCGCGCCAGACGCCGCCAGCCGCTGGTCGACGCGCCGCCCGCCCCAAATCACCAGAAGTTCCAGGTCGCGACAGAAATGTGCAACACGAGGCTCGACGCTCCGTCGGCTCCCGTCATCCTGCCCCGGTACCTCTCCGCCCCATCGAAAGACTGCCATGCCATCGACCACTGCGCGGGGGAGATCGAAGGCACTGTCCATCTGGCTGGCGAATGGATCTCCCGGGCCACAGCATGCGCAGGGCCTGCCTTCCATCGCGGCAAGCCACCTCGACAGATGTCGCTCGCCAAGCCCGAGGACGTTCTGACGCAGCTGCACATCAGCGCCCTCGACCGGATCAAGTCGACTGGAGTCTGGTCGCCTTCGATCGGCGAGCGCGGGTTGATCCGAGCCGCCGCCGGCACGCCCACTCGCGGCGGCAGCGACATTTCAAGCCAGGGAGATCGCCCCGAGCCCGGCCGGCTGCAAATGCTGCCCCCGGGACGGGGCATTCATTGAGGAGTATCCGGCCATGGATTCTGACTGTATCGATCGCCTGCGGGAGCAGATCGAGCCGTTGGTCGCGCTCTCGCTGTCCCACCTGACACCGGCCACGCGTCAGCTGCTGCGTGCAGATGACCTGTCCGTGAACGCCTACCCCACGGAATTCGGTGGATTCGTCTTCGTGGGTGCGCCCCGATACCGCCACCCGTCGGAGACCGACCTTGCCTCGATCTTTGAGGCTGCCGAGCAGGCTGGCGTGGTGTGGCTGAAGTTCGACTGCGAAGCTCCGGTCATCACCGGCTTGCCCGTGTTTGCAGCTGCAGCCTGATCGCGAGGGCCCACAAGCGGCTCCGATGCACCTGCTGTGCAGCTTGGCCGCCACTCTCAATGCCGCGTATCAGGTCTGCATCATCGCGTCCAGGTCAATGACCGCATCGGCCATTCCCGTGAGCTCCGGCGTCTGTGAGACAAAGAACTCTCGTGTGTATCCGCCCAACCGCAGCACCTCCCGCTTCACGGCGCAGAACATGCGCTTGCGCGCCGGATCCAAAGGGCCGTCGGCCTCATCCGAGAACAGGGTCCGATAGCGGCGCTCGCTGGTCTGCGCTAGGTAGAGCGCGACCGCGCGAACCAGACATTCATTGATCCAGACCCGCTCGCCACCACTCATCAGTCGCACGCTTTTGCTCTCGCCGGAGTCTGCATCGTGCACCACGATGTCGAAGTCCTCGCGCTTCTCGCCCTTGGCAGTTTCCGCCTGTGTCAGGATCGAGACCGTGAACCGCGGGCCGTAGCACGCCAGGAGTAGTTCGTTCGTGAGTCCGGATAGCGCCGGACCCGAATCGTCGATCGCCAATGCGATCAGTCCGTCGTTGCTCATGCAGCGGGCAAGCAGGTTCCAATCGCCCACGGCGTCCTCGATGCGGCGCATTCGCTCCCGCGCCGCAGCATGCCGGGTGGACAAGGCCGCTTGTTGTCGAACCAGCTCGGTGAGGAACTGAACTTTCCTGAAGGCCTCGAGATGGTCCCGCCGGGCGGTCTCGTGTGCTGCGTCTGCACGGTCACGTGCGGCCTCCGCTGCAGAAAGGCTGCGACTGTCGAATGCAGGCGGTAGCGCTTGCAGAGCGGCATCGAGCCGGGCCAAGGCCTGCCGAATGCGGTCAGCCTCCTGGCCCCGCCGCGCCTCGATGGTGCTCAATGCAGCAGCGATGGCCTCTTTCTCCTCGCGGTCTGCCCGCGCCTCGACCGACGCATGGTCGCGGTCCACCATCCCCATTCCTGCCAGTTCGGCCTGTACCTCCGACAGCCGCTGGCGCGTCGCCTGCATCTGGTCGGCTTTGGCCGCCACCAGCGCATAGCGGGATGCGCGGCTTCTCGCGCGTGCCAACCGCCGCTCGGCGGCAGCAAGTCGCGATGCGGCCGAGGCGAGGGCAGCGGCACGCTGTTGTACGGCCTGGACCTCCTTCTCCGCCCCGCACTTCTCGGCCGCTAGACGCCGCAGCACACCCTCGGCACTGGGGATCAGCGCTTGCGCCTCCCGGGCGTCCGCGAGCAATTGGCAGCGTCCCTGCAGCGGCATGCCGCTGCAGGGAACTTCCGCCGCAAGGCCGAACCGCCGCGCGAGCGACTGCGCCTGCAAGGCCGCTTGGCCCGCCTGGCGCTCGATGTTCTGTACCCGTTGAGCCAGTAGGCGCAGCGTGGCCTGCGTCCCCTCCCACGCCGCGACACGCTCCTGGCCCTGCCGGACATCGTCTGCGCGCAGCGCAAGCACCTGCTCGACAAGCGACAAGCGTCGGACCGTCCGGCGGACCATGGGCTCACCCGCGAGCATGGCGTTGCACTGCGTCTGCACCGCGATGAGTTGGTCTCGTCGTTGTCTCGCCCGGGCGTCCCGCTGCGCCACGCGCTGTGTCAGGCGCTCTTGCCGTTGCTGCTCGGCCTGCTCACGAGCAGCCAGATCCCGCATCGCCGCACGGCAGTCGGCCTCGGCGGCCTCGCGCTCCACCCGCAGTTGTGCCCGCCGTGCGTCCGTCTCGCGGGCTCGGTCCCGCTGGGCCGCCAAGTCCGCGCAGGCCTGACGAACCTGCTCGAGCTTCGACGCCGCGTCCATCTCCGATGCGCCGGCCCGTTCGGCATGCGCCGGGGCATCGGAGACCTGGACATGTGCATGCGTCAGCCGCTCTGCTTCGGCCTCCATCGCCGTCGCTTCCTGACGCACAGCCACCAGCCCGGCCTTCAACAGCTTCGCTGTCTCTGCGGCCTTGTGGCCTAGCTCCCGGATTCGATCCTGTCCCAAGAGCTCGGCGAGCAAGGTCTTGATCTCGGCATTGCGGTAGTCGCTCAGTTGGCGCTTGCCTTGCGCACAAAAGACCGATGTGAAGAAGGTGTCGGCACTGCCGCATAGTCGCTCCACACAGCGTGTGTAGGTCTCCACCTTGCCGTCCGCGATCGTGCCGTCATCCAAGACAACGGGGTGCCAAGCGCCCGCGTCGGACAGCTCGGACAGATAGGCTTCGAGCTTGCGCCTGCCACCGAGCCGGATCACGACCTGAGAACGGTAGCAGCGGCCCTCGAGCGCCCAGACCAGATCCTTCTCGCTCTCGGGAAGGAACACGTGGTCGTAGTAGCTGAAGCCGCCGGGGCCTGCGGCCGGCGCGCGCGAAGGCATGGTGAGGTACGGATGCATGTTGTCGAGCAGCGTGCTCTTTCCGCGTCCATTGGCCCCCACGATGGCCACCAGGGCGGCGCCTTCGCATTGCGCTTCGAAGTCCAATGTCAGCGAGTCCAGGCCGAGACCGTCGCGGATACCGCGAAAGCCCTTGAGGGTGAGAGACAGGAGTTGCATGGTGGAGGGAGAGTTGTTGGGGACGGCTCCGACAGTCTCCCGCCCGAGCAGGCGTCTTCAAGGGACCTCACCATGCAGCCGGTATCCTCTGCCCATCCTCGATCGCGAAAGCACCATCTTTGAACCGAACGTTCTTTGCCTACCATCTGACTCACCACTTCGGCCCCTTCAGCCTCCATAGCTACCACACCAACAACGCGACGGTGCGCGAGGGCGACCAGGTCTATGTCGTCTCCGGCGACGAAGCGGCGGACGGGGGCAAGGACTACACACTCGAAGGACTGTTCCGCATCCGTCGTCGATTCGACGGTCCGTTCGAGTTGCTCAACCTCAAAGGCCAGCCCGCCTCGTTCCGGTTCAAACTGTCGATGGCTGCCGTGCGTGTGCCCGATGCGCCGATTGCACTGACGCGCGCGGATTGGTATGACCGACAGGAAGTCCACCGCTTCTTCTCCAGCGGCCAGAATTTCAATCCTCTGCCCACCTCACCCGACTACCGAGCGCGCTTCGATGCCCTGCTGGCGGGGTATGGTCAGTCCTCGGCTGCGGCGCTTGCCGACGACTTGGCCGATATCGCGCGCACGGCGGTGGAGGCCACCCAGCGCGAGGCACTCATTCAGGCCCGCATTGGACAGGGGCGGTTCCGCGCCGAGGTTGTCGAGCTGTGGGGAAAGGGCGAGGTCTGCGCGCTGACGGGCATTGCGCTGCCGGAGCTGCTGATCGCCTCGCACATCAAGCCCTGGCGCGAGTCGTCGGACCTGGAGCGTTTGGATCCCGCCAATGGGCTGCTGCTGGCGACGCATGCGGACAAGCTGTTCGACCGCCACCTGCTGAGCTTCGACTTGCAGCACGGCGACCTGCGCACCGTCATTGCGCCGATTGCCCTTTCGGATGCGGCCCGCCTGGGATTGAGGCCCGGCATGCCACTGCGCGCGGCCCAGCTCCCACCAAGCGCAGCGCGCCGGTTGGAAGCCTACATGCGCGACCATCACGATCGCTTTCAGCAACGCAAGGCACACCTGGCGGCCAGCGCTTGACGCCGCCGCTGCTGTGACCCTGACCATCCGGCCGGGCATCGTCTTTCTGAAGGACTTCCCGCCGGGCTTGTCAGCCCAGCGCCGACGCGTCTGCCCATTCGGGCGCGTGCTCGGTCTTCGAGGATGGGGGCGTCGACGCCACGCGCTGGCCTTCGTCCGCGCCGTCCGGATCGCGCAGCAGCCGCGCAGCGATGGCCTCCGGCGAACTCTCCTGCAGAGACGCCAGGCAAGCCAGGAGAGGCTCCGCCCTGACCTGCGACACGCGCGCCCACTCGCGCACTTGATCGTCCAGGCGCGTGAGTTGGGAGATCCCGGCCGCCCGCATCCGAACGACGGGGACAATGCGCCCTTCCAACTTCGTCTCGGCCGCACCCGCCAACGCGCGCTGGATGGCTTCACGGTCGACGGCGACGCCGTCCTCTTCCGCCACGGTCCATCTCACGCGCACGCTGGCGCCCGCCACATCCTGCTGCGCCATCGTCTCGCGCAGGACGGCCAAGTCGGGCCGCCCTTCGAAGACGATATCGATGGTGCGGCGAGCCGGCGTGGCCTCAAGCGAGCAGCGCGCGGCATGCGCGTCGACGTCCCACAGCAGAAATCCCTTGGAGCCTTCCTCGCCGTAGTGGAAGCGTCCGATGGAGCCGGCATATGCGATGACCTGCCGACCCGCGGCCCCATCCATCAGCCAGAACTGGTGACGGTGGATGTGGCCAAGCAGGAAGGCCTGCGCCTCCGCGGCGAACAGGATGCCGGTGCCGAACTCATGGTCGAAGGCGGCCATCGGCACCCCGTGCTCGCTCAGGCAGCCGAAGACCGTGCCATGCGACACCCCAATCGTGGGCAGGCCCCGCCCGCGCGCCACGCGGTGCGTCGGCGCGAATCCCGTCAGAAGCCGCCCGAGCTCCTCACCGATGGCCTGGCCCGCATCGGCCGCCCCGACGGTGATGGCCACCGTGGCCTTGTTGACCGTCGGCACGCAGGAGAACAAAGCCACAGCGTCCGCGGGCAGCGTCTCGAAGCGCCAACCCGAGGACACGGCCCAGCCCCGCTGTGCCGTCAGCGCGACCTGCTGGATCCGGTCGGCCACATGGATAGGCCAGCGTCCACCAACCGAGCGGAACACGTCCAAGGTGCCCGGCGGCTCGTGCGAATAAGTGCCCTGCAGCATTAGCACCGGGCAGTGGTCGGCCAGGCGCCGGATCTGGGCCACGAGCCTTGCCGTGGCGGGAGCATGCAGGTCCAGGGCGTGGTCGGTCGCGTCGCCGGAGATCACGGCGGCCTGCATACCGAGCGCCGCCGCCCGGTCGATGGCCGCGGCGAAGCATCGGTCGGCCTCCGCGAGCGTCTTGGCGCCGTAGTGCAGATCGGAGAAGTGCGCGATTCGCATGGGTGCTCCTACATCACGCGCCGAGCGCCAGCTCGGTCTCGATCTTGTCACGATAGCCTTCGCAATCGTGGCTGTAGCGGTCGAGCTCGTCCCAGGCGCGGCCGCGGCCATGGGGGTTGACCCGCCACCCCGAGCCCCAGCGCTTGTCCGCATAGCGGGTGTAGCGCTCCGGCGCGATGCCCATGGCCTGGGCTCTGTTCAGCAGCTGTTCCAACGTGGGGCGTCCGGGGCGCAAGGGGGTCTCGGCCGCCGCACCACCTTCGCCGCGGGCCGAGGCATGCGTGTCCGCCGGCTCATGCGCCGCCCTTGCCTCGAGGACCTGCGTGGCGAGCTGCGCCTGCTGGATCGCAGTCTCCTCGTCCTCGTGTTCACGCAGCAGCGCCGTCACGTCCACCGGAGCCTCCAGTTCGATGATCCATTGCGGCACTCGCAACGCGCGGCCCTGCTCGTCGATGTGCGGGACATCCTTGAGAACCTTGCTCAAGAAGAAGGTCGTACGATCCCGTCCGAGGAATCCGGAGATCCGCCCGCCGCGCATCATGGCGATCGCCTGGAAGCGTTGGATGGCCGCGCTCATGGCATAGAAGCTCGTGGTGGGCAGCTCGAGCGCGCTGATCGTGCGGATCCCAGGGATGAAGAAGAGGAAGCGGCCGGTCAGGTTGCATTGCCGAGACTGGTACTCCGCACAGCTCTCCGGCTCACAGATGCCACCGTTCTCCTCGCGCGGGACAGCCTTGCGACCGCCAAAGATGCGGATCGTTCGGCGGCCCGTGTCATCGACCGGCACGGGTGCATGGCGCATGCAGCGGCGCACTTGACCGTCGGCCGAGTATTGCGACCAGAAGCGCTTCTCGTTGGCGCCCCAGGCGGCCAGTTCGTGCGGCATCACGGTCTGCCAGTGGTCGGACGGAAACACCACGGGAAATCGATACAGCCGATGGCCCTGCCCGCGATCCTCACCGTAGGTTTGGACGATCTCGCGTGCGACCTCCGGGTTGGGAAAGTCCGCGGCGCGCACCGTGAACCACGGAACGTTGCGGGGGACCAGCGGCGAACCGAGTTGCGGGATGGCCTTCTGCAGCGCACGTCCGATCTCCTCGAACGATCGCCCCTCGGCCACCCCCTGGGCGTAGATGGCCTTGGCCTCAGGTTGCTCGGCAGCCTTGCGTGACCCTGCCTCGTTTCCACGTACATCAAGTCATGCAGCCAACTGGGCGTTCTCCCAGGTCACAGGGGCGAGGAATCCGTTGGCCGAGTGCAGGCGCTGACGGTTGTACCAGCCCTCGATCCAGTCGACGATGTCCAGCCTGGCCTGCGCACGCGTGTCGTAGCGTACCTGGTAGATGCGCTCGACCTTCAGCGTCTTGAAGAAGCTCTCCATCGGCGCGTTGTCCCAGGCGTTGGCCTTCCTGCTCATGGACATCGTGATGCCCAGATCGGCCGCCAGCGCCCGGTAGCGCCCGCTCGCATATTGCGCCCCGCGGTC
>NZ_JQKD01000088.1 GCF_000745855.1 Xenophilus azovorans DSM 13620
GCGCCCCTCGCCGGCACTGCCGGCGCCGATCGCGCGCATGCGCAGCTGGCCGCCGCCGGCGGCCGTGGCCAGCGACGACCAGGCGCAGGCCTGCGAGACATCCACATCTACACCGGACAACCCGCAAGGGCGCGGCTCAGCGCCGCGGCCGGCCTCGCCTTCATTGGCAAGGGGCCGGCCGCGGTTAGCCGGTGTAGATGTGGATGGCGAAGCCGCAAGCGAAGCGCGCAGCGCCGGCAGGTCGCCGGCGCGAAGGCGTCAGCCGAGCACAGCGAGGGAAGGATGGAAGCCCGTAGGGGCGAGACAAGTCAAAAGGCGCAGGCTCGATGCACAGCACGACAGCCCGGCCGGCATAGCCGGCGACGCTGCGGCCAATGTAGCCATATAGCTACAATCGCAAAATCAACTGCAAGGAAGCCTTCCGCGGGTTCAAGGGCTCCCGAGTCAGCTTTCTGGTGAGATTCGTCATCGCAGGGAAGGACCAAGGAGAAACATGATCACGCACACCCTCTCCGCGCGCGAACTCGCGCAGAACCTCAGCCACGCCAAGCGCCTGGCCACCGAAGGCCCTGTGTTCATCACCGACCGCGGCAAGCCGGCCTTCGCGCTGCTGCGCATCGAGGACTTCCATGCCCTGAGCGGCCAGCAGCAAGATATGTCGCTGCTGGAGATGATGCAGAGCATGCCCAGCACCCAGGGCATCGACTACGAGGCCCCGCGCCTCATCGGTGAACTGCGAGAGCCGGTGTACTGATGTACCTGCTGGACACGAACGTAATTTCGGAACTGCGGCCGGGCAAGGCCCAAGCCAGCCCCGCCGTCCTGGCCTGGGCTGCTTCCGTCCCCCACAACCAGCACTTCATTTCCGTGGTCACCGTGTGCGAGCACGAAATGGGCGTGCTGCGGATGGAACGCAGAGACCCGAAGCAAGGCGAGGCCCTGCGCGCCTGGTGGAACGCCACCCGAAAAGCCTTCGGCTCGCGCACCCTCCCGTACCTCGAAGCCGAGGCCATGCGTTGCGCAACGCTGCACGTGCCGGACATGATGGCCTTCCGCGACTCGATGATCCTGGCCACCGCCCTGGTGCACGGCATGACGCTGGTCACGCGCAACGAAAAGGACTTCCAGAACGCCACCGCGCTCGCGGCGGGCGTACAGATCCTGAATCCATGGCTCGACGCATAGCGAGCGAAGCCGCCGGCCTTGGCGCGGAGCCTCGTAGCGACTGACCCGGCAGCCGGCAGTCAAAGAAAGAGCCTTAGGGCCCGTTTTTCTTGCCCGCGCCGAGCGGGCAAGCACCAGACGCCGCCGGCGCCTGGCTGCATTCAGATCAGGCCCAGCAGCACGAGCCAGCTGTCGGGATGATCGGGCTCCACCGTGTCGCCGTCCGGCGTCTCGCAGACGCTATCGAAAGTCCAGTCTTCGAGCTGGTCGAAGTCGGGCGTGTCGTAGACGCGGCCGCGCCAGGTGATGGTCGCGGGAAATGCAGTGCCGATGGTGGCCATGGTGTTGCTCCTGCCGGTACGCGCCGGCTGCGCGCCGGGCGATCGCCCGACGAGAAGCAAAGGCGGTGACGGCGACAGGCGCCGGGGCACCCGCAGGGCCGTAACGCAGTGAAGGACGCCACAGGCGTTGCGCCGGCGCAGCCGACACCGAAGATTGCGAATCAAAGGGTGATTGCCCGTGCGCACGGAGGACACCTGGCGCCTGGCACGCGCGGCCGCTGCGGTCGATCTGGCAAGATGCTTCCAGACCGAAATATCAGAGAGGAAACATCGTGCGTCTGCTGCTGGCCATCTTCCTGCCCTTCCTGGCGTTCTTCACGATCGGGCGGCCGATCGCCGGCATCGTCTGCCTGATCCTGCAGATCACGCTGATTGGCTGGCTTCCGGCGGCCATCTGGGCCGTCTATGCGCTGAGCCAGTACAAGACGGATCGCAAGATCGAGAAGGCCCTGGGAAGCCGCTCAGGTAGCTGAGCTGCCCCATCCCGCGCACGCGCAGTTGGCCGGCGCATCAATGATTGCTTCAATCTGCCCTGGCCGGCAACCGCCAGCTGGGTCAGGAATTGCATCTGAGGGCGGGCGCGTCCCCCACGGGAGCCAGCGCCGGCGGCGCTGGACCGGTCTTTCTCGGGATCAACCGTAGAAAAAGAAAACGCCAGTCACCCTTTCGGATGACCGGCGTGTTCCGCTGCTGAAGAAACTTCATTAGCCTGACAACCGCAGTTTCTTCCGGCCGACCATCCCGTGTCAAGCACTCAATCCCCGAACACTTCCTCCATCGCCGCACGCCGCCGGCGCTGCTGGGCACGGTAGTAGATCGCCGTGGTGCGCGGATCGGCCTGGCCGAGATTCGCCTGCAGCACGTCCACCGGCACGCCGTGCTCGGCTGCCCTGGTCGCGTGTGTATGGCGAAGCCAGTGCGTAGACGCGACCCGCGCATGGGCGCATTCCTCCTCGCTGAGATCCGAGGCGGCCAGGGCCGCTCGGATGAAGCGCTTGAGGGCCGGGCGCAGCGTGGAGTAGGTGATGTAGCCGCGGCGCTCGCGCTCGGCGCGCGCCTCCAACTCGTCCGCCGGCATGCGCACGGTGCCGGAGCCGTGCGGCGGCAACTTGTCGCCCGGCTCCTCTGGCCGCTCCAGCCGCGCCAGGAGCGGCGTGTTCGGATGCGTCGCGCCGAGCCGCAGGCCGCGCGCGGCGAAGTAGATGGCCGTGGCCCGCCAGGCCGACGCTGGAACGGGCACCGTCCGGTTCTTGGCGCCCTTGCCATGCACGTGCAGCCAGATCCCGTCGTCCTGCTGGATGAAGTCGCCGGCTCGGCCGCGCAGCAGCTCGGCGGCGCGCAGACCGCATGCCCGACAGAACAACAGCAGCCATGACATGCGAGCACCCGCGTCCGGCTCCAGCCGCTCAGTGTGCTCGATCAAGGCAGTCCAGACGGCCGGCGTGAATGCCTTGGAGGCATCCCGAGGCGGGGCCGCCGGATCGTCCGGCACCCGGCGGTTCACGGACAGCCAGGGGTTGACGGCAGCTCGACCGTCCGCCACCAGCCAGTTGAAGAACGCCTCCAGCACGGCCAGCGCGAAGCGCTGGCTCGTCACGGAGAGCTGGCCTGCGAACGGCGCCCAATCGGGCGACGTGCGCGGCGCGTGCTGCCGGCTCACCCATTCACGCGGCACCGCCGCGATGAACGCGATGTAGTCTGCGCAGTCGTCGGACCTGGCGGCGACCAACCGCCGCCCGCGCTCGACGCGCAGCCACAGGCCGAAGCGCTCCGCCTCGCGGCGGTAAGCGGAAGCCGTCGCCGGAGAGCGCGTGCGGTGTTTGATCCACGTCGTCACCGCCTCCTCATCGGCCGAGACCAGCGACATGGGCCCACGGCCGGCATCGCCATCCGCCGGCGGTGGCAGCGCGGCCCAGCTCGGCGGCGCCGAGACGCCGACAAGAGCCTGCACCTGTTCCTCCAGCCTGGCGGCCTTCTTGGGCCCATAGGCACGGATCTGCCGCCACCAGCGGCCGCGCAGGGCGATGTGGTCGCGCAGCTGCCCGAGCGTGGACAAGCCGGCGTCATCCAGCCGGCTGGCCAGGTCGGCGGGGAACCAGCCGGCCACCGGGTCAGACAGGCTAGGCGGCTCGATCGCGAAATTCTCAAGGCCAGCCAGTAGCGCGCGCCGCGTGCGGCGCAGGCGGTCCAGCTGGGCGACCTTGCGCGCATCGAGGGCGCCGCTTTGCTTGCCGAATTTCTCCTCATACAAGTCCCGCAGCTCGGCCGCCGACCAGTCCTCCAGGCCGTTCTCGGCGGCCCAGTCCTCCAGGCTTGGCACGTCAGCTGCGGCAGCCGGAGAAGGGGGAAGAGCGAGTGGGATCTGCAGCTGTAGCAGCCGCCAGCGCGAGCCACCGAACGCACGGCGCGCAACCAACATGGCGGAGCGCACCGCCGCCTCGTGAGCCAGCTGGGCGTGCCGCGGGGTCGGCCCATCGACGTCCAGATAGGTGCGCGCCGCGACCTCGGGCGGAACGCCATCAGCCACGGCTCGAAGATGAGCGAGAACGTGGCGGCTGAGGCGAACGGCCTCCGAAGATGCCGTCATCGATGCACGTGCGTCATGGCGTAGCCGTGAGCGCGACGCCTCTTGGCGATGCCATCCAGGGCCTTGCGGCACTCGCCGTCGTCGGATTTCGGGCTGATGACCAGGCGCCCCGCCGGCGTGCCGATGCGGCCCCAGCAACTCATGAGGGCCCAGCCGCCCCACAGGTCCCGCGAAAGCCGCACCTCGTAGTAGCGCATCAGGCCAGGATGCTCCCACCGCAGGTAGGTTGCGGGGCCTTCAAGGAGCGGGGGCTGAGCGGGCAGGGCGGTCACGGAGGGGCGATTTCGCGGGCGCGAACTACAGGCTTGCCGAGAGCAATGTCTGCCTGCGACGCTGCATCGCAGACCAGCCGGCATAGAGCACAAACGCCCACAGCAGGAGGATGGCAGGTGCGAAGGACCGCCATGGGAAACCACGGTCCGGCTGCGGCCGCGCGGTCATGCCGGTGAAGCCGTCCTTGCCGAACACAACCACCCGGCCGTCAGCCTGGAGGACCGTGTAGTCACCGGACCATGTGCGAGAGAGATCGCCCCGGACAGTCTGCCCGTCCCTCAGCACGACCTCGACCCCCGGTATGGGGTTGGCCTTCAGGTTCCACGTATCGCCGAAGCTCAAGGCCTTCGGCAACAAGAAGAGCATGAGGCAGGCGAGGAGGGCGAGAGCAGTCAAGCTGGTCAAGAAGCGCTGGACTGGCCCCCCCGGAATTTCGCGCCCGCGAATTGGCGCTGTCATGGCTTCTTGGAACTGAAAAAGTCGGCGACGGCGGACTGCAGGGATTGGGAGGCCGCGTTGAGGACGAGACGGGTCGTCGATTCCACGTCCGATGCGCGCTCCAGCGCCTGCACCTCGCATTCCATGAGATCACGCCCCTGGGCACGCACCTTGGCCGCGTACTGGCCAGCAATCGTCTCGGCGGGCCACGGGCGCGCCGCGCTTCCCGGAACCATCTCGAACGGTGCGAGAGGATCGGGCTTGACCGCAGACTCGACCGCGTATGCGGTCATCCCGGCCACGACGTCCAGAACCGGGATCGGGCAGGCCAGGAGGACCTTGTAGCCCACGCTGTCCTCGAACCTGTTGTTGGAACGAATGGCAGCGCGCAGCTCGCCGATCTGCTCGACAGTCGGCGGATCTCCGAAGAGGTTGAAGTTCATCGGCTCCGCCCTAGGCGCGAATGAACTTGCGGCCTTGCGAGAACCAGTTCTTGGCTTCGCCAGTGTTGCCCACGGCCAGTACGCCCATGACGTGCTGCAGGCAACCGGCGGCCCGATCCCTGGAGATCTCGCCGGCGGCGTAGTCATCGAGGACGAAACCGATGAAGGCGTCCATGTTGTCATGGTCGCGCTCTGTGAAAGGGTCCGCCGGATCGCGGGGAAGGGAAGGGTGTGATGACACGGAAGCTCCTTGTGTGACAGAAGGGAGAGGGCCTGTTTGACCGATTTTCGCGCCCGCGAAATTGGCAGCTTTTCATTGAACCCTGAACCGTGCCCGCCGATGAATCAAGCACTTAGCGCGCTGCACGTCATTGAGTTCTGAACTGGAATTTCGCGCCCGCGAAACTCGTAAGTCCTTGATTTGCTTAATTTTTAGGCACCTCGGACGGACGATCGCCTAGATGCCATCATAAATACAGTACGGCGCTAAGTACAGTTATCGCCGTATAGTTTTCTTGCATTCCATGTAGATACGTGTATATACTTACTGGCACGGGCCCACGGTGGGCTCGACAGGGAGAGTCGAATGCAAGATTGGTACGTGACCTACATGGACGCGACGGGGCGCCGCAGGACCTTTGAGGTCCCTGCTGACAACCAGGCCGACGCCGGCCAACTGGGCGAGGTCCTGGCTGCCGCCTGGGCGAAGCAGGAGGGCATGCCCGCTGCGCCCAAGCAGAGTCACTGCGCACCGGTGCCACCGGACTGGATCTGCGTGTTCGGTCAGCGCGAGCGAGATGGCGGCATCACGCGCGTGACCTATGCGCCGACCACCGACGCCCTCCTGACCGCGGACAACGAGAAGTTGTCGCCCTGGATTGGTGACGAGCCACTGCCGTGGCGTCTGGATCTGCGTGCCCACTCCCCGAGTGGACTGGAATGGGGCTACATGGGCAGCGGGCCGGCGCAGCTCAGCCTGGCCGTCAGCGCTTTTGTGCTGGGCGATGAGAAGGCCGAGCGGGTTTATCAAGGTTTGAAAGAGCGGCTGTTCGCTGGAATCCAGTCGGCTGGATGGTCGGTGACTGCCGGCCGCGTGCGCGAGCTGGCCGCGGAAGTCGAATCAGGGAAGGAGGACCGAGCATGAATACCGTTCTCACGAAATGCGCACGCGACTCCCTCAAACTCCTCACGTTGGCTATCGCGGGCTGGGCAGCCGCAGGGGCCTTCTTCGAGTACTGGGACCACATCGCAGCCGGCTTCAAGTTCATCGTCGCCGCCGGCGGCTTCTGGCACACCTTTTCATTGCTAGTCGCAGGAACCATTGCTGCCAGCTACATGTTCTGCGTCTACCAGGCCAAGTGTGCCGAACAGGAGAGCTATGACGGCTTCTTCGCTTGGGGCCGCACACTGGCAATCTTGATGGTGCTGTGCGGCATCGGCGCAACGGGCGCCTATTGGGCAGAGATCTATATCGGTCTCGATTGCGGGGAATGGTATTGCGCACGTCATGAATGGCGCCCTTGGCGGGCCGTGGCTGCGGCGATGCAAATCATTGCCGCGATCCGTCTCGTGGCGCTGGACCTCGACACCACGGTGAGGCAGTGAAGATGGCTTCACCGAACAACAACAAGACACGGCTGTCATGTGCGCTGCAGACCGCCAGATGGGCGGTCCGCGCCGCAGCGGGTTGGGCCGCTCTCATGCTGGTGGTGAACTACAGCCATGAGTTGTTCGCCGCGATCAATGCGGTAAGCAACGCAGTGACGTATTTGCTTTCCGGGGGCGGCTTCTGGCACACATACGTGCTCGCAGCAGCGTGCTCGCTCACCAGTTGCTACCTGACCTGCAGGAGCCGCGCCTTCGAGGACGGGCGCAAAGCTTTCCAAGCGAGTGGCCGGGCCACCGTGGTGGCTATTCTGGCAGTCCTGCTGTGCTTCGGAATGTGCCTAGGCTATGCCGACCAGATCGCCATCGGATCGGACTGCAGGGAGGAGTGGGCCGATTCGGGATTCCTCATCCCGGAACAGATCCGGCGAAGGGTCTGTGAGAGCTACAAGGTGCAAGCCGACATGCTCATTGCGACGATCATTGCCGCAATCTTCACCGTGGTCACATTCATCTCGGCACTCAGCAGCCTCGGGCCAAGCTCGTATAAGCTCGACTACGAAGCCGAACGACAACCAGGGAGCGCCGATTGATATTCCTCCTCGCCATGACTGGCGCATGCCTTTGCGCCCTCGCACTCTTCGGCGAAGAAATCACAAGGGCGCTGGTTTTTGGCAGGATGGCCTAGTTACGACGCCGGCAAGAGTACGGAACTGAAGATGGGTATCGAGCGGATGATGAAGAATGCCGTGCAGCCCGACCGACAAAATTGAACATGCCCGCAACCCATCACGACATACTCCCGGCAAAGACGGCGAAGCTGTTCAGGAGCGGCGGCAGCCAGGCGGTGCGCCTGCCCTCCGAATTCCGATTCGAGGGTGATGAGGTCCATATCTGGCGTGACGAACTCACCGGAAACGTCGTGCTGTCTGAGCGCCGGCGTGTCACCTGGGCCGATTTCACCGTGCTGCGCGACCAGATGGCCCCCAAGGTTCTGCAGCAGTACATGAAGGACCGCCACCAGCCCGCCAGCCACCCACATCAGGCAAACATCGACGGAGCGGCTTGAAGATGCCGCTGTTCATGCTGGACACGAACGTCGCGGGTGCGATCGTGAGGGGATCTCCACAAGCGGAAGCCCGGCTGCAGGCCCTTTCTCGGGACGAGTGGTGCATCTCCGCGGTAACGCGGTCGGAGTTGCGCTTCGGGCTTGAGCTGATGCCGAGGCCGGCCGCCCTGGCGAGCCTCATCGACACCTTCCTCGATCTCGCCCCTACTGCGCCGTGGGAAAAGGCCGCGGCAGACGAGCATGCGAAGCTGAGGGCCAGGCTCAAGCAATCCGGCCGGTCGATAGGAACATACGACGCGATGATCGCCGCGCACGCCCTATGCCTGCGCGCAGTGCTGGTGACGGACAACAAGCGCGACTTCGGCCAGGTCGACGGTCTGGCCACCGAGAACTGGCTGCTCCCATGACGAAACTCCCCCCTGGAACACCGACCGCAAGTCAGAATTCCTAGACCGTGAGGAATGCACTTGACCAATGTTAGTTATGTTACTAACATCAAGGCATTCACTCATGGAGGAATCGTGGACAAGGACATCATCGAAACCAGAGGCGCAGAAGCGCTGCAGCGCCTGTTCACGGTCGCCAACCGCGACTCGGGCCAGTGCCGCTACATCGCGCACTTCCTGCTCGGCCTCTACAACGGCCATCGTTTCCCCTTCGATCTGACCGATCTGCGCGGCCTGGATAACGAGTTGTTCGAGGACTGCATGACCGTGCTGCGGATGGATGCGCGCGTCACACAGCAGGAAGTGCACCTGTACTTCGAGAACGGCGGCAAGCGTTTCGAGCAGCTGGCCAGCGACTGGCAGGTAGAAGACATGGAGAAGGTCCGAGCAGATGCAAAGCGCGCCGCGCAGCCCGTGGGCTCGCCCGCGCCGCTGCACGATGGCGGCACGTGGACGGGTGCACTGCACACTTACGGCGATGCACCCGGCTACAGGGACGTGTCGATCTACGTGAAGCTCGGCGAGCAGGCAAATACGCAGGTGGAACTGAGGCTTTCCCCGTCCGATGCCGAGACGGTCATGATGCACATCGCCCGCGTGCATGCACTGGCCTGGGGAGATGGCGAACGCGGGCCGCTGGACAAGAAGGATGGCGAGAGGCGGCCGGGCTGGCTGGACCGGGCGCCGGCGGACTGGTGAAAGGAAACCTCATGGGACACGCACAAATCAAGACGGTCACGAGCCGAGAGTTCGTGCACAACGTCAGCGCGGCGAAGCGCGTAGCGAGCGAAGGCGGCACGGTCATCATCACCGACCGCGGCGAGCCATCCCTGGCGCTCATTCCGATCTCCGAATACCGGCGCCTGACGAAGTCCGACAAGAACCTCGTCGAACTGCTGCGCATGCCAGAGGCCGATGGCATCGAAATCGACTTCGAGCCGGTTCACATCGAAGCGAAGGACATCGACGCATGACAGCGACACAAGCCACTGCCGAGCCCTGCTTCGCATGGATCGAGGAGCGCGGCGGCCCTGCCGTGACCTGGGCCGATTCGGGGCGGCATGCCTTGTCCGGCGACGGGCTGGTGGGCTTTTGGCAGCGGCGCCCAGCGCGAGCACGAAAGCATCAGGAAGAGCATCGAAGACGAGGCGAGGCCTCGGTCGATCGAGATCTACCCCATCCGCAATCCTTCGGATCAGGACGGGTCGGTGCGCTGGGAATCGTCGCTCAACGTGGGCGGCGATCGCCGCGCGCGTGCTCACGGAACGGCCCGCAGCTTTCCGGAAGCCGTGGCGATAGCCGAGGCATACCGCCACGAGATCCGCGAGATGGGAGGCCTCACCTGGTGGCTGGAATCCGAAGACCGCTGGGTCAGCTGGCTCGGGCCGTTCAACCTGGAGACAACGAAGATCACGCCGTCCCTGGGCGGCGACAGCTACTGGCACTATCAGGTGAGCGGCAACGCACAGACCCTGGAGGAAGCCGCGCTGCTGGCCAGCCTGGGGCGCGTGCCCGCGGCTGGAGGGCTGGACACATGTGGGTAAGCCGCCAGAGATGGCATGGCGCCGCCATCGGACAGGGGGCCTGATGCTGCTGCTGGACACCAACGTCATCTCCGAAGTCCGAAAGAGCACCTGCCACCCGAACGTGCAGGCCTGGATGGCGGCGCAGGCGACCGACACGCTCTACATATCCTCAATCACTGTGCTGGAGATCCAGCGGGGCATCAGCCAATTGGCACTTCGCGGCGACGAGCTGCAGGCGGCTGTGCTGAACCGGTGGCTCGAAGACATGGTTCTACCGGCCTTTGCAGGGCGAATCCTCTCCGTCGATCATCTGGTGGCCAGGCGCGCGGCTCGCCTGACCTGGGCTGATGCACGCGACTACCGCGACCCCCTCATTGCCGCGACGGGGTTGGTGAACGGCGCAACCGTCGTGACGCGCAACATCAAGCACTTCGATGCAACCGGAGTGCAATTGCTGAACCCGTGGGATCACAAGGCAGGGTAGGGGGCCGTCGCGTGCTCCGCTGGATGCCACGCATTGCGGCCGCAGTACTTGCACTCGCCGCGGCGACGGCCTATGCCGACTTCACCGGGAAAGTGGTCGGCGTTGTCGATGGCGACACCCTGGATGTGCTCGTCGAGAAAAGGCCTGTGCGCGTGCGCCTGGCGGAAATAGACGCACCAGAGAAGCGGCAGGCCTTCGGCACCCGGGCCCGCCAGAAGCTGAGCGAACTGACCTTCGGCAAGACCGCAACGGTGCGCGACCACGGCACGGATTGGCGGGGCACGCGAACGGTCGGCCATGTGCTGGTCGACGGTCAGGATGTAGGGCGGAGCATGGTGGCTGCGGGGATGGCCTGGGCGTATCCGCAATACGTGAAGGACCGAAGCCTCTACGACGTTGAGGCACGAGCACGCGCCGAAGGCCGCGGCCTATGGGCCGACGCATCCCCGACGCCTCCGTGGCGCTGGCGGGCGGAAGGAAGGGCCGCAGCCAAGGCGCAGGCCATAGACTGACTTGCAGGTCGATTTCGCGCCCGCGAAACTAGACAGGAACGCGCCGGCCGGCCATCACAAGGCCGGCGCAGGCGCTCAGCCAAAGAGGTTCATCTGTTCCATCCGCTGGGCGACCAGACGCTCGCGGATGTCGGCAAGATCCTGCCGGCCGGTGGCACCTGCCGCTGACTGAATGGTCGCCACTGTCGGCTCCCCGGCAGGCTGGGCATCCACCGCCGCCGACCCGTAGCGGCGATGCAGTCGCCAGTCCCACCCGTGAAGGACATGGGCCGGCGTCAACCAGTGCCCCCACACCTCTGTGCTCAGCGCGTTGCCATGCAGGACGATCGCAGGCAGGTGAAGGAGAGAGAACTGCATGTAGGCCATGTGGGCGGCCGTAGCGTCCACGTCGATCGCCGTGACGTGCATGGCACGCTGGTAGTTCACGCCTTGCTCCGCGATGGCATTGGCCATCGCAATCACCATCCCGCCGGCGCCGACCGCCGGCTCACACACCGTCAGAAAACCATGCTGCTCAACCTGACCGCGCACGTCGCCGGTCAGCATGCCTGCCATGAGGCGCGAGACCTCGAAGGGCGTGAAGAACTGGCCATTCCAGTGGTTGCCCAAGTCCAGCAGCATGAACAGCTTCCCGAGGCAGTCATCCATGCCCGATTCAAGCCACGCCACCAGATGCGAAAGCAGGGCGGGGAACACCTCCAGTTCGGCGACGCTGTAGCCCTTGACGATCTGCAGGTAGCGCGCCTCGCGCTTATCGAACTGGGCCTTGTCCACGGCGTTGCTGATACTCAGCGCCGACAGTTCGCAGAAGTCGGCAAAGACCTGATGCGGTCGATGCCGGCGCGAAAGCTCTTCAATCATGCGGCCCATCTCTCGCGCGTGGTCGCCGTTGCGGGCGATGGCCGTTTTGGTCTTCTGTCGCATCGACACGGCCACCTATTCCTAGTCGATGGCCCTCAGGATCAACGCCGCCTCCGGATGCGTCAGCACGAACGCCCGCAGCGCGTGGAACGAATCAACCAGCGCCGCGCCGCCGTCGCCCTTGGCTACCTCCGAAAAGCACAGATGGCTGAGCGTGAACAGGGTCGCAACGATGCCTGCAGCATCTGCCGACAACTCCCCCTCGAAACCATTGCCCTCCACCGCCACCCGGAACCGCTCAGACGACGCGGGTGCCATGTAGAAGCCACCGTTCGATACCTCGTAGAAGTTCCAGAGTCCGCCCCGGTAGTCGCTGCACAACTCCTGCATCCAGCAATAGACCTCGTGCTCTCCCTGCGCCATCAGTCGGGGCCCGAAGTAGAAGGGCAGGAAATCCAGCCGTTCGGCGCTCTTCACCAGGCGAGCCACGGGATTCCCTGGGTTGGTGGCGGTTGCAGTCATCATGAATTTGCTCCATTCAAGCCAACCGGGTTCCAAGATTCCGAGCCCATCAACATCTGAGGTTCGGAGGGCATGCGGCAGCCCCGGTGTTGCTGCCGCCGTACT
>NZ_JQKD01000089.1 GCF_000745855.1 Xenophilus azovorans DSM 13620
CCGGCTCAGGCGCCCAGTGCTCAGTCACGGGCTTCACGCATCCCAGAGGCCGCTCGGGCTACCCGAGCCGGTCCGAGGCTTAAAGATACAAGGCGAGATGACCGATACACAGGCCGGCCGCCTAGCCGGCAAGGTGGCGCTGATCACCGGTGCCGCGGTGGGCATCGGGCGCGCGAGCGCATTGCGCTTCGCGGCCGAGGGCGCCGCGGTGGCCGTGGCGGACATCGACCGGCCGCGCCTGCAGGCCCTGGCCGATGCCCTGCAGGCGGGCGGGGCCTCCTGCATGGCCCTGCCCATGGACGTGACGGACGAATCCAGCGTAGCGGCCGCGTTCGGGCAAGTGCGTGAGCGGTATGGGCGCCTGGACGTCCTCATGAACAACGCCGGCGGCTCGTCCATGAACGACCGCAACGTCGTCGACATCGACATGGAGGAGTTCTGGCGGGCGATACGCATCGATCTCTTCGGCACCTTCGTGTGCTGCCGCCACGCGATACCGCTGATGCGCCTGGCGAAGGGCGGCTCGATCGTCAACATGGGGTCCATCAGCGCGCACCGCGGGCTGGTCGGCAGGGATGCCTACACGTGCGCGAAGGGCGGCGTGACGGCCCTGAGCCGCTCGCTGGCCGTGGAGTTCGCGGCGGAGCGCATACGCAGCAACGTCATCGCCCCGGGTGCCGTCCTGAGCGAGCGGATGGAGAACTTCATCCGCGACGACGAGCGCGTGCGCACGGCCGTGAGCAGGCACCTGCTGGGCCTGCCGGCGCCCGACGAGGTGGCGGCAACGGCCGTCTTCCTCGCGAGCGACGAATCGGCCCACATGACGGGCGCCGTGCTGGCGCTGGACGGGGGCCGCAGCGCAGCGGCGTGAAGCTGGTAGCTGGTTTCCGTCCGGCCGGGCGCCGACAATGGCAAGGTCGATTCCCGGCCCTTCCATGCGCAACGTTCCATCGGTCCAGCAATTGCGTGCATTCGTGGCGATCTACCGCACCGGCAAGATCGCCACCGCCGCCGCCGAACTCTCGCTGACGCAGTCGGCCGTGAGCGTGCTGCTGCGCCAGCTCGAGAGCCGGCTCGGCACGCGCCTGTTCGACCGTGCCGCACGCGCGCTTCACCGCACGCAGGCGGCCGACGAACTGATCGCGCGCGCCGACCACGTGCTGTCCGAACTGGCCGGCATGACCCAGGACATGCGGCAGCTCTCCCAGGCCCAGCGCGGCCTCATCCGGGTGGCGGTGACGCCGGTCATCGCGCAGGCGCTCATCCCGCCGGTGCTCGAGCGCTTCCAGCAGGCGCATCCCCAGGTGCGCGTGGTGCTCCAGGACGCAGGGCCCGAGATGTTCCTGGCCAACCTGCTGTCGGGCCGTGCCGACTTCGGCATCGGCATCGCCGACGAATCGCATCCGGAGCTGGACTCGCGCATCATCATGAACGACCAGCTCTACCTGCTGTGCGCGCCGTCGAGCGCGCTGGCTTCATCCCGCGATCCGCTGCCGTGGCGCGCCCTGGGCGAGGAGCCCATGGTGCTCCTTCGTCCCGGCTACGGCCTGCGCCGCAAGATCGACCAGGCCGGTGCACGCGCCGGCGTCCAGCTCATCGTGGCGCACGAGGTCACGCTCTACACGACGGCCATCGCGCTGACGGCCAGGGGCCTGGGCTCCACCATGGTGCCGGCGTCGACCGCCAAGGAACTGGTGCGGGTCCACGGACTCGTGGCGCGCAAGCTCACCTCGCCCGTGGTCCGGCGCCCCATCAGCGTCATCACGCGCAAGGGGCATCTGCTGCCGCCGGCCGGCGAGCTGTTCGTGGCCGCTTTCCATTGACGCGGCGGCCGCTCGTCCTACGCGCCGTGCAGGGCGCGGTAGTTCAGCAGGTCCTCGATGCCGAAGCGCCCGTTCTCGCGGCCGAAGCCCGACCAGCCCCAGCCGCCGAAGGGCGTCGCGAGGTTCTGCGGCGCGCCGTTGATGACCACCTGGCCCGTCTTCATCTGCCGCGCCGCGGCGCGGGCCCGATCGGCATCGCCTGACCAGACGGCGCCCGACAGGCCGTACCGGGTGGCATTGGCCATCTCGATGGCCTGGCGCTCGTCGTCGTACGGCATCAGGGCGAGCACCGGCCCGAAGACTTCCTCCTGCGCCAGTTCCATCGCCGGCGTCACGCCGTCGACGAGGGTCGGCTGCACGAAGAAGCCGGCTTCCGCTTCGCTGTCGGGCGATGCGCCGCCGAACACCAGATCGCCGCCTTGCGCAACGGCGCGCCGGACCATCGCCTGGACGCGCTCGAACTGGGCCTTGGTGGCCACCGGGCCCAGCCGGGTGGCCGGATCCAGCGGCGAGCCGACCGGCCAGTGGCCCAGCCCGTCCTGGAGGCGCCGCCGGATCTCCGGCACCAGGCGCCGCGGCGCGATCAGCCGCGACTGGCAGACGCAGGCCTGGCCCGAGTTGGCCATGCTCATCCGCAGCACCGCGGGCAGGGCGGCGTCGAGGTCGGCGTCCTCGAGGAGCACGGCGGCGGACTTGCCGCCCAGCTCCAGCGTCACCGGCTTCGGGCCCTCGGCGGCGGCCGCCATGATCCGGCGGCCGACGTGGGTGGAGCCGGTGAAGCTGATCCGGTCGACGCCGGCGTGGCGAACGAGCTGTTCGCCCACGTCGGGGCCGCCCCAGACCAGATTGAAGACACCCGCGGGCAGCCCGGCGGCATGTGCGGCCTCGGCGAAGACCATGGCGGCGCCCGGAGCCACCTCGCTGGGCTTGAGCACGACGGTGCAGCCCGCGGCGATCGCGGCGGCGACCTTGGCGACGATCTGGTGCAGCGGGAAGTTCCACGGCGTGATGGCCGCCAGCACCCCGGAGGGCACGCGCTCGACGACGCCGTTGCCGATGCGTTCCTCCCAGTCGATCTGGCCGATGGCCTCGATCGCGAGTTCCAGGCCCTTCAGCGGCATCGGCAGCTGCATCAGGCCGCCCAGCCACACGGGGCATCCGATCTCCTGCGCGAGCAGGCGTGTGGCCTCGTCCGTACGCGCGCTCAACTGCGCGTGCAGCCGCCCCAGCGCCTCCCGCCGCTCGTCGAGCGTGCTCCGGCTCCAGGCCTGGAATCCCGAGCGGGCGCTGCCGACCGCACGTTCGACGTCTTCCGTCGAGCACGACACGACGTGGCCGGCCTCGACGCCGGTGGAAGGGTCGACCACCGGCATGCGGACTTCGCCGCGCGACGGGAGGAAGCGCCCCTCGGCGTAGTGGTTCGCGTAGGCGTGCTTCATCGGGGCTCCCCGAGCGGATTCGCCGGTGCGGCGGGGCCGGTCATGCCCTTCATGGGCTGGAGCCGAAGCAGATGCCACGGGCTGGGGACCACGCCGAGCTTGACCTCGACGAGCACCGGGCCGGGCTCGTCGTTCGCGGCCCGCACGGCGCCGAAGAGCGCTTCCGGGGAATCGGCCTGCACATACGGCACCCCGAAGGCGGATGCCAGCAGCCGGAAGTCCGGATTGGTGAGTTCCACCGCCACCTCGGCGCCGAATTCCCGCTTCTGGATGGCGCGGACGTTGCCGTAGTGACCGTCGTTGAAGACCACCAGCGTGACCGGCAGCCTGTAGCGTCTTGCCGTCGCGAGTTCCTGCATGTTCCAGCCGAAGCCACCGTCGCCCGTGATGGAGACCACGCGCTTGCCGCGCCCTCCGACCGCCGCGCCCAGCGCCACGGGAAAGCCGTATCCCAGGGTGCCCTGGTAGCCGGGGCCGATGTAGGTCCGCGGCGCGAAGACCGGAAAGGCGATGCGGGCCAGGTAGCCCACCTGCGTCAGCTCATTGACGAAGATGGCGTCCTCGGGCATGGCGTCGCGCAGGGCGCGCACATAGGACGCCTGGGGCTCGACCTGCTCGATCTGGGCCGATGCCCAGTCCTTCACCCGCCTGGCGTCCTCGTTGGACAGCGCCGTGCGCTTCTTCACGCGCGCGCCGAGTTCCCGAAGCCCCTGGGCGGCATCGGCCCGGATCGCCACCTCGGCCGTGCGAGGCGCGGTGAGGTCGTCGGCGTCGATGTTGATGTAGATATAGCGGATCGTGCCGGCAGGCCACGAGGGCGTGGGCGTCAGGGCGTCGATGAAGCGGCTGCCCACGACGAGCACCACGTCCGCGTGCTGGAAGACGGCGCGGCCCGCCAGCGCGTTCATGCCCAGGGGGTGCGCATCGCTGATGGCGCCCCGGCCGTTGTCGCTCATCACGACCGGCGCGCCCAGCTTCTCCGCGAGTTCGCGAAGCGGGCCGCCCGCGTCGGCGGAGAGCACGCCGCCGCCCGCGTAGATGACGGGCAGCCTGGCCGCGTCGAGCAGGGCCGCGGCCCGGTCGTACAGCCCGGCATCCGGCGCCTCGGCAGGCGGCGCGTCCTGCGTGACGGCACGGGGCTCGCCCTCCACCTTCGAGCTCAGGAAATCGTGGGGAATCTCCAGGCCGACCGGGCGCGGCCGGCCCGCCTCCAGCCGGGCGAACGCGGCGTCCACGGACGGGGCGATGTCCTCGGGCGAGCCGGCGAGGTGGCTCCACTTCGTCAACCCCTTGACGAAACCGGTCTGGTCCTTGATCTCGTGCAGCAGGCCCAGGCCCTTGCCCAGCCCGGTCGAGTGGATCTGGCCGGTGACGAAGAGCACCTTGGAGTTGGAGGCGTAGGCGGTGGACAGGCCCGCGCCCGCGTTCAGCGCCCCGGGGCCCGGAACCACCATGGCGGCGCCCGTCCGGCCGGTGGCCCGGTAGTACCCGTCGGCCATGTACGTCGTCGTCTGCTCATGGCGGGGGATGAAGAGGCTGATCTCGTCGGGGCGCTGGCGCAGCGCGTCGACCGCCCAGTCCAGCTGGATGCCCGGAATCAGGAAGAGGTCCTCGATGCCGTGGCGGATGAGGCGATCGACCAGGACCTGGCCGCCTGTCTTGGATTGGGGTGTGCTCATAGGGATGTGCTGTGGTGTCGGTGAAGGTGGTGCAGTGCGCATCAGTGCGCGCGGTGGTGCGTGCGCTGCGCCGTGGGGAACGTCCCCGGCAGCAGGATCCCGCGATCGACGGACCGGACCTCGGTCCGGCCGCAAAGCGCCATGGTCAGGTCCAGCTCGGAGGCGATGAGCTCCAGGCACTTGCGCACGCCGGCCTGGCCGGCCGCGCCGAGCCCGTAGAGGAAGGGGCGGCCGATCATGGTGGCCGATGCGCCCAGCGCCAGTGCCTTGAGGACGTCCTGCCCCGTGCGTATGCCGCCGTCCAGCCAGACCTCCATCTGTGAGGCGGCGGCGTCCACGATGGCGGGAAGCGATTCGATCGTGCTGGGTGCGCCGTCGAGCTGCCGGCCGCCGTGGTTGCTCACCACCAGCGCATCCGCCCCGGAGGACGCAGCATGCCGCGCGTCCTCGGGATCCAGGATGCCCTTGAGGATCAGCTTGCCGCCCCAGAGCTTCTTGACCCATTCGACGTCCTGCCACGAGAGCGTGGGGTCGAACTGCTTCGAGGCCCAGGTCGACAGGGTGGAGATGCTGTCCACGCCCCGGGCATGCCCGACGATGTTGCCGAAGGTCCGGCGCGGGGTCCTGAGCATGCCGGCGCACCAGCGCGGTCTGGTCGCCAGGTCGACCAGGTTCGGGAAGGTCGGCTTCGGCGGCGTCGTCAGGCCGTTCCTGCGGTCCTTGTGCCGCTGGCCGGGCACCTGCAGGTCCAGCGTGAGCATCAGCGCCGAGCAGTTCGCCTGCCGGGCCCTGTCGATCAGGGACCGGATGAATGCGCGGTCGCGCATCATGTAGAGCTGGAACCAGAACGGGCGCTCGACATGCCGCGCCACGTCCTCGATGGAGCAGATGCTCATTGTCGACAGCGTGAACGGCACGCCGAATGCCTCGGCCGCCTTCGCCGCCAGGATCTCCCCGTCCGCGTGGACCATGCCCGTGTTGCCGGTCGGCGCCAGCGCCACCGGCATCGCCACTTCCTGCCCGAGCATCCGGGTCTTCAGGGAGCGGTTCTCCAGGTTCACCGCCACGCGCTGGCGCAGCTTGATCCGTGCGAAGTCGGCCTCGTTGGCGGCGTAGGTGCTTTCCGTCCATGACCCGCCATCCACGTAGTCGTAGAACATACGGGGCACGCGCCTGCGGGCCATGGCGCGCAGATCCTCCACGCACGTGATGGCGGCCGGCATCGCTTACTTCTGCTGCTTCGGCAGGCCGGCGATCACCTTCGCCCAGCGCTTCGACTCGGCATCGATGAAGGCGTTGAAGGGCTGCGGGCCGAGGTAGGCCGGCTCGGCCGACAGGTTCATGATCTGGGTCTGCACCTCGGGCTTCTCGAGCACGGCCTGGAGGGCGCCGGCCAGCTTCTCGGCCACGGCCGGCGGCAGCCCCTTGGGACCGAACATGCCCATCCAGGCGGGCGCGACGTAGCCGGGAACGCCCGCCTCGGCGATCGTCGGGATCTCGGGCGCGAGCTTGGAGCGGCTGGCACTGGTGACGCCGAGCGCCACCACCGTGCCGGCCTTCAGATGAGGCGCCACGGAGGTCAGGTCGACGATGGCGACGGGGACCTGCCCGCCGATGACGTCGGTGACCGCCGGCGCGCTGCCGCGATAGGGCACCGCGGGCAGCCGGGTCTTCGTCGTGCTGGCCAGCAGCTCGGCCGACAGGTGGTGCGCGGTGTACTGGCCCGAGTTGCCCGTGGGCACCTCGTCGGATTGGGCCGCGGACAGGAGCGACTGCAGGCTGCCGTATCCCGACTTCGCGCCGGCCACCAGGACCAGGGGAATGTCGGCGAGCTTCGCCAGCGGCTGCAGCTGCTTGCCCGGGTCGAGGGGCGGTGCGTCCGGCAGATGGGGGCCGATGGCGATCGCGCCGGTCGCGCCCATGCCGATGGTGTAGCCGTCCGGCTGCGCCTTGGCCACCAGCAGCAGCCCCGTGGCGCCGCCGGCGCCGGGCTTGTTGTCCACGACGACCGGCTGGCCCAGCGCCTGGCCGAGTTCCTTGGCCACCACGCGGGCGATGCCGTCGGCCGAGCCGCCGGTGGCGAAGGGCGCGATGATCGTGATGGGCTTGGACGGGAACGCCTGCGCGTGGACGCTCAGGGCCGTCGCGGCGAGGCCGAGCGCACACAGGATTTTCTGGGCAAGGGAAGGGTGCACGGTTTGTCTCCGTTGGTGGTGGTTGGTGGGGGAAAGAGGCTCAGAGCAGGATGCCGGCGCGCCTGAGCATCGTGTCGAAGATGAGGCGGTTCACTTCGCTCCTGCCCGCGACGCGCGTCCGGGGCACGGTGCGCAGGATCGCTTCGGGGATCGGGCTGTTCGGCCCGCTGCCCGCGTCCGACGCGAGCTGGATCTCGCAGGCGCGCTGCAGCACCCACAGCCGGTTGAAGGCCGTGGGGACGTCGGGGCCGACCACGAGGAGGCCGTGGTTGCGCAGGATCATGTGGTTCCTGCTGCCCAGCGACGCCACCAGGCGGGGCTGCTCGTCCAGGTTGGTGGTCACGCCTTCGTACTCGTGGTAGGCCACGTCGTCGTACAGCATGGCGCTGTAGAAGTTGTCGTGGCGCAGCCCCGACGCCTTGGACGCCACCGCGCAGCCCGCCGTCGTGTGCACGTGCATGATGCAGTGCGCATCGTCCCGCGCGGCATGGATGGCGCTGTGGATCACGAAGCCCGCGCGGTTCACCTGGCCGGTGCTGCCCGCACGGGGCGTGCCGTCGATGTCGATGCAGACCAGGTTCTCGGGCGTGACCTCCGCGTAGTGCAGGCCGAAGGGGTTGATCAGGTACGCGGGCTTGTCGCCTTCCGGCGCGGGCACGCGCACCGTGATGTGGTTGAAGATCAGTTCCGTCCAGCCGAGCCAGTCGAAGAGCCGGTAGCACGCGGCGAGGTCTTTGCGGATCCTTGTTTCCGATTCCATCGTGGGTTCTCCAGAACGCTACTTGAGGCCGCCGAGGCAGACGTACTTGGTCTCCATGTACTCTTCCAGGCCGTATCTGGCGCCCTCCCGCCCCATGCCGGACTGCTTGACGCCGCCGAAGGGCGCCACGGCCGTGCTGATGAGGCCGGTGTTCACGCCGACCATGCCCGCCTCGATCGCGCCCGCGACGCGCCACACGCGCGCGAGGTCGCGGGAGAAGAAGTACGAGGCGAGCCCGAACTCGCTGCTGTTGGCGATGGCGATCGCGTCCTCCTCGGTCTCGAAGCGGATCAGCGGCGCGACCGGGCCGAAGATCTCCTCGTTGGCGACGCGTGCGCCCGGCGCCACGCCGGTGAGCACGGTGGGCTCGTAGAAGGTGCCGCCCAGCGCGTGGCGCCGGCCGCCGGTCGCCACCGTGGCGCCGGCCTGCACGGCGTCGGCCACCAGTTCCTCCACCTTGGCCAGCGAAGGCGGGTCGATGAGAGGGCCCTGCTGCACGTCCGCGTCGATGCCGTTCCCGACGCGCAGCCGGGAGACCGCGGCGGCGAGCATGCCGGCGAAGCGGTCGTAGACGCCGGCCTGGACGAGAAAGCGGTTGGCGCAGACGCAGGTCTGGCCGCTGTTGCGGTACTTGGATGCGATGGCGCCTTCCACGGCCGCCTCGAGATCCGCATCGTCGAACACGATGAAGGGCGCGTTGCCGCCGAGTTCCAGCGACAGGCGCTTGAGCGTGGGCGCGCACTGGGCCATCAGCGTCCGGCCCACTTCGGTGGAGCCCGTGAAGCTGAGCTTTCTCACCAGCGGGCTCGCCGTCAGGGCGCCGCCGATCTCGGCGGCGCTGCCGGTGACGACGCTCAACACGCCCGCGGGCACGCCCGCCCGCGAGGCGAGCTCGGCCAGGGCCAGCGCCGACAGCGGTGTCTGCGAGGCGGGCTTGACGACCATCGTGCAGCCCGCCGCGAGGGCCGGGGCCGCCTTGCGCGTGATCATTGCCGCGGGGAAGTTCCAGGGCGTGACGGCCGCGCACACGCCGACCGGCTCCTTCCTGACGACGATGTCGCGGTCCGCCCAGGGGGAGGGGATCAGGTCGCCATAGGCGCGCCGGGCCTCCTCGGCGAACCACTCCACGTAGGCGGCGGCGTAGGCGATCTCGCCCCTGGCCTCCGCGAGCGGCTTGCCCTGCTCGCTGGTCATGATCAGGGCCAGATCGTCCTGGTGCTCGGTCATCAGCTCGAACCAGCGGCGCAGGATCCGCGCGCGATGCTCCGCGGTGGTGCCGCGCCAGGCCTTGAAGGCGCGATCGGCCGCTTCGATGGCACGCAGCGTCTCGGCCCGGCCCGCCCTGGGGACGGTGGCCACCAGCTCGCCGGTGGCGGGGTTGCGCACGTCGAGCGTGGCGCCGCTGTCCGCGTCGCACCATTCGCCGGCGATGCAGGCCTTCGTGCGAAGGAGCGAAGGGTCCTTGAGTCGAATCATCGATGGGCTCCGGAAGGGGGGGCACGGCGCCTCAGACGAACCGGAACTGGAAGCGGCCCAGCGGCCCGTAGTCCGCATCGAACGCATCGCCCCGCCTGGCTGCCACGGGCCGGGTGAAGGAGCCCGCCAGGACGACCTGGCCGGGCAGCAACGCTTCACCCCAGGGCGCGAGCTTCTGGGCGAGCCACGCGATGCCGATGGCAGGATGCCCCTGGACACCGGCGGCCAGGCCGGTCTCCTCGACCACGCCGTTCTGGCGCAGGACGGCGCCGCACCAGGGCAGGTCCACCTCGTCGGGCCGCACCTTCCTGCCGCCCAGGACGATGCCGGCGTTGGCGGCGTTGTCGCTGATGGTGTCGTAGACCTTGCGCATCGCCCTGGAGTGGCGATCGAACTGCTCGATGCGGGAGTCGATGATCTCGATCGCCGGCTGCACGTACTCGGTCGCGGCGAGGACGTCCTGCATGGAGACCGATTCGCCTTCCAGCTTGTCCTTGAGGATGAACGCCAGCTCGACTTCGACGCGCGGCGCGATGAAGCGGTCCGCCGGGATGTCGCCCGGCTCGAAGAACATGTCGTCGAGCAGCGTGCCGTAGTCCGGCTCGGTGATCTGGCTCGCCTGCTGCATCGCGCGCGACGTCAGGCCGATCTTGTGCCCCTTCACCGTCCGCCCCTCGGCGAGCTTGAGCTTCATCCAGGCGCGGGAGATGGCGTATCCGTCCTGGATGTTCATCTCCGGGAAGCGCTTGGAGAAATGTTCCACCTGGGTGCGGGACTTCTCGCTCTCGTGCAGTTCGGCGGCGAGTTGCTGAATCAGGCTGTCTTGAAGCATGGTTGTCTCTGTGTCTCGTTGAACGGCGGATGTGCGGGTCTCACAGCCGCGACACGGCCTGGAATCCTTCGGCGCTCGAAGCCTGCGCCTTCGGAATCGCCCGCCCGTCCTGCGGCGTGACGGGCAGCACCACATTGATCTGCCCCGTCCCCGACGAGCCGAAGTACGGCGTCACCACTTCCGCCCTTCCGTCATACGCCGACCACCCCAGCGCCCCCAGCAGCATCGCCGTGTCGTGCATGAAGCCCTCGCCATGCCCCTTGACCGCGTACTCCGGCAGCATCGCGCAGAAGTCGGCCCATTCGGCGTTCTCCCACATGCCCACCACATCGTGGTCCATGCGCTCCAGCAGCGGGCTCCAGATGCGGTCCGCATACTGCGGCGCCAGCCCGTTCTGCGCGAAGCGGTGCGACATCGAGCCGCTGGCGAAGAAGGCCACCGTGCCGTCGTAGTGGTCCTCCACCGCGCGGCGCATCGCCCAGCCCAGCCGCGCGCTGTCGTTGAGGTAGTGGCTGGTGCACAGGGCCGACACGCAGATCGCCTTGAAGTGCAGGTCCTCGTTCATGTAGCGCATCGGCACCAGCGTGCCGTACTCCGGGCCCAGCGTGGTGGCGTCGTGCGCCAGCGTCTCCACGCCCCACTCGTTGCAGG
>NZ_JQKD01000090.1 GCF_000745855.1 Xenophilus azovorans DSM 13620
TCGCCGCTCCTTCTTCGGGCGGCGCGCATCTGCCAACAATGCCAGCTCCACCATCTCGACGAACGGCGTCAGCTTCACCGGCGCCGCGCGGCGCTCGTACTTCGGCACCTGCGCCACCGGCGCTCGCAGGTACTTCCTCACCGTGTTGCGCGACAGGCTCGTCGCCCTCGCAATCTCTCGCACCGATTTGCTCTCGCGGTGGTGCATCCGCAGGACCTTGCCAATCATGGCCATGGTGATCATTCCTGGTATCCCGCCGCTTAAAAAAGCAGCAGGGTAGGCTGAACACCCGGGTCAAATTTGAACCGGCACAACCCTCACAGATGGGTCAATTTTCGGCCGGCGCCAACAGTCGATGTCCATGGGAAGCACTCCAGGCCGGGACGCGCCGGCCGCGCGCCGGGCGAAGGCCCGACGCGAAGCAGCCGCGCCGGTGGCGCCACAGCGCGAGCGCACCTGAGCGCACGCGAAGGCCGCAACGAAGAGAAGGACGCCGCAGGCGTTGCGCGAGCGCGGCCGCCGGCGACGATGCGCAGTCGAGGGCCGTTGCCCGCGAAAGGCTGCAGGACACGAGCGCCGCCGCATTCCCGGCCGGCCCAGCGCGCAGGCACGCGCTGGCCGTCAGCAAGCCACCGTCGGTCGCACGCCACCGCGACCGACCTGGGTGCGATGCGCTCGGCTCGCCATGCCGGCGTTGCCTGCCTGCACGAAGCGCAGCGAGTCGCAGGCACTGAGGACGCGGCGTCCCCTCCCCTCATCCCGTCCGCACGCGCCTGCGCCCGCCGACCACCCGATGCCGGAAGGCGAAGGTCTCGCGAAGACGAGACGTGCCAGGCCGCATCGGCGGCCTCATGCTGCCCCGCCGCCGCCCAGGCAGCCGCCCTGCCCCGCCGCAGGGAATCCGCGGCGGCGCATCGGGAGGCCAAGATCAAGGGCTGCAGGGCCCGAGCTTCAGGGCCGCGGCGCGGCGGCGTCGATCCACTCGGCCGGGGCCGCCCCGGCGAAGAAGGGATTCAAGGCCGGCCGGCGCCGGCCGATGATCCGGCGCACGGCCGAATCCGGGTTGGCGTGGTCAAGCGCCATCGCGGTCGCCGCGAAGCCACACACCTCCTTTGGGCTGAGCAGCCGCAGCGGGCCGTGCGAACGCGCGTACAGCGGCCGCGTCGGGCCGGGGTCCCCGGGGATCTCGTAGCGCACGAGCACCCAATGCCCGGCGAGGCTCGCGGCCCCCTTCAGCACGATGTCGGCGGTGAGCGAGCACACCAGGCCGGCGGCGGCGGAGAAGTACATGTCACGCTCCAAGGCGCCCTCCGGCGTCCCGCCCGCGAGCGCCTGGGCCTGGGCCTGAGCCTGGAGCATCAGGCGGGACGCATGGCCGCTGAAAGCCGAGGCCTCCAGGCCGCTGGCCTCGGCCTGGGCGCGCACGGCGGCCAGTTCGGCCGAGCGCATGAAGCTCATGCCGCACCACAGGGTGCGCGTGTCCAGCAGGTAGATGCCCGAATCCAGGCCCGCGAGCGAGCCGTCGTCCATCATGCGGATGCGCCATCCGGGCGCGACGGACTCCACGATGCCCGCGAGAAACTTCTTCTCGGCGGTGGTGCACTCGGTGATCATGACTGCTCCTTTGCGGGATTCTCGATGAAGGGATGGGCGGTGTCGGCGCCGGCATCGGCGTCAGCGCGCTGCGCCGCGCCGCAGGCGCCCTCGATGCGCCGCAGCATGAGCAGCGCCGAACGCACCTTCGGGTGCTGCAGGTCGAACTGGCGGGTGATGACCACGGCCCACGCCTCGAAGCTGTGCAGCCGGCCCATGCCCGTGGGCGTGCGCAGGACGCGGGCGAACGCGCTCGCCACGTGAATCAGGTGCTCGCGCTCCAGTCCGGGCAAACCGGCGGGGAAGCTCAACCGCATGTTGAACGGGCCGACGACGATGCCGAACGGCGGCGTGTGGCGATGCACCTGCCAACGCGGACGGGGGTAGCTATCCGGTTCGTAGGCGCGTGGCCCTGCCAAAGTGCGTGTGCGCGTGTTCATGGCCGCGCTCCCGTCGCACCGCGCGCCACCGCAAGGGACAGGAAGGTGGCGCCGAAGCGATGGGCGCAGGCGCGGTGTGCGTCGCGGCGCGCGTCTTCGTCGCATGCGAGGCCGCGGTCCTGCACATAGGCGTCCAGCAGCGCATCCAGTTGCGCAGCCGTGCGCAGCGCGTGATCGGCCGCGAGCCGCTCGACGGCCGTGCGGGCGAAGGACGGCAGCGGCTCGGTGCGCGCCTTCGTTAGCATGGCCCAGCCCGGATCGTGCCGATAGACCCGCGTGTCCGCGCTGTGGCGCACCAGCGGCCCCCCGAGCGCGGGGCGGTACCCGCCCCGGCCGCGCAGGTAAACCGGTTGCGCATGGCCCGGGTCGGACGCGAAGGTGAAGAGCTCGCCCACGCGCAGCGCGTCGAGCAGGATGGGACGGTGGGTGTTCATGATTGCGCCTCGAAGTTGAAGAAGCGGCGCGCTCACGCCGATGGCGACGGCCGACTGGGTGTAGAAGTGGATGTCGGAGGCCGGCAGGTGGCTCATGGCGCACGAGTGCAGATAGAAGTCGATCGTGGCCACGAGACGGCTGCGCGTGCGGTGCTCGCCCTGTGCGTGCAGCCACTCGACGGCCAGCCTGAAGGGCATCGGCAGGCGACGGATGTCGGTTTCCAGTGGCGCCGCGAAGCGGGCGGGCGTGATGGGTTCCGGCTGGGTCATGGACGCTGCTCCGATTCCGGGCGCTGTTCGGTCTTGCGCTCACGCATCCACCATTGCGAGCCGCTGAGCGGTGCGCGCGTGATGGAGTGGCGGTCGGTCAGGTCGGCGGCGGCTTCCCAGCCGCGCGGCGGACGGTGCGCGCGCACGTCGCCATGGCCGTCCCAGCGAAACCAGCGCACGGTGCCTTCGGGGTAGTGGTAGCGGCGGCTCATGGCGTTACCCCAGGCGGCACGCCTGCCTCGGGAAGCTGGGCAGCCGGCGGATGAAGCTGTCGCCGTTGGTATGGTGCTCGCGCATGTCGATGGCGATGCCCGCCTCACGGCAGGCCTGCAGGTACCGGGGCGCATCGCAGTCCTCCTCCAGGTACGCCGTGAAGCCGTCGCGGCTGATGTAGCTGTAGGGCGTGATCTGCTGGGCGATGCCCAGTTCGTGCAGGTGCGCCATGTCCACCTCCAGCCACCCATGTCCGGGGTCGGCCAGGAATTCGAGCCTGAGCGGGTCCGCGCCGGCAGTCGGTTGGTTCTCCATTGCATTTCTCCTGATGACCGGGGTTCCTAGATTCCGAGCCCTCGGGATGAGGGGTTCGGAGGGCAAGCGGCAGCCCCGGTCGTTGCTGCCGCCGTACGTCCCTGAGTTCGTCGCCCAGGCGCACGGCAGCGAAGGCACGGGACGGCACGCAAGGGCGCGCCCGCAGGCCGCATGCGGAGCGCAGCCCGTAAGGAGCGAAGCGAGAGCAAGGGCGAGCACCGAACGGGCGAGGAGCGCGGGCAGCGCCTTCACCCTTGCGGGACGGCACGGGCCGCAGCAACGTCGCCGCCAATGGCGATGAACGACAAGGGACGCACGGGAGCACGGCCAGCGGCGCAGCTGCTTGCCGGCCGGACCCGGCGCGCGCCGAGCGCCCCTCAGGCCGCAGGCCTGCTGTTCAGGGCGCGGGGCCAGGCCCCGGCGCCAGGCTGTTCGAGCGCGCGCGGAGCCACCGGTCCGCGCGCGTCGCATGAAGGATGGAAGTCCACAGCGTCGAGACCACGGCAGGAGCCCGGCTCACAGGCGGGCTCGACATCCAGCGCGACAGCCTGGTCGGCCTGCGCCGGCGACGTCCGGCGTCGGGCCGTAAACACCGGGGTCGTTCTATCCGTTGGGAGCAGCGCGACCTATCCCTTCGGGGCCGCCAAGCCATGGGCGATGCCGCGCGATCTCTCCGGCAGGGATGTGGGCTGCTCTACAGTTCGCCCATGAGTTCACCGAAAGCCCTGCCGGCCGGCTATCCCGAGTTCATCGAGACGCTCAAGCATCGCGTGGCGGCGGCGCGGCTCGCCGCTGCACGCGCGGTGAACCGGGAGCTGGTTTCGCTCTACTGGGACATCGGTGAAGCCATCCTGCATCGCCAGCAAGCGCAGGGCTGGGGACAGTCCGTGGTCGAGCGCATCGCCTCTGATCTGCGCGCGGCCTTCCCCGGGGTGCAGGGCTTCTCGGCCCGCAATGTCTGGGACATGCGGCGCCTGGTCGAGACCTGCACCCGGGCGGACTTTCTGCGACAGCTTGCCGCAGAATTGCCGCGCAATCTGGCCGCAACGCCTTCCAGGCGCCGCATCACGACGCCCGCCCAGCCGGGCGGCCTGGACGCCCTCGCACTTCTGCGACAGCTTGTCGCAGAAGTCCCGTGGGGCCATCTCCTGCTGATCCTGGCCCGCACGCAGGCGCCAGCGCAGAGCCTGTACTACCTGCGTGCCACGGCGGCCATGGGCTGGAGCCGCAACGTGCTGCTCAACCAGCTCAAGGCAGGCGCCTTCGAGCGCTCGCTCGCCGAAGGCAAGAGCCACAACTTCCCGCGGGTGCTGGACAGCCACCTGGCCGAGCAGGCCGAGGAAGCGCTCAAGAGCAGCTACAGCCTGGAGTTCCTCGGCCTGCGCAAGGCGGTCAAGGAACGCGAGTTGGAGGATCAGCTGATCGACAGGCTGCGCGACTTCATCCTGGAGCTGGGCTACGGCTTCTGTTTCATCGGCCGGCAGCACCGCCTGACGCTCGGGCGCAAGGAGTACCTTATCGACCTGCTGTTCTACCATCGCTTCCTCAAGGCACTGGTGGCGGTGGAACTAAAGGTCGGGCCCTTCCAGCCGCGAGTACGCGGGCAAGATGGACTTCTACCTGAACCTGCTCAACGAAAAGGAGCGCGCGCCGGACGACGCGCCCTCCATCGGCATCATCCTGTGTGCGGAGAAGGACAACCTCGAGGTCGAGTTCGCCCTGCGCAGCAAGACCAACCCCATCGGTGTCGCAGAGTACCACCTGCAGGCTCGTCTGCCCGAGGATCTGCGCGGCAAGCTTCCCTCACCGCGCCAGCTTCAGCAAGTCGTGCGCACGGCTTTGCCTGCACCGGCCGAGGTCGGCCGAAAGGGCTCGAGAAAGTGACGCGTGACATTCGGCCTGGGCAGCAGGCCACCGGACACCCATGGTTCGAAGCCACGCTGTCGCACATCGGCGAGCAGAGCGAGCGACGGCGCGGCATCCATCGCTTCAACTTCCCCATCGGTCTGGTGTCGGGCTGGATCCGGCCGGATACGAGCGCCGGTATTGCTACGCGCATGAGGCCGATGCGATCCAGGCGCTGGCCGGTGATGTTTCAGGGCGGCGCGGGCGTTTCGAAGTGCGCTTTCAGCTACCGGCCCACTGCCTGCGTCATGGCCGAGTTCTCGGCGGCGCTCAGGCCATGCCGTGCATACAGCGCGTTCATGTGACCGAACAGTGTCATCACCACCTTGTTGAGCTCCGCTGCCTCCATTTCTGACCTGACCACACCCCGGCGGGTGCCTGCATCCACGATCGGCACCAGGCATAGCAGGATCACCAGCAGGCTGTCGCCATCCTTTTCCAGAAAGTGAAGCCAGTAGGGGAAGGACTGGCTGAGATCCTGCACATAGCGCCGAACCTCCTTGATCCGATAGACCTCTCGCGTGTCCTCTTCGGGCCAGTTGAAGAAGATCCTCAACGCGTTCGCGTAGCGGCGGGTGGCCTGCGCACTGGAGGCGACCGCATCGAGCGCCTGCAGCACGGAAGCGGTGTCGCCGCGTTCCACCACGCTGTGCGATATCTCCAAAAAAATCCATTCGGGACCCGGATCAGAGGCCGAGGGCCGACGGGTCGAATCCACTGAATTCCCGTTCAGGGCAGCGCGGCTACCTGCGCCGCCACCGCCCGCTTGCCGAGCGCACGCACCGCAGCCAGGCGCTGCAGCTGCTCGGCATCGGGCCGTGACTTGCCCTGCTCCCAGTTGTAGATGGTCGCGCCGCTCATGCCCACCAAGCGGCCATAGTCGGCCGCAGACAGGCCTAGCTTGGCGCGATGGCTGGCCAGCCGCTTGGCACTGAAGCGCCGCGGCGTGATGCCAGCCGCCTCGCCATCGGTGCCTTTGGACGAAGCGCTGCGCGAAGCGGACGCCGCCTGCCGGCCGGCCTGCTTGAGCTGCCTTTGCAGGTCGGCGAGCTGCCGGCGCAGTTGCGCGATCGTGCTGCGATGTTGGCTGCTGGCCTTCTTCAGGCTCTCGATCTCAGCGCGCACTTCCTTACGGGCGACGCGGGCAATCTCGGATTTGAGGACGGATGCGATATTGGCCATGGGGCGGCATTTTGCCGCTTGCGGCTGACAGGCCTCTAGACGGCCGGCGAGGGGGACGGATAGCCGGCCTGCTCCGCCGGCGTGCGGTCCAGCCATCGCGGCCGCTGCTCGCCTTCGCGGGCATCGAGCGGACCGCGCCCGCTTCGCCAGCAGAAGGCATGCACGTGCGCGATGTGCATCATGACGTCCACTGAGTCGCTGGGGTCCAGGCGGACCTCGATCTGCGTGTTCTCGTTCTCGCCCAGGCCCAGCACCAGGCTGATGTGGCGGTAACCCGGCGCGTCGCCGTAGGTTTTCACCCGTGCATCGAAATATCCGCCGTCATGCACCGGCGCCGGCGTGCCCACGGGCTGCGCCGCCCGCTTCGCATCTTCGCGCACCCTCATCATGTCCTCGACGCCCCACCGCTTGGCCAGCTCCTCGAACTTGTTGTGTCCGTCCTCGAAATACGTGTGCACCTCGCGCGCCGTCAGGCGCGCGTCCATGCGAAGAGCGGCCATGCAGTCCTCGAAGATCGCCTGGTCCAGGCCGCGCAGATCGGTCAGGTCGAAAGGAAAGCGCAGGCCGTTGTACAGGCCGAGCAGAAAGCGCGCGACGAAGCGGCACTGGCCGGAGTCGCGCAGCGCGATGACATAGAGGCGCTGCAGCGCCTCGAATCCGGCTTCCTCGATGGCTTGTCGCTGAGTCATGATGGTCTGATCCTGAAAGATGCAGGGTGTGCGGCGCCGCCGCACTCACGATGTACACACCCCATGGCGCCAGGGTGTCACCGCAGAGGATGGCGGCAATCAATCCAAGCATAGCTTCCCGCCTGGGGGCTCCCATGGAAAAAGGGCCGGCATCGCCGGCCCCGGCCGCTGCGCCTCAGCGGCCGATGCGCCGCAGCGCTAGGTCCCACAGGCCGCAGTTCAACCGCACGTTCTCGCGGATCGCGCGGATGCCGCGCATGTGCATGGTCCTGCCTTTCGCCGTGCGTCCCGGCAGTCCGCCGCGCAGGCAATGCTCCTGCAAGGCGTTGTAGGTGCGCCAGACATCGTCACCGACGTCCGCCATGCGCCGCCGCTCCAGCATCTGCGCCGGTTGCACCGGCGGCTCGGCGTGCTCCGGGAAACGCAGCGTCAGCGCTTCGCGCGCGAAGTCCAGTTGCTGGCCCTGGGTCAGCACCGTGCCGCGCATCTCGTCGACGACCTCGCCGATGCGGCCAAAGTCCCGGGTGATGCGCTGCGCGGCCTCCACGACGTTGGCCACCACATTGCCGCGATGGCTGACGTGGATGAGGCCGAAGTCGCCCAGGGTCGTGAGCATGCCGTTCAGGCAGATGGGTCTGTGAAGGCCTGCCCTGAGCGTGTAAGCGCTGCGCCCGTCGTGGGAGTTGATGAGCACGATCTCGCCCAGCACGTCATCCCAGGTCAGTGCCTTCACCACAGGCTGGAAGCGCAGCATGTGGCGTGCGTAGGCGCCGCCGCCAACGCGCGAGCGGGTCTGCACAGCCTCGGTCGGCTCGAAGCCTGCGTCCATCAGCGCGCTGACGATATCGCGGGTACTGATGAACACGTACTTCGGGCCCGTGGTCTGCGCGGCCTGTTCGGCAAAGGCGGCCGGCGCACGCGCCTGGACCTCCTGCAGCGACAGGGACGAACGGGCAGCGAAGGTGAGATTGGAGAAGTTCATGAGAAGCTCCATGGGTGACACAGGCGGAATTGCCTGCGGCGACCCGCGCTCACGCGGCAGCGCAGCGGTCAAGGCTCGAAGACGGCCGCAGGCCGCAAGCGCCAGGCTCGCCTGGCGGGCAGGCCTTGACGGCGAGCACCGCGTGATACGGTGGCGCACCACAGGCAACACCGCCCTTCCCTCTTCCGCTATCCTCCGGTCCGCCATCTGGCAACCCTTCCCTCGGTGCCGTCACGCACGCCGAACATGCATCTGGCCTCGGGCCGCATCCGGCCGACGCTCCGGCGGTCGCGAACTCATGAGCCATCCTCAACCACCCCGCACCCCCTGCTCCAGCTGCCCCTGGCGCATCGACCAGGACGCCGGCGACATCCCGCATTTCAGCCTCGCCCTGGCCGAGCGACTGAAGGCCACCTGCCCGGACGAACGGGGCATGGGACCGGACGTCGGCGCATCCATGTTCGCGTGCCACCAGTCGGGCATCGGCCACGAAGTGCACTGCGCCGGATGGCTCGCCTCCGTGGGCCATCGCCACCCCTCGGTGCGTCTCGCGGTCGCCCAGAGCAGGATGGACATCTCGCGCCTGCGGCCGGCCGCGCACTGGCCGGAACTGCATGCGAACTACGGTGAGGTGCTCGAGAAGCTGCGTCGCACGGCCCCTGACGACCCAGAAGCACGGGCCTGCGCGGCTCCGGGGCGCGACACCGGCGCGTAGACATGCCGTCATGTCCGGCCCGGCCTAGCGCCAGGCCTCGATGCCAAGGTCATCGGCCAGGCGCTGGATGCGCGCGGCGCCCTTTTGCAAGCGCCGGCGGTCTGCCTCGGTCAACGGGTGGCCGCTGGCGAGGTTGCCAGCCGCCACCGCCACCACCATCGCGTCCTCGCGCAGCAACGCCAATGCGTCCCGTGCCGGCAGTCCCAGGGGTCGGTACGGGAGCCGGTGCCCGGATCGCTGGCCCGCCTCGGCGGGGTCCTCCGGATCCCAGGCGCCGAGGTCCTTGGCCGCTTCGACGAAGCCCAGGCCATGCGCGGCCATGTGGTAGGCGAGCACATCCCCGCCGCGCGCACCGCAGCCCGCCATGCAGCAGAAGCCGCCGCTGCGGATGTTCACGCGCATGCTGTCGCTGCCGCCGTGGAATGCGCAGCGTGTGGTGCGCCAAGCGCCCTTGCCCAGCAGCACAAGATCCTGGGCCTCGTAGTACGCCTGCGGCTGCGGCAGTCGGTCGTGGATCAACGGCATGCTGATCTCCTCGATAGATTCAGCGCGAAGCGCTGAGGGTCTGCTTGCGGTGAGTCCTCGGGGGGTGCGGGGGGAACGCCCGCGAGAGCCTGGGTGCGCGGGCAGCAGCGCGACGTAGCCGAGAGGGATGCGGACATGGCGTGCCTTTCTGCGGCGGGTGCCGCGGTGGGGATGGGATCTGCTTTCGGAGCCGCCTCGACGCCATAGGGGCACGCGCCAGCGATGGCCGTTCCGGGACCGCTTGCGGTGGCGAAGCCCTTGCCCTGGACGGCGGAGCGCGCGTGGCAGGCGTCGGGAAAGAGGCGGCCCGGCTGTCCCAACGCCATCCCGCCAGCCGCTGCCGGCCGGCCGGCACCTGCTCGACCGCGCTGCACGCCGAACGTCCAGGACTTGCAGGAAACAGGGCCGGAGACCCGGCCGCTGCGCGGCCGAAGCCGGGACCTCGTCCCATTCCTAGGGCGAGGCAACGGGCACGCCCCGTGGCCGAGGATGAGCGAGCCCTCGCCGATGGCGCTGTTCACCCGGGCGCCTCCCGTTCAGCGTCGTCGGGTGCCATGGGGCGTCCATCCTGCACAGGGAGTCCTGCGGGCAAATTAACGCCATGGTGAAGTCACCCTCAGGCGTCGCAACGTGTCGTCAGGCCGCTGGCCGGCGCCGTGGTCGTGGCGCTGCGTCTTCAGTTGGCCGGCCGCCAGGAGGCACGACGCTTCGAGGATGCTTTCCGCCTCACGTGGGTGCGGGCCCTCCGCGACGGTCGGTGGCAACTGGTGGCCACGCACGGCAGCCGGATCACCGACTGAGCAACCGTCTTGCTCGTCAAGCGCAATGCATAGTCGAATCCCACATCGAGCCATGTTTGGCGATGGCGTTGAGCATCGTCAGCAGCTTGCGCATGCAGGCGACCAGGGCGACCTTCTTGCGCTTGCCGGCCATCAGCAGGCGCTCGTAGCACGCCTTGAGCGCCGGGTTGTACCGCACTGCCGTGAGGGTGGCCATGTACAGCGTTCGTCGCACATCGGCGCGCCCACCCCAGATGCAACGCTGCCCGCGCATCTGGCCGGAGTCGCGATTCAAAGGCGCCACGCCCACCAGCGCGGCGATGCGGCGCCGGTCG
>NZ_KN050770.1:0-9790 GCF_000745855.1 Xenophilus azovorans DSM 13620
GCGATCCCGCATGAGGAAGTTCGAGAAAACTACTGGTTCGTCTTCTACGCGGAGCGCATGGACATGATGTGGATCATGACCTCCGAGGAGTTCAAGACCCTCTCCGTGCGGAACAAGTCCGGCAAGAACATCGGCAAACACAGCATCTGGTTCAACGGGAAGAAGAAGAACAAGGCGACGGGACAGATTGATGAGCATTGCCGTCCTCGGTGGCTCAAGTTCGTCGCTAGCGATTTCAGCCGCATCACTGCCGATGCACGAGAACTGCGGGCTCGAGCGCAGGCGATTGCCACCTGAGCGCGCAGCAGCGTGCTGCGACAAAGGTCTTGCGCGATGGCCGTCGAACCCTTTGTCCAGGCCATCGAGCGCAGCGAGGTTGCCGTCGTCACTGCCGCGCCGGGCGAATCGAGCAGAAGGCAGGTACGATGGAGCGCAACATGCTCGACATCATCAAGATGGAAGCCGAGATCACGAAGCTGGCCGCCGAGACGGCCAAGCTCAACCGCGAGGGCCGCTGGTATCCGGTGGCCGTCGCCTCGGCGCTGATGGGCGCAGGCGCAGCGCTGATGGGTGCCTTCCTGGCGCTGTCCAAGCTCATCGTCGGCTGACGGCGCGCCCCACCAAACGGCCCTGCGGGGCCGTTCTCATTTCCTCGGCACGACTCCCTACACCTCGCCCACCACCGACGACCTGCGGCGCCTTAAGGACGCGCTGGGCTTCACCGGCGAACAGATGGCCGAGCTTGCCAGCGTGGCCGACAACTCGCAGTGGCGCAAGTACACCGGCGGTGCCACGCCGCGCCGCATCAGCCCGCACATGCTGTTCTTCATCGCCGCGCGCTTGGAATTGAGCGCGGACGACCTACTGCGCATCGGCCAGCGCATGCAGGCGATCGGGGCCGACCTCGACCCATCCAAACTGCAATTCGCCAGGAGCACGTCGTGAGCCGCAGTAGACGCAAGACCCCCATCTTCGGCATCGCCCAAGCCTGCAGCGAGAAGCAGGACAAGGCGATTTGGCACCGCCGCCTTCGCGCGGCCGAGCGCACCATCCTGGCCTCCGCCGCCCCGGCCGAACTGGACGGGCACATCGGCACACACATGCGCGAGGTCAGCAACCCGTGGACCATGGCGAAGGACGGCCGGCGCTACTGGCCGACGACGCGCCAGCGGGCCAGCGCCGAACGCTCCGCGACGCGGTGCGGCCAGTCACCGGCCGAACGTCAGTTGCTGCAGCAACGGATGTTGCACAAGATCATGGGGAAGTAGACCGCGCTGCCCTCGCGCTGAGCCCGCCATGTGCGGGCTTTTTTGTGGTCGGCGCGGCTGGAAAAACCAGCGCTTCCATTTCAATGTCGCCCTGGACACTGGAGGCACGTCGAGAGTCGTGAATCTCGGCGATGGCCCTCAAGCGTGCGGCCTGTGACGTGCCCAACAGGGCCTCGCCGGACCATCCTCCCGGCGGTTACGAGCGTCCCCGGCCGCACCCTTGAGGGCCATCCCTGGCGAAGCGTCTCCTCGACGAGTTCCTTGTCGTAACCGGAGGTCGCTTTGATCCAATCCATCCCTCGCGCCGTTGCGCGCTACCTGAAATCTCGGCCGCTGCTGCTGGCCTTCATGAGCATCGGCATCGCCGATCTCGTCGGCAAGGCGGCTGTGGCCGCGCTGAGCGTCTGAGGAGCGCGCCATGAGCAAACCCGCCCGCAAGCCCGCCCGTGCCCTGCCCGCCGCCGAACAGCGTCAGCGCTTCCCCCACGCGGCCAACGACCCGCACTACAGCAACGTCCGCAGCATGCGTGCCGCCCCAGCGCGCGACGCCAGCACCGATCTCATGAACGTGGCACCGCTGGCATTTGAGGGCACGCAGGTCCGCGCCCTCACCGATGAAGCTGGCGCGGCATGGTTCGTGGCAGTCGATGTGGCCCGCGTCCTCGGCTTCAAGCACACGCCGCACATGGTGCGCCTGCTTGACGACGACGAAGCTGATGTCCGCAAACTGGACATCAGGTCCGCAACGGGCACGGTTCAGTCACGTCGCGTCACCCTCATCACCGAGTCCGGCCTGTTTGCCGCCGTCCTGCGTAGTCGTCGCCCTGGCGCCCGGCGCTTCCGCCGCTGGGTTACGGGCGAAGTTCTGCCCTCCCTGCGCCGCGATGGCCTGTACATGATCGCCGGCCACGCTGCCGCGACCGGCCTGGAACTGTGGCGCATGCGCCTGGAGGTCGAGCGGCGCGAGGGCATCTCGAAGCAGTTCGCCTCCACGGGTGGGCGCTGGATGCGCGAGCATCAGGTCCGCACCCCAGGCTTCAAGGCATCGACGGCAGCACTCGACATGAAGCTCAACCCGATCCTCACCGGCCTGGGCATCCCGACCGTGCAGGAATTGCTAGGCCAGGACACCGAGGCCAAGAAGCCCCGCCGGGCCGCCAGGAAGCGGAAAGGCGGGCCGACCGCTCCACCCGCGCGCCGCGTCGCGTGAACGAGCTGCCCCGCACAATCTGCGGCCCAGGCCCGCCGCGTGCGGGCCTTGTCGTATCTGGCCGATGCTTGCCGATCGCCCGTCACGCCGGCCAGAATGCGTCCATGACCACGAAGCCGCCGCACCTCAATCCATCTGCCATGACAGATGAGCAACTGCGCGAGGAGATTGGCCGCTTGATGGCAGAAACGATCAAGCTGGCCGAAGGCGATCGCGGGTATTCCTGGCTGCCTTACGTCGCGATCCTGGCCGCGATGGCCGCCGGCACTGCGCTCGCCTTCATCGCTCGCTGATCTGACGCTCCCAAAAAAAGAACGCCCCAGGTGGTCCGGGGCGTTCCTGGCACTACTTCCAAGGGCGGATGGTCGAACCATGTCCGCATCGCGAGTGCCCAGCGTGGCGCCATTATGGCGCTCTCCCGTCCCTCTGCACTGGCACGAACTCGGGCGCCAAGCGCTTGCCCGCGCGCTCCTCCTCGATAGATGGCCTCTTGATCAGCAACATCTGGCCCTCGGGCGCAGCCTGAGCCATTGCGCACAAATGTTGCCGATCTTCGGGACGGATCGTCGCGATGCGTCGCAGGATCGTCCGTGTGGTAAAGACCCAACGGCAGGTCTCGCACTTGATGTGGACGGCGTTGTCATGGTCGCATGGGTAGTGCTGCGCGGCAGCGCCGCATAGCGGGCACGGCCTGTTCTGTTCAATGGTCACGAAGACGGTCCTCGGTGAATGAGTGGCAGCCAGTGTGTGCGCCGCATCGGTGCAAATTCAAGGGGGGTCGAGCCGATGGTCAGCGCGGTGACGTGTGCGACTACGGGGGGATTCCCGCCCGACGGATTTGCCCCTAGTGTTCGACTCGCGGCCTGAAGGTGTTCACCTCAGGCGCGCGATCTGCAACGCCAACAAGGAAAACAACAAATGGCACTCATCGCGATCATCGTCACCGCCCTGTTCGACTGCACCAGCCACCCTCTCAAGCTGCTGTGCGCCTTCCACCCGCGCCTGCATGTCCGCCTCCGGTTGACCATCAAAATTCGCGGACGACTGCGATAGCGACGGCGACGGACCTGGGGAGAGGGAACGACTCGTCCACCCCTGCCGACAGCGCTTCAGGGCAGCATGATCCTGCGGCGCCTCTTCGCGCCCGGCTTCTTTCGTGGTGTCGCTCAACCTGCACCGGAGGCACCTGAGCGAGTCGCAGCGTGCAGCCGTTGCCGCGAAGCTGGCAAACATTCAGGTGGGCCAGTTCGCCGGCAACCAGCATGTGCCCAGCGCAAATTTGCGCACCCCGCAAGTCTCGCAAGAGCAGGCCGCTGACCTCCTGAACGTATCACGCCGCAGCGTCCAGGCCGCTGCCAAGGTACTCCACCAGGGCGCCCCATCGCTCATCGAAGCGGTCAAGCGCGGCGAGGGCCGTCAGCATTGCAATCCCACATGCAGAATGAGCGCAGGAGCACTTTGCGATGCCTGATACCGAGCGCCCCCAGTGCGCGCCGAACGACTACTTCACTACCGACTTCGAGCCGCATCTGTCGCTGCCCGGATTCTTCCCCGGCGCTGGCGGCTTCTTTCACAGTCATGCCGGTGGCAGTAAGCGCATCCTGATCTTCGGCACGGACTTCGGGCCGCTGGAGTATCAGCAGAGCCTTGCCGCGATGGGCGGCGAGCCCGAATCAAACCGCACCATCGCCAACCTGAGAGGCATCCTGAACGATGCCGCGATCCCCTTACGGGACTGCTTTCTCACGAATTCCGTGCTCTGCTTGGGGAAGAGCAGGACTGATCTGCTGGGCCTCGCTCGATATTGGAAGCGCGATCCGGCCTACATCGAAGCCTGCGCAGAATGGCACCATGGATTCATTTCCCGCCACCGCCCCGATGCCGTGGTGTTCATGGGAACGCCGCCCCTCTTGACGTTTGGGCGTGCTCTGTTTCCTGCCCTCGCGGATCATTGGCGCGGTTACAAGTCGCTGAATGCCACCTACGCCGCCGGGCGCGAAACATTTCATCCTCCTGGTGGTCCACGGGTACTGCTCATCCCACACGCCTCCTTCTGGCATGTCAATGCGACCAAGTACCCCGAAGTCGCGAAACAGGCCGTTGAACACCTGCGGCGGCTTGCCCGTGGCAGGTACGGAGACGGCAACGGCCCCACAGGGCCGTCTTCGTGAGTAGCGGCACCGTCAGGCCGGTGAGATGCCACCGCTGGCGAGGTTCGCGATGCGCCGGTTGCGCACGTCCTGCGTGGTCCGGTCGTTGATAGACACCTGCACCGGCCCGCTGCCGCCCGAGGAGTTCAGCCTGTTCGGCACCTCGTCCGCCGGCGTCGGCGGGACCGTAGGCGGGGTGGCCGGCGGCACGTTGGCGGCCGGCACGCGGGGCACCGTAGACGCGGCCGTCTGCGTCCCATCCAGTTTCAGCAGCGCGGCCTTCTCTGCCGTGGCGCGCCTGAGCGTGCCGGCACGAACCTCGGCGCTCGACCGCGCGAACAGCGTCTCGTTGTTGCGAGCCTTGTAGTCCTGCACGGCGGCCACGATCTCGGCGCCGGTCATCTTGTTGGCGTCCTTGCCGGCCAGAGCCTTGCGGAACAGGCCAATGGCGCCGTCGTTCCTCTTGACGCTGCCGGCGCCGAACTGCACTGACGTGGACCAGAGGGCGTCCTGCACCGCCGCACCGTGGCCCGACAGGTCGATGCCGGCCGCCTTGAGGCCGGCCAGGGCCGGGTCGTAGTGCGTGCCCTTGATGAAGTCGTGCTGCGCGTCGCCGAAGGCCGGATCGTCCTTGGCGATCTCCTTCCACTTCGCATTGAACTCGGCCGTGCCCGGCGTCAGGCCCGCGAACTGCTTGCCGTAGCTGCTGGCCTGGAGGAACTTGTCCAGGGTGCCGGTCTTGCTGGCGAGCTGGTACGTGCCGTAGCTCGCGCCGCCGCGATCCCCCTTGCCGTTGGACACCGTGCCCACGCCGCGCCCGCCCGACTCGAAACGCTCCGAGGTCTTGCCCAGCACCCAGCCGGCCGCCGTTCCTGCCGCGCCGCCCGCACCACGCGCGACGCGCTGCAGTGCCGAGTCCGGCGCCGGCGCATCGGTCTCGCGGCCGCGCGCCGTGTCGTAGCCGGCCTTCGCCTGCGTGCCTACATCCTTCGCGCCGCGCACCACCTGCCCCACGTCCCGGCCGACGGCCTGGGCAGCGCTGGCGGGCTTTCCGTCGGGCTTGCCGGACTCGCCCTCGGTGTAGCCCCTCTTCATGTCGGCGGCCGCCTCCTTGAGCGCGTCCACGGCCTTGCCATAGGCGTCGCCGATGATCGGAATCTTGCGGATCGCCCCGTCCAGGCCGGCAAAGAACTCGCCGACCTTCTTGGGGATGTCGAGCAGCCCGTCGATGGCCTTCTTCACCGTGTCGGTGATCGTGGTCCACGTGTCGGAGACGGTCTTGACGATAGTGTCCACCGCGCCGCTGACGGCATTCCATGCGGAGTCGAACGCCTCGCCGATGGCGTCGAAGGCGTCGAACACCTTCTCCATGACGCCCGAGTCGGTGAGCCACTTGTTGATCTTCTCGCCGATCCACTGGCCCAGGTTCCAGGCGCCCCACACCGCCACCAGCGGCAGGAAGATGCGCGACAACACCGTCATGAGCAGGCTCGGCATCTTGGATAGCAGGCCGCCCACCCCGCCGAACATGCCGCCCAGCATCGTCTGCAGGATGCCCGGCCCGGCGGCCGCCGCCGGCTGGTCGCTGCGCTTGCCGAACACGGGCGAGGTCAGCGCCTTCCAGAACCGCTGATACCAGCGCTCCTTCTTTCGCTCGGCGGTGCGTCCGAACAGGCCGAACAGGCCGCGCCCGAGCGGCGCCACCACGTCGGCGATCTCCTTGCCGGCCGCGACGGTCGCGTCCACGTTCTCCATGCTGCCAGCCGCCGCGCCAATGGCTCCAGCCGCGCGCGAGAGACGGCCGGCCGCGTCCTTGAGCATGCCGCCGCTGGCATTCTTCCCGCCATCGTCGCCCTTGCCCTCGCCGCGCTGGAAGCGCCCGTTCGCGCCACGGGGCTGCACCACCACCGTGGGGCGAACCTCCGTGCGCGCTTGGGGGCGAGATGCGGCAACAGTGGTCGGCGAAGTGCGCGCGCCGCCGCGTCCCACCGGCGTCACCACCTGGCCGACGCCACCCAGGCCAGTCGATGGCGTGGCCGACGGCGCCGAACGCGAAGACCGCTTGACCACGGCCGGCACGGTGCGGCCTGCTCGGCCAGCCACCCCCATAGCACGCGCGATGGCTGCAACGTCGGAGCGCACGCCCCGCCAAATGTTGAGGCTCTGGTGCTGCGCGGCCAGCATCTCGCGCGAGGTGTCCACCAGTTCGCCGACGAGGAAGCCCCGGTCGTCCGATTTGAAGAGTGCCATGTCGCCTTACCCCTTCCGGCGGGTGATTTGCATCAGGCCCGCCACGCGGCCATCGGGGCCGTAGAAGCGCCGTGTCGGAGCGATGGCCTTGCCGGGGTGCAGCAGGCCATCGAGCCGATCGCGCATGCCGTCGAGGATCGCGGCAGGATGGCGCGGCGTCTCCTGCGGCGTGGGAGCCGGAGCCCTTTGCGGCTGGACGCGGCGCACCGGCTTGCGCCCCTCGGGGTCGGGAAGGAGCATGAGGCTCCAGTCGTCGGTGTCGTGTTTCATCGCTGAACTCGCGTGGTGCTCCAGTCGTTCGCGTCGATGGCCGTGAGCGTGGCGATCTGCATTTGCATCTGCGCCTGCACCAGTGAGCCATCGGAGCCGCGAGGGCCGGACAGGGGATAGGGAATGGACTCGATGACCAGCGGCATCAGCAGCCGGTTGGCGAAGCTCATGCCGATGATCTGAGGGGTCTTGCTGGCGAACAGAGAGGGCTCGCCGCGCGCGGACGACGCCAGGATGCCGTCGGGCGCGATTTCTTGCGGCACCGCCCAGCGGATCAACTGGTCGATGGGCTTCTCCACCTCCTCGGCCGCGTTGTCGTAGGCGCGGAAGTGCGCCGTGAGGTTGATCTTCATGGGCGGCATGCCGTTGAACACCTGCATGCTGTTGAGCTTGGTGAGGTTCGAGCGGCCCGCTAGCGAGGCGACGCGCCCATTGACCTGATCCAGGCTTTCGATGGTCGGGAACTGCTTCTGGATCGCCTGCAGTACCGACGTGAGCGCACCCGTCTGCAGCATGGCCGAGAGGGTCGAGAACTTCTGATCCGGGCCGATGTTCTCGAATGCGGACTGCCAGTTGGCTGTGATCTCGGCGGTTGCTTCGGTGATGGGCGCGATGACCACCGGGCCATCGGGATCGCGCACCCAGGTGCTGGACCTCTTGTCCTCGGAGTCCTCGCGCCTGACCGCGAAGAAGTGCGCGAGCAGATGCGGAGACAGCCCGTCCCACTTCGACGTAAGCGCCGGCTGCGCGCCGTTGAGCGCAGCGCCGGTCACGCTGCACCCTCGACGGCATCCACCACGCGGGCCAGGGCGCCGGCCAGTTCCGCATTGCGCTCGGCGAGGCGTTGCAGCACGGGCATGTTCAGGTCGCCGTCCAGGGCCAGCCGCAGAGCCGTTGCCTCGTCAGGATCGAAAGCAATCTCGCCCTTGCCCATGCTGTTCATGAGGTGCAAGACCACGCTTTGCAGCGCGGCGAGAGCCTGCTGGCGCGCATCGGATTGCCCGGCGGCCTCCTCGTCCTCGGCGAACACCTGCACGAGCAGCGCACGGCCAGGATGCAGCCGGATCGCGTCGAGCGCTGGCAGGCGGAACGCCTCGGGGCCGTAGTCGGGCGCGGCAGGGTCGTTGAGGTCGGCGTGGGCGATGTAGATCAGGTACACCAGCGCCACGCCGGGCGCAGCCTCGACGGTCACGTATCGCCCCGTGGTGAGCGCCTGCGGGTCTTCGGCCTCCACCAGCAGCGCAGTGGCCTCCGGGTGCTCGGGGTCGATGGCGCCCAGCTCCTGCGCCAGGGGGCGCGCGTCGTCGTCGATGATCTTGAAGCGCACCGGGCCGAGAGACACCACCTCGGGCGCTGCAGCATCGGCCGCCTCGAAGTATTCGGGTTCGTCGGGGAAGGGCTGGCCGGCGGCGCCCAGCGCCATCTTCGCCAGGACTTCTCCCGCGAGGACTTGCGCCTCCGGAGAGATGGCTGGGTCGTTCATCAGGTGTTCGGTTTGGTTCACAGGGTTCCTCGGAAGTTGAAGATCATTGGCGCGCCTGCTGCGCGGCCAGGGCGGCCAGGGCGCGGGCGATGGCACGGCTGTTCGGATCGGTCTTGCTGGCGAATGTCGCGAGGGCCACCGCGATGTCCTGCTGGCTGGCCTTCGGTGCGAGCGTGGCGCGGCGCTGATGCGGTTGCACGCGGATCGTGCGGGCGCGCTTCGGCAGCATGCCCTCGGCTTCCTGCTGGCTGACGGTGAACACCTTCGGCCGGGCCTTGCCAGGCGCGTCGATGCGCAGGCGGTCGGCCTCGACCATGCTGGCGATGCGCTGCCGGATGCCGCCGGACTGTTGGAGGTCCGTCATCACGCGCACGAGGTGCTTGCAGCAGGCGCCGGCCAGCATCGGGTTCTTCAGCTTGGGATACCCGTGCTCCACCCGGCCCGCCACCCAGCCGCCAGCGGAGGCGACGTATCGCAAGAAGAATCTGAAGTGTTCACAGTCGCACTCGAACTTCAAGGGCGACTCCTTGACCAGCCACATGGCGGCGCCGAGCGGCTTGCCGGGGCGCGCGAGCGCGGCGGAATACTGGACGAACTCGACCGTGACGTGGTGCCGGTTCATCCGCGACTGCGGGCCGGAGTCCGTCACGAGCTGCAGCTTGCCGGCCTGCAGGCGGGCGACCATGCTGTAGCGGATTTCCGCACGGGCGCGCTGCACATCCGCAGGTCGGGACAGGCCCAGCGCCTCGGCGGCCGTGATGCCCTGCTGGGCCTTCTTGCCCAGGTCGGCGACAGCCTTGCGGAAGGCGGCAAGGTCTTGCGGTGTGATTGGCCGCACCTGGCCGCCCAGCGTCGTCGTGAGCATGCGCGCAGCGCTGTATTTGCCCGCCACCTCCGTCGGGGCGAGGATGGTGCGGGCCTGCCGGCGCGATTCCAGCTCCTGCAGGCGGCGGCGGTTGGCCGCCTGGATGGCGTTGCCGACGCGCGGGAGATCAGCCACGGCCCACCCCCACCAGCAGCTTCGCGGTGCGATACGCCACCTCCAGCGCCTCATCGAACGCGTACAGGCGGTCCCGCAGGAAGCGGTTGTGCGCGCGCATGATGTCGCGGCGGCCGCCCTTGTAGGCGTTAGCGCGCGACACGGCTTTTCCCTCGGGGG
>NZ_KN050770.1:11760-15384 GCF_000745855.1 Xenophilus azovorans DSM 13620
GCTGCCAGCCGCCGCGCCGATGGCGCCTGCCGCGCGCGAGAGACGGCCGGCCGCGTCCCTGAGCATGCCGCCGCTGGCATTCTTCCCGCCCTCGTCGCCCTTGCCCTCGCCGCGCTGGAAGCGCCCGTTCGCGCCACGGGGCTGCACCACCACCGTGGGGCGAACCTCCGTGCGCGCCTGGGGGCGAGATGCGGCAACAGTGGTCGGCGAAGTGCGCGCGCCGCCGCGTCCCACCGGCGTCACCACCTGGCCGATGCCACCCAGGCCAGCCGATGGCGTGGCCGACGGCGCAGAGCGCGAGGCGCGCTCGACCACCGCCGCCACCGCGCGCGTGGCGCGGGACTGCACGCCCATTGCGCGCGCGATGGCTGCTACATCGGAGCGCACCGCGCGCCAGATGGTCAGGCTCTGGCGCTGCGTCGCCAGCAGCTCGCGCGAGGTGTCCAGCAGCTCACCGACGAGAAAGCCCCGATCATCCGCCTTGAACATTGCCATGAGTTATCCCTTCCTGCGGACGATCTGCATGAAGCCGTCCACGCGGCCATTGCGGTAGAAGCGCTTCACAGGCACAGCGGGGTTGCCAGGGTGCAGCAAGCCATCGAGCCGGTCGCGCATGCCGTCGAGGATCGCGGCGGGATGGCGCGGCGCCTCCTGCGGCGTGGGAACCGGGGCCCTTAGCGGCTGAACGCGGCGTGCCGGCTTGCGCCCCTCGGGGTTTGGCAGGAGCATCAGGCTCCAGTCGTCGGTGTCGTCTCTCATCGCTGAACTCGCGTGGTGCTCCAGTCGTTCGCGTCGATGGCTGTCAGGGTGGCGATCTGCATTTGCATCTGCGCCTGCACCAGGGAGCCATCGGAGCCGCGAGGACCGGACAGGGGGTAAGGGATGGACTCGATGACCAGCGGCATCAACAGCCGGTTGGCGAAGCTCATGCCGATGATCTGCGGGGTCTTGCTGGCGAACAGTGAGGGCTCGCCGCGTGCGGATGAGGCCAGGATGCCGTCGGGCGCGATTTCCTGCGGCACCGCCCAGCGGATCAACTGGTCGATGGGGCGCTCAACCTCCTCGTCGGCGTTGTCGTAGGCTCGAAAATGGGCCGTGAGCGTGATCTTCATCGGCGGCATACCGTTGAAGACCTGCATGCTGTTGAGCTTCGTGAGGTTCGAGCGGCCGGCCAGCGAGGCGACGCGACCGTTGACCTGATCCAGGCTCTCGATGGTCGGGAACTGCTTCTGGATCGCCTGCAGCACCGACGTGAGTGCGCCCGTCTGCAGCATGGCGCTGAGCGTCGAGAACTTCTGATCGGGGCCGATGTTCTCGAACGCGGACTGCCAGTTGGCGACGATCTCGGCATGCGCCTCCGAGATGGGCGCCACCACCACGGGGCTGTCGGGATCGCGCACCCAGGTGGAGGACTGCTTGTCCTCCGAGTCCTGACGCTTTACGGCGAAGAAGTGCGCGAGCAGGTGCGCGTTCAGGCCGTCCCACTTCGAGGTGAGCGCCGGCTGCACGCCGTTCAGGGCCGAGCCGTTCACGCGGCGCCTCCAATGACTTCCACCACGCGCGCAAGGGCGCCGGCCAGTTCCGCGTCTCGCTCCGCAATTTGCTGCAGCGTCGGCATGCACAGGTCGCCGTCGAGGGCGAGCCGAAGGGCTGTTGCCTCCTCGGCGTCGAAGGGCGTATCGCCGACGCCCATGCGATTCATGATGTGCAGCACCACGCCCTGCAGCGCCGCGACGGCCTGCTGACGCGCCTCGGGCGCTTCCTCGTGGTCGGCGAATGCCTGGATCAACAGCGCCTGGCGGGGGCCGAGGGAGGCCAGCGCCGCATTGCGCGTCGCCCCCTCGCCGAGGTCGAACTCCGGCGGGATCGGCGCATCGCGGTCGAAGGTGGAGCACCAGATAAGGAACGTCAGCACAACACCCGAAGCAGCCTCGACGTTGACGTAGGAGCCCATCACCAGTGCGTCCTCGGGTTCATCGGGGTGCAGCTCGACCAGCAGCTTGGCGCCGTCGGGGTGCGCGGGATCGACGGCGCCCAGGGCTTCGGCCAGCTCGCGCGCATCGGCGTCGAGCACGCGAAATCGGACCGGGCCGAGGGCCACGGGCTGGAGGTCGGCCGCATCCTCTTGCGCGTAGTGCTCGGGATCGTCCGGGAAAGGCTGGCCGTTCGCGTCGAGTGCCAGTTCGGTCAGCAGCTCGGCGCCGATGTACTCGGCCACGTGGCCGGCGTTGTCGTTGGAATGGTTCACATCGTTCCTCGGGAGTTGAAATTCATGGGCGCGTTTGCTGCGCGGCGAGTGCGGCCAGGGCACGGGTGATGGCCTGCGATGCGGCATCGGTCTTGCCGGCGTACACGGCCATCGCGAGGCGAATGTCTGCAGCCGTCGCCTTCGGCGTGAGCGTGGCGCGGCGCTGATACGGTTGCACGCGGATCGTGCGGGCGCGCTTCGGCAGCATGCCCTCGGCTTCCTGCTGGCTGACGGTGAACACCTTCGGCCTGGCCTTGCCGGGCGCGTCGATGCGCTGGCGGTCGGCCTCGATCATGTTGGCGATGCGCTGCCGGATGCCGCCGGACTGCTGCAGGTCCGTCATCACGCGCACGAGGTGCTTGCAGCAGGCCCCGGCCAGCATCGGGTTCTTCAGCTTAGGGTACCCGTGCTCCACCCGGCCCGCCACCCAACCACCAGCCGAGGCGACATAGCGCAGGAAGTAGCGGAAGTGCTCGCAATCGCACTCGAAGCGCAGAGGCGTCTCCTTGACGAGCCACATGGCGGCACCCAGCGGCTTGCCGGGGCGCGCGAGCGCGGCGGAATACTGGACGAACTCGACGGTGACGTGGTGCCGATTCACCCGCGACTGCGCGCTGGCGTTCGTCACGAGCTGCAGCTTGCCGGCCTGCAGGCGGACCACCATGCTGTAGCGGATTTCCTCGCGGGCGCGCTGCACATCCGCAGGTCGAGACAGGCCCAGCGCCTCGGCAGCCGTGATGCCCTGGGACACCTTCTTGCCCAGGTTGGCGACAGCCTTGCGGAAGGCGGCGAGGTCTTGCGGCGTGATCGGCCGCACCTGTCCGCCCAGCGTTGTCGTGAGCATGCGCGCAGCGCTGTACTTGCCCGCCACCTCGACCGGATTGAGGATGACGCGGGCCTGTCGGCGCGATTCCAGCTCCTGCAGCCGGCGCCGGTTGGCCGCCTGGATGGCGTTGCCGACACGCGGGAGATCAGCCACGGCCCGCCTCCACCAGCAGCTTCGCGGTGCGATACGCCACCTCCAGCGCCTCATCGAACGCGTGCAGGCGGTCCCGCAGGAAGCGGTTGTGCGCGCGCATGATGTCGCGGCGGCCGCCCTTGTAGGCGTTAGCGCGCGACACGGCTTTTCCCTCGGGGGTTTGAGGCCCGGTTGACCGCAGCCAGGGCTTCGCCGCTCGGGCGATTTCCGATTGCCGGGCGCGCTGCTCCGGCGTCCAGCGGCGTGCCGCCATGTTCGTTCTCCAGGGCTTCCAGTTCGTTCGGCGAAATGCGGTCCTCGCGGGCGTGGGCGCGCGAGGCTCCGGACACGCCCATGACGACTTGCTGCGGGCCTTCGCCCTGATTGACGGCCGCGTTCTTCGTGAACACTGCCTGCC
>NZ_JQKD01000093.1 GCF_000745855.1 Xenophilus azovorans DSM 13620
GCAGTACGACACCCGCAAGAGCGTGCTGCAGAGCCAGGCCGGCCTCTTGTGGGAGCACCGCCTCGACCAGCGCCAGCAGCTACGCGTGATGCTCTACGGCGGCCAGCGCGACACCGTGCAGTTCCAGTCCATCCCGCCCTCGGCGCAGCAGAACCCGCTGCACGCCGGCGGCGTGATCGACCTGCACCGCAACTACAGCGGGCTGGACGTGCGTTGGCAGGGCGGCTTCGATCTGGCCGGGCGCCCCTTCGAACTGGTCGCGGGCCTGGGCTACGACAGCCTGAGCGAGCGGCGCAGCGGCTACGAGAACTACCTCGGCCCGGCGGCCGCGCCGCTGCTGGGCGTGCGCGGACGGCTGCGGCGGCTGGAGCACAACAGCGTGTCCAACCTCGACCCCTACGCGCAGGCCACCTGGCGCCTGGCCGAACAGTGGACGCTGGAGGCCGGCGTGCGCCGCAGCCGGGTGCGCTTCGACTCGCGCGACCTGTACGTGATCGGCCGCAACGGCGACGACAGCGGCCGGGCGCGCTACGCCCGCACCTTGCCGGTGGCCTCGCTGCGCTGGCAGCCCACGCGCGACCTGGCGCTGTACCTGTCGGCAGGGCGCGGCTTCGAGACGCCGACGCTCAACGAACTCTCGTACCGGCCCGACGGCACGGGCGGCCTGAACTTCGCGCTGCGTCCCTCGGTGAACGACAGCGTGGAACTGGGCGCCAAGGCGCGTATCGCGGGCGGGCTGCTGACGGCGGCGCTGTTCCACACCCGCACGAAGGACGAGATCGTGACGGCCACCAACACGGGTGGGCGCTCCACCTTCCAGAACGCGGGCCACACGCGGCGCCGGGGCTTCGAACTGGGCTGGCAGCACGAGACGGCGAACCACTGGCGCACGCAGGTGGCGCTGACCTGGCTGGATGCGCGCTACCGGGATGCCTTCTGCTCGCCCTCGCCCTGCGGCAGCGGCAATCTCGTGGCGGCGGGCAACCGCATACCCGGTATCGCGCGGCAGTCCTTCTATGCCAGCGTCGGCTGGGTGCCGCCGCAGGGCTGGCGCGCGGGGGCGGAGCTGCGCGCGCTGGGCCGCGTGCAGGCCAACGACCGCAACACCGCCAGCGCGCCGGGCTATGCGGTGGCCTCGCTGTACGCGGGCTACGTGCAGCAGTGGGAGCGGTGGGAGTTCAACGCCTTCGCGCGCGTGGACAACCTGGCCGGGCGGCGCTACGCCGGCTCGGTCATCGTCAACGAGGGCAACGCGCGCTATTTCGAGCCGGCGCCCGGGCGCAGCTGGACGCTCGGGCTTGGCGGCGTCTACCGGTTCTGAGCCGCCGGATGCCGGTGGCCTGCGAGTTGCCTGGTGGCCGCTCGCAGGCCGGCTTCGCTACTTCTTGGCGGAGGTCTGGCCGAAGTCCTTCTTCTCCTTGTCCAGCAGGTAGGCCCGGATGTGCTCGATGTCCTGCGGCTGCACTTCGGAGGAGAAGGACGGCATCCCGCGCGCCTCGATGCCGTTGGTCACCACGGCCCGGAAGGCCTCGGCGCTGAGCGTGTAGGGCGTGCGGCGCAGGTCCGGCACCAGTCCACCGCTCTCGCCGCCCACGCCGTGGCACTTGGAGCAGTAGATATGAAAGGTCTTGCTGCCGATCGCGATGGATTCGCCGCTGGCATCGGTGCCGGTGGGCACCCGGCGGCTTTCCTCCTTGGCCGGCAACGGAGGCAGGCTGCCCGTGCCGCCCAGCTTGAAGACCAGCAGCCGGCTCTTGTTGCGCACGCCCGTGAAGTTGTCGGCCTCGCCGCCGACCATCGGTGCGCCGCCGCCCCAGCCGGCGAGCACCGCGACGAACTGCTCCCCGTCGATGGAATAGGTCGAGGCGCTGGCCAGCACGCCGGTCTGCGCGTCGAAACGCCACAGCGGCTTGCCCGTGGTCGCCCCGTAGGCGACGAACTCGCCGTGCGCGTTGCCCTGGAAGACCAGGTCACCGTCGGTGGCGAGCGCCCCGCCGTTCCAGACCGACGCCAGCGGGACCTTCCATGCGGCCTTGCGCTTGACCGGATCCCATGCGACCAGCGCGCCGCTGGCGAAGCGCCGCGGGAACGAGGTGCCGTCGAAGAACGCGCTGCCGGTGTTGAAGGTGCCCTTGCGGTGCACGAACTCCTTGCCCTCGTTGCGGTAGCCGCCGGCCATTTCCTGGTACGGGATGTAGACCAGGCCGGTCTTCTGGCTGAACGCCATCGGCTGCCAGCTGTGGGCCCCGTAGGCGCCGGGCCAGAGCAGGATCGGCTTGGTCTCGTAGCGCGCGCCGGGCTCCTCCACCGGCCGTCCGGTCTTCAGGTCGACCCTCTTCGCCCACGTCACCTTGCCGACCTTGTCGGCAGACAGGAGTTCGCCCGTCGCCCGGTCCAGGACGTAGAAGAAGCCGTTCTTCGGGAACTGCATCAGCACCTTGCGTTCCTTGCCGCCGATCTTCAGCGTCGCCAGCACCATGTTGGCGGTGGCGGTGTAGTCCCAGCTCTCACCCGGCGTGGTCTGGTAGTGCCAGACCAGCTTGCCCGTCTCCGGCTTGATGGCCAGGATCGACGACAGGAAGAGGTTGTCTCCGCCGCCCGGGCTGCGCACCTCCCGGTTCCAGGGCGAGCCGTTGCCGGTGCCGACGTAGAGCAGGTCCAGTTCAGGGTCGTAGTTCATGTTGCCCCAGACCGTTCCACCGCCGCCGTACTTCCAGTACTTGTCGCCCTTCCAGGTCTTGGCCGCCACGGCCAGTTCCTCGTGCTCGAACGGCTTGGAGGGATCGCCCGGGACGGTGTAGAAGCGCCAGAGCTGCTTGCCCGTCTTCGTGTCGTAGGCCGTGATGTAGCCGCGCACGCCGAAGTCCGCGCCGCTGTTGCCGATGACGACGATGTCCTTCATGACCAGCGGCTGGCTGGTGATGGTGTAGGGCTGGCTCCGGTCCACGGTCTGGACCTCCCACGCCACCTTGCCCGTGGCGCGGTCCAGCGCCACGAGGCGGCCGTCGATGACGCCGACGAACACCTTGTCGCCCCACAGCGCGACGCCCCGGTTCACGGCATCGCAGCAGGTGTCCTTCGCCACCTTCTTCACCTCGCCCGGGTCGTAGTGCCACAGGGTCTTGCCGCTGCGCGCATCGACCGCCATGGCATGGCCCCAGGGCAGGGAGAAGTACATCACGCCGTCGACCACCAGCGGCGTGGCCTCCAGCCCCCGGTCGGTGGGCAGGTCCAGGTGCCAGGCCAGGCCCAGGCCCTTCACGTTCTTCTCGTTGATCCGCGACAGGGGGCTGGAGAAGGTGCCCTCGTAGGTGCGTCCGGCGGCGGGCCATTCTTCGGCGCCCTTGCGCGGCCTCGCGAGGTCCTCGCCGGTCAGCGGCGTGAGGGTGGGCGCGGCAGCAGCGCCTGCGCACACCACAGCAGCGCAGGCAGCCAGGGCGAGGCGGGAGGGGATCCATTTCATGCTTGTTCTCCTTTCGACGATGTGGGCACGTTCTCGTGCTCAGCCCGGCTGCCGGCCATCGGCGTAGGCGAGGCACACGGACTTGATGCGGGTGAAGGCCTCCACGCCCGCCTTTCCCATCTCCACGCCCATGCCCGACTGCTTGTCGCCGCCGAAGCTGAAGTTCGGATCGATCACCCCGTGGGTGTTGACGTAGACCAGTCCGGAGCGGATGCGCGGGATCAGTCCCATGACCTGCCCCACGTCGCGCGACCAGATGCTGGCGGCCAGCCCGTAGCTGGAGTCGTTGGCCTTGCGCACCAGGTCGTCGAGGTCGTCGAACGGCGTGGCGACGAGCACCGGGCCGAAGATCTCCTCCTGCACGACACGCATGTCCTGCCTGACGTCCACCAGGACCGTGGGGGGATAGAAGAAGCCGGGCTGATCGCCGGTGCTGCCGCAATAGGCCGCGCGCGCGCCGTCGGCAATCCCGCTCTCGACATACCGGGTGACCCGATCGAGCTGCTTGCGCGAGACCAGCGGCGTCATGCCGCTGTCGGGGTCCATGCCGGGGCCGCACGCCATCGCCTTCGCATGGCGCACGACACCCTCGACCACCCTGTCGAAGACGGAGCGGTGCACGTACAGGCGCGAGCCGGCGGCGCAGACCTGGCCCGCGTTGAAGAAGATCGCGCCGGCGGAGCCGGCCGCCGCCGCTTCGACGTCGGCGTCCGCGAGCACCATGAAGGGCGACTTGCCGCCCATCTCGAGGGTGAAGCGCGTCACGTTGTCCAGCGCAGCGCGGCCGACCAGCTTGCCCACCTCGGTCGACCCGGTGAACGAGATCTTGTCGATGCCCGGATGCGAAGCCAGCGCCGCGCCCGCGACGTGACCCAGCCCCGTCACGACGTTGACGACGCCCGGCGGCAGGCCGGCCTCGGCGCACAGGTCGGCGAAGCGAAGGGCGGTCAGCGGGGTTTCCTCCGCGGGCTTGAGCACCACCGTGCAGCCGGCCGCCAGCGCGGGCGCCACCTTCATCACGGCGAGCAGCAGCGGGAAGTTCCAGGGGACGATCGCGCCCACGACGCCCAGCGGCTCGCGCAGCGTGAGGGCGCGGTACGCCGTCCCGGGCGGGAACGGGATGGAGACGTCCACTGTCTGGCCCTCCAGCTTCGTCGCCCATCCGGCCATGTAGCGCATGCACTCCGCGGTGTAGGCGACGTCCAGCGCGCGCGCATAGGTGATCGACTTGCCCTGGTTGAGCGTCTCGATCTGCGCCAGCTCCTCGGCGTTGTCCTCGATGAGCTGCGCCAGCCCGAGCAGCAGCCGCTCCCGGTCCGCAGGGCGCATCGTGCGCCAGGGGCCGTCGAAGGCCGTTCGCGCGGCGCGCACGGCGGCGTCGATGTCGGCGGCGCCGCCGGCCGGAACGTGGCAGAGCACCGTCCCGGTGGCGGGATCGTGCACAGGCAGCGAGCCGCCTTCCTGTGCATCGACGCCCGTGCCATGGATGTGAAGCCTGTGCGTTCGCTCCAGGAACGAGCGCACCGAGGCCAGCGTTTCGACGTGTGCCATCTTCTTTTCTCTCTCAGATGCGAGCCGCCTCGCGACCGCCAGGTCTCGCACGAAGCCGGCCCATGTCTCCAACATGCGGCCACGGGGGGGGCCGCACACCACCCGCCCCGGCGTGGACGCAGCGGTGTGCTGGCGTGCACGACAGGATGGAGCCGCGTCCGAACATCCCGCGGACTGCGACGAACAAAATGTAGGGCGGGGGTGCCGCGCTGCCGTGCTCCACCGAAGCCATTCGATCCAGAGAAAGCGACAACTCCCGTGCGCAGGCCGACTCGCCTGGCTTCGGGCCAGCCGGGTCTCGCGCTCGCCCGGCACATGTCAGGCGGTGACCGTCGTCGGCGCCGAGGTGCCCGCCTTCTCCAGCGGCACTCCCAGACGGTTGAAGGCCCCCAGCGTGGCCAGCACCGACGCGGTCGCGATGCTGTCATGCACCCCGACGCCGAAGCGGCTCCCCGCGATGGACGGGTGCGCCACTTCGACGATGGCGATGGACCTGGCATCCGCGCCGCTCCCCAGGCTGCGCTGCTCGTAGCTGTCCACGCGCAGGGCGGGGTTCAGGGCCGCGACCGTGGCTGCAATCGGCCCGTTTCCTCGCCCGCTCGATTCGATCCGTTGCCCGAGCGCCGTGCAGTCCAGTTGCAGGCGCAGGGTGTCTCCGCCCGGGCCCTCGTCCAGCGCGTGTGCGACGTAGCGGTAGGCGCCCTCGCGCAGCGGATCGAAGTACACCTCGCTGAAGAGGCGCCAGATCTCCTCGCTGCTGATCTCCGTCTCGCTCGCCTCGGCATGCTTCTGGACGATGGCGCTGAACTCGATCTGCATGCGGCGCGGCATGACGACCCCGTGGTCGCGCTCCAGGAGGTAGGCGATGCCTCCCTTGCCGGACTGGCTGTTGACCCGCACGATGCTGTCGTAGGTCCGGCCGATGTCCTTCGGATCGATCGGCAGGTAGGGGACGCGCCACGGCCCGTCGGCGGCCTGCGCCGCGAAGCCCTTGGCGATCGCATCCTGGTGCGATCCCGAGAACGCGGTGAAGACCAGGTCGCCCACGTACGGGTGCCGGGGATGAATCGGCAGCGAGGTGCACTCTTCGGCGATGCGTGCGACCGCCGCGATGTCGGAGAAATCGAGGCCCGGCGAGACGCCCTGGGCGTAGAGATTGAGCGCCAGCGTCACGAGATCCAGGTTGCCGCTGCGCTCGCCATTGCCGAACAGGCAGCCTTCCACGCGCTGCGCCCCGGCCAGCAGCGCCTGCTCCGCGCAGGCCACGCCGGTGCCCCGGTCGTTGTGCGGATGCACCGAGAGCACGATGTGCTCGCGCCTGTGCAGGCGGCGGTGCATCCACTCGACCTGGTCCGCGAAGACGTTCGGCGTCGTGACCTCCACCGTCGTGGGCAGGTTGATGATCATCGGCCGGGTGGGACCGGCATCCCATGCTGCGATCGCGGCGTTGCACACCGCGAGCGAGATCTCCAGCTCGGCCATGCAGAACGTTTCGGGCGAGTACTGGAGCACCCACTGGGTTTCCGGCGCCTCTGCCGTGAACCGGCGCAGCAGCCCGATGTGGTGCTCCACCATCTCGATGATCTGCGGCACGCTCAGGCCGAAGACGATCTCGCGCCAGGCGGGCGCGATGGCGTTGTAGAGGTGAACGATGGCGCGCCGTGCGCCACGCACGCTGCGCACCGTCTCCCGGACCAGGTCCTCGCGCAACTGGGTCATCACCATCGGGGTGACGTCATCCGGGATCAGATCCTCGTCCACGAGGGTGCGGACGATGTCGAAGTCCGTCTTCGATGCGGCTGGAAACCCGACCTCGATCTCTTTGAAGCCGAGCCGGACCAACTCATGGAACAGCTTGAGCTTGCGTTGCCGGCTCATGGGCTCGAACAGGGCCTGGTTGCCGTCGCGCAGGTCGGTGGACAGCCAAACGGGCGGCTGCGTGAGCGTGCGGGACGGCCAGGTCCTGTCGGTCAGGTCAACGCTCGGATAGGGGCGGTACTTGGTGTGCGGTTGGGAGAGCATGCGAACCTCGAATGGAATCAGGTGAAGAAGAGCCTGATTCCCCTGCTTCCGTCCGGAAGCTGGTCGAGGTCGGGGTCAGGGGGAATCAGGATGGGTCATGGCGCGAGCAAGTGCGCCCGGACCCCGACGCAGGGGCAGTAGTGGGAGCACTGGTTGTAGGAAACGCGTCGCGCGCATGTGTGGATCCAAGAACGGCTGAAAACTATGGCGGCAGGATACGATGCGGTCTGGTTGTCCGTCTTCATATATCAGGACGATTGCTGTCTCAGAACGGACAAATCGAAGAAAGGATCGACGTGGCGTACACCGCCCACGCAGCGGTCGACTTGGACCGTCATGCCGCATCGAAGTCGTGGTTGACCGGGGTGGCCGCCGACTATCCGGCGGGCCACGAGGTCGATGCCCACCATCATGACCGTGGACAACTGCTCTATGCGCTGGAAGGCGTGATGGTGGTCGAGGCAACCCGGGGCCGCTGGATCGTGCCGCCCACCACTGCCGTATGGCTGCCTCCGAGGGTAGAGCACCGTCTTCTGATGTGCGGCCCGGTGCGTGTGCGCAGCACCCTGGTGGCCGCTGCCGTGGCGCGTCGCCTGCCGCGTAGCGAATGCGTCGTGCACGTGTCGGCGCTGCTGCGGGAGCTCATCGCCAGGGCGGCCTCGCTGTCGGTCGATGTCTGCGCCACGCCGCACGGACAGTTGGTGGCGAAACTGCTGGTGGAAGAACTGCGAAGCCAGCACCCGCTGCCCTTTCATCTGCCGTGGCCTGCAGACGAACAGATGGCGGCCGTCTGCCGAACGCTCGCTGCGGATGCGTCACATCCGTTCTCCACGGAGGAGTGGGCGACGGCGCTCGCGATGAGTGCCAAGACTTTCCAGCGGCACTTCAAGACCGCCACGGGCATGAGCTTTGGGCGGTGGCGCCAGCAGGCCAGACTGCAGGGGGCTCTGGACGCCATCCTTGGCGGCCGACCCTTGCTGAAGGTCGCGCTGGAGTGCGGATACGAAAGCCACAGCGCATTCACGCAAGCCTTCCGTCGGCATTTCGGTGCGCCGCCCTCGAAGTTCATCGATCAGGGCTTCCGTGCCTCCCTGGGGATTCGATCCGAGCACTCTCGGACGGGCGTCGTGCGGTGATGGCGCCGCGGGTCTGCACCAGCCTCTGACTTCTGAGGCAGTGCTGCGAATTTCTGAACTGCGCCGAAGGATCGTGAAAGGCGTCCCTTCCGTCGCTGAGGCTCTGCGGCGGGGCCGCTGCGCGCTGCGCTTGCAAGAGGCCCCGTGGAGGGCGTGAGGCTGGCTTGCTGGGTCCCTTGAGCCTGCCACGTCGGTCTCGCGCTCAAGGTCGGCGCGTGCGCGTGGCGCACGCTGGCGTCCTTCGGCCGTCTTCGAACCTGTGACCGCTGCGCTGCGGCGTGCCGCTTCCGGTCCCGGGCAATCCCGCCCGGTCACTGGAGTTCGCCATGGCGCACGATCTCGTCTCTTCCCTCGACTCCTTCGCTGCTGCTGCTTCGTCCGCGTTGCTGGTGCGCGACGCGAAGGGTGCATACCGGCCGGCCGGCGCCGATGAAGTCCTGGCGGCGGCGCAGTGCGTGCTGGCAGGGCGGGTGCGCGGTGCCTGCGTGCTCGACTCGCCGGCGGTGGTCCGGGACTTCCTGCGGGTGCGGCTGGGAGCCTTGCCGTACGAGGTGTTCGGTGTGGTCCACCTGGATGCCCAGCATGCCGTGCTGGACTGTTGGCGCCGACCGAAAACTGAGCCAGTGGGGGTGCGGCGGATTTCTTGGACTACCGTTGGAGGTAGTTCATGTATTCATACGAAGATCGAGTTCGCGCAGTACAGCTGTACATCAAGTTGGGCAAGCGTTCTGGGGCGACCATTCGCCGGCTGGGCTACCCGACGAAGAATTCCCTGAAGAACTGGCATGAGGAGTACGAGCGACACCACGACCTGTCGCACGGCTATGTGCGCTCGAAGCCGAAGTACTCTCAGGCCCAGAAGGAACGGGCCGTCGAACACTACCTCGAGCACGGGCGCTGCATTGCCTTCACCGTCAAGGCGTTGGGCTATCCGGGCCGGGATTCGCTGCGGACCTGG
>NZ_JQKD01000094.1 GCF_000745855.1 Xenophilus azovorans DSM 13620
AGGAGCGGCCCGTGTCGCTGCGCCGCTTCGGCTACAGGCTGGCCCTGTGGCGCGGCGCCGACGGCCAGGTGCACGCGCTGGAGGACCGCTGTCCGCACCGCGGCGCGCCCCTGTCGCAGGGCGTGACCATGGGCGACCGCCTGTCGTGCCCCTACCACGGTGTGGAGGTGCGCTGCGACGGCGTGGTCACCAGCGTGCCCGGCAGCCCGGGCTGCAAGCTCGAGGGCCAGAAGGCCACGCGCAGCTTCCACGTGCGCGAGGTGGCCGGGGCGGTGTTCCTCTACAACGCCAGCGAGCCGGTGGACGAGCCGCCCCCGCTGGTGCTGCCCGAGCAGCTCACCGACGCCGAGGCCTATTCCTCCTTCCTGTGCTACACGGAGTGGAAGTGCGACTACCGCTACGCGCTGGACAACGTGATGGACCCGATGCACGGCACCTTCCTGCACAAGCAGTCGCACTCGATGGCCGAAGGGGACAGCACGGCCAAGTTCTCGGTGCGGCCCACCGACACGGGCTTCGTGTTCGAGAAGGAGGGCCAGCGCAACGTGAACTTCGACTGGACGGAGTTCGGGGACACGGGCATCCACTGGATGCGCCTGGAGATCCCGTACCCGAAGACGGGCGGGCCGGGGGGCAACTTCATCATCGTGGGCATGTGCACGCCGATCTCGGCGCAGCTGTCGGCGGTGTTCTTCTGGCGGGTGCGCAAGCTGGCGCCGGGCTGGCAGCGCGACACGTGGCGCTTTTTGTACCGCAACCGGCTGGAGGCGCGCCACTGGCACGTGCTGGAGCAGGACCGGGTGGTGCTCGAGCAGATGCCCCAGGACGCCAATCAGCACGAGAATCTGTACCAGCACGACCTGGGCATCGTGCGCCTGCGCCGCTACCTGCGCGGGCTGGCCCAGCAGCAGGTGGACAAACAGGACGCTGCCTCCGCCTGAACGGCCGGCCGCGGGCGCGGCGCCGTTACAGTCGGCGCCGCCCCGATGAAAAAAGCCGACATCGTCCCCTTCTTCGCCACGCTCCAGGCCGCCAACCCGGCGCCCAGGAGCGAACTGGAATATTCCACCCCCTTCGAGCTGCTGGCCGCGGTGCTGCTCTCGGCGCAGGCCACCGACGTGAGCGTCAACAAGGCCACGCGCAAGCTGTTCCCCGTCGCCGGCACGCCGCAGGCCATCCTCGCGCTGGGCGCCGAGGGGCTGGAGCCCTACATCAAGACCATCGGCCTGTACCGCAGCAAGGCCAAGCACCTGGTCGAGGCCTGCCGCATCCTGGTCGAGCGCCACGGCGGCGAGGTGCCTCGCACGCGCGCCGAGCTGGAGGCGCTGCCCGGCGTGGGCCGCAAGACCGCGAACGTGGTGCTCAACATCGCCTTCGGCGAGCCGACCATCGCGGTGGACACGCACATCTTCCGCGTCGGCAACCGCACCGGCCTGGCGCCCGGCAAGACGCCGCTGGAGGTGGAGCTGAAGCTGGAGAAGCGCGTGCCCAAGGAATTCGTGCAGCACGCGCACCACTGGCTGATCCTGCACGGGCGCTACGTGTGCGTGGCGCGCAAGCCCAAATGCTGGGAATGCGCGGTGCACACCTTCTGCGACTACAAGCCCAAGACGCCCGCGCCGGGCTGACGAGACCCGCCCAGGCAGCGCCATTCGCCGTGGCCGATGGCGTCCTGCGGCCAGTCGCCGGCCTCGCGCACGGTGCGCCGGCCGCGTTCGACCAGGCCCGCGGCGCGCATCACGCCGGCATGGGTGAACCACGCCGCGTCGCGGCCGCCGGAGCGCCAGTCGTCCCAGGCGGCCGCCACCCGCTGCATGAAAGCGCGCGTGCTCTCGCCGTGGCCGCCGGGCCGCGCGTCGGCGAAGTCGGCCAGCCAGGCATCGAACTCGCTGCGCGCGATGGCGGACCAGGGCCGGCCCTCCCAGGCGCCGAAGTCCATCTCGGCCAGGCGCACGTCGGTCCGCACCGCGCCGAGGTCGGGCCGCAGCCGCGCGACGGCCTCGGCGAGGACGGTGCAGCGCACGCGCGGCGAGGTCCACAGCGCCACGCCCGCCGGCAGCGCGGCCGCGATGCGCGCCGCGGCTTCGGCCGTGTGCGCGGGGTCGGCCGGCAGGTCGCTCGCGCCGTAGCACAGGCCCGGCGCGCACAGCACCGGCGCATGGCGCTGCATCCACAGCCTCATGCCGGCCAGCGCCATGCCAGCGCGAGGTAGACGGCCAGCTCGGCGAGCTGCTGCGTCGCGCCCAGGCCGTCGCCGGTGAAGCCCTGCAGGCGCCGGCGCAGCAGCCGGCCCATCCACAGCGCGGCGAGCGCGGCGGCGACCACCATCGCCGCCGCCTTCGCAGGGCCCAGCGCCACCGCGACGGGCAGCAGCGCCGGCAGCGACCACGCCACGCCGACCGCCAGCGCCGGGCCCGACAGCGCATCGGCCAGCGGCTTGGACTTGCTCGTCCCCTCGTCGCCCACGTGCGGCAGCGCGCGGATCACGGCCAGCGGCGCCAGCCGCGACAGCACGTGCGCCGAGAGCATCGCCGCCGCCACCGCCCAGGCGCCCTGCCCCGCCAGCGCCGCCAGCAGCGCGACCTTGAGCATCAGCGCGAGCACCAGCGCCAGCGCGCCGTAGCTGCCGATGCGCGAGTCCTTCATGATCTGCAGGGCGCGCTCGCGCCCGGCCGATCCGCCCAGGCCGTCGGCCGTGTCGGCCAGGCCGTCCTCGTGGAAGGCGCCGGTCATCCACACCGTCGCCGCCGTGCTCAGCAGCACCGCCGCCAGCGGCGGCAGGCCCGCCTGCGCGAGCAGGAACACGCCCGCCGCCACGCCGCCCACCAGCCAGCCCACGCCCGGGAAGTGCGCTGCGCTGGCGCGCAGCATCGCCGGGCTGTAGCCGACCCACGCGGCCAACCGGCCCGTCACCGGCACGCGGGTGAAGAACTGCAGCGCGAGCAGGAAGTGGCGCAGCGCGTTCATCCCGGGCGGCCGGCGGCCTCCTCGTCCACCGCCTTCTGCGCGGCGCGGAAGAAGGCCTCGCGCGCGGCGGCCGCCTGGGCATCCTGCGCCGACGGCCAGTCGGCGTTGAAGGCGATCACCAGCTGCCGCCGGGGGTCGATGAAGATGCCCTGGCCGAAGATGCCGCGCGCCGCGAAGCTGCCGTCGTCGTAGGTCCACCACTGGTAGCCGTAGCCGCGCCCGGGGATGCCGATGTCGGCGCGCCGGGTGGTGGCGTCGGCCAGCCAGTCGTCGGGCACGATGGGCCGGCCATCGACGCGCGCGCCTTCGAGGATGAACTGGCCGAAGCGCGCGAAGTCGCGCGGCGCGGCCTGCAGGCAGCAGCCGCTGATCTCCTGCCCGGTCTTGCTCAGCAGCCAGGTGGCGGGGCGCTCCATGCCGGCAGGCTGCCACACCTTCTCCTGCAGGTACTGCGCCAATGGCTTGCCGGTGGCCTGGGTGACGAGGATGCCGATCAGGTTGGTCTCGCCCGTGCTGTAGTGCCAGCGCGTGCCGGGGGGCGCCTCGCGCGGCAGCGTGCGCATGTAGCTCACCAGCGCATCCACGCCGGGCTCGGGCCGGTGGTTGTTGAAGCGGGCCACGTCGGAATTCGGGTCGCCGTAGTCCTCGTTCCAGCGCACGCCCGAGGTCATGGTCAGCAGCTGCCGCACGCTCACGTCGTCGTAGGCGGAGCCCTTCATCTGCGGGATGTAGTCGCTGACCTTGTCGTCCAGGCTCCTGATGCCACCGTCGCGCACCGCGGCGCCCACCAGCGTGGAGGTGAAGGACTTGGCGACGGAAAAGCTGGTCCAGCGCCCCGCGGCATCGAAGCCCAGGCCGTAGCGCTCCAGCCGCAGCCTGCCGCCCTGCAGGATCAGCACCGCCGCGCCGTGCTGGCTGGCCAGGAAGGCATCCGCGTCGATGCCGAGCGCGAGCGGCGGGCCGGGCGGCAGCGGCCTGGGCGCGGCGCCGGGCGCGACGGTGTGCCACTTGGCCAGCAGCGGGATGCGGTCCATGGCGCGGAAGGCCGCATCGCGCTGCGCCTGGCTCCAGAACAGCACGTCGCGGTCGGTGGGCAGCGCCCTGAGCAGGCCGCGCGTTTCCTTGTCGAGGCTGAACCAGCCGGCCACGCCGGCCAGCACCAGGAGCGCCAGCGCGCCCAGGACGATTTTCTTGAAGGTCTTCACGAGGGGTCTCCCGCCGCAGATGGCGCGCATGTTATCCACGCGCCCTGTTCTGCCAGGGCCGCGCGCGGCGTCAGCCCCGGGTCGACACGCCCGCCGACTCGAAGCTCGCCATCTCGCGCAGGATGCGGCAGGCCGACTCCAGCAGCGGCCAGGCCAGCGCGGCACCGGAGCCCTCGCCCAGCCGCAGGTCCAGATCGAGCAGGGGCGCGAGGCTCAGCGCGCGCAGCATCGGCGCATGGCCCGGCTCGGCCGAGCCGTGGGCCGCCACGCAGCGCTGCACCACGCGCGGCTGCAGCGCATGCGCCACCAGCACGGCGGCGCTGGCGATGAAGCCGTCGACCACGATCACCCGCCGCTCCTGCGCGGCCTGCAGCACGGCACCGACGAGCGTGGCGATCTCGAAGCCGCCGAAGGCCGCCAGCGCATCGAGCGGCGCGGTGGCCCGCGCATGCCGCGCCAGCACCTCGCGCAGTACGTCGCGCTTGCGCGCACGGCCGGCGTCGTCCAGCCCGGTGCCGATGCCGGTGCAGGCGTCGATGTCCTGCCCCGCCAGGCGGGCCAGCAGCAGCGAGGCCGACGAGGTGTTGCCGATGCCCATCTCGCCCGGCAGCAGCGCGTTGCCCGGCAGCGCGCGCACGATGTCGCGGCCGTTGGCGATGGCCGCGTCGCACTGCGCGCGGGTCATCGCCGGGCCTTCCAGCATGTCGGCCGTGCCGGGGCCGATGCGCCGCCGCAGCAGGCCGGGCTGCGTGGGCAGCTCGCGCGCGATGCCGCAGTCCACCACCGTGAGGGCCAGGCCGTGCTGGCGCGCCAGCACGCTCACCGCGGCGCCGCCGGCCAGGAAGTTCAGCACCATCTGCGCCGTCACCTCCTGCGGGTAGGCCGACACGCCGCGCGCCGCCAGGCCGTGGTCGCCGGCGCACACCAGCATCTGCGGCCGTTCCAGGCGCGGCGCCTCGGTGCCGAGGATCAGGCCCAGGCGCACGGCCAGCGCCTCCAGGCGGCCGAGCGCGCCGAGCGGCTTGGTCTTGTGGTCGATGAGCGACTGCAGGCGCGCGGCCAGTTGCGGGTCGTCGATGTCGGGCAGGTCGGGGATCAGCGGATCGGTCACGGTGCGGGTCGCAGCAGCCCGGCGAGCACACCGGGCTGGAAATGGTCGTCGATGAAATCGGCCAGGCCGTCGAACACGGCGTCGAGCGTGGGCACCTCGGCGCCGAACAGCGCGTGCAGCGCCGCCGCGTCCTCGAACAGGCCGTGCAGGTACACGCCCAGCACGTTGCCGCGCGCGTTGCGCCAGGCCAGGCCGTCCGGCATCGCCTCGCCGCCGTCGCCGGCCAGCGAGGGATGCAGCGCGGTGCGGCCGTGGTGGATCTCGTAGCCCGCCACCTCGCAGCCCGCGAGCGCCGCCCACGGCCCGTCCAGCGCGCCGAAGCGGGCGCGGCGGTGGCGCACCGTCTTCTCGCGCTCGAACACCGTCACCAGCGGCAGCAGGCCCAGGCCGGCGGCGTTGCCGTCGATGCCGTGCGGATCGACCAGCGCCTCGCCCAGCATCTGCAGGCCGCCGCAGAGGCCCAGCACCGCGCCGCCGGCCGCGGCGTGCTCGGCGATGGCGCGGTCCAGGCCCTGGCGGCGCAGCCATTGCAGGTCGTCGGCGGTGGCCTTGGAGCCGGGCAGCACGATCCAGTCGGCGCCGGCCAGTTCGCCCGGCGTGCGCGCCCAGACGAGACGCAGGCCGGGCACGCGCTTGAGCGGCTGGAACTCGTCGAGGTTGCTGATGCGGGGATAGGCGACAACGGCGACCGTGAGGCGTGCGTCGGCGGTGCCGGTCGTGCCGGCATCGAACACACCGTCCTCCTCCGGCAGGCCGTGCTCGCGCCACATCGGCAGCGTCGCCACGGTCGGCACGCCGGTGAGCTGCTGCAGTTGCTGCGGCCCCGGCGCCAGCAGCGCCGCGTCGCCGCGGAAGCGGTTGAGCACGAAGCCCGCCAGCCGCGCACGGTCGGCCTCGGGCATCAGCGCCCAGGTGCCGTACAGGTGGGCGAAGGCGCCGCCGCGGTCGATGTCGGTGGCCAGCAGGCAGCGCGCATCGGCATGGCGGGCCATGCGCAGGTTGACGATGTCGCTCGCCATCAGGTTGATCTCGGCCGGCGAGCCCGCGCCTTCCAGCACCACCACGTCGTGCGCTGCGGCCAGCGCGTCGAAGGCCTCGGCCACCTGCGGCCACACGAGGGCGCTGCGTTCGCGCCAGGGCACGCGCGCCATCGCTTCGTCGACCCGGCCCATCAGCACCACCTGGCTGGCCGTGTCGCGCTCGGGCTTGAGCAGCAGCGGGTTCATCCGCACATCCGGCACGGCGCGCGCGGCCAGGGCCTGGAAGTACTGGGCGCTGCCGATCTCGCCGTGGTCCACCACACGGGCGTTGTTGCTCATGTTCTGCGCCTTGAAGGGCGCGACCTTCAGGCCCCGGCGCGCATACCAGCGGCACAGCGCGGTCGCCAGCCAGCTCTTGCCGGCGCCGCTGGTGGTGCCCAGCACCATCACGCAGCGGGCGGGCATGGGCGGACGGAAAAGCGATGCATGGGGCCGGCATTCTCCCATCCGGCGGCGGCGCGCCTGCGTAGTTGTACGGAGCCGCTGGGGTAGCCGCACGCATGGCCGGCCCGCGCCGCGCTGCCTACAGTGGGCACCATGCGCACGCTCCCCGACACCCATCGCCGCCGCTGCCTCGCCGCCCTGCTCGCCGGCCTGGCCGCCGCCGGCGGCGCCCTCGCCCAGGTCGCGCCGCAGCCCGCCGAAGTGCAGGCCTACCAGGGCCTGCACCTGGCCGCCTGGCACGGTGACGTTCCTCGCCTGAAGGCGCTGCTGGCCGCCGGCGCCGACGTGCAGGCCACCGACGGCCGCGGCCGCACCGCCCTGCACGTGGCGGCGCACGCCCGCCAGCGCGAGGCCATCCGGCTGCTGGCCCGGGCCGGCGCGCCGCTGGACCGGCTGGACGGCGACCGCTACGACGCCGTGACCATCGCCGCGGTGGCCGACGACCCCGAGACGCTGTCGCTGCTGCTCTCGCTCGGCGCCTCCGCCCGGCAGGTGACGAGCCGCTACGACGGCACCGCGCTCATCGCCGCCGCCCACCTGGGCCACGACGAGGTGGTGCGCCGCCTGATCGCCGCCGGCGCGCCGCTGGACCACGTGAACAACCTGCACTGGACGGCGCTGATCGAGTCGATCGTGCTCGGCGACGGCGGTCCGCGCCACCAGCGCACGCTGGATGCGCTGGTGAGCGCCGGCGCCGGCCTGCAACTGGCCGACCGCCAGGGCCGCACGCCGCTGCAACTGGCGCGCTCGCGCGGCTTCGCCGCGATGGTGCAGCGGCTGGAGGCGGCCGGCGCGCGCTGAGAAGGCGTGAACGAACCCGACATGCCCGCTCGTTCTGCCACGCCGGATCCATTCACACCTTCTGATGCGGCCAGGTCGTGGCATGCTGCGCGCATGACCGAGCACAGCACGCCTCCCGACCTGCCCACCTACGACGACGTGGCCGCGGCTTCCGCGCGGCTCGAGGGCCAGGCCCACCGCACGCCGGTGATGACCTCGCGCACGCTCGACGAGGAACTGGGCGCGAGCGTCTTCCTCAAGTGCGAGAACCTGCAGCGCATGGGCGCCTTCAAGTTCCGCGGCGCCTTCAACGCGCTGGCGAAGTTCAGCCCCGCGCAGCGCCGGGCCGGTGTGGTGGCCTTCTCGTCGGGCAACCATGCGCAGGCGATCGCCCTGGCGGCGCGCATCCTGGGCATGCCCGCCACCATCGTCATGCCCGAGGACGCACCGGCCGCCAAGGTGGCGGCCACGCGCGGCTACGGCGGGCAGGTGGTGCTGTACGACCGCTACCGCGACGACCGCGAGCAGATCGGCCGCGACATCTCGGCGCGGCAAGGCTGCACGCTCATCCCGCCCTACGACCACCCGGACGTCATCGCCGGCCAGGGCACGGCGGCGAAGGAGCTGATCGAGCAGGCCGGCGAGCTCGATGCCCTGTTCGTCCCGCTGGGTGGCGGCGGGCTGCTGTCGGGCTCGTGCCTGGCGGCGAAGGCGCTGTCGCCGCGCTGCCGCGTCTTCGGCGTGGAGCCGGAGGCCGGCAACGACGGCCAGCGCTCGCTGCGCGAGGGCCGCATCGTGCACATCGACACGCCGCACACCATCGCCGACGGCGCGCAGACGCAGCACCTGGGCCAGCACACCTTCGCCATCATCCGCCGCGACGCGGCGGACGTGCTGACCGCCACCGACGCCCAGCTCGTCGATGCGATGCGCTTCCTCTTCACCCGCATGAAGCTCGTGGCCGAGCCCACCGGCTGCCTGGGCCTGGCCGCGGCGCGCGCCATGAAGGACACGCTGCGCGGGCTGCGGGTGGGCGTGGTGCTGAGCGGCGGCAACGTGGACCTGGCCCGCTTCGCCGGGCTGACGGCGGGCTGAGATCGCAAGGTCACGCCGCCATGCCGTCATCGGGCGGCGCCAGGGTCGGCGGATCCACGAACAGCCGCTGCCACAGTTCGACGCCGGCGAGCATCATCAGCAGTTCGCCGAAGTCGGCGCGCCCGGCACGGTGAGCGTCCATCACCTGCTGCACGACGGCCAGATCGAACAGCCCCCGGTCCCTTGCAGGCCCTTGCAGAATCAAGCGCTCGATCCCGGCGCCCAGGCCGCCCCGCAGCCACGCCCCCATCGGTGATCGCACCCATTGCTTGCGGCGATAGACGACGTCGCCGGGCAGCAGGCGCCTGGCGTCGACCAAGGCCTTGAAGAAGGCCTTCAGCTCGAGCCCGTGCGCCTTGTATCTTTAAGCCTCGGACCGGCTCGGG
>NZ_JQKD01000095.1 GCF_000745855.1 Xenophilus azovorans DSM 13620
CGATCCGGCCGTTCGTCGTCGGCAGACGCAGTTGGTTGTTCGCCGACACCGTGGGCGGCGCCAACGCCAGTGCCAACCTGTACTCGTTGATCGAGACCGCCAAGGCCAACAACGTCGAGCCCTACCGCTACCTCGTCGCGCTCTTCAAGAAGCTGCCGCTCGCGCAGACCGTGGACGACTACGAGGCTCTGCTGCCCTGGAACATCGCGCTCGGCGAGCCGTAGAGCGCGGATCGCGGATCGGCGCCGGCGCCGGCGCCGCGCGCAAGGGTGTGGTTGATGGACCGCTTACGGAACATCGCGCTCGGCGAGCCGTAGAGCGCGGATCGCGGATCGGCGCCGGCGCCGGCGCCGCGCGCAAGGGTGTGGTTGATGGACCGCTTACAGTTCATCGACTTTTACAAGGACTCCTATCATGACTCAACGTAGCCACTCCATCTCTTCCATGATTGCAGCCGTAGCCGCGGCTGCCGCCCTGGGGTTGCCGGGAATGGCCTCGGCTGAATACTTGCATCCGACTAGCGACGAAGTCGGCGTGGTCGTTCACGCGGACCACTTCAAGAGCGAGAAAACCCGTGCGCAGGTCCGAGCCGAGGCCGAGGCTGCGGTACAGCAGGGACTCCTCAATTTCGGCGAGGGCAGCTACCCGCCTCCGGTGCCCAGTGCCGGACCGGGCAAGACGCGCGAAGAAGTGGTTCGCGAGCTGCTGAGCGAGACGCCGGCGGAGCGGAACGCACGCATGCAGCTCTACAGTGGAGGCTGATTGTCGGTTAGGGCGAACGGCGGAGAGCCGAAGAGCATCCAACCTCGTACAAGATGAAGCCGCCGCGCAGCGCCGCGGCGGCTTCATCTTGTACGAGATGCTCGATGAGAAGCCCAGCGTCTGCTCCGCTTGGAGTGGGCCCTCGATGGGAGGCCAGAAACTGACACTTGACATTGCCACGATGGCAAGGTCTAGAGTCAGCAGCACCTAACCACTAACGGAGAGAACCAATGCTTGCATTCGAGGTGAACGATATGACCTGCGGCCATTGCGCCAGCACCATCACCAAGGCGGTCAAGACCATCGACCCAGGTGCAGATGTCCAGGTCGACCTGGGCCGCCATTTGGTGAGCGTGGCAACCGATGCGAATGCGGGCATCGTCCAGAAGGCGATTGCCGACGCTGGGTATTCGCCCGCTCAGGTGAACGCGCCGGCTGCTGCACCGGCATCCGCTGTCAAGCGAGGGGGCTGTTGCGGCTCCTGCCACTGATTGCGGGGCAAGAGCCCGCACGCTCACGTGAGCCCGTCTGGGAGGGCTACTATGGTCTGGCCGACCGTTCCTTCGGAGCAAGGCCCACGGTAGACCCGCGTGTCCCCGTCTGAAAGAGCGCGGGTGGAGCTGATGGCCGTGGCATTTCAGTCGATGTCGTCGACCAAGGTGGTGCAGCCGCGTGGATGTCTCTGAGCGCTCGGGCACGGAACAGCTCGGGCTGTACTACTTCGGTTGGCGTCACGCATGCAGAGCCCCGTCCGCGTGGCCGAAATCAGGTGCTTGATGTGCGAGTGGCCCAGGGCTCGTGTGCCACCGTCGCCCGGCTTGCTCGGTGAACACGCCTTGGATGGGCCATTTACTGCGAGCGGGAAGTCCTATGACGAGCCGGTGGTCCAAGGGCTTTCGGCGGGAGCATGCCGTTTCGGTGTGTTCGCTGCTTGCAGAGCCTATCTCTTTGGGGACGCCGCATTAACGCAATGTAATCATGGCGCAATCGCTTGGAAAGCGACACGCTCCTACAGTGATGACGCGACGCAAGTTGCCGTCGTTTCACAAAGGAGCTGATCATGAAGTCTTATATCGTCCTCGCCACTCTGTTGGGCGCGCTTTCCGCACCGGCATTCGCCGGTGATGCCGCAGTCCAGGCTGCCAAGGAGATGATTCCGTTGGCCGATGGAGGAACGCTCTACATCTTCAAAGACGGCCTCATGGCGCAGGAAGACCGTTTTGGCCGCGCGACATATCAGAAGATCGGTACGTCCGTGGTTGCGAAGGACGGCCGGAACATCGCCATCACCAGCAATGAAGTTGCACGCCTCTACTCTTTGCTTCGGAAGGGGCATCGCGGCTGACTCAGCGGCACTCGGCTGAGCTTGTGTCGCAGCCTTACAGTTCTACATATGGGCTGTGAGGCCACTGGCGTTGCACGCCGCGAGCATCCCGGCTGGTCACTGGGGCGAGAGGTCCGGTGGGCCCTGAAGACAAACACGTTTGTGGTGCCCGTACGAATGTTGCAGAGGGGGCAACAGAGGGCGCCGTCACAGACGCGCTGGACTCGTTTCTTGCTCATCGCTGTCTGGTGATCGCAGCAGGCCGCAGGCGCGCAAGGAGACAAGCGCGGCGTCGCGTGCTCGCACGGTGCGAGTGCCTCGACTCATTGCTTCTGCTCCTTGGAGGCTGCGGCACCTTCCTTACCCTGACGCGCGGCATGATCGTGTCCGCCGTGGCCGTGACCACGGTGCATGAACAGGTGCATCAGCGGACAAGCCGCCAGCAGCAGGAAGGGGAGATAGCCGGCAACATGTGCCGTGTGCTCCTTGAGCAGGAAATACGCGGCGACAGCGGCGATGATGAGGAACGCCACGCCGTAGCGCGATCGCCAGAACCGGGGGCGATCGCTGGGGGTCTGTGTGTGCTGATGCTGCATGGCATATCTCCACGGAGAAGGGTTGATGGATGGTCAGCGATGCGACTGATAGACCGTGCTGCTACCGTTTTTCCCAATCAGCAGCACGTCGTAGGCGTCCTTGCGTCCACCATAGGCCGGACCATCCATGCCGGGCGAACCGACCGGCATGCCGGGCGCCGCGAGGCCGATGGCCTGCGGGGCTTCGCGCAGCAAGCGTTGAATGTCCGAGGCAGGCACATGACCCTCGATGGCATAGCCGCCGATCTGCGCCGTGTGGCAAGAACCGTACTTCTGCGGGATGCCCAGCCGCGTGCGCGCTGCGGTGTTCCCGGTGTCGAGAACCTGCACATCGAAGCCTGCGCCTTGCAGGTGTGAGACCCAGTCCTTGCAGCATCCGCAGCTCGGGTCCTTCCAGACCTTGGCAATCGGTCGGCTCTGCGCCAGGCTCGGTCCTGCGAGTGCCATCACCAACAAGCCAGCGATCAATGCCTGGCGTCTCGGCACTTTGCCCTGGCTTCTGTCGTAGTGCATGTTCATGGATCGCCTCTCATCAGATGATCAAACCCGCTAGGTTCTAGAACCAGAATCGCACGCCAGCCACCCAGCGCGTCTGCTGCGCACGGCCGCCTTCGGCACGCACATAGTCCGCGGTGCGTCCGAAGCTGCCCGCCCGTTCCACGCCGATATAGGGGGCGAACTGGCGACTGAATTCATAGCGCAGGCGCAAGCCAGCAGACGCTTCGGCCAGGCCCTTGCCGATACCGCGTTCCGGGTCGTCCTTGCCATAAAACTGCAACTCGGCGCGAGGCTCCAGAATCAGTCGCTGGGTCAGCAGCAGCTCGTAGCTGCCTTCGACACGCAGCGCCGTACGTCCACCACTTCCCACGTAGCCCGTCGCCTCCAGCTCGAACCAGTAGGGGGCGAGGCCCTGGATGCCGAAAGCCAACCATTGACGGCTCGGGCCTTCCCCGTTATCCACCCGAACGCCGAGCTGGGTGTCCCAGTACGGTGCGACGGCGTGCCCCCAGAGAAGCTCGGTACGCGATTCTTCGAGCTTTCCTTTGGCGATATCGCCTTCGGCCTTCACGACGGCCTTGTTGTACGTCGTCCCATACCACGCCTGGAGGTCGTAGGCCGTGGAGTCGTCTCCTTTGCGCGTGAAGCGGCGTTCCAGAGTTTCGCCGCGCAACGAAAAGAACCTGTGTTCGTCGGCCAGCATCAGCCGCGGCACACCGGGTACGGCGTAGTCGCCCGATCCCAATGTCAGGCCATTGGAGTAGCCATGCGGATCGCGGGCGTCAGGAGGCGCCGACCCGCCCTGCATCTGCATGTTGCCGTGATCCATGGCCGGGGCCGCGGTCGAGCCGCTCGCCGACGTCGCGTGACCCGCGTGCGGGTCGGCGGCAGGAGCCACGGTCTGAGTGGATGGCGCGGCCGTTTGAGCGTCGGCCTGGCCGTGCGCTGCATGGTCGTTCTGTGCTTGTGCCTGGGCGGCGACGCTTACCAGGGCCAGAAGCGTCGTGGCCAGTGCGCGAGTGGGGAGTGCTTTGGACATTCTTGGTCTTCCTTGTGCGCTGGGTTCAAGACACCACGACTTCGCGGAACATGCCGGCATCCATGTGGAACATCAGGTGGCAGTGCCACGCCCAGCGGCCGAGCGCGTCGGCTGTCACCAGGAAGCTGATGCGTTGTGCCGGCTGCACCGGCAGGGTGTGGCGGCGCGCAAGGAAGCGACCGTCGGGGCTTTCCAGCTCGCTCCACATGCCGTGCAGGTGCATGGGATGGGTCATCATGGTGTCGTTGTGCAGAATGACCCGCAGCCGCTCGCCGTGTTTGAAGTGCACCGGCGTGGACTTTCCGAACTCCAGCCCGTCCAGGGACCATGCGTAGCGTTCCATGTTGCCCGTGAGGTGCAGTTCGACCTCCCGGCCGGGGCCTCTCTTGTCCAGCGGCCCCGACGGGGTATGCAGATCCGCGAGGGTCAACACGCGCCGACCGTTGTTGCGCAGTCCGATGCCGGGGTCATCGAGGTTGGTGCGCGCCATGTCAACGCGCATGTCCGTGCTGGCACCATACTCGGTGCGAGCGTGGCGAGCAGTAGTGCTGGGCACGGCCAGTCCCCCCGCCGCCGCGGCGTGTTGGCTGTGATCCATCGCCATGCCACCGTGGTTCATGGCGCCGTGATTCATGCCTGCCATCGCCCCATGATCCATCCCGGACATCGAACCCGAGCCCATCCCGGTCATCCCGGTCATGCCCGTCATCCCGGTCATCTCCATGGCCTGGCCGGACCCGCCATGGTCCATGCCCCCCATCATGCCGCCCATCATGTCGTTCATGGTCAGCCATTCGACCGGATCGAGGGCAGGCACGGGAGCTTGAAGACCTTCACGCACGGCCAGCGTGGCACGCGCGTAGCCTGTCCGGTCCATCGCCTGGGCGAAGATCGTGTAAGCGTCATCCCGTGGCTGGACGATCACGTCGACGGTTTCGCCAGGACCGAATCGGAACTCATCGACGGTCACCGGCTCCACGTCAACACCATCGACGTGCACCACCGTGAGTTTCAGTCCTGGAATGCGTACGTCGTAGAAGGTGTTGCCCGCACCGTTGACCATGCGCAGCCGCACGCGCTCACCCGGTCGGAACAGCGCCGTCCAATTGCCGGCGGGGGTGACGCCGTTGGCCAGATAGGTCAGCGTGGCGGCAGACAGATCTGCGAGATCCGTCGGATTCATCCGCATCTCGTTCCACATCTTGCGCTTGTCGATCGCAGCGGCCGTGCCTTCGCGCGAGGCGTCCCGGAAGAAGTCGAAGACGGTAGGTTGGTTGTAGTTGTAATAGTCGCTTTGGGACTTGAGCTTGGTGAACACCCGCATCGGGTCTTCGTCGGTCCAATCCGAGAACAGCAGCACGTGGTCACGGTCGGCGTGGATGGTCTCGGCGCCAGCGGGGTCGATGATGATCGCCCCGTACATGCCCGTGAGTTCCTGGAAGCCGGAGTGCGAGTGGTACCAGTAGGAGCCGCTCTGCTGAACCTTGAAGCGGTACGTGAAGGTCTCGCCGGGAGCGATGCCATTGAAGCTGATGCCCGGCACGCCATCCATCTGATACGGCAGGATGATCCCGTGCCAGTGAATGGATGTGGCTTCACGCAGCTTGTTGGTTACACGGATTGTGACGGTGTCACCCTCGCGCCAACGCAATGTCGGTGCCGGCAGCGAGCCGTTGATGGTCGTAGCCACGCCTGGCTTGCCCGTGAAGTTCACGGGCGATTCGGCGATCACCAAGTCGAACTCGGTGCCCTTCAGCACAGGGGCGGCACCGCGCGTCGCGGAGCCTTGCTGGGCAAATGCCTTGAACGCCGGCGTGGACAGCCCAGCGAGAACGCCGCCGGCGGCTAACCCTTGGACGAAACGCCGACGAGAAAGGCCCTGTGTGGGCACGATAAAAAAGGGTGAACGAGGCGGCATGGCCTGAAATCCTCCATAGATGACTCGGAAGTCGTTCTAAACGCCACCCCATCCTGAGCGGCACAGTTCGACGCAATGCAGGTCATGCTATGGGTTGGGCACTTTCCATCGAATGACCCCTGAATTACATTCATGTAATGTTCGTGGAAGCTGGCAACCAGTAAATTGCTGATTGAAAGTGGATGAATGCGTACATCGTGAGCGGCTATTTTTCCGCGCCGTAGCGATTTCATGGGACATGCGATGAAACTGCTGGTCGTTGAAGACGAGAACAAGACGGCGGATTACGTCCGCCAAGGTCTCATGGAGGCGGGATTCGTCGTGGATCTGGCGCGCAACGGATTGGACGGACACCACCTGGCCATGGGCGAGACATACGATCTGGTGGTCTTGGATGTCATGCTGCCGGATGTCGATGGCTGGCGCATCGTGCGTGCCCTTCGAGATGCCGGTAAACAGGTCCCTGTGCTCTTTCTGACGGCGCGTGGCGGTGTAGACGACCGTGTCAAGGGATTGGAACTGGGAGCGGACGACTACCTCGTCAAGCCATTCGCGTTCTCTGAGTTGCTGGCGCGGGTGCGGACGCTGCTGCGACGCGGAAGCGCTCCGAGCCAGCCTGATCGCATCCAGGTTGCCGATTTGGTGCTGGACTTGGCGCGCCGGCGCGCAACGCGCGCTGGCCAACGCATCAATCTCACCAGCAAGGAGTTCGCGTTGCTTGAGCTCCTGGCCCGTCGCCACGGGGAGGTCCTTCCACGTTCTCTGATCGCGTCGCAGGTATGGGACATGAATTTCGACAGCGATAGCAACGTCATCGATGTAGCCATCCGCCGTCTCCGCGCGAAGATAGACGATGCGTTCAATCCGAAGCTCATTCACACCGTGCGTGGAATGGGATACTGAGGTTGCCCCCGAATTTCGGAGTTCATAGCTCAACCCGGAGAATGCCGGTATGGAGCATGAGATGAATGAAGTGAAAAGCAGAGGGAAGTACACCCTGGAGTTCAAGCAGGAGGCCGTCAGGCAGGTGAAGGGTGGACGGGCAGCGTCGGTGGTGGCCAAGACGCTGAGGATGCCCAAGGCCAGTCTGACGAACTGGGTCAGGGCCGATGCCAAAGGCCAGTTGGGGATGTCCGCAGAAGGTAAACCCGTGGCGATGGTGACCCCCGAGCAGGGGGAGATCGCTCGGCTGCGAGCGGAACTGGCACGGGTAAAGATGGAGCGCGACATCGCAAAAAAAGCCGCGGCGTACTTTGCACAGGACGTGTTGCAAGGTACGCCTGGATCAGGTCGATGAAGAGACGTTGGCCGATCACGCTGATGTGCGAGGTTCTGGAGGTCAGCCCCAGCGGGTACTTCAGCTGGCAAGCATCTGGGCGCGGGCCTGGACAAGGCCCCAGGCGCAGTCTTGGCGATGAGGCAGTGCTGGCGCACATCCGGGCCATCCACGCGCAGTTGCGTGGCGAATACGGCTGGCCGCGCATGCGCAAGGAACTGCTGTCGCGAGGCCATCGGGTGGGCAAGGAGCGGGTTCGGCAGTTGATGCAGCGCCACGGTATCCGGGCCAAGGGGCGCAGGAAGTTCGTGGTGACCACGGACAGCAAACATCGCCTGGACGCCCTTGCCCGCCAACTTCGCATGCCAACAACTGCGGCTGCCTGAAAACGGAATTGTTCAGGGCGGACTAGGTAATGGGTCACGCTGTTTGGCGTGCCAGCTGGCACGCGACGGAATTGCATCATGGGAAGTGGACGTCAACGCGGAGAGCATCCTTGGGGTAATCAGTGCGATGGTTTCGAGCCCAACGATTCAGGAGCACCGAACATCACGCCGCCTGCGACCGGCGAGCAGTCTGGGCATTCAGCGCAAAACCGACCAATGCAATGATGAGGATCACGGCTTGCGCTAAGGTGGTCTCTGCCGACGGATAAATCCCAAGCACTTCGATGCGTGGCCAATGGATCGGGCTGGCGCTCAGCCAACCGGCTTCTTGAAGACCCGCAACTCCCTTGCCCGCAAGCACTACAGCGAGGACAGCGACCAGAATCGAGCTGAGGCTGAAGAACTTTCCAATCGGCATACGGGCGCTGGTGCGCAGCATGAGCCATGCGAGGATAGTCAGGGCGGCCACCCCGCTCAGCAGTCCGCCGAGCAATGCACCGTTATTGCCGTCACCGGCCAAGGCCGAGTAGAAGAGCACCGTCTCGAAAACCTCGCGGTAGACGGCGATGAACGCCAGCGCGAACAACGCCCATGCCGAGCGGCGCGTCATGGCTGCGGAGAGCTTCTCCTTCAGATATGCCTGCCATTTACCGGCGGTGCTCTTCTGGTGCATCCAGAGGCCGACACTCAGCAGAACAATAGCAGCGAAGAGTGATGACACCCCTTCGGTCACCTCGCGGCTGGCGCCGCTGATGCTCACGAAGTAGGTTGCCATGGCCCAGGTCAAGCCTCCGCACGCGAGCGCCGTAAGCCAACCTCCATGGACGTAGGCCAGAACATCGCGCCGTTCGTATGCGTCCGGCGAAGTCACCTTGACCGCCAGTGCGTCGCCGGTGACAGCCCTCAAGCGGAAGGCGACCAGCGGTGCGGCAGCAGTTCGTCGATGCGGCTGGCCGGGTGGGCCGGCAGTCGTTCCAGCACGTCCTTGAGGTACGCATAGGGCTCGTGCCCGTTGATGCGCGCCGAGTGCAGCAGGCTCATGATCGCTGCTGCGCGCTTGCCCGCGCGCAGGCTGCCGGCGAACAACCAGTTCGACCTTCCGAGGGCGATGGGCCTGATGTGGTTCTCCACCCAGTTGTTCGAGATCGGCACGTCGCCGTCGTCGACGAAGTGCGTG
>NZ_JQKD01000096.1 GCF_000745855.1 Xenophilus azovorans DSM 13620
AGCGCAAGATGAGCAACTTCAATGTTCGGCATCGCGGCGCAGCGCTCCATTTGCGGCATCAGCCAGTGCCGGTGCTTCGTATCTGAACAGTATTTGGCCTAGATGGCTGCGCCTGTGGGAAGTGACTCCGTTGGATCCACTCTTACTCTTCGTCGTAGCCAATACCGTTGGACCATCGACAAGCTCCCTGTACAGCTTGTATCTTGGAGCGACGTACGGAGTTAGGGGAGCGCTTGGCTACACGCTCGGCACCAGTCTTGGCTTCTCCATCGTCGTCACTACCAGCTCCGTGCTAGTCGCGGTTGCCTATGAGATTCCTGCTGGCGGGCAATTTGGCCTAAAGCTGTTCGCGTCTGGCTATACCGCGTGGATTGCAAGCAAGTGCTTGCGTACTGCCTGGACGTCCAGCCGTGATTCCACCAAGGCTCTTGCCTTCACCAAGCTTGGGGCCTATGACGGTGCCATTCAGCAACTCGCAAACCCACGAGGGTGGGCCCTCGCCACTGTCTCAGTGGTCGGGTTCTCCGACGCCCAAGTCCCACCGTTGATGGAGGGGTCGTCTCAGAAAACGGAAAATAAAGCACGCTAAGCCGGTGGCAGCGGTCGCAATGGCCTGAACTTCCCCGCACCGACCTTGGCACTGCTGCGCCATAGGTAATCGCCGGTCAGGTTGATATGCTCCCACCCCAGCGGTGACAGATATTGCAGCAACGTGTCGTCCAGCGCCTTGCCGTGGGCACGCAAAGCACTGGTGGCATGCTCCAGATAGACCGTGTTCCACAACACGATGGCCGCCGTCACCAGATTGAGGCCGCTGGCCCGGTAGCGCTGCTGCTCAAAACTGCGGTCGCGGATTTCACCCAATCGGTAGAAGAAGACCGCCCTGGCCAGCGCGTTGCGCGCCTCGCCCTTATTCAGCCCCGCATGGACGCGGCGGCGCAGCTCCACGCTTTGCAGCCAATCCAGAATGAACAGCGTGCGCTCGATGCGCCCCAGCTCGCGCAGGGCGACGGCCAAGCCGTTTTGGCGCGGATAGCTGCCGAGCTTGCGCAGCATCAGCGAGGCCGTCACCGTGCCCTGCTTGATCGAAGTGGCCAGCCGTAGGATTTCATCCCAATGAGCGCGAATAGCCTTGATGTTCAGCCTGTCGCTGCTAATCATCGGCTTGAGTGCATCGTAGGCAGTATCGCCCTTGGGAATGAACAGCTTGGTGTCGCCCAGGTCGCGGATGCGCGGCGCGAACCGGAATCCCAGAAAGTGCATCAGGCCGAACACATGATCGGTGAAGCCCGCCGTGTCGGTGTAGTGTTCCTCGATACGCAAGTCAGACTCGTGGTACAGCAGGCCATCGAGCACATAGGTCGAGTCGCGCAAGCCGACGTTGACCACCTTGGCGCTGAAGGGCGCGTATTGGTCGGAGATATGGGTATAGAACGTCCGCCCAGGGCTACTTCCATACTTCGGATTGATATGCCCGGTGCTCTCTGCCTTGCTGCCGGTTCGGAAGTTCTGGCCGTCCGACGATGACGTGGTGCCGTCGCCCCAGTTTCCGGCGAAGGGTTGTCGAAACTGTGCGTTCACCAGCTCGGCCAGCGCCGTCGAATAGGTTTCGTCGCGAACGTGCCAGGCTTGCAGCCAAGACAGCTTGGCGTAGGTGGTGCCAGGGCAGGACTCGGCCATCTTGGTGAGCCCAAGATTGATACCATCAGCCAGAATCGTCGTCATCAGCAAGGTTTTGTCCTTGGCCGTGTCGCCGGTCTTCAGGTGTGTGAAGTGGCGCGTGAAGCCCGTCCATTCATCGACCTCCATCAGCAACTCGGTGATCTTGAGGTGCGGCAGCAACATCGCCGACTGGTCAATCAAGGCTTGCGCGGCGTCTGGCACCGCTGCGTCCAGCGGCGTGATCTTCAGGCCCGATGCAGTGGTGATGATGGCATCCGGTAAGTCGTTGGTCGCCGCCATGCGGTTGACTGTGGCGAGTTGCGCCTCCAATAATTCCAGTCGGTCATGCAGATATTGGTCGCAGTCGGTGGCCACGGCCAGTGGCAATTCGCTGGCCAGCTTCAGGGTGGCGAACTTCTCGATCGGCACCAGGTATTCGTCGAAGTCCTTGAACTGGCGCGAACCCTGCACCCAAACATCACCAGAGCGCAGTGCGTTCTTCAGCTCCGACAGGGCGCATAACTCGTAGTAACGCCGGTCAATACCCTCGTCGGTCAGAACCAGCTTTGCCCAGCGCGGCTTGATGAATGCGGTTGGCGCATCGGCGGGCACCTTGCGCGCGCTGTCGCTGTTCATGCCGCGCAGCACGTCGATGGCATCGAGCACACCCTTGGCGGTGGGCGCGGCGCGCAGTTTGAGCACGTCCAGGAACTGCGGCGCATAGCGGCGCAGCGTGGCGTAACTCTCGCCGATATGGTGCAGGAAATCAAAATCGGCAGGCCGCGCCAGCGTTTGCGCCTCGGTGACGTTGGCGGCGAAGGTGTCCCACGGCATGACCGCTTCGATGGCGGCGAACGGATCGCCGCCGCTTTGTTTGGCTTCAATCAGCGCCTGACCGATGCGCCCATACATCCGCACCTTGTCGTTGATCGCCTTGCCGGAAGCCTGGAACTGCTGTTGATGCTTGTTCTTGGCCGCATTGAACAGCTTGCCGATGATGCGGTCGTGAAGGTCGATGATTTCATCAGTGACGGTGGCCATGCCCTCGATGGCCAGTGCTACCAAGGTGGCGTAACGCCGCTGCGACTCGAACTTGGCCAGGTCGGCGGGCGTCATCTGGCCGCCCTCGCGGGCGATCTTGAGCAAGCGGTTTTGGTGTACCTGCCGTTCGATGCCAGCAGGTAGGTCAAGCGCCTGCCAGGCTTTGAGGCGTTCGATGTGTTCAAGCATGTGGCGCGAGTTCGGCTTGGCGGGCGATTGGCGCAGCCACGCTAGCCACGTCATTTTGCTACCATCCTTGCGCTTGAGCAGTTCGTCCAGGCGCTGGCGATGGACAGGTATCAAGGAATCGGCCAATGCCGCATGGATGCTCCGGTTGGCACGGGTAATGGCCTCGGCGCTTGCGCGCTCGATGGCATTCATGGCGGGTAGGATGATGCTCTGCCGCCGCAGGTTTTCAACAAGGGTGCTGGCCAGCACAATGCCTTTGTCTGTTTGCAAGGCCAGTTCGGTCAGTGTATGCACGGCTTGCCGGTAGTGACTCATGGTGAAGGGCTTGAATCCAAACACCGTTTGCAGCTCGACCAAGTGCTCCCGCCGTGTCTGCTCGCGCTGGCCGTAATCGTTCCAGCTTTCCACCGGCACCTTGAGTTGTGCGGCCACCATGCGCAGCAGGGGCGGAAATGGAGGTTCATCGACGCCCAAGAAGATGCCAGGGAATCGCAAGTAGCAAAGCTGCACGGCGAAGCCCAATCGATTCGCGGCGCCGCGACGCTGACGGATCACCGACAGGTCGGTTTCGTTGAACGTGTAGTGCCGTATCAGTTCGTCTTTGGCATCTGGCAGTGCCAGCAGACTTTCGCGCTCGGTGGCGGACAGGATTGAGCGGCGTGGCATGGTCAGTCTTCCCGCAGGTACTGGTACAAGGTTTCGCGGCTGATGCCGAAGTCACGGGCCACCAAGGTTTTTTGGTCGCCTGCCGCAACTCGCCGTTTCAACTCGGCAATTTGTTCGCTGTTCAGCGATTTCTTTCGTCCCCGGTAGGCACCGCGCTGCTTGGCCAGCACGATTCCCTCGCGCTGACGTTCGCGGATCAGGGCGCGCTCGAACTCAGCAAAGGCTCCCATGACCGACAGCATCAGATTGGCCATCGGTGAGTCCTCGCCGGTGAACGTCAGCCCTTCTTTGACGAACTCCATGCGCACGCCCCGTTGTGTCAGCCCTTGGACGATGCGGCGCAGGTCATCAAGGTTGCGTGCCAACCTGTCCATGCTATGCACCACCACGGTGTCGCCCTCGCGGACGAAGGCCAGCAGCCTTTCAAGTTCGGGACGTTGTGTGTCCTTGCCTGAAGCCTTATCGGTGAATACCTTGCCGACTTCTATTTGTTCCAGTTGTCGATCAGGATTCTGGTCGAAGCTGCTGACGCGGACGTAGCCGATACGTTGACCTTGCAAGATGCCTCCAAAGGTAAAAATGTCAGGATGAAATCTATTACCCTTGACTGAATGTGTCAATAAATATAAATTCACACTCTACTCTGACGTTGTTTGTGCTCAACATCTGACATCAGGTTAGGGCATAGCCTTAACTGACACCACCTCCCAGGGCCTGATATAAAGCAACACTATCGACTAGGCGTTGTGCCTGGGCCGCAACCATATTGATCCGGATTGACTGTGCCTGTTGCTGCGCGATGAGCAGTTGCAGGTAGCTGGCCGCGCCCAGCCGGTATTGCCGCTCGACCGACTGCAAGGAGGCCTGTGCAGCCATATCAGCGGCAGCGAGGGCAGTCAAAGTTTGTGCATCGCTTTCCACCGCGCGCAGGGTGTCGGCGACGTTACGCAAAGACTCCAATACGACGCTCTGGTAATTGGCTGCGGCGGCATCAAAAGCGGCGAGCGCCGCTCTTTTTTCAGCGGGTAGCCCTGGATTAAAAAGAGGCTGGGTGAGCTGCGCAACCAGGCCCCACACTGCCGAGCCACCACCGAACAGGGTACCGGTGGTCAGCGCTTGAGAGCCAAGGTTGGCGCTCAGGTTGATCTGTGGGTAGAGCTTGGCGACAGCCACACCATAGTCTGCATTGGCCGCATGCAACAGCGCCTCTGACGCCTGGATATCCGGTCGGCGGCGCACCAGTTCTGAGGGCACGACGAGCGGCATCTCGACGGGCAGAGTGAAATCGGCCAGAGTGAAGGCCGGGATGCCACCCGTGCCTGGGGCACGACCGGCTAGCACCGCCAGTAGATGTTCGGTTTGTTGCAGTTGTTTACGCAGCGCAGGCAGTTCTGCCCGCGTTTGCTCCGCCTGAGCTTGTAGGCTCAACGCTTCATCAGGTGAGGCCTGACCGATACGCACGCGTTCATGGGCTAGGCGCAGTTGCTCATCCTGCACGCGCAAAATGGCAGTAGTGGCTTCTAGTTGCGCGGCGAGGCGTGCTCGGGTAATGGCAGCGGTTGCCATGTTGCCGGCAAGGGCCAGGCGCGCAGCATTCAGTTCGAAGCGACGGTAGTCGGCGCGAGCAGCCAAGGCTTCGAGTGCGCGCCGGTTGCCGCCAGCCAGATCGAGGTTGTAATGCACGCCAACGCTGGCGTTGTAGAGGCTGAATTGACGTGCGTCTCCGCTCAACCCTTGGCTACTGGGACTCATTTGCTGGCGCTGAGATCCCAGTGCGACATCTACCTGTGGATATTGCGTCGAGCCCGCCTGTGCGGCAAGAAGCTCCTGCGCCTGTCGCAAATTGGCGCTGATGCTCGCCAGCGTCGGGCTGACATGGAAAGCTTCGTTGATCAGTCCGTCGAGTGTGGATGAACCCAAGCTTTGCCACCATTGCGTTTCGATCGGAAGCCCTTCGACTAGACGTTGTGTTTCGCCGAACTGCGTGGGAGCGGACGCGGTTCTATCAGCCACCGGTGTTGCAGTGTAGCGAGCCACATCGGGTGCGGTGGGACGCTGAAAATCAGGGCCGGCGGCGCAACCGGCCAGACCGGCGGTGACCAGACCAGCTACCAGGTAAGTTGCCGCAAGCCGTCTTTCGAGGCTGATGGGGCGCTGGCATGTTTTAGCGTGCTCCATAAAAATGCTCCACGAAAGGTTTACGGAAAGCTTGGTGGCAGCCCAAGCAGCTTTCCTGCACGTGGGCGAATGATTGGATCACCGCCTTGCCGTCGCTGCTCGCAGCAGCCAGCTTCATGGCCAGCGCCGCCTCGTGAGTCTGCGCGTCAAAGTTTCTGAACTTGGTCGCATCAGCGCCGAGGTAAGCAAGGATGCGCATTTTTTCAGTAAGCGGTGGCTCGGGGTGTGCAGCAACTTTTGGGGCGAGCTGAACGACCTGAACCCATTCCTCCTGCGAAATCGCACCGGTAATAGCCTGCATGTTGCGCCCGAGTTCCTGCATGATCTTGCGTAGCGCCAGTGGCTCAACCTGGGTAGCGTCACCAGCCCAAGCTGGCAACTGAAAACCCCATAAAAGCAGGCAGGCCGTAACGGTCAGGGTGATAGTTCCAAATGCGTGGCTGTGTTTGCGGTGGGTCATGAAATTCTCCTGTAATTCAATCGTTCTCTCATTCGAACTCCCGCCCTTCGCCAGCTTCCTCATGGGTCACACCGTCGCGGATGTGGTAGATGCGCTTGAAAGTGGGGATGATCTTTTCGTCATGGGTGACGACGATGATGGCGGTCTCGAACTTCCGAGCCATGTCATTGAGGATGCGGATTACAGCCATGGCGCGCTCACTGTCTAGTGGAGCTGTGGGCTCATCAGCCAGGATCACCGGAGGGCGATTGACCAAACCTCGCGCAATGGCGACCCGTTGCTGCTCGCCACCGGAGAGTTGCGAGGGCATGGCGCGAGCCCGGTGTTGCACATCGAGCGCGGTGAGCAGTTCCAGTGCCTTCGCGCGCGACTCCCCATTCGCGACGCCTGCGAGCATCGGCAGTAGCGCCACGTTGTCGGTGACATCGAGAAACGGAATCAGGTATGGTGCCTGGAAAACGAAACCGATCTTGTCGCGCCGCAAGGCGCGCAAGTCGCGGACTTTCCAGCCATCGTCGTAGATCACTTCATCGCCCAGCGTCATGCGACCGGCGGTCGGATCAATCACCGCGCCCAGACATTTGAGCAGCGTGCTCTTGCCGGACCCGGAAGGGCCAATCAGGCCCACCACCTCGCCGGGTGCCACCTGCATGTCCACGCCTTTCAAGGCATTGACCGCGGTATCGCCCTCGCCATAACGTTTTCTCAAACCTTCGATGCGAATGCCTTTGCCACTCATCTCAACCTCCAATGGCTTCGGCCGGGTCGACCTTGAGTGCCATGCGAATGGCGACGATGCTGGCTAGAACGCAGATCACGAGCACGGCGAAAAAACCGGCGATGGAGTCGAACGGCATCAGCAGTACGTACTTGGGAAACAGGGGCGCTGAGAAAGTGGCTGTGATCTTGCCGACCACGAAACCAATCACGCCCAGGGCGAGCGCCTGCTGCATGATCATCGCGGCGATGGTTCGGTTGCGTGTGCCGATGAGCTTCAACACCGCGATCTCGCGGATTTTGTCCATCGTCAGCGAATAGATGATGAAGGCAACGATGGCCGCGCTAACGATGGCCAGAATCACCAAGAACATGCCGATCTGCTTGGCCGACGTGGCGATCAACTTGCCGACGAGGATGTCTTCCATCTGTGCCCGTGTGTAGACCGTCAAACGTTTCCAGCGCCGGATGGATTCGGCAACCTCGTCCGGCGCATGACCAGGTTTCAGAGTGACCAGCACTGCATTGACGAACGCGTTGGTGCTCTGTGAAGCAATCACGGCATCCAGCAAACCAGTAACACCGGGTCGATTGAAGGCCGGGTTGGCTTCGGTGCGACGCCGGCTTTGCCAAATGGCGTCGTTGTCCTTGAGGAACTGAGCCTCTTGGGCATCCTTGAGCGGAATGAATACCATCGGGTCGCCGCTGGACGACACCATGCGCCGTGTCAGCCCCACGACGGTGTAATGATTTCGGCGAATGGCAAGACGATCTCCCAGTTTGAAGCCGGTGGCGATGTCGGCCACCGCCTCGTAGTGACCGCGCGTGATCTGGCGTCCAGCGACGAGATAAGGAGGCCATCCGGGTGTAGCCCCCAACGCACCGGGCGCGATGCCGACCACCATGGTGCGTACATCACTCTCGCCCTTGCGTACCTGCATGGTCAGGTAGGTCACGTTCGCTGCCTGTGAGACTCCCGGCATGGCGAGAATGGCGCGATACACGTCATCGTTGAGGCTGGACGACTCCGCATAAGGACCCAGAGTATCCTTTTGCACCACCCAAAGGTCAGCGCCACTGTTGTCGAGCAACGCCTTGCCGTCGTCCACCATGCCTCGGTACACCCCAGCCATGACCAGGGTGACGCCGATCAGCAGACCCAGACCGATGCCGGTGAAGACGAATTTTCCCCAGGCATGGAGAATGTCGCGGCCGGCCAGGCTGATCATCGTGACACTCCTGGGATATGGTCGACCACATGGATGCGGCTGCGCGCCGTCAGTGCCTTTTCGCTATAGGTCACAACCTGGTCCCCATTCTTGAGCCCTTCGCGCACCTGCACGTAACCATTGAGGTCGGAAGTGCCGAGCTTGACCGGGGAGAAATGCAGATCACCATCCACGATTTGCCAGACACCAACTTTGTCGCCCTCACGCTGGACGGCAGCGTTGGGGATCAGTGGAGCGGCCGGGAGCGCCGGCAAGTCAACCGTGACTTCGGCCAGTTCACCCACCGGTGGCAAAGGTTCTGGTTTGTTATCGAATGTCACCTTGGCAAGCGTTTCCTCGGTTACCGCGTCGGCCTTGGGTTCCACCCGCAGCACGCGACCTTTCAAGGTCTGGCCACCACGCGAACGCAGGACGATAAGAGTCGGCAACCCCCCAGCCAGCCCCGATGCGCTGATCTGGTCGAAGCGCGCATTGATCCACAAACTCTTGGGGTCGATCACTTCCACCACGGCCTGGCCCGCGACGATGGTCGTGCCGGGATCGGCATCGCGCACGGCGACTGCACCGTCGACCGGCGCGATCAGGCGCAGATTGCTCCGCTGCGCGACGAGTCCTTCGCGGTCGGAGCGTGCCCGGACAATATCTTCCCGAGCGGCAGATAAGGCGGCATCGGCGATCTGCAGTTCCTGCCGCTTGGTGGTGACGATT
>NZ_JQKD01000097.1 GCF_000745855.1 Xenophilus azovorans DSM 13620
AAGCACGGGGATTCGGACGCGGGGATGCGCGAGGCGGGCTGGGCGTCGGGCGCGGGCAGGCGCTGGTCGATCTGGCGCTCGTTGTGCTCGCGCAGCGCGCGCTCGCGCTCCTGCTGGCGCTGCTGCTCGATGAAGGGCTGGGGCGTGGTGGGCACCTGCTGGGCGTGGCCGCGCGCAGGCACGGCGATGGCCAGCGCCGCGAGCAGGGCCGACGCCGCCCCGGTGCGCGCGAGCGCCCTGGAATACACGGCGGACTTCATGCTCAGCGGCGAAATTCGAGGGCCCGCACGGCCTCGGGCTTGCCGCTCAGGCCCTGCACGCGGCCTTCGGCGTCGAAGCGGACGTCCACCGTTTCGTCGTCCTGCACCGTGATCCAGTAGCGCCAGGTGGATGCACCCAGGTCCGGCGTGTCGGCCGGCGAGGGGTAGGCCAGCGCCATGAGCACCTGTTCGCGGCTCATGCCGGGCAGGACGCGGGCGGCGCGCACGGCGTTCTGCACGTCCTGCGGCCAGGAGGCCAGGCGCACCGCCGGGTCATCGGGTACGACGAGGCGATGCACCCAGCGCAGGGTGTCCTCGCTGCTGCGGGCCGTGTCATGGCCGAGCGAGACGTACCCGGCGCCGATCTTGCCGTAGACGTAGTAGCGGCCCTTGACGGTGTCGAAGCTGGCGCGCTGGCCGGCCGGCAGCATGGCGCCGCCCAGCACGTTGGAGCTGTTGATCCAGGCGTAGCTGGGGTGCAGGTTGCAGCAGGTGTAGCCGGTGATGGGAGCCGGCAGGCGGGTGGCGCAGCCGCTGACGAGCACCACGGCGCCCAAGACACAGACCACCCGCCTGCTCGCGCGCCAAGCGCAGATTCGAAATGACATGGAAATTCCTCCCCTTATGAATTATTGAAAACCGGTGAGAACTCAAACTGAAATCTTGTCCTATTGATTCAGTGAAAAGATTTGATAGCGAGGCTCATCTCTGCTCAAGACACTGACGCATTCATTGAGCCCTACGATGAGAAATTCGCGCAGATTTTCGTATATACGGGCGCTCAAGAAATGAGCGCGGCGAAGTTCAAGCGCCTTCCACCCTCCATCCAGGACCTCGAAAATCCAGCCACTCTTCAATGAGCATTGATCATCGAATTCAGTTAAATCAACTTCGTCCAGCACCCGGACTCCAGAAACCAAAGAAACGACAACCTCGGCGGCAGAATCCACACCCACTACCCTCATCGTCAGATTTTGATTCCCGTACGAAACGCACGTGATTTCGCATCTTGGATCGGGGTGAAATGGAGCAGCCAATAATTTAACAATTGGCCGAGAATAAATCAGATCATCCATACATTGCCGGCAGTTGCATCGACATACTCCACTGAACCTCGACCCATGCTTCGTCGGTTTTGAAGCTTGTCAAGAGTTCCTTGAAATGGATCTGCGCAGTGCTGCTGCCCATTCGCCCATTTCTTCATAGAATAAATCTAAAAAATCAGCAAATCTGACAATATCATTGGGATGGCCTCTACCAATTTGCAATAACCTTACATGCATTGCCAATTGGATTCTTGTAGGAATACTCCAATCAGTAAGTTCCGGAATATTTTTTCTCAGAACGTCCGCATCGGTTTCGCTCAAAAGTGCATCCAGCAATTTCTCAACTGCTGTACTTGCATCTTCGTTGCGCTCCAGGCAGTTCGCCAAAGCATCCAGATATTCTTTGAGGTCGCTCATTCTTCAAAGCACCGAAATTTGAAATTAAAGCTTATCTGGGCTCAAACATTTGGCATGAAATCAAGTTTTAACTATTTTTTCAGATGGCTGTCTGTGCGAATTACCTATCAAGGGTAAATGGATTTCTAGGATTTGATGATTTGAATTTGATCGTCCAGGAAGGCGCGCCACCGCCGTCAGTCATCGCTTCACTGTGAACTGCGCCGATGTTCCGAGTAATTTTCTAGTTGACAATTAAATCGTCAGATGTGGGGTATTTTTTTAGAGGAGAAAAGTCGACTTTCCAAAAATCCATTTCCATTAAATCTCCGTTTTGATCTAAATTTAATTCAATAGTCACAAGAACGCCATCTTCGTCCTTGAAGGTTGCACTCGCTACACGTTCTCCCAAAATTCGAGACCCGGGATGACGAGACGAAAACTGAATACTTCCCATGCCGCCGTCAGCATCATCCCAAACAATTGCCTTTGAAATTTCTTCCAACAATCTTTGATACTTGGGCGCCTTCAATAAGAATCTGATTATCTTCAATTCAGCCTCATTTAATGGACGGCTCAAGGCCATGAGGTGGGCAAGAGATAATTTTCCCGACATGCGCTGATTGCTATCTTTACTTCATCCAATCAAGGGTAGAGTGACCAAAATAACCCCAATCACGAAGAGCCAGCATATATTCATCTATTGCTTTCATCGATTCAGGATTCAAAAATGACACTCGCATCTGCAATTGCTCCGCAATCTTCTTTTGCTCAAATCCAGGCTCGAAATCAGGTGGCGTTATCAAATCCAACAACATTCCTCGTTCACCTCCAAATTCCGGTAAGAACGCGACAAACTCAACATTCTTTATTTCCGGGCCAGATAAACGGCAAGGACACTCTCCCTTGATTTTCAGAACGGAGTTCATTTTTTTGATCTTTTTGGAAAAGCATTCTCTAATTTCATTGATATTGCTCATTTCACAGTCCTATGATTCGCACAGTGCCCCTCAAGCCTCCTGCCGTCACATAATTGATGTGCGGATAGGAATGCGGATTAGGTGGCGCATGAGGCCCCTCAATTCGCAAGATAGTTGCTCGTGCATCTCTAAGCAAGGCCACAGCCTCCTGTCGCGTTGGGACAATCCCACCTATGTTTTCAATAGTTCCACCGCCCGCCACCTCTCTTACTGCTGCACGCCAGTTCTGATCGCCACGCCACCCATGCCCACCAACACCACGTTGAGGAGAATCATCTTCTGGCGGCGGCGCAGCGCCATTCGGCGGCATCCCATACGTATCCGGCGGCAAAGCGCCCCCGTTGGAACCGCTCCCATCCGAGCCATCGTTCGAAGAACTAGAGTTGACTCCCAAGGCTTCGAGTGCCGCAGCCCCGACCACGGCAACGCACGCCGGGGTACGCGCACACGCCAGCACAGCCGCCTGGCCCGCAGCCACAAGTGCCTCCACGATCAGAGGCACCGCCATCACTGCATTGTTTGTTGCTTCGTTGTAGGCGCCCACCGCACCCGCTGTGCCACCGACCACTGCTCCCAGTGTGCCGGCGGCGGCCGCCGCGAGTGTCTGCACAAGCGGCTCCGGCACATCGTTGGCCCGCAGGAACGCGATGAAATCCGGCATAGTGGCTGACGAGATACCCGCCCCAAGCGCCCCACCCACGCCGCCACCCAGGAATCCGATGATGGAATGCCCGCCAGCGCGACATGCACCGTCCGGCGCCCAGCACGCAGCAGCCTCTTCGTCCCCTGCTGCAATGGCGTCCGAATAGCGACCGTTGGCATACCTTCCCCACGCATCGCCCGCGCTGGAAAGGAAAGCGCTGGTGATCTGCACCTGCGCATTGACGTCGCTAAGAATGCTGTCCGCACTCGGCCCCGGCTGCACGCCACCCGAGGGATCGCCGGTACGCACCGCCGTGTTGCCCGCAATCCCCGAGATCCCCGCCGCCGACACGCCCGTCTGTCCTCCGCTGACGCTGCCGTACCCCGCCGAGGGCGTCGTGTTGTACCCGGCCGTCACGCTGAACCCGCTGCCGTCGTGGCTGGCCTGGTTGACCACGTCCGTCATGGTCAGCGAGCCGCCCGTGTGGAAGTTGTTGGCCCCCGCATCGACCGCCGCCTGCGTGCTGGCGATCACCCCGCCCACCAGGCGGGTGTCGCCGGCGACGTCCACGTCGAAGCCGCCATCGCCCGCCTGGATGCCCGACTGCTGGCTGCCCACGCTCACGTAGTTGCTGTTGGCCCCGCCCTGCCCCACGGTGCCGCTGAACTCCACCGTGTTGCCCACGCACCACCACACGCACAGGCTCACGTTGGCGCCGGCAGTGCTGTCGTGGGCCGTGGAGATGCTCACGTCCTGCGGGCTGGTGATGCTCAGGTCGCCGCCCACGCTGGCCGTGACCTTCTCGCCCGTGACCACCGCGCCGTGCATCGTCGTGTCGCCGCCACTGGCGATGCTCACCGACTGCGCGCCGGTGACGGTGGTGTTGTAGTGCGCCACGGCCAGGCCCGTGCCGCCGCCGCTGCTCTTGCCGGCACCGCCCTGGAAGACCAGCCCGGTCTGGCTGCCCACGCTCAGGGCCGCGCCGGCGCTCATCTGGCTGGACTGGCTGGACGAGACGCTGTTCGAGCTGCCCACGGCCGAGGCCAGCGTCACGTCGTTGTCTGCCGCGAGGCTCACGTTCTCGCCCTCGATGGCCGAGCCCACCACCGAGATGTTGCTGCCCGCGCCCGCCCCGGTGGCGGTGATGCTCACGTTGCCGGCCGCGGAGATGGTCGAGCCCACCGGCACGCTCTGCACCTGGGCCGACTGGCTGTGCGAATGCCCCTTGCTCTGCGTGACGCCGATGCTGGCGCTGCCGAAGCCGCCCGAGGAGATGGCCTGCCCGATCGTCACGGCCGTCGAGGCGGCCGCCAGGGCCTGCGCGCGGCTGTCGTTGGTGCGCTGCGAGGCGTCGGCCAGCGCCTGCACGCTCTTGACGGTGTTGACGATGCCCAGGTTGGCCGTGCCGCCGAAGGTGGCGTGGCTCTCGCGTGACAGGTTGACCGTCAACTGCGTGTCGTCCGCCGACTGGATCACCACGTTCTTGGCGCGGATGCCGATGTTGCCCGCCTTGCCGTCGGCGCCGATGCCCAGCGCGAGCACGTCGCTGGCGGTCTGGGTGTAGGTCGCGCCGGATGACAGCGCCACGTTGCCGTCCAGGCTGACGATCTGGCTGCCCACCTGGCGCACCGACGACGAGGCGGTCTGGCTCATGCCGCTGGCCACGCCGAAGGCCGGCATGCCCGCGCTGTTGGTCTTGCCCGAGGCGTGGACGACCGAGCCCTGGCCCTGGACGTGGGCCTCCTGCGCGCTCTGCACCGTGAGGTTGTTGCCGGCGGCGACGCTCACGTCGTGGTCGGCAATGATCTGCGAGCCGGTGATGGTGGTGTCGCGCCCGCTCTTGATGTCCACGCTGGCGCCGGTCAGCAGGCTGCCGGTGACGGTCACGTCCTGCGTCATGGCGTTGTCGCGCACGCCCTTGTTGGTGAGCAGCGTGCCGGCCACCGGCTCGGGGATGCTGGTCTCGATGGTGACCATGACCCCGGGCACCGACATGGCGCGGGCCAGGCCGGTGGGCGTGCGCTGGGTCGCCGTGGACATGGAGGTCGAGCTGCTGTTGGTCGCCACGCCGATGTTGACGTCGCGGCCGGCGTCCAGGCCCAGCTTGTCCTGCGCCGAGACATAGCTGCCGGAGATGCCGATGTCACGGTCGGCGTCGAGCGTGACGTTCTTGCCGGTGAAGCTGCTGCCGATGGCGTTGTCGGAATGCGCCTGCGCGTCCACGGTCGTGTCCTTGCGGCGCAAGGCGTTGCTCGAGCTCCAATGGGCCGAATAGCTGAAGTCCGTCCGCTCCCGCCCCGCTCCGATGCGGATGTCCCGCCCCGCGTCCACGTTCAGGTCGCCTTCGGCCGCCACGCCGGCAGCCCGCGCATTGACGTCGCGGCCCGCATCCAGGCGGACGCTGCCGCCACCCGAGACGGTGGTACCCACCTCCGTGCTGCGGATGAAGCTGCCGCTCATGTTGGAGCCGAAGGCCACCGACGCCTCGGTGGTGGTGACAGTGCCGAGGTTGACGTCGTTGCCGGCCTTGATGGCGGTGGCGCCGCTGCCGGCGTTGACGACCTGCGCGCCGACCAGGTTGGCGTCGCGCCCCGCATCGACGGACAGCGTGCCGCCGGGGCCGCTCACGTACAGGCCCGCCACGCGGTCGATGCCCACGTTGCCCAGGGCGCCTGCGCCGGTGGTGGTGCGCACGTTCACGTCGCGCCCGGCCGCGAGGCTCAGCGCCTCGCGCGCGTCGATGGTGCCGCCGAGGTTGTTGATATCCACCTGCGCCTGGATGCCGACCTTGCCGCCGCTGATGCGTCCGCCCAGGTTGTCCACCGTGCCGGCGTTGATGCTCACCAGTTCGCGGCCCGCGATGGTGCCGGTGTTGACCAGGTTGGCTGCCTTGTCGTCGAACTGGAACTTGCCCGCGGACAGCAGCGCGCCGTGGCCGTCGATGTCGCCGGGGCGCACGCGCACGTACACCTGGGGCACCAGCACCTGCCGGGTGCTGCCGTCCGGCAGCGTGACGGTCTGCTCGACCAGCCACACGATGTCGCTGGTGAGCTGGGCCATCTGCTCGGCGGTCAGCGCCACACCCACCTTCAGGCCGTACTGCCGCGCGAAGGTCGCGCCCGCGTCCATCAGCGCGGTGTACTGCGCCTCGTCGCTGGTGTAGCCGTCCAGGTAGCGGTAGCCGGTGAGCTGGGCGACCTGCTCGCGGATGAGCTTCTGCTCTACGAGCCCGTCGCCCAGGCGCTTGAGCAGGTGGTCGGGGTCGACGCCGAGGTGATCGAGCAGGTAGTCGCTGCCCAACCACTTGCGGTAGTCGGCGAAGCGCGGGTCGGTCTCGATGAGGTAGCGACCGGCGCCGGCATGGACGCTGAACAGGCTGGCGGCAGGGATCGTCGTGGTGGGCGCGCTGGTGCGCACGACCATGGGGATGGACGGCGCGCTGCCGCCGACCGCGCCGGCCCCGCTGCCGGTGCCCGCCTCCACGCCGGGGACGTTGGAGGCCACTTCGACGATGGTGCCGACCGGATGGCCGCCCTGGGCGGCGCCGGCGCCGCCGGCGCTCAGGCCCGTGCTGCCGATGCCGGCCGAGCCCATGGCGTAGCCGGCGGTGGCGTTGGCGTCCTGCGTCACCTCGTAGGCGCCCAGGTCGATGGTGATGGGCGGTTGCGCGCCGGCAACAGGTGCCTGTGGCGTGCCGTCCCAGTTGGTCACCGAGGCAACGGCAAAGACCTCGGTCGTGCCCTGGAGCGAGTCGTTGTGGATACCGCCGCCCGTGGCGGTGAGCGTGCCGCCGGCGACGATGCGACTGTTCTTGTTGGAGACATGCCCCTGCAGCGCCATGTCGCCGCCGGAGACGATGCGCGAGGGATCGGGATCGACGGCGGTGTCGGTGGTGACGATGTAGGTGCCGTCCCAGATGGCGTAGCCGGAAGCGGTAAGCAGTTCGCCTTGCGATCCGTCGGGGTTGCGCCGCCACACGTAGGGCTGGCCGGGGATGACGATCACCTCCTCGGGCAGGTAGATGCCCTGCCCGAGGATGGAGATGGCCTGGGCCTTGAAGGAAGTGACCGTGGGCTGATCGGCCTTGGTGATGTGCACATCCCAGTTGTTGACCTTCCCCATCGAGATGGCCATGCCGCCCAGCGACTCGATGTCGGCGCTGAGGTTGTTCAGCGCGGCACCCTGGCCGGTGGCCTTGCCCTGGGCGTTCAGCGCGCCGCCGATGCGCATGGCGTCGCCGCTGAAGATCAGCGCGTGCTCACGGTTGTTGATCTCCGTGGCGCCGATGTCGACGCTCAAGCGCCCGGCGATGGTGGCCGAGGAGGCGACGCCGCCGACGGTCTCGGCGTCGTTGTTGACCTGGCCGGCGCCGATGGCCACGGAGTCGCCGTAGATGCGGCCGGTGCCGATGTTGTTCAGGATGCCGGCGTCGATGCGCGTCGTGCCCGCGCTGTCGATCAGGCCCCGGTTGGTGAGCGTGCCTATCGCGGTGACGGTGGTGTCGGTGGCCGACATCTCCCCGCTGGCGGCGTTGCCGACGGCACTGCCGCTCACCGTGAGCGTGCCGCCGGCCAGCAACTGGCCGTTGTTGGTGAGCTGGCCGGTGGTGCCGTAGCTGAGGTCGCCGTTGGCCACCACCTTGGCGTTGTTGGTCAGGTCCTGCGTGACGGCCAGGCGCAGGTCGCCGCCCGAGGCCAGGGTGCCGTCGCCGCTGAACCTGGCCGCATCCACCACCACGCCCTGGTCCGCCACCAGCGTGCCGCCGGTGTTGATGACCTCGAGCTGCCT
>NZ_JQKD01000098.1 GCF_000745855.1 Xenophilus azovorans DSM 13620
CCATGGGCATGCTCAACCACCATTTCGCAGCAGCCGCCTGATCGGCGCAGAGCGACAGCCTACCTCTGACTGCCGCCAATCTTTGCAACAGAGCCCTCAAGGCCTATTTCTACGACAACCAGGACATCGGCCAGCCCGAGGTCCTGGCCCAGGTCGCCGGGGAAGCCGGCCTGGACCCGCAGGCCGCGCATGAAGTCGCGGCATCGGGGCGCTATGCCGACGAAGTTCGCGCCGACGAGGAAAAATGGCGCGCGCTGGGTATTTCGTCGGTGCCGTCGATCGTGATCAACGACAAGTATCTGGTTTCGGGCGGTCAGCCGCCCGAGGTGTTCGAGCAGACGCTGCGCTCGGTGCTGGCGCAGGAAGAAACCCCGGCGGCATGATACGCCTGACCCGCGCGCCGGACCTGATGCTCGGTCAGCATTGGGTCAACCTGCTGGAGCAGGCGGGAATCGCTTGCCGGTTGAGCGGCTGCTATCTGCAGGGGGCGGCGGGGGAGCTCCCGGTCGATCAATGCGGTCCTGATCTCTGGCTGGAGCGCGAGCAGGACAAGGAACTGGCCATGCGGATCATCGAAGGCCGCGCCGGGCCGGGCGAACCGCGCCCGCACTGGTGCTGCGACGGGTGCGGGGAATGGCTGGAGCCCCAGTTCAGCACGTGCTGGCAATGCGGCGCGGCACGCCCGGTCGGCCGGCACGGGTAGGGCGGGGCGCCGCTGAAACGCGGACAGGGCGCCAGCGGGGCCGGCAATGGACGCCTGGCTATCCCGCTAGAAGCGATATCTTTTAGTTATCACTGATCCCAAGTTGGGCCTGTCGAACCGGGGCCCGCCACAGTACGATACCGGCCACAAATCGGCACGCCGCTGCATTGCCGGACGGCCAGCCTGGCATCGGAATAAGGGATCGAGGATGCGTTTCGAAGAAAATATTACATTGACCCACACCAACCAGGGCACGCCCATGGGCGATTTGCTGCGCCAGTTCTGGCTGCCCGCCCTGTTGTCGGAGGAGCTGCCGGAAAACGACGGTCCGCCGATGCGGGTGACGTTGCTGGGCGAAGAACTGGTGGCGTTCCGGGACAGCGAAGGCAAGGTCGGCCTGCTCAGTGCCTATTGTCCGCATCGCCGCGCGGAACTCTATCTGGGCCGCAACGAAGGGTCGGGTTTGCGCTGTGCGTACCATGGCTGGAAGTTCGATGTCCGCGGCAATTGCACCGACATTCCGACCGATGCCTGTGGGCCGGACGTCCTGAAACGGATGGGAACCACCGCCTACGAAACCCGGGAGCATGGCGGCATCGTCTGGGCGTATATGGGGCCGGCGGAGCAGCCCGCCGATGTGCCCGAGCTCGATTTCTGCCGGGTAAAGCCCGAGCAGCGCTATGTCTCGAAATGCCTGATGAAGTGCAACTACTTGCAGGCGCTGGAAGGCAGCATCGACTATTCCCACATCTCGTTCCTGCACAAGGATCTTGAAGGCGGCGTGGGCAAGGCCGACACGTTCGGGCTGGGCGAAATGATCAAGTATTCCGAACAGGACGGGCGCCCCACGATTTTCTGTGACCGGGTCGAACATGGCATGCAGATCGTCGCGCGCCGCGAGGCGGGCGCGGACGACTACTACTGGCGTATTGCCCGCTGGTTCATGCCTATCATCGTGGTCGTGCCGACCGCGCCGGGCAATGTGTGCCGCGCCAATATCTTCATGCCCATCGACGACGAAAATTGCTGGTGGTACCGCATTCGCTGGCACCCGGAGCGCGCGCTGACGGCGCAGGAAATCGAAGGCTACAAGCACGGCGCGTTCGATTATGCCGAGCTGATTCCGGGGACCTATCTGCCCAAGGGGACGCGCGAGAACGATTACTTGCAGGATCGGGCCGAGCAGCGCACGCGGTCGTTTACCGGCATTCCCAGCGCGCAGTTGCAGGACCTGGCGATCCAGGAAAGCCAGGGCCGTATTCATGACCGCAGTCTCGAGCGGCTGGTGAAGACCGATCTGCCCATCGTGCAATGCCGCAGGGCCTTGCTGCAGGCCGCCGACGAGTTGCTCAAGGGCAATGCGCCGGCGCTTGCGTCGCGGCCCGAGGGGTATCGCGGCAGGGCGTATGCGATTACCCGGCCCCGGAGCATGGAACTGGCCCAGATCCGCGAAGAGCTGGCCAACGAGCAATAACGGTTTTTAATAGCGATTTTTCGGATGGCGGCGGCAGGGCATTCCCTGTCGCCGCCCTAAGCGTTTCTGAGGAGACAAAATGTTGAAACGGGCTTTATCCTGTTTGATGGTTTCATGCGCGGCGCTGCTGCCGCTGGCCGGTGCGCACGCGCAAGCGTATCCGAAGGGGCCGATCACGATCGTCGCGCCGTTCCCGGCCGGCGGCACGCCGGACCTGGTGGCCAGAGTGGTCGCCGAGAAGGCCGCGTCCATCATGGGGGTTCCGATGGTCGTGGAAGCCAAGCCGGGCGGACAAAGCATTACCGGCACCACCAGCGTGGCCAACGCGCGTCCGGATGGTTATACCTGGCTGCTGGCGACCCTGAGCTTCGTGACCAGCCCGGTGCTGGTCAAGGGGGTCAGCTGGGATCCCGTCAAGAGCTTCCGGGCTATCTCGCAACTGGCCACGGCGCCGGTGGTCGCGGTGGTGCCTTCTTCCCTGGGAATCACGACTTTGCGCGACTTCGTGGCAAAGGCCAAGCAGGAGCCGGGCAAGCTGAACTACCTGATGCCCGGCGTTGGCACGTCGATGCATCTGAATACCGAAATGCTGCAGAAGTCGGCCGGAATCGAGCTTTTCGCGATTCCTTATAAAGGGACGCCGCTGGGCATGCCCGCGCTGCTCACTGGCGACCTGTCTTTCGCCATGCTGCCTTTGTCCACCGCGCTGCCCTTCCTGAAAGACGGTAAACTGACCGCGCTCGCGGTGGTCGCCCCCGAGCGGGTCAGCGAGATTCCGGATGTCCCGACCCTGAAGGAAGCCGGATTCCCCGAGGCCCAGGTATTGTCGTGGTACGCCATGGTGGCGCCGGCCGATACGCCGGACGAGGTGGTTGCCGTGGCCAACAAGGCCCTGAATCAGGCGATTGCCGACCCCGCGGTCAAGCAGCGCTTGCAGGACCTCGGGGTATACGTGACGCAGCCGGAAGACGCCGGGCAAACCGACGCCATGCTGCGCGGCGAGGCCGAGCGCTGGAAGCAGGTCCTGGGAAGCTTGAACCTCGAAGCGCAATAGCCGGGAAAATGGCCTGGCCGGCTGGGCCGCGTGTTTTCGGGAAGAATCGAATTGACGCTTCAGCAGCTGCGGGATTTCGTTCTGGCCGTCGAGCATGGCAGCCTGCGGCGTGCCGCTTTGCATGGGCATCAAAGCCAGGTTTCGCTGACCAAGTCCATCAAGCGGCTGGAGCTGTCCCTCGGCACCGAATTGCTGCTCAGGAACTCGCGCGGCATTACCCTGACGCCCAGCGGCGAGCACCTGCTCCCGCGGGCGCGGCTGATTCTTTCCGAAGTCGCCCTGGTCGAAACCGAGGCCTCCATGAAAATGCAGGGGCGCGCGGTGGTTTCGATCGGCGCTTCGCCGCTTGCCGCGTTGGTGGTGACGCCGCCCGCGCTCGAGGAATTCCGGGGCCGGCACCCGGACGTCATGGTCCGGTGCCGCAATGGCCCGTATTCCGATCTGCTGGCCGAGCTCATGGCCGGGACCGTCGAATTCATCATTTGCCCGGTCTTCAATGCCGCCCTGGACGAATCCCTGGCGGTCGATGTGCTTTCCAGCCATGAGTCGGTCATCGTCGCGAAGGCGTCGAACCCGCTCCGGCACGCGACTCGGCTGAGCGAGCTTGCCGACGCGGAATGGATCGTCAATGGTCCGCTGGACGAGAGCGGTTCCAGCCTGGCCCAGATGTTCCGGCGGTACGATTTGGGTGTGCCCAAGGTCGCGATGCACTGCGACTCCTTCGTCGACGCGATCGCGCACGTGAAGCGCTCCGGCCTGTTGTCGCTATGCCCCCCGTGCCTGGAAGCCCTGGATGTCGCGGATAAGGTGGCGATCATCAATGTCCAGGAGCGGCCGCCCACGCAGACCATTCTGTTGATCCGCCACAAGCACAGGGTGCTGTCGAAGCACGCGTTCACCTTGTACGAGATCGTTCGCAAAGCGGGAGCGGGCCGTTGCTGACGCCCGCCGGGAGCGTCGGCGGGCACGATCCGCGACGCTGGCAGGTGGGGTCGGTATGCGGCGGGTCGTGCGATTGGCCGAGAAAGCCTGGCTGATATTGCCGGGCCACGCCATGTGGCCCGGCAATATCAGCTTTCACCCAGGACGTGGGTTTCCGGTACCACGCACTTGAATGTGCCGGAGAAGACCGTCTCGCCGGCGGCATTCGTTCCATTGACCTCGACCTCGTGGCGGCGTCCCTTCGACAAGGTGACCTTGGCGACGAAACGCAGGCGTTCGCCGACGCGGGAAGGTTTCAGGAAACCGACCTGAGCGCTCCCCAGGACGACCGTGGGTTCGTTGACCGCCAGCATGGCCGCGAAATCCGCCGCGCCGAAGATGAAGCCGCCGTGCACCAGGCCGCGCGCGTCGGCCTGCATGCATTCGGTAAGCAACAATTCGACCGTGCTGCCGCCCGGTTCGATGGCGATGGGCCGACCGCACAAATCCGTGTCGATTGCCCGGTGAGTGTTCGGGACAGGGTCGTGGGCCGCCATGTTCAGGCCGCGTCGTAGAACGTCGTGAACTTGGCGGTCGTGGCTTGCGCGTCCGGATCCGTCACGACATTGATGAGCGCCGGCAGGCCGTCACGCGTTGCCTGCTTCGCGGCCTCGAGCGCGGGGCGGATCTGATCGGGGTCCTCGACCAGCCAGGCATGGCACCCCAGCGCGGCTGCCATGTCGTGGAAGCGGGTCAGGCCCAGGTCGCGCCCCGGCTTGAGCTTCTGGGGATCGGAGGTCCACCCGCCATTGAGACTGACCACCGTGATGACGGGAATGCGATGGCGCACGGCCGTATCCAGTTCCATGAAGTTGAAGCCGATCGAGCCGTCCCCGTGCAGGCAGATGACCTGTTTGTCGGGGCAGGCTGCCTTGGCGCCGATCGCATACGGCAAGCCCACGCCCATGGTGCCGAAGGTGCCGGAATTGATGCGGTGGCCGGGCACGAAGGACGGAATGGACTGTCTGCCGAAGTTCAGGATTTCCTGGCCGTCCACGGCCAGCACCGCGTCCCGGTCCATGAAGTCCCGGATTTCCTTGCACAGCCGCAAGGGATGAATAGGTTGGCGCGCAGATTCGAGCAGGACGGCCTGGGCCTGGGCCCGACGGGCATTGTCTTCCTGGAGCCGGCTGCGCCACGGCTGGAAACGCTCGGGAGTCACCCGGCCTTCGCAGGCCTGCGTGAGCTGCTCCAGCGCGAGGCGGGCGTCGGCCACCAGACCCTCGGCAAGGCGCGGCGTGGATGCGACCTCGGTGGAATCGAGATCGATACGCACGATTTTCGCGTCGGCATGGAAGCGGGGGACTTTCAGGTGATTGAGAACGTAGTTGATCCGGGTGCCCAGAACGATGACCAGGTCGGCGTTCTTGAACGCTTGCGACCGCGCGTTCAGGAAACAGTATTCATGGTCTTCGGGAACCACGCCGCGCCCTTGTGGCGTGGTGTAGAAAGGAATGCCTGTCGCTTCGACAAAGCGGCGCATGGCTTCCGACGCTTGCGACCACAGTACGCCGCTGCCACTGATCAACACCGGCGACTGGGCGGACGCGATCAGCTGGGCAATGCGTTCGACGGATGCCGGATCGCCGGCGGCGCGCGTCTGGCCACGGTTTTTATCCACGACCGGCCACTCGACGGTGTCGGGATCCAGGGCGCGATAAAGCAGGTCGCCCGGGAAGTCGAGATACACCGGGCCGGGCTTGCCCGACATCGCAATGGTGAATGCCTTGTCGATCAGTTCGGGAATGCGGTGGGCTTCGACCACGCGGTCGGCCCATTTGACCAGAGGGCGCATGGCGGCCACCTGGTCGAATTCCTGGAACGAGCCGGTGCCCACCTCCGCCAGCGAACTGGAGCCACCCAGCGCCACGACCGGTGTGCAATCCGTCAGCGAAGTCGCCAGGCCGGTGCCCAGATTGAGCGTGCCAGGTCCCGAGGCGGCAATACACACACCAGGACGGCTGCGCACACGGGCGTAGGCATGGGCCATCATGGCGGCGGCCTGCTCATGGCGCACGTCGATGGAGCGGATGCCCTCCGAGATGCAGGCGGTCTCGGCCGCCAGCATGGGTCCGCCCATGAGGTAGAACATCGTATCTACGCCTTGCTGTTTGAGCGCTTTTCCAAGCAAGGTCGAACCATTCATTTGCATCTGGAACTCCTGGGAGGGGGATTGCGCCCGCGGCCAGGCTCGGCCGGCCACGGGCAGTGTCGTTTCCTGATCTGCCTGCCGGTTTCAGCTCCCCGGCGCGTCGTGCAGGTTCTCGAAGGCGAGATCCTGCCAGCGTTCAGGTTGCGTCTTGATCAGCCCGAGTTCGCGCATGTAGCTGGCATAGCGCTTCAGCGATTGCGGTGTCGTCGAGAAAGCCACGTCGGGGGCGGACAGTTGCTGGAGCAGGAACTCGAGCGATTCCTTGTTGCCGGTTTCCTGCAAATAGATCTTGGCCGCTTTCTCTTTGTCCGAGTTGATCAGTTCGATCGCTTCCTGGATCGCGGCGACAAAAGCTTCGTACGTTTTCGGGTTCGTCTCGCGGAACTTCACGGTCGACCATGCGACCGTGAAGGTGAAGCGGCCCATCACGTCTTTCGAGCTGAGGACTGTGTGTACCCGGGGGTCACGTAGCTCCTGGTACTGGAACGGCGGAGAGGTGAAGTGCGCCGCGATCTGGCCGTTGAGCAAGGCGATGGCAGCGTCCGGGTGCGACATGGATACGGTCAGTCTCCCAAGGCGTTCGGCCTCGTCCGGTCCCAGTTTGTCCGCGGCCATGGCCAGGATAACGGCCTGGTTGGAAGTCCGGACCGCTGGCAGTGCGATCTTGTGGCTCTCGTTGAAGTCCTTGATGGAGCGCACCTGGGGATCGGTCGTGTTGAGCAGGAGCGGCATTTCGCTCAGCGCCGTTGCGATCTTCACCTGGCCCTTGCTGCGGCTCCACAGCGTGACCAAGGGCGGCACGCCCCCGCTCGCGATGTCCAGACTGCCGGAAAGCAGCGCGTCGTTCATGTTCGCGCCGCCGGCGAAGTCGGTCCAGATCAGCTCGACCGGACCAAGCCCGAGGCGTTTGGCATGCTTCTCGAACAGGTGTTCGCCCTTCATGACGACCAATGGCAAATAGCCGATGCCGAATTGCCGCGCGATTCTGAGCTTATCGACCTCGGCCGCCGAAGCAGAAGCCGAGACGGCAAGCATGCCTGCCATGCCCAGCAGGATCGCGCGTCGGATCCAGCGCAAGCGAGAGATCGTCTTCCCAACCAAGACTGAACGGTTCATTTGCATCAGAAACTCCCCTTCTTAGGCAGGGCCGGTGTGTGCTGCGGGCCCTTGTTGAATGACGCCTTGCGCTTCCAAGGCGAGAATTTCTTCGAGGTCGAGCGACGTATGCTCCAGCAGGATCTCGCGCGTGTCCTGTCCGATTGCGCCGCCCGTATGCCGCAGCTGGCCCGGCGACGCGGAGAGCTTGGGTACGATCCCGGGCAGCACCAGGGATCCCAGCTCGGCATCAGGTACTTCGGCCAACATGCCGCGCGCCTGGAAGTGCGGGTCCGTGAAGATGTCCTCGACGGCTCTGTTGCAAAAATCGTGAAGCTTGAGCATGCTTGGCGGAGATTGGACGGACGGAACGATGACGGATTTCAAGTGGCGCCATTTCCAGGGTG
>NZ_JQKD01000099.1 GCF_000745855.1 Xenophilus azovorans DSM 13620
GGACCGCTCGGGGCGGGAGGACTTGTCCAGCAGGCCGGCGGCGCCGTCGGCCAGGTAGCGGGCCAGCCATTTGCGGGCTGTGACCGCGCTGACGCCGTGCCGGCAGGCGGCTTCTGACGCGCTTGCACCACGTTCTGTGATGTCTTGGACCATCTCCAGGCGGCGCAGGTAGGTCAATCGGGCATTCTTATGGGTGTTCATCCGGTTGGGTGACTTGAGTGGACTGGGGGTTTGGCGATTTCCAGTCTCTCAAAACCTCTCCGGGTGAACACCCGCAACAACCTATTGGGCCTTCACACCTAGCGCACGAGGATCTGCTCGGGGATGGTCACACACCTCACCCTCGCCTCGGCCTCCTTCAATGCCTGGCGCAGATCAGACAAAGCTTCACCCGCATCGGCCAGTACGGATTCCCGTATCTATGTGATGTTCCTTCTTGAGCCTGGCCCTGGGGCCCAATCCCAAGAGATTGTTTATCCAGCATGAGGTCAGCCTCTTAGAAAATCGATAGATTGCCGAGGGAACAATTTGGGAAATGTCTCTCGAAGAGCTATTTTAGAGGCTGATTTGGCGTGCGTCTTGTACGCGGAAATGCGACAGGATACGCGCTTCCCGCGTCACCATCTGCCACAGCGCGCCTACGAAAAAAAAGCACGGCGCACGCGAATCTGGGGATTCGCATCCCATCGCCTTCACGCTGCTAGTGATAGGCCTACTCCACCTGATGCCTGACGGCGAGCACTACAACCTTGGCGGGATCGGCGATCTCGTAGAGTAGGGCATAGCCGCTGGCACCGGATGGAACGGTCAGTTCGCGACGCAGTCCGTCGCCGTGCGCTGTCTTGCGAGAGATGAATGGCGTCCTGGACAGGGGCACCTGGGCGGCCATCTCGCCGACCACGATCGCGCGTTCCGCCACATCCAAGTCTTCGACGGTTTCGGTGCGATCGAGCAGGTACTGAAAGAGCTTCATGAGGTCCGCTCTTGCTTGCGGGGCAACCCCTATCGCAAAGCTCATCGTGCCTTGGCTGACGGTGCACTCAACTGCCGGCGCTTGATCTCGAGCCGCTCGCGCATTTCTCCGATGACCTCATCAACAGGATGCCCCACGCCCGTGCGCACGTACTCCTGCCATGCAGCCCCGCCCCGGGGCATAACACTCGGCTTGCGTGCGCCGATATTCCACAGCGCTGCGCACCTTGCCCTCGATGAACTCAGACAACGTCTCGCCCTTGCGGAGCATTGACTCCAGGTTTGCGCGAATCTCAGGATCGACGTGCGCTTGCGGAAGGATGGCTGACTTCATGGGGCGAGACTGTGCTGCAAATTCCGTTGCAACAACAAGTCCGTGTATTCAGCCACGGGATTCGAGGCTGTCGAGGACCATCATCGGCGCAGCCGGTTCCTCGCCCCGCTTCCTGAGCAGCGAGGGCAGATATTTCCTGGCGTCGACATAGGCGACATCTGGAGCAAAGAACTGACGGCTGGCACGCATTCCGAATGCGTCCTGCTGCCTCAGTGCGGCGCAAATCAGAATGTTCGCGCCAGAATGAAGGCCTGCCCGAGTCACCGCTACCGGCGCGCTGGAAGCGACGTACTCCGCCAGATCAGCCCGAAGCTCCCGGATGTTGTGGCAGATCCCGCGGCGCCATGAAGCCTGCGAGCCGGTGCACGATGTCACTCGCACGTACGAGTGCTCTGCATGGAGGCATCCAGTTCCTTTGTGACCATCGGGCGGTGACGCGATTGCACCGCGAATCTTCCGCAGCCGCCCAGGCATGGCACTTCGCCGCAGGCGCTCTGGTATTCTGGATTGGATCCATGGCCCAACCTCGCCGCGCTCCACCGGAGCCTGTTCAACTTCCGCGAGGTCTGATCGATCACGTCGTCCCGCCATTCGCCCGGTTCATGCGGATCGAGGCCGCCGGAGGCGCGGTCCTGCTCCTGGCCACGGTCGCCGCGATCGGGTTGGCCAATTCCTCATGGTCGACAGGCTACCTCGCGCTGTGGGACAGCCCGTTGGGGATCCGCCTCGGCCCGCTGGAACTGGCCCGGTCTCTGCGTGCATGGATCAACGACGGGCTGATGACGCTGTTCTTCTTCCTCGTCGCGCTCGAGCTCAAGCGGGAACTGGTGCTCGGCGAGATGCGCAGCCCCCGCCTGGCCGCACTGTCCGTGGCCGCGGCCCTCGGCGGCATGGTGGTGCCTGCAGCGATCTATCTGTCATTGCAATGGGGGCAGGCAGGCCAGCACGGCTGGGGCATCGCCATGGCCACCGACACCGCCTTCGTCATCGCCTGCCTGGCGCTGCTCGGGCCGCGGGTGCCCCACAGCCTTCGGGTGTTCATGCTGTTCCTGTCCATCGTCGACGACATCGGCGCGATCCTCGTGGTGGCCATCGGATACAGCCACCACTTCGACTGGAGGATGATGGCCCTGGCGGCGCTGTGCATCGGCTTGCTGCGCACGCTGGGCATCGTCGGAGTGCGGGGAATGTCCGTGTACTTCCTGATGGGCGCCGCGACCTGGCTGGCCGTCGACGCCTCGGGGCTGCACGCCACCATCACGGGCGTCATCCTCGGCCTGATGGCACCGGCCCGGCGCTGGGTGAGCGACGACCGCCTCTACCGGATCCTGGGCCAGGTCGTCTCGCATCCGACGGGCAGCCAGGACGCGGGCGAAACCCGCGACCGCGAGACCCTGCAGATTGCCGAGATCGCCGTGCGCGAGTCCCTGTCTCCAGTCGAGCGGCTGGAACTGGCACTGCATCCGTGGGTGAGCTTCGGCATCCTGCCGCTGTTCGCGCTGGCCAACGCCGGCGTGGACCTGTCCTGGGCGAACGCCGTGCAGCCCGTGGCGACGGCGGTGTTCTTCGGCTTCGTCATCGGCAAGCCCGCGGGCGTGCTCGTCTTCTGCTGGCTCGCATTGCGCCTGGGACTCGCCTCGCGGCAGCCCGATCTGGGCTGGTCCCATCTCCTCGGCGGCGGGCTGCTGGCAGGCATCGGCTTCACGATGGCGTTGTTCATCGCCGGGCTGGCACTCGGCTCGCCGCTGCTAGACAGCGCGAAGATCGGAATCCTCGCGGCCTCCATCTTCTCGGCGGTCGCGGGCGTGGCGGTCCTTGCGACGGCAGGACGCCCTCGAGCCAGGCCTTGAAGAATATGTTCGGGGATTCCGGCACACGGGCACGAAGCCGTGTACTATGGGTCCGGTAGATATGTGCAAGACCATCGCTTCATAGGTCTCTTCCCTGCTCCCTGCCAGCGTTCTGCCGGCGGATGTTTCGAACTTCCCTTGGTGCTCTTTTCTTGGCGTCTCTGCGCCGGGCGTGCTGTTGCGCCTGGCAATCAGAAAGGACATCGACATGACGACACAGACCGGAACCGTGAAATGGTTCAACGAGGGCAAGGGCTTCGGCTTCATCGCGCCCGATGACGGCGGCAAGGACCTGTTCGCCCACTTCCGCGAGATCCAGGACAGCGGCGGCTTCAAGACGCTGACCGAGAACCAGCGCGTGCAGTTCGAGGTGACGCAGGGCCTCAAGGGGCCCCAGGCCTCCAACATCCGCAACGCGGCCTGAGCACGCGGCGGGGCGCAGCAGCCCCGCTGCCGCCGATCACCCTGAAAGCGCGGCCCGGCCGCGCTTTCTCATTTGGAAAGGCGATTCCGATGAACAACCTGCAGGACGCGACAGAGCGCATCTGCGAGCTCAAGGGCAGCCTGATCGCCATCGACGCGCTGCTGCCCGCGCTGGTCGAGACGCTGCCGGCCGCGGCGCATGGCGCCTTGTCGGCCTCCTTCGACGCGCATTGCGAGGCCGCACGGACGGTGCTCCTGCACACGCCGATCTCGGAACACGTGATCGCGGCGTTCGAGCGCGACGCCGCGCGCATGTGCGCGGTGCTCGCGGGCACCGCGCCGCAGGCACCGTCCCAGGACGTCGTCGAGCCCGTGATGCTGACCACGACGCGCGTATCGACCTTCCTCAAGAGCCACCTGCTGTCCGGCGCCACCGGCTTCTTCTTCCGGCGCGGCGGCCGCCTCTTTCTCGTCACGAATCTCCATGTGCTCGCGGACGGGCCGAGCAATCACTTCCCCGACCGCATCGACATCGCCATCCACACCCACGAACGCGATCTGACGCGCCATGCGGTCGTCTCGCTTCCTCTGTACACACGAGAGGGCCGGGCCTTGTGGCGCCAGGTGTCGGACAGCGCCGGGACCGTGGACGTGGCCGCCGTCGAGATCGACTGCGCGCTGCTGCCGCCTTCTTCCGTCCTGCAGGCTTTCGAGCCTGCCCATCTGAAGAACCAGGGCGAGACGGTGGCCGTGGGCGATACGTTGACCGTCATCGGCTTTCCGATGGGCTTTCATGACACGGCGCACCACCTGGCCGTCGCCCGCGGCGCCTCCATCGCGTCCGCCTACGGCGTGCGCTTCCAACAGCGCGGCTGCTTCCTCACGGATGCGCGCACCCATCGCGGCAGCAGCGGCGCGCCTGTGCTGCGTCGCCGAAGCCTGCCCGAGACGGCCCGGTCGGTGCTCCCGTGGCAGTTGATCGGCGTGCATTCCACGCGGATGGACATGCGGCCCCGCGACCCCTTCGACGACGAGTCGCTTGGACTGAACTGCGCCTGGTACGCCGACGTGCTGATGGCCTTGACGGAGTGAGGAAGGCGTGAACCCGCTGGCCGTCATCTTCCAAGTGCTGGCGGCCATGCTCGCCGCCTATGTGGTGATGAGCATCTGGTCGGGCGGGGTCTGGGCGCTGCGCGGCACACGGCCGGAGCATGTGGTGCGGGGCGAGGAGCCGCTGTGGTTCTGGGCGCTCATCGTGCTCTATTCCTGCCTTGCGGCCGGCCTGGCAAGCGTGCTCTGACACTGCACGGCGCGCACGTGCCGGCAGCCTTCCCTTGGCTTTTCCGGGGTGGCGACTTCGCCAGGGCTCGCCGCAATGCCATTACTCGCGGCAGTGCCGAAATAGGCCTAGGTGAATCGGGTTGCAGCGCGCATGATGGGTTGCAAGGCAAACCTGCCTTGCCATCCGAGACGATCATGCTTGCATCCCCCGAACGCCGAAGGGCGCTGTATCTCTACCACCCGGCCAGCGCGGCGCCGCCACCCGCTGATCCATCTCCCGCACCGGTACGCGATCCACCGCCGGACAAGGAGTCCGCCAACCACCCCACGATGAGGGTGGATGCCCAAGTGCAAGCGAATGACGAGTTCCGGCAGGATGCCCGGCTGTGCGGCATGGACGTCGAACCGCTGAACACCCGCTACAGCCTGGTGTGCCACGAGACCCGGACCAAGGTGGTGGTCGGAGGCGACGGGGACTGTGCCGGCGAGATGCTTTCGGCGCTCGTCACGGACACATCGCGGGAGGCGCTGTGTGCCTTCCTCATGCACAACCATAGCTACTCCCTGTATCTCGTCGCCGAGAACTGGGCGGGCGCGTCCAACTATCCGCTGTACCGCGAGTTCCTGGGCGAGGAAGTGCTGGCCGACCCGGACGACAACGCCGTGTCCAGGATGCGCGATGTGCTGGTGCAGCCGGGCGCCTGTCTGTGACGACGGCATGCACCCGGGTCCCGCCGTCGAACCGACGCGAAAGAATTCGATGATCGATGTCGTCGTCCAGTGGTATCGACGATGGTGTCCCTTTGCCGATGCCGGGCGAGGCAACGCCGGCGTGGAGCCGGTGCTGGATCGGGCCGCTGCGCCGCTGCCGGAGAGCGAGCAGCCCGCCCTGTTGATGGAAGACGCTCGCGCCCACGCGGCGCCGGATGTGGAACTGCAGCGCAGGCTCGGCGAACTGGCGATTGGCTTCGACGGTCGTCAATACACCTACGCGAGCTACAAATACGACCGGCTGGACGATGCGGTCCGCTATGCAGAACTGGTGCGCGGCCGCCAGGCGCATCCAACCTGAGCGGCGACCTGGCCCCACCCTGTGTGCCGTGTGCCGGTCGACTCCGCGCGAGACATCTCCCCTCGCGCCCAGCTGATGCCGCATGGGCCCTTTGGATCTCACGAGGGCCGTCGGCGGAGTGCCCTGAAACTCTCAACGTGCGCGGCGCCTGTGCGCGGAGTCGGAACGAAGCCTCGGTGCACGCCGGTCGCCCGCCCCGGATCACGCAGCGTCAGCGCGCCGATCTGGACCGGATGAGTTCGGCATGACGAACCGCGTCGTCCAGCCGATCATGTCGATAGCCGGCATAGGTGTACTGGCGGCCATTGAAGCCGATCGCGAGATCTTTCATCCGCGACTGCATTTCTTCGGCACCGGGCATCGAGGCGACGGATACCTTTGCTGCCGGCGGGAGGCTCGTTTGGCCGCTTTCATCGAAGCATGCGTCTTCGCCTGGGGCCTGCCGAGAGCGACCTCCAACTGACAGGGCGACATGCATCCGGGAGAGCACGCCGCCCCACGCCGGCATCGACCGCGAGTGGCGCAAGAAGCACCACGTCGCGATGACGTCCAGCAAGGGAATGCACGCCGCCGCCAGCAGGGCGAGGATGAGGAACGTGGTTGATGCCATGGCGGTCTCCAATCAATGGCGCTGCGGAGATCCTTATGGAAACAGCCAGCGCAACACCGCGAGCAGCGCCGTCACGCCAAGGACGGCGCTGCTCAGGAACGCCATGCCCAGGATTGCTGCCACCCATCCGCCGGCGGGTTGAACTTCGATCATCGGGCTCGGCACACAGGGCGCCTTCTTATCTTTGATCATTGAGATCCCCTTGAAACGGGACGCTCAGGAAATAGAGGCCGGCAATCCCGACGATGGCATAGATGATGCGGGAGAGCATCGGCGTCGAGCCCAGGATCGAAGCGACGAGATCGATTCCGAAAAACCCCAGAGCCCCCCAGTTGAGCGCACCGATGACGACGAGAGCCCAGGCGACCCAGTTGAGGGTCCCCAGCGGGTTCCGGGTACCGCTGGTCTCGAAGGGAGAACGAGTGAAGGTGATGGCCATGACGGCTCCTGTTGGATAGATGCTTCGTGCGCACAGCTGGTGCGCCCAGTCAGTCGCTTGCCGGCGTGCGTTGCGAGCGCCGCCGCCGAACCGCCGATCGCTGGTCAACGCATTCAAGACGGCGGCCAGGATGGACATCGACTCAGGCCACCTTGCTCCAGCAGCTTCCGCCCCGGGCTGGCCGTGCGTGCAATACGGTGAGCGCGAAGTTCATCCAAGGTGCTCACGCCCGTCCGTGCTGGGGCATGGACGGCGTTTGCGACTTCTCCGATGCCCGGCGGTCGGACGCTTCATCCTTGGCCGGCGCCAGTTCGTCTTGAGGTTGCCGAGCGGTGCCCTGCTCGATGGCGTGCGGCTCCGCGGGGATCGCCTGCGCAGGCGGAGGAGGGATGTCATGGCGCGATGGGTGCCGAGGATGAAGTTGCTGGGACATTGCTGCCTCCGATTCCGGGGCGGTGCGCCTCGATGAGCCATCCTGCGCCTGGAGGCCGCTTTCTCCTAGGACTATTTCGGCACTGATTGCCGTAATGTCTTTTCACCTCGTGTTGGTGAACGCGATCGGTGGACTCGTCGATGCTGTCAGGCGCCATGAAAAACTGCCCCCCTGGCGCCATTGAGAACTGACCCCCTTTCACAGCGAAGGAGGTCATGGATGGAAGAGGAGATCGA
>NZ_JQKD01000100.1 GCF_000745855.1 Xenophilus azovorans DSM 13620
GCGCCAGGGCCATGGCCTGGTGGACGAGTTGCTCGATGCCGCTGACGTCATTGGCGAGCTGCCAGGTCTTGGCCTGGTCGCTGCTGGCGACCTCCAGCGTCTGGCTGGAGACATCGATACCGATAAAAACACAGTCGGACACGTCCTCTCACTCCCATCCTTGTCTATGCGAACTTCAAGTTCCTACAACCGTTCGGGCTGCAAGAAAGGACGGTCCGGCTCAGGCGCCCAGTGCTCAGTCACGGGCTTCACGCATCCCAGAGGCCGCTCGGGCTACCCGAGCCGGTCCGAGGCTTAAAGATACAAGGAGCGCCGCCCTTCGTCCGTGCAAGAAAAGGCCGGAGCCCCGTGGACAAATTCAAGAAGGGGAGGACGAGACAAGGGACGCGCCGGTCGTCGTCACGACGACAGCGCACTGGTCTATCGCGAGGCTGAGTGCATTCCGGCCTTGGGCCTTCGATCCTCTTTGGCGCGGCATGCAGCATTGCTTGCGCCGCTGCACGCTGGCGATGTTGCCGGAATCAGGTCCGTCTACAGGCCAGTGACGCCGCGTGACAGTGCAAAGTCCAATAACACCCGGTCGGACGGCTCCTCGGGCCAGGTTTGGCGGGCCAGCCAGCGAAAAAAGCTGGTGCCCGCGATGCGGCTGGCCGGTCCGTCGCGGCGCCAAGCGCGAGCAATGGGCGGCGCCAGCGATTCCAGGTGCGAGGACTCGAAACGCTCGCGCCATTCGGTGTGCTGCTCCGGCGACATCTCGCTGAACATCTCGCGGGCCCGGGCCATGCGCTCGTTCTCCCAGAGTTCATGCAATCTCCGTGAGCGCTCCGCCTCGTTCACGGGCGCCGACGCCACGGGCCCACGCGCCGGTGCGGGCAGTTCGGCGGGTGCGGCCGCACTCTTGCTCTTGACCCCTGAATAGCCCTTGCGCAAGGCGTCCTTGAAATAGGCGGCTGGCGACTTCAAGGGCGCCAGCGCCTGGTTGCGCAAGCGCTGGCGGACATGCTCGAGCGTGGCGCGCAGTTGTCCTTCATCGGTGGTCGCATAGATGTCCTGGGCCTCGTCCTGCTTGATGCCCAGTTCGATCAGCCGGCCCACCAATTCCAAGTCGAAGACATTGCGTTGCGCGGCGTCGACCTCGCCGATGCGCTGCTGCACGCGAGGCACGACCCGGAACTGGATCTCCTCGATCTTGCGGCCGCGCTTGTGCTCGATGAGCTCCAGGCTGAAATCTTCGCACAGGGCATCGACCTCCGCCAGAGCCTTGCTGATGACGTCGCGCTTGAGGAAGCGGTAGTCGACCTCAGTGATGTCGCTGCGGCCGGTGAGCACGGCGGCCCACCACACCACGTCCTCGCGCATCGAAAGCCGCCCGGGCGACGTGAGGTAGCGCGCGCCGATCTCGTACAGCACCGCGGCCGAGTAGCTGCGCATCTGGCCACTGATCTCCAGCAGCACACGCGTGTACTGGTGCGGCCGGACCAGGCGTTCCTTGATTTCCTCCGGATACCGCCAGCTCACGATGCACGGGCGCCCCCGCCCTTGCTCCTCGATGCTCACCGTGCCAAGCAGCTGCGAAGACACCCAGCGGCGCTGCCCGGTGGCGCTGGTGGACCACTCGATCGTGGTGGCCTGCATGTCCCTCAGATGCGACTTGAGCAGGTCGGTGTTGTTAGAGTTGAAGCGCGCGTCCCCGATGAGTTCGCTTAGGGGGAGCTTGTAGATCGGCTCGTCCACACCCTGGCGCTGCGAATGGTAGAGCAACGCGTTGTAGATCCGGCGCGAGAGCAGGGTCAGCCGGCCACGCTTGGGGCGGATGGCGATGGCCTCGTTGGCCTTCGCCAGACTTTGCTCGTCCTGGGGCTTCTGGGGACGCGGCGCGGGAACGAGCGACTCGTCCATGATGACTTGTGGATGTAGGGGTTGGCATCTTGGATCAATATTGTGAAATCGTCAATTCACATTGCCTCGACAGCGACTCTTGTTAGATTGAGTTGAACACTTGAAGTAGTTGAAGACATTGCCGTTCTGGAATCGTCATACAGAACAATGGGTTAGAGCATGTTCTGTGAGAGCCGTTGGGCTTCAATGTGAGATCGGATGGGAATTGATGTGAGTGAATCTGGGATTCCCGAGTCATTGTTGTGAGACGCAATGGGGTTTTTGGTGAGTGGAGTTGGGATGGGGGCCTCAGAGGGGGTCGAACGGGCCTGCTGATGGAGTCGCCGGACGCGTCGGATCGCCTGGACGCTCCTCCGAGCGCCACTTTTGCCCAAATGGGTGGCCATGGGAGGTGTGAAGAGTGTGGGGGTTCCCCAAGCGTTCTCACAGTTGACGGACCAGAAAATCCCGTTCGTTCATTGGCTATGTGTTGATTAGACACTTTTCCATAGAATAGGAATATTCCGTTGAAGATTCCACTCACTCACATGGCCTCTACCCTCCCCTTGGACGCGGGAAACCTGGTTTCCAGCGTCGGCCCCACTCCTTCAGTTCGGCCCCGCATCGACATGCCTCGTATCGCCGGATTGGCGACGCGGGCGGGGTCGATGGTCGAGCAGATCCGTGGCCGGCTGCTGGCTCCCGAGGCCAGGAAGATTGCGCCGACGTACAGCACAGCGCAGCTGGCTGCGCTGTGCGGTGTGGACAAGGCGCATGTGTCATACCGGCTGACCAAGGAGGATCTGCCCTCGGGGCGCCTGACCCCGACGGGCGGGAAGCGCATCTTCGAGTTGCCCGAACTGCGCGCTTGGACGCGCACCTACCGGGCGGACAAGATGCGCCCGGCCGGGCGGCCGGCCGTCACCATCGCCGTGGGCAATTTCAAGGGGGGCGTCGCCAAGACCACGACCTCGATGGTCCTGGCCCAGGGCTTGAGCCTGCGCGGCCACCGTGTGCTGGCCATCGACACCGACCCGCAGGGTTCGCTGACCACGCTGCACGGCCTGTTGCCGGAAGCGGAGGTGAGCGAGGACATGACGATCGCGCCACTGTGCGACGGCGCCGAGGACGACATCCGCTACGCCATCCGGTCCACCTATTGGGACGGCATCGATCTGGTGGCGGCGGCGCCCTTCCTGTTCTCCGCGGAGTTCGCGCTGCCCGCGCGCCAGATGCGGCAAAGCGACGCCGAATTCTGGAACGTGCTGAACGCCGGTCTCGACAGCGTGCGCGATTTGTACGACGTCATCGTCATCGACACCCCTCCCTCCCTGTCCTATGTGACCATCAATGCGCTGTGGGCGGCCAACGGCATCGTGGTGCCGGTGCCGCCCTCGGGGCTGGACTTCGCCTCCTCCGCGCAGTTCTGGGCCTTGCTGGCCGACCTCGGCGCGAACCTGGATGAACAGTCGAAGGACCGGCGCGGCAAGCATTTCGATTTTCTGCACGTGCTGCTCAGCCGTGTCGACTCGGCCGATCCGGCCATGCCGGCCGTGCGCCAATGGATCCAATCCACGTACGGAGAGTTCACGCTGCCGGTCGAGATCCCAAAGACCAGCGTCACGAGCAACAAGGCGGCCGAATTCGCCACCGTCTACGACGTGCAGAAATACGAAGGCTCGGCCAAGACCTACAAGCGGGCGGTGGATGCCTATGACGCCTTTGTCGACTTGGTCGAGCAGTCCATCGTGGGCGCTTGGTCGGATGGCGCAGGATCTGAGGTATGACGGGCCGGGTGCTCGGCGGTTGCCTGTGGAAACCGGGTTTCCAGCGGCCCCTTCGGACCACCGAACGACGGTCGCCGGGTGTCTTGGGCGCACGCTGCAGTGCCCTGACGGCGCTAGCGCCGGGCAGCGGCGCCTGCGGTGGAAACCGGGTTTCCACTTCCCGAGCGGCGGCGCATGTAGAGATGCCCGCCCCCTTTGCGGGCGTGATCGCGCGCGGGGAGTCGACGTGCACGTTCGCTCGGCATGTGGAACCCTGGTCTCCATGCGCTCATGCGGGGCGCGCCCGGTGCGGAGCGAATCCGGCCGAAGTGTTGTCGCTGCTCGAGCGGTCCGGGAGATCGAAGAAGCTGGTGCCTGTGGAAACCCGGTTTCCAGAAGTTTCTCCAAGCCGTGGGGCCAAGCGCGTCGTATACGCCTTGAACAGGTGTCGTTGTCCCGCCCGGGCGCAGCGAGCCGATGACGGGTGCAGTGGAAACCCGGTTTCCACCGGCTGGAGTGCGGAAGCGCTAGTCGCTACCGCTCCCTGGGCCGCCCGTGCGGCCCCAGCCGGGCTGGCTGGTTGGCCGTGGAAACCGGGTTTCCACGGCCTTGCACAAGCGGCGGGGTGGCGCTGCACTGGTTACCCGTTCTCTCGCACTCAGGTGCGGTGGACACCCGGTTTCCGTCGCTCGCCGACCGGAGGAGCGAGATGGGAGTCCCTTCGCCCGGCCTTCCCGGATGACGCCTTCACGGGCGACGCGGGACGTGGAAACCGGGTTTCCACACGCGCCAGCAGATGCGCGCGCTCCCACCCAGTCGTACGGGACCCACGTCCAGCAGCACATCAGGGCGGCTTTGGCGCCGAAACAACGTATTCATGTGGAAACCGGGTTCCCACTGGAGAACTGACAGCATGGCAAACACACGCAAGCGACTGGAAGAACTGACTGCCGGCCTGGTGCTGCCGGGAGACGACACGGCGCCGCCGCAACCGCCCGGCGACTCGGGCCAGCCTGGTCCCGCACATCTGCCATCGCCAGCGGCGCAAGGCGGCGACACTCGCTTCCCGCCGGCGCGCACCAGCGCGCCGGTCCCTCGCACTGGCCCAGGCCAGATGCTCGCGTTTCGCGGGCAGATGCAGGCGGTAGAAGGTGAACTCGCGGGTCTGCGCGATCGTCTGCAACGCTTCGACGGCGCAATGCCGAGCCGGCGCCTTGATCCGCGCCTCGTTCAACCCAGCCGCTGGGCCAATCGACACGAAGCTTCTTTCCAGACGGCCGCGTTTGCCGGCTTGAAGAACGACATCGAGAAGGCGGGCGGGAACGTGCAGCCAATCCTCGTGCGCGAACTCGCCGGGGAGCAGGGGCGCTATGAACTGGTTTTCGGCCACCGCCGGCACCGCGCCTGCCTGGAACTGGGCATCCCGGTGCTCGCCTGCATCTGGGAGGGTAGTCTCAACGACCCCGAACTGTTTGCCGCGATGGACCGGGAGAACCGCGAACGGGCCGACCTGTCTCCCTATGAACAGGGGGTGATGTACCAACGCGCCCTGGACGAGCAACTGTTCCCGACCCAGCGCAAGCTGGCGGAGCACCTGGGTGTGAGCCACACGTGGATCCGCAAGACGTTGCAGGTCGCGCAGTTGCCGCAAGCGATCGTCGAGTGCTTCCGCAGCCCGCTGGACATCGGCCACCGGCACGCCGAGCAACTCCACGCAGCGCTCGAAAAGGACGCGAGGTCGGTTCTGAAGCGGGCCGAGAAGCTGAGAGGGCAGGGCGCTTCGGCGTCAGCTGTGCTCGCGCGACTGCTTGACATCGCCCCGACGCCTCGCAAGGTCGATCGGTTGGACCTGAAGGCCGGCGACGTGCGCCTGGGCAAGGCCAGCCGCGCTAAGGAGGGTGGCGTGACTGTCGAACTGCTTCCGGAAGGGCTGGCCGCCGTTCCACTGGATCAGGTGCTCCGGTCGATCGAGGACGTCTTGCAAAAGCTCAAGCTCTGAGTGGGACGCAAGCCGTATTGTGAGAGGCGTTGGGATTTCTTCATAATGTGTGCAAGCGCACACTTAATAATTGAAACCAACGACGCGAGTGGCGGCAAGGCGAGTTCCACAGCGAACTTCAAACCAGAACTGGCTTGGGCAGTGACCTCTAAGCTGTTGATAAATAAGACAATCTGAGTGCGTGGACTCTGTCAAGCTGAATTGGGCGGCATAAAATGGCAATCATGATTATTGAGTCCGAGCCGTCTTAGGGGGCAGGGTGAGCGCCTCCGTGCGTACTGGTGAAGGGGCCCGCCGGCTGCACCGCGGCCACTTTGCTTTCATGCGTGCGCTCATCCAGGGCATGGACGAGCGCTTGGCGTGGGAGCGCTACCTGCATGAGGAAGGTGAGCCAGGCGATCGGCGCCGGGTGTGTGGCACCATACAGTGGATCAAGGACACCTTCGCCGCTGCCGCGCGTCGGGAACAACGCCCGGGAACGGCCCGGCTGATCCTGCTTGATCCCGAGCGCTTTGCGCGGCGTGTGGCGCCCACGCTGCCCAGCTTGGAGGAATTTGCGCTTGCGAACGGCCTGGAGGATTTCTCCGAGGAAGAACAGCTCGAGGCCTACGTCGAGGCCCATCCGCAGGCTGGCGGGGCAGGGCGGGGCGGCATGCCAGGAGGCGCCAGCAACCGGCGGGCGCGCCTGATCGATCGCCAACTTGAAGCGCTGCGCTGGCTAGAGCATCTGGTCGTTCACGATCCCCGCCCGCTCGACGGCGTGCAAGCTTGGCTGAACCCAGCGTTGGCCACCCGGCTGCGCCATGCCGGCTTGCTGACACTGCAGGATCTGGCGGACACCATGAATCAAGCTGGCGCGCGTTGGTGGCGTGCGGTGCCCGGCATCGGCCGGCACAAGGCGGCTCGGCTGACGGACTGGCTGCGCGCCCACGCGCCGCTGCTGCAACTGAGCATCGGCGAATACGCCATCACGCCGCGTCGCCAGTTGTCCGATGAAGTCCGGCGCAGCCTCGTCGCACCGGGGTCGGCCGTGCGCCCCCTGGAGAAGTTCGTGCCGCCGCAGCACCTCGACGGCCGGCACGGGGACAACAGAGGGGTGGGTGATCACTGCGCTATCGCAGCCCGCACCGATGTCGAGGCGGTCCGAGCCTGGATCGATGCAAAAGGCGTGGCGCCGGTTGGGCAGGACAGCAGTGCGACCACTCCCCTGAACGCCACCCAGCGCAGCTATCGTCGTGAAGGCGAGCGTTTGCTTCTGTGGGCCGTGCTGGAGCGCGGTAAGGCGCTCTCATCCCTGCAGGCCGAGGACTTGGTCGCCTACTTTGACTTCCTGAAGGCACCGCCCGCGCACTGGTGCGGCTCGCGCGCCCATCCGCGCTGGTCTCCCCAGTGGCGTCCGCTCGAAGGCGCGCTCTCGCCTGCGGCCCATCGCCAGGCCAAGGTGATCGTGCACGGTCTCCTGGCCCACCTGGCGCGCCAGCGATACCTGAGAACCAACCCATGCAAAACGCTGCTGGCTCCGCCTCACGGCGCGGCGGAGATTCCTCTGTCTGTTGGCGCCGGCCGAAAATTGACCCATCTGTGAGGGTTGTGCCGGTTCAAATTTGACCCGGGTGTTCAGCCTACCCTGCTGCTTTTTTAAGCGGCGGGATACCAGGAATGATCACCATGGCCATGATTGGCAAGGTCCTGCGGATGCACCACCGCGAGAGCAAATCGGTGCGAGAGATTGCGAGGGCGACGAGCCTGTCGCGCAACACGGTGAGGAAGTACCTGCGAGCGCCGGTGGCGCAGGTGCCGAAGTACGAGCGCCGCGCGGCGCCGGTGAAGCTGACGCCGTTCGTCGAGATGGTGGAGCTGGCATTGTTGGCAGATGCGCGCCGCCCGAAGAAGGAGCGGCGA
>NZ_JQKD01000101.1 GCF_000745855.1 Xenophilus azovorans DSM 13620
AAATACTGTTCAGATACGAAGCACCGGCACTGGCTGATGCCGCAAATGGAGCGCTGCGCCGCGATGCCGAACATTGAAGTTGCTCATCTTGCGCTTGACGCCGCGCGGGTTCAGGCGCCCACGACTGCTCACGCAGCGCCCGCGCGCGATCTCGGCCAGCAGGGCCTCGCGCCAGGCAGGCAAACGCTCAGGGGGAAACGGCCGCAGCTTGCGGCATCTTGCGCTTGATCACGCGCACGGCGTGCATGAAGCTCAGGCGATCCGGATCGAGTTCGCGCGCCCAGGCCGCCTGCGCCATCAACTGGCGAATCGCAAAGTGCGCCAGCAGCAGCCCCCACAGCTCCTGCTGCACCAGCTCGGGCGTCTTGCTGCGCAGCACCGTGCTGTTGGCGCGCAAATGCGTCTTGAACTCATCGAACACCCCCTCGATCTCCCAGCGCTCGTGGTACAGCGCGGCCAGCTCCAGGGCCGGCGCCGCATCGGGGTCCAGGAGGTTGGTCAGCAGCCGGTAGCTGCCCTGCGCCGGCGTGGCCGAGCCCTCGAGCGCGTAGTCGATCACACGCACCGTTTGCCCTGCGCGCCGCGCGCGGTCGTCGCTGTCGAACACGCGGCTCAGGTACGAGCCATCGGGCAACATCTGCTCTACCGGCAGCTTGAGGTTGGATTTGACCCGCCAGGCCAGCTTGGCGCCCGTAGCGCAGGCGGTCTGCCAGAGCTTGAAGCCGTAGAAGTTGCGGTCGGCCAGCACCAGCATCTCGGGCGTGAGCTTGGCGGGCAGCAACTGGGCGGCCATGACCTGCTCGCTGTGGCCGTAGGGTGCGATGCCGGCTGCCACCACCGCGTGCGTGCCGCATTCCACCAGGCCCAGAACGCGCGCCTGCGGGAAGGCGCTTTGGCCGCGCGAGGCGCCCGGGTAGCCGAAGAACTTGGCGTTGGCCGCCTCGTCGGCCACGTCCATGCAGCTGCCGTCCAGGGCCATCACGCGCAATCCCCGGTACCACGCCCCTGGCGCCCCCGGCGCGGCCAGCGGGCGCAGCACCCGATCGGCCAATTGGCGCATGACCTCGGGGCCCAGCCGGCTGCGCGCCTGCGAGATCGCGGACTTGCTGGCCTGCACCGCCTCAGTGTGGCCGCCGCCGAGCCATTGCAGGCCTTCGCACACCACGCGCAGCACTTCCTCCAGCGGCGCTTCGCGCCACAGCGCCAGCGCCATCACGTAATACACCACTGCCGGCGCGGGCAGCAGCCGCTCCCGCTGGCTGGCCTTGCCGGTCTCGGCCAACACTTCTTCGATCAACGTCCGTGGACACACGCTGGCCAGCACCCCGGCGCTGATCAAATGCGCAACGTCAACTCTCGACGGCAGCGTCTTGCGTGTTCTGGCCATCACCCTCATCCATTGAAGCTTCGATGGATGAGGATTATGGCTTTAAAAATACTATCTGAACAGTATTGCATCTAGGCCTGTTTGACTGACAGCATGGCTGCTAACGATAGGCTTGGCATGAATGATCCACTCGGGCCCTGTCGCCAAGTTCGTGAATCTTTAGGCCAGGCCTCTTCTCACCTCTTTTGCCAAGTCGAAAATCGTTGCTATCAGCGGAGCGTTCTGTCGTTCGCGACGACAGATGAAGTCGACGTGGGTGGCCATTGCTGTATCCAGAATCTTCAGCTTCACAAGACGCGGATCTGGAACATAGGCTGTCTCGGCAACGACGCCTAGTCCTATTCCTTGTGCGACTGCCTCGCGGACAGCCTCCCGGCTTCCCATCTCCAGCGCAACCTGGATGTTGATATTGCGGGCAATTAGCTCGCTCTCGAAGACTCTTCTTGTCGTTGAACCTTCCTCACGTATGACGAAGCGCTGGCTCTGAAGGTCCTTGAGCACTATCTCACCGCACCGGGCTAGGGCGTGCTCTCGGTTCGCAAAGACCACCAGGCGCTGTGACCTGTATGGCATGCAATGGAGTTCGGGGTGCTCGGCGTGATTGAGGACCACGCCGACATCACCCTGGTAGTCGAGGAGCTTTTCCGTGATTGAGCGGGAGTCGCCTACACGGACAGAGACCTCGACCTGGGGATGGCGGCTCCCGAAGGCCTTCAGAACAGGGACTACGTTGTACGGGCCGATCGCGTGAATCACAAGACGCCCGACGAATCGGTTTTTGGCTGCTGCCAAAAGGGCGTGCGCATCTTCCTCGCCGCTGAATGCCCGCCGCGTGTAGTCCAGCAGAGTCCTGCCAAAGGTAGTCAGCTCAAGCCGGCGGCCTTGACGAAGAAAAAGCTCCACGCCGTACTCATTCTCCAGGCGCTGAATATGCGCTGAGATGGTGGGCTGCTGTAGATCAAGCAGCTTCGCAGCAGCAGTCATGCTTCCGGCCCTTGCCGTCGCATCAAAGGCTTTCAAAGCCGCAAGTAGCGTGAGTCCAGACATAGGTGTTATCTATAGATACCCCTATTTTTCGGGGTGCAAGTTTCATATTGATGACACGTTCCACGAACAAACTGCACGCATGCCTAGCCGTATCGAACTTCTTTCTGCGGCAAATGTGCGTCATAAGCGCTCTCGCGCTGCTCGCAGGCAGAAACTTGCAAAGGTAACAACATGAAGTTGGAGAAGGACCGAGACGTTCTGAGTCTCAAGGGAGTTTCCGTCCGCTACGTTGACTCGACCGTGGCCTTGCACCCGACGAGTCTGGATGTGAAGCAGGGAGAGTTTTTGGTGCTTCTGGGCGCCTCGGGCGCAGGGAAGTCCACCTTGTTACGAAGCATCAATGGACTGGTGCTGCCCACAAAAGGCGAGGTATCGATACCTGGCCTGGCAGGTGGGGTAGTCAACGCAAAGACGCTGAGAGAGCACCGCAAGCGCTGTGGGATGGTTTTCCAGCAGCATCATCTGATTGGACGTCAGTCGGTCCTCAGGAATGTTCTGATGGGAAAGCTCGGTGACAGGGGTGCATTCGCTTCGCTATGGCCGTGGAGCAAGAAGGACAAGCTGGAGGCGCTCACAGTGATTGAGCGTGTCGGGCTGCTCGAAAAGGCGCTCTCCCGGGCTGATGCCTTGTCTGGGGGGCAGCAGCAGCGCGTAGGCATAGCTAGGGCGCTAATACAGAAGCCACGAATCCTGCTGGCCGATGAGCCTGTTGCCAGCCTGGACCCGGCAACCGCACATAGCGTGCTCACCTTGTTGCATGAGATCTGCAAAAAGGACCACCTCACCGCAATCGTGAGTCTTCACCAGGTGGAGCTCGCGCGCTCGTTTGCAGACCGAATCATTGGGCTCCGCCAGGGAGCTGTTGTATTCGAGGGTAGGGCAGAGCAGCTGAGTCCTGATGTTGCGCGGAACCTCTATGCAAAGCAGTCCAACGCTTCCAACACGAGTGCGTCCACTGATAGCCCCCGAACTCTTCAATCCAGTCAAACCAAGGAGCTCTTGCCATGCTGAATCGCCGTAACTTCTCTCTTGTTGTCAGCGCAGCTTCTTTTGCTGCACTCCTTCCTCTGTGGGCTCATGCGCAGGGAAAGGATCCATCAAAGCTTCGTGTCGCCCTTCTTCCAGATGAGAACGCTGCCAGCATCATCCAGAACGCGCAGCCTCTTAAGCGCTATCTTGAACAGCAGCTCAAGAAGGATGTTGAGATTGTGGTGACTACCGATTACTCCTCGATGATCGAGGCAATGCGGTTCGGTCGGATTGAGGTAGCGTACTTTGGACCGTTTTCGTACGTTTTGGCCAAATCTAAGGCGTCCGGGATTGAGCCCTTTGCGGTGGGCGTTGAACGTGGGTCGCCCACATACCAGTCGGTCCTCATCGCAACGGCCGGAGGGCCGGTGAAAACGCTTGAAGACGTGCGCGGCAAGCCCTTCGGATTTGGCGACCAGGCGTCCACATCAAGCCACCTTGCACCACGTGCACACCTGCTCAAGAAGTACAAGCTTGATGGTGAGAAGGACTATCGGCCAGTTCACCTTGGGGCACATGACGCGGTCGCACGTGCGGTGCAGTCGGGTCAGATTCCAGCCGGGGCTCTGTCCAAGCCGATTCTGGACAACCTCATCGCTCGAGGAAGCATTGATGCCACGAAGATTGTTCAGCTTGACCTTTCTGCTCCCATTCCAAACTATCCGGTCGTCATGCAGGGGGACCTCAAGCCTGAGCTCAAAGCTGCCATCCGCTCTGCCTTTCTGGACATGAAGGATGCTGAGGTGCTCAAGGCGTTTCGTGTCCAGGCGTTTGCCGCCACTGATGACGCTGCATATGACGTCCTTAGGGATACCGCAACCATCCTGAAGCTTGATTTGGGCCGTATGCAATGACCTCGGCTGCATTCGAGAACATCATCAGTCGCGACAAGCGGGAGCAGTTCATTGGACTGCGCAATACAGCGTTCGTCCTTCTGGTTTGCCTTGTAGCCCTGTACGTCACGGGGTTCTTCGATGCACAGCGGTTCATCGAAGGCGCCCCGGCTGTCAAGCAGCTCTCATCTGAGATGGTCCCTCCCAACTTCGACCGCTGGGAGCACTGGGTCATCCCGCTGAGGGACACCTTGGCGATGTCGATTGCCGGCACAGCACTGACTATCGTGCTTTCACTTCCGCTGGCGCTCCTGGCGGCTCCAAACACCACCCCCAATCCTTTGGTGGGAAGAGTGGCCAGAGTCATCCTGGCGGCATTCCGGTCCGTGCCAGAAATCATTCTTGGCATTCTGTTCGTGGCAGCCGTAGGGTTTGGTGCTCTACCTGGGGTGCTCGCACTAGCGTTGCATTCCACGGGAATGGTCGCAAAGTTTTACGCGGAAGCCATTGAGCACGTGGATCCGAAGCCACTTGAAGCAGCTGCTGCGGTAGGCGCAAGCCGCTTTCAGGTCATCTCGCATGCCGTTATCCCCCAAGTCCTTCCACAGTTGGCAGACATAACCATCTATCGCTGGGAGTACCACTTCAGGGCCTCCGCAGTACTTGGCATTGTCGGTGCAGGTGGCATCGGCTTCGAGTTGATGGCAGCACTTCGCCTTGTCAAGTATGACGAGGTCTCAGCCATCCTTCTGTCGATTCTTGCCTGTGTCCTCGTGGTTGACAGCATTGGATCGATGCTGCGAAAGCGTCTCAAGTAAATCGAAAAATGAATCATCGGAAAATCGTCGTAACGCAGCCAGTTCATGAAGAGGTTCTAAGGAAGCTCCAGGCTGAGGGTGAGGTCATCATGAATCCAGGGCCTGACCCCTGGAGCCCCAGCCAGCTCAGGGAGTACCTCGTGGATGCTGATGCCATGATGGCCTTCATGACAGACAGTGTGACCAAAGAGTCGCTGCTGAACGCTCCCAGGCTCAAGACCATCTCCTGTGCACTCAAGGGGTACGACAACTTCGACCTGAGGGCTTGCGCACAAGCCGGGGTGAGCGTCACCTTTGTTCCTGACCTCCTCACAGAGCCCACAGCCGAGCTGGCCATCGGATTGGCTATTGCTGCTGGCAGGAACGTGCTTCAGGGTGACGCCGCTACAAGAGCAGGCTACTCTGGGTGGAGGCCAGCTCTATACGGAACCGGGCTTCATGGGTCGGTGGCCAGCGTGATCGGTCTCGGAAAAGTTGGGCAGGCCATATTGGCGCGACTCGCGGGCTTTGGCTGCGCGCGGCTGCTTGGTGTAGACCCAAGTGTGCGTCTAGATCAGGTCGAACTGGTCACGCTTGATGAGGCTGTCAGCACATCGGACTATGTGTTCCTGGCAGTGCCTCTTGTTAGCGATACGCGCCACCTGGTTGACTCCAGGATGCTTCAACTATCGAAAAAGGGCCAGATCCTTGTAAACGTGGGTAGGGGGTCTGTGGTCGACGAAAGGGCGGTTGTCGATGCCTTGGCGAATGAGCAACTTGGCGCGTACGCCGCTGACGTCTATGAGATGGAAGATTGGCTACTTCCAGACAGACCTCGCGAAATTCATCCGGGATTGACCAACAACGCCAGAACAGTACTCACTCCCCACATCGGCTCGGCTGTGAGACGCGTACGGTTCGAAATTGAAATGCGGGCTGCTGAGAACCTAGTCCGCTCACTCAGGGGCGAGAGTTTGAGTGATGTTGCTGTCGAGGCCAGCGCGGCAGCATAGGTATGGTTGCTCGGCGGTTTGCACGCCAGCTGAAATGGGCGCGGCTTCAGAGCCTATGTCCTATGGCTGGGTGCAACCTGCCCGTGTGATGCCATCCTGCTCGCCAAGGGGAAATGACTTGAGTCATCATCGAAGTGGTTTAGCGATGATGTTCTCTGCACGGCGCAGCTCATGGGGTAAGCCCAAATGGGCGCATGGCAAACACCAGATACTTCGAGGGGTCAGGCTACAACACTGATCGTTCTTGGCCTCTGATAGTGGTTTCAACCCAGGACGTTTCAGCTGAGGTCATTACATTCGGCTCGTAGTAGAGGTGACGCTGCTTTGCGAGTTCTTGGACTGCACGGCTGAACCCTAGGTCTAATACAACCGCACTGCGCAGAGTGTTGAGATGCACCGCCGAAAGTGTCTCCCTCGCCCCTTTAGGGTCTGCCTTAGAGTTCACGCAGACGACGAGGTGCGTTGTCGCCGATAGACTGCTTTGATGCATCTCAATGAATCTAGGCTGTTGATTTCCACGCAGAACTGACCCGCCGGGGATGCGGACAAAAACTTGGACTACCAGGGGAGGTAGTTCATGTACTCATACGCAGACAGGATTCGTGCAGTTGCGCTTTACATCAAGCTTGGCTTGCGTGTCAGAGCCACGATTCGCCAGTTGGGGTACCCAACCAAGAACGCATTGAAAGGCTGGTATCAGCACTACCTGAAGCATCAGGATTTGCCAGCAAGCCAAGCTCCAAGAGCACCAAAATATTCGCTGCAGCAAAGGCAGGTGGCTATTGCTCATTACCTCGCCCATGATCGCTGTATTGCTGCAACGATGAGGGCTTTGGGTTATCCGGGTCGAGGAACGTTGACTGCGTGGGTTCGGCAAGACTGCCCTGACACCTGCAAATCGAGAGTAGGCAGATCTTGGCCGGCTACAAAGCCTGATGCCTTGATGTGTGAGGGCGTGGTGCAGCTGTGTGCCCGTCGATCAAGTGCACAGCAGATTGCGGACAAGTTAGGGGTGTGTAGGGGGACTGACCTTGCCCCTGTTCCGTGTAGTTCTTAACCCACGATTCACGCGGCCTTTTTGCGCTGTGCCTCGTACCAGCGCTGCTCATACTGCATCGGGCTGAGGTAGCCCAGCGACGAATGCAGCCTGCGGTGATTGTAGAAAGCCATCCAGTCCATCACCGCCTGCCTGGCCTGCTCACGGGTGGCGAATTTGTGGCCATGCACGCTGGCCGTTTTCAACCGTCCCCAGAAGCTTTCCGTTGGAGCGTTATCCCAACAGTTGCCCTTCCTGCTCATCGATGACCGCATGCCCCAGCCCTTCATAGCCTCCTGGACCTCGTGGCTGCAATACTGGGCGCCC
>NZ_JQKD01000102.1 GCF_000745855.1 Xenophilus azovorans DSM 13620
GGAACATCGCGCTCGGCGAGCCGTAGAGCGCGGATCGCGGATCGGCGCCGGCGCCGGCGCCGCGCGCAAGGGTGTGGTTGATGGACCGCTTACGGTGCAGGCCGTGGCGCATCTGCAGCTGTCACCGCAGATGGGAGCGACAACGGGTCCTTCTGCCCCCGACATTGCTCGCCATGCGAAACCGATCCGATCCGGCGGCGATTTCGGCTTCATGCGTATGCCAGCGGACACTGCGCGTTGACGCGGCACGCACCGACCTCTAAGGTCCAACCAACGCAGTAGCTGGCCCTGCTTTCCCTGGCAAGCCCTGGAGTACACCCGGACGCAGACCTCAGCGCAGCTTGCGCAGTCTGACGCCTCCCTACCGCACCCACCGCCGGCGGCTTTCGAAGCCGGGCCGGGCAACCATTGCCCGGCGCCGAAAGCTTTCTCCCTGCCGGTAGCTGGCAAGCCGGCCCCACGACGTATCGCGCCGTGACCCCGCCAGCCCTGGAATCCTCGATCCGCACAGCGGATCTGTTCATCCGTCCACCCCACGGGGGCTAACCGCCCCCAATCGGTGCGTTGGCCCCTGCCCTCATTCCAAGGAGCCAACCATGCTGGAGCACAGCAACGCACCCGAGACTCGACTCTACCCGCCGATTGGCGCCCCATCCGGCAGTGAGCATGCTGCCCAACTCGTCTTCGAGGCACTGATCGAGCGGCTGCGAGACGGAGACGCACCGATCGTCTCGCTCGCGGCCGCAGCCGCCATGCTCGACGCCGCGGACGACGGATCACCCGTCGAATGGAGCGAGGAAGACGTCGTCTTCCTGCACTGGCGCCTGCTCGGGGAAGTCCGTCGACTCGCCGATCCAAAGACGCCATTGGAGGAGAAGTTCGACACCCTGCGCTGGGTCTTCACCGAGCGCGAGAAGGATCACAGGCCCTTCAGCTTCGTGTCCTGCCTACGCGTCGTCGGCTGCAGTCCGCTGTCGCCGCTGCAGTACTGCGGCTTGGTGGACGTCGAGGAGATGCGCGACCTGATTCGCTACGCAGTGCGTCGCTGGTTGCATCAGACCCTGGATCGCTATCCGACTTGGGTGCGCGAGGCCATTGCAGACCATCCCGAGTGGGTCGAAACCAGGCTGGCCCGCAACCCCCAGTGGGTCAACGAAGAAGTCAGACGCGTCGCGCTCGAGGGCGACCTGTTCGCATGACAGCCCGGCCGGACACCCCACCGTGGCGGCGAGACCCGCTCTCACCCATCAATTCATGAAAGGAGTCCGCCATGTCCCAGTGGAAGGACGCTCTGTGCCTGCTGGCGATCTTCGCGGCATACGGCCTCGCCGGCCACCTGGACTACGAGGACGCCGTCGCGATGGAAGAAGCCATGCGCGAGGAGACACCGTCGCCCTGCGTCGCCATGCACGTCGCTGCCGCGGAGCTCGATGCGCTGCACTCGACCGATGTCGTGTCGGCGAGCCTCGGCACGCCGGCCCCTGCAGTTTTCCGAGACCGGCCTGCTGGCCGGTCGAACCATGAGGAGTGGATCCATGCATCGTCCCGCAACGCTGCGCGCGCCGGCTGCGCGCGCTCTGATGCCCGTCAGTGACCTGGGCGACATCGAGTACCTCGTCAAGGAAAGCGAAGTCCTGACCGGTCGCGCAGGTCGCTGTTTCGTCGTGGCCGGCGCCGACCGCCTGACCTATCGGGTGCATTGGCACCCGCTGGGATTCAAGGTGGAGCGCCTTGACGAACAAGGCTGCGTGCTGGATCGCCGGCACCTACTGCCTTGGGAGTTCGAGACCCACAGCGTCGCGCAGGCGCTGGCCAGCGGCCAGCTCTTCACCGCCTCGGTGTCGAGCGCGATGCAGTCCGGCATCTGATTCCGATTCAACCGCCAGTGTGACGCCCCTCAATGGGCGCCGCACCGGCCTTCCAGGAGATCTCCATGAAGATCCAAGTGCACATCAACGAAGAGGGCGCTGTGCGCAACCAGCGCTATGCCTTCACCGACCGGTTCACCCTGGTCACCGAGCTGCTGCAGAATGCCCGTCGCGCGGGTGCGAACCACATCGTGGTCGAGCACTACGCAGAGAAGCAAGTGCTTCGCGTCCACGACGATGGTCGAGGTATCGGCGACTTCCAGAAGCTGCTGAGCTTTCACGAGTCCGGCTGGGACGATGCCACGATCGCTCAGGAGCGCCCGCTCGGCATTGGCTTCACCAAGTGTCTGTACGCTGCAACGCGCGTGGTAGTTGCATCGGGCCGCCAGCGCGTAGACCTCGATACCGCCGCATCTCTGCGGCGCGAGGCCTTCGAGGTAGAGACGCTGGAGCGCCCGCAGAGCGGCACAGCCATCGAATTGCACGGCGTGGACATCGCAGACCTGGCGCAACGCATAGCGACGTTGTGCGAGGGATTCCCGGTCGACGTGGCCTTCAATGGCCAGCACCTGGAGCGGCGCTGCGCCGAGGACCACCTTGCCCTCATGGCCACGCCGATCGGCGCGGTGCATGTCGCGGGCAACCGTAGCGGCAAAGCCACGCGAGGCACGCTGGTGTTTCTGCAGGGCTTCTGCGTCAAGCGGCCGGCGTACTACACGGTTGGTGAGGTCAACGTAGTCCATCTCGACCCGGAGCAGTTCATGGCGCGACTCCCCGACCGGGACACGCTGATCGATGCCGACCAGCAGCTCCGACAGGTCGACGCCCAGGTCAAGCTCTCCTGGCGGAAGATCCTCCAGGTGGCACGGACGCAAATGCCGGCAAGGCAGTTCGTCGAGACGTACTTCGACGCCATGAAGCAGTGGGGCCACCTGGACCTGCTCAACGACCTGGACGCACTGCCGGCGGCACTGTTCGAGCGCATCGTGGGCTACCCCATTCAGGTGGCCTACGACCAGCGGGACTATGTCGAGCCTCTCACCACGGCGCCTGCCCGCCGGGACATCGAGGAAGGCCGTGTGACCGTGGTGTCGCTGGGCTGGCCCGACGGCGAGAACACGGGACACTGGATGCTTGCCAAGCACAAGCAATGGCTCACCGTCCAGGCGCATGTGCTCCACCCGGACCACTGGCTCCGGCCTCACGTCCGCTACATCGAGGACCAGGATCTGCACATCGAGGCGCAGTCGGAGTTGGCGCGCACGACGCTGGAGGGCCGCTGGGTGTGCCCACTGGTTATCGTCTGCGAGTCGGTGCGCATCCGCCTGGGTGACCATGCTGTGGACATTCTCGATGAGGGCATCTGCCGCGATGGCGACATCGTGGTTCCCGCCGGAGAATGCTCCGGCGAGCCGGTGCGCCAGCTGTCCGACTTCATCGACGCGCAAGATCGCTACCGCGAAGACGAGATGGAAGCGGATCGCGACGCGCTGGCCGACCTGATCCGCCGGCTGCGCTCCTCCGACCCGGTCGAGACGCTGCATTCTCTGCTGAACGAGCTCCAGCTCGGGAAGTATCCCCTGCTGCATGGCAGGCGCTTCGAGGTGGCCGTAGGTGTAGGCAGTGCTCCGGGCTGCTCGGTGGACCTGCTCACGCTCGATCCCTCGGCTGACGGGGACAACCATGCAGAACGCTGAGTACGCCGCGCGGATAGATGTGGCCAAGCAGCGCGCGCACGGCCGCTGGACCGAGATACTCTCAGCCCTCGGCCTGGACGAGCGGATGCTCAGGCGCAGGCCGATGCCCTGCCCCGTCTGCAAGGACGGGGTGGATCGGTTTCAGTACACCGACAAGTTCGGCGAGGGCAATTACCTCTGCCGCAAGTGCGGCCCCGGCGGCGGCTTCAAGCTGCTGCAGGCATGCAAGGGCCTGGACTTCCATGCCGCGCTATGCGCGGTGGAGAAGCTGGTGGGGGCGCTGCCGCCCGCGCCACCGGCCAACGACGCCGGGCCCGAGCGCATGAAGAAGCTCGTGCAGCGCATCTGGAACGAGGCGAGGCCGGCCACGCTAGGAGACGAGGTAGACCGCTACCTTCGCGGCCGGGGCCTGTCCCTGAGCAGCTACCCATCCTCTCTGCGCTTTCATCCAGCGCTGGGCTACTACCAGAAGGAGGGTGCGGCCAAAGCCCGCAAGGTAGCGGAGTACCCGGCCATGCTGGCGAGCGTGCAGGACGCGCAAGGCGCCGTGACGCTGCACCGCACCTACCTTCAGAACGCCCGCAAGCTCGACGCGCCCGATGCCAAGAAGGTGCTCAGCAGCGGCTTCGCGGGGGCAGCAGTGCGCCTGGCCGAGTCCACGGACGAGCTGGCCGTTTGCGAAGGCATCGAGACGGGCATTGCCGTCTTCCTCGCCACCGGCAAGCCGGTGTGGTGCGCGCTGAGCGCGGGAAACCTGGAGAAGCTCTGGATCCCGGAGAACGTGCGCAGCGTGTGCATATACGGCGACAACGACGGCGACGGCGACTACACCGGACAGGCCAGCGCCTACGCGCTCGCGCGCCGGCTCAAGCGCGAAGACGCCCAGAGCGGTCCCCGCGCCGTTCGGGTCTTCCTGCCTCGGCAGGCGGGAACGGACTGGGCCGACGTGTGGCGGCAGCGGCAGGAAGCCCTGCTGCTACGCGCAGCGTAGCTGATGTCTGAGGGGATGGGCGCAACCCGTCCCCTCCTTTTCAGCGCAGCTTCACGATCCGAGGCTGCACTGAAAAGGTTTCTCCCCTGGTCGCAGCCAGACCAGGCCGCTCATGCGGCAAAGGCTGCCTTGGAGTCTTCCGCGCGACCACGGTCGCGCCATCGTGGACCGGCATCACGCCGGTTCGTCATCAGCCCTCGCGGGGATGCGCATCCCCGTGGGGGAAGGCCGTCCCCGCTTTTCGCAATCGAAGGAGATTGTCATGAGAAGCGGACGAACCCTGGTGAGCCTGGCGCAGGAACTGCAGCGCCAGCTCGAAAGCAAGAAGGATCTGGTCGTGCCCTCCCCACTGGTGCGCCACAGCACCAGCGAAGGCGGCGGCACGAGCCTCGTGATCGAAGAAACCGGCGGCCCTGCGTCCTACGGAGTCACGCCCCTGGCGCGGCGCCAGCTGGCCGACAAGCTGGGCATCCCGTATGCGTACTTCGAGCGTATGCGCGAAAACCAGCCGGCGCTGCTCGACCGCAATGTCAACACCTGGCTGCAGAGTGAGGCCGACCGGCGGCTGCTTCGCACGCTCGATGGCAACGTGCGAGCGGTGCTGTCCGACCGCTACCGCCGCCTGGACAACTACGACCTGGCCGAGCATGTGCTGCCCATCCTGCAGGGCCTGCCTGACCTGACGTTCGAGTCGGTGGAGCTGACCGAGACGCGCATGTACCTCAAATGCGTCACGCCACGGCTCAAGTTCGAGATGGCACCTGGCGACATCGTCCAGGCCGGCATTGCAATCTCCAACTCCGAGGTTGGACAAGGCACGCTGTCGGTCCAGCCCCTGTTGTTCCGTCTGGTGTGCCGCAACGGCCTGATCGTCGCGGATCGTGCACTGCGCAAGACGCACGTGGGCCGCTCGTTGGCTCAGGAGGACGAAGGCGTGACCGTCTACCAAGACGACACGTTGCGTGCCGACGACAAGGCCTTCTTCCTCAAGGTGCGCGATGTCGTGCAGGCCGCAGTCTCCGAAATGACCTTTCGACAGGCCGCGGTGAAGATGCAGAGGACGATGGGCATCCAGATCATCGGCGATCCGGTGCAAAGCGTGGAGGTGCTGGCCCAGCGCTACACGCTCAACGACACCGAGCGATCGGGGGTGCTGCGGCATCTTGTGTCGGGCGGCGACCTGTCGGGTTACGGGCTCGTCAACGCGGTCACCCACTACAGCCAGGAGGTGGAGGACTACGACCGGGCAACCGAGTTCGAGGTGCTGGGCGGCAAGCTGATCGAGCTGAGCGCTGCCGAATGGAAGCCACTGGCCGAGGCGGCGTGAACCGCCGATAGCTGCCCCGGAACGGGAGACGACATTTCTCTCGTTCCGGTGCAGCCGGCGACCTTCATGCCAGTCTCAGATGACCTGAGCGCAGATCGCGCCATGGACCTTCCCGATGATCCTGACGCCGCGGTGCGAAGCCGCGGCCTTCCCGGTCCACTCGATGTCCTGGTAGGCCTTGTTGTCGCACTTGAGAACCACGCCCTTGCCCACTCGCTGCTCCATGCGGCGAATGAGAAGGGCGTCACCACATCTGAGCGCATAGATTCCATTGCCTGCCAGACGGGTGACGGTCGTGTCCACAAAGATGAGGTCTCCGGCCTTCAGCTTGGGAGCCATCTCATCGCCCGGTACCCGCATAGGCACGCCCAACTGGCCACCCCTTCTCAGGAGGCCGGCGATGTCATGGATGCAGTTCGCGACCTCGACGAGATGGGCACTCTGTGCTGGCGGATGTGCAGCGTTTCTGCGTAAGCCAATCAGGTCATCGGCGCTGCAGCCCAGCCCGATGGTATGCGTCCGGCCAACCCACATTGAAGTTCGATAGCCGGCCAAGGATGCTTGTGTCCACGGACTTTTGCGTGGACACATGGACACTTTGGAAACGAACACAGCGGTTGCGGCACCGCCCAAGCGCAGTTGGCGGCGGCACTCTGACGAGTTCAGGGCACGGATCATCGAGTTGGCACGCCAGCCGAACACGTCGGTGGCCGCGGTGGCGCTGGCCAACGGGCTGAATGCGAACATGCTGCGCCGCTGGGTGCGCGAGTCCGAGGCTGCCGGCAAAGCCGCCACCGAGGTGGCGCAGCCGCGTGATGTGGTCACGCCGGCGTTCATGCAGTTGCCGATGTC
>NZ_JQKD01000103.1 GCF_000745855.1 Xenophilus azovorans DSM 13620
AGTACGGCGGCAGCAACACCGGGGCTGCCGCATGCCCTCCGAACCTCAGATGTTGATGGGCTCGGAATCTTGGAACCCGGTTGGCTTGAATGGAGAAATCTCATGGCAGCTTTTGACGCAACGGATCGTGACGTGGTGGTGGAGGTCGATGGCGAGGTGGTGCCGGTGGAACAAGGCCAGGAGCGGTCGATCCCGCTGAACAGCCTGTTCCTCTCGGAGCGGAACGTGCGCAAGGTGCGCAACACGGAAACCATCCCGGCGTTGGCCGCGACGATCGAGGCGCAAGGGTTGCTGTACCGCCTGTGCGTGGTGCCGGAGAAGCGCAAGGGCACAAAGGGTGAAACCTTCGGCGTGGTGGCGGGTGGTCGCCGGCTGGCCGCGTTGCATTGGCTGGTCAAGCAAGGCCGGATGGCGAAGGATGCCCCGGTGCAGTGCCTTGTGTTCGACGTGTCGCGCGGGGTGGCGGTGAGCCTGACCGAGAACTTCGCTCAGGAGGTCATGCATCCGGCCGACCAGATGGTGGCCTTCAAGAAGCTGGTGGACGAGGGCAAGACGGCGGGTCAGGTCGCCGCTGCCTTCGGGGTGTCGGTGCTGACGGTGGAGCGACGGCTAGCGCTGGCGAACCTGGCGCCGATGTTCATCGACCTGTACCGCGAGGGCAAGATCGAACAGGGGCAGTTGCAGGCCCTGGCCCTCACGTCCGACCATGAGCGTCAGCAGGCGGTGTGGGAATCGCTGCCCCAGTACAGCCGCAGCGCGTACAGCATCCGTGCCGCGCTGACGAAGGAGGAAATCAAGGCGTCGGAGCCACTGGCGGTCTTCGTCGGCCTGGACAAGTACCGGGAGGCAGGCGGCACGCTGCGCGAGGACCTGTTCTCCGAGAGCGATGCCGTGTTCCTGCAGGACGGTGCGCTGCTGAACCGGCTGGCGGCGGAACGCCTGGAAGCCGAGGCGACGGCCTTGGAAGAGGCTGGCTGGAAGTGGGCTGAGGTGCGGATGCACTTCACTTCGGCCGACCGCTCCCACTTCGCCCGTCTGCACTGCGAGTCGGCCAAGCCGTCGAAGCAGGAGGCGGCTGCGATGGACGACCTGCAGGCCAGCATCAACAGACTGAACGAGCGCCTGGACGAGTTGGAGGCGCTGACGGCCTACGACTCCGAAACCGACGAGGAAGGGGTCTGGACGGACGAACAGCAGGCGGAACACGACAGCCTGGAAGAGCAGGCCGAGCAACTGGTGGACCAGTTGAGCGCCATGCAGGATGTGCTGCGGGTCTGGAAGCCCGAGCAGAAGGCGACGGCCGGCGTGGTGTTGTCCATCGATTCGGACGGCACACTGTGCGTCACCGAGGGTCTGGTGCGCCCCGAGGACCGCAAGGCCATCGTTGCTGCGGCCAAGAACGGGGACGAAGGCGCTGCGGCTGCTGCCGAGGCCCTTTCCGCCTCCAGCCCGGCGCCGAAGGAGCGCGCGGAGTACAGCGCGGCCCTGTGCCAGAACATGACGGCCCACCGTACTGCCGCCGTGGCCGCGAGCCTTTCGCAGAACCCGGTGAGTGCGCTGGCTGCGCTGCTGCACACGCTGATCTTGCGCGAGCGTCAGCCCTGGCAGTCCTCTCCCCTGGATGTGCGCTTTGCCGATAACACCCACCACGTGGAGCGCAACGCGGCGGACTTCGACGGGACGAAGGCGGCAGGCGTGTTGAAGGAGGCCGACGCCCTGCTGGCATCGCTGCCCGGCGAGAGTTCCGACCTGTTCGCCCATCTGCTGGCGATGGCGGTCCCGGACCTGCTGAGCTTGCTGGCCCGCTCGGTGGCCCGCGCCTACAGCGTGCAGTCGCCCGATCCGGTGCGCAAGCACCCGCGTGGCGGCTTCGATCTTGCGCAGGGCATCGAATCAGCCCTCGGCGTGGACATGGCCGACTGGTGGTATCCGAGCATCGAGAACTACCTGGGCCATGTGCCCAAGTCCAAGATGGTCGAGGCCGTGACGGAGTGTGTGGGCGCCCAAGCCGCACAGCCCATCGAGAAGATGAAGAAGGCCGATGCCATCGCCGCGACCGCCTCACTGCTGGATGGCCGTCGCTGGCTCCCCTCCACCCTGCAGCCGTACCCGATGCCCGTCCTGCGGGAAGAGTTCGAGGAAGACGGCCAGGAAGAAGACGAGGACGAGCAGGGCTGATCGAAGCAGCCGCAGCCTCGCGCTGCGGCGCTTCTCGCCCACGGCCGAGGACACCCATGAACAACGACAAGAAGCGCCCGAGCGTGCGCTACTCCGGCGACACACCTCCCGCCACGCTGCGGGCATGGTGCGATGCCCATGCAGACCGGGTATTCGAATTGCACGCCGGCGGCGGCTATTGCACCGAACGGCCAGACGGCTTTGCCTACGACGTGCTGCTGCGGCCGGGCTGGTGCATGTCGGACGACTGCTGCCACACGCTGATCGAACCCACCGTGGCCGACATGCTGCGGCAGTTGCGGGCCATCGTGCCCTGCGACTGCGAGGACTGCATGACGGCGCTGGCCAAGGGCGGCGGGTCATGGTGACTGCACGCACCCCGCCCCCAGCCCTCACCCTTTCCCGGAGATAGCCATGTCCCTCATGCTCACCGACGCGCAGCGCAGCGCTGTGCGGTCGGCCCTCCTCGGCCGTCCGCTGGCCCTGTGTTTCGGCGCCGGCGTCGATTCCACCGCCATGCTCGTCCTGCTGCGCCTCGCCGGCCTGCGGCCGAGCGTCATCACCTTCGCCGACACGGGAGGCGAGAAGCCTCCGACCTGGGCCCACCTGGCGCGGATACAGGCCCTGCTGCGCGAATGGGGTTGGCCAACCGTCGATGTGTGCCGCAAGGCCACGCTGTCCACGACGCCCTACGACGACCTCGAAGGCAACTGCCTCGCCAACGAAACACTGCCCTCGCTGGCCTTCGGCCTGAAGTCCTGCTCGATCAAGTGGAAGCAGCAGCCGCAGGACCAGTTCCTGATCGGCGTGAGCCGGGGGCCGGCGCGCAGGTCTGCGCATCCGCTGTGGCGGCATGCCCAGGCGCGCGGGCAGCGCATCGTCAAGCTGATCGGCTACGACTGCGGGAAGGCCGACCGTCGGCGGGCGGCCGCAGCGGGCCGGGCCCTCGGACCCTGCGAATACTGCTACCCGCTCCAACTGGCCGGCTGGAGCCGCGCCGACTGTGTGCGGGCCATCGAAGACCATCTCGGCGCCGACATGGTGCCGATCAAGTCGGCGTGCTTCTTCTGCCCGGCCTCGCGGCCCTGGGAGCTGTTCTGGCTGGCCGGCCACCATCCCGAGCTGATGGACAGGGCCCTGCATGTCGAGCGTCGCGCCCTCACCGGACGGCACAGCCGGTTCGACGACGTGGATTTCGGCGACGACTGGGAGGCGATGGTGCGCGATGCGCCCAGCTTCCCGAGCACGAAAACGACTGTGGGACTCGGCCGCTCCTTCGCCTGGAACCACTGGGCGCGCCTCAATGGCGTGGTGGACGAGAACTTCACCGTGCGCCGCACCAGGCGCGCCCGGTTCATCGCCATCGCCGCCGAGCAGCTGCAGGTGGACAACGCCCTGGACCGCAGGGCATGCGGGGCACTGCCATGAGCCGACAGATCTCGTCGCCGGCGGCTGCGCTGCAGCCTGCCAATCGCGGCGCGCCTGGCCGGCGTTCTGGCGAGGCCGCCGGCGCCTACATCCGCCGGCTGCTGACCGAGGGGTGGCTGCTGCCCGTGAAGCTCCCTGGCGTGCCTGTCCTGACCTGGGCCGACTAGCCGTGCCTGCGCCAGAATCCGCGCGTCCATGCGTCAGCCCTTGCGCTTCATCCGCCTGTCGGCGTCCGTCGCCTTGCCGGAGGGCTCGGCCGGCGCTCGCGCGCAGAAGTGGATGCCGCACTCACCCGATGCGCTGCGGCATCTGCAGGCGCTGGCGGACGCCGGCAACGACCTCTATGGACAGGGCACGCATCGGGTCGAGGAAACGACCCGCTCGGCCCCCTCCTCCACCGAGACATGGAAGGCACGCACGACGGCGAAGCGAAGCCGATGGGTATCGGCGCTTCGCGCACCTGACCGCTCAGGCGAGGACGCCTGATCGGTTCCAATTCAAATCACAAGGGAGTTCTTCATGGAAAAGTTCATTCAAGAAAACAAAGGGTGGCTTGTGAGCCTGGCGGCCACGATCATGGCCGTGCTTGCGCTGCTGCTGTGTGCAGCGCTGACGGCGCCTGGTGAGCCCATGCCTGGCCCCATCAAGGTCGCGGTGCTTTTTGTCGGGGCTGCAGGCGCGTTTGCCACGGGGCTGCTTGTCAGCATCTCGGCGAAGCGTCGCGGATCGATGCTCGCAGCGCTCGCGGCCGCCGCGCTCGAATTTCTCGCCGTCGCCGCGCTCGGCTTCTACGTGCTGAGGGAGTTTTGGCTGTATTACAGCGGCTAAGAAATTGGCCCATAGAGCAGCGTGGAACCACGGTCTACTTTGGGCCGAGTGGCGTCAAAATCCAAACAGTGCGTTATCGAAGGGAGAATTTCAATGAAAGCACCCAGCACGCTGGCGTTTGTCTTGCGCTGGCACTTTGTTCAGTTCATTGCCGGAATCATCTTAATCGTCGCTGGTGTCATTGGCTTTGCCAACTATGCACCGGCACCGACCCACGCGGACTTTACGGTCGCCTTTGATCTGGGCATCTGGCCATCTGTCGTGAGTTTCGTGATTGGCGTTTTCAACGTCTGGCGCGCATGGTCTAAGGGGCGTGCCTTGCGCAACGGGAGGTAGCAGCGTTCGCCGGGATCGGGTGGGCGGCTGTAGCTTGCATCGACGTGGATTCGCGTCGGTGCTCATAGAAAGCAAGGGAGAGATTCGTGGAAAAGCCGTCTTCGGCGCATCCGGCATTGCTCGCGCTGGATCGTCTGCCGAGCATCGTGAACGACGTGTGGCGCCGGCATGAGCAGTTGCGTGATACCTACCGCGAACAGCAGCCCTGGCCGGCCTGGTGCTATGCACCCACCGCCGTTGCGTTCCCTCTCGTCGGTGAACGCCCTGCCCTGGCCGCCAAGGTGACGGCGCTGGCCGCGTGGCGGATGACCAAGACCATTCTTCGCTTCGATCCGACGCTGCGCGCCGCCCTCGCTGAAACGCAGCTCGATGCGGCCCTGCCGGTGGATGTGCTTCGCCGCCTGCCTGGCTGGTGCATCTACGTGGAACTGGATGGGATGCAGACCTTCCGCGGGCCCGCGCATGGCGTGTGGTGCTTACTTGAGCCAGGTGGAGCGACTGAGACTTCCCCGTTCTTCCTCTCGATGCTGCTGAACACCGCGCACGCGCCGGAAGCGATGGGGGACGAGCGCGCGATGCTCGGCCTCAGCGTCAAGCTGGAGGGTGACTCCCTTCTTGAATCGGTGCGCAGCACGTACCACTCTGCCGATGATGAACTGCGCCGCCACCTGGCCGGAATCATGCAGCCGATCCTGTCGCTGCTGCTCTACGTCTGCTCGGCCGGTGCCGAGCTGACCCGGGGTGGGCAGCCTGGCTGGCCGGCGCCGCCGGCGCCGGTGCGCACCCGCCGCGGCGGAGAGCGGTTGTTTCCGGCGGAGCGGCCCGCGCTTTGGGACGTGGGCCTGCGCCTCGGCGCGGCGCTTCGCATCGCCTACGAGGCTGCGCGGGGGGACCATCATGACGCCGACATAGCCGGCAGGCCTTCGCCGGCGCCCCACGTGCGCCGTCCGCACTGGCACACCTACGTCCTGGGGTCACACCGCGTTGACCTGGCGCTACGGCCGCGTGAGGTGCGCTGGATGCCGCCGATCCCGGTCGGCATCGAGGACATGGCGGATGCGCCTGCCGTGGTCAGGGCGGTTCGGTAGCCGCGCGCCGCTCAGGTGTTCAGCTCCAGCCAGGCCTCGGGGGTGAGCCATCCGTCGTTGTCCGGCCCTTCCTCGTCTGGCAGGCTGGTGGTGACCCACGCGCGCGTGCCCAGGCAGAGTGCCGCGCTGGCCAGGCCGCGGGCGTAGCCGACAGCCTCGGCATCGTCGCCGGCGTCGAGGCCTGTGCGGTGGCCGTTCTCGAACCTACAGAAGATCATCATGCGGGTTGAAGTCTAGGGCGGTCCCGGCCAGGCCGGCCGGGCTGTCGTGCTTTGCATCGAGCCTGCGCCTGTCGGCTTGTCTCGCCCCTTGCGGGCTTCCATCCTTCCCTCGCTGCGCTCGGCTGACGCCTTCGCGCCGGCGGGCCGTCGCTGCGCGCTGCGCTTGCCCTCTGAGGGAGAAGGCTGGCCAGCCCTCTCCCGCCGGCGCTGCGCTTGGCACCCACTGGGACAGCGGAACTGCCTGCGGCAGATCCGCGGGACCTCGCTTGGCAGCTCGGCCGCTGGCGGCGGTCGCATCCCACGGTGACGGTCCACCGTCTACGCATGGGCACTCCCGCGGCCACCCATGCAGCCGGTCGGGGCCAATTTGGGCAGCACTTCGCATGCGCGCGATCGGCGCCGGCATCCCCGGCGTGGGCGCCTGATCTTCGACCAGGCGGGTGCCGTCTGTCAAGCGCCATCCAGATCTGGCCCCCTGACGACATTGAGTTCTGCCCCCCGGTTGATGATCAGTTCGTTGTCGCTTCGGTATTCGCGCT
>NZ_JQKD01000104.1 GCF_000745855.1 Xenophilus azovorans DSM 13620
GCGGACATCGGCAACTGCATGAACGCCGGCGTGACCACATCACGCGGCTGCGCCACCTCGGTGGCGGCTTTGCCGGCAGCCTCGGACTCGCGCACCCAGCGGCGCAGCATGTTCGCATTCAGCCCGTTGGCCAGCGCCACCGCGGCCACCGACGTGTTCGGCTGGCGTGCCAACTCGATGATCCGTGCCCTGAACTCGTCAGAGTGCCGCCGCCAACTGCGCTTGGGCGGTGCCGCAACCGCTGTGTTCGTTTCCAAAGTGTCCATGTGTCCACGCAAAAGTCCGTGGACACAAGCATCCTTGGCCGGCTATCGAACTTCAATGTGGGTTGGCCGGACGCATACCGCCGTTCGGCTTTCTTCAGGAATGCGAGCATGCCGACGACGATCAACAGCGCCTCCACGCCTTCGCGCAGCAGGATGGTGATCGAGGCAATGAAGGTGGTCAGTGGCTCGGCTTTGTCCGCCCCCAATTCGGTATCGACTTGGGCAAAAAGGTAGTCCAGCTTTTGGGCCGTGGCGTCGGCTTGCTCCAGCTTGCCACTGGCAAGTGCGCCGCGGTAGGCCAGCATGGCGTTTTCCACTTCAGTGAGAAGCGCCTGGTTGCGCGCGCGCAATGCCGGTTCCAGTGGTTCAAAACCATCCAGGTAGGCGGACAAACCCAAGCGCGTCGCGTTGGCCTGGTCGCCTGCGCGCGCTGCGGCAAGGCTCTCCTGAAGCCGTGCGCGGGCCAACCCCAGCCCGCCCGTGCCGTTGGCGGTGACGGTCACTTCTGGATGGCTGCGGACGTAGGCGGTCAGGTCGCGCGCCGCGTCGGGTGGCATCCGTTCGGACAAGGCGGCCTCGGTCAATGTGGCAGCGGCCGCCAGGTCGGGAAAGACGGCTTTGGCGGTGGCGTCTCGGCCCCAGGATTCTTCACCGCGCGCCCGCATGGCGTCGTCGTGCGACAGCGTTCCGGCGAAAAATGCCAATGCCCACCGATCCTCGTCGGAGAGCGTGGCGAAACTGGGCATCGACGTGCCGGCGACGCCTTGAGAAATGACTTGGTAGAGCGCGAGCACGCTGCGCGAGCGTGCCCGGCCGCGATCGGTGAACGCGATCGGCGGCGGGGTCAGCTTTGCGCCGAGCGGGCCATCGCCCCGGCCAGTCGCCCCGTGGCATGCCGCGCAGTTGGCTTCAAACAGCACCTTGGCGCGCGTGAGATCCGGCGGCGTGGAGGGGGAAAGCGGGAACGGGTACGCCTTGACCAGTGCCGCCGCCAGTGAATGGGCACTGTCGGCCACTGTCTTCGCGTCGGCCTTGGCTGCGATGAGTTCGCTCAGTGCCGTGGCCTGGCGTTTCAGTTCGGGAAGTGCAGGCGTGCTCGGCAATGTGGCGATCTGCTGCCCCGCTGTCGCGGCGAACTCCTTCATTTCTTCGTATTCGCTGGCACTTTGAACCTTGCCATCCCGCACAGCGCCGCCGTAATCGACCGCTAGGTAGTCCAGCAATTGCCAGGTTTGCTTAGCCTTGTCTTGCGTAGCCAGAGGATCGGCATGCGCGACAGAGATGACCATGAACCAAGAGAACAGAACGGCTGAGAGTATGCGCAGGGCTTGCATGAGGGCCTTACCGGCAGAAAGTTCGCATCACAAATGCGAATGATTATAATTCATTGTTCTTGCGGGCCGCCAGCATCAGGGAGCTGGCGGGGCCTGTTGTTATGGCATGATCGGCTCGGCCCACTGGTCACTTGACGGGAGCAGTTGCTTCCTGCGCATCACATGCGCATCCCGACAGCCCTTGCAGAATTCCGCACGCTTCGACAGGTCTGGCACCGGAACATGCATCGCGCAAATCGGCCAGCTGGTGTTCCAGCTCGCGCAGCGCTTCAATCCGTGATTTCACCTCCCGGATGCGCTCATCGAGAAGAAGGTTGACTTCACCGCAATCCTGCGCAGGCCGATCCCGGTAGCTCAGCAAAGTTCGCACGTCGCTCAATGGCATGTCCAGCGAACGGCAGCGAAGTATGAATTGCAAGCGCTCCACATGCGCCTCTCCATACAAGCGGAAGTTCCCCTGGCTGCGGCGAGCCTGCGGCAGCAGCCCCTCTCGCTCGTAATAGCGGATCGTCACCACCGGACAGGCAGTGCGTTTGGCAAGTTCTCCGATCTGGAGGTTCATGGTGCGGATTGGGATAAAAGGAAAAGGACTTGACTCTATAGTAACTATAGAGTGTTAAATCATCAACCTCAGATCTACACAAGAGGAGTTGCCATGAGTGAATGTGGCTCCAAGGGATGTGGCTGCTCTACCGTTGTGGTGCCCAACCCGAAACCGAACATCGTCGAAGCAGCGTTGCCGCAGGTGCGCTACCGCATCGAGAACATGGATTGCCCGACCGAGGAAGCGTTGATTCGCGACAAACTCGGAAAGGTGCAGGGCGTGAGCAGCCTTGAATTCAATCTGGTGCAGAGAACACTGGGAGTCAGCCATCAGCTTGCCTCGTTGCGCCCTATCGAAGACGCGTTATCGGCCATCGGGATGCGAGCGGTTCGGATGGATGAGAAGGCAGCCCAGCAAAGTACCTGGTTATCCATCCAGCAGATGGACTGCCCCACCGAGGAGGCATTGATCCGCGGCAAGCTTGCCGGCGTGCCAGGCGTTGCGAATCTTGAATTCAACCTCGTCCAGCGCAGGCTGCACGTCGCACATACACCCGACGCACTTCCCAATGTGCTTGCAGCCCTGAAATCGCTCGGCTTCGACGCCGAGGTGCGCACTTCTTCGGCCCCTTCGGCAGCCGAGGCGCAAGCGCCTGCACGCACAAACTGGTGGCCGCTGGCAGTGTCAGGCGTCACCGCAACGCTGGCCGAGGTTGTGTACTGGCTCAACGGCGGCAACCACTGGGTCGTGGTCGCGCTGGCCGTGGTGGCCATCCTCACTGGCGGCCTCACGACTTACAAGAAGGGCTGGATTGCGCTCAGGAACCGCAACCTGAACATGAATGCGTTGATGTCCATTGCGGTCACTGGGGCCATGCTCATAGGCCATTGGCCCGAGGCGGCTATGGTGATGGTGCTGTTCGCACTAGCCGAGGTGATCGAGGCCAAGTCCTTGGATCGGGCTCGCAATGCCATCCGTGGCTTGATGGACCTCGCGCCGGATACCGCATTGGTTCAACAAGCGGACGGCAGTTGGGCTGCGGTGGACGCCAACGCCGTGCCCGTGGGCAGCCGTGTTCGCGTCAAACCTGGTGAGCGCATTGCCCTCGATGGGCTGATCGTCGAAGGCCGCTCCTCCGTCAATCAGGCGCCGATCACTGGTGAGAGCCTTCCGGTAGACAAGGCTGAGGGCGATTCCGTGTTTGCAGGCACGATCAATGGGGAGGGTTCGTTTGAATTCCGCGTCACCGCTGCCGCCAGCGCATCGACATTGGCCCGCATCATTCATGCCGTTGAAGCGGCTCAGGGAAGCCGCGCGCCGACGCAGCGTTTCGTCGATCAGTTTGCGCGGCTGTATACGCCTATCGTATTTGCGGTAGCCCTTGCCGTGGCGCTTGTGCCTCCGCTGGTATTCGGCGTGCCGTGGCTGGACTGGATCTACAAGGCGCTGGTTCTATTGGTCATCGCTTGTCCTTGTGCTCTGGTGATCTCCACGCCGGTGAGCATTGTGAGCGGTCTGGCTGCTGCCGCACGGCACGGCATCCTGATCAAGGGTGGCGTCTATCTGGAAGAGGGGCACAAGCTCAAATGGCTGGCCCTGGACAAAACGGGCACGATCACACACGGCAAGCCAGCGCAGACTGATTTCGCTGCATGGGGCAACGCCGATCCTGATGCGTCCAGATTGCTGGCCGCCAGCCTCGCAGCCCGTTCAGACCACCCAGTGTCCTTGGCAGTGGCCCGTGCAGCCGTCAACGATGGGTTGACACCGCGTGATGTAGCCGATTTCGCAGCGCTGCCTGGGCGCGGGGTTCGTGGCGACATCAACGGGCAGATCTATCACCTGGGTAACCACCGCCTGGTCGAGGAACTGGGCATGTGTTCGCCAGATCTGGAGTCCAGGGTGTCTGCGCTTGAAGCCGAGGGCAAAACCGTAGTGATGTTGACGGGACAGGAAGGAGTGCGGGCGCTCTTCGCAGTGGCTGACACGGTGAAGGACAGCAGCCGCCAGGCCATTGCCGAACTGCACCGACTGGGCATCAAAGCCATTATGTTGACCGGTGACAACCCGCACACTGCCGCTGCCATTGCCAGTCAGGTCGGCATTGACCGCAGTCGTGGCAATCTGCTGCCCGAAGACAAACTGCATGAAGTGGAGCGACTGTCGGCGGACGGGAAAACTGGCATGGTGGGCGATGGCATCAACGATGCCCCGGCGCTCGCGCGTGCGGACATCGGCTTTGCAATGGGGGCGGCGGGAACCGATACGGCCATCGAAACCGCCGACGTTGCGTTGATGGATGACGACCTGCGCAAGCTGCCGACATTCGTGCGACTGTCCAGTGCAACAGCTAGCGTTTTGAAGCAGAACATCGCCCTCGCGCTGGGCATCAAGGCGGTGTTCCTGATTCTGACTTTCACCGGGCAAGCCACGATGTGGATGGCGGTGTTTGCCGACATGGGGGCCAGTCTGCTGGTGGTCGGCAACGGGTTGAGGCTGTTGCGCCGATGAACTGGAAAGCCATTCTTTACGATTGGGGTGGCTTGAATAGCGCTCTGTTTCAGCTCGTCTACGAGGCCACGCCGCCGATTTTGATACCGCTGGCCTGGATCTTCAGCAACGTCCTGGGCAACTACTGGACTGCGCCCCTAGTGATGCTCGGACTGTGGGCATGGTCAAGATCAACGGCAGCAGCCGATCACGCCTTGGCAATTCGGCGGCAGCTTCTTCAATTCGTGATCGGCTTCGGCATCGCGATTGCAATAGCCTCCATCTTGAAATTTTGGCTCGATTTTCCGCGACCGGCAGCGGTATTTGGCCATTTGAATCACGTGCTTGGCACAGTGGAGGAGCACTATAGCCTGCCGAGCGGTCATTCCACTTACGCCGCACTTGTTGCCGGGGCGTTGTGGCCGCTGACAGGTGTACGCCACCGATTGGCGTTAGTTGCTTATGTCGTTCTGGTCGGCTGGTCGCGCATTGCTGCGGGCATGCACTTTCCCGCCGACGTGCTGGCCGGCTGGGGCATCGCCTCCGGCAGCCTTGCGCTTGCTGGTTCGCTGTTGACGATGCTGGCGAGTGCCTGGAGGCTGACGAGGCTGCGGGCAATCGGAATCTGGTACGGCTTGGCTGCCGCAGTGCTATTTGGCGATCAGGTCGCAAAGGCCGCCGTCTCGCTTTTTTTCGGCTATGGCGATCAAGTCGCTGTAACCCCTTTCTTCAATCTCGTCCACTTGAAGAACAACGGCGCCGCATTCAGCCTGCTGGCTGGTGCTGGTAGCTGGGCGCGTTTCGGTTTTGCCGCGCTTGCGCTGGGAGTCTCAATCTGGCTGATCCGCCTATTGCGTCAAGGAGTATCTAAGGAAGGTCTGAACAAGTCCACGGATCACGCCCTGATGCGTTGAACGTTGCAAAGGAGTTCGCTGCGATGAGCCAGATCAGCTTCTCGGACGCGGAGTACGCAGGCAAGCGCAAGAAGACGCGGCGCGAGGTCTTCCTCGAAGAGATGGAGCAGGTGGTGCCGTGGAAGGCGCTGCTGAAGGTCATCGAGCCGCACTACCCGGTGGCCGGCCGTGGCCGCAGGCCGTATCCGCTGGACGCGATGCTGCGCGTGCACCTGATGCAGAACTGGTTCGC
>NZ_JQKD01000105.1 GCF_000745855.1 Xenophilus azovorans DSM 13620
CGATCTCCTCTTCCATCCATGACCTCCTTCGCTGTGAAAGGGGGTCAGTTCTCAATGGCGCCAGGGGGGCAGTTTTTCATGGCGCCTGACACCGTGCCGCAGACGGCACGGGGATAACTCCGGGAAAGCCTGTGAATGGTGTCGTGCTATCAGGCGTGCGGGGTATCGTGCTATCAGGCGTGGGACTATCGTGCTATCAGGCGTGCCGATCGGCCGCAAACCCGCGCCAGCACTGGGTTTGCGCGTCCTCTAACTTCCCTAACTTAGTTTCTCTAACTTTTAGTAGGGAAACGCCGCTGCGGTGGACAACCACCCCGCGGCCACAAACGCAGCAGCAAAAGCCCGGCTTTCCAGCATGGAGGGCCAGGCCATGATCGTCGCACTGCTCAACCAGAAAGGCGGCGTCGGCAAGACCACGCTCGCCACGCACATCGCCGGCGAGTTGGCGATGCGCGGCCAGCACGTCGTCCTGCTGGACGCTGACCCGCAGGGCTCATCGCTGGACTGGACGCAGCGCAGAAGCCAGCAAGGCTTGCCACGGCTGTTCAGCGCCGTGGGCCTCGCACGCGAAACGCTGCACCAAGAGGCGCCGGAACTCGCCAGGCGGGCCGATCACGTCGTCATCGACGGCCCGCCGCGCATCGCCGCCTTGGCGCGCTCCGCGCTGCTGGCGGCCGAGCGCGTGCTGATCCCGGTGCAGCCCAGCCCCTACGACTTGTGGGCCAGCGCTGAGATGGTGGCGCTGATCCGCGAGGCGCAGGTATTTCGGCCTGCGCTGCGCGCGGCCTTCGTCATCAATCGGCGCGTCAGTACCACCGTGATCGGGCGCGAAGCACGCCAGGCACTCGCCGACCAGCCGCTTCCTGCGCTGCGCGCGGAAGTGCATCAGCGCATCGTGTTCGCCGATAGCGTGGCCGCTGGCCGGCTTGCACGCGAGACGGCACCCGACAGCGCCGCCGCACGCGAAATCACTGCGCTGGTGGACGAATTGCTGCGGTGGCCGACATGACCGCGAAGCCGCCATCGAACAGCAAGCGCACGGCAAAGCGCGTCGGCATCGGCGCGCGTCCGCCCGCGAATCCGCACGCCGAGGCGTGGATTCGCCAGGGCGACGCCGATGCGCTGGGCAAGGGCGACCTCTACACCGCCCGTCTGACTCTCGACATCACGCCCGCGATGCGGGCACGCATCAAGGTGTCGGCCTTCACGCAAGGCGTGACCGTGGCCGACCTGCTGCGTGGCCTGTTGGAGCGGGAGTTTCCAGAGCACCGCAGGGAGAACGCACCATGACTGCATCCGCTTCGCCTGCCGCTGGCGCGGCTACGGCTGCACTTGCCGGCCAGCCTGCCAGCGCGCCGCTGACGCGCGTGGCGCTGGCCTACATCGAACCACGCTTCAAGCTCTACCTGCGCTTCGGCGAACCTGCGCGCACGCACCAGCTCGACCGCTGGCGCCGTTGCGCGGTGTTCCTGCCGGGCGCCATGTTGTGCCGTATCCGCTGGCAGGCCAACGACTACGGCACTGTGCGTTGGCAGCTCATGGTGATGCAGGCTTGCACGCCGCTGGATGCAGCGCAGCGCATCCCCGGCGTGCAGCCGGGGGCGCGCTTGCTGCTCCACGCCGAAGGGGAGAACCAGGTGCGCGCGGTGCTGGAGTGCATCGACGCCATCGAGGCGCTGGGCATCGCGCCCGCCGCTGTCTCGCCCGCGTACTGGCGCACGCTCGCCAACCGGCTCGCTGCACGCCTGCCGCTGCCCGAATACACCGCCGAGCGGCACGCTGCCTGGCTAACCGGGAGGACGCTGCCATGACGCTTCCATCCGCCGTTGCCAGCGCAACCGGCATCCCGCCGCATCCTCGCTCGCGCCTGCGCGCTCGCCTCGTGTTGGCGGGCCTGTCCGCCTGCGGCCTCGCTGCGCTCGCCTGGGCGTCCTTCGTGCATCCGCTGCCGCGCCTGATCTACAACCCGTCCGACAGCGTGGCGGTCGGCTGGTATCGCGTCGATCCGCAAGGCCACGGCACCGACTCGCCGCCACGTCCCTTGTCCGTGGGCAGCATCGTCCTGACCACGCTGCCGCCAGACGCCGCCGCGCTGGCCGCGCAGCGCGGCTACCTGCCGGCGCGCGTGCCGCTGCTCAAGCGCGTGGGCGCCGTCGCGCCGCAGGAGGTGTGCAGCACTGGCCGCGTCGTCCGCATCGACGGCGTGCCTTCGGCCGCCGTGCTGCCTGCCGACCGCTGGGGCCGGCCGCTGCCATCCTGGCAGCAATGCCGCCGCCTCGAATCCGGCGAACTGTTCCTCTTGAGTGTGACCAACCCGGCGTCGTTCGACAGCCGGTATTTCGGGCCGGTCAGCGCATCCGCCGTGATCGGGGTCGCGCATCCAGTCTGGCTGGAATCCCGCCCATGATGGCCGCCGACTCGCTGCACGTTGCCGTGCATCTTGTCGTGCCATCGGGCGTGTCGCTCTGCTGGCCGTCGCCGTGTCGTCGCGCGTGCAGTGCGGGTGCATTCGCACCGCACTTCGCGCTGCCTTCGGCGCAGCCGTCCAACGTGCAGGCGTCTTGCCTCGAACGCGCCCGGCCTATGGCCGTCGCCGCGTTCGCCGGCGCGCTGGCTGCTCGCGCAGCAGCACCGCCGGGCCGCCGCTGCCCGGAGCGCCAGCGAGGGGCAAAGGCGGAAGGCAAGACAAAAGGGTGCGGCACCTGTCGGCCCGCAAAGCCAGTCTGCACGTGGGGGTGGCGCGGCACGGCGCGGCTTCGCCGCCGTGCCGCTTGGGGCGCGAAGCCCGCGCCAATGCAGGCATGTCCGCGTGCTTCGCACGACCGGACACGCCAGAGCTTGCAGGGAGCGCAGCCATGACCGACCGCCGCGACGATGATTTCCGCATCCGCCCCAGTGCCCCGAAGAACCGGGGCCAGGGCTTCGTCTCCAAGGTGCTCAAGCAGGCAGGCAAGGCCAGCAGCGGCAAGTCGGCGGTGCGCCGTCCTGGCGCCAGCGGCAACGGGCAGCACGCCGGCCAGCGGCCCGGCTCGCGCCTGGGGCGCGGCCACACGGCGGCGCGCTTCGCGGGGGCGAAGCTCACGCCCATGTCGCGGCGCGTGACCATCAAGACGCTGCTGGTCAATCAGCAGCGGGCCAGCCCGCAGTCGCTCGCCAAGCACCTGCGCTACATCGAGCGCGACGGTGTGGGCCGCGATGGCGAACCAGGCCAAGCCTACGGGCCGCAGACCGATGCCGCCGACCTCGACGCCTTCAAGGAACGCTGCGCCGATGACCGGCACCATTTCCGCTTCATCCTCTCGCCGGAGGATGGCGCGGAGCTGGAAGACCTGCGTACCTATACCCGGCACCTCATGGGCCGCATGGAAGCCGACCTGGGCACGCGGCTGGAATGGGTGGCCGTCGATCACTGGAACACCGACAACCCGCACACTCACTTGATCGTGCGCGGGTGCGACGACACCGGCAAAGACCTCATCATCGCGGGCGACTACATCGCCGATGGCTTCCGCCATCGCGCCGCCGAACTGGCGACCGAATGGCTGGGGCCACGCACCGAGCTGGAGATCCAGCAGACCTTGCAGCGCGAGGTGGAGCAAGAACGGTGGACAAGCCTCGACCGCACGCTGCAACGTGAGGCCGGCGAGGACGGCCGGGTACAGATCGAACAGTTCAACGAACCGCGGCTGCAACGCCAGCGCCTGCTGCTGGTCGGCCGCCTGCAACGCTTGCAGCGCCTGGGCCTGGCCGACGAGATGCAGCCGGGCACCTGGGCCGTCCATGCCGACGCCGAAAAGACCCTGCGCGCCCTGGGTGAGCGTGGCGACATCATCCGCACCATGCGGCGGGCCATGCGCGGCGAGCCGCGCGAGCTGGCGGTGTTCGAGCCGGGAGACGATGGCCGAACCATCCTCGGCCGCGTGGCCGCGAAGGGGCTGGCCGACGAGCTGCGCGACCGGGGCTATCTGGTCATCGACGGCGTGGACGGCAAGGCCCATTACGTCGCGCTCAATGCCCGCGACGAACTGGCGAACTATCCGGCCGGCGCGGTGGTGGGGGTGAAGGGATCGGCCGATGTGCGCGCGGCCGACAAGAACATCGCCGCGCTGGCGAGCGATGGCCTGTACCGCACCGACCATCACCTTGCGATCGCCCAGGGTCAGGCCGTACCGGGCCGTGATCCGCAAGAGGTGGTAGCCACCCACGTCCGCCGACTGGAAGCCTTGCGCCGGGCAGGCATCGTGGAACGTGTGGCCGAGGGGCTATGGAAGGTGCCGGACGACCTGCCCGAGCGTGGCCGCCAGTACGACGCGCAGCGCCTGGGCGGCGTGGCTGTAGAGCTGAAATCGCACTTGCCCATCGAGCGGCAGGCCCGCGTGATCGGGGCCACCTGGCTCGACCAGCAGTTGATCGGCGGCGGCTCGGGGCTGGGTGACCTGGGTTTTGGCAGCGAGACCAAACAGGCGATGCAGCAGCGCGCCGACTTCCTGGCCGAACAGGGACTGGCCGAGCGGCGCGGGCAGCGCGTGATCCTGGCGCGCAACCTGCTGGGCACGCTGCGCAATCGAGAACTGGCGCAGGTCGCCAAGGACATCGCTGCGGAAACTGGCTTGGAACACCGCCCGACGGCGGACGGGCAGCGCGTGGCTGGCATCTACCGCCGGAGCGTGATGCTCGCCAGCGGACGGTACGCGATGCTGGACGACGGCATGGGGTTCAGCTTGGTGCCGTGGAAGCCAGTGATCGAGCAGCGACTGGGGCAGCAGCTTGCGGCGACGGTGCGTGGCGGAGCGGCCTCATGGGAAATCGGGCGTCGGCTTGGAGTTTCTTTGAGCTAGTCACTTGAGGCTATGCGCCCCATGAACATGACCCCTGCGCGTTGCTGGCTCGTGCACCTGGCGCGATGCTGAGGACAGTTCGGTCAAGATGCCGCACTGACTGGCCTGCTGGGATTCCCGGCAGCTTTCCCGCAAGGTCTTGAGTTGTCGTTCCAGCGCTTTCAATTCCTTGATGCGAGTAGCCACATGGTCTATGTGCTCGTCGAGCAGGTCATTCACCTGGGCGCAGTTCTCGTGCGGAGCATCCTTGAAGCGCAATAGAACCCGGATTTCATCCAGTGTCATGTCCAAACCCCGGCAGTGCCGGATGAAGGACAGTCGGTCAACGTGTTCTTCTGCGTACATGCGGTAGTTGCCATCTGTACGGGCCGTTTCTGGTAGCAAGCCTTCACGCTCGTAGTACCGGATCGTCTCTACCTGGGTATGTGCGGCCTTAGCCAGTTCGCCGATTTTCATAGCTTCATCTTGAGCGGTCGCGGGTTTTTCTCCAAGGCTCATTGTAGGCGCTTGACTCTGTAGTGGGTACAGGGTTTCCAATTTGCCTGAAAAGGAGAATTTCATGAACTCTGCCCGCCAACGCCAACACGCTGACCCTGCCTGCTGCGGGAGTGGCTGTGCAACAGTGCCTGCGGTGCCCGAGCCAACAGCGTCTGATGGAACGACTATCGAGCCGCAACGCTTTCGCATAGCGAACATGGACTGTGCCTCGGAGGAGTCGGAAATCCGCCGGGCG
>NZ_JQKD01000106.1 GCF_000745855.1 Xenophilus azovorans DSM 13620
CATAGTCGAATCCCACATCGAGCCATGTTTGGCGATGGCGTTGAGCATCGTCAGCAGCTTGCGCATGCAGGCGACCAGGGCGACCTTCTTGCGCTGGCCGGAGATCCGCCGGCGCTGGCCGCCTGGTTCGCCGGCGATGCGGCCGCGCAGGCTGCAGCCAGGCACGAGATGCTGGCCAGCATCGCCGAGACGCATTTCGACCTCGGCGCATGGGAGTGGAAGGAGTGACTGCGCCCAGCACCGCGCCGGATCTGTCGCTCCTCCCCGCCGATCTGCAGGAGCGCTGGCCGCTGGCGGCCGAGCGCGCGAGCCGCAAGCTCGCCGGCCTGTCGGAAAACCCCGCGGCCTGGCGGCTGGTCCAGGCCGCGCAGCGCGCCCCGAATGCCCGGCAGAGGGTGGTGTGGCTGCAGCGCGCGGCGGACGCCTGGGCGGCCCCTATGCGCGCCGTGGCGGCCTGCAAGGCAGGGTGCAGCCACTGCTGCCACACCCCGGTGACGATCACGCGCCTGGAGGCCGATCTGATCGGCCGGGCGACCGGGCGCACGCCGGCATCGCCGGCACGCTCGGTCCGGCTGGACGATCACGAGACGCTGGCGGCGGCGATCGAGGCGCAGGCCGAGCTGCAGGAGCCAGGCTGGCCAGGCCCGTGTCCCTTCCTCGCGGACGGCCGCTGCAGCGTGTACGCGGCACGGCCGATGGCCTGCCGCCTGCTGCTCAACCTCGACGACGACGACCTCCTGTGCCGGCTCATCGAGGGCACGCCGGTCCCGGTGCCATACGCCAATGCCGGGCAGCTCAGGGCGGTGTACCTGCTCGCCCAGCCCGGTGCCGAGCTGGCGGACATCCGCGCCTTCTTTCCCTGACCGGCGAAGCCGTCATGTACGCGCTGGTCGACGGGAACAATTTCTACGTCTCGTGCGAGCGCGTCTTCCGGCCGAGCCTGCAGGGCAGGCCGGTCGTGGTGCTGAGCAACAACGATGGCTGCGCCATCGCTCGGTCGAACGAGGCGAAAGCCCTGGGCATCGGCATGGGCCAGCCGTACCACGAGTTCCGGCGGCTCGAAGGGGATGCAGGCCTCGTCACGCTGTCGGCGAATTTCACGCTCTACGGCGACATGAGCACGCGGCTCATGAGCATCGCCGCAGGCCTCGGGCCCGAGCAGGAAATCTACAGCATCGACGAGTCCTTCGTCGGCGTCGCCGGTGTGCCGGCGATCACCCGCCGGGCCCACCTGGTGCGCGAGCGGCTGCTGCAGTGGATCGGTGTCCCCTGCGGCATCGGCATCGGCCCCACGAAGACCCTGGCCAAGTTGGCCAACCACGTCGCCAAGAGCGCGGACCGCAAGCCCGGCAGCTACCCGGGCGAGTTCGCGCGGGTGGCCAACCTAGGCGAGCTGCCGGCGTCCGATCTGGATGCCGTCCTGGCCGCGACGGAGCTGGGCGACGTGTGGGGCATCGGCCGGCGCATCGGCGAGCAGCTGCGCGCCGCAGGCCTGCGCACGGCCCTGGACGTGGCCAGGCTCGACCCGGCGACGGTTCGCCGGCGCTGGTCGGTGGTTCTGGAGCGCACCGTGCGCGAGCTGCAGGGCCAGCCCTGCATCCAGCTTGAAGACGCCGCGGCGGCCAAGAAGGAAATCGCGTGCACGCGCAGCTTCGGGCGGACGATCCAGCGCCTGCAGGACCTGCAGGAAGCCGTCACCGAGTTCGTCGGCCGCGCGGCCGAGAAACTGCGGCGCCAGGAAAGCCTGGCCGGCCAGCTGCTGGTGTTCATCCACACCAGCCCTTTCCGCCGGCAGGACCGGCAGTACGCCCGCTCGATCACGGTGCCGCTGCGCCGGCCCACGGCCGACACCCTGCACCTGGCGGATGTGGCCATCACCGCCCTGCAGGCGATCTACCGTCCGGGCTACAACTACGCGAAAGCCGGCGTGATGCTGCTGGACCTGCAAGACCAGGCGGTGAAACAGGGCGAGTTGGATCTGGACGAGCCCGGCGCCGATCGTGGCCGGCTCATGGCGGCCATGGACGCGATCAACCGGCGCCACGGACGCGGTGCCGTGCATGCGGCCAGCGCCGGCACCACCGGCGATCGGCGTGAGTGGGCGATGCGACAGCAGCGCCGCACGCCGCACTACACAACGGACTGGCGGCAGCTGCCGATAGCCAGGGCCTGAGCTGCAGCGCAGAATGCAAAGATGGACCTGACGAAAGCCACCCCACGCGCCGCTCTCGATGAAGCCGCCGCGCCGGCGCCTCGGGACCCGCGCGGCCTGTTCGCCAGGCTGGCCGCGGAGCGCGGCCTCATCAAGCCTGGCGACCCGCTCGATCAGAGCGTGGTGGATCTGTGCCTCGATGTCGTCGAAGCCTGCGCGAAGATCGGCGACGGCTACGGGGACCCCGAAGCCGGAGGCAATGCCGGCGAGCACATCAGGTTCGAGCTGGGCGATTTGTAGCGGGCGCCGCCTACAAAGCCTCTGCGGCGGCGAGCGCAGCCTTCACCTTGCGCTGATCGAGTGTCCGCACGACGCCCGCGTTGACTTGGGCGTACTGGCCGGCCGAGCTGCGCGCAAGAGCGCCCGCGGTGAGGTCACCACGCTGGACGATCCCGAGCATTTCCCAGCCCGGAAGCGGACGGTGCTGGTACAGCCGCCACGGGCCGCCAAGTGTGACCGTCAGCCGGCCACGATCGCTCACGACGCCTGGCCCATGCCGAAGGGGTCGGCGGCGTCTAGCACCTGACGGGCCTGTGCAACAAGTGCGTCCACCTTGGCCCAGGCGGCATCTTCCCTGCGCACCACGTCATCGAGATAGGCACGGGCGCGCTGATATTCGGGAGACGTTGGCTCGGCGCCGAACAGGTCTTCGCGGGTGTCAGCCTTGTCCAAGTCGGCGTTGGCCACGGCCGGTTGCTGCGAGGGCTTGGGCTTGATGCAGTTCCATTTTTCTTTCCTTTTGCCCCTCATCCCGGGAGGCGCCGGTGACGCTCAGCATAGAGCGTCAGATGATTGGTGTAACTCAAAAGGCAGGCGGCCGGTTTCGCGTCCGCGAAACGGCGGCCCGCCGCTTCTGCGACGAGCCGGGCTCCGCCCGGCTTCGTCTGGTCAGGCCCGGATCACCACCATCGCGGTGGGCACCTGCGTGCCGACGCCCGCAAAGCTGCCCTCCGGCATCAGGTCGAAGCTGCCGAGGACCGAGAAAAGCGCCCGCTGCCGCGGCCCGGCCGCGCAGATCGCCACCAGCCGGCCGCCAGGGGCAAGGAACTGCTGCGCATGCACGATGTGCTCCACATCGTCCCCGCGCTCGAAGGGCGGATTCATGATGATCGCGTCGAAGCGGCCCAGGTCCTCGACCGTGCACTGCAGGAAGTCACCGCAGACGACGCGCTGCGCGAGCCCTTCATTGCGCAGCGTGTCCGCGAGGGCGCGATTCACTTCAACGGCTACCACGTCGCAGGCGCTTTGTTTCGTGCCAGCGAAAGGCAGCACGCCGGGCAGGCTGCGCAGCAGCACGCCGGTGCCGGCGCTGGGCTCCAGAACGCGCTCGCCCAGCTCGGGCGCCGCGATGGCGACCATGCGGCGCGCAATGTCCTCGGGTGTCGGGAAAAGCTGAGGTGCAGCCACCACCTGAACGCCGCCGGCGCGCAGGCATGCGCGCATCGCGTCGATGGCATCGACCCCTTCGCGTGAGGCCGGCTGCTCGCCAGTGGTCTGCTCCGCAACGGACGCCGCGGGCACTGGCGCCGGGATGACCTCGCGCGCCTCCGGCGCAGCAGCCGCCGACGGCTGGGTCACTTTCGCGTCGGTGATGAACACCGATCGCAATACGCCCTGCCGCACAACCACACGCACACGATGCAGGCCGCAGGCCGACAGGTCGGCCTCCGCGATCTGGCGCCGGCCACCGCCTTCGTAGCGCGAACCCTGGCCAGCCTCGCGCGTGCCCTTGTAGTCCTTGTGCGTTCCGTCCCATTCCGCCTTCGTCATTTCCACGGCGCCGGCATGCGGGTAGTTGGCCAACGGCGGCAGCTTCTTGGCCGCCTTGACCGTGGCAGCCTGCGCCTCGGTCGGGGCCTTGTACTCCCGCACCTCCTCGATGCCGCGCACCCGCACAAATCGCGCGTTCGTCGTCACGCTCAGGACCTTCCCGCCCTTCTTGTTGACGCGAACGATGGTCAGCCATTGGCCGCGAATCAACACCTGTCCACCCGCCTGCATTTCCACGCTCTCTGCCACGAGGCCGCCGCCTTCGTCCAGCATGGCGCGCTCATAGGCAATGCGGTTCTCGTAGTGCGCGATCCAGCGGCCCTGCCTGGCAATGCGCCGCGTGTGTATTTCCACCCCCAGCCGGGCGACATCGGCAACGCTGCGCGGGTTCTCCGCCCGGGTCAGCAATTGGTAGGCCGACGTGCCCCACGGCTGGCCAGCCTCGACCACAGAGAAATGATCCCGGTTGGCGATGGCTACAGCCTGATCGTGCGTCAACCCTTCGGCACTCCACAGCCTGCGGAACACCTCGGCATCGTTGACGATCTTCTGCGACTTGCGCAGATCGGCCTCGATGGCCTTCAGCCGGCGATAGCGCACGTCCGGCGCCTGCTTGTAGGCCGCGTGCAGCTTCGCCGCCTGGGCGCGACGGCTCCAATAGTCCTGCGTCTCCCACAGCTTGACCGCCTTGCGCATGCCGTTCTGAATGCGCTCGGCATCCTTGCGGGCCCGGCGTTCGCTGTGATGGCCCACGAGGATCGGCTGCCCGAGGGGAATGTGCTCAGTGATGGCCTCCACCTGGCGGCGTGCCGCGTCGGCTTCCGCGCCCCGGCGTTCGCTGTAGTCCTCGAAGCGGTCGGCCCTCTCCTCGGCCCGCTCCATCAGGCTGCGGTCCTCGTCCTCGATCTCCCCGCACAGTTCCTCCAGCAGATCGGCCCGGCCAGGCGTCCACATCGGTGCGACGAAAAGCTCTTGCCTCGGCGCCCACTTGAATCCAGCCTTCTTCATCCGCTCATAGGTGCCCGCATCCAGCCGGGCAAACGGGTACAAGCGCAGCTTGTTGTCCTCCGGCGAGTAGGTCGCAGTCCCCAGGCATTCGGACTTTTCAGCAGCTGCTCCTTGGTGAGCCTCGGGGGGTGCGGGGGGAAAGCCCGCTTCGTTGGTGCCGCCTTCGGCCTGGCTGGTGGGTGCGGTCGGTGTGCTCATGATGTGCCCTTTTAGGTGGTGGAAAAAATCTGCTCCTCGGAGCCGCCTCGACGCATGAATAGCGAGGACGGCCAGGCAGCAAGGGCACGCCCGGAAGCCGCAGCCTGGAGCGCAGCGGAAGGACCGGGTGAGGACGTGGGCTCAGCCGCACCCTTGCTGCCTGGTTGCCCGCAGCTATGCGTCGGAGAAGAGGCGGTCCGAGGAGCGGATCGACCACGCTGGATGGAGCACCCGGCCAGATGGCACCCACCAGCCAGGCCGAAGACGGTGTCAGGCGCCATGAAAAACTGCCCCCCTGGCGCCATTGAGAACTGACCCCCTTTCACAGCGAAGGAGGTCATGGATGGAAGAGGAGATCG
>NZ_JQKD01000107.1:2500-5432 GCF_000745855.1 Xenophilus azovorans DSM 13620
GCGAACCGGGCGAACTGAAACATCTAAGTAGCTCGAGGAAAAGACATCAACCGAGATTCCGAAAGTAGTGGCGAGCGAAATCGGAACAGCCTGCTGGTGATAGCACAGAACTTAGCAAAGCGCTCTGGAAAGGGCGGCCATAGTGGGTGATAGCCCCGTATGCGAAAAGATCTGTGTGGTACTAAGTCAGCGAAAAGTAGGGCGGGACACGTGTAATCCTGTCTGAACATGGGGGGACCATCCTCCAAGGCTAAATACTCATCATCGACCGATAGTGAACTAGTACCGTGAGGGAAAGGCGAAAAGAACCCCGGGAGGGGAGTGAAATAGATCCTGAAACCGCATGCTTACAAAAAGTCGGAGCCCTTCGGGGTGACGGCGTACCTTTTGTATAATGGGTCAGCGACTTACATTCAGTGGCAAGGTTAACCGAATAGGGAAGCCGTAGAGAAATCGAGTCCGAATAGGGCGTTCAGTCGCTGGGTGTAGACCCGAAACCAGGTGATCTATCCATGGCCAGGATGAAGGTGCTGTAACAGGTACTGGAGGTCCGAACCGACTAGTGTTGCAAAACTAGCGGATGAGCTGTGGATAGGGGTGAAAGGCTAAACAAACCTGGAAATAGCTGGTTCTCTCCGAAAACTATTTAGGTAGTGCCTCACGTATTACCTTCGGGGGTAGAGCACTGTTTTGGCTAGGGGGTCATGGCGACTTACCAAACCAAGGCAAACTCCGAATACCGAAGAGTACAGCGTGGGAGACAGTGCACCGGGTGCTAACGTCCGGACACAAGAGGGAAACAACCCAGACCGCCAGCTAAGGTCCCTAAAATTGGCTAAGTGGGAAACGAAGTGGGAAGGCTAAAACAGTCAGGATGTTGGCTTAGAAGCAGCCATCATTTAAAGAAAGCGTAATAGCTCACTGATCGAGTCGTCCTGCGCGGAAGATGTAACGGGGCTAAGCCAGTTACCGAAGCTGCGGATGTGCAATTTATTGCACGTGGTAGGAGAGCGTTCTGTAGGCCTGTGAAGGTGGCTCGTAAGGGCTGCTGGAGGTATCAGAAGTGCGAATGCTGACATGAGTAGCGTTAAAGCGGGTGAAAAGCCCGCTCGCCGTAAGCGCAAGGTTTTCTACGCAACGTTCATCGGCGTAGAGTGAGTCGGCCCCTAAGGCGAGGCAGAGATGCGTAGCTGATGGGAAACAGGTCAATATTCCTGTACCGATATGCAGTGCGATGTGGGGACGAATCTTAATAAGTCATCCGGGTGTTGGACGTCCCGGTTTAGGCAGATGTAGGCGTGCACTAGGCAAATCCGGTGCACATATACCGAGGCTGTCGATCGAGCGAGCTTGCTTGCGAAGTGACCGAACGAGGTTCCAGGAAAAGCCACTAAGCTTCAGCTGCATACGACCGTACCGCAAACCGACACTGGTGCGCGAGATGAGTATTCTAAGGCGCTTGAGAGAACTCAGGAGAAGGAACTCGGCAAATTGACACCGTAACTTCGGGAGAAGGTGTGCCCTAGTAGTGTGAAGTGAACAACGGAGCATGAACGGGTTGCAAAAAATCGGTGGCTGCGACTGTTTATTAAAAACACAGCACTCTGCAAACACGAAAGTGGACGTATAGGGTGTGACGCCTGCCCGGTGCTGGAAGATTAAATGATGGGGTGCAAGCTCTTGATTGAAGTCCCAGTAAACGGCGGCCGTAACTATAACGGTCCTAAGGTAGCGAAATTCCTTGTCGGGTAAGTTCCGACCTGCACGAATGGCGTAACGATGGCCACACTGTCTCCTCCTGAGACTCAGCGAAGTTGAAATGTTTGTGATGATGCAATCTCCCCGCGGAAAGACGGAAAGACCCCATGAACCTTTACTGTAGCTTTGTATTGGACTTTGAACAGATCTGTGTAGGATAGGTGGGAGGCTTTGAAGCCAGGACGCTAGTTCTGGTGGAGCCAACGTTGAAATACCACCCTGGTGTGTTTGAGGTTCTAACCTAGGTCCCTTATCGGGATCGGGGACAGTGCATGGTAGGCAGTTTGACTGGGGCGGTCTCCTCCCAAATCGTAACGGAGGAGTTCGAAGGTACGCTAGTTACGGTCGGACATCGTGACGATAGTGCAATGGCATAAGCGTGCTTAACTGCGAGACTGACAAGTCGAGCAGATGCGAAAGCAGGACATAGTGATCCGGTGGTTCTGTATGGAAGGGCCATCGCTCAACGGATAAAAGGTACTCTGGGGATAACAGGCTGATACCGCCCAAGAGTTCATATCGACGGCGGTGTTTGGCACCTCGATGTCGGCTCATCTCATCCTGGGGCTGTAGTCGGTCCCAAGGGTATGGCTGTTCGCCATTTAAAGAGGTACGTGAGCTGGGTTTAAAACGTCGTGAGACAGTTTGGTCCCTATCTTCCGTGGGCGCTGCAGATTTGAGGAAGCCTGCTCCTAGTACGAGAGGACCGGAGTGGACGCACCTCTGGTGTATCGGTTGTCACGCCAGTGGCATTGCCGAGTAGCTAAGTGCGGAAGAGATAACCGCTGAAAGCATCTAAGCGGGAAACTCGTTTCAAGATGAGATCTGCCGGGGCCTCGAGCCCCCTGAAGAGTCGTTCTAGACCAGGACGTTGATAGGTCGGGTGTGGAAGCGCAGTAATGCGTTAAGCTAACCGATACTAATTGCTCGTGCGGCTTGACCCTATAACTTTGATCAAATCGATCAGGGTGTTATGCCAAGTACGCAATCAAATAAAAGCTGATACGGCTCTATGAATTCGCTTGCATGACCCAGTTCATGCAGGCAAACAGTTATGCCTGATGACCATAGCGAGGTGGTCCCACTCCTTCCCATCCCGAACAGGACAGTGAAACGCCTCAGCGCCGATGATAGTGCGGGTTCCCGTGTGAAAGTAGGTCATCGTCAGGCTATT
>NZ_JQKD01000108.1 GCF_000745855.1 Xenophilus azovorans DSM 13620
AATCCCGGCCCGGATAGCCCAACGCCTTGACGGTGAAGGCAATGCAGCGCCCGTGCTCGAGGTAGTGTTCGACGGCCCGTTCCTTCTGGGCCTGAGAGTACTTCGGCTTCGAGCGCACATAGCCGTGCGACAGGTCGTGGTGTCGCTCGTACTCCTCATGCCAGTTCTTCAGGGAATTCTTCGTCGGGTAGCCCAGCCGGCGAATGGTCGCCCCAGAACGCTTGCCCAACTTGATGTACAGCTGTACTGCGCGAACTCGATCTTCGTATGAATACATGAACTACCTCCAACGGTAGTCCAAGAAATCCGCCGCACCCCCGATGGGTCAATTTTCGGCCGGCGCCAACAGCCGTAGCTCATCGCCTTGTGGCGACTCGCATTGGCTTGACCTTGGTGCCGTACACTGCGATGGTGCCCAGCTTGACCAGGCCCGTCTCGCGCGCCGGGCGAACGACCTGCACGAACAGCTCGCTCAGCTCCAACAGGTGCAGGGCGCGGAAGTCCCGGATCGTGCGGTGCGCGGGGAAGTTGCCCGCGGCCAGCACTCGGAAGGCCACGTCCTCATGCAGCTTGCGCGCGATCTTACGCGAGCTGAACACGCCCGTGGCGTACCCGTAGATCAGCGCCTTGACCATCATGGCGGGATGAAACGGCTGGTTGCGCGGGCCGTCCTTGTCGTAGCGGGCATGGAACGCGCCCAGTTCCAGCATGTCGACCGTGTCGCTGATGAAGTGCGTCAGATGCCCCTGGGGCAACCAGTCCTGCATCGCCTCGGGCAGCAGCAGCATCTGCTGCGGGTCGTAGGGTAGGTAGTTCGCGGCCATGACTCATGAACGCGCGTTGCCCCTCGGTCGAGGACGCGAAACCGGCTTCTGCCGCCCAGACTCCTAGGTGTTTGATCCCAGGGTTTGATGGTGCATTCTTCTCCCCTCAATGGAAGGAAGCACTATGGGCCAGGTTCTTCACGGCTGCGTCACCACGAAAGAGGCGACCCGTCAAACCAACACCAGTTCCAAGGATGGTCCGAACGTCGGCTCAATCGATGCTGCTCACCCGAGAAGCATCGCAGCTGCCCCAGGCGGAAAGCACGACCCTCGCCCTGCCGCATCAACGCTAGGGGTGTACGGCAGGGGTGCGAACGCCGCGTAGTTCCCGACCGTCAGCGTGATTCCCAGTCCTGCGGCCGACGTCGTGCCCGGGAACATCGTCACCTCCGGGTCGCCCTGGAAGGCGTCCACCGCCGCCTGGCGCTTCTTGAGGCTGTCCAACCCGACCATCTTGTCGCCCTCAGAGAGGCTTTCGACCGTCTCGTCGAGGAACTGAATCTTCAGCGCTTCAAGCGTGCGCCGCAACTTGACGATCTTGGGCATGGCCATCACAAGCTCATGCCGTTATAGACCGCCCCGTAGGCGCCCAGGCCCTCGGGCGGCGAGATGTAGCAGAGCTGAATCGTCTTCGTGTCCAGGTCCTCCAGCACGTTCTTGCTGCGCCTGAGCAATCACCCCTTGAGCGCAGCGGCCAGCTTCGCCCGGTTCTCGCTGCCGCCGGCGTAGTCCTTGCCGAATCCATTCAGTGTCAGGTTGCCCAGGTGGTGGTCCGCCGTACGCAGCAGCGTGTGCATCTCGATCTCGCGATTGAGCAGCGGCGTGCCTGTCATCACGAAGCGGCGCGGTCTCCGCGCGGCCAGCAGGAACATGTTCCCGGGGCACCCGAAGTCGTACTCCTCAGGTAGTGGGCCTCGTCGGCACCCATGGCTCCGATAGGAAGATCAATCTCCTTGACCAGGCTGCCGAGGCGCTCGTAGTGAGTCACGATCCGCCGGCAACCCCGCGGGGCTGCTCATCCAGTTTTCGACGACGACACCTACGCGCCAAGGCGGGCGCCGCTCTGACTGACCAGACGGGCCACGCCCACCGCGCAGCACGCGTTGCTCCACGAGCACCTGCAAGGCTTCTGGTCCGCGGACAGGCCGGTACCTCGCTCCAGTTCGGTGAAGAAGTAGCCGTCGCGGGCGACGTCAGCGACTCGATCACCACGAGCTGCTGGTGGACGAAGATGAACTCCGCAGCCACGCCCCCGCTGGAGGCCAGTCGTTCGACGGTCGCGCCGGGCTCGGTCCGGACCGCCGGGCACGCCTACTCCTGAGTCAGAAGTCATATCCTAGAGATGCATGCAATCACGCGGCACGCTGCGAAAGATGCTCCTTCAGGTACTCGATGAAGTGTTGGGTCTTTGCCGGCAGCAGCCGCGTCTCGGTGATCGCATGTACCGCGATGGAGGACGCCTGCCAATCGGGCAACACCCGCCGCAGATGCCGCGCTGCAGGCGTTGCCCGCACAGCTTCCTCGGCAAGCATGGCGATGCCTAGCCCCTCGACCGCCAAGCGCTGCATCATGCCCACGTTGTTGAGACGAAACCGGCCGGCCACGCAAACTTCCCGTTTGACGCCGTCACGCAGCAATGTCCACTTGGACTCATTGGGGAATAGCAGGCAGGCGTGCCGCGCCAGTTCATCCGGGTTACGGGGTTGACCGTGGACATCGAGATACTGCGGCGACGCGTAGAGATAGCGCGGCACCTCCGCGATCTTGCGGCTGATAAGGTGCGAGTCCGGCAACTCGCCCATGCGAATGGCCACATCAAAAGGCTCGGCCACGAGATCGACCCGGCGCGGCGTCAGATCGAACTCGAACTCGATCTCGGGATAGCGGCGGCAGAACCCCGGAAGACATCGGGCCAGGAACACAGTCGCAAAGTCCACGGGCAGCGAGACCCGCAGCACGCCTCGCGGCTGCGATACCAGGCCGCCAAGCTGTTCGTGCGCCAAGCGTGCCTCTTCGACGATGTGCCGGCTGCGCTCGAAATAAATCTGACCGGCCTCGGTCAGTTCGATGCGGCGCGTCGTGCGGTGCAGCAGGCGCAGGCCGATCGCACGCTCCAGCGCAACAATCCGTCGCGACAGCGTCGAACTTGGCATGCCCAGCGCCTCTGCGGCGCGGCGAAAACTCCGGGCGCGCGCCACCTCGACGAACAGGCTCATATCTCTCAAGGGATCGGCCTTCATTGCTGCAGAAATGGCATTCTGAATCCAGTTTTTCTGTATTTACACCAAATATGGTTCAGTGGATAGTGCGGACACGGCACGGATGGCAATGTCGTCCTCCGTGCGCCGCTGGAGAATGGCCATGGCCGACACACTTGCATCCTGGCGTGATGCCGCCCTTCTGCTCATCGACCATCAGGTCGGCACGATGAGTTGGGTCAAGTCGATCCCCTTCGAGGAGATGAAGCGCAACGCGCTGATGCTGGCCAGGACCGCCGGTATCCTGAAACTGCCCGTGGTCCTGACATCGAGCATGGAAGGCCATGCGCAGGGACCGCTGCTGAGCGAACTCGAGACGATCCTGCCGACGGCGTTCAAATCGCGCATCCAGCGCGCCGGCATCGTCAATGCCATGAACGACGAGAAGTTCGCGGCGGCCGTCAAGGCGACGGGGCGCGAGACGCTCATCGTCGCCGGTGTTACGAACGACGTGTGCACGGTCTTTCCCGTCCTCACGCTGCTCGAACAGGGCCATCACGTGCTGGTGGCGGCCGATGCCGGCGGCTCCCCCGGCAAGATGGCGGACGAACTGGCGCTCGAGCGTATGGCGCGCGCCGGTGCCACCCTGCTGGGCACCAACCAATTGCTGGCGGGCTTGGCCGGTGACTGGTCGACGCCGGAAGGCGGCGAGCTCGTCGCGGTGCTCAGCCAGGCTTTGCAGGCATGAGCGCCAGCACGCCAGATTTGCAGGATCGACCCGTGAAGCTCTACTACGCACCGGGCACCTGCGCTGTGGCGTGCTGGATCGCCCTGGAATGGGCCGGCGCTGAGTTCGAAGCCGTCCGGGCCGACTCCGCCTCAGAGGCGTTCCGGCGCGTCAACCCGCTGGGCATGGTGCCTGCGCTCGATACCGGCGGCCCGCGCGCCATGACGCAGTCCGATGCGATCCTGACGTACATCGCGGAAACGCATCCCGATGCACGACTCGGCACGGACGATGACGTCCACGGCCGTTTCGAGTTCGCCGAGATCATGGCCTTCCTGACGGGCGATTTCCATCCGGCGTTCTGGCCCTTCTTCACCCCCCAGCGCTACACGACCAATCACGCGCTCCAAGCACTGGACGATGTCCGCGCCGCAGCGCACACGCGCATCGACCGGGTGATGCAGCATCTCGACCGGATGATCGGCCAGGGCAGCCACGTGTACAGAGGTCGCCGCACTGTCGCGGACGCCTATGCCTTCGTCATGGCGCGCTGGACCAGCAAGCTGGACAAGACCTGGAAGGACTACCCGAACGTGGCGCGCTTCTATGCGCGCATGGAGCAGGACCTGACGGTGCAAGACGTGTTGCGCCGCTCGACCTGAACGAAGCCATCACAACGGGCGGGCTGGACAGATCAGGCATTCACGTTGCCGAGAACCTGACCTGACCCTGCCTAGATTTCACGTACAGCAAGAAGTTGGAAACTTCAAAGGTACGGAGAATCGAGATGAAAGAAGGCAGGCTGCCCAAGAGGCAGTACACAGAGGAATTCAAGGCCGAGGCCGTCAGGCTGGCGGCCTCGGTGGGCGGCCACGAGGCAGCGCGGCGCCTGGGCGTGCCGGTGGCCACGGTGGGAAACTGGTCCAGGCGCGGTGTTGCCTCGGCCACCACCGGCGGTACGGTAGCGTCGGGTGATTCACCCGCCCGGCGCCCCGTCAGTGAGCTGGAAGCTGAGAACAGCCGCCTGCGCAGGGAACTGGCCGAAGCGAAGCTGGACGTGGAAATCCT
>NZ_JQKD01000109.1 GCF_000745855.1 Xenophilus azovorans DSM 13620
GGCATCGGCCAGTTCCTTCCATTCGTTGATCCACGAAAAGCGGTGCAGGCGCCGGCCTGTTGTCTCGCGGATGGACGTGGCCACCGTGGTCGATTGCAGGCGATCCAGCGCGGCCTTGAGGCGCTGGTAGTCTCGCAGCGACTTGCCGCGCCCGATGAAGCGCAGGATCTCGTAGGGCGTCGCGCGCATCAGCCGCGACGGGCGCAGGCCCGCGTCCTTCGCTTCCACGATCTGCGAGGCCGCCCATATCAGCACGTCCGCATCCCAAATCGTGGCGATGCCGTGCTCCTGCGTGCCCTCTACGCGGATCGTCACGTTGCCCGCGCGGAAGTCGATGGGTTTGACCCGCTTGGACTTGCCGAGCGAGAAGAACGGATAGGCCATCAAGTCCTGGCTGTCGCGCGGCGCCATGTCGCCGGGCAAGGCGCGGAACAGGTCGAGCTGTTCGCGCTCCTGCAACGACCGCTGCCGGAACGGCAGCGCGGAGCTGGACATGGTGATGGCCTGCCGCGCGCCGCCGATCAGCGCGCACGGCTGTCGGCCGAGTGGTGCTCGGCGTACTCGGGATCGGAAGTCGTCTCGAAGCTGCGATCGGCGGCCCAGGCATCGAGGTCGGCCACGGCGTACATGACGCGCCGGCCGAACTTGCGAAAGCGCGGACCACCACCGATCACGCGCTGCTTTTCCAGCGTGCGCGGCGACAGCCGCAGGTACTCGGCGGCTTCGTCGTTGGTGAGATAGCGTTGGGGCTGCGCGGCAGCGGTCGAGACAGTGGCGGCAGGCCGCAAAGGAGCGGGACGCATGGTGTGAACCTCCATAGCTTTCAAAGCTCCGGCCACACAGCGCAACCGGATGGAGGCAGTCTCAGAAAACCAAGCTGTCCTGCTCAGGGCCGTTTTGCGTCGTCCTCAAAACGACCCTTCTCAAGCGGCGGAAGCTGTGCTAGGCGGCGATAGCCGCCGCGCATCAGCGCATCGCCGCGCCGTACCAAGCGGCGTACCTTGGAGCGCAGGCCGCCGTCGCTGTACCAATCGGCTGCGGCATCGCCGCCGAACAAGCCTTCGGCCACCTCGCGCAAGGACGCACCCGCTAGGGTTGCGTCGAGCGCCTGCAAGGTGTGTAGCTCAAGCAGCGCGGCGGGTGCCGGCCTGGGCTTCGCAGAAGCCAGGGCCGCGCCGAGCGCATGGTTGCGCGCAGGTGCGGCGGCGCCGCCGCGGCGGGCATAGGCGACAGCCATCCCGTCTTCCAGGCCGGGCGCCAGCGCGAAGCGCAGGCAATGACCTGGGCTGTGCGCCATCAGCGCCAGCCCTTTGCCGTCATGGAGCAGTTGCTTGTGCCCGGCAATGCGCCAAAACGTGAACGCGGGAGCATACTGCGGCGGATCGGCGTCGGGATAGAGCTGCACCACGGCCACATGGCCGGGCAACCAGGCTGGATGCGCGTCGCGCGCATCCAACGCCGGATCTTCCAGCAGGCGCAAGCCCCAGCGATGCGCCGCCTGCTGCGCGGCTTTCGGCCGGCGATGATGGCGCAGCCAGTCGAGCCGGTAATCGGGGTTTCTGCGCAGATATTCCCAGGCCGTCCCAAGGTCGTCCAAGTGCAGCACGTACAGATACGCGGCAGTCGGATACCAGTGCTCGGCGCTGCGATCGACCATGACGCAACCTCCCTGCGAACAGGACTGGCCGCGACGGAAGAACTACGTGCTACATCGGTGTCATCAGAACGAAATGGGTTAAGGGAATAGTTGGGCTGTCAAGTCCGACTGGCTCCGATGCGTTGCGGTATTCGTCTCAATGCTGCGGCGGCAGCGTCCCTCCCGTGGGACGCCGTACAGGCCAGCCTGCCGCAGTCCGCGTCAGGCATCATGTCCGTTTGGATCAGACTGGCGCGGCTACGCCGCAAGAATCTCGATTGAGACCTGCCCGGTATGACACCAGACTGAAAAAGTCACAGTAGGCTGTGTTCAGTCCGGGATAGCCCCGTCGCGCTCGGCCAGCCGGGTGTATTCCGACAGCGTGCGCGTGGGCCGGAAGTAGCGGTCGCGCATCACGGGCTGCTGATGCGGCCCGACGATGCCAGCCAGCTCGGACAGCTTGACGGTTCCTTGCGCCGGCATTCCGATTCCCAGGTCGATGAGGCCCCAGGCGGTGTCGCCATCGGCGGGATCGAGTGCGGCCAGCAGCCAGGTCACATGCGCGTCCGGCGTGAACAGCCGCACCACGGGCACCGGGTCGATGGCCTGGCCGGCGGCACGAGCCTCGCCGTTGGCGAGCAGTTGCGCGCGCTCCGGGACGGTGGCGAGTGGCTGGGGCATGGTTGGCAATCCCACAAATCCAATGATGCACGGATGCGGTTTCACGCCCAAGCGCAGAACCGCCAAACCGGATTTACGCCTTCGTGTGCAAGCACGGATGCGCTTGCGTGGCTTTGCTGGAACCAGCAAATGCGGATTTCCGTAAAGGCACGAAAACGTAGAACACCAAATGAACACTATAGATTGTAGCCCTATAGGGCGCAATGGGCTGTCATCTTGGTTTTTCGAGGGAAACCATAGGTGGCGGCTGGGAACTCATTGGCGAAGGCGTTGAAGACAGTCAGGAAGGCGCGTGGCTTGAGCCAGGAAGCCTTCTCTGACGTGTCCAGCCGCACCTATATGAGCACCCTCGAACGCGACCTGAAAAGCCCGACCCTGCATAAGCTGGCCGAGCTGTGCGAGGTGATGGAGATCCACCCGCTCACGCTGCTGACGCTGGCCTACGCGGGCGACAGCCCGCACAAGGCCGACGAGCTGCTGGCGCAGGTGCGCCGGGAGCTGGAGGCGGTGCTGAAGGAGCGCGGCGCGGCGAAGCCGCGCGCGTGACGTGGTGATGTGCTGCGAACAGCAGCACAGCGCCCCGCCGCGATGGGCGGGGCGCTGCGGCGGTCACGCCGCCTGGGGCTTGCTGCGCGACCAGATCAGGTCGTGCGTACCGTCCTCGCCTTCGATCAGGCGGGCATAGACCGGAGCCGGGAACGAAGGATCGTCGAGGGTCACGGACTTGTATTCCCGCCCGGCCTCGCTGGTCTTGTTCCACGCCGCGCCGATGTCGTGGCCGGCGGCTTGGAGGCGGAAGTCGGGGGCGTTCTCGCTGCTGCCCTTGTCGTTGGGAACCAGCTTGACCTTGACGTTGAGCGTCAGGGTGCGCAGCGTGCCGGTGAAGCCGTCTTTGTCTGCGGTGAAGGTGCCGATGTTGGCCATGATGATTTCTCCTTTCGGTTGAACAAGGTTCGCGCCCATCGCGTCCTTGTTGTGATCCGGCCGGCGGGGGACGGGCTGGCTGCACCGCTTGCGGTCGAAACGCAGTGGAGAGCCTGGAGGCGAAAAGAATTTGCTGCGCGAGGAAGCCGCGCAGCGGCGGGGAAATTGTTTTCGCCGGACGGTTGCAGCCATGAAGCCCGAGGCGCAGCCGCGCCCCGCCAGGATTCACAACGAGACAAGGACGCCTTGGGCCGAACCGCTCCGAAAGGAGATGGGGCCGACTCGGCATCCCCGCCCGAAGGCTTCGCCGGCTCGCCCGCTGACGCGGGCCAGGTCAACCACCCGACGACAGGCGAGAACGCCCCTGCCGCACCTTGCGGCGCCGCTCTTGAGGCGTGGCGTGGAAGCTCCATAGCGATGCCGGGCGGGTTGTCCGTGAACCTCCTTCGTGACGTGATGGGCAGGCACCGCCAGCGTTGAGGACGGCATGCACCTGCACAACCTGCCGCAGCAAGCGCCAGCGTGTTCGCCAGCGCCCCGTCCGTCGCGGCGGGGCGCGGGCCGGGCCGATCCGGCGCAGCCGGTTCGGCGGCATCGAGGGGCGCCAAGCATCGCGCGGCGGGGATAGCCCGCAGGGCTTTCCCCTGGAGGCAAGCGAAGCGCGCAGCGCCGCAGGCGCGAAGGCGTGAGGGATTGAAGCCGAATGGGCCGTGACGGCAAAGACGGCACGGGGCGTAGCCCGAAAGCCCGGCGGCGCTGCGCGCCGACACGCCCAGGCCGTTCCAGATTTCCAAGCAGGAAACGCGGACATGCCTCTGATGAAATGGGCGCGGCTTACGCTGCGGGGTATGCACGCGGCAAGCCGAAAACTGCGGGTGATTCCTGCGCACTGCGGGCGCTTCGGCTTGCAGGCCCATGCGGGCCTGCCATCGCCGGGCGGGAAGCCCGGTCACGTCAACGCCGCCGCCTGAACTGCCGTGATGGCGGCGGCGTTCCGATTCGGCTGTGGGCTTGGAACACCGGGCGCGGCCACTGCCGCGCCCGGATTTTGCGTCCACCGCGCCCAGGACGGTACGGCCTGGGCGCGGTGCTGATCGCGGTTATCCCTTCGTCTCGATGAGCCACCACACGGCACGCGGCAAGGCGCGGCCTGTGATGGGATGAATGTCGGTGAGGTCGGCGCGGGCTGTCCAGCCCGAGGGCGGACGGTAGCCGCGCACGTCGCCTGCGCCGTGCCAGCGGCGGGCGCGCACAGTGCCGGGGGCGTAGATCGCCGCCATGCGCGGGCGGCGGGTGGTGGTGCGGGTCATGGGGGCTTCTCCTTCCAGCGAAGCGCCCCGGTCGAGGCCGGGGCGCTTGCCTTCGGCGCGGGTCAAGCGGCCAGCGCCTCGGCGGG
>NZ_JQKD01000110.1 GCF_000745855.1 Xenophilus azovorans DSM 13620
GCGAGGGAAGGATGGAAGCCCGTAGGGGCGAGACAAGCCAAAAGGCGAAGGCTCGATGCGAAGCACGACAGCCCGGCCGGCACTGCCGGCGACGCTCACATACTCGGCAGTAGACTTGCCGCTCCTCACCATGGACGCACTCACGCTCATCGCTTCACTCGTCGTCTTGCTTGTCGGCATGGCCGGCTGGCTCCTCGGCTCATGGTCGGGCCAGTTCTACTACTGGCGCTGTCCGGTGGCCTGGGTCTTTGATGACGCCATGCTTCAGGGCATCAAAATCCCGACCGACCTACTACTCAAAGCCCCAGCCGACGGCGATTTCTCATGGAGGGGACAACGACGCTACGCCAAGCAGCTGCGCGCACAGTACGGCGTCATTCAGCTCAACTGGCGCGACCGCAGGCTAATGAGCGCTGAAAGAGCGCGCCGTAGAAAAGCGGGCCTGCCGCTCGCGGAGTAGCAAAGAAAAAGGGCCCGCGCTGCAGGCCCCGAATGAGGGTTGGATACCTCGCCCGATCCAGGGAGGAGGAGGGAAGCGCATTGGCGCACCTGAGGTGAGACCGGGCGGCGGGATTGTAGCGGCCGCATACCTGGCCAACCGGCAGAGACGCTGCCGAAAGCACCTCTCGCACACGCTTAGACGCCAGAGGCGAGGGCCGGCTTGACACCGCGCCTGAAGCGCTCTGGCGGCACGGCTCCAGCGCGTTTGATCTTGATCCAGTCCGGCGACCTGGCGCCTGGAACGTAGAGGCTTCGCGTACGTTTTGCGCACAACCCCTCCAGCCCGAGAGGGACGACTGCCTGCTGAAAAATCTGAGCCCCTTCGCCGGCCGCGAAGTGCCCGACGGGCATGACGTGGGCCGGAGGCGATTTGAGCAGCCGTCCCAGACTGGTCTTGCGGCGCAGCAGCGGCAGCTGCAGCAGCTCGTCGCCGCCCGCCATGAGCAAGTCGAAGACGCAGAAGGTGACGGCATCGGCACCAGCGTACCAGCGCCGGCGCCGTGCCCGATCATGGAGCCGATCGAAGTCGCTGCGGCCGGCCTCATCGAGCACGCACACCTCGCCATCAAGGATGGTCGGCCCACCGCCGAGAGTGGCCAGGCTGTCGGCAAGCTCGGGAAACCAGCGGGTCGCATCCGCCCCCTGGCGGGAACGCAACTCGACATGGCCGCCGTCGACCAGCGCCATGAGGCGATAGCCGTCGAATTTGATTTCATAGATCCAGTCGGGCTCGCCGAAGGCGAATGGCCGCTCCTCAAGCAGCATCGGCGGGTAGTCGACCAGGCGGGGCATCCTGCCAGCGTATCGACGATGCGCAAGACCGCTGTCGGCCTACGCGCTGCCGTGACGGCAAACGCGATAACAGGGGTACCGCCCACAGGAGATATCAATGACAGACGACCCGAAGAAGACCGGCCTGGATCGCAAGCTGATCTCTCTGGAGACACCGCACGAAGTGCGAAGCTGGAGCGAAAGCCTCGGTTGCAGCGAAGCGGAGTTGCGCGAGGCCGTGCAGGCGGTCGGCAACTCGGCGGAGCAGGTTCGGGAACACCTGGCCCGGCGCAAGTAGCCGGGGCATCCACAGCGGTGGCGGGGAGGCCCGCGCTATCCGCCGCCCTCGTCGGCCGCCAGCTCATCGAGCTGCTGTAGGCCGGCCTGGGCCCACGTCAAGAACTCTTCGACGTCGGCGCACAGGGCGGCGTGGGCCCGGGCGTCCTCCGGCACCGGCTTGCAGAGCCGCAGGACGGTCAGCCAGTCACGGCCGGTCTTCTCGAAGTTCTTCAGGATGTCCCTGCGCCGCACGATCAGGTGCGCGCGGATGTCTGGCCGGAGATCCATTCGCAGATCGACCGCGCTGCGCCAGAGCGTCATTTGCTCGCGCAGCTCCTCGGGATCGAGGGTCAGCTTCATGCGGCCATCCTGAATTCGTAGTACGGCCGCTCCTTGTCTTCGAGCAGCGCATCCAGCTCGTCCAGGCTGCGGTCCTGCGGCGTGAGCCAGGCCTGCACGTTCTCTTCGCGCAGGGCCACGATGGTGCGGTCATGGCCGGCCGCGGCGACCTCCGGCAGCGGCTCGTCGGTCACGGCCGCGAAGGACCAGAGGTCCGGCTCATCCGAGCCGGCCGGCGGCGTCCAGTGCGAATAGATGCACGCCACCAGCTGGTCGCGCTGCGGCCGCGGCCTGAATTCGAGCACGATGTTCTCCGGCTTCTCTCCCGGCTGCAGCTCGCGGTGCTCGGCCAGGTGGCGCACCACGTGCTCCCAGAAGACAGGCACGAGCGCAAGGCAATGCGTATGCCCGAACTGCCCCTTCCAGAACCCGCCTAGGCTGTCCCGGCGCGCGTTGTAGATCCCGGGGTACTTCGTGTCGTAGAAGACCGGCTTGCCGGCTGGCCGGCACAGGTAGCGCATGGGCCGGATGATCGGCTCGCCGTCCTCGATCAGCAGTACGGGCCCCCACCACTGCGGGAACAGCCGCCAGTCGGTGTCGCGCAGCTCGGCGCGCTTCATCGCATCGAGGCTGGCCAGCGCCGCGGCGATTTTCTTCGGCGCGATGCGCTGGTCCTCCTGCGCCTTCTTCGTCGGCTTCACCTGCAGGACGCGCTCGGCGTCGGCCAGGCGCTTGCGCTGCTTGAACAGATCCTGTTCATAGGCGCGGGCCCGCTCGGCGTCGATCTCCAAGATCAGCGCGTGGATCTCCCGCTCCTCGGCCGTGCGCGGCCGAGCGAAGAGGGTATCCATGCCCTTGGACGTGAGCAGCACCTTGGGCTGTTGCTTCTTGCGCCAGTACAGGTCGAAGAAGGCTTTCAGGTCCACCCGCGCTGTCGGAAAGAGCCGCCGGAATGCAGCGAAGTCGGCTCGAACGGCAGCGGAGTAGCACATGGCCTGCTGGAGTGCGGCGTGCGGCTACGTCCGCACTCAGGATGCCGAATTAAGTTGCTCCAGCGCCCGGCGCTTGCCGAGGGCCCGGGCTGCAGCCAGGCGCTGAAGTTGTTCCGGGTTGGGCCGGGACTTCCCCTGTTCCCACAGGTAGATCGTCGCGCCGCTCATGCCCACGAGCTTGCCGTAGTCGGCCGCCGAGATTCCCAGCTTCGCACGATGCGCCGCCAGGCGGGTCGGGCTGAAGCGCCGAGGCGTTGCGTCGGATGCTTCTGATGCCGGCGCCGGCGCTCGCGCACCCTCCCGGGCGGCGCGCTTGAGCTGCTTCTGAAGGTCTTCGACCTGGCGGCGCAGCAGTGCAATGGCACTGCGATGCTGCGTGCTGGCCTTCCTCAGACTTTCGATCTCGGATCGGACTTCCTTGCGCGACACGCGCGCTATCTCGGACTTCAGGACAGATGCGATGTTGGCCATAGGCCGCATTGTGACGTTGGCATCAGGCGCACAGCCAGCCTGCCGGCGGCGGATGCGAAGCGGGGCCGGAGCGCGCATGGGCGCCGGGCTCAGCGGCGCCGGCGCGAATGGGTCACGGTGGTGACGCTCACGAGCTGCCGGCGGTGGTCAACCTCGTAGAGCACGATGTAGTTGGGATGCGCGACGATCTGGCGCTGGCCAGGCACGAACCAGCTGACCGGGTACAGCTCGGGGAACTCGGCCAGCCTGTCGGTGCAGCCGCGCAATGTCTCGAAGAGCTTGGTCGCGGCGAGCTGGTTGCGCTGGCCGACGTACTCGATGATCTCAAGCAGTTGCTCAAGCGCGGGCGGCCGCCACTGGACTTGGTAAGGCATCCGGCAAGTCTGGCGCCGTCAACGACGGGCAGGCGTGCCGTTTTTTCCCACGATGGCAGCGAGGCGTTCTTCGACCAGGCGCATTGCGGTCGCGTGGTCCACGCTGGGGCGTGGATCGGCCTTGGAGTGAGCCACCAGCGCCTGCAGACGCATCGCATAGGCGACCTCCGACTCGGCGGCGGGAAAGCGCTCGTCGCCGTCGAAGCTGGTGGAAAAGTTCATCCGAAGCTCGGCCATGCCCGTATGGTAAGCCCGCCGGGAACCTTCCGGGGGAAATGTGAATTTTCTATACTGGATGCATGAACAGTATTCCGGCACAAGCATGGCCGGCGGCCGAGGCGCCGCCGCGTCGGCCGCTGCCGGCGGTGCAGGGCAGGGTGCCGGCGGGTTTCCCGTCGCCGGCCGAGGACTACGCGGTCAAGCGGCAGGACCTGAACGAGCTGCTGATCCGGCACCCGCACGCAACCTTCTTTTGGCAGGTGTCCGGGTTCTCGATGCGCGAAGCCGGCATCGAGGACGGCGACATCCTTGTGGTGGACCGCGCCCTCAAGGCGCGTTCCGGTGACATCGTGGTGGCCCAGGTGGACGGCGATTTCACGGTCAAGTACCTGCGGCTGCGGGCGAACCGGCCGCGCCTGGAGCCGGCGAACCCCACCTTCCCGACCATCACGTTCCGGGAGGGCCAGCAGCTGATCGTCTGCGGCGTGGTGACTGCCGTCATCAAGCGGTTCAGGGTCTGAGCAACCGTCTTGCTCGTCAAGCGCAATGCATAGTCGAATCCCACATCGAGCCATGTTTGGCGATGGCGTTGAGCATCGTCAGCAGCTTGCG
>NZ_JQKD01000111.1 GCF_000745855.1 Xenophilus azovorans DSM 13620
CATAGCGACCGCGGGGCGCAATATGCGAGCGGGCGCTACCGGGCGCTGGCGGCCGATCTGGGCATCACGATGTCCATGAGCAGGAAGGCCAACGCCTGGGACAACGCGCCGATGGAGAGCTTCTTCAAGACGCTGAAGGTCGAGCGCATCTACCAGGTACGCTACGACACGCGTGCGCAGGCCAGGCTGGACATCGTCGACTGGATCGAGGGCTGGTACAACCGTCAGCGCCTGCACTCGGCCAACGGATTCCTCGCCCCTGTGACCTGGGAGAACGCCCAGTTGGCTGCATGACTTGATGTACGTGGAAACGAGGCAGGGTCAACACTGCTGGTTGACGCCCTCAAACAGACCTATGCGCTGCCGGATCTCTTGACGGAGTTGGGCCTTGCCCGCAGCTCGTACTTCTATCATCGCGCGCGCCTGCAGATTGCGGACAAATATGCGGGCGCACGCCGAGCGATTGCAGACATCTTCGAACTCAATCACCGATGCTACGGTTACCGCCGGATCCAGGCGGTGCTGAACAGGCAGTGCGTGCGCTTGTCAGAGAAGGTGGTCCAGCGCTTGATGAAGCAGGAGTGCCTGGTCGTCGCAAAGCCGAGGCGGCGCCGATACGGCTCCTACCTGGGAGAGATCAGCCCAGCGCCAGAGAACCTCGTCAATCGCGACTTTAAGGCTGCTGCCCCGAATGAGAAGTGGCTCACCGACATCTCGGAGTTCCAGATTGCCGCCGGCAAGGTGTACCTGTCACCGATGATCGACTGCTTCGATGGTCAGGTCGTCAGCTGGTCGATCGGCACGCGACCGGACGCTGAGCTTGTGAACACGATGCTGGACGCAGCCATCGAGACGATTCCTGCCGACAGCGAAAGGCCTGTCGTGCACTCCGATCGCGGAGCCCACTACCGCTGGCCTGGATGGCTATCACGCATCGCAGATGCCAAGCTGATTCGATCGATGTCACGCAAGGGCTGCTCGCCTGACAACGCCGCTTGCGAAGGCTTCTTCGGTCGATTGAAAACGGAGATGTTCTATCCTCGCGACTGGCGGGCAACAAGCATCGACCAGTTCACCAAGGCTCTGGACTCATACATCCGCTGGTACAACGAGAAGCGGATCAAGATCTCCCTCGGTGCTCTCAGTCCGGTTGAATATCGGAAGAGCCTGGAGATCGCGGCATAACCCAGTCCAAGAATTCCGCCGCACCCCCCTTGTTGTCGATCCCGATCGAGGCCGGCACTACCCAAAGTGGCATCGAACTGCATTCCGGCATTGCGCGCCACTACCCCCGCGTCTACGGCAACCTGGTGCGTGACCCGGCGAACTGCGGTGACACCGGAATCATCCTGGTCCATCCGATGTCCAATTTCCTGGGACACCATCTGCTGGAGCCGATCGCGCGCAGCGGCACGCCGGTCATCGGGCTGAACACCCGCTACGCCGGATACGACGCCGCGGTGATCCTGGAGAACTGCCTGATCGACGTCGGTGCCGCCATACGCTGGGCGCGCCGGGAGCTGGGCTGGCGCAAAGTCGTGCTTTGCGGCTTTAGCGGCGGGGGGGCCGCTGGTCGCCTATTTCCAGCGGCAGGCGGAATCGCCCAGCGTGACCTGCACGCCTGCTGGCGACCCACCCGATTTCACAAGGACTCGCCTGCCCAAGGCCGATGCGATCCTGCTCATCGCCTCGAGCAAATCGCGCAGCCACATCCTGCAAAGCTGGATCGACCCCTCGCTCACCGACGAACGCGACCCCGATTCATGCGACCCGTACTTCGATCTCTATGCGCCGGGCCGCAAGGTTCCCTACGACCGAGGCTGGATCGAGGAATACCGCGCTGCGCAGATGCGCCGCATGCTCAGGATCGACAACTGGGTGGTCTCGGAACTCGAGCGGCTGGGGAAGCAGGGCATCCGCGACCGCGCTTTCGTCGTGCACCGCACCGTGGCCGATCCGCGCCTTGTGGACATGACGCTGGAGCCGAGCGAGCGTGAGCCAGGCAGCATCTATGGCGATCCGCGCATCGCCAACCAGGCAACCGGCCCGATGGGTCGATACAGTGCGCTGCGCAGCTGGCTGAGCGTCTGGAGCCCAGTGCATTCGAACGGCGATGCATTGAAGAATTTGCCGCATGTGAGGAGCCCGGTCGCCATCATGTCGCTGACCGCCGACCAGGGCTCGCTGGTGACCGACGGCTGGGCGTTGCGCGATGCCGCGCCGGGCTGCACCTTCATCGAACTGAAGGGCTACAACCACTATTTCCTGAACCAGCCAGACGCGCCGGATGTGGCGATCGCCCACATCAAGGGCTGGATGCGGGAACAGGAGCTGGCATGAGCAGCTCGACGGCTATCGCTGCGGCTGTGGCGCCGCCTGCATCCATCCCCGCCGAGTTCCTCTTCACGCTCTCGCTGGACATTGCCTGGGCGCACGACATCGGCGCGACGCCTCTGGGTCACAAGCGTTTCGCTGGCATCGCCGGTGGCCGATTTGAGGGCACAAGGCTGCGCGGCGTGGTCTGCGCGGGCGGCAGCGACTGGATCCAGGTTCGACCCGACGACATCCGGCAGGTCGATGTGCGCATCCTTCTGCAGACGCACGACGGTGCGCTGATCGCCATGCGTTACGAGGGCTATCGCCTTCCCGCGGCGCAGACCGAAACCGGCCTCGCCGGCCACAGCGAGCATGCCTATCGCGTCGCGGCACTGTTCGAGTGCGCCGATGCGCGCTACGCCTGGTTGAACGGCACATTGGCCGTGGGCCTGGGTACGCGCGTGCCGCCGGCCGGACCCGTCTATGAGGTCTTCTCGGTGCGCTGAAGGCCCGTGGCTCATTCATTCAAATTCTAGGAGACAAGCATGCGAAGAAGAGATTTCAATCTGGCCATGCTGTCGGCCGCCGCCCTGGCCGCCCACGCGCAGCCCGCGGCTTGGCCGTCGCGCCCGCTGAAGCTGATCGTGCCCTTCCCGGCCGGTGGACCCACCGATGCGATCGCGCGCGCCCTGGCGGAACAATTGCGCGCGGGGCTCGGACAGCCCGTGGTCGTGGAGAACAAGGCCGGCGCGGGCGGCAATATCGGCATCGGCGAGGCGATGCGCTCGCCGCGCGATGGCTATACGCTGGCGCTCATCACCGCGACGACCTCGGCCATCAATCCCACGCTCTATGCGCAGTTGCCCTATGACGCGGAGAAAGACGTGGCGCCGATCTCGGTGTTCGCGCGCTGCGGCTATGTGCTGGTCACGCGCAACGGTCTGCCGGACACGTTGTCCGCGCTGGTCGCTGCCATCAAGGCCAAGCCTGGGTCGTTCAATGGTGCCTACGCCAGCACCGTGAGCCAGGTCGGCAACGAGATGCTCAAGAAGTCCTATGGACTGGACTTCGTGAACGTGCCCTACAAGGGCGATGGCGAGGTGCTGAACGCGCTGATGGCCGGCGACGTCGACTTCTACTTTACCGTCTCGCCCTCGCTCGGGGCCCTGGTGGAGGCCGGCAAGATCAAGGCGATCGCCGTGGCCACGCCGCAGCGCAATACGCTGGTGCCCAACACGCCGACCTTCGGCGAAGCGGGCTCTCCCGATTTCTTCGACATGACGGCCTGGTACGGCATCGCAACGCAGGCCGGCGTGCCCGACGAAATCGTCAACCGCCTCAACCGCGAGATCGCCAAGGTGGTGGCAACGCCGGAATTCGGCGCGCGACTGAAGGCAATGGGCCTGGTGGCGGCGCGCAACACCTCTGTGCAGGCTGCGGACATGGTGCGCAACGACCGCTTGCGCTGGCAGGACCCGATCCGGTCTTCGGGCGCGGCGGTTCAGTAGCGCTGCGCAAGCTGATGGTTGCCGCATCCAGCATTGGACCGAGGCGCCTGCCGTGCATGTTCATGCGCGGCGGCACCAGCAAGGCCCTGATGTTCCGTCGCCAGGACCTGCCGAAGGAGCGCAGGGACTGGGACGCGATCTTCATGGCGGCGATGGGCAGCCCCGATCCCTACGGCCGCCAGCTCGATGGAATGGGTGGTGGCGTCTCCTCGCTTTCCAAGGTCTGCGTGGTGGGCCCGCCGGGGCGCGACGACGCCGATGTCGACTACACCTTTGCGCAGGTCCAGGTGGGCGAGGCGCGCGTCAACTACGACATCAATTGCGGCAACATGTCTTCTGCCGTCGGGCCGTTCGCGCTGGCATGCGGGCTGGTTGCTGCCGCATCGGACGGCGAGCAGACAGTCCGCATTCACAACACCAACACGCGAAAGATCATCCACAGCACATTCGGGGTGCGCGCGGGCCGTGCCATGGAGCAAGGCGACTTGGCCATACCTGGTGTGAGCGGGCAGGGCGCTGACCCTGCCTCGTTTCCACGTACATCAAGTCATGCAGCCAACTGGGCGTTCTCCCAGGTCACAGGGGCGAGGAATCCGTTGGCCGAGTGCAGGC
>NZ_JQKD01000112.1 GCF_000745855.1 Xenophilus azovorans DSM 13620
GCCAGCGCGAATACCGAAGCGACAACGAACTGATCATCAACCGGGGGGCAGAACTCAATGTCGTCAGGGGGCCAGATCTGGATGGCGCTTGACACCCCGCAAAGCACGGTGCATTTCGGCTGGTGGCGTACTAAACGGCAGTTTTCGCGCTTGCAAGGGCAGACATCCGGCAGCACACTGGACGCACCTTTCCGACGCATGGTTCAGCTGGCGACCGTCGGGGGCGTGCATCGAGCACGTAGAGCGAGCCCTCAAGTCACGGTGATCTTTCACCGTTGCGCCTCGTGCGCTGAGTATTCGGATGCCTTGCATCCATGGAGTCCTTCAATGGACACGTGCCGCGCGGCCTTGACCACGTGGCGGCCTTGCCTTTTCGTCGCACCCGATGCGACGGCGAGGTTTTCGTGTCCGGGCACAGTCACCTTGAGTGGCTGCGCCCTGTCTTGCGGCGGCCCGACCGCCCATGCCTTGAGCACCGACAGTCTGATCACCCCCGGGTGATCTGTCGTTCCCCTCGATCTCTCGCACCGTTCTCGGCTGCGAATGACGCCTGCCCTGCGGGGTTGGCGTTCGAGTTCTTCTCCCTCGCACCCACGCACTGACACCTGTCAGCCCTGCCTGTTCCACCTTGTGTGGCGGCATGGCCGTCGTGGAACGGCTTTGCGCGCCCGTCGCGGAACGGGCGCTGCCAGTCAGGCCGGCGATGGGGATGAGTTCGCGGTGCCGCTCGGGCATCGCACCGGAGGTCATTCATGCCTCCGGGGTTGCCTCGGGTTCCTTGAGGGCCTGGTTCGCTGCGGCGAACGCCACATCGCGCAAGACGCGTGCTGGCCGGCGATCACTTTTACGTACCTCCGCGTGGCTGTCGCACGGGCGATGGCCACAAACCACTGGCATGGCATCGGTCATGGAGCCCGCTGATGCAGCGAAACCAGGGCTCTTCCATTGATGACGGAACACGACACCATGAACGCGAAACGAACCTTTGGGCGCAGGGATTGCGCCTCCTCAACCAACCCCAAGCCCGGTCGACATGGCCTGGGTCGGGACGATCAACCGGGACTGCATGAATTGCCTTTGTCGCCCAGACGATGGCGTTACGTGCTGAACCTGCTCCTGCGAGAACACAACTGGCGGCACAGCAGCAGGCACAAGGGCGTCAGCCACAAGACCATGGCCGAGCGCCAGCGCTTCTGCCACTGGCTGTTCGGCTTCCTCCGCCAGCCGCCCCTGCAGTTCAAGCTCGATCCGCGATCCTTCAGCGGCCGGCATGCGGAAGCGGTGACTGCGCACTGGCAATCCGAAGCCAAGGCCGGACGCATGAGCTCGGCGACCATTCAGACCTACTTCAGCTTCCTGAAGACCTTCACCGTCTGGATCGGCAAGCCGAGGTTGTTGCGCCCGATTGGCTGCTACTTCGACGATGCGCGGCTCTATCAGCGCTCGCTGGCCACGGGCGTCGACAAGTCATGGCGCGCACAGGGTGTGGAAGCGGACGCGGTGATCCGGATGGTTGAAGCACACGATGTGCATGCGGCTGCCTCATTGAAGCTCATGCAGGCTTTCCATCTTCGCTTCAAGGAAAGCGTGATGCTGCGACCTCATGAAGATGTCATCACGGCCGCCCAGGCGGGCAAGGACGGCAAGTTAGCCGCCTTCTACCTCGACACGCACCGGGGCACCAAAGGTGGCCGGGAGCGGATGGTCGCCATCAATACGGCGCAGCGGGTCGCTGCCATCGACTATGCGCGCCGGGTGACGGTGGGCGTGCATGAGAGCGTCAGCGATCCGCGTTTGACACTGCAGCAGGCCATGCGGCATTTGCGCTACGTGATGGAGCGTCACGGCATCACCCGTGCCGGGCTGGGCGTAACTCCGCATGGCTTGCGTCATCAGGGAGCGGCCGATGGCTACGAAGCCATGACGGGGCAGCGGCCTCCGGTGGCTGGCGGCGCCCCTGTCGATCCGGACCTTGACCACCAAGCGCGGCAGCAGATCGCCGAGCACCTGGGGCATGGCAGGAAGCAGATCACGAACGCGTACTTCGGCAAGACACCCAAGCCTGCAACGCAGCCCAGCCATCGTGGTTGCGGCCCTAACGCTCTCTGACCAATGCCTTGTCCATCTCCCCGAAAGGAACCCATCATGAATGAACCCAGTCCCCGCAGCCGTTATTGGCTCAGCCCCGGCATTGACGTGCCGGCGGAAGAGGAGGTGAGCGTGCTGTCCGCATCGCCATGTGCTTTGCGAGGCTTCTACTATGACCGCAATGCTGGAGAGGCCGTGTTCGTCCCTCCTGCCGATTTCATGGCGGAAAGCCCGCTGTGGCGAATCGACGTGCTCGATGACATCACTGCCGACGTGCAGCGCACTCGCACGCATGCGTTGGGGGCCTATTTCCGAGAGTGCAGCATGAAGCGACCGAGTGTGCCGTTGTCACGGCACTTCGAGGCGTTCCGTGCGGTCTGCGAAAGAGCAGGCTTCGATGTGCCCGATGAACTCGAAGCTTTGTTGGTGCTCGACCATCAGTTCCGCTGCAGGCGGCTTTGGTCAGAGAATGGCCCGATAGGTCGAAAGTGCCTTGACGGTCTGGACCAGACCTTGTCGCAGCAACGCGTCGAGGTAGCGGTCCACATCCAGCGGCGGGCTCTTCAACTGCGCCCGCTGCTTCTGCGCTGCCGATACGATTGCGGCCGCATCCAGGTCGAACAGGTTGTCGATGAACAGGTCGGGATGCTGTGCCTCGATGCCGAAGGGCGCGAGCGCTGCCTGCGGAAAATCCTTCTCGTTGAAGGTCACGATGACGCTGGCGCCGCAACGGATGGCCGCAGCCAGGACGTGGCGGTCGTCCGGGTCTGGCAGGCGCAATCCGGCGATGAGCGCTTCGTAGTCCGAGACCAGGCCATCCGGGATGGCCTTGTCCATCAATGCCGATGTGCGGCCAACCTGATCCGGGCGAAGATCCGGCCGGTTGATCAGCAGGTTGCGTTTCCATTCCTCGTGGATCTGCGTGCTCCAACGCGCCCGGAAGCGGCCAGAAAGACCCAGCCACATGAGGAAGTCCCGCAACGGCGCCGGGTACAGCACGCACGCGTCATAGACGGCCGTGAATGGCGACTGCCTCATTCGTAGCCCATGCCCAGTTCCTGAGCCTGCTTCGCCAATGCCGCCATGGCGTCTTCGCTGGCTTGGTCTCTCTGGGCCTTGAACTGCATCAGATCGGCAAATCGGACGCGCCGATGCTTGCCAGCCCTGTGGAAGGGAAGTGCACCCTCTTCGAGCAGCTTGACCAAGTGTGGCCGGGACTGACCCTGCCTCGTTTCCACGTACATCAAGTCATGCAGCCAACTGGGCGTTCTCCCAGGTCACAGGGGCGAGGAATCCGTTGGCCGAGTGC
>NZ_JQKD01000113.1 GCF_000745855.1 Xenophilus azovorans DSM 13620
ACGGCCCTGAACGGGGGCGACTTCGGGCGCAACCTGGGCAACGCCATCGCCAACGGGCTGCTGGATACGACGGCGTCCACCAGCGCCAACTGGATCGGCTCGAACACGACGGGCCTGGCCAATGCGGTTGCGCATGCGGTCGCGGGCTGCATGGTCGGGGCCGGGCGGGCTGGTGCGGGAGGCGGCACCAGCGGCGGCTCGGGTTGCGGGGCAGGGGCCATCGGTGCGGTGGTGGGGGAGACCGTGGCCGGCTGGGCACAGAATCAGCTCGTGCCTCCCGATCAGATCGCCAACCTCAGCCAGACCTTTGCGGGCCTGGCCGGGGTGCTCGTCACCGGCAACGCCGCAGGCGCCAACATCGCCGCGCAGGCGGGGTTGAATGCGGCTGCGAACAATCGGATCCTGCACCCGAACGATCGCAACATGGCCGCTGCGCTCGCAAGCCGAGGACCGTACTCGGAGCAGGAGATTTTGGATGCCATACGTTGGAGCAATGGGCGCAACACCGATGGCAGCGTGTCGCCGGCAACGCAGCAGGCATACGGCATGGATGGCGCATCGCTGGGGGCCGGATCGCCCACCGGCACGCTGGCCGGGGATATCAACTACGACCAGGGGCTGAGAGTGGCGGCCCAAGGCAACACGCCGGCATCCTCGTTATTCCAGGAGGTGCTGCCCAATGCGCCGTCCAGAGAGTTGATGAACTTCATTACCGCCAATACCAATGGGGCGTATCAGTTCAATACGGCAGGGATGACTTATGGCCCGAGCCTAACACCAGATCGCGCGCAGTGTGCTTCGGCGGAGTGTGCGGCGGGCTTGGCCGGATCGCAAGGGCGTGGATTGCTGCCTGACTACATGGCGTTAAATTCGGGCGCGCACACTCTGGGTGGGAATGCGGCTATTAATTTGTATGACGGCACAACTTTCGTCGGTGGTGGTGTCAACTCCTTTGCTTCAAACCCTGGATACAGATTGTCCGGCTCTTGGATGTCTGGATATATCTTTGGCGTAAATGATGCGCAAGGCACTAGTAGTTTTCTTAGCGGGCAGGGAACGCAAGGCGGCGTTTCCATTCCAGTTCTAGGGCGATTTAATGCTGTATTCGGATTTAATCACTCATATGATGGGGCTACAGCCTTGGAAATTGGAGTATCTCCTCCGGGGACACTGTCTGGTTATTACAGTCCATGGAGTTATACAGGCGAAGTCAAAAAGTAAATGTATATGGCAAATCCGCGCGGCCCAAATGAAGAAGAATACAAGAAAATGACAAAATCTCAGAAGAGATTTTATTGGATTTTCTGCGCTCTAACTCTGCTTGGTTTTTTCTTGATTGCGTTTGGAGTTGTATGAACGTATATGCTACACGCAATCGTTGACGGATTAATCGGGAGCTTGATTGGTTCCATGACCTGGGCTCCAGTCAGGGCGTCAGGAGCCTGGTGACCTCGATGGTCACGGCCGCCGCAGTCCAGGGGCTGAGCACGTACACCCCCATGGGCGGCTGGACCACGGCCCAGGGTGCGAGCTGGGACCAGGTGCTGATGCACAACGTGGCCGACCGCACGGCTGCGGCACTGGTGAGCACGGCCATCAACGGCGGCGACCTGGGGCGCAACCTGGGCAACGCCATTGCCAACGGGCTGCTGGATACGGCGGCGTCCACCAGCGCCAACTGGATCGGCTCGAACACGACGGGCCGGGCCAATGCGGTTGCGCATGCGGTCGCGGGCTGCGTGGTCGGGGCCGGGCGGGCCGGCGCGGGAGGCGGCACCGGTGGCGGCTCGGGCTGCGGGGCGGGGGCCCTTGGTGCGGTCGTAGGGGAGGCGACAGCACGTTTCGTCAACCCCACGGGCGACCCGACGCGCACGAACCAGACCCTGATGCTGAGCCAGATCATGGGTGGGCTGGCCGGTGCCATCGTCAGCGGGCACGCCGGCGTGAGCATCGGCGCGCAGGCAGGAGTCAATGCGGCAGAGAACAATTGGCTCAACCACAATCGACCGAGCCTTCTGATGCTGTCCGAGCAGGAGAGATACGACAACGCCGTAGCGGCATGCAACGCCGGCAACAGGGATGCGTGCTCGACCAGAGACACCTTGGGGCATCTGTCAGCGCAGCGGGAGGCTGATTTGCGTGCTGCCTGTGCGCCTGGCTCCGGAAGTGCGGCCGCGTGCAACGCACAAACTCAACTGGCTCAAGCGGCAGGTAATACGGTGGCGCGCAGTGTCTATGGCGACGTGTACACGACTGATTGGTATCCGAACGGATACGCAGACCTTGTTCCATTCAACACCCAGCAGGGGACGTTTCATGGGGCGGCTGCACAAAGCACCGCCGATGGAATCGTTGCCTTGGCGCCATCCGTCGTTCCGGGTGGAGCAGCGGCGTTGTGGCGGTGGCAGACAGGGATTGCGCCGGCGACGTCGCTTGGTGCAGGACAACTGCTTGGGGGGTCGTTAAGTAGCGGGGTGCTGTCTGCAGGAACCTATGCACTAATAAATCAAGAAAATTCCACGCCCCTAGGATTGGCTGCGGCAGCAGCGGCAGGTTATGTTGGAAGCGGTATAACGCGTAGATATACAAATTATTCGCTCGGATTTCCTCATACGATTTTTCCGATAAATGCTGATACTCTTGGTACTGCTGCACTGGGAGCGGTTACTGGCTACGCTGCTTTTGGATGGGTTAATTCAACTGGAATTCCGAATTCTAACCAATCGTGGTTGACTACTCCAATTGGAAAATAGTGATGAATATTGATCGAATATTTAATCATATTTTTTCGCCATTTTTGGGGAACTTATTTGATGATGAATTGATTAAGGATTATTGGATCGGCGCAGATGAACCTTGGAATGAAAATGCGGTTGTACGATTTCGATTCTTGAAGCTGCTGTATATTTATATCGCGTCCGCGACGATTCAGTGCATTTTGCCGTGTGGAATTATGCTGATGATTCCTGAGATATATAGAAAATTGATTGATGGTGAATTTAGCTTTTCTCATGGAGTTTGGTTTTTGATGGGATGGGTTTTTTTGTTTATCTATTTGGTGGCCCTAGGAGTGGCCGTTTTTAAATTCTCAAAAATCGAATTTTTCAAAAAATAAATCACCCTAGAGCTTCAGGCAGCTTGGCGCCAGGCAGTGCAGATCGACGCGCAGAACATCAACCACCTGTTCGGGCGCATCACCGGCCAGGACGTGGCGCTGG
>NZ_JQKD01000114.1 GCF_000745855.1 Xenophilus azovorans DSM 13620
CACGCTGATCAAGGACTGGAACACCCAGTCCATCGTGCAGGACGTGCAGGCGCAGGCGCAGATCGCGCAGCAGTTCAATCAGAACGCGGCCAGGGAAATCGGAACCTATGCGGACAGTCAGCGAGACGCCGCTCGCGCCCGGGGCGATGCAGCCGAAGCCGCAAGGTGGGACGAGGGCGGAGAGTACCGGGTGGCAATGCATACCGCCGCTGGCGCGTTGAGCGGCGGCGTGGCGGGCGCACTCGGGGCAGGAGCGAGCGCTGCGCTGATGCCGCGCATCGGGAATGCGATCGAAGAAATGGGGCTGCCAGCCCCTGTGGCGCAGGGGCTCGGTGCCATCACTGCGGCAGCTATCGGAGCGACAGCCGGTGGAGCGGCGGGTGCGGCCAGTGCGTACAGCATTGACATCAACAATCGGCAGTTGCACCCGACCGAAACGAAATGGATCAAAGACCATGCAGAGCAATTTGCCGCTGCACAGGGAATTAGCGTAGACGAGGCTGAACAACGTTTGGCAGACCAAGCGTTCAGGCAAGTGCAATTCGGTGCAGCGGGCGAGGAAGATGCTGCCGCGAGGCAGTTCCTAAGGAATGCTGGGCAGCAGTTGCTGCCAGGGGACGCCAATATCCCTGGTCAAAACGTTGGATACATGTTTACTGCAACGCCTGAGCAAAGGGCGAATGCGCGGATGTATCTTGACGCCGTGACGTCTAGTCCTGAGGCATTGCAGTTCTATGCATCACACAATATTACTCAGCCCACTATCGAGCAAATATCTCAGGCCGCTGGCAGGGATGCTCAGGCAAGAGGAGAAATCGCAACTCTGACCGTGCAGGCGGCTGCTTTGGCTGGAGGCCTGGCTCTGGCGCCTGCGCTCAGCGGTGTAGCCGCAGAGATCGCTGCGTTTTCGAAAGATCCACTAGGCTACTGCACAGTCAATCCAAGCTCTTGTATAGCAACGGTTGAACTCGTCGTCAGTACGGCGGCCGGCGTCCCAATTGTTGGATCCGGCGCCCCATCGTTCGGAAAGATCATTGGAGATACGTCGAAGCTGACCGCCGCAGAACTCAACTACGCCTCCGAGTTGGCAGCTGGTGGAAGAACGGTGCAAATTATCCCGACTGCAACCTCGCGGACGGCCGATTTTTTTGTTGATGGTGTTAGGGTTGAACTCAAGACGATGAGCAATATTCAGAATCAAACGTCTGATGGATTGTCAAAGGCGTTGTCTTCTACGATCATGAATGCTAGAGGGCAGTCAGGCAATATTGTTATTGATGCAAGGAATCAAATTGGAATGACTCCGGAGATTGCTGAACGTGGAATAGGAAGGGCATTTGGTGCCGATAATCAGTCGGGCGCAAGAATCCAGAGCATCACTGTCATTACTCCGCAAGGCTCTGTATATACTCCTCGCGTGAAGGAATAATTTATGATCAATGGGTATCCCACCAAAGACGAATTAAAAAATAGAATTAAACGCCAACTGAGTTGGCGTCCTGAAGATCCTTTTGTTCATGCAATGTGGGGCGGATATCTAGCTGCCCTGCTTGAATGGGGATTGATTGATGTAGCTGTATATGACGAGCTCGTCAAATTGATTGAGTCAAAGAATATCTTGTTAAATTTTATTGGCTATGAGTTATTTTCAGATGAGCCCTTATCAAAAGAGCAAGAGACGGAGATAAGAAAACTACGAGATAAAAAATCGAATAATTAATGGATTCAAACCCGAAGTGCAATAGTGATGCATTCATAGGCAGCCGCAATTCGTCCGTCTGTGATGACAAGGCATCCTATCTACTCCAAGGAAGTCGTGATGAGTAAACTTCTTTGTGAGTGCGGTTATGTAATACGGGACCATGAGCTTGGACTGGATTACAAAGCGAGGTTGATTTCGGATAAAGATATTGTTGAATTTTTTGCTTGGATAGCCAATGAGACCCAAGAATATGTGACTGCCGTTCAAGCAGGAGAGGTAAAAAAATGGCTAATAGAAAAAGGTTATGGTGAAGACTACGCCAACCTTGGCCTTGACCATGGAAATATTCTGCATGATCATCTTTACGGAAAATTTCTTGACATGAAAAAGGATGTGTACGAATGCCTGCAATGCGGGCGTTTGCACATTGAAAGAAAAAATAACACTTTTCTTTCATTCTCTCCTCCCAATAAACTGTTCAATGGGCTTTTCAAGGGGGCGCAGCCTTGATTTGTCGCCAATTGTTGTTCAACCAGGCAGGCAATTCACTAGCTGGCTACTACCTGAAGATATTGTGATTCAGATTTGAATCCGTTGGGTGTTGTTTTTTGCGGCATTTGTTCGAAATCATTCCAAAAAGGCGATGAATGAGGCTAAACGCAATTTTTTCATAAATCTTGCAGCCTCAAATCTTTTGAGGCAAAAGGATATCCCCCTGCATCTGTGCTCTGCGGGGCGCGGAGTTTCGTGTCATTTTTCGAGAACTTCTACCGGAAGTTGAGGGATCTGTAAGTGGATGGATTTCCAAGGAAATTCAAGATCGAGCTCCGGCTAGAAGATGGGGAATTTATCACTACTACTGTCATGAGTTGATTGGTTTGAAAGCTGATGGCATTGATGAGTATCAAATAGAAGCATTAAAGTTTTTATTCTGATTTGGATTGGATTTCATTGATTGAGAATGAAAACTTGTTTCTCCGGGGAGATTTTTAGATGAAGAGTGATTGAGGTTATTTTGAAATATTAATAACCGCATCAATTTCTCAATAACAAGATCAAGGGCGCATCGCCAGAATTTCAAGGGAGCTTCTTCATGCTGTCACCACCCACCCGCGCCTCGCGCGCTCCCGTGCTTGCCGCACTCGCCTTGGCTTTGGCCGCTCTCAGCGGCTGCGCCACCCGCCTGCCAGCCCCCATCACCGGCTACACCTGCTGCAACCTGCACCCCAGCTACGCCTGGATCAACAGCTCCAACGTGCTGGGCGGCGCCATGCTGCCGGCCGGCCA
>NZ_JQKD01000115.1 GCF_000745855.1 Xenophilus azovorans DSM 13620
GCCGCTCGGGCGTGGCCTGTTCGGTCTGTTCGGGCGCACGGCCGAGCGGAAGAAGGAGCGGTGGTATCAGCGGTTCTGGAAGGCGCTGACCTCGCCCGTGTTCGGCAAGCGCGGCGAGCAGCCGGCTGCCGCCGCCGGGCCGGGCATCCTGCAGACGATGCTGGGCGGCATGTTCGGCGGCGTCGGCGGCCTGCTGTCGAAGCTGCCGAGCCTGCTCATGACGGTACTTTCGCGCCTGTTCCTGCCCATCGTCGCAGTGTGGGGCGCCTGGAACCTGGGCCAGTGGATCGGCGAGAAGATCAACAAGTGGCTCACCGACTCGGGTGTCATGGAGAAGGTGTTCGATGCCTTCGACGCCATCGGGGCGGCCTTCAACTCCGCCTGGGAAGCAGTCAGCAACGCGGTGGACACCATCGCCAAGACCGTCTCCGACGTGTGGGCCTCGATCACCGACACCGTGAAGTCGGCCATCGACGGGTTGCTGGAAATCCCAACGAAGATCCGCGAGTTCTTTTCGGGCCTGGACGAGTCGATTCGCAAGATTCCGGTCATCGGCAAGGCTTACGCCGCCGCTGTGGATGGAGCGAAGGCCGTCGCCAGTGACGTGAAGAAGGGCTACACCGAGGGCGAATCCGGCAAGCCCGACGGCAAGCCCGCCAGCGCCGCGCAGGCGGTGGGGCGCGACGTGGGGCAGGTGGTCAGGGGAGCCAAGGACGTGGGCGCGCAGGCGAAGGCCGGCTACGACACGGCCCGCGGCCGCGAGACCGATGCGCCGGCGCCGGCCTCGGCACTGCAGCGCGTCGCGCGTGGCGCGGGCGGCGCGGCGGGTACGGCGGCCGGCTGGGTGCTTGGCAAGACCTCGGAGCGCTTCGAGTCGGGCGGGCGCGGCGCGGGCACGGTGTCCACCGGCAAGGGGGATCGCGGCGGCGCGAGCTACGGCACGTACCAGCTCGCCAGCAAGACCGGCACCCTGGACAAGTTCCTCAAGGGCAGCGGCTACGGCAAGCAGTTCGAGGGCCTGACGCCGGGCACCGCCGAGTTCAACGCGAAGTGGAAGGAGGTCGCCAAGAACGATCCGGCCTTCGGCGATGCGCAGCACAACTTCATCAAAGCGACGCACTTCGACCCGGCCATGGCCGGCTTGAAGGCCGCCGGCATCGACCTATCGGGCCACGGCGCGGCGGTGCAGGACGCGCTCTGGTCCACGTCGGTGCAGTTCGGCGCGGGCAGCGCGAAGAAGAACGACGGCGCCATCGGCCTGTTCCGCAAGGCCCTGGCCGGCAAGGACGCCAACAAGATGACCGGCGCTGAGATCGTGGCCGCCGTGCAGGACTACAAGGCCAAGCACAACGAGACGCTGTTCGCGCGGTCGAGCGCCGAGGTGCGCGCCGGCACGCTCAAGCGAGCCACGGCCGAGAAGGCCGCGCTGCTGAAACTGGACGGGGCGCAGACGGCCGCGTCTACCGTGCCCCGCGTGCCGGTCGCCAACGTGCCGCCTGCCACACCTCCGACGGTGCCGCCAACGCCGGCGGACGAGGTGCCGAACCGGCTGAACACCACCGGCGGCAGCGGGCCGGTGCAGGTCAGCATCCACGACCGCACCCGGCAGACGGTGGCGGATCGCCGCATCGCCAACATCGCCAGCGGCGGGATCGAGCCTGCTTGAGCCACATTCAGCGGTCCAAAAAGGATCAGTTGGTAAGCTCTTCGGCAAGTCGCAGACGTTCGAGACCATGGACAAACTTATCGCTCTCTTGCAGTCGGATTCCAATGCTGCCAATGCCTTCGGCGCTCTGGCAAGCGCAGCGGCCGCAGCTCTCGCGCTGCTTGTCTCTTGCGTCTCAGTCTGGATTTCGGTCTGGGCGGTGCGCAGTCAGCGTCGGCACAACGAACTGTCAGTGCGCCCGCTTGCAGAAGTCACAGTTGCCGACTATGAAAATAGCTTGAGGGTCAAGCTCCGGAACAACGGGGCAGGTCCCATGATCGTTCTTGCAGTGACAGTCTCCGACGGCCATAACGCGCAGGAAGCCGTGATTGACTGGATGCCCGCGCTTCCCGGCAATCGAGCATGGAACAACTTCAGTCATGCGCTTCGCCGTCGCACGCTTCAAGCCGGAGCGGAGATCATTCTTCTAGAGTTGACGGAAGGGGAAGACGAAAAGGGATTTGAGGCGTGTCGAGATCAAGTTCGGGCCGCACTCGCGCCGCTGACGGTGAACGTCGAGTACACGGATATCTACGAGACGGTGATGCAGCCTTGTCGGAAGCCACTGTCGTGGTTTGGACGCAACTTGTGAGAGATCGCCGTTCGACCTTCGGAAGCTTTGCAACCACTGTAGCCGGGCTTGCCGCTGCCTCGCCGTGATCGCCGGCCCAGACAATGGCCTCGCTCTCCTCGATAGAAACGGCACTGTCGCGTGCTGCTACGCGCTCAGGTGGCAATCGTCTGTGTTCGAGCCTGCGGCTCTTGTGCATCGGCAGCGATGCGGCTGAAATCGCTTGCTACGAACTTGAGCCACCGAGGAAGGCACTGCTCGTCAATCTGGCCGGTCGCCTTGTTCTTCTTCTTTCCGTTGAACCAGATGCTGTGCTTGCCGATGTTCTTGCCGGACCTGTTCCGCACGGAGAGGGCTTTGAACTCCTCGGAGGTCATGATCCACATCATGTCCATGCGCTCCGCGTAGAAGACGAACCAGTAGTTTTCTCGAACTTCCTCATGCGGGATCGC
>NZ_JQKD01000116.1 GCF_000745855.1 Xenophilus azovorans DSM 13620
CTGCCTCTTGGGCAGCCTGCCTTCTTTCATCTCGATTCTCCGTACCTTTGAAGTTTCCAACTTCTTGCTGTACGTGAAATCTAGGCAGGGTCACGTCGGTGATCAGCCCTTTCGTGTGTGCGCGGGGCGTGGTCGTGCTGCCGGCGCCAGGGGCGGTGCGCGCCACGCGGCTGGCGTCCAGATAGGTGCCGATGTAGGTGTGGCCGCTCAGATCGCCGCCGCGGCCGTTCAGCCAGAGATTGATGGGCTGCACCGTCCAGGCGCCGAAGTTGCGCAGGCCATTGATGACTTCGTCGATATCGGCCAATGTGTGTTTGCCCCGCACGGTGGGCGAGGCGGGGGCCACGTGCACCACGCTGGCCTTGGTCAGCGGCCGGGTTTGCCGCAGGCCGTCGTAGGCGACGTTGACGAACAGGTTGCCTTGCGAGTGGGCGACCAGCACGAAGTCATGGCCTTCGTCGGCCAGATCTTGCAACGGACCACGGATAGCACTTGAGTGCTGGGTAGGCGATTGGCAGCGTGATCGCTCTCACTGCCGCACTATGACTCACAGGTATTGCCATCGGGCAATCGGGTGGAACTGCCGGATCGCGCGGCGTTGTATTTCATGTAGCGCTCGGCTCGCTGGCGCGTATTGGCAGTCATGGCTTCGATTTGGCCAGCAAGGTTGGAGAATTCACGATAGGGAGAGAAGTGAAGGCTGCCGCAATTGGTTGAGGCCATCAGCCCTTCCCCCGCTTTCTGCAGGGCCGTCCTGTCGTTCAAGTCCACCAGCAGCGTGTTTTGCAGCGCTCGTGCCTTTTGTAGCAGGGCCCTTTTTTGCAGATCAGACAGCGATTGCATGTTGATCCACGATTCAATGTCATCGCGAACGCCGTTTGCGTTGGCATCCGGCCCAGCAATGTCGCCGGACCGGTCCAACTTGGGATAGCCGCCGCTTTGCTCCAATGCGGCGATCTGCTCGCGAAGGGGAGGTGAAGTGGCTGTGCCTGCACTTCCGCCGCCGGGACTGCTGCCAGTTGCTCCATTGCCAGGATTGCTGGTCGACGTGGCTCCGCTACCGGGCAAAGATGTTGTACCGCCACCACTGCCCCCGCCGCAAGCTGTCAAGATAACCAGCGTTGTCGCGGCAAGTACGCTCCGCATCACGTTGCGGCAGCGCGAGGCGGCTCTATCCGCTTCTTTTCTCATGTCTGTTCCTCCTGAATGTTCTCGTTTGTCAAGGCGATGCAGGGGCCACCTGTTCAAGCGCGTCGATGATCAACTCCTTGGTGTGGGCACGCGGCGAAGTCGTGGCGCCTGTGCCGGGCGCAGTGGCTGCGCCGCGGCCTGCGTCCAGATACGTGCCAACGAGCGTGTGGCCGCTCAGGTCACTACCTCGACCGTTCAGCCAGAGGTTGATGGGTTGCACTGTCCAGCCGCCGAAGTTGCGCAGGCCGTTGATGACCTCGTCGATGTCGGCCAGCACATGCTTGCCCCGCACCGTGGGCGATGCGGGGGCTACGTGCACCACACTGGCCTTGACCAACGGACGCGATTGCTGCAGGCCGTCGTAGGCGACGTTGACGAACAGGTTGCCTTGCGAATGGGCAATCAGCACAAAGTCATGGCCTTCGTCGGCCAACTCTTGCAGTTTCGTCAGGTGAGCGGCAGTGTCAGCGGCGGTGGGCGGGCTACTCATGAGTTGGGCCAGGCCCTTGACGAAACCCGCCAAGGTCGAACTGACCAGCGAGTCGATCAGATCCGACAGGCCGGTGGCGCCGTCGCGCAGCCCGGCGAGCAGGCGCTGTGTGAGCGAGCCTTCTCGTCGCACCTGACCGCTGAGCAGTTCCCAATAGTGTTCCCACCGCTCGGTTAGCACGCCGTCGAGTTCGTTTCCGCGCTGAATGAACACCTCGGCGAGGTCTTGCGCCGCGGTGTTGCCATTGGCCGTGCCGGTCTGGTTGTAGAAGTTTTCATAGCGCAACAGCGTGTCGCGGTATTTGGGGCCAACCAGGCTGCGTATTTCCGACAAGCCGTCTCCTGCCTGCTCTTCCGTATTCCACACCCCATTGAAGAATCCCACCACCACGGTCGGCGGAGTGACGGTGATGGTGCCCTGGGCGGACGAGAAGTCCTCCTTGCGCTCGAACGCCCAGGTCGCCTTGTAGGTGTGGACGGTGGGTTGATCGGGCGCGGTGTACGAGCAATAAAGATCGCCGTTTGCGTCGGTATGGGTCCGGCAGGCCAGGCGCCAACGCTCGGCTGCGGGCTCCAGTGTGACCTTGACGTACTGTGCACCCACGCCTCCGGCGGGACGAGCCAACCGGATCATTGAGGGCAGGGGGCGGGATTTTTTGACAGGGACGGTGATGGATTGCGCGCTGAGGGCCGGGCCATTGAAGCGGGTGGCGCACATTGGGAGGGAGCTTTCCGGCATCAGCACGGCATAGTGTTCCGGGTCTGATGCGGGGGGGTAATTTGGAGCGTCATCTGGGCTTACGTACTCTCCGGTCTTCTTCCATGAAATGACTGTTGTCTGGCCTGGGCAGGGGGGAGCCAAATACGTATACGAATAGAACGACACTGAGTAGTCGAACAAGTTGATGTCCCAGGAAGTGGTGTAAGTCTTCTTTCACTCGCTGGGCGGCAAGGCGCGTAGGGCGTAGCCCGAAGCGGCTTGCCGCCCAGCGGCGG
>NZ_JQKD01000117.1 GCF_000745855.1 Xenophilus azovorans DSM 13620
TCGATCTCCTCTTCCATCCATGACCTCCTTCGCTGTGAAAGGGGGTCAGTTCTCAATGGCGCCAGGGGGGCAGTTTTTCATGGCGCCTGACAGCAGGTTAGGGTTCTTACGTGGGTCAGATTTGGATGGAAATTACCGGGCCAAGTGGGTCAGTTCTGGATGGAAATCAACATGGGGGGCGCTGAGAGCGTTGAACTTGAGCTTGGGGGCTCGGAAAGGCGCCGCGTTTTTTGGCGGGGAGTACCAACGAGCCCGGCTCTCGCGTGCAAGGGGACGGGGAGGTACATTTTGATACATTGACTCCACTATGCGCACTTCCGTTCTACTTGACGGAATAGTCGAAATTGCTGATATTAGTTTCTAAATGTTTCAATCGTCAGTGGAATTTGCGAGGCAGGAGGGCGCGCACTCAGCCGGTGGCGGGCAGCGAGATGGGCATGGTCGGATGTGGCCTGAGGCCCCCTATCTCTCATCAGACTGCCCGAGCGCCAAGTCGTTGGCGGCTGCACCGCAGGTCTTAGAGGTTGAGGGGTTCGGCGTGGCCTTCGGCGAGCGGGTGATTCTGGCCGAGGTGAATCTGTGGCTGCCCGTGCGTGGCGTCACAGCGCTGATTGGCCCGACGGGTACGGGGAAGTCCACGCTGCTGCGTTCGCTGGCGGGTCTGAATGACAACAACCCCCGCTTCCGGCGTTGGGGCCACGCGGCATACCAAGGTGAAGTGGTGGGCGACGGCAACCGCCCCGCGCTCGTCCAGCAGCACGCGCGGCTGATGCAGGCGCGTGCGTTGGATGCACTGGCGGATGGCGCTCGCAGCCGTGGCCTCCAGCCGCCATCGGACTTGGAAGGGTGGGCACTGGCGCTGCTCGACGCAATGGAGTTTCCGGAATTGCGCCCGTATCTGCGCGCGCAGTGCATCGACCTGCCGCCAATGCTTCAGCGCGCGCTCGCCATCCTTCGCGACGCCGCATGCGACGACGCGCTGCTGATGGTGGACGAGCCGACGTTTGGCCTGGCCGACTATGACGCATTCGTGTTGCTCGACCTGCTGCAGCGCATCGCTGCGCAGCGCTGTGTCCTGATCGTGCTGCATAACCTGCGACATGTGCAGCGGGTGGCGGAGGAACTGCTGCTGCTGGCAGGCGGGCGCATCCAGGAGGCGGCCACGGTGGAGCGCTTCTTCACCGAACCGGTATCCATGGCCGGCCGCCAGATGCTCGCCACCGGCAGTTGCGCGCTGCCCGCGCCGGATGCCCGTGCCGAGAGCCTGGCTGAGGACGTGGAACCGCCGCCGCCGCTGCCGATCATTGCGCAACTGGCGCTCAAGGCCGCTCCGGAGTCGCTCGGACCACGCGGCTTCACGTGGGTCGTGCCCGGCCGGCTGGCCGGCACGCCAAAACCCGGCGTGGTCAACGACATCGACTACGACCTCCAGGCCCTGAGTCGGGTCGGCATCACCTGTCTGATCACATTGACGGAGGACGATCTGCCTCAGGACGCGCTGCGTCGCAACGGGCTCACCAACCTGCACCTCCCCATCCGTGACCGCGAACCGCCGACGGTGGCGCAGATCGCCATGCTGTTGGTGCACATGGAGCGCCTGCTGGCGCGCGGAGAGGTATTGGCCGCCCATTGCCTGGCCGGCATCGGTCGTACCGGCACTGTGCTGGCCTGCTGGCTGATTCGCGAAGGCCTGACGGCCGAAGAGGCCCTCAAACGGGTGCGCCGCATCGAGCCCCGGTTCGTGCAGAGCGAAGAGCAAGAGGAGTTCCTCCACCGCTACGAGCACGAAATTCTCCGGCGCGTGACCTGAAGCTCCGGCGCTGCCCGACCAGATATTGCAACCCAGAAAGTAGAAAGGAACCCCCATGAGTCTCGACTCCGCCTTGAACAAAGCTGCCACCACCATTCCGGAATGCGTCGCTGCAGGCTACGTCGACGTGTCCTCCGGTATGCTGCTGGCGATCAAGACGGTGGACTCCCACCCGCGCGAGGTCATCGACCTGGTGGCTGCAGCGACTGCGGACATCTTCAACGGACCGAACGTGTCGATGATCGAGAAGATGTTCAAGCGTGCACGTGGCTTGAGCGACGACGGACACCACTACTTTCAGGAGATCGTGGTTAACAGCGACAACCTGATCCACGTCTTCCTGCGCGGTAAGCGGAACCCTGAATATGTGGCCGTTTTCGTTTGCCGCCGTACCGCCAACCTCGGCATGGCCCTGACGAAGGCACGCATCGCCATGCCTGACCTGGAGGCCGCAGCGGGCTGACTAGGCGCCGAGGCCCTGTCTGAACAAGAAGCAATCCGCAAGGGCCTCGCTCAGCGTGACACTGCCGCAGGTGTCCTCCGATGCCGCGCGGATGGTCGGAGGGGGCTGCGGCCCTGGTGATCGACGGCGTGTCTCGCTCTGCTTTTGGTTTCCCCAAAAGGAAACGATGACATGGTTTTGGATTTCAACAAGATTAGCAAGTGGGCCGTACTGAACCGCCCCGGCTTTCGCGGAGGCCGATTGGCTTGAGTCAGGCCGGAGTGGCCTGCTGCTCAAGATTGCGATAGTAGGTGGTCTCGAACTC
>NZ_JQKD01000118.1 GCF_000745855.1 Xenophilus azovorans DSM 13620
TGGTTGATGTTCTGCGCGTCGATCTGCACCGCCTGGCGCCCGGCGATGGTGCCCGAGACGTTGTTCAGATCGGCCCCAGCGGCGGTGAGCTGCAGGTTCACCCGCTGGCCCGACAGCAGCGCGCCGCTGCCGTCGATGTCGCCCTCGCGCACGCGAACGTACAGCTGCGGCACCAGCACGCGCTGGGTGCTGCCGTCCGGCAGGGTCACGCTCTGTTCGACCAGCCAGACGATGTCGCTGGTGAGCTGCGCCATCTGCGCGGCGCTGAGGGCCACGCCGGGCGTCAGGCCGTACTGCCGCGCGAAGGTCACGCCCGCGTCCATCAGCGCGGCGAACTGCGCCTCGTCGCTGGTGTAGCCGTCCAGGTAGCGGTAGCCGGTGAGTTGCTGCACCTGCTCGCGGATCAGGCGCTGCTCGTAATAGCCGTCGCCCAGGCGCTTGAGGGCGTTGTCGGGATCGACGCCGAGGTGGTCGAGCAGGTAGTCGCTGCCGAGCCACGCGCGGTAGCTGGCGAAGCGCGGGTCGGTCTCGATCAGGTAGCGGCCCGCGCCGGCGTTCGTGCCGAACAGGCTCGCGGCGGGCACGCCCAGCGCGGGGGTGGCGGTGCGCACGACCAGGGGGCCGGACGGCCCCGCCGAGGCCGCCTGCACCTGCACGATGGGGCTGACGGCCTGGCCCACGCCGCCCGCGCCCTGCGCGGCGGCAGCGCCCTGGCCCGCGGCGGCGCCAGGCACCTGCGCGCCGGTGCCGAGGACCACGTGCCCCTCCTGGCGCGATGCCGCGAGCGTGGCGGTGCCGAGGATGGTCTGGTCGTAGGGCTGGATGCTGTACTTGCGCTCGTCGTCGTTCTGCACGTAGCTGTGGATGACGGTGCCGACGTGCACCTCCGGCGCGGCCACGGTCACGCCGACGTTGTCGATCCCACCGGGCCCGACGTTCAGCGCGCCGCCGGCCAGGATCTGGCTGGCCTGGTTGGTGCCGTGGTCCACCGTGAGGGTCATGCTGCCGCCGGCCACGATCAGGCCCGGCGCGGAGCTTTGCAGCACGGGCGTGTGGCGGGTGACGTCGTAGTCGAGCACGTCGTACAGGTCGGACACGCGCCCGGGCTTGTGCACCGTGGTGCCGTCCACCTGGGCCGAGCCGCCCAGCACTGTCAGGACGAAATCCTGGGTCGCCGCGTCCAGGCGCCGATGGGCGCCCATGTAGTCGTGGTACTGGTCGTACTCGGCCTGGGTGACGGGATGGCTGAAGGGCTGGAACTCCTGGTGCGCCGTTCCCGTGACCGGGTCGACGACAGATACGTAGATTCCGGTCTGTCCCACGGTGATGTCCGGGTCCAGACGCCCGGGGTTGTCGGTCGGCAGTTCGGCCGCAGGCGGTGCCACGCCGAAGGTGGCCCAGATGGGGTCGCCGATGGCGTACCAGGCGCCCGGCTCGGTGACGGTGACGGTGTGCTGGTCGTCTCCGCCCTCCTCGCGCGTATAGACCAGGTCGGCGCTGTGCCGGGGGCTGGCAAGGTAGTAGGCCAGGAAGCGCTCCAGCGGGTACTCGGGCGCGGGCACCAGCAGGCTGATGGCGCCGTTGCTGCCGGCGCCCAGGGGGTGGGTGGCCGGGTAGGCAGTCCATCCGCCCCAGTACTGGTTCGTGGTGCCCGGAATGCCCAGCGGCAACGCGCCGGCGATGAACAGCACGTCGCGCGCGTCGTGGGTCTGCGCGCTGCCGGGCACCATGTACTGCGTGACGTGCTCGCCCTGTACGCTCTCGTAGGTGTAGGTCACGCCACCGTTGGTGTTGGTGAGCGTGCGGGCGGCGATGATGGCATTGCCGCGGGCCTCGATGGTGGCGGCGTGGTTGTCCAGGGTGGCGGCCGAGCCGGTGGCGCGGCCCTGGGCATCCAGCGCGCCGCCGATGGCGAGGTCGCCGTCGCTGTAGATCAACGCGCCGTCGCGGTTGCTCAGCGCCTGCACGCCGATGTCCAGGCGCTGGCGCGCCGCGATGGTGGCCGCGCGCACGCTGCCGTCCACCGTCTCGGCAAGGTTGTCGAGGGCGGTTGCGGCGATGGCGACGTGGTCGCCGTAGATGCGGCCTGTGCCGATGTTGTGAACGGCATCGGCGTCGATGCGGGTCTCGCCCAGGCTGTCGATCAGGCCCCGGTTGGTGAGCGTGCCGGCGTTCACGCGGGTGCCGGCACCGCTCATCTCGCCGGTGGCGGTGTTGTCCACGACGTCGCCGCGCACGGTGAGGGCACCGCCGGCCGACAGCGTGCCGTTGTTGGTCAGGCGGCCCGTGGTGCCGTAGTCGAGGTCGCCGTCGGCGCGGATGTTGCCGCTGTTGACGAGGTCCTGCGTCGTGGCAATGCGCAGATTCTGGCCGGAGCCCACTTCACCGTCGCCGCTGAACCTGGCCGCATCCACCACCACGCCCTGGTCCGCCACCAGCGTGCCGCCGGTGTTGATGACCTCGAGCTGCCTGGCCGCCGG
>NZ_JQKD01000119.1 GCF_000745855.1 Xenophilus azovorans DSM 13620
TTTTGCATGGCCTCGGCCAGGTCGCGCGCGACCTTGTCGGTGGGCCCGCCCGCGGCGAACGGCACCACGAAGGTGATGGGCTTGCCGTCGGGGAAATCGGCCGCGTGGGCCCCAGCGGCCGCGACCGCGATCGCTGCCAGGGCGAACAGTTTCTTCATGGCTTCTCCGGGATGTGTGCGAGTCAAAAAGGCCGCGATCTTATCGACGCATGCCGCGCGGGCGAATCCCGAATTGCCCTGAGCGCGAGTGGGCTCGGGCCGGCGCGAGCCGCTGCCTGGCGCACTGTCCGGGCCGGCGGTGCGGCCTCGGACGACAGCGGCCGCTCACGTCCGCGGCCAGCATATGGACCATGGGCCTCGCCGCGGCGAGGCATCGCTCTTGATCCAGCGCAAGAAGATGGGCGCAGAGAAGACGAAAGGAAGAAGGGCCATGGCCAGCAGCAAGGTATCGCGCAATACATCCTCCACCCGCTCCCCGGCCGCAGCCGGCGGTACGCGCGCCCTGGTCGCGCGCCAGCGTGCCATCCAGCGCAGCCAGGCCGCGCGCGACCGCGCCGCGCCGGCGAAGAAGACGAAGGCGCGCCGGCCGGTGCAGGCCGGCGCGCGCCGCCAGCCCGAGCGGCAGACGGGCGAGCAGCTCGCCAAGCCGGGGCGCGAGCAGGACCTGAAGCTCAGGCCGCGCTTCACCGCGCCCGGCTACGTGGGCAGCGGCAAGCTCGCCGGCATGGCGGCCATCGTGACCGGCGGCGACTCGGGCATCGGCCGCGCGGTGGCGGTGCTGTTCGCGCGCGAAGGCGCGGACGTGGCCATCGTGTACCTGAGCGAGACGGCGGACGCCGAGGAGACCCGTGCGCACGTGGAGGCCGAGGGCCGGCGCTGCGTGCTGATCCGCGGCGACGTGCGGCGCACGGCCTTCTGCGAGAAGGCCGTCGCGCGCACGCTCAAGGCCTTCGGCCGGCTCGACGTGCTGGTCAACAACGCCGCCTTCCAGATGCATGCCGACCGGCTGGAGGACCTCAGCGACGAGCGCATCGACCTGACCCTGCAGACCAACATCGGCGGCTACATGCGCATGGCGCGCGCGGCGCTGCCGCACCTGGGCGAGGGCGCCTCGATCATCAACAACGGCTCGCGCACCGGCCTGAGCGGCAGCGCCAAGCTGCTCGACTACTCGGCCACCAAGGGGGCAATCCATGCTTTCACCAAGGCGCTGGCGCAGAACGTGATCGGGCGCGGCATCCGCGTCAACGCCGTGGCGCCGGGCCCGGTGTGGACGCCGCTGAACCCGGCCGACAAGCCGGCCGCCGAGGTGCGCCGCTTCGGCCGGGAGACGGCCTTCGGCCGCCCCGCGCAGCCGGAGGAGCTGGCGCCGGCCTTCGTGTTCCTGGCGGCGCCGGTGTGCGCCAGCTACATCACGGGCATCGTGCTGCCGGTGACGGGGGACGTCGGAGCGATATAGGCCCGCCCCCAGCCTGCGCGGACTTCGTTCCGCTTCGGCAACCCCCTCGCGGGGGCACACCCTGCGGCCCGGCAAAGCCGGTTCCGCGGGTGTTCGCGCATGGCCTGCTCCGCGGCCTTCAGAGCAGCAGCTCGGGTGATCGGCGCTACAGTTCCCTGCCGATCTCCACCCACGACACCATGAACGCTCCCACGCGCGACATCTACACCGAACCTTCCGACGTCGACTTCGACACGCTGCGCAACCTCGGTCCGCTGACCCGCATGGCGGGCGTGTGGGAGGGCACGCGCGGGCTGGACGTCAAGCCGAAGGCCGAGGGGCCGAAGAAGCAGGCCTTCGTGGAGCGCATCTCGCTGCAGCCCATCGACCCCGTGACCAACGGTCCGCAACTGCTGTACGGCCTGCGCTACCACACGCACATCACCAAGCCGGGGCTGGCGAAGACCTACCACGAGCAGGTGGGCTTCTGGCTGTGGGAGCCGGCCACCTCGACGGTGATGCACACGCTGACCATCCCGCGCGGGCAGACCGCGATGGCCGGCGGCACCGTCGCGCCCGACGCCGCGCATTTCGAGCTGACGGCCACGCAGGGCCTGGAGACCTGGGGCATCTGCTCGTCGCCCTTCCTGAACGAGGCTTTCCGCACCACTGCCTTCCGCATCGCCGTCACGTACAACGACGACGGCACCTGGGGCTACGAGGAAGACGCCGTGCTGCAGATCCTCGGCCAGGCCGAGCCCTTCCACCACACCGACCGCAACCTGCTGCGCAAGGTGGAGGAGCCGACGCCGAACCCGCTGGTGCGGCCCCAGGCCACCCCGGCCGCGGCGTAGGGCTTGTTGACGCTCTGGAAGGCGACCCCTTCCAGAGCGTCAACAGGCCCTAGGCTGAATCGACATTCAATGTGTCAGCCAAGCCAGACTTGCGGCCAGGCAGAGGAAGGCCATGAAGTGGGCGGCCTTGCGGTCGTAACGCGTGGCGATGCGTCGGAACTGCTTGA
>NZ_JQKD01000120.1 GCF_000745855.1 Xenophilus azovorans DSM 13620
GCCTGAAAACGCGAGTCAGACGCGGCACTGCCTGATCACGCGCCCACTTGATGCGCCAGGCGTGCGCTTGAATCGGCCTTGTTCAGACCTTCCCTTACACGATGCTGGCACCAGCGATGTCCCGCACTGGCCGCAAAAGCGGGAGCCTTGCGGATTGATCGTTTTGCATTGCGGGCATGGGATGCCACTGGCCGAAGGCGTTGGATTGCGCCCCCAATCATGACCGCTGGAGCTGCCGCGGCCGTGGCTATTGCCATGCCCGTGGGAACTGCCATGCCCTCCGCTGTCTCCGCCAAAAATTCGACCTAAGATTCCCATTTTCAAACTCCGTATTCCGTTTTATCGACCCGCCCGCTGTCTGAGCAGCCTCAGTCCGTTGAAGACCACCAGCAAGCTCGCCCCCATGTCGGCGAACACGGCCATCCACATGGAGGCATCGTCGAAGACGGCCAGCAACAGGAAAACCGCCTTGATGCCCAGCGCGAGCACGATGTTCTGCCACAGCACGGCGTGGGTGCGCTTGGACAGTCGGATCGTTTCGGGTAGTCGGCGCAGGTCGTCATTCATGACCACCACATCGGCGGCCTCCATCGCGGTGTGGGTGCCAGCGCCGCCCATAGCGAAGCCGATGTCAGCCTTCGCCAGCGCGGGGGCGTCGTTGATGCCGTCGCCGGTCATCGCCGTGACGCCCAAGCGCTGCTGAAGCTCTCCGATGGCCTGCAACTTGTCCTCGGGCAGCAGGTTGCCACGCACCTCGGCGATGCCCGCCTGGGTGCCGACGGTTTGCGCCGTCGCCAGGTTATCGCCCGTCAACATCACCGGCGTCACGCCCAATGCCTTCAGGTCGGCCACGGCCTGCGCGGATGAGGATTTGATGGTGTCGGCTACTGCACAGATGGCCATGACCCGTTCGCTGCTGGCCAACAACGTGACGGTGCGGCCAGCTTGCTCATGCACTGCAAGGCGGGCTTCGAGGTCAGCCGAACACTGCCCGCGCTCTTCAATCCAGCGGTGGTTAGCCAGCACATAGGTATGGCCGTCGATCACCCCCTGCACGCCGCGCCCGGCAACAGCCTGAAACTCATCCACTTCTTGCGTGGCGGACGACACGCCGTCCGCAATGGCCTTGGACACTGGATGATCCGACCGCGCTGCGAGGCTCTTGGCCAACCCCTCCAGGGCTTGTTGGCCGAGTCCTGTGTCCACGGGCTCGAAAGCCACCAGCTTGGGCTTGCCTTCGGTGATGGTGCCGGTCTTGTCCAGCGCCACGGCCTTGATCTTGCGCGCCTCTTCCAGGTACACACCACCTTTGATCAGGATGCCTCGCCGCGCCCCAGCGGCCAAACCGCTGACGACGGTGACGGGCGTGGAAATCACCAAGGCGCAAGGGCAGGCGATGACCAGCAGCACCAGGGCCTTGTAGGCGGCCTGCGTCCAGGTCAGCCCCATGAGCCAGGGCGCCAACAACGCAACGGCAACGGCCAGGACGAACACCGCAGGCGTGTAGACGGCGGCGAAGCGATCCACGAAACGCTGCGTGGGCGCACGGGAAGACTGGGCCTGCTCAACGGCGTGGATGATCCGCGCCAGCGTGCTGTCGGACGCGGGGGCCGTGACACGGATTTCCAACGCCGCAGCCTGATTGATGGTGCCGGCGAAGACTTCATCGCCGGGGCTCTTGTCCACCGGCAAGCTTTCGCCGGTCACGGGGGACTGGTCAATAGCGCTCTGACCTAGGCTCACGATGCCATCCAGCGGAACGCGCTCGCCGGGGCGAATACGCACGGTCGTGCCCACGGTGACTTCCTTGACTCCCATGCGCACCCAATTGCCATCGTCTTGACGCACTTCAGCTTGCTCCGGCGCGAGCGCCAGCAGGCTCTTGATGGCGCCGCGCGCCCGATCCACGGCGCGGGCCTCAATGGCTTCCGCAATCGCATACAGGGCCATCACCATCGCCGCTTCGGGCCACTGGCCGATCAGGAAAGCGCCGGTCACGGCCACGGTCATCAGGGCATTGATGTTCAAGCGGCCCTGCCGCAGTGCAGCCAGCCCTTTGCCGTAAACCGAGAAACCCGACAGCGCGATGGCCGCCGCGGCCAGCGCCATTCCCAGCGCCTTGACAGGTACGCTGTCTGGAAAGGCGAATGCCAAGCCCTCGGCCGCCACAGCCAACCCAAGGGCGCCCAGCGATTTGCCCCATCTCGTCCAGAAGCCCGTTGGCGAGGCAACCGCAGCAGCCGACGAGCCTGTGTCGCCAAGAGGTTCCGGCTTGAAGCCTGCCTTGCGGATTGCGTCCAGCGCCTGCTGCAAGACAGGATCATCGGCGGCAATGGCCAACTCGCGTTCGCCCAGATTGAATTGCAGGCTACGAATTCCCGCCATGCCGTCCAACGCCCGGCGGATTTCCGACTCCTCCGAGGCACAGTCCAT
>NZ_JQKD01000121.1 GCF_000745855.1 Xenophilus azovorans DSM 13620
AGCGCAAGATGAGCAACTTCAATGTTCGGCATCGCGGCGCAGCGCTCCATTTGCGGCATCAGCCAGTGCCGGTGCTTCGTATCTGAACAGTATTTCCGCTAACCCGCATGAACACTGAGCTTTCGGGGTGAATGCCGATGGTGTGGTTTGCAGGGTTCAGGTCGAATTGATATCAATTCCTTGCAAACTGCATCGAGGTGTTGATGGGTCCGAAGCCAGCCGACGAACGCGCCGATCACGACTTGTTCCGCAGCGAGCTGCTGAACCTGATCAACCAGCGTCACGAGCTGGTTCGCTTGGCGGCACTGATCGACTGGCAGGCGTTTGAAGCCGAATGGAGTCCGGAGTTCGTCTCAACCACGGGCCGGCCGGCTCTGCCCACGCGGCTGATGGCCGCTCTGCTGTACCTCAAGCACGTGTACGCACTCAGCGACGAGGACGTGTGTGAGGGCTGGCGAGAAAACCCGTACTGGCAGCACTTCAGTGGTGAGCGGTACTTCCAGCACGAGCTGCCCTGCGATCCCTCCAGCTTGGTGCGCTGGCGCCAGCGCATTGGCGAGGCCGGCTGCGAGTGGCTGCTGGCCCATTCCATCGAAGCTGCACGCAAGGGCGGAGTGATCAAGCGCCAGAGCCTGGAGCATGTGGTGCTGGACACCACGGTGCAGCCCAAGGCCATCGCCCACCCGACCGACAGCCGGCTGCTCAACCGCGCGCGTGAGCAACTCGTCGAGGCTGCGCAAGACGCTGGGATCGACCTGCGCCAGAGCTACGCCCGGGTCGGCAAGGCTGCCGAGCACCAGGCCGGCCGCTACGCCCATGCCAAGCAGTACCGGCGCATGCAGCGCGAGATCAGGAAGCTGAGGACTTGGCTGGGCCGGGTCATCCGCGACGTGCAACGCAAGGCCGGTGAGATCGGAGCTGGGCTGAAGGCCAAACTCGACATCGCCACTCGACTGCACGCGCAAAAGCGCGGCGACAAGAACAAGCTGTATGCGCTGCACGCGCCCGAGGCAGAGTGCATCGCCAAGGGCAAAGCCAGAACGCCCTACGAGTTCGGCGTGAAAGTGTCCATCGCAGTGACGGCCAAAGAGGGCCTGGTGGTGGGCATGCGCTCCATGCCCGGCAACCCGTATGACGGCCACACGGTGGACAGCCAGCTCGAGCTGGTCGAGATCCTCACCGGCCACACACCCAAGATCGCGCTGGCCGACCGTGGCTACCGCGGTGTCGAGCCCGCGTGTTGGGCGCGACTGCTGATCAGTCATACGCGCAAGTTGCCCAAGCGGCTGAAGAAGCTGCTCAAGCGGCGTCAGGTGGTCGAGCCCATGATCGGACACATGAAGGCCGACGGCCTACTGGGCAAGAACTGGCTCAAGGGCGCGGGTGGCGACGCGCTGCACGCTCTGCTGTGCGGCGCCGGGCACAACTTGCGGATGATCCTGCGGCACCTGCGGGTGCTTTATTGCGCCTTGCTCGGACTGATCGCCATGACCGCCACGCTGGCCTTGCCGGCACCCACGTCAACATCGCCGCTCACCGCCTTGACTTCGCGCCGCTCCGCGCTGGCTCGCGGCTAAAACGAGTTGTTCAGGGCCGACTGGGTAGGAGTGGTCGGCAACGGGGCAAGTTAGCGATCGCGGTCGAGTGCCATCAAAGAATTGACCGACCTCTACCCGTGCTGGCCTGCACGCCCACAGTGTCTTCCATCATCCAGGGTGACCCGCCAGGGTCATGACAGTTAGCCCGATTCAACTGCGCCAGGTGCCCAGAAGGTCGGCAATTTCAACGAGCGCTGGGAAGCCCAGGTCCTGACGGACAAGCGTGCGGCGGTGCTCGATGCGTGCAAGCACTGCGGCAATGTCGAGTTCGCCCGTTTGGGGCCCGCTGGAGGAGCAGATCGAAGCACTGCGTGCCGCGAAAGTGGGCGGATGAAACGAGAGGTTAATGGCATCTCAAGACTCGGCGGTGAAGCCCACGCGTCTGACAACTTCCCACCACTTTTCATGTTGTTTTCGCAGGCTGGACGCCATGGCCTGCGGCGTTAAGCTGTGTGCTACCAAGCCCAGGGAGGCAAGAGCCTCCGCAACCGCCTTGCGATTGACGGCTTCGGCAACCATTTGATGAAGGCGTGAAACGGTTTGGGGCGAAACGCCTGATGGAGCAAAAAAGCCGAGCCACTGATCGCCAGCGGGGTGTGACCTTGCCCCTGTTCCGTGTAGTTCTTAACCCACGATTCACGCGGCCTTTTTGCGCTGTGCCTCGTACCAGCGCTGCTCATACTGCATCGGG
>NZ_JQKD01000122.1 GCF_000745855.1 Xenophilus azovorans DSM 13620
AGACGTACTCCGTGCCGATCCTGCCGTAGATGTAGTAGCGGCCCTTGACGGTGTCGAAGCTGGCGCGCTGGCCGGCCGGCAGCATGGCGCCGCCCTGCACGTTGTTGCTACCGATCCAGGCATAGCTGGGGCGCAGGTTGCAGCAGGTGTAGCCGGTGATGGGAGCCGGCAGGCGGATGGCGCAGCCGCTGAGGGCGGCCAGGGCCAAGGCCAACGCGGCAAGTACAGGAGCGCGCGAGGCGCGGGTGGGTGGTGACAGCATGAATGAAAACTCCCTCGAAAAATTCTTGCTAATGCGCTTCAGGCGCTATTGCTATTTTGAAATCTCAAACTCGTATGGTTTACGAACAGAGCCAATCGCGTCCCGCGTGCAAGCGCCGAATAAACCGAAGTTTTTCCTCGCCTGCCTCAAAGAGACACGATTTGCTCCGCCAGCATAATTTTCATTTCCAGCTTGAACCGGATCATCCTCCCAGAAACAAACCGGACAAATGTTCCAATTTCCGTTAGGAGGCTCCGAATAAGTCAGATAGCCACAGCAAAGACAGGCGCATTGAATGGCACTTTCTTGAATCGACATAGCGTTCTATTTTTTTGAATTGCCATTAGCATGATTTTTTGCATTTTTATAAGCGTCGCGATATTTTTTTAAACCTTCCTCAGAAGAATCTTCGTATCCGAACTCAACTCCACACTGAGGACAAATTGAGTAAGATGGAGTAAGTCCATCCACTCCCCATGGGAGAAATGGATAGCAATCAAATTGACAAACACGGCATTTGTACAGATCAGCATTCATTTTGAATTCCAGAAATCGATATTTGTTTTGAAACCATGGATAGAAGGATTTGGCCTGAACATGGTTTTTGGAACCCCGTCTACTGTTCTGACAGCAAAAGTATTCGTCGAAATATCATAGAAAAGCACGTCCCCATTTTTTGCCGTTTTTGTGAGCGTTCCAACCGGAGGGTTAACCACAAAATTCTGAGCCGCCTCTGTATATTGAGTCAGGGATTGTAATTCTGGAAATTCAGACCCATGTTTGTTCCAGTGAACAAAAGCGTTCGCCTCCATATTTCCTGGTTTTCCGGTTGTCCAGGCCGTGGCATCAATACCGTCGCGATAGAAATTATTGGTAATTCGCGTTGCGGCCTCTTCACCAACATCCCTGCCAGTTCGACTGAGAATGACTTCCCTGACGACTGCAGAACTGAGGGTTCGCCCCACAGCCAAGCCACCCAATGTCGCGATATCGGCGGCCAGCAGTCCAACTGCCGCGGCCTCCGCAATCACCGGCGTCTTGTCGATCACGTTGATCGCGGTGTTGATCTCCTGAATGCTCCTGCGCGCCTGCTGTCGAGTCTCTTCGCTCAGCGTGGAGTCATTCAGCAGCAGTTCCAACTGCGTTCGCTCTTGCTCCAGAGCAACTTTTTCCAGGATGGAACTGCGTCTGAGTTGCCCCGTGTTGTCCGCATCGCGGTGGTCATACTCTTGCAGAACAGCCACTTCGCACTTTGGATCGCCCATGGCTTGGCAGCTTTTGATCTTCTGATCTCGCGAGCGCAAGTCAGAGGCTGTCAGGAAGTTGTTGACAGTCTCGGTGTACGCCCCGGCTGCGCCGGCAGTCCCGCCCACGGCGGCTCCCACAGCGGTGCCAGCCGCAGCAACCAGCGCTTCCTTGATGGGAATCGGCAAGTCCGATGAGGCGATCTGCTCGGCAATGAGCGGAACGCTGATGGCGGAAGCAGCCGCACCCACGCCGCCGGGTGCGCCACCGCCCAAAGCCCCTGCTGCCGCATGCGCGGCGATCCGCATGACGCCGCCTTCTTTCCAGTCTTCGCGTATCTGATCGGCCTGCGCGTACAACGCCGATTTTCTTTCGGGGTCATCCGTTCGAGCCGCAAGATCGTAGAGATCGTCGGCCTCTTGGAGTCTTCCATTGGCATATTCGCCAATGGCCCTGGCCGCGTTCTGATTGAACTGCTGCGCGATCTGCGCCTGCGCCTGCACGTCCTGCACGATGGACTGGGTGTTCCAGTCCTTGATCAGCGTG
>NZ_JQKD01000123.1 GCF_000745855.1 Xenophilus azovorans DSM 13620
CCGTCGTCCAGGTGCCGCGTCAGCGCGGTCCAGTGCGTCAGCGTGTAGTCGATGGCCTTCGCCGTCGGGCTACCGTCGGCCACGAGCCGGCGCTCCAGTCGCAGCCACTGCTGGAGCTCCTCCCACAGGGGCTTGGCGAGCCGCTGGCGTTGCGCCCGGCGCTCATCGTCGCTGAGGTCCTTGAGCTTAGCCTCAACCCCGTAGATGCGCGCGAAGCGCCGGACTGCCTCCAGGCCCACCGCGCTGGTGCCGTCGTGCGTCAACTCTTCGAAGTTGCGGCGCGCGTGCGCGGCGCAGGCGGCGGCGAAGCGATCCGGGTACAGCCGCGGATCGACCACGGTCTCATAGGCGCTGTAGCGGTCGGTCAGCAATGTCCCCGACCATCGCTCGCCGTTTCCTTCCAGGAACGCCAGCGGGTACTGCGCCCCGCGTCCCAGGCAGAACTCATAGATCACGCCGGGCACCGCGTCGTGCCAGCTTCTGGCGTAGGCCCAGACGTATGCTCGGCGCGTCTTGCCCGCGCCCGGGTCCAGCAGAGCCACTGGCGTCTCGTCGGCGTGCAAAACCGCGCAGCCGAGGATGAATCGCCTGTGCACCTCGTGCAATGGCTCCAGCGCCGCACCTGCCTGGCCGGCGATGGACGCCAGCGTGGAGCGAGGCGTGTGCACGCCGCTGCGCGCGTTGATCGTCTCTTGCCGGTAGTACGGCAGGTGGTCCACGAAGCGGCTGATCAGCGTGTGTGCGACGAAACCGCTGGCGGCAATACCCCCCTCGATGACCTCTGCGACGCTGGGCGCCTGGCGCAGCACTTGGCAGCAACGGCAGGCCCACTTGCCGTAGATGTGGCGGTGAACGAAGAATTCGGCCGGTACGATGTCCAGCCGTTCGCTGATCTCCTCGCCGATGCGCGTCATGGGACGTCCACAGCCAGGCTCTTGGCAGTCGGTACGCTCGGGCTCATGGTGGTGTTCCACGCGGCGCAGGTGCTCGGGGAACGGGTTGCGGCGCGGACGACGCGGGGGCGCCTTGGTCGTCGTATCCGACGCAGCTGCTGCGGCTGCAGCGGCCGCAGCTTCACGCCGTAGCCGCTCGAGCTGCTCGCGCAGTCCCGCCTCGTCCTCGGCCAGCGTCTCCTCGAACAGGCGGCGCTGCTCGGCGTTCATGGCTTCTGACTTCGCGCCGAACTTCCACCGTTTGAGCCTGGCGAGTTCGAAGGTGATCTTCTCGATCTTGGCCTCGCGCAGCGCAATCTCGCGGTCCTTGTGTTGCAGCAATGCGTCGCGCTCGGCGAGCGCCTGATCGCGTTGCGCGAGGACACGGCCATGTTCGGCCAGCTGCTGCTCCTGGTCCTGCAGGCGCCGCAGCAGCTGAGTGACCAGCGCAGCTGCCTCGGCGGACAGTTCCGCCGGATTCGCTGCAGGAAGATCACGTGCGCCAAGCATGCGTTGCATGATGCCAGTGCACGCCGATGCGAACCTCGGCACATCCACTGTCAACGCATAGAAGGCCTGTGTCGAGGCCTCAGGCTCGCGTGATGACGCTCAGCTCGGGAAGGCGCTGCCACGGCAGGCCCAGGACCAGGGCGTCGAACTGCGCCGGAGTGAGCGACAGTGAGGGCGTCACGTGGCCCGTGCCAGGCCAGACGAAGCGCCCCGCGTTGAGCCGACGCGCTGCGCACCACACGCCGAAGCCGTCGTGCACGAGCAGCTTGATGCGTGTGCCGCGGGCGTTCGCGAACAGGTAACCATGGTGCGCCTGTGCAGCGCCGAAGACCTGCACGACGCGTGCAAGCAGGCGATCGGCGCCGGCACGCATGTCGATGGGATCGGCAGCCAGCCACATTGCCTCGATGCGGATCATCGCAGCAGCTCGCGCATCCAGGCTGCGCAATCGCTGGCGGCGCCTGCAGGCCAAGTCACAGTGACCGTCGTCGGTCCGCGCCGCAGTTCGATGCGAATGTCCGGCGCTTGAGCCGGAGGCGGAGGCGTCGGAGTCGGAGTCGGAGTCGG
>NZ_JQKD01000124.1 GCF_000745855.1 Xenophilus azovorans DSM 13620
CACGGCCTGGGTGCTGGTGCCGAAGCTGTTCGCCTGGCTCTCGTTGCGGCTGACGTTCACGCTCACGCCGTAGCTGTAGGGGCCGCCGCTGCCGACGGCCTGCGCGGCGTCGTAGGCCTGCTTGCCGCTCATGGCCAGGTTCATCGCGCCCAGGGCCTGCATGCGCCCGTCGCCCGTCTGGCCCATCGCCTGGATGGTGCTCTGGCCGTTGCGGATCGTGTCCGTGCCCAGGCCCGCCACATGCGCGCTGCCGCCCACCAGGGTGCTGCCCGAGCGGCTGACGCCCACCGTCTGCTCGGTGTCGTAGGCCTCGTTGATGGTGACGTTCCTGGCCAGGATGTTGACGTCGCCGCCAGCCAGCTCGCCCGCCTGCCCTGCGGCCAGCACGCTGCTGGCCGTCTGACGGTATTCGTTGCCGGCCACCAGGGTCACGTCGCCCGTGAGGCTGGCCACCTGGCTGGGCGCCTGCGTGGTGCGGGCGACGGCTTCGGCGCCGAACTGCTTGACGTGGCCGATGGTGGGGTTGTACCAGGCGCCCACCATGCCGCTGGTGCTGCCGGCCTGGCTGTTCGTTTCGAGATGCGTGTTCTGCGCGCTCTCGATGGTGAGATTGCGCCCGGCCAGCATGGTGATGTCGCCGTCGGCCACCACGGTGGCGCCGGTCAGCGTGGTATCCCGGCCGCTGACCACCTGCAGGCTGCCGGCCGAGACCTGGCTGCCCACCGCCGTGTGGGTGATGGACGCGCTGGCGCCGTTGGCGCCGGTTTTTTTGCCGGCCCAGGCGACCGCCGTGACATCACCGGGTGTGAGCGCCAGGCCTGCGACCGCCTGTCCCAAGGCCGTGCCGCTGGTCCTGGACTGGCTGGCGTGCAGTTCGATGTCGGTCTGCGTGGCGGTGGTGAAGTTCACGTCGCGCCCGGCCGACAGGCTCATGGCGTCCTCGGCGTACAACTGCGCGGCCTGCGCGTTGATGTCGTTGCCGGCCACCAGCGCCACGGTGTTGCCGGCCAGGCTGCTGGCGAGCACGTCGACCTGGCCGCTGGCGTCGAAGGTGCTGCTGCTGGTCCTGCGCAAGGCGTTGCCGCCGTGGCTGACGGTGGCGGTGGCCACCATCGAGCTGGCCTGGCCCGCCGTGAGGTTGATGTCGTGGCCGGCCGTGGCGACCAGCGCGCCGTCGGCGCTCTGCACGCCGCTGGCGCGGATGTTCAGGTCGTTGCCGGCGGCCAGTCTCAGGTTGCCGGCGGCCTGGACGACCGAGCCGATGTCGCGGCTCTGGGCAGCGATGCCCGCTACGCCCTGGCCAAGGGCCACGGCGGTGCTGGACTCGGTGACGGTGCCCAGGTTGACGTTGCGGCCGGCGCCCACGGAAGCCGATCCGCCGCTGGACAGGACCGCTGCCGCGAGGTTCACGTCCCGCCCGGCCGAGGCGATCAGCACGCCGTCGGGGTTGCTCACGTACAGGCCCGCCACGCGGTCCAGGTTGACGCCGGAGCTGGTCGTTCGCGTCGTGCTCTGGATGTTGATGTCGCGCCCGGCCGTGAGGACGGCGGCGGCGTCGGCCTGGATGACCCCGCCGATGTTGTTGATGTCGGTCCTGGCGTCGATGCCCACCGTGCCGCCGGTGATCCGTCCCCCGGAAAGATTGTTGACCGTGCCGGCGTTGATGCTCACCAGGGTGCGCCCGGCGAGGGTGCCGGTGTTCGTCAGGTTGCCCGTGCCCTTGATGACGGTGGCGTCGGCGCTGAGCAGCGCGCCGTGGCCGTCGATGTCGCCGGGGCGCACGCGCACGTACACCTGGGGCACCAGCACCTGCCGGGTGCTGCCATCGGGAAGCGTGACGGTCTGCTCGACCAGCCACACGATGTCGCTGGTGAGCTGGGCCATCTGCTCGGCGGTCAGCGCCACACCCACCTTCAGGCCGTACTG
>NZ_JQKD01000125.1 GCF_000745855.1 Xenophilus azovorans DSM 13620
GTTTCCAAAGTGTCCATGTGTCCACGCAAAAGTCCGTGGACACAAGCATCCTTGGCCGGCTATCGAACTTCAATGTGGGTTGGCCGGACGCATACTCACAGCCTGATCGTCGCGGCAACGAACCATCCGGAGATCCTCGACTACGCGCTGTTCCGCCGCTTCGATGATGTGCTGGAGTACCACTTGCCCACCGTAGAGCAAGCCGGTGAACTGATTCGCGCTCGGTTGGCGCGCTTCGCACCCAAGCCGCTGTCCTTGAAGGCACTTGCCGCGAAAGCTCAGGGCCTGAGCTATGCTGAGATTCGCCGGGCAGTGGACGAGGCGATCAAGGAGGCCGTCATGCACGAAGGAGACCGTGCATCGGCGCAAGCGCTGGGACGGGCGTTGGAGGAGCGGCGTCGGTTGAGCGAACGACTCGAACATAACAAGAAGTCATCCAGCGATGCCGCAAGAACAGGCCGATAAACGTCCCCACCTCGTCCTTCACAACACCTCCGAGGCTGTGCCGTTCACGGCACGCAGCCCGGGAGGCGGCCCGACGCTGCTCCCGACGAGAGATCGTCAAACGCACGGGCAGGCACTCCAAGGGCAATGGCAAGCGCTGAAGCCGCTGGCGGCTGAAGCGGCGCAGGCTCAGCGCGACCAAGGCTTGGAAAGCGGTGTGGGCCTGCAGGCCCGATGTCGAACTGGCTTTTCAGAGCCTGGGCAACGAAATGAAGCACATCGAGTTGCTCAGTGTGCGCAAGGCGGGCGACGTTGCGTACGCGAATGTGTTTGTCCCGGACGGCAAGCTGGCGCACTTCGAGTCTTACGTTGCCGACTATCTGGCCGATCGCAAGGGAGAGTCTGGACGTTCGCTCGACCACAAGGCGTTGATCCACACCATCGCGTCCATCCGTCGCGCGGAACTGCGTGCGCTGTGGACGGACGACCCGAACCTGTTGCCTGCCGATGTGGCCACCGCGTTCTGGTGGGAAGTTTGGCTACCCGTGCGCGAGGATCGTCAGAAAGTCGTGGAGGACTTTCGGAAACTCGCGCAATACGCCGGTTGCGAGGCCAGCACGCACCAAGCGAACTTCCCCGAACGCACCGTCGTGATGATGTACGGGTCGCAGGCACAGTTCAGCCAATCCGTGATGCTGTTGAATTGTGTGGCCGAACTCCGCAAGGCAAAGGACACGGCCGAGTTCTTCGATGGCATGGGTGTGGAAGAGCAAGGTGCCTGGATGAACGACATGTTGGCCCACGCTCAATGGCCGGCCGTAGAGACCCCGCACATTTGCCTACTCGACTCCGGGGTTAACCGTGGTCATCCGATGTTGGCGCCGCTCCTGGACGGGGCTGACCAGCACACGGTGAATCCAGCCTGGGGAGTCGACGACACGGCCAACCATGGCACGGGGTTGGCAGGCTTGGCGGCGTATGGGGAACTCGCGGTCGCAGTCGGGCAGGCAGCCCCAGTGGCTGTCACGCATCGTCTGGAGTCGGTCAAGCTCGTGTCCGCTGAAGGGGACAATGCCGGGGACGCAAAACATCATGCCTATCTGTTCGCCGAAGCGGTGAGTCGACCGGAGATCACGCAGCCTGAACGCCAACGGGTTTTTGCAACTGCGGTAACGGCGTCGGACTACCGTGATCGCGGGCGTCCTTCATCGTGGTCCTCGATGCTGGACCGCCTTGCGGCCGACGTCGACGGCGCAGGGGAGTCACCTCGCTTGTTCGTTCTGGCATCAGGCAACACACGTGATCATGATGCCTGGATGGCGTACCCGGACACCTTTCGGCGCAGCGCTGGCGTCAGGTCCACGGCGGTCGGACCGCCGGCGACCGCGGCCTTCAGAACTACCAGGCAACCGCACTCCCGGGG
>NZ_JQKD01000126.1 GCF_000745855.1 Xenophilus azovorans DSM 13620
CCTGAACGGGTTGAGCCGAGCTGTGCTTGAAGCGGAAGCTGTCGTTGCCGGTCTCCAGGATATGGCAGTGATGCGTGAGCCGGTCCAAGAGCGCCGTTGTCATCTTCGCATCCCCGAACACACTGGCCCATTCACTGAAGCTCAGATTCGTGGTGATCACCACACTCGTGCGCTCGTAGAGCTTGGACAGCAGATGGAACAGCAGCGCCCCGCCTGAGGCGCTGAAGGGCAAGTAGCCCAGCTCATCCAGGATCACCATGTCTGCGTACATCAGCCGATGCGCGATGTGGCCAGGGTTGCCGCTGGCCTTCTCCTGCTCCAGGGCATTGACCAGTTCGACCGTGGAGAAGAACCGCACGCGCCGGTGATGGTGCTCGATGGCCTGCACGCCCAGCGCCGTGGCGATGTGGGTCTTGCCGGTGCCAGGCCCGCCCACGAGCACCACGTTCTGCGCGTCCTCCAGGAACTCGCATCGGTGCAACTGCCGCACCAGGGCCTCGTTGACCTCGCTGTGCGCGAAGTCGAAGCCTGAGAGATCCCGGTACGCCGGGAAGCGAGCGAGCTTGAGCTGGTAGGCCACCGAGCGCACCTCGCGCTCGGCCGTCTCGGCCTTGAGCAACTGGGAGAGCATCGGCTGGGCCGCCTCGAAGGCCGGAGAGGCCTGCTCGGCCAGCTCTGCCACGGCGTGGGCCATGCCGTGCATCTTGAGCTCGCGCAGCATGATCACGATGGCCGCGCTGGCCGGGTCATGACGCATGGCGCACCTCCTGCAGGATGGTCGACCCGGCCGCGCTCGCACGGCCGCGCAGGGCGTCGTAGCGCAGCACATTGGCCTGGGGCTCGTTGACCAGGCGCAGTGCCTGCGGCGCCGTCACGGGCGCTGGCGCCGTTGGCTTGCCATCCAACAGCCGGTGCAGCACGTTGAGCACGTGCGTCTTGCTGGCCACGCCTGCCTCCAGTGCCAGCTCCACCGCGGCCTGCTCGTCGTGGTGCAGCACGAGCGCGAGGATCTCCACCATCTCCCGGTCGCCCCCGGGCTGCTTGAGCAGCGCGGCCTGCAGCCGCCGGAAGCCTTCGGGCAGTTCGCTGAACGGAGCGCCGTTCCTGAGCGCCCCGGGCTTGCGCTGCAGCACCGCCAGGTAGTGGCGCCAGTCGTATACGGTGTGGCCCGCCGTGTCGTGGCGCCGGTCAATGATGCGGGCGTGCTCGCACACGAGTTGCCCCTCGGCCACCACCAGGCGATCGGCATACACGCGCAGGCTCACCGGTCGGTTCGCGTAGGAGGCCGGCACGCTGTAGCGGTTGCGCTCGAAGTGCACCAGGCAGGTGGGTGAGACGCGCTTGGTGTGCTCCACGAAGCCGTCGAAGGGCCTGGGCACCTGCATGAGCAGGGGCCGTTCCTGCGCCCAGGCCTCGGCGATGGTACCGGGCAGCTTGCCGTGGGCGATCTCGCCCCACAGCGCCAGGCAGCGGCCCTGCAGCCATGCGTTGAGCTGCTCCAGCGTCGCGAACGCTGGCACCGGCTGCCACAGCCGATGGCGTGCATCGCGCACGTTCTTCTCCACCTGGCCCTTCTCCCAGCCCGAGGCCGGGTTGCAGAACTCGGCGGTGAACAGGTAGTGGCTGACCATGGCGCTGAAGCGCGCGTTGATGTCGCGCTCCTTGCCGCGGCGCACCTTGTCCACCGCCGTCTTCATGTTGTCGTAGATGCCACGCGCGGGCACGCCCCCGAGCACCTCGAAGGCGCGGTTGT
>NZ_JQKD01000127.1 GCF_000745855.1 Xenophilus azovorans DSM 13620
CACGGCCTGGGTGCTGGTGCCGAAGCTGTTCGCCTGGCTCTCGTTGCGGCTGACGTTCACGCTCACGCCGTAGCTGTAGGGGCCGCCGCTGCCGATGGCCTGCGCGGCGTCGTAGGCCTGCTTGCGTCCGCCGCGGATCTGGCCCAGCAACTGCAAGGGCCTCTTGACTCCGCAAAGGGGCAGCGAGAACGCTGCCATCGACTGTTGACGCAAAGAGACCTCCCTGATGGTCTTGCTTTTTTCTTTTCCGGATAGCTCACCCGAAGCTACCCGACCCCACTGTCACTACTTCGCGGACAAATGATCCGTGTCGTAGGCCTGCATGAAGGGATATGGGTCTTCGTACTTCTCCAGTGGTTTCATCGGCAGCCATTCCCTGGGGATGTACGGCGTGTCCACCTCGACCTCGTAGCCCGCCCGCCAAGCGATCTTGGCGTACATCGTGGCGTGCGTGCCGATGAAGAAGTGCGTGAAGCCGAACTCCATCTGGTTGTTGCGCACCTTCGCCATCTTCGGCGAGGTCAGTTCCGCCAGCGCAGCTTCCATGCCTGCCTTGTCTCCCCGCGCAAGGGCCAGGTAGAAGCGCTGGTCCACCATGAAGCGCGCCATGCCCTTGGGCTGCTCGGCAAGCTGTTCCTGCGCGCGACGCGCCAGCAGTTCCCACTCGCCCGACAGGGCCAGGGTCATCTGGTAGTGGCGAAAAAGATGATCCCTGGGGTTGTTGATCGACTTCCAAGCCCGCTCACTGAAGGATCTAAGGCTGGCATAGAAATCAACCAGGGGAGCGTAGTCGCTCATCAGCAATTCAAAGTAGTCTTGCTCGCGGGTGTAACTCAGTTCATTGGCTTCTTTTTCTCGGATGTACATCAGCTTGCCGGCGACATAACACTCATGCTTAAAGGCATCAAGATCGTGATCGCCGAACCAAGCGACGATCGCTCGGGCACTGTGCAGTGAACCCAAACCATAGAGACAGCCTTGGCGGCTACCTCGACCTTCCTCAATCATTACTTCGGGACGATTTTTCTCCTCCCATTCGCCATAACCCTTAGCATGCCCCCGAACGTGCTTCAATCCCGCTTCTATAGCTTGCAGATACTCGGCATTAGTCATCTATTTTTCACCCATGAATTTCAAGTACGCAGTAAATATCACCTGTTCGGCACCGTAATCGGCACGACGATCAATTCACCCGTAGTACGGTTCACGCCACCGACGGCCATGGTCAGGGTGTTGTTGAATTGGGCCTGCTTGATGGCCTGCGCAGCAGGTGAATTTTGATCGATGCTTCCCATGACACGCACCACCCAATCAGGCGACAACTGATTCGTACCCCCAGCCGCATTGGTCGACACCCTGACAGACCCGGCTTGAGTAAGCTGCTTCGCATCCAGGATGATGGTCACATTGCCCTTGGCATCCTGCATCACGAGGTCGAATCCATTGTTGCTTCCGTACTTGCCGCCATCCAGCACGGTCATGCCGGTACGGCCGGAGACGGAGGTCAGAAGCTGCTCGGTCAGCTTGCCGTCGACGTCCTCTCCCGCCTTGATTCTTTGCGCCAGACTCTGCTCGGTATCGGACAGCCCGCTGATCGCGCAGCCCGACACACAGATGAGCACGAGCATGCGCACGGACTTCGTGCTCGATGCCCTGGAGCAGGCC
>NZ_JQKD01000128.1 GCF_000745855.1 Xenophilus azovorans DSM 13620
ACCTTGACGCGACCGCGATCGCAAGTCCTATGGACCATCTCGACTCGAACGGCCTGTGCGCTGCCTGCGTTTCGAGTTGTTCAGACCTTCCCTAAATGGGAAGGCGTGGGTTATAGCCTGATCTTAGGTGGCGCGCTGGGTAACGCAGTTGACCGCCTGTTGCGAGGGGCTGTAGTCGATTTCCTCGATTTCCATTGGCACGGAGCGCATTGGCCCGCTTTCAATTTGGCTGACGTTGCAATATCCCTTGGCGCGATCTGCTTGCTTTCGGCCACCATGCACCAAGGAAAACGGGATGTCGCCGTAAGCGGACAAATTCCTATGAAAACTCCATAGTCGGATACAAGTCAAGGAATATGAGGCGCGTATCGGGTGTGATCGACACATAACTCAGGAGCCAGAAAGACTGATTTGGAGAATGCCGCTGGTGACCTTTCGATGGGATCGCTTGCTGAGCCAACGTCGGAGCCAGCAGTTGGTCTCCATAAGAGGAGGGTGAGTATCCGCTACATTAAGGACTGTCCGCTCCTGCCGATTTCGAAGGGCGCTGACAGCTTTCGCCGCTACGTCTTCGATTCACTGCAGGAGGTGCGTGACATGACGGCCGACTGGCTACACCGATACAACCACCATCGACCCCATGAAGCCCTCGGCCGAATCCCACCGGTCGAGTACCGTGTCAAACTGTTCCCCAATCTCTACTTCTGAGTGGCTCAGGTATTTGAGGGGACTTCAATGTTGACCCTCATTGCTTTCATGAAGTCCGCTTCCTGTGGTCTCACACAACAGGGATAAGTAGGGATTATTCGGCGGCGTTTCTAAGAAAAGCAGGCTTGAATCTTCCAAAAGGTATCCGTGCAGGTGACGGGACTTTCTAGGCCCGGTGACTTTACAGGTCCAGATATTCAGGCCGTTCGGCTGCTTGCGATGCAGTTGCAGCCTCTCGAAGCGCTTTTGTATCCACTGCCAGTCTTGCTGGCTCTCCTGCTTAGCCTGCGCGCCGACTTGCGGGTGCTCTTGCGCATAGCGCTGGAAGACCCCGGGACTGACCAGGTAGGTCGTGCCGCTCACCGTATGCACGAGCGCTTTTGCGTCGTTGATGATGAGTCGGCGGGACAAGATGCCCTGTTTCAGCCACGCCATGAAGTGCTCCCCGGATGGATGCGCTATCGAGGGCGCTGGCGCAGGCGACGACGGCAGTGACGCGGGCAAGGTTGGTATTTCGGGACGTGCGGCAGGCACCTGCTCTGAGAGCACTGCCGCGTCCTGCCCGATCGCGGGTAAGTCGCCGATACCCACCATCGAAAGCATGTCTTCCATCACGTCCGGCAAGGTTTGGAACTTGGACGAAGGAGCTGAAGATGAACGACCTCCTTCCCCTGGTGGATCTTCTTGGCCTTCCGGGGCGGCCAGCGGGCCGGCCGTCGAAATGGTGGTGAACACGTCAGCCTCTTTGTCCGTGGGCGCCACGTCGATCGCCACCGTGCCGGGGAACGGTGCCGGCCGCTCACGCGGCTCCCAGATCAGCGTGGGCGTTAGACGCAACAAGGTGAACGAGTGGGACCAGCCAGTCGTGCTGGTCACAGTCGCGCGCCAGACGTATGCGTCCGGCGAAGTCACCTTGACCGCCAGTGCGTCGCCGGTGACAGCCCTCAAGCGGAAGGCGACCAGCGGTGCGGCAGCAGTTCGTC
>NZ_JQKD01000129.1 GCF_000745855.1 Xenophilus azovorans DSM 13620
AGGGCTCGACGTTGTTGGCCTTGGCGGTCTCGATCAACGAGTACAGGTTGGCACTGGCGTTGGCGCCGCCCACGGTGTCGGCGAACAACCAACTGCGTCTGCCGACGACGAACGGCCGGATCGCGTTCTCCACCGGGTTGGAGTCCAGCGGCCAGCTGCCGCTGTCCAGGAACCGCACGAGCTTGGGCCACTGCCCGTGCAGGTAGTGCAGCGCCTCGCCCAGCAGGCTGGACGGCGCGACGCGGTGCAGGTGCGTGAGCAGCATCTGCTCGATCTCGCGCACGACCGCGCGGCTGTAACGCGAGCGCAGCCGCAGCCGGCGCGCTGGAGCCCAGTCCTTGGAAAGTGCCTCTGCGCGGTACAGCTTGGCGATGAGCCGCACGAACCGGCTGGCGACCTGGTCCTTTGAACGTGCGGCCTTCGGGATGGCGTCCTCGGCCTTGATGAACGGCCGGCGCGCGTGGACCCAACACCCCAGGTGCGTGAGCCCGCCGGCCTTGGCAATGCCGTTGTAGACCTCATAGCCATCGCTCATGAGCGTGGTGCCCGGGCGGATGCCGGCGTAGAGCTTCTCCGCATGCGCGGCGCCACGCCCCGGCGCATAGGCAAACAGCCGCACCGGCGGACCCGTGCCGTTCATCTGCGCCCACATGTAGCTCTTGGTCTGTGCCTTGCGCCCGGGCTCCTTGAGCACCTGAACCGTGGTCTCGTCGCCGTAGATGAGGTCCGCGTCCAGCAGGTGGTCGCGCAGCAGGTTGATGACGGGCTGCACCGCCTGGCCAATGCGCACGACGCCGGCGGCCAGCGTGTTGCTCGCGAGGTCGCCGCCGAAGCGGCGCAGCAGTGCGGCCGTGCGGTACAGCGGCATGCCGAACTGGTACTTGCCGGTGATGACCCAGGCCTGCGCCCGCTCGGTGAGCAGCCCGCGGGGGATGATGCGCGCCGGTGCCGGCGCGACCTTCAGGCCTTGGTCGCAGCACGGGCAGGCGTACTTGATGCGGTGGTGCTGCAGCACGCGCACCTGCTCGGGGATCACGTCCATCTGCTCGCTGACCTCTGCACCGATCTCCACCAGCGCGTGCCCGTCGTGGGCGCACACGCGCTCGGCCTCGGGCAGCTCATGGCGCACGATCTCGCGCGGCAGTGCCGGGTCCAGTGGCTTGCGCCCGCGCTTCTTGCGCTGGTGACCGGCGACCGGCGTCGATTCCTCTTCCTCTGTCTGCGCCGGCGGCGTCTGGTCCGTGGGGGCGAGCTGCTCGGCCTCGTTGAGGAACAGGTCCTTCTGGTCAGTGCTGCGCGCCTCGCTCTTGGCGGCGAACAGCTGGCGCTGCAGCGCCTTCAAGCGCTCCAGTGCCAGGTCGCGCTCGGCATGGGCCACTCGCAGCGCGCCGGCCAGTGCATCGCGCTCGGCGATGAGCGCGGCAAGGTCCTCGGCGGTGATGGTGGCGGGCAACGACACGACAGCTTGGACCCGCATGCCATGGCATCGTTCCCACGCGTGCTGGACCTCAGGCCACTCGGCTGTACAGACGCTGCGGATGCTTGTGCACGACGGCCAGGTCGATGCCGTCGAGCAGCCAGTGCAACTGCTCGACCGTCAGCGTCGGCACGGCCACGGCATCCGGCCAGATGAAGCGGTCCTGTTCGAGTCGCTTCATC
>NZ_JQKD01000130.1 GCF_000745855.1 Xenophilus azovorans DSM 13620
CCCACCCTGCCGGTTGAACTTTGACCCGGGGATGGAAGCCGGCCTCGTGGTTGCCGACTGTGGATAACTGTAGCTGTTTCCTCCTTTCTTGCTTTGCTTGATGTTCGGTCTTAGAGGGCGCGCAGGGCGAAGCCCGCAGCGCCTTGTCCCTTCGCAGCGTTGATCAGGCGAGGTCTGCCGGTGGCGCCTTGGCCTCCTTGCGCTCCTGCTCGCGAGCCCTGATACGTTTCTTCGAGTTGGCCGTGGCATGCGTGATGCGGTAGCTGTCATTGCCCGTCTCCACGATGTGGCAATGGTGTGTGAGCCGGTCCAGCAGCGCGGTGGTCATCTTCGGATCCACGAACACGCTGGACCACTCGGCGAAGTCCAGGTTGGTCGTCACCACCACGCTGGTGTGCTCGTAGAGCTTGCTCAGCAGGTGGAACAGCAGCGCCCCTGCGGCCTGGCTGAAGGGCAGGTATCCCATTTCGTCGAGCACCACCGCGTCCAGGCGCAGCATGCTCGCGGCAATGCGACCGGCCTTGCCTTGGGCCTTCTCCTGCTCCAGCGCGTTGACCAGATCCACCGTCGAGTAGAAGCGCACGCGCTTGCCATGCTGCACGATGCCTGCCACGCCGATGGCCGTCGCAAGATGGCTTTTTCCGGTGCCGGGTCCGCCCACCAGCACGACGTTGTGCGCCTCGTCAGTGAAGGCCATCTCGGCCAGTTGCAACACCAGCTTGCGGTCCACCGGCGATACCTCGAAGTCGAACCCGGCAAGATCCCGGTGCACAGGGAACTTCGCCGCGTTCATCTGGTGGGTGACCGAGCGCGTGGCGCGCTCGGTGGTCTCGGCCCGCAGCATCTGCTCGACCAGCCAGCGCGATCGCTCCAGCTCGGCATTGTTCTGCTCGATCAGATCGGCCCAGGTCCCGGCCATGCCGTGCAGACGCAGCGCCTTGAGCTCAGCAATGACGTCACGCATGGCCGGTCTCCTTCATGCTGCTCATGTCGCGCAGCCGGTCGTAGCGAGCCGTATCTGCGATCGGCGGCGTCAACACCTGCAACGGCGTCTGCACGTTGGCCGGCCGCGGCGCAGCGTTCAGACGCGCGAGCACGTTGATGACGTGCTCGACGCTCACGCGCCCCGACGGCGGCGCGCCATCCAACGCCAACTCCACGGCCACCAGCACCGCCTCCAGGCCCGCCGTCGGCACCAGGGCCAGCACCCGGGCCATGACACGATCGCCGCCGCTCTCGCGCAACAGCCCCCGGCGCAGCCGCTGCAACGATTGCGGCAGATCCGTGAACGGCGCTCCATTGCGCAACGCCCCCGGCTTCCTCTGCACCAGCGGGATGTAGTGCTGCCAGTCGTAGCGCGTCTTGCCCTTGTCCGTGAGCCGCTCGTGATCGGCCACGACCACGTCGCCGGCCACCACTGTCACGCGCGTCGGGTACAGGTGCGTGCTGACCATCTGCCCGGCCAGCTCGCATGGCACCGAGTAGCGGTTGCGCGCCACCGACACCAGGCAGGTGCTGCTGACCCGGGCCACCTCCTCGACGTAGCCGTCGAAGGCAGCGGGCATCGGCATCAACTGCACCCGTTCGTGCTCG
>NZ_JQKD01000131.1 GCF_000745855.1 Xenophilus azovorans DSM 13620
ATGCGCTGCATCTGGCAGCCGCAACCGCACACCGTGGACTCGGGCTCGTGGTGCACGTCGCGCCGCGGCAGGTGCGGCGGCAGTGCCTGCCGCTTGGGCGTCTTCTTGCCAGTCTTGTCGCCGGGAGCATCGCCGTCGGCACCCAGCCTCTTGATCTCCCGATAGAGCTCGGCCAGATCTTCGTCCAGCGTGTCCTCCAGCAGGCTCTTCTGCTCGGCGCTGCCGGCGAACTTCTCGCTCGTCGCGGCAAACTTCATGCGCTTGAGCACCGCCACTTCGTGCGTGAGCTTGTCGATGAGCGCCTGCTTGAACGCCGCGTCTCGCTCGCGCTGCTCGATCAGAGCGTCCTTGGCGCGCAATTGCTCGTCGCGCGCGGCCACCTCCGCCATCAACGACAACATCGCCTGCCGCACCTGCGGGTCCAAGGCTTCCAGCTGCTGCGCGCTGATCATGGAGTGTGATCGTCGCGCACCACTGCGCCGATCACATCGGCATATCCAGCAATTGCCAAGCCTCGAGAGCCTTGGCTCAGATCACGCGGATGATGCCGGCTTCTCCCAAGCGCTGCCACGGCAGGCCCAGCACCAGCGCATCGAACTGAGTTCGGCTCAGACTCAGGGTGTGCGCGCTGTCAGTCGACCAGACGAACTTGCCCGCGTTGAGTCGTCGGGCAGCCAGCCACACGCCGATGCCGTCATGCACGAGGACCTTCATGCGGTTGGCTCGCCGATTGGCGAACAGATAGGCGTGATGCGGACGGGCTTCGCCGAACACCTTCACCACGCGGCCCAATGCCGCCTCAGTGCCGGCACGCATGTCCAACGGTTCGACCGCCAGCCAGATGACGTCGATGCGAATCACCGCAGCAACTCGCGCAGCCACGTGCCGCACTCGGTGGCTAGTGCCGCCGGCCAGGTCACCACGATGGTCGTGGAACCTCGCCTGACTTCCATGCGAATTTCGCTCGCCGGCGTGACCGGCGCAGGCAGTTGCACGGGCACGAAGGACGACGACACAGCCTCGGTGCTGGGCAAAGCTTTGCGAGCGGTGCCTTCCGCCATTCCGCCAGGCGACACCTCCGCGTCCCGCACCCAGCGGCGCAGCAGGTTTGCATTGATGCCCAGTGCCATCGCCACGGATGCCATGGAGACACCGGGCTGCGCGGCTGAAGCGACCGCATGGGCCTTGAATTCGTCGCTATGTAAACGACGGCGTCGCCGGTCGCCCGACGCCTGAGGAGAGATAGTGTGCACGTGTCCACCAACAGTCGTAGTGGATACGAGCATCCTTTGCTCCTAAGCCGCATTCAAGATGGGTTTGCCGGACGCATACG
>NZ_JQKD01000132.1 GCF_000745855.1 Xenophilus azovorans DSM 13620
GGTCGTGTCCCAATTCGTGGTGTAAGTCCACAGCCCGGACGAGGCTGAGATGCACGGTACTCAGCGAGCCACAGCGGACAGCCGAGTGGGCGCAGTGTCGCTCAGGGTCTGCAGGCCTTCAAGTTGCATGTAGCGCCGGTTGAGCGACCACTCGTCGTTCTGCTCCAGCATCATGGCGCCGACCAGGCGCACGATGGACGCATCGTTGGGGAAGATGCCCACGACGTTGGTGCGTCGCTTGATCTCCGCGTTCAGCCGCTCCAGCGGGTTGGTGCTGTAGATCTGCGCCCAGTGCGCTCGCGGGAAGGTCATGAAGGCCAGCACGTCGTTCTCTGCTTCGTCCATCAGCGAGCCGAGCTTGGGGAACTTGTCTCGCAGCTGGTCGGCGACCGATCTCCATTGCGCCCGCGCTGTATCGGCCGACTCCTGCACGAACACCGTACCGATGGCCGCCGAGACCATGCGCCGCTGCGTCTTGCCAGCGTGCGCCAGCGCGTTGCGCATGAAGTGCACGCGACAGCGCTGCCAGGTGGCTTTCAGGACTTTCGATGCCGCAGCCTTGATGCCCTCGTGGCTGTCGCTGATCACCAGCTTGACGCCACGCAGGCCGCGCCGGTTCAGGCTGCGCAGGAATTCGGTCCAGAACGGCTCGGCCTCCGAGGCTCCGACCTTCAGCCCGAGCACTTCACGCTGCCCGTCCGTATTCACGCCGACGGCCACTATCACCGCCACGCTCACGATGCGCCCGGCCTCACGCGTCTTCACGTAGGTCGCGTCCACCCACAGGTAGGGCCAGTCGCCCTCGATCTGGCGGCCCAGGAAGGCGTTGACCCGCTCGTCCAGCTCACCGCACAGCCGGCTGACCTGGCTCTTGGAGACGCCGCTCATGCCGAGCGACTTGACCAGCTCGTCCACCGAGCGGGTGGAGATGCCCTGCACGTAGGCCTCCTGGATCACCGCGGTGAGCGCCTTCTCGGCCGTTCTCCGAGGCTCCAGGAACTCGGGGAAGTAGCTGCCCTGGCGCAGCTTGGGGATCTTCAGCTCCACAGAGCCGGCCCGCGTGTCCCAAGTACGCTCGCGGTAGCCGTTGCGGCTGTTCAGCCGCTCGGCGGGGTTCTTCTCGTCGTAGGCCGCGCCGCAGCGGCCCTCGACATCCAGTTCCATCAGGCGCTGGGCCATGAACTGCACCATCTGGCGCAGCACGTCGATGTCGGCTCCCTTCTCGGCAAGCTCGGTCAATGCCATAGTGGCGTTGGTCATCGTGATTTCCTTCGAGGACAGGTTTGGTGGGTCGCACCTCAA
>NZ_JQKD01000133.1 GCF_000745855.1 Xenophilus azovorans DSM 13620
GGCGAAGACGTGGCCGAGAAGCTCGACTACCAGCCTGGCGTCTTCACGGTGGAGCGCCACGTGCGCGGCAAGTGGGCCTGCCGCGACTGCGAGAAGCTGGTGCAAGCCGCTGTGCCGGCACACGTGATCGACAAGGGCATCCCGACCGCGGGCTTGCTTGCGCAAGTGCTGGTGGCCAAGTTCCTGGACCATCTGCCGCTGTACCGCCAGGAAGCAGTCTTCGAGCGCGCCGGGCATCTGATCGCCCGCTCGACGCTCGCGCAGTGGGTGGGCGAGTGCGGTGCGCAGCTCCAACCGCTGGTGCAGGCGTTGGCCGACGAGCTGCGGCGACATGCGGTGCTGCACGCCGACGAGACGCCGGTGGCGATGCTCAAGCCGGGCAACGGCAAGACGCACCGCGCGTACATGTGGTCGTACTGCACGCCAAGCAGCAACCCGACCAAGGCAGTGGTGTTCGACTTCAGCGAAACCCGTAGCGGCGAGAACGTGCGCGAGTTCCTGAGGCTGGATACCCCGAGCGCCTGGAAGGGCACCCTGGTCACCGATGGGTTCAGCGGCTACCGAGCTTGCTTCGACAAGGGCGTGACCTCGGCGCAGTGCATGGCACACGCCAGGAGGAAGTTCCACGAACTATGGGCCAACCACAGTAGTGAGGTCGGGCGCCAGGCACTGCGCTTCCATCAAAGCCTGTTTCGCATCGAGCGCGAAATCGAGAACAAGCCGGCCGAAGAGCGAAGACGAATACGGCAGCGCAAGTCGCGGCGGGTGCTTGCCGTGTTCCACCGCTGGCTGGTGGCGCAGCGCCAACTGGTGCCGCCGGGTTCCGCGACGATCAAGGCTATTGACTACAGCCTGAAGCGCTGGGGCGAGCTCACCCACTTCGTCGATGACGGCGACGTGCCGATCTCGAACAACTGGGTGGAGAACCACATCAGACCGATCGCGCTGGGTAGATCGAACTGGCTGTTCGCCGGCAGCCTGCGCGCGGGCAAGCGGACGGCGGCGATCATGAGCCTACTGCACTCAGCACGCATCAACGGGCACGAGCCCTTTGCGTATCTCAAGGATGTGCTCGAGCGGCTGCCGACTCAACCGGCCAGCCGAGTTGAAGACCTGCTGCCACACCGCTGGAAGCCGTCTGCCTGAGCGCAATCACCGGCTACACGCTCGCCCGCTCGGGGGCAAGGTGACTTGGCCAGACGCATACGT
>NZ_JQKD01000134.1 GCF_000745855.1 Xenophilus azovorans DSM 13620
TGCTGCCACACCGCTGGAAGCCGTCTGCCTGAGCGCAATCACCGGCTACACGCTCGCCCGCTCGGGGGCAAGGTGACTTGGCCAGACGCATACGTCTCGACTTTCAATCCTGCGGCCTCTGCCGCGTGGTCCAGTCGGATGAGGCCTGAGGTCAGCAGGATCGGTGACCCGGCTGCCAGCTTGTTCGCGTCGAGCATCGCTTCAATACGTTGGAATTCTTGCTTCCACGCTGCGGCCGTCTGCAACGCGAGCTTTGTCGCCGCGTGGTAGTCGGTCGTCCGAAGGGACTTGCGAAGGTCAGAAGAGCCGAGGACTGCACGCAGGTTGTCCGGGACTCGCAATCGGGCGTAGAACGTGCCACTGGCGCGGCGGTAGATGTAGGGCATGTGTCACAGGTGTGTGGCACAGGGAAGTGGCGGGATGCCGCCTTCGACGCCCTAAGCTGTTGATTTTAAACAGCTTTTTTTGAGTCTGGAGCGGGTGAAGGGAATCGAACCCACGTCTTGAGCTTGGGAAGCTCAGGTCCTGCCATTGAACGACGCCCGCGGTTCAGCCGCGCATTGTAGCGGTTTGCCGCTTCGATTCGCCCGTGCTGGGGCGACTTCCTCCTCGACGGCTAGAGTGCCGTGGGCTACTGCCAGACGGGCGCGGTCCTGGCGTCGAATGTATGCACCTTGGCGTGAAACACCTTTTCAATCTCAGCGACTCGCGCCTTATCGATATCCGAATACACGCCGATGTACACGCTCCACAACTTGGGCGCGCTCTTCGACAAGTAGTGTGCGGCGCGGTTTAGAGCTTCAAGAATGTGCAAGTCGTACTCGCCAAATCCAAATCCCAACGTGATCACCGAGCCATCTACTTCGCATAGGGCGTCGTAGCAGTGAGACAGGTAGGGGTTGTGCCGGATCTGAGCCAGTTTCTCATCCCCATTGCCTGCGGTCACGAATATGGGGTACTCCTCCTTCTCGATTCTCTGGCTGATCTTCTCAAGCAGGTAACCCTCAACCGGGTCGTATTGCTCCTTGATCACCTGCGTCCCAGTGTCGAAGAGTGGAAGCGCCCCGTGTAAGTAGAAGATGTTCTGCTTGGTGGCGTTAGGGAAGGTCTGAACAAGTCCACCGATCATGCCGCGGCGCGTTGAATAGCGCAAAGGAGCCTGCGCGAATGAGCCAGATCAGTTTTGCGGACGC
>NZ_JQKD01000135.1 GCF_000745855.1 Xenophilus azovorans DSM 13620
CCTGTTGAATATCGCAAGAGCCTGGGGCTCATGGCATAACCAGTCCAAGAAATCCGCCGCACCCCCGGTGGGTCAAAGTTCAACCGGCGCCGACACTTCCGGGGTGATCTGGATGGCATGGGCGGCGATCATTGCGCCAATACTACATCCAATTACACCCAATTATCCCCTTGGCGGCAGCTTCAGGGGCTCGTGGTATCCGTTCGCCATTTCGGCTACTTGACGCGCCACAGGCGTGGCGGTTCGTCAGATGCTGCAGTCAGCGCCATGTCCAAACCGCGGCCCACCTGCCCGCGCAGCCGGGTTCGCCACAGCAACCGGCCAAGCGCCCTACAGGGCACATACAGCAGGCTGAGCGGAACAGTCAGCAGCAGGCTCCGCACATCCCAGCTTGCAGCCACGATGGCTCCTGAGACGAAGATGCCGACCGCTGCCAGCACATCGCAGCGGCGCAGCAGCAGGGGCGGGTCGGCGGTGATGAAGTTGACCCGCCGGCCGGTGCTGAGGTTCACCAGACCGACGACCAACTCGCCGAGCAGCAGCACGCAGACCTCGTGACCGCGCCGCGCGGGCATTGAGCGACTGTGGACCACGAGCTTCACCTCCTGGTCGATGCCATCCGTCCGGGCCAGCCAGAACTCTCGCCGTTCGCGGGCAGGGTACTGCTCGCACCAGCGCATGGGGACATTGATGTAGCGCTGCACCTCGGTCAGTTCGCCGGTGACATACCAGAACTTGCTCATCTCGAACTCCTTTCGTCGTGATGAAGGGCAAGTTCGCATGGGCGAGCGCGTGATCAACCATCACGATGGCTGACCTGTGCTGGCACTCCAGTGTCACTACGATGTGAATGCAGTGACACTGGAGTGACAGGGTCGCCTCCTTCGGGGAGCGCGAACGTATCTGCAGTGACACTGCCGAGGCGTCTGCGGGTGCTTTCTGGAGCAAGCGGGGGAGTGCTCGGAACGACGTGTTTCTGGTGGCTCGGAACCAGAGGTAGGAAGACGCCATGTCAACGCCCCGTGTCAGGCGCCATGAAAAACTGCCCCCCTGGCGCCATTGAGAACTGACCCCCTTTCACAGCGAAGGAGGTCATGGATGGAAGAGGAGATCGAGC
>NZ_JQKD01000136.1 GCF_000745855.1 Xenophilus azovorans DSM 13620
CCTGGTCGTCGCTGGCCACGGCCGCCGGCGGCGGCCAGCTGCGCATGCGCGCGATCGGCGCCGGCGGTCAGTTTCGCTGCCGCGAAACAGCCCATGCGGGAGTTCCCATGCGTTGTCGCAGTTCCCTTGCTTCGATGGACTGCGGTTGCTCGCTCACGTGAATGGCCGGCAAGCCGGCGCACCTGCTTCACAATCGTGAGGGGCAAAAGAAAAGGCCCGCTTTCGCGGGCCTTTTCAACTCACCTGACCCCAGGGGGGAAAACCCGATCCCTGGCGGCTCATGACTGCATTTTAAAAGATTATTTGCATGGTTGCCAACCACGCTGCCATCGAGGCGGCTCTGTCCAGGGCGCGCGTGTCGACCTACTTCAATGCGCTGAAGCCGCCTCCGGCGATGGACAGAGCGCTTGCGCTCTATGTCTGGAACGCGCATCTCGCCGCGGCTCTGATGGTCCCGCTGTCGATCTGTGAGGTGGTGATCCGCAATGCTGCAGCCGACGCCTTGGCGCTGCGCTATGGCGGAAACTGGCCCTCTTCGCCCGCGTTTCGCGGCAGCCTTCGACAAAGGGGGCGTGACGCACTGGATGGCGCCGTGCGCAAGCACCCGGCCGCCGGCAAAGTGATCGCCGAACTGACCTTCGGCTTCTGGCAGCAGCTGTTCACCGGCGCATTCGATGGCGCGCTCTGGAAACCTTATCTGTATACCGTGCTGCCGCGGCTGCCCAGGGTGCTGACCGTGCAGGCTGCTCGTGCTCACATCTTTGCGGAGCTGGAGGCGCTTCGTCTGGTGCGCAACCGGATTGCCCACCATGAGCCGCTGCTTGTCGAGAACGTGCCGGATGCGGTTCTTCGCGCTGCTCGATTGGTGGACCTGCGGTGCGCGGACACGATGGCCTGGTTGCAGGCCTCGCACGGTGTCGACGCTCTACTGAACAGTAGGCCTGATTGAACAGGGTGATCCAGGCGTCGCCGGCAGTGCCGGCCGGGCTGTCGTGCTTCGCATCGAGCCTTCGCCTTTTGGCTTGTCTCGCCCCTACGGGCTTCCATCCTTCCCTCGC
>NZ_JQKD01000137.1 GCF_000745855.1 Xenophilus azovorans DSM 13620
CTTGCCGCGCACGTGGCGCTCCACTGTGAACACGCCCGGCTGGTAGTCCAGCTTCTCGGCCACGTCTTCGCCGATGCGCTGCATCTGGCAGCCGCAACCGCACACCGTGGACTCGGGCTCATGGTGCACGTCGCGCCGCGGCAGGTGCGGCGGCAGTGCCTGCCGCTTCGGGGACTTCTTGCCAGCCTTGTCGCCGGCGGCATCGACGTCCACGCCCAACCGCTTGATCTCCCGGCCGAGCTCGGCCAGGTCCTCGTCCAGCGTCTCCTGCAGCAGGCTCTTCTGTTCGGTGCTGCCGGCGAACTTCTCGCTCGTGGCGGCGAACTTCATGCGCTTGAGCACCGCCACTTCGTGGGTGAGCTTGTCGATGAGCGCCTGCTTGAACGCCGCGTCGCGCTCACGCTGCTCGAGCAGCGCATCCTTGGCGCGCAGCTGTTCGTCGCGCGCGGCCACCTCGGACATCAACGACAGCAGGGCCTGCCGCAATTGCGGGTCCAAGGTCTCCAACTGCTGCGCGCTGATCATGGAGCGTGATCGTCGCGCATCACGGCGCCGATCACATCGGCACATCCGGCAATTGCCGAGCGTTGACGGATTGGCCTCAGATCACGCGGATGATGCCGGCCTCTCCCAGGCGCTGCCACGGCAGGCCCAGCACCAGCGCGTCGAACTGCGTTCGGCTCAGGCTCAGGGTACTCGCGCCATCGCTTGGCCAGATGAACTTGCCCGCGTTGAGCCTCCTGGCGACCAGCCACACGCCGATGCCGTCGTGCACGAGGACCTTCATGCGGTTGGCTCGCCGGTTGGCGAAGACATAGGCGTGATGCGGATGCGCGGCGCCGAAGACACCGACCACGCGCGCCAGCGCGGCTTCGGTGCCCAGGCGCATGTCCAGCGGCTGCACAGCCATCCAGACCGCGTCCACGCGGATCAACTAGTGACCTCGCGCAGCCAGGCGGCGCTGCGGCTGTCCATGGGCAGGCTCGCTCGAAGGGTCGTGCCGTTGCGCTGGATCTCC